>NZ_PSNX01000033.1 GCF_002930615.1 Caldimonas caldifontis | reverse complement strand
CTCGGCATCTCGTGGATGAAGCGCTTCGTGGACAACGACACGCGCTACAGCCCCTTCATCTGCGGCACCGAGTACAACCGCGTGGTCAGCAGCTTCGAGGTTTCGCGCTCGTACAACAACTGCCCGTACTGAGCCCCGAGCTTGCGGCGCGCCGTGCTGTTTGCGGCGCGCCGCATTCCTGTCGACATGTCTGGGCTGTACTCCCACGCCAACAAAGCACCCGCTGGCATTCGGCTTTCCTTGATCCATCTCCAGAGGAGACACCCATGAACCAGCTTCGATCGCTTTCCCTCGCGGCCTGTGCCGCTGCCGCCCTGCTGTGCACGGCCGGCACTGCGCATGCCCAGTTCCAGAAAGGGCCCGACCCCACGGCGGCCGCCCTGGAGCGTGACGGCCCCTTCGCCATCCGCAGCACCTCGGTGTCCCGGTTGGTCAGCGGCTTCGGCGGCGGGCGGCTCTACTACCCCACGGCCACCGGCACCTACGGCGCCATTGCGGTGTCGCCCGGCTACACCGGCACCTCGTC
>NZ_PSNX01000032.1 GCF_002930615.1 Caldimonas caldifontis | reverse complement strand
GTGTACCGCATCGAGCCGGCCGTGCAGGTGCGCAGCGGCGACAAGGTGCCGCGCACGGGCATCTACCTGCCCGACGTGGGCCCGGCGGCGGCGGCCTTGCTTATCGAGGGCCAGCAGGCCATCAACACCTATATGTGCACCAACGCTGAGGAGTTGCTGAGCGACCCCAAGAGATCGCGTCCTCAAAGCCGACCCGAGCCCACCGTGTGGACGTTGGTCGAGCGTGTGGCCGACGAGGGCGCCAGCAACTGGCTGCCTGAAGCAGGCACGTCAGCTCTGCGGCTGCGCTGCGAAGCCAGCCAACCCTGCCCGCGCACCGGCTGGTGGTTCACCCCGGCCAAGGCCGACAGTCGCCGGCACTTCCAGGCCGGCGAGGTGATGCCGGACTTCCCGTCCGACTGGGGGCAGGTCATCTGGCAGTGGGATGCGAACCAGAACGACCAAGGCGATTGAGCCTGCCGCCGGGCCACTGTCCTTGCGCACGCACACCGACACCTTGTCCCTCCACGCCGAGCAAGACGCCACGATCACCAGCACGCACGACGAGATCCACGTCCAGGCCCAAACGCGCATCGAACTCACCTCCGGGTCGAGCCGCATCG
>NZ_PSNX01000031.1 GCF_002930615.1 Caldimonas caldifontis | reverse complement strand
GGGTTCAGCAGGCTGGCGTTGGCCTGGAGGCTGCCGCGCTGGCTGGCCAGGGGCACGCTCTGGTGCGTCTGGGCGGCGCGATCGAAGCTCTGGGCCAGCGCCCGGGCCTGCTGCAGCAGCGCCAGGCCGGGGGTGGGGTCGCCGGCCGGCTCCTGGGGGGCCTGGGCGTAGGTGCTCAGCAGCACGCCGCTGCTTTCGTCCTACAACGCCCCGGGCCGCGGCCGCAGCGTGGCCGTGATCGCATCCCACAGCGCCAGCACCTGCCCTTCGCTCAACGTGGCACGGGTCAGGTCCGGGATCATGGCCTTTTCTTCCAGGCTGCGCGGCGGCGAGGGGATGTAGTGGCCGTTGAAGAACTGAACGGTCAAAAACGGACGTTCGATCCCCTGCGCCGCCTGATCGGTTTGCACGATGGCGGTGTGGCCCGCCACTCGCGCCGAGGTGACTTGGTCTGGCTCTCGAGCCACGTACTCCTCGTAGCCATCGACCCCAATCTGGCGCGCTGAAAACCTCAGAATCTCAATTCCCGAGCGGCGCGAGTCCCGCTCAATCTGCGCGCGCCGCTGCATCAGCCCCGTGTCCGGACGCGGCACGTTGCCATCACCGCTGACGCTCGTGAGGTTGATAAATACATCCGGCGCATCCTTGAGGTGGTAGTTCACAGTGAACTCCGCCTCCTCGGACTGCGCCCCCATCCAGAACCCATGCGCAAAGCAATCCCCCGGCTCGCTGGGGATCTCGTCGTCGCGTCGCCCGCGCAGGCGGCGGTACACGTTCAGCAGGTG
>NZ_PSNX01000030.1 GCF_002930615.1 Caldimonas caldifontis | reverse complement strand
CCACTCCTCCAGCGTGGGCAAGTAGGCCGGGTCGAGGCCGTTGATGTTGCTGGTCGCCAGCGTGTGCTCAAGGCGGTACCGCCCCTGCAAGCGCGGACGGCTTCTAGACACCAGCGGCTGCCAGCCGGCGTTCAGAATCTGCTGCAGAAGCCCGTGAATCTCCCGACGAGCGGCGTCATGGGAAATCTCCGAGCTCTCTCCGACATAGGCACTGAAACTGAAGGCCTTCAGCCCTTCGCCAACCAACGGGCCGTCCAGCTCTTCCTGTGTCGACAAGATCGAAACCTTATCGATCACGACCTTGTGCTTTCCATGGTCCAGGATCACCCGCCCGAGCACCGGACGCTCCCATGAGAGGCGGTGTGCCCGAACCGATCCAGGCAGGATCTCCCAAGAGCTGAGGGACGCTGCGTATCTGCGAGCAAAGCTGCCTCCGGGCTCACCGAGGCGAACGTCGATATCTGTAGTCACATGGGCTCCCAGTTGGGAAGTTGCAGAGGATGACGGCGATGGGTTGTCAGGTGCCCGCGAGCACCCCGCGAGCACGGCACATGCAAGCCCAATGGCTGTCAGGAAGAAGCGAAACTGCACCATCACCGATCCGCCATCGAAACCCATCCGGCCATGGTGCGCAACTCGGCCTCCATTCTTTCTGGGCGCGACATCATGAGGGCATGAAACTGAGATGCAGCCTCGTGAATCCACTTCATCCGACTCCCGAAATCCTCCAACCTCGTCTCCTTCGGCGCCACCGACTTCAGTGTCGCGTCATCGGTTTCGCAGGCGCTGGTGAAGACCAGTTCCAGGCCGGGTGAGAACCAACTGGCGGGCGGTGTGCGCTGCGCCTGCA
>NZ_PSNX01000003.1 GCF_002930615.1 Caldimonas caldifontis | reverse complement strand
TCGAAAAGCTCGACATCATGTTCCTCGGCTTCATCACCTTCGTTCTCGTCGCTGATGGACTGCGGATGTGTTAACAGGCCCTAGCCCTGCACCTCACCCCGCCGGCAACCTCGCCATCAGAGCCTTGTACGCCCTCGGCTGCTCCTCGCGCAACTTGCGCAGCGCCGCTTCGGCAGCCTCGGCCAGATCCGCTTTGTGCACCTGCTTCACGGCTTCGATGCGCGCGGCCAGTTCTTTCAGGCGCGTGTGATTCCGGGCGGCCTCAGCCGTCTTCCACTGGGCGTCTTCGGCCTGGGCCAGCAGCACCTCGGTGATCAGGCCCAGCTGGCGGCCGTAGGAGGCCGTCTCGAAGACCTTGCGCTCGACTTCGCCCACGCCCGCCTGGGGCGGGATGGCGCCGAAGAACCAGCGGGTGTCGGGGGCGATGTCCTGAACGACATCACCGCTGAAGGGCCAGTGCACCTGCGGGGCCCACCACCAGAACCAGGGGAACATGGATCACCTCCCGCGGTACACCCGCGCGTCAGTTGACCTGCGCAGAAAAGCGCACGCCCAATGCGCGCGCCACCTTCACAACCGTGTCGAAACGAGGCTTGGCACCGGGTGCCAGCGCCTTGTAGAGGCTCTCGCGGCCCAGCCCCGCATCCTTGGCCACCCGGGCCATGCCACGCGCGCGGGCCACGTCGCCCAGAGCCAGCAGCAGCAGATCGGTATCGCCGGTTTCAAGCACCGCGTTCATGTACTCGGCGATGGCCGCATCGTCGGTCAGGTAGCGTGCCGCATCGAAAGGGACCAGGGCGGCTTTGCTCTTGGAGGCGCTCATGTCGTCATGGTATCCAATTGGATACTGACGTCAATCACGAGCCCGGCGAAGTCTCACCACACCCCTTGTGCCAGCATCGCGTCGGCCACCTTCACGAAGCCGGCCACGTTGGCGCCGCGCACGTAGTCGGTGCCGCCGCTGCCATTGTCGCCATAGCGCACGCAGTTGGTGTGAATGTCGGCCATGATGCTGCGCAGGCGGGCGTCGACCTCGTCGCGCGTCCAGGGCAGGCGCTGGGCGTTCTGGGTCATCTCCAGGCCCGAGGTGGCCACGCCGCCGGCGTTGCTGGCCTTGCCCGGGGCGTACAGCGCCTTGGCGTGCTGGAACACATCCACCGCCTCCAGCGTGCAGGGCATGTTGGCCCCTTCGGCCACGCACTTCACGCCCTGCTTCACCAGGGTGCGGGCGTCATCGGCGTCGAGTTCGTTCTGCGTGGCGCAGGGCAGGGCCACGTCCACCTTCACGCCCCAGGGCTTGCGGCCGGCCTCGTAGCGCAGGCCGCGCTCGCGGGCATAGTCTTCCACGCGGCCGTAGCGGTCGTTCTTAATGTGCATGAGCATCGCGAGCTTCTCGGGCGTGAAGCCCTCCTCGTCGATGACCGTGCCACCGGAGTCGGAGGCCGTCACCACGCGCGCGCCCAGCTGCAGGCACTTCTCGATGGCGTACTGCGCCACGTTCCCCGAGCCCGACACCGACACGCGCAGGCCCTCGAGCGTCATCTGCTTGCTGCGCAGCATGTGATCGACAAAGTACACCAGGCCATAGCCGGTGGCCTCGGGGCGGATCAGGCTGCCGCCGAAGGACAGGCTCTTGCCGGTGAACACGCAGGCGGCGTTGTTGGTGAGCTTCTTCATCATGCCCGCCATGTAGCCCACCTCGCGCGCGCCCACGCCGATGTCACCGGCCGGCACGTCGGTGTCGGCGCCCAGATGGCGATACAGCTCCAGCATCAGCGCCTGGCAGAAGCGCATCACCTCGCCGCGGCTCTTGCCCTTGGGGTCGAAATCCGACCCGCCCTTGCCGCCGCCCATGGGCAGGGTGGTCAGCGCGTTCTTGAAGGTCTGCTCGAAGGCCAGGAACTTCAGGATCGACAGGTTCACCGACGGGTGGAAGCGCATGCCACCCTTGAAGGGGCCGATGGCACTGTTGTGCTGGATGCGGAAGGCCCGGTTGGTCTGCGTGTCGCCGTTGTCATCGACCCAGCACACCCGGAACTGGATCACGCGCTCGGGCTCCACCAGCCGGTCGAGCAGCCCGCTCTCGGCGTACTTCGGATGCGCGGCGATGAAGTCCGACAGGCTCACCATCACCTCCTGCACGGCCTGCAGGAACTCCGGCTGCTGCGGGTCACGGGCACGCACCTGCCCCAGGAACTCGTCGAGACTCTTGTATTTCACGGGCCAACTCCAAGGAAGCGCACTGATTCAGTGCAAAACTCATCAAGTGTCGCACCAAATGCGCGCGTTCCCCTGACGCCAGATCAGACATTGCGCCGTGTGTGGGCGCTCAGCCCGCCAACGGTGCGCGGCGAGGTCGTCGCGGGCGAGCAGCCAATCGCTTCCACCGCATTGCACGGACCCGCCCAATCCATACGCGAAGCTCAGCGGCGCCGTCCCTGCGTCACACGGCCTTTGTCCCGCTGTCGTCGCAGGTTCCACTGATACAAGCCCACTCCACCGAAGCAGCCCAAGGCCACGAGCAACCAGAACGTGTCGGCCCACGGGGGATCCTCGCGAGTCATCCACGCGTCCACGTTGAAGCCGATCAACGACAGGAAAAGCAAAGGCGTCATCACCATCGTGCCAACCGTGAACGCTTTGGCGCAGAAGCGGTACCACCCTGGAGCCAGAAGGCGAGCCTGCGATATGCCTCGCTTCCGGCCCAGGTTTGGAAACGCAATGGCCCCCATCAGCATGACCGTGCGCATGGGTGCGAAGAGGTTCCTTGAGAACAACCCGAGTTCGAAGGGGCGGAAGTGGGGCTCTTTCCAGTACCGGTCCAGAACGGCGCGGGGCATCAGGACGTGCAAGACGATCAAGGCGGGGATGCTTGCGAGCACCCATGCAAGAAATGCGATCAGCATCGCGCTGGAGATGAGCATCACGAGCGACATAGGCGGTCAATCCCGAGGCCGCTGACCAAGTCGACGGTTGAACCCGAGGTGTCGTAGACCTGCGCGGCCCACTTGCCGGCCTGCCAAGTTGCTGCGGCACTTCCTGTCGCCAACAACAGCGCCATTCCCCACCCCACGGGGTTGGACAACAGAAAGAGGCTGATTGCCGCGCCGGTGCCTGCTCCGACCAGCGTGCTTGTCATGGCTTCCACAAAGATCTCGTTCTTTTCCTTCTGGCTCACCGTGTGGGCGATCTGATAGCACGCGGCCGTCACGCCCACGCCACCCAGCAGGATCCCGCCGGCGCCAGCAGCCTTGCCGAGCTGCCGCAACCGCCCCACCTGCCGCTGGATGTTCGCATCGTAGGGCACCCCGCCTGCGCGGGCGATGCGGATCTCCTCCTGCGTTGTGGCGCCACCGAAGAGCAGCTTCTCCATCGGCCCGACGTTGTCGGCGAACTGCCTCACCAGCACCCGGCGGCGGTGATCGTACTGGCCCTTGGTGATGCGCCCGCCGCTGGCCTTGTAGGCGGCATACTCGTCACCCACCTGGCGCAGCAGGGTCAGGTTGCCCTCGCTCAGGAGGTTGGCCGCCGTGCCCATGGCCACCGCCCCCGGTGCCAGCAGCAAGCCGCTGCGCTGCGCCCAGGCCATGGCCCACATCTGCCGGCGCTCGGCGGGGTCGGGTGAGGCGCTCAGGAACAAGGGCCCTGGGGGTGCCGCCACAGCAGGCGCGCGGTCGGACACGCGCAGCACGGTGCCCGGCCACAGGTTGTGCAGGTTGGGCACCTCCGGGTTAAGGGCCTTGATGGCGTCCAGGATCTCGCCATAGCGGCGTGTGGGGGGTGACCATCCATAGAGCTTGTGGATGATGGTCGTGATCGTCTCGCCGGGTTGCACGGCGTACTCGTAGTACAGCGGCGGCGTCATGTTCTCTCCCTGCCATTGCTTGTGTGATGACCGCTTCTGCGGCCGAGTGCATCGTAGACAGAAGCTCGGGAACGGAATCGGCGCACGCTGTATCCGTGTGTGCCAGTGCGTTACTGCCCGTAAGGACGGGAGCTTGCTGCGGAGAGCGCCGCGCGCGATCAGCGCATGACCGCTGCATGGTGCCCGGCTCCTCGCCCTACACTCGGGCAAACCCTGAGCCCCCCATGCCCTCAGCCTCCACGCCCCTCCCGCTCGACCTCGCGCTGCAAGGCGGCGGGTCGCATGGGGCCTTCACCTGGGGCGTGCTCGACCGGCTGCTGGAGGACGAGGGCCTCGCCGTGCAAGGCGTGTCGGGCACCAGCGCGGGGGCGTTGAATGGCGCGGTGCTGGTGACGGGGCTGGTGCGCGGCGGGCGTGAGGGTGCGCGGGCGGCCTTGCGGGCGTTCTGGGAGGACGTAGGGCGCAGCGGACAGGTGTTCTCGCCGTTTTCGCTGACGCAGGCGGCCGCTGCGCAGCACCACAGCTTCAACTTCGACGTGCTGCCCAGCTACCAGTGGGTGACAAGCCTCTGGCGCAGCTTCAGCCCCTACGAGTTCAACCCGCTCAACCTCAACCCACTGCGCGACGTGGCGCGCCGGCATGTGGACGAAGCTGCGCTGCGCGAGGCGCACACCCACGTGCCGGGCCTGGGCCTGTTCGTGACAGCCACCGCCGTGCACACCGGCCAGGCGCGCGTGTTCACGGGCGAAGACCTCGGCATCGACGCGCTGCTGGCCTCGGCCTGCCTGCCCTTCCTGTTCCAGGCGGTGGAGATCGACGGCGAGCCCTACTGGGACGGCGGCTACACCGGCAACCCGGCGCTCTACCCGTTGATCTACCGCACGAACACGCTGGACATCCTGCTGGTGAAGATCAACCCGCTCAGGCGCGAAGGCACACCTAAGCGCAGCGTGGAGATCATGGACCGCCTGAGCGAGATCACCTTCAACGCGAGCCTGATCGCCGAGCTGCGCGCGATCGCCTTCGTGTCGCGGCTGCTGCGCGAGCACAAGCTCGACCCGCGGCAGTACAAGGACCTGCGCCTGCACATGGTGGCCGACGAAGAAGGGCTCGCACCCTTCAATGCGTCGAGCAAGCTCAACACCGACCCGGCCTTCCTGGAGCAGCTCTTCACCCTGGGCCGCGCCGCAGCCGAGCGTTGGCTGGCCGCGCACCGCGGCGACCTGGGCCGACGTTCGTCGCTGGACATCGAGGCGCAGTTCCTGGGCCGCACGGACAACGCAGGCGCCCGGCCCTTCTCGACGGAAGCCCTGCCGCCGCGCCGCCCGTGGTGGCGGCGCTGGCTGGGGCGTTGAATCCCCTCAGGCGCCGAGCTTCTTCTTAAGCAGCTCGTTCACCTGGGCCGGGTTGGCCTTGCCCTTGGTGGCCTTCATGGCCTGGCCCACCAGGGCGTTGAAGGCCTTTTCCTTGCCGGCGCGGAATTCCTCGACCGACTTGGCATTGGCGGCCAGCACCTCGTCGAGGAGGGCTTCCAGGGCGCCGGTGTCGTTCATCTGCTTGAGGCCCTTGGCCTCAATCAGCGTGTCCACCTCGCTGCCCTCGCCGCTCCACAGGGCCTCGAACACCTGCTTGGCGCCGTTGTTGGAGATGGTGCCGTCGCTGATGCGGCCGATCAGCGCGGCCAGCGTGGCGGCCTGCACGGGGGCCTGGGCGATGTCCTTGCCCTCGGTATTGAGCCGGCGCGACACCTCGCCCATCAGCCAGTTCGCCACCAGCTTCGGTTGCTTGCAGGCATCGCGCGCCGCCTCGTAGTAGCGCGCGAACGCAAGGCTCTGCGTCATCATCGTGGCGTCATAGGCCGGCAGGCCGTCCTCGCGCTGGAAGCGCTCGGCCATCACGCTGGGCAGCTCGGGCATCTCGGCCTTCACCCGTTCGACCCACTCGGGCGCAATCACCAGCGGCGGCAGGTCGGGGTCGGGGAAGTAGCGGTAGTCATGCGCGTCTTCCTTGGTGCGCATGGCCCGCGTCTCGCCGGTGTCGGGGTTGAAGAGGACGGTGGCCTGCTGGACCTCGCCGCCGTCTTCGATGAGGTCGATCTGCCAGTTCACCTCGTAGTCGATGGCCTGCTGCAGGAAGCGGAAGCTGTTGAGGTTCTTGATCTCGCGGCGCGTGCCGAAGGGCTGGCCGGGTTTGCGCACCGACACGTTGGCGTCGCAGCGGAAGCTGCCTTCCTGCATGTTGCCATCGCAGATGCCCAGCCACACCACCAGCGCGTGCAGCGCCTTGGCATAGCCCACGGCCTCGGCCGAAGAGCGCATCTCGGGCTCGGAGACGATCTCCAGCAGCGGTGTGCCGGCGCGGTTGAGGTCGATGCCCGTCTGGCCGTGGTAGTCCTCGTGCAGCGACTTGCCGGCGTCTTCTTCCAGGTGGGCGCGCGTGAGGTGCACCACGTGCTTCTCGTTGCCGAGGTAGAACTCGACCTCGCCGCCCTGCACCACCGGGATCTCATACTGGCTGATCTGGTAGCCCTTGGGCAGATCGGGGTAGAAGTAGTTCTTGCGCGCGAAGATGGACCGCGGCGCGATCTTCGCCCTCACCGCCAGGCCGAAGCGGATGGCACGCTCCACGGCTGCGCGGTTCATCACCGGCAGCGTGCCCGGCAGGGCCAGGTCCACCGCGCAGGCCTGGGTGTTGGGCGGCGCGCCAAAGGCCGTGCTGGCACCCGAGAAGATCTTGGATTGCGTGGACAGCTGGGCGTGCGTTTCGAGGCCGATCACCACCTCGTAGCCGCGCACCAGTTTCGATGCGGTCTGGGTCATCTCAATAGCCCTCCGGAGCGCGGAGGTGGAAGTCGGTCGCCTGCTGGAAGGCATGCGCGGCGTGCAGCAGCTGCCCTTCCTGCCAGTAGTTGCCGATGAGCTGCAGGCCCACGGGCAGGCCCTCTTCACCGAAGCCCGCGGGCACGCTCATGCCGGGCAGGCCGGCCAGGCTGCCGGGCAGCGTGAAGATGTCGGCCAGGTATTCCTGCACCGGGTCGGTCTGGCTGCCCAGGGGGCGCGCCACGGTGGGCGAGACGGGGCCAGCGATCAGGTCGCACTGAGCGAAGGCGGCCTGGAAGTCGTCGGCGATCATGCGACGCAGCTTCTGCGCCTGCAGGTAGTAGGCGTCGTAGTAGCCGTGGCTGAGCACATAGGTGCCGATCATGATGCGGCGCTTCACCTCGGGCCCGAAGCCTTCCGCGCGGCTCTTCTTGTACATGTCGAGCAGGTCGCCGTGGTCCTTGGCGCGGTGGCCATAGCGCACGCCATCGAAGCGGCTCAGGTTGGAGCTGGCCTCGGCGGGGGCGATGATGTAGTAGACGGGGATCGACAGCTCGGTGCGGGGCAGGCTCACGTCCACCAGCGTGGCACCGAGCTTCTCGAACTCGGCCAGCGCGGCGCGCACGGCCGTGGTCACGCCGGCGGCCACGCCGTCGCCGAAGAATTCCTTCGGCAGCCCGATGCGCAGGCCCTTCAGGGGCTGGGCCGCGGTGGCGCCCGCGCGCGGCGCGCGGATCGCCGCCGCGTAGTCTTCGACGGGCCGCTCGGCCGAGGTGGCGTCGCGCGGGTCGAAGCCGCTCATGGCCGACAGCAGCAGCGCGCAGTCTTCGGCGCTGCGCGCCAGCGGGCCGGCCTGGTCGAGGCTGGAGGCGAAGGCGATCATCCCGTAGCGCGAGCAGCGGCCGTAGGTGGGCTTGATGCCGGTGATGCCGGTGAGCGAGGCCGGCTGGCGCACCGAGCCGCCGGTGTCGGTGCCGGTGGCGGCCGGGATCAGGCGGGCGGCCACCGCCGCGGCCGAGCCACCGGACGAGCCGCCCGTGATGCGGTTCACGTTCCAGGGGTTGCGCGCCGGGCCGTAGGCCGAGTTCTCGTTGCTGCCGCCCATCGCGAACTCGTCGCAGTTGAGCTTGCCCAGGGTGACGCTGCCGGCCGCCTTGAGCTGGGCCACCACGGTGGCGTCGAAGGGGCTGCGATAGCCCTCGAGCATCTTCGAGGCCGCGGTGCTGGGGAAGTCGGTGGTGACGAAGATGTCTTTGTGCGCCAGGGGCACGCCCAGCAGCGGGCCCGTCTCGCCCTTGGCGCGCCGATCGTCCGCGGCCTGTGCCTGCGCCAGCGCCAGGGCCTCGTCGGTGCACAGGAAAGCCCCGAGTTGTTGATGGGCGGCAACGCGCGCAAGCAGATGTTTCGTGATTTCGACGCTGGAGACGGCCTTGGCGTCGAGCTGGCGGGCCAGGTCGGCCACGCCCAGGTGGTGCAGTTCGGTGCTCATCGCGCCCTCACTCGATGACCTTGGGCACGAGGAAGAGCCCATCTTCCACCGCGGGGGCGCTGCGCTGGTTGGCCTCGCGCTGGTCAACCTCGGTCACCACGTCCTCGCGCAGGCGCAAAGCCACGTCCTGCACGGCCGACAGCGGGGTGTAGAGGGGTTCGACGCCGGTGGTGTCCACCGCGCGCATGCGCTCGACGATGTCGAAGAAGCCATTGAGTTGTTCGAGCATCCGGGCCTGTTCGGCCTCGCTCAGCGCCAGCCGCGCGAGGTGGGCGATGCGGCCCACGTCCTGGGGTGTCAGAGCCATGGGAAATTGTTTGCTGATGGGGGCTTCCCGCACGCTTGGGCGCGGGGTCATTGGGGTATTATCTTCGGTTATCCACAGCCGGCCCGGACGCGGTGTTTCCATGCGGGGCTGCCCACGCCCCGATGGCCGCGCCCTGCGCCGGTTTTGTGCAAGGAAAACACACACATGTTCGAATCCTTTCGTCGCTACTTTTCGACGGACCTCGCCATTGACCTGGGCACGGCCAACACGCTGATCTACGTGCGCGGCAAGGGCATCGTCCTGGACGAGCCCTCGGTGGTGGCCATCCGCCATGAAGGCGGCCCCAACGGCAAGAAGACCATCCAGGCGGTGGGCGCCGAGGCCAAGGCCATGCTGGGCAAGGTGCCCGGCAACATCGAGGCCATCCGCCCCATGAAGGACGGCGTGATCGCCGACTTCACCGTCACCGAGCAGATGCTCAAGCAGTTCATCAAGATGGTCCACCCGCGCTCGGTGCTCAAGCCGAGCCCGCGGATCATCATCTGCGTGCCCTGCGGCTCCACCCAGGTCGAGCGCCGCGCCATCCGCGAGTCGGCCCTGGGCGCAGGTGCCTCCGAGGTCTACCTGATCGAGGAACCCATGGCCGCGGCCATCGGCGCGGGCCTGCCGGTCTCGGAAGCCTCGGGCTCGATGGTGGTGGACATCGGTGGCGGCACCACCGAGGTGGGCGTCATCAGCCTGGGCGGCATGGTCTACAAGGGCAGCGTGCGCGTGGGCGGCGACAAGTTCGATGAGGCCATCATCAACTACATCCGCCGCAACTACGGCATGCTGATCGGCGAGCCCACGGCCGAAGCCATCAAGAAGGAGATCGGCTCGGCCTTCCCCGGCTCCGAGGTCAAGGAGATGGAAGTGAAGGGGCGCAACCTCTCGGAGGGTGTGCCGCGCAGCTTCACGATCAGCTCCAACGAGATCCTGGAAGCCCTGACCGACCCGCTGAACCAGATCGTCTCGTCGGTGAAGAACGCTCTGGAGCAGACGCCGCCCGAACTCGGCGCCGACATCGCTGAACGCGGCATGATGCTCACCGGCGGCGGCGCCCTGCTGCGCGACCTCGATCGCCTGCTGGCGGAAGAGACCGGCCTGCCGGTGCTGGTGGCCGAAGACCCGCTGACCTGCGTGGTGCGTGGCTGCGGCACGGCCCTGGAGCGCATGGAGCGCCTGGGCTCGATCTTCACCTCGGAATAAGCCCCCACGGATGTCCCCGCCGGCCCAGCCCTTCCCCGCTGCGCCGGCCTGTGCCTGTTCGAGTGCCTGACCCCCGCTCCGCGCCATGCCCCTGGGTACGCTGGACCGCACACCCCCACCCTTCTTCCGCCAGGGCCCCTCGGCCCTGACGCGGGTGGTGTTCTTCTCGGCGCTGGCCCTTTTCCTGATGGTGGCCGACCGCCGCCTCGTGGTGGTCGAACCGCTGCGGGCCGTCATCGCCACGGTGCTGCACCCCATCCAGCAGGCCCTGCTGGTGCCGGTGCAGGCCCTCAGCACCGGCGGCGAGTACCTGCAGGGCCTGGCGGCCGCCCGCGCCTCGGAAGCCGAAGCCCGCCGCCTGATGGCCGACAAGGCCGAGCGCCTGAGCCGCCTGGAAATGCTGGAGCAGGAGAACGCCCGCCTGCGCGAAATGCTGGAGCTGCGCGCGGCCGTGCCGGCCCGCACCCAGGCTGCCGAAGTGCTCTATGACCGGCCCGACCCCTACACCCGCAAGGTGGTGATCGACCGCGGCCTCACCCAGGGCATCGTGCGGGGCTCCCCGGTCATCGACCACACCGGCGTGATCGGTCAGGTGACGCGGGTGTATCCGCTCACTTCTGAAGTGACGCTGCTGGTGGACAAGGACGCCGTGATTCCGGTGCTGAACACCCGCACGCAGGTGCGCGGCGTGGCCTATGGCGACCCGCTGCGCGGGGGACTGGAGCTGCGCTTCATGCCCACCAATGCCGACGTGCGCGAGGGCGACGAGCTGGCCACCTCGGGGGTGGACGGCGTCTATCCACCGGGCCTGCCCGTGGCCACGGTCACGCGCGTCGAGCGCCGCGCCGACAGCTCCTTCGCGCGCATCACGCTGGAGCCGGTGGGGCAGCTGGCCAGCGCCCGTCACGTGCTGGTGGTCGAACCCGTGGGCCTGTCGCTGCCCCCGCCGCCTGAGCCGGAACCCGAGCCGGCCGCCACCCGCCGCGGCGCGCGCAGCCGCTGAACGGAGCCTCCTGCCATGATGCCGCGCGGCTCCGACCAGCTCCTCCTGCCTGCCAACCCGGTCTTCATCTGGGGTTCGCTGGTGGTGGCCCTGGCCATCAACATGCTGCCCCTGGGGCGCACGCCGGCCATGCCCGACTTGCTGGCCCTCACCCTGGTGTTCTGGAACGTGCACCAGCCGCGACGCATCGGCATCGGTGCGGCCTTTGTCTTCGGGCTGATGATGGATGTGCACGACGGCGCCCTGCTGGGCCAGCACGCCCTGGCCTACACGCTGCTCAGCTTCTTCGCCATCACCATCCACCGCCGGCTGCTGTGGTTCTCGGTGCTGGAGCAGGCATTGCAGATTCTTCCGCTGTTTTTCGCCGCGCATGCGGTGCTGGTCTTGATCCGGCTGGTCGCTGGTGGCATCTTCCCGGGATGGGAACTGCTGCTGGCGCCGGTGTTCGAATCTTTGTTGTGGCCCCTGGCCAGCTGGGTGCTGCTGGCACCGCAGCGCCGTGCGCCGGACCCTGACAAGAACCGCCCGCTGTAAGGTTCACAAGGTCTGCCGTGACCGAACTCAAGGACGTCGAACTCGAGCTGTCGCGCTTTCGCGCGAGGCTGCTGTTCGCCGCTGCGCTGGTGCTGGTGTGCTTTGGCCTCGTGACGGCTCGGCTGGTGTATCTTCAGGTGATCAAGCACGAGGAGCTGTCCACTCGGGCTGAAACCAACCGCATCTCGGTGCTGCCCATCCCGCCGAACCGCGGGCTCATCCTCGATCGCAACGGCGTGGTGGTGGCGCGCAACTACGCGGCCTACACGCTGGAGATCACCCCGTCCAAAGTGACCGACCTGGACGGCACCATCGACGCCCTGGCCGAGATTGTGGAGATCGGCAACGCTGAGCGGCGGCGCTTTCGCCGGCTGATGGAAGAGACCAAGAGCTTCGACTCCCTGCCCATCCGCACCCGGCTCACCGACGAGGAAGTGGCCCGCTTCGCCGCCCAGAGCTACCGCTTCCCCGGCGTGGACGTGAAGGCGCGCCTGTTCCGCCACTACCCGCTGGGCGATGTGGGCAGCCATGTGGTGGGCTACATCGGCCGCATCAACCAGGCCGAGAAAAAGGCCATGGACGACTGGCCGGACGAGGACGTGGCCAACTACCGCGGCACCGAATACATCGGCAAGCTGGGCGTGGAGCAGGCCTACGAACGCGAGCTGCACGGCACCACTGGCTTCGAGGAGGTCGAGACCAGCGCCGGTGGGCGCGCGGTGCGCCGGCTGCGTTCCAGCCCGGCCACGCCCGGCAACACCGTGGTGCTGTCGATCGACATCAAGCTGCAGGCCCTGGTGGAGCAGCTCTTCGGCAACCGACGCGGGGCGCTGGTGGCCATCGACCCGCGCAGTGGCGAGGTGCTGGCCTTCGTCAGCAAGCCCACCTTCGACCCCAATCTCTTCGTCGAGGGCATCGACGTGGAGAACTGGCGTGCGCTCAACGAGTCGATCGACCGGCCGCTGCTCAACCGCGCGCTGCGCGGCACCTACCCACCCGGCTCCACCTACAAACCCTTCATGGCGCTGGCCGCGCTCAACACCGGCACGCGCACGGCCAATCAGGCCATCCTCGACACCGGGGTCTTCCTCTTCGGCAACCACCGCTTCCGCAGCCATGGCGACACCGGGCTGGGCATGGTGGACCTGCGCCGCTCCATCGTGAAGTCGAGCAACGTGTACTACTACTCGCTGGCCAACGAGATGGGTGTGGACCTGATGCACGACCAGATGGCGCCCTTCGGCTTCGGGCAGATCACCGGCATCGACCTGCTGGGCGAGGTACGCGGCGTGCTGCCCTCCACGACCTGGAAGCGCAATGCCTACCGCAAGCCCGAGCAGCAGCGCTGGTATGCGGGCGAGACCATCTCGCTGGGCATCGGCCAGGGCTACAACACCTTCACGATGCTGCAGCTCTCGCATGCCATGGCCACGCTGGCCGCAGGCGGGCAGCGCTACCGGCCCCACGTCGTGCGCGAGATCCGCGACGCCGTCACCCACGAATCCCGGCTGGTGCACCACGAGCCCATTGGTCGCATTCCGCTCAAGCCTGAACACGTGAAGATCGTGCTCGATGCCATGTACTCGGTCACGCAGGAAGGCACGTCCGTGCGCAGCTTCGCCGGGGCGCCCTACAAGAGCGGCGGCAAGACCGGCACGGCCCAGGCGGTGTCCATCCGCCAGAACGAGCGCTATGACGCCAGCAAAATGGCCGAGTACCTGCGCGACCATGCGCTGTACGTGGCCTTTGCCCCACTGGAGGAGCCGCGCATCGCGGTGGCTGTGATCGTCGAGAACGCCGGCTTCGGCTCGCAGTCGGCCGCGCCCATCACGCGCCGCGTCTTCGACTACTGGCTGGAGGGCCTGTACCCCAGCGAGGAGGACATCGCCGCAATGCAACGCGGCGAAGCCGCAGCGCCGATCGGCAAGCCGCGGCTTGCAGCCGCCGTGCCGGTGCAGCCGGTGTCGTCGGCCCTGGATGGCAGCCGCCTGCCCGGTCCCAGCATTGCCATGCCACCCGATGACCCGGCGTCTGCCACCCCTGTGCCCGCTCCCCCCCGCCGCACGCCATGAACGTCACCTTCGAACGGCCTTCGCTGTGGCAGCGGCTCAAGCCGGTGCTCTTCGGCTTCGACCCGGCCCTGACCTTCGCCGTGCTGCTGCTGTGCGGGGCCGGCCTCGTCATCATGTACTCGGCCGGCTATGACCACGGCAGCCGCTTCCCGGATCACGCCCGCAACATGCTCATTGCCGCGGCCGTGGTCTTCGTGGTGGCCCAGGTACCGCCTCAGAAGCTGATGCTGGTGGCCGTGCCGCTCTATGTCACCGGGATCGTGCTGCTGCTGGGCGTGGAGTTCTTCGGCATCACACGCAAGGGCGCCACCCGCTGGCTCAATGTGGGCTTCACCGTGATCCAGCCCAGCGAGATCATGAAGATCGCGCTGCCCCTGATGCTGGCCTGGTGGTTCCAGCGCCGCGAAGGCCAGTTGCGTGTGCCCGACTTCCTGGTGGCCGGCGTGATCCTGGCCGTGCCAGCGGCGCTGATCCTGCGCCAGCCCGACCTCGGCACCACGCTGCTGGTGCTGGCCGCCGGTCTGGCGGTGATCTTCTTCGCCGGACTGTCGTGGAAGCTGGTGATCCCGGTGCTGGCAGCGGGCGCCATCGGCATCACCGCCCTGGTGAGCCTGGAGGAGCGCATCTGCGCGCCGGGTGTGGACCTCAAGGTGCTGCACGAGTACCAGCGTCAGCGCGTGTGCACCCTGCTCGACCCCACCAAGGACCCCTTGGGCAAGGGCTTCCACATCATCCAGGGCACGATTGCCATCGGCTCGGGCGGACTCACCGGCAAGGGCTTCATGAACGGCACCCAGACCCACCTGGAGTTCATCCCCGAGCGCACCACCGACTTCATCTTTGCGGCCTACTCCGAGGAGTTCGGCCTGGCGGGCAACCTCGCGCTCATCCTGGGCTTCCTCTTCCTGATCTTCCGCGGGCTGATGATCGCCAGTGAGGCGCCCACGCTCTTCTCGCGCCTGCTGGCCGGTGCGGTGACGCTCATCTTCTTCACCTACGCCTTCGTGAACATGGGGATGGTGAGCGGCATCCTGCCCGTGGTGGGCGTGCCCCTGCCCTTCATCAGCTACGGCGGCACGGCGATGGTTACGCTCGGTCTGGGTCTGGGCATCCTGATGTCGATCGCACGCAGCAAGCGGTTCATGCAGAGCTGAGCGCTCTCAGCGCCTGCGCCGCGCGCAACGCCCCCACCTCGGTCCCGCGCCAGTTGCGCAGCGTCACATCGCTCAGGCTGCGCATGACCTGCCGCTCATCGTCGGACAGTGGCAGCAGGGCTTCGATGACCGCGGCCATCACCACCTCGGCGGCGCGCGCAGTGTTGCCATCGTCCATCTTCAGCGCCACGCCCAGGCCCTGTTCGGGCAGGGCCGCGCAGTACACCCCTTCGGCGCCCACCTTGCAGAAGACGCGCTCGCCCAGGCGCTCCATCACGCGCGTGTCGAAGCGGCCGGTGCCGGCCACGTGAAAGGGCGAACGGGCCACCGCCTGCCTCAAACGCTGCGCAGCGCGGGCATGGTCGGCGCTCAGGCCCTGCCCGGTGGCCACCCGGGCAAAGGCCAGCGCCCACGCCTTGAGCGGCAAGGCGTAGGTGGGAATGGAGCAGCCATCGATGCCCATGGGGGCATGTGCCAGGCGTTCACCCGTGGCGGCCTCGAGGGCCGCGCCCACCTCGCGCATCACGGGGTGGTCGGGCTGCACATAGCCGCGCACGAAACGCTGCAGGTCGGGGCCCTTCGCGCCGCCCTGCATGGCGCAGGCCAGGCACAGGAAGCCTGCATGCTTGCCCGAGCAGTTGTTGTGCAGGGCGGTCGGTTCGCGCCCCGCGGCCGCCAGGGCGCGGCCGGCGGTGTCCAGGCCGGGCCAGTGGGCGCCACATTCCAGGGCCGATGCGTCCAGGCCCAGGCGATGCAACACGCCGGCGGCCGTGTCGGCGTGGCCGGGCTCGCCGTTGTGCGAGGCGCAGGCCAGGGCCAGCTCGGCGTCGGTCAGGCCCAGGGCCTGGGCCGCACCGCTGGCCACCAGCGGCAAGGCCTGCAGCACCTTGATGGCCGAACGCGGGAAGACGGGCCGTTGCACGTCACCCAGCGACCAGACGGCCTGGCCACCGGCATCGACCACCACCAGCGCGCCGCGGTGGAAGGACTCCACCGCCGGGCCCCGCCAGGCCTCGACGAGCACCGGGTTCATGGTCAGCCGAGTTCGTAGGGCCCACCCTTGGCCAGGGCGCGCTGGTAGGCCGGCCGGGCCTGCATGCGCTGCAGCAGGTGGGTGAGCAGGGGGTAGCGCTGGTCCAGGCCGCCGCGCGAAGCCGAGGCCTCGAGCGGAAAGCTCATCTGCACGTCGGCCGCCGTGAACTCGTCGCCAGCGAACCAGGGGCGCTCGGCCAGCTCGGACTCCATGAAGTCGAGATGGCGGCGGATGTTGGGGGTGACGATCATCCCCTTGACCTTCTGCGCGATGCCCGCTGCGATGGGGCGCACCAGCAGGGGCGACTTCTTCTCCACCGTGTCGAAGACGAGCTTCATCAGCAGCGGCGGCATGGCCGTGCCCTCGGCGAAGTGCATCCAGTAGAGGTAGCGCAACGCCTCCGGCGTGCCGGCCTTGGGCTTGAAGCGGCCTTCGCCGTAGCGATCGACCAGGTACTCGAGGATGGCCCCGGACTCGGCCAGTACCAGATCGCCATCGGTGATCACCGGCGACTTGCCCAGCGGATGCACCTGGCGCAGCTCGGCCGGTGCCAGCATGGTCTTGGGGTCGCGCTGGTAGTGGCGGATCTCGTAGGGCAGCTGCAGCTCTTCGAGCATCCACAGCACACGCTGCGAACGGGAGTTGTTCAGGTGATGGACGATGATCATCGGCGCGCTCGGTGGGGCGTTGGACGGAAGGGCGAGCTTAACCGTCCTGGCCGTACTGTGCACCCGTCGACGCCGGCAGCTCAGACCCTCTCGATCACCGTGGCGGTGGCCATGCCGTGGCCAATGCACATCACCTGCAGGCCCAGGGTGCCGCCGGTGGCTTCGAGGCCGTGCAGCATCTTGGCCATCAAGGCGCCGCCGGTGCCGCCCAGCGGGTGGCCGTGGGCGATCGCCCCGCCCCAGGGGTTGAGCCGGGCCATGTCGGGCTGGAACTCGCGGGCCCAGCACAGCGCGACGCTCGCAAAGGCTTCGTTGACCTCGATCCAGTCGAGATCGGCCACGCCGATGCCCGCACGCTTGAGCGCCTCGTGAGTGGCAGGGATCACGCCGTTCAGCTGCATCACCGGATCGGAGCCCACCACCACGCGGGCGCGGAAACGGGCCCTGGGTGTGAGGCCGTCGGCGCGGGCGGTGGCTTCGTCGGCCACCAGCACGGCGCTCGCGCCGTCGGAGATCTGGCTGGCGTTGGCGGCGGTCACCACCCCTTCGCCGGGCGCGCGAAAGACCGGGTTCATCGCAGCCATGCGGGCCTCGTCGAGCACGGCGCGGATGCCTTCGTCGCGCACCAGCGTGATCGGCTGGCCGTCGGCATCCAGCCCCGGTGTGGGCAACACTTCGCGGTGCCGGCCGGCCTCGGCCGCCGCATGGGCACGGCGATGGCTTTCCTTGGCGAACTCGTCGCAATCGGCGCGCGACAGCCCCCAGTGTTCGGCGATGCGCTCGGCGCTTTCCACCTGGTGCACCAGGGCATGGCGTTCCAGCAGCGCCGGGTTCAGGGCCTCGAAGCCGGTGAACTCGAAGCGGCCGAGCGTGACGTCGAGGAACATGGGCACGCGGCTCATGCTTTCCACCCCGCCGGCAATCACGTAGCGTGCGTCGCCGGCCGCAATGGCCTGGGCCGCAAAGTGCACGGCCTGCTGGCTGGAGCCGCACATCCGGTTGAGCGAAACCCCCGCCACGCGCGTGGGCAGGCCCGACAGCAGCACCGCCAGCCGCCCGACGTTGGCGCCCTGCTCGCCCGCCTGGCTCACGCAGCCGGCGATGAGGTCGTCGATCTGTTCGGGCACCACACCGCTGCGCTCGACCAGGCCGCGCACGGCAAAGGCCAGCAGGTCGTCGGGGCGGGTCTCGCGCAGGGCGCCCTTGCGGCGGCCAAAGGCGGTGCGCACGGCATCGATGATGACGGGTTGGGACATGGGTCACTCCGGAGGATCACAACGCAGCAGCCATCATCGCCGATGGCGCGAGGCCCTGCCTAGCCGGCCAATCGCCAGTGGTTGTCCAGGCGCAGACCGGGCAGTGCCAGCCGTTCGGCACCTTTGCCGGCGACCGGATGGCCACCCATCCACAGGCGGCCCTGTGCATCGGCGGCGAGCGCGCAGGCTTCGGGCAGTGGCACCCAGCCGCGCGGGCGGCCGTCGCGGTGATGGAGCGCCACACCTCCCGCGCGCGGGCAGCCCACGGCAAAACCTTCGGGCGTGCCGGCGATGTCGCCGCCATAGCCCGCCAGCGGGCGATCGAAGGCCACGGTGCGCAGCCCTTTCGGCTCCAGCAGCGCCAGCACCGGGGCGGCGTGGCGCTGCGCCTCGTCGTCGTGCTCGGCCTGCAGGGCCACGCCCAGTCGGTCGCCGCTCCAGGCCAGGTGACGCAGGCTCAGGCGGGCATCGTCCAGCCGCCATTGGCCCAGCACCTCGCCGCGGCGCGTGTCCAGGCACACGAGCGACGCATCCATGGCATCGAGCGCGAGCTTCTGCCGCCCCGTCTCGGGCCGCGTCTCGATGCCGCCATTGGCCACGAAGAGGCGGTCGGGGTGGAGAGGGTCCCAGAGCAGCTGGTGTGGGTCTCGGCCGTGCGTGGGCCAGGATTTCAAGGGCAGCAGCGTGATGGCCTCGCGCACGGTCACCCAGCCTTCGCCGGTGTCCAGATCGGTCTCGGTGGTGAGCAGCACACGACCCTCGGGATGCGGCAGGACGTGGCCATTGAGCGTGCGTTCGGGCGGCATCCACACCCACAGCGGATCACGGCCCGGCTGCCAGCGCAGCAGCCAGTCGCCGGGGCGGCGGGCGGCGGCATAGAGTTCGCCCTGCGTGCCGATCCACACACCATGCGCCCGGGTGGGGACGTCCAGGGCCGCTTCCACCTGCCACTGGCCGCTGGACGGATCGGGCCGCAGCCAGCCCACTTGGTGCTGGTGATCGGCCCGGCGCCAGCTCGCGGCCAGGCGCGGGGCAGATCCTGCCCAGGCGGGCGCCGCCACCGCCAGCAGGCCGGCCCCGGCCCACCCCATGAGTTGTCGCCGGGTGAGTTCAGTCGCCATCGGCATCCGAAAAGCCCAGCCGCACCTCCAGCGCAGGCGCCAGTTCGGCCTCGGCCAGGCGCTTGAGGTCGGCCAGGGCTTGGCCTGCCTCCAGGACGGTGACGCTCACCTTCGGGTCGGCCTCCGCCATGCGTGTGTCGGCCGACTGGACCGCCGCCGCCCAGCGGTCGGCCAGGTCGTTCAGGCCGCGCCCGCGCAGGTAGAGCTCGAACGGCACCTGCCCCTCGCCCGGCCGTGGCGCCTCGGCGCTGGCACGGGCCTGGGCTGCGACTGCCCCCCAATGGGTCTGCCAGCTCTGCGCGGTGGTGCCGCTGGCATGCCGGGGCAGCGCCTGCGGCGTGGCGGCCCGCAGGGGTTTTTCCATCTGGGCCCAGCGCAGGCGCTCGATGCCGCCCACCCATTGGTTGACCAGCTCGCCCACTGCCGCCACGGCCTCGTCTTCGGGCCAGTCGTCGCGACCGCGCTGCGCGAGGGCGGCAAAGCCTTCGCTCAAGGCCTGGGTTTCGCGCAGCAGGTCGTGCGCCACTTCCCGGGCATAGGTGCAGGCCGGTGTCGCGGGGGCGGCCGGTTGGGTCCACAACAGCCATTCCAGCGCCGGCAGACCCTTGGCGGGTGTGCCGATACGCTCCATCGCCGCCGCGCCGCGTGGCGCAGTGCGGATGGCGCGCTCGATCAGGTTCGCTCGGGTGGGCGAAAAGTCGATCCGGCGCAGGCTGCGACGGGCGATCAGTGGTCCGGTGGCCACCGCCGACAGGCGCTCCCAGGCCGTGGTCGTGTCGCGCCAATGCCCGCGCACACGCTCCAGGGGGAGGCTGCCCTGGCAATAGCCGTCTACGGCGCCGGCCAGGGCCCGCGCCTGCTCATGCAGCGCGCGCGCCTGCGGTGCCATCACGAAGCGATGCCAACCCACAAGCAGGTCCACCGGGGTGTAGAAGGGCACGGCCACCCGCGTCCACTGCGGCTGGGACAGGGCTGGTGCTGCCTGGAGCGCTCCGATCAGCAGCAGAAGATCTCGTCGTTTCACAGCGACTCCACGAACTTCACCAGGGCCTCGCGGTCTTCGCGGCTCATGCGCAGGACCTGCTGCTTGCTGTCTTCGGCCTCGCCGCCATGCCAGAGGATGGCCTCGAGCACGCCGTTGGCGCGCCCGTCGTGCAGCAGGCGCTGGTGGCCGTTCACGTCCTTGATGAGCCCGATGCCCCACAGCGGTGGCGTGCGCCACTGGCGGCCGTTGGCGCGGAAATCGGGCCGGCCGTCGGCCAGGGCGTCGCCCATGTCATGCAGCAGCAAGTCGGTATAGGGCCAGATGGTCTGGCCCTTCAGCGCCGGGCTGGTCAGGTGCGGGAAGGGCGCATCGCCGGTGACGTAGCTCGGCCGGTGGCACACCGCGCACTGGGCTTGCGCAAAGAGCCGCTGGCCACGCAGCACCTGGGCATCGCGTGCGTTGCGGCGCGCCGGCGGGGCCAGTGCGGCCTGGTAGAAGATCACGTCGTGCAGCGTCTTGTCGTCGATCTCGGGGGTCTGACCCCTGGCCCCGCGTGGCGCGGCGCGGCAATCGGCCTGCTTCGGCGTGCAGCTTTCCTCGGGGAAGAAGGACGAGGTGATGCCGATGTCGCCATGGAAGGCGCCAGCCGTCTGGTGGGCGATGGTCGCCACATTGGCCTTCCAGCCGAAGCGGCCGATCATCTCGCGCCCGGCCACCACGTCCCACACGCGGTTGGGCTGGCCCTTGATCGGGCCCGGCATCGCCGCCTGCTCGGCCGCGTTGCGTTCGATCTCGGCCTCGGGAATGGCTTCGAGCAGGCCCATGCCGATGACCTGGGGCGCGATGCGCGGGCTCACCCTCACGTCCTTGGCCATCGGCCCGTAGCCGAGCTTGCGAAACCCGTAGAGCGGCTGCTGCAGGGTGTAGGGCGTGCCATCGGCGAAGCGGCCGTGGATCGGCTTCCAGCGCACGGTCACCTCACCCTCGGGCGTCACCCCCGGCACGGCGGCGTTGGTGAACTGGTCGCCGTACACCGGCTCGGGCCTGGGCCCGCCGTGCGCATCGGTGCCGGGCACGGACAGGCGCAGCAGCAGGGCCAGGGGCTGCTCGTCGGCCAGGCCCTTGCGGAAGTCGGGCGGGGCCCCGCGGCCGTCCAGCGCGTGGCAGGCGCCGCAGGAGCGGGCGATGAAATGCGGGCCCAGGCCGTCGCGCGCGGTGGTGGAGGCCGGCGCCATGACCCAGTTGCGCTTGAAGAAGGAATTGCCGATCACGAAGCGCGTGCGCTCGGCATCGCTCAGGTTGGCCGCCGGGAAGGAAAAGGCATTCTTGCCGGTGGCCCACACGGTGGTGGCCCCGCCAGTGCGCTCGCCCAGGGGGTCGGCATCGGCCGGGGCCGCATCGGACCAGGCCAGCGGGCTGGCCGCAAGGGCCAGCCCCAACCACACGACACCGCGGGCGCTCACGGCTGCACGAGGGTCAACTGGGTGATGCCGATGGCCGCGGCAGCGTCCACCAGGTCCTTGCTCTGCTGCGTCAGGCTGTCGATCGCGGTCTGCACGCGCTGGCGGCCGGGGGCGTCGGCGCCGCCGAGGATCTCGCGGTCGAAGGGCGCCTGGATCGCTTCGGTGGCCCGCACCGAGCGGCGGATCTGCGCGGTGGTGCGCTCGGCCAGGGCGGCGTCCTTGGCGGCCACGAGGTCGCGCAGGCTGGGGCCCTGCAGCACACGCCCGTCGGCGCGCCGGTAGCGGCCCAGCCAGACGTTCTCGATGCCCAGGGCATTGGTCACCGCATCGCGGTGGGTGTTGTCGGAGAAGCAAGAGTGCTCGTCTTCCTGGTCCTGGCTGGCCAGGGCCACCTCCAGGCGTTCGCCGGCCAGTTCACCGCGCGAGAGCGAGCCCAGACCCACCAGCATCTTGCGCAACGACTCCTGGCCGCCACGCTCGAAGGCGGCGCGGTAGTTGTTCTTCACGCCCGGCGCCCAGGCGCGCACGAGGGTGGTCAGGTCGTCGATCAGGATCTCGGTGATGAGACGCAGGTAGGTGCGGCGCCGGTCGGCGTTGGGGCGCTTGCCGTCGATGAAGTCCTCGAAGCTGCGATCGCCCGGACCGGCATCGGAGAGGTCCTGCCCCCACAGCATGAACTCGATGGCGTGCCAGCCGGTGGCGATGTTCTCCTCGCCGCCGCGCTCGTTGAGCTCGGTGAGCGCCTTCTTGGTCAGCGGCTGCTGGCGGTTGTTGATCAAGCCGGCGTCGGGTTGGCCTTCAACGTAGTCCACGTAGGACTCGTCCATGGGCCAGGCATTGAGCCGGCCCTCGGGGCCGCGGTCGTCATCGATGGGGCCGCCGTAGAAGCGGAAGGCCTCGGTCTGGCCGTAGAACTCGCGTGCGGCCCGCCAGGCCTGGCGGGCTTCGGCCTGGGTCTGCGCGGACGGAGCGGCGATGAAGGCCGCGATGGCCTTTTGCATCGTGCGGGCCGCGGCCAGCGTGTCCTCGTAGTTGGCGTGCACCAGCGCGGCGTAGTGGCGGGCCACGGAAGCGGGTGTGGCGGCAGGCTGGGCCGCCGCGGGTGCGGTGGGCAGGGCGATGGCGAAAGAGATGGCCAGCGCGGCCAGCCCGCCAGGCAGGCGATGAAGCATGGAGACGGTCCTCGACGACGACAGGGGTGGGGGTGTCCTGTGGCGGCCCGGCGTCGAGATGTGGCGGCGGCTGATCTGCTGCGCGCGGCTCAGATAGGAACGGTTCTCATTATCACTCACCCCGCCGCCAGAAGCAAAAAAAGGCCACCCGAAGGTGGCCTCGTCAGTCGGGCTTTCGGCGGGTCACTGTTCCGCGAAGGCGCGCTCGATGACGTAGTCGCCGGGCTTGGTGGTGTTGCCCTCGTGGAACCCGCGGGCGTCCAGCATGCCCTTCAGGTCGCGCAGCATGCCCGGGCTGCCGCAGATCATCACGCGGTCTTCCGCCGGATTCAACGCGGGCACGCCCAGGTCGTCGAAGAGTTTGCCGCTGTCGATCAGCGTGGTGATACGGCCCTGGTTGCGGAAGGGCTCGCGCGTGACCGTGGGGTAGTAGAGGAGCCGCTCGGCGGCCAGTTCGCCGAGGAATTCGTGCTTGGGCAGTTCCTCGGTGATGAGATCCTGGTAGGCCAGTTCAGCCACCTGACGGCAGCCGTGCACCAGCACCACCTGCTCGAAGCGCTCGTAGGTGTGCGGGTCGCGGATCACGCTGAGGAAGGGCGCCAGGCCGGTGCCGGTGGCCAGCATGTACAGGCGCTTGCCCGGCAGCAGGTAGTCCAGCAGCAGGGTGCCGGTGGGCTTACGGCCCACGAGGATGGTGTCGCCTTCCTTGAGGTGCTGCAGCCGCGAGGTGAGCGGGCCGTCGGGCACCTTGATGCTGAAGAACTCGAGGTGCTCCTCGTAGTTGGCACTGGCCACGCTGTAGGCCCGCAGCAGCGGCTTGCCTTCGACCTTCAGGCCGATCATCGTGAAGTGGCCGTTCTGGAAGCGGAAGGCCTGGTCGCGGGTGGTCTTGAAGCTGAACAGGCGGTCGGTCCAGTGATGCACGCTCAGCACGCGTTCTTCGTTGAAGGCACTCATGGTCGAAACAGGGAGGATGGAGCAGGGTCGTTGAGCGAGCGCCAGAGGCGGCTGACGCGGGCCGCGCCCTGCTGCGGTGCAGCAGAACGAGGCCGGATCATACATTCGCGCAGGCTATGAGTCACCCATACATAAATAACGTCCTGATCTAAAGCAAGGGTGTTGCGGGAACCCCCAGCGTCAGCGCGTCCAGTTCAGGCTGGCGCTCACATGCCGGGGTGCCCCGGCGTGGTTCTGCGACCAGTACAGGCTGCTGATGTAGCGCTCGTTGGTGGCGTTGCGCAGGTTCAGGCTGGCACTCAAGTGCTTGTTGATCTCGTAGCGCGCCATCAGGTCGATCAGGGCGTAGCTGTCCTGCAGCACCCGCGCGGTGCCGCCGCCGGCCAGGGCCTCGTCGCGATAGCTGCGGCTTTGCCAGTTCACCGCCGCGCCCAGCTTCAGGCCCGGCAGGGCCGGCACACTGTAGCGGGCGGCCAGGCGGAACATCCGTCGCGGCACGAAGGTGCGCGCGGCGTCGCCGTCCTCGTCCTTCAGGCGCATCTGCGTGTAGCTGCCGGCGAGCTCCCAGTTGCGGCCCAGGCGGCCGGCGAGGTCCAGCTCGAAGCCGGTGGAGGTGGCGTCGATGCCCTCGTAGTAGCTGCCGTTCGGACCGAAGCCCGCATAGACCGGGTCGTTCTTCTGCGTCACGCGGAAGACCGCCAGGCTGCCCTGGAGGCGGCCGTCCAGCCATTCGCCCTTCAGGCCCGCTTCGACGCTCTGCCCGTCGAGGGGGTCGAGCACACGGTTGGCCGCATCGACCTTGAACTGCGGCTTGTAGATCTTCGTGTAGCTCGTATAGACGGTGTGGTGGGCGTCCAGGTCGTAGAGGGCGCCCAGGTAGGGCGTGGTCTTGAGCTTGCGATAGCGGTGGGTCTCGCCGTACTGGATGCCGTCGCTGCGGGCCTGCGTCAGGTTGGCGCCGGTGATGAGCTTGAGGTCGTCGGCCAGGTTGAAGCGGACCACGCCATAGAGCGTGCGACGGTGGTCGGTGAAATCGGCGCGTCCGTCCACCCGCTCCTTGTCAAAATCGGGGCGCGGGGTGCTGCCGTCGAGCATGTCCTCCTCGCTCAGCGGATCGCCCACGCCGGCGTCGCTCGAGCGCAGTGCATTGACGCTGCGCGACCCGCTCAGGCCCACACGCACCTCGTGCTCGCGCCCCGCCAGGGTGAAGGGGCCGCCGAGATTCACATCGACCACCCACTGACGCTCACGGTGGCGGTAGGCGGACGGGAAGGTGGTCAGGCCCGATCCGTCGGGGTTGAGCATGCCGGACACGTAGAAGAGTTCGGCGTCGGAAGCCAGCTCCCGGTGCAGCACCGTGGCCCGGCTGCGCCAGCGACCACCCCAGGCGTGGTCGAGTTCCAGGAAGGCCTGGGTGTCGTCGGTGTGCCAGTAGGTCCAGCCGGGCGCGCTGCTGGCCGAGCGCGGGTAATCCGTCAGGCTGCCGTCGCTGCGAAAGAGCGGCAGGCCGCCCCACATGATGCCCTCGGGTCGGTTGCGCTGCTGGCTCACGCCGCCGGTCAGCACGGTGTCGGGGCCGAGGTCGGCCTCGAGGACCGCGCCGAGCACGGTCTTGCGCAGGTGGTAGCGGTCCAGATAGGAATCCTTGTCCTCCACCGCGGCGATGAGGCGGCCCCGCAGACTGCCGGCCTCGTTGAGCGCGCCGCCCACGTCGGCGTCGAGGCGGCGCTGATGCCACGAACCCAGGGTGAGTCCGGCCGAGGCCTGGAAGCCGGGCGTGGGCCGCTTGCGCACGAAGTTCACGGTGGCCGAGGGGTTGCCGGTGGACGAACTCAGGCCATTGGCGCCCTTCACCACCTCGACGCGGTCGTACAGCGCGGTGTCGATGTCGCCGAGCTGGTCGCCGGTGGCAAAGGGCAGGCCCAGGCCATCGACCTGGAAGTTGGTGATGTCGAAGCCGCGCGCGCTGAAATAGGTGCGATCGGTCTCGACCCGTTCGACGCGCACGCCGCTGGTGGCCGACAGCAGGTCGCGCACGTCGCGCAGCGCGAAGTCGTCGATCTGCGTGCGCGTGACCACGCTGATGGACTGCGGCGTCTCGCGCGGCGAGAGCCGCAGTCCCGTGGCGGTGTGGGTGGCGCGCGTGGTGTAGCTGTCGCGGCCTTCGGTGGCGGCGCGTTCGGACTGGCCGGTGACGGTGACGGCTGGCAGGGCCTCGTCTGCCACAGCAGCGGGCTCGTCGGCCGCCCAGGCGGCGGTGACGCCCAGCCACAGGGCCAGGGCGTGCAGGATCGGGTGAGGACGCACGTGGTGCGGCCGGGTCACAGGCATGACAACTCCGGGAAGGTTGAGAAGGGGATTGCGGCTCAGGCCAGGTCTTCGCGCATGCGCGGTGCCGGCGTCGCGGGGGCCGCCGCCTCGGCCGGCACGGCCCTGCGGCCGCGGCGCTTGCGCCACCAGATCACGACACCGGTGATCGACAGCACGGCGATCACCAGGCCCATCACGAGCACCAGCAGGCGATACGGCAAGCCAAAGACCTTGCCCATGTGCAAGGCGGCCAGCCAGCTCGTGAAGGTGTTGCCGGGCGCGATCTTGGGGTGCTCGAAAGCGAGTTCGGCGCCGTGGTCATCCTGGGCCGAGAAGTAGACGACGGTGTGGCCGTGGTCGTCAGCGAAGTCCTGGTCGCTCATGACCGAGTAGTACCAGGCGCCATGCTCGCGCGCGAACATGATCGCGTCTTCCTGCTCGATCACGAAACCGTGGCGCGCCGCACGCGCTGCCATGAGCTCGCGGCCTCGCTCGCGAGCCTGCTCCCAGCTCATGTTGGCCTGCATCAGCGGGGCGTGGTGCAGATCGGGCAGGGCCTCGTGGGCATCCACCGTGGGCACGATGCGCTTGAGCACCGGCAGGTAGAGCTCGTCCTTGAGGTTCAGGCTCACGCTGGACACCGCGAACAGGATGAGCATGCCCCACAGCCACAGGCTCAGCGCGCGGTGCAGGTCGAAGTTGATGCGGTAGGCGCTGCCCGACCACTTCACCAGCCAGGCCGGCTTCCAGCCCTTCCAGAAGCCATTGCGCCGGCGTGGCAGCGTGAGGTAGAAGCCCACGAAGCTGTCGAACAGCCACACGAAGGAGATCACGCCGAATAGCCACATGCCCCAGGGGTAGGGAATGGTGAGAGCGTAATGCAGCTGGTACATGAGCGGCATGAAGTGCGCACGATCGAAGACCCAGGCACCGCGCTCGCGTTCGCCCAGCACCTCGGCGGTGTAGGGGTTGGCGAAGACCTCGTAGAAGCGCAGCTTCTGTGCCCCCTCGGGGCCCACCAGACGCCAGGCGTAGAGCTTGTGCGAGCGCCCTTCGTCACGGTGCAGCGGGTGGTAGTCGAGGTGGGCGTTGCCCGGCAGCGCCTGTTCCACACGCTCGCGCAGCACGAGCGGGTCGAGCAGCGGCACGTCGCTGCGGTCCTCGACGAGCATCAACTCCGGGTTGAGCGCGGTGTCGATCTCGTCATAGAAGGCGAGCAGGCTGCCGGTGAGGCCGGCGATCACGAGGAAGCCGGCGATCGCCAGGCCGGCGCAACGGTGGGCGAGCACCCAGAAGTGACGGGTCATGGCTGGCGGTCCTTGTCAGAGAAGGCTGGCGGTGATGTCTCAGAAGCGGTAGGTGACGGTGGCGTTGACGGTGCGGCGCGCGCCGTACCAGCAGTCACCGCGGCCCAGGCAGGTCGCCACATAGGTCTTGTCGGCCAGGTTGGTGACGTTCAAGGCCGCCCGCCAGGTCGGGTTCTCCCAGGCCAGCAGGGCATCGAGCAGGGTCACGCTGGGCGTGACGGGGGCAGGCGCATTGCGGAAGGACTCCAGCCAGCGCAGCCCCAGGCCGGCGGAGAAGCCCGGCGTCCCGCCCAGTGCAAAACGGTACTTCGTCCAGACCGAAGCCTGGTTCTCAGGCACGGCCTCCAGCGTCTCGTCGATGTCGGTGTAGGTATAGCTGGCCACGACATCCAGGTCACGCATCACCGTGGCCTTGGCTTCGAGTTCGACGCCGCGGGTCCTGGTTTCGCCGACCTGCTGAACGCAATCCGGGCCGGTCCCCGACACCGAGCGACTCTTCTCGCGCAGGTCGTAGACCGCTGCGCCCAGGGCGATCTGCCGCTCTGGCGGGAGGTACTTGATGCCCGCCTCCCACTGCTTGCCGCGTTGTGGCTGCAGCAGATCGCCATCGCAGTTGCGTCCTGCGACAGGCGTGAAAGCCTCGCTGTAGCTCAGGTAGGGCGACAGGCCATTGGCGGCCTCGTAGAGCAACCCCAGGCGGTGGGTCGTGGCCGAGCTCTTGTCGTCCTCAGCTCCCACGGTCTTGTTGTTCACGCGGTCGTGGCGCAGGCCTGCAACCACCACCCAGTGGTCTGCAATTCGCAGCTGGTCCTGAACGTACACGCCCGTCTGCGTCAGGGTGTTCTTCGGCAAGGCGGCAAGGTCTGGCACCGTGAACCCCGTATAGACCGGGTCGTAGACGTCGATATCAGGAATGGCCGTGCCCGCGGGGACATAGGCCTGGGCAGTCCGTGCCGTGGCACGCGAGACATCGAGGCCCGCCAGCAGGCGATGGCGCACCGTCCCCGTGTTGAACTGCCCTTCCACATGCTGGTCCGCTGCGATCTGGTTCAGCTTGTTGTGCTGGAACCAGCCGATGCGCCCGAGCACACGCTGGTTCACCGGATCGGCCGGCCAGCCGCCCGGCGACGAGAAGGCGTCACCATAGATCGAGTAATAGACGACCTTGTTCTCGGAGTAGCGCAGGTTCTGACGCACCGCCCAGTCGTCGCTGAAGCGGTGTTCCAACTGCCACCCGAAGCTGCGCCGCTCGGAGTCGTAGCGGTCCACACCCGGCTCGCCGATGAAGGTGTCGGTGGGGATGCGGCCGTTGGGGTTGTCGGACACCATCCCGGCCCAGGGGAAGAACTGCGCGGTGGAGCCCGTCTTGTCTTCCTGCCACAGCGCCTGCAACGTGAGCGAGGTGCTGGCGTTCGGGCGCCAGGTCAGCGAGGGCGCCACCAGCTTGCGGTCGTCGCGCACGTAATCCACCTGCGTGTCGCTGTCACGGCCCACGGCCACCAGGCGGTAGAGCCACTGGCCGTCCTCGGTGAGCGGGCCGGTCAGGTCGGCCTGCAGCTGCTGGCGGTTGAAGCTGCCGAACTGCACACCCACTTCGCGCTGGACCTCGTCCAGCGGACGTTTGCTGACCATGTTGACGAGGCCGCCGACGCTGCCCTGGCCGAAGAGCATCGCCGAGGGGCCGCGCAGCACCTCGATGCGTTCGAGCGTGTAGGGGTCGGTGCGCGTGTTGCTGGTGTAGTAGCCGCTCAGGTGCTTGCGCAGGCCGTCCAGATACTCAGCGGCATCGGTGCCTCGGATGCGGGCCGAGTCCGTGCGCGAATCCAGCCCGTAGGCATCGGAGCGCACGCCGGCGGCGTAGTTGAGCGCGTCCTGCAGCCCGGTGGCACCGGTGTCAGTGATGAGGTCGCGCGTGACGATGGTGATCGACTGGGGCGTCTCCGACAAGGCCGCGTCGGTCTTGGTGGCGCTGACCGCGCGACGCGGCGTGTAGCCGGGCACCGGGCTGGTAGCCGTCTCGCGCTCACGCTCGGCGCTGACGGTGACCTCGGGCAAGGCCTCGGCCGCAGGGGCCTGGGCAGCTGCGGGCAGGACCAGGGCGAGCAGGCAGGCGCACGGCGCGGCGCGCAGGGCAGGACGGAAGGACGCAGGCATGGCAAAGCTCCAACACAAGGCTGTTGTTCTGGTTTTGCCTGGGTCCGTCACGCAACGCGTGCGGGGCCTGGGTCCGACGAAAAGGGTGCGGGGCTTCCCCCGCGGGGTCTATTGCTCGGGCTGGCTGATGAAGCCGATCTTGCTCAGGCCGGCCTTCGAGGCATCGGCCAGGGTTTCGGCGACGAAGCGGTAGGGCACCGCCTGGTCGGCGCGCAGGTGCACCTCGGGGCGCTGGGCCTGGGGTCGGGTGCCCTCGGCCTGGAAACGCTCGATGGCCTGCTCGCGCGTGACCACCTCACCGTTCCAGTAGCGCGTGCCGGCCGCGTCGATGGCGAACTCGATGCGCTCGGGCTTGAGCTGGTTCTCCTGCGCGCTGGCCTGGGGCAGGTCCAGCTTCACCGAATGCGTGAGCAAGGGGGCGGTGACGATGAAGATCACCAGCAGCACCAGCATCACGTCGATGAGCGGCACCATGTTGATCTCGGACATCGCCGCGCCCGAGGACTTGTTGTCAAAACTGCCGAAGGCCATCGCGGGGCTCCTTGCGCTGTCAGGCCTTGGCGGCCGGCTTGAGCGGGCGCACGTTTTCCTGGCGGCCGCCGCCGCCCAGCGCCTGGCCGGTGGACAGGAAGGCGAAGAGGTCGAAAGCGAAGGAGTCGAGCTTGGCCGTGAGCACGCGGTTGCTGCGTGTGAGCCAGTTGTAGCCCATCACCGCGGGAATGGCCACGGCCAGACCCAGGCCGGTCATGATGAGCGCCTCGCCCACGGGGCCGGCCACCTTGTCGAGCGTGCCGGCACCGCTCATGCCGATGGCCACCAGCGCGTGATACACGCCCCACACGGTGCCGAAGAGGCCCACGAAGGGGGCGGTGGCGCCCACGGTGGCCAGCACCGTCAGGCCGTTCTCCAGCCGTGTGTTCTCTTCGTCCAGCACCTTCTTCATCGTGCGCGTGAGGAAGTCCTGCGCGCTGCCGGCCTCTTCCAGCTTGGCGGCCCCGTACTTGGCGTGGTGGGCCTGCGCGTGCATGGCGTGGGCCGTGAGGTGGGAGAACGGGTCGCGCACGCCGTGGGTGGCGATCTCGTTTTGCACCTGCTCGAGCGAGCTGGCGTTCCAGAAGAAGTTCAGGAAGGCCTCGCTGCGGCGCTTGCGCACGAAGGCCGTGATGCCCTTCATGACGATCAGGTACCACGAGATGGCCGACATCAGCAGCAGCACGACGAGCAGGCTTTTGCCCACGGCATCGGCCTGGGCGATGAAGTGGCCGAAGCCCAGTGCGTTTTCGGGGTTCACGTTCAGTTCTCCAGATTGAAGACGATGGGGGCCGGCACCCAGACCGCCTGGGGCATGCCGTTTTCGGTGTAGGGGCGGAAGCGTGCGCCGCGCATGGCGTTCACCGCAGCGTCGTCCAGGCGCTGGAAGCCCGAGGACGTCTGCACGCGGGCCTGCACGGGGCGGCCCTGCTCATCGACAAGGACCATCAGCACCACGCGGCCCTTTTCGCCCAGCCGACGCGACTGGGGCGGGTAGTTCACGCGCGGCGGCGTGAGGTACTGCACGGCACTGGCCGACACGGTCTTGGGCTGCGGCGCCGGGGGCGCCGGCGGGGCCGGCGGGGCGGGTGGCGCCAGGGGCACCACCGGCTCGGGCGGCGCAGGGGGTTCCTCCGGTGGCGCAGGCGCCACAAACGGTGCGGGGGCGGGCTCGGGGGGCGCGGGTGCGGTGATCACCGGCGCTGGCGGTGGGGGCTTGCGCACCTCGGGTCGTGGAGGGGGCGGAGGCGGCGGGGGCGGCGGGGGCGGCACCGGCTCGGGCGGCGGCGGTGCGGCCGTCAGGAACTCGACGAAGATCGGTGCCGCCTCCCCCACGGCCGTGCGCACGGCCTCGACCTGGAGCAGGCCCCAGCCCGCCCCCACGTGTGCGGCCACCACGGCCGCCAGCGCCAAGGCACGCTCGCGCCGACCCAGGCCGGAGTCCCCGGCACCGGGCAGGTGGCGTGGATCCAGGTCAACCCAGGGCGGCGAGGCAGGGGATGAGGGGTTCACGGGCAGCGTCATGAATGAGAACGATTCGCATTATATGTGGTCGAATCGCAAGACGGCATGGATCGGTGCGGCCATCGCGCGCATTGTCCTGCTGCGCAGCACTTGATCTAGCATGCTGGGTTTCGCTGTCCTCGTGGTCTCGCCTTGTCCACCCTGCACACGCTGTCATCCTGGCTCCGGCCCCTGCGCATCGGCGCCACCCTGGTCTGGGCGGGCCTGGCCGGCTGGGTCTGCAGCCGGGTCGGCACCCCCCTGCCATGGATGATCGGCCCGCTCCTGGCCACCGCCCTGGGGTGCATGGCCGGGCTGCCACTCACCGGCAGCCTGACGCTGCGCAGCGCCGGCCACTGGGCCATCGGCACCGCCCTGGGCCTGTACTTCACCCCGCAGGTGGTGGGCGTGGTGGTCGGCCATGCGGCAGCCATCCTGGTGGGCATTGCCTGGGCTCTCGCGCTGGGCCTGGCCTTCGGGCTCGTGCTGGCCCGTGCGAACCGGCAGATCACCGGCCTCGACTCGGCCACCACCTACTTTGCCAGCGCGATCGGTGGCGCCTCGGAAATGGCGATGCTGGCCGAGCGCCATGGCGGCCGCGTGGACCTGGTGGCTTCGGCACACAGCGTGCGCATCCTGATGGTGGTGCTGGTGATCCCTTTCGGCTTCCAGGGCCTGGGCTTGCGAGGGCTCGACCCCTTCGTGCCAGGCCCCGCCGAGGTGCATGTCCCCGGCTTGCTGCTGCTCATCGTCCTGACGTGTGCGGCCGCGGGTCTGCTGCAGTGGCTGGGCCGGCCCACCCCCTGGGTGCTGGGCTCGCTGGCGATGGCCGCCGGCCTCACGGCCAGCGGCATCGAGCTGTCGGCCCTGCCCACGTGGATGACCAACCTCGGCCAGCTCTTCATCGGGGTCGCGCTGGGCACACGCTTTTCGCCGGCCTTCATCCACACCGCACCGCGCTGGCTGGCCACCGTGGCCGCCGGAACCCTGGCCATGATCGTGCTGTGCGCAGGGTTTGCCTGGGTGCTCGCGCAATGGGTGGACCTGCACCCGGCCACCGTGATGCTGGGCACGTCGCCCGGCGGCATCGCCGAGATGTGCATCACCGCCAAGGTGCTGCAACTCGGCGTGCCCATCGTCACGGCCTTTCACGTCACCCGCATGGCGGCCGTGGTGCTGCTGGCCGGGCCGCTCTATCGCGTGCTGTCGCGCCGCGGCTGGCTGGTCTGATCAGGCCGGCGGGATGCGCAGCAGCTGGCCCGGGTAGATCTTGTCCGGGTGGCTGAGCATGGGGCGGTTGGCCTCGAAGATCTTCATGTAGGCGTTCGCATTGCCGTAGAACTTCTTCGCAATGGCCGACAGCGTGTCGCCCTTGGCCACCAGATGGAACTGCGACTCGGGCTCGGGCGGGGCCGCGACCGTGAGCAGGTCGTTGACGGCCGACACCCCGGCCACGTTGCCGCAGCACAGCACGATTTTTTCCTTGGTGGCCTGGTCCGCCGCCACGCCGGACACCGTGACGGTGGTGGTGGCGCCGTCGAAGCTCACCTCCAGCGCATCGGCCGTCAGGCCCTGGGAGGCGATGTACTTGCGGATCGCCTCGGCGGCCTTCGCATTGGCTTCCTGGACGCGCGCCTGGGCCGCTGCGGGGTCGGCCGCGGGCGCCGGGGCCGCCTGGGCCTCCTTGCCACCGAAGAGCTTCTCGCCAGCGTCCTTCAGGAACTTGAGCAGACTCATGGATGTCCTCCTGTTCTGGGATCAACCGCCCCGGCGGGACGGCTGGACCATCATGCCACGCGCAAGGCCGCTCGCCGATGACCCCACCCGGGGCCTCAGCGCTTCATGCGGGCGGCGAACAGCTCGGCGATGCTCACGTCACGTGGCCCCGGGATCAGCTCGAAGGCCTCCCCCGCCTCCAGTGCACCCTCGTGACGCACCGCAAGGTAGAAGCCACAGTAGCCTGACTGGGCCATCAGCCTGGCCGACTGCCGGAAGCCCATCGCGGCCTCGAACTTGAAACACGGAAAGCGCGGCTCGCTGATCACCAGTTCGCAGCGCGGAAACCGCAGCACGTCACCGATCCAGGCGTCCCCCTCCAGCAAGCCGGTGACCGTGAGGTTCTCACCCATCGCCCCCGGCGGCAGGGTGTCGTCCCAGCCGGCCACCTGGGCCTGGGCCCGCACGGTGCGCCAGAACGGGTAGTGCTCGGCCGGGTAGGCATAGACCGCCTTGGACAGGCCGCCGTGCACGCTGAGGTCGGCCTGCTCGTCGCCTTCCAGACCGAGGTTGCGCACGCAGACCGGACCCGCCACAGGCTGCTTGCCATAGGCACTCAGCACGGAACGGCCTTGCAGGCTCACGCTTCGGGCACGGCCCACCTGAACGGACAGCAGCCGGCGTGCCATGTCTCAGGCACGCGGTGCGACCGCACTGTAGCCGCCCGGGGCCGACGCGATCGCACGGCGGCCGGTGGGCCCGGTCAGCCAGTCGAGGAACAGTTTGCCGGCCGGATGGTTGACGCGGAAGGAGCGCATCGCGTGGTAGACATCGGCCAGCCGGGCATCGCCTTCCACCACCACGCCCAGGCGATCGCGCTGGCGGGAAGCCAGCCACACGCCGCGATCCACCAGCACGTAGGCACCCAGTTCATTGGCCTGCGCGAGGGTTTCCGCCATGCTGCCTGCCGCACGCTGATACCAGCCGCCCGACGGGGACGTGCCGGCCGCCTGCCACAGAGCCAGCTCCTTGGCGCGGGCCCCTGAGCGATCGGCCGGGGCCACGAAGACCGCCTGGCCCTGGGCCCCGGCCTGGGCGATCTGGGCCAGCGCCTGCGCGGCGTCGCTGCCGCCCATCAGCCCCAGCGGGTCCTTGGGCGGTGGCGGTTTGCGGCCCTTGGCGGGTGCGGGTGGGCGCTCCAGCGGTCCGGCCAGCACGAAGCGGTTGGCGGCCACGAAGCGCCGGTCATGCACCAGGCCCTGCTTGAAGAGGGCCTCCTCGGCCTGCGGCACATGGGTGATGGCCACATCCACCTCGCCTTGCTCCAACAATGAAAGCATGCGCTCACTGGCGCCCGGTGTGCTGTCCACGGCCAGTCCGGTGTCGCGCGCGATGGCCCGGCGGATGTGCAGGGCAAAGCCGCTGTCGTGCAGCGAGGTGGCCACCCCCACCAGCAGGGCCTGGGTCTGGGGACGGCGCTGCTGCGCCAGGGCCGGGCCCAGCCAGGCCGTCAGCGAGGTGGCGGCCGCGGCCTGGAGGAGGCGACGACGTGGAAGGCGATGGATGGACATGGCGAGTCAAGGCAGGACGACGCAGGTGGCATCTTAGCCACGCCGCCCCGCCGCCCACAGGCCGCCTGGCATCACAGGCGCGCCTTGCGTCAACTGCGTCACCCTCCCCGCAAACAAGGGCTCCTCGCGCACAAGGGACGATGCACCGGGCATGTATCTATTCCGAACTTGCATAACCCCATGCCATCCTTGAGTTACGGCGCGATTACACTGGAACGGCTGCCTCGCAGGGGTGGCGAGTCGGTGCACCGGCCGGCCGCCGCTTCCGACTCGCCCGGCTTGCGCACAACGCAGCCCGAACGGGCCGAAGCAGCCCACCCGCCCTGGCACACGCCCGTGCGCCCCGGCCCGGCGGGCTGGCCCTGCGGCATTTGGCGAGCCCCGTGCGCCTCAGCCTGCGCGTCCATCTCCTGGCTGTTCCCGTTCGAGGTTCTCCAAATCCCGCTTTTCGGCTTTCAATGTTTGGAGTGACCATGAACCAACCCGTGATGCAGGGGCTGCGTCTGAATGCCCCCGCCTTCGTCAAGAACGCCAAGCTGCTGGCCTGGGTGGCCGAGATCGCCGCCCTCACCGAACCCGACAGCATCTACTGGTGCGACGGCAGCCAGGCCGAATACGACCGGCTGTGCCAGGAACTCGTCGACGCCGGCACCTTCAAGAAGCTCAACCCCGCCAAGCGTCCCGGCAGCTACCTGGCCGTGACCGACCCCAGCGACGTGGCCCGCGTGGAAGACCGCACCTTCATCTGCACGCCGAAGAAGGAAGACGCCGGCCCCACCAACAACTGGATGGCACCCGACGAGATGCGCGCCACGCTGCAAACCGGGCCGAACGCCCTGTTCAAGGGCTGCATGCGCGGGCGCACGATGTACGTGGTGCCCTTCTCGATGGGCCCGCTGGGCTCGCCGATCGCCCACATCGGCATCGAGCTGTCCGACAGCCCCTATGTGGCGGTGAACATGCGCATCATGACGCGCATGGGCCAGGCCGTGTACGACGTGCTGGGCACCGACGGCGAGTTCGTGCCCTGCGTGCACTCCGTGGGCGCCCCGTTGCAGCCCGGGCAGAAAGACGTGGCCTGGCCGTGCAACAAGACCAAGTACATCGTCCACTACCCCGAGACTCGCGAGATCTGGAGCTATGGCTCGGGTTACGGCGGCAACGCCCTGCTGGGCAAAAAGTGCTTCGCGCTGCGCATCGCCTCCACGATGGGCCGCGAGCAAGGCTGGCTGGCCGAGCACATGCTCATCCTGGGCGTGACCAATCCGCAGGGCAAGAAGTACCACATCGCTGCGGCCTTCCCCAGTGCCTGCGGCAAGACCAACTTCGCCATGCTCATCCCGCCCAAGGGCTTCGAGGGCTGGAAGGTCACGACCATCGGCGACGACATCGCCTGGATCAAACCCGGCCCGGATGGCCGCCTGTACGCCATCAACCCCGAAGCCGGCTACTTCGGCGTGGCCCCGGGCACAAACGAGAAGACCAACCCCAACTGCATGGCCTCGCTACGCGAGAACGTGATCTTCACCAACGTCGCGCTCACCGACGACGGCGACGTGTGGTGGGAAGGCATGGGCCCGGCCCCCGAGCACGCCATCGACTGGCAAGGCAAGGACTGGACGCCCCAGATCGCCAAGGAAACCGGCGCCAAGGCCGCCCACCCCAATGCCCGCTTCACCGTGCCGGCCACCAACAACCCCGCACTCGATCCTGCCTGGGACGATCCCGCCGGCGTGCCCATCGACGCCTTCATCTTCGGCGGCCGCCGCAGCACCACCGTGCCGCTGGTGACCGAGGCACGCAACTGGGTGGAAGGCGTGTACATGGCCGCCACCATGGGCTCGGAAACCACCGCTGCGGCCTTCGGCCAGCAAGGCGTCGTGCGCCGCGACCCCTTCGCGATGCTGCCCTTTGCCGGCTACAACATGGCCGAGTACTTCCAGCACTGGCTCGACCTGGGCAAGAAGCTGTGATCTACACCGTCAACTGGTTCCGCAAGGACGAAGCGGGCAACTTCGTGTGGCCCGGCTTTGGCGAGAACATGCGCGTGATGAAGTGGATGATCGACCGCATCGAGGGCCATGGCCGCGGCGAGGAACACATCTTCGGCGTCACCCCGCGCTACCTCGACCTGCACTGGGACGGCCTGGACTTCAGCACCGACCAGTACGTGCAGGTGACCAGTCTGGACCTGCAGGCCTGGCGCGACGAACTCAAGCTGCACGACGAGTTGTTCGAGCAGCTCTCGCACCGCCTGCCCCAGGAACTGGTCGACACCAAGGACCGGCTGACCCAGCGCCTGTCGGCCTGAGGCGACCGGTCCCGAAAAGGCAAAAGCCGCCCACGGGCGGCTTTTTCGTGCCCCCGCCCAACCGGCGAGGCTTCCTCAGGTGAGCGCTTACTCGTCGCGCGAGGTCTGCAGGCGGGCGGCAGCGGCACGCAGTTCCGCGGCAAAGCCGGGCTGGCTGGTGCCATAGCTGTCGGCCAGGCGCAGCATCTCCTGGATGGCGCGGGTTTCAGCCCACAGGCGGCGCTGCTCGACGATGTTGCGGCCCACGGCGCGCAGACCGTTCACAACCGAGGCAAAGATGCTGGCCGCCCAAGCCGCACCGCGCGGAGCGGCGGTGACAACCGGGGCCGACGGGAGCTTGATGGTGGTGGCAGACATGGTGTTTTCCTTTCAGTACACGCCGTCCTTGACGTGTTGGAAGGAAGTCTAGGGTAATCCCTAGGTATGTCGCCAATGGATTGTTGGAATCACAGACATTCACGTTGGTTATGACATGATGCCGGCGTGAACTTCCGCACGCTCGACCTCAACCTCCTGCGCGTGTTCGACCAGGTCATGGCCGAGCAGAACCTGACGCGCGCCGCCGAACGCCTGGCCATGACGCAGCCGGCCGTCAGCAACGCCCTGCGCCGGCTGCGCGAGGCCCTGGGCGACGACCTCGTCACCCGCACCGCCTTTGGCGTGAAGCCCACGCCGAAGGCCGAGGCCCTGTGGCCCGAGGTGCGCGCGGCCCTCGAGCGCCTGCGCGAGGCCATCGAGCCGCGCGGCTTCGACCCGCGCACCCAGGAGGCCACCTTCCGCCTGGCGATGGCCGACGCCACAGCCGCCACCTTGCTGCCGGCCCTGGTGCAGGCCATCGAGTCCACCCAGGCCCTGACCAATGTGCGGGTGCTGCCGCTCACCACCCGCGACCCCCGCCCCTGGCTGGAGCGCGGCGAGGCCGATTTCGCGATCGGCTACTTTCCCCAGGCCGTGGCCGCGCTGGAGGCCGAAGGTGGGCAGGCCACCATCCATCACCAGCGGCTGTATGACGGGCACTACGTGTGCGTGATGCGCAAGGGCCATGCGCTGGCCGAGGGCGAGCTCACGCTCGACCGCTTCTGCGAGGCACACCACCTGTTGGTGAGCTTCTCGGGCCGGGCGCATGGTTTCGTGGACGAAGCCCTGGCCGCGCTGGGCCGCACGCGGCGTGTGGTGCTCACCGTCAACCAGTTCTTCACCGCCGGGCGGGTGGTCACGGGCTCAGACCTGCTCACCGTGCTGCCCTACGAGTTCCTGCCCGCCACGGGCTTCGAGGAGGAGCTCGCGATCCAGCCCATCCCGCTGGCCCTGCAGGGGGTGCACGTGGAAGTGCTGTGGCACCAGCGGCATGACCGTCATCCGGCCCATGTGTGGATGCGCGAGCGCATCGTCGAGGCCGGGCAGGCCCGGCAGCGCAGCCGCACACCGGCGCCGCGGTGATCAGGCCGTGGCGCGGCGCAAGCGGGCGGACTTTGTACTGCTGACCTGCGGTCCGCAGAAGCCGAAGTCCAGCGCCGGACGCTTGCCGCTCATGAGCTCGGCCAGGGCGCGGCCCGAGCCGGCCCCGTGGGTCCAGCCCAGCGTGCCGTGACCGGCATTCACCCACAGCCTGCCCAGGCGGGTGCGGCCGATGTAGGGGATGTTGGTGGGCGTGCTGGGGCGCAGGCCGGTCCAGAAGTTGGGCTCGCTCAGGTCGGCCACGCCGGGGAAGAGCTGTTCGTAGCGCGTGAGCAGCGACTGGCAGCGCACCTTCGCGGTGGGCGTGTCCAGGCGGGTGTCGAAGCCGGCCAGTTCGGCCGTGCCGGCGATGCGCACGCAGTCGCCCAGGCGTGAGATGGCGATCTTGCGGCCGTCGTCGAGCAGGCTCACGGTGCTGGCGCGTTCGGGCTGCTTCAGGCGCAGCGTGGCCGAGTAGCCCTTGGCGGGGTAGATGTTGAGCGACACGCCCAGCGGGCGCAGCAGCGGCGCGGTGTAGGAGCCCATCGCGGCCACGTAGGCGTCGGCCACCAGCGTGCGGCGCTGGCCGCCGCGCATGTCGCCCACACGCACACCGCTGACCTGACCGCCGGCGACGTCCAGGCCCAGGATGTCGTGCTCGTACAGGAAGGTGGCGCCGCGCTCGGCACAGCGGCGCGCGAGTTGCTGCGTGAAGACGCGCGCATCGCCCGATTCATCGCTGGGCGTGTAGGTGCCGCCATGGATGCCGGGGCCGTAGGCCGCCAGCGCCGGCTCGATCTTCAGGACCTCCTCGCGGCTGAGCACGCGGCGGTCCACGCCGTACTTGCGCATCAGCTCGGCACCGGCCGCGCCGTCCTCGAAGTCCTTCTGGCTGGAGAAGAAGTGCAGGATGCCGCGCTCCAGGCGCTCGTACTGGATACCGGTGTCGGCCACCAGCGACTTCAGCGACTCATGGCTGTAGCGGCCCAGCGCCACGAGCTGGCGCACGTTGCGCTCGAAGGCGGCGTCGGTGCACTGGGTGAGGAAGCTCAGGCCCCACAGCCACTGGTGCGGGTCGAGCCTGGGACGGAAGAGCAGCGGCGAGTCGTCGCGCGCCAGCCACTTCAGCACCTTCAGCGGCGCGCCGGCGCTGGCCCAGGGCTCGCAGAAGCTCACCGAGATCTGCGCGCCGTTGGCAAAGCTGGTTTCCAGCGCGGCATCGGGCTGGCGGTCGATCACGGTGACCTCGTGGCCCTCCTCGAGCAGGTACCAGGCGGTGCTGATGCCCACGATGCCGGCGCCCAGAACGATGACTCGCATGATCGACTCCTTGGATTCCAGGGCGCACGCATGGCGGGCGCCGCTCCTTGGCGGGATTGTGGGCAGGGCCGGCCCCGTCGTGAAGTCGGATGAATATTGTTCCGATTACATTAGCAGTACTTATGAAAGACCTCGATCCCGCCGCCCTGGAATGCCTGGCCGCCCTGGTGGACGAAGGCAGCTTCGAGCGCGCCGCCGCGCGGCTGGCCATCACCCAGTCGGCCGTCTCGCAGCGGCTGCGCGCCCTGGAGGCCCAGCTCGGCCAGCCGGTGGTGGTGCGTTCGCGGCCCCTGCGTCTGACCGAATCGGGCAAGGTGCTGCTGCGCTTCGCCCGTCAATGGCAGGCCCTGCGTGCCGACGTGGCGCGCGAGCTCGACGCGGCCGGCGGGGGTGACGACCGGCTGCCGATCGCCGTGAACGCCGACAGCCTGGCGACCTGGGTGCCGCCGGCCCTTGACGCCCTGGTCCATGAAGGCGTGTCGCTGGAGCTGGTGGTGGACGACCAGGACTTCACCCACGACTGGCTGCGCCAGGGCGCGGTGCTGGGCTGTGTGAGCACCGTGCGCGAGGCCCTGCAGGGCTGCCGCGTCACACCGCTGGGCGTGATGCCCTATGTGGCCGTGGCCAGCCCGGCCTTCCTCGACCGTGAGCTGCCCAACGGTCTGCACCGGCGCAACTTTGCCGAGACCCCCTTCCTGGTGTTCAACCGCAAGGACGACATGCAGGCCCAGTGGGTGAGCCGGGCCTTTGGGGTGCGGTCGCCTCGGTTGCGCGAGCGCTTCGTGCCCTCGTCCGACGCCTATGTGCGCGCGGCCGTGATGGGCTGGGGGGTGGGCGTGGCCCCGGAACTGCAGGTGCGGCCCCACGTCGAACGTGGGGAACTGCAGGTGCTGCACCCGGACGTGCGGCTGCCCATTGCCTTGCACTGGCACCAGTGGCGGCTGGGCGACGAACGCCGCCCGGTGGCGCGGGCCAGCCTGCTCGACCGCATCGGCCAGGCCCTCGTGGCGGGTGCGCGTCAGGTACTGCAAGCCCCGGTCTGAGGCAACATCGCGCCCATGCTCGACCGCCGCGCCACTTTGCAGCAACTCGCCCGGGCCGGCGCCGCCCTGGCCCTGGCCCGCCTGGCCGCCCCGGTCTTGGCACGGCCCGAGGCCCCACGCTTCACCGACGACCCGTTCACGCTGGGTGTGGCCAGCGGCATGCCGCGGCCCGACGGTGTGGTGCTGTGGACGCGCCTGGCGCCACAGCCCCTGGAGACCGGCGGGGGCATGCCGCCCGTGGCCGTCAAGCTGCAGTGGGAGCTCGCCGACGACGAACACTTCGGCCAGGTGCGCCAGCGCGGCGAGGTGTGGACCGGCCCCGAGCGGGCGCATGCCGTGCACGTGGACGTGAAGGGCCTGCCGCCAGGACGGGTCTACCACTACCGCTTCCACTGCGGCGGTGCCACCAGCCCGGTGGGCCGCACGCGCACGGCCCCGCCCGACGATGCCGAGGTGGGCCTGCTGCGCCTTGCGCTCGCCTCCTGCCAGCATTACGAGCAGGGGCACTTCGTCGCGCACCGCGAGATCGCCCGCCAGGACCTGGACGTCGTGCTCTTCGTGGGCGACTACCTCTACGAGACCAGCAACCCCGACTTCCGGCTGCGCCGTCATGGCCCCCGCCCCACCACGCTGGCCGGATTCCGACGCCATCACGCCCAGTACAAGCTCGATCCCGACCTGCGGGCGGCCCATGCCGCCCACCCCTGGATCCTGACCTGGGACGACCACGAGGTCGAGAACGATTACGCAGCCGATCGCGGCCCGCTGCACCGGGACCCGCAGGCCTTCCTGGCCCTGCGTGCGGCGGCCTACCAGGCCTATTTCGAACACCTGCCACTGGCGCCCTGGATGGCACCCCAGGGGCCGGACATGCGCATCCACCACCGCTACACCTGGGGCCGGCTGGCCGAGCTGTGGACCCTGGACGGGCGGCAGTTCCGCTCGCCCCATGCCTGCCCGAGCGCCGAGCGCCCCGTTGGTGGACGCATCAGCGGCGCCTGCGCCGAGCTGATGGACCCGCAGCGCACCATGCTCGGCTTCGAGCAGGAGGCCTGGCTGCAGCGGGGGCTGGCCCACAGCCTGCGGCACTGGAAGCTGCTCGGCCAGGGCAGCCAGATCAGTCCGTGGAGCGTGGCCACCCCCTTGGGCCGGCGACTCTTCACCGATGCCTGGGACGGCTACCCGGCGGCGCGCGAGCGGCTGCTGGCGGGCATCGCCGAGGCCCGCATCGGCAACGTCATCGCCCTGGGCGGCGACGTGCATCGCCATGTGGCCGCCGACCTGCGCGTGATCCCGAACGAGTCGCGCTCACCGGTGGTGGCAAGCGAGTTCGTCACGACGTCGATCACCACCCGGGGCCTGCCGGGCTATGCGCAGGGCCTGGTGCGCTCGAGCAATCCCGACCTGAAGCACGCACGCTCGGACGAGCGCGGCTACGTGCTGCTGAGCCTGGATGCCCAGCACGCCCGCGCCGAGTTCCGCGCCACACGCTTCCCGGTGGCCGCCGAGGCACGGCTGCACACGCAAGCGGTCTATGCCGTGGAGAGCGGGCGTGCCGGCGTGCAGGCGGAGCACCCGGAAGGGCCGTCGCCGGCCCCGGCGATCGAGCCCTGAGCGTCCCACCCCGCGACCAAGGGGGCACGAACGTGCAATAGGCGCCACATCCCCCTCCAACTCGGGATATCGCGGACTTCAGCGCAGGCGCAAACTGCCGATGCATGAGACAAGGCACGGCCACGTGGCGGTGCCCGAAAGAAGGTGCATCATGGCCCGCTTCTCGCTGCCCCCCTGGACCCAGCCCCCGACGCCTGCGGCGCCGGCCTACCAACCCGACCCGGCCGACCTCGGCACCGAGCTGGGCCTTGAGGCCTGCCTGGGCGGCACCGTCCCGGCGCCGGCCTACCACGGCCGCGGCGACGACGACTCCCTGGGGCGTCGTGTCGAGGACGTGTTCAGTCACTACGGCGTCTGAGAACGGAAACGGCCCGCTCGTGGCGGGCCGGTCCTTGAAGGGCAGCGCCAGGCTGCCCCGCGTGTTGCCCTGAGGTTTACTGCGGCAGCACCACGGTGTCGATCACATGGATCACACCATTGCTCGCGGTCACATCCGTGGCCGTCACGCGGGCGTTGTTCACCGTCACACCCCCCATCGTGCCGATGGTCAGTTCCTGGCCCTGCACGGTCTTGACCTTGCCGGCCTTGACGTCAGCGGCCATGACCTTGCCCGGCACGACGTGGTAGGTCAGCACGGCCGTCAGCTTGGCCTTGTCGGCCAGCAGCGCGTCGAGCTGGGCCTTGGGGATCTTGGCGAAGGCCTCGTCGGTGGGGGCGAACACCGTGAACGGGCCGGGGCCCTTCAGGGTGTCGACCAGGCCCGCGGCCTGGACAGCGGCGACCAGGGTCTTGAACGAGCCGGCCGAGACGGCGGTGTCGACGATGTCCTTGGCCCAGGCGGCGGCGCTCAGGCCGAGGCTCAGGGCGGTGGCGATCAGCAGTTTCTTCATGGAAAGACTCCTTGGTTGAAGGGAACGGGACTCAGGGGGCAACGGGCGGCAGAATGACCGCATCGATCACATGGATCACCCCATTGCTGGCCACCACGTCGGTGGCGACGAGGTTGGCCGTGCGCGCACGACCGTCTGTAATGACCAGGGCGGGGCTCACATTGAAGGTGTCGCCCTGGACGGTCGTCACGTCGGCCGCGCCACCGCTGACGAGGGCCACCACGTCGGCCGCCCGCAGATCACCGCCCACCACGTGGTAGGTCAGGATGGCGGCGAGGTCCGGCGAGGCCAGCAGTTGCTCGGCCGTCAGGTCCAGCTCGGCCAGCGCCGCGGCAAAGGCGTCGTTGGTCGGGGCGAACACCGTGAAGGGGCCCGTGCCCGACAGCGTGGCGACCAGGTCGGCTTCCTCGACAGCCGCGACCAGGGTCGAGAACGTCGGGTTGAGCCGCGCCATCTGCACGATGTCGAGCACGCCGGGGGGCACCAGCACCTTGTCGATGACGTGGATCACGCCGTTGCTGGCGTCGATGTCGGGCGTGGTGACGTTGGCCGTGGTCCCCAGGGCGTCCGTGAGGATCACCCCGCCGGTCAGGCTGAGACCGAGGGTGGCGGCGCTGTCCTCGAAGGTATAGAGCGTTGGCAGGGTGCCGGCCGTCAGCGACGTGGAGGGGTTGTCGCCCGCCACCACGTGGTAGGTGAGGATCTTGCCCAGCGCGTCGGCGGGCAGCGTCTCCACCAGGGCCGTGCCATCGGCCAGGCCGATGGCCTGTGCCGCGGCGTCGAAGGCCTCGTTGGTCGGGGCAAAGACGGTCAGCTGGGTGTCGCCGGACAGCGCATCCACGAGGTCGGCCTTCACGACGGCCGCAACGAGGGTGCTGAACGCAGGGTTGCCCTGCGCGATCTGGACGATGTTCTGCGATGCCACGGCATCGTCGTCATCGTCACCACCGCCACAGGCGGCAAGGAAGGCCACCGAAGAGGCCACGAGCATGCTTTTGAGCCATCGAGACATTGGGGTTCTCCTGAAACGAATCCGGATGCCCCTCCCGTCCGGGTCCGAAGTCATGACCTGCATTGCTTCGGTGACCGGATGGGCAGAAATATAACTGCTCAGTTTATTTTTTCAACTGTTTCGTATTTCATTAGACGAAACAGTTTGTTTTTGACCCCTCCGTCAGGTTTGTGCCAGCCGGGTTTACAATGGGCGCCATGGCCCGGATCTCATTCAAGGAACAAGTCCTGCGCGCCCGCGAGGACGCCATCGTCACCTCGGTCAATCGGCTGCTCGCCGAGAAGGGCTTCGACGTGATGACGGTCGATGAGGTCGCCGCCGATGTGGGCATCGCCAAGGCGAGCCTCTACAAGCACTTCACGTCGAAGGAAGAACTGGCGGCGGCGGCGATGATCCGGGTGCTTCAGCGGGCCCTCGATTTCACGGCACCGCTGGCGGCGGATGCAACGCGGTCACCGGTGGACAAACTGCGCGCTGTGGCCCGCTGGACGATGGAGGTGCAACTGGCCGGCGAGATGCCGTCGCTGCCCTCCCAGAATTCCACGCTGCGCCAGGCCTTGATCGGCAATCGCGAGTACATGGACCGCCTGATCACGCTCAGCGACCGGCTGGGCGAGTGGATCGTGGCAGCCCAGAGCGCCGGCGACCTCAACCCCGGGCTCCCGCCCGAGGTGGTGCTCTACACCCTGTTTGCCCGGGCCTGTGACCCGGTGCTGGGCTTCCTCAAAGCCGGTGGGCAGCACACCGACGAGCAGATCATCCAGTACCTGCTGTCCACCTGCTTCGACGGCCTGCGTGGGCCGGCCCACTGAGGACACGATGTCCCCGGGGCCGGGGGCGCCTCAGCGCACCAGCAGGACGGGCGTCTTGCAGTGGGCGATGACGTAGGTCGCCACCGACCCCATCACCAGGTTGCCCAGGGTGCCGTGGCCGTGCGAGCCCATCACCACCAGATCAAACTTGCCGGCACTGGCCGCCTTGGCGATCACTTCACCGGGGTGCCCCACCTTGTGCTGGGTCTTGGCCTTCAGTCCCTGCTTCTCGAAGAAGGTGCGCACCGGCTTGAGCACCTTCTCACCCTCGTCGGCGTAGTACTCGGCCAGGGTGGCCTTGTCGATGACGGCCGCAGCGCGCGGGGGCACCGCCGGCACGGCCGTCAGCACGGTGTAGTCATGGGCACCGCCAAACAATTCATCGTGGGCGGCGAGATAGCCCAGCATGCGTTTGGTGTAGGTACTGCCGTCCGCGGCAACGAGAATCTTCATGGCGGGGTCTCCAGGGAAAGGGGCTTCAGCATGTCACCAAGCCGCCATCGCAGGCTTGATCGCGGTCAAGATGATAGCCACCACGCCCCGCGATGACCGTTGAGCCGCTGACAGCCTCCGTTTGGCCGTCATCCCCCGTCAGAGGGATAGGGGCGGCGCCTGCACCGCAGTACAGTGAGTTTCGAGCTGTCACACGGGGTTTGACACCAACATGAGATCCGCCGCAGTCCACAGCGCGCCCTGAAGGTGCCCACGCGGCAGATCGAGCATCACAGTCTCCCAACGACGTCCTTCATTGGACTTCATCGCCCACCCTTTGCGGTGGGCGTTTTTTTGTTCAAGGCGCAAAGCCGCGCGCCAGCGCCTCGCGCAAATAGGCCACCAGGGCCTGCACCGCGCGCGGCACCACGGGGCTGTAGGGACGGATGGCGTAGAGGTGGTCGCCAAAGGCGCCCACCGGCCGCCACGCGGGCAGCACCTCCACCAGCCGACCGGTGCGCAGCGCCGTCTGGGCGCTGAAGTCGGGCAGCACGGCCAGGCCCAGGCCGGCCAGGGCGGCCTCGCGCAGCACCTCGCTGTTGTTGGCTGCCAGCGGCCCGTGCAGGGGCACGGTCACCCGTTCGCCACCCGGGCCTTCGAAGGACCAGCTCGGCGTGTCGCCCGCGCGCGGGTAGCTCAGGGCGTCGTGGCCGGCCAGTTCCTGGGGATGCTTGGGTGTGCCGCGCCGGCGCAGGTAGGCGCGGCTGGCCACCAGGTAAGAGCGCGTGGGGCACAGCGTCCAGGCCACATGGGTTTCGGGCGGGGCCGCGGTGTGGCGGATGGCCAGGTCGAAGCCCTCCTGGGCCAGCGGCACCAGGCGGTCGGCCAGGTCGAGTTCGAGCCGCACCTTGGGATGGCGGCGCAGGAAGTCCGGCAGGTGGGGCACGATCTGCTGGCGTCCCAGGGCCACCGGCACCGTCACCCGCAGGCGCCCGCGCGGCTCGCCCGCCAGATCGCGCACGTCGGCAAAGCTGCGCTCGATCTCGGCATAGGCCTCGCGCGTGCGCTCCACCAGTTGCTGGCCGGCTTCGGTGAGGCGCACCGAGCGGGTGGTGCGCTGCACCAGCGGCACGCCGGCGGCCCGCTCGAGCTCGGCAATGCGCTGGCTCATCGCGGCCTTCGAGATGCCCAGGCGCTGGGCGGCGGCGGTGTAGCGGCCCTGCCGGGCCAGTTCCCCCAGAGCATGGACATGGCCCCACAGGGCCTCGATGCGGTCGGCTTGCATGACGGTCTCCGGATTCGGCCTGCCCATTGTTCACCATGGCGAACAATGTAGTCACGCGTTGGCGCTTGGATCGGCCGGCCGGGCGTCCTAGACTGGGTGCATTCCCTTCACCAGGAGACCGCCATGGGCGCCCCCGACCTGAACCTGTCCGCCACCGTGGCCCATTGGATCGGCGGCCGTGCCACACCCGGCACGAGCACGCGCGCCCAGCCGGTGTACCAGCCGGCCACGGGGGCAGTGGCCCGCGAGGTGGTGCTGGCCAGCGCCGAGGACGTGAACGCCGCCGTGACGGCTGCGAAGGCCGCCTTCCCGGCCTGGGCCGACACCCCGCCCATCCGCCGCGCGCGCGTGCTGTTCAAGTTCCTCGACCTGCTCAACCAGCACCGCGACACCCTGGCCGCGATGATCACGGCCGAGCACGGCAAGGTCTTCACCGACGCACAGGGCGAGGTCACGCGCGGCATCGAGATCGTGGAGTTCGCCTGCGGCATCCCGCAGCTGCTCAAGGGCGACTACACCGAGCAGGTGTCCACCGGCATCGACAACTGGACGATGCGCCAGCCGCTGGGCGTTGTGGCGGGCATCACGCCCTTCAACTTCCCCTGCATGGTGCCGTGCTGGATGTTCCCGGTGGCGATCGCCTGCGGCAACAGCTTCGTGCTCAAGCCCAGCGAACGCGACCCCTCGCCCTCGCTCTTCATGGCCGAGCTGCTCCAGCAGGCGGGGCTGCCCGATGGCGTGTTCAACGTGGTGCAGGGCGACAAGCTGGCCGTGGACACCCTGCTCACCCACCCGGACGTGAAGGCCTTGAGCTTCGTGGGCTCCACGCCGATCGCGCAATACATCTACGAGACCGGTGCCCACCACGGCAAGCGCGTGCAGGCGCTGGGCGGCGCGAAGAATCACATGGTGGTGATGCCCGACGCCGACCTCGACCAGGCCGTGGACGCGCTGGTCGGCGCCGCCTACGGCTCGGCCGGCGAGCGCTGCATGGCCATCAGTGTGGCGGTGCTGGTGGGCGATGTGGCCGACAAGATCGTGCCCAAGCTGGCCGAACGCGCGAAGCAGCTCAAGATCAAGAATGGCATGGAGCTCGATGCCGAGATGGGCCCCATCGTCACGAAGCAGGCGCTGGAGCGCATCGAGGGCTACATCGCCCACGGTGTGAGCGAAGGGGCGAAGCTCGTCGTGGACGGCCGCGGCTTCAAGGTGCCGGGCCACGAGAACGGCTACTGGCTGGGTGGCACGCTCTTCGACCACGTGACGCCACAGATGAAGATCTACCAGGAAGAGATCTTCGGCCCGGTGCTGGGCTGCGTGCGCGTGAAGGACTTCGCCGAGGCGGTGGACCTGGTCAACGCCCACGAATATGGCAACGGCGTGGCCTGCTACACCCGCGACGGCAACGTCGCGCGCGAGTTCGCGCGGCGCATCCAGGTGGGCATGGTGGGCATCAACGTGCCCATCCCCGTGCCCATGGCCTGGCACGGCTTCGGGGGCTGGAAGCGCTCGCTCTTCGGCGACACCCACGCCTACGGCGAGGAAGGCGTGCGCTTCTACACCAAGCAGAAGTCGGTGATGCAGCGCTGGCCCGAGAGCACGGCCAAGGGCGCCGAGTTCGTGATGCCCACGGCGAAGTGAGGCGGCCTGACCGAAACCGGACCGGGCCCTGACGACAGCGGCGGCCCTGGCGCGAGAGACTGGTGGCCAGACTCGCTGCCAGGATCGTCCATGAACACCGCCGCCGCCCCCCGCCCGTCCGATTGCGTCTACGTGATCAAGCTCCATCTGCCCGACCCGCGCTCGCCTGGCGGCCTGAGCGGGCGGCTGGAGCATGTGAGCAGCGGACGCCGGCACGACTTCGACAATGGTCCGGCCCTGCTGGCCTGCCTGGTGCACGAACAGGCCCAGGTGCTGGTGGAGGCCGCCACCGAGGAGCCGCCGCCGGCCTGGCGTTCCCCCGAGGGCCTGAGCGGCGTGGTCTGAGCCGGATCAGGCGCCGGCCAGCCAGGCGCGCAGGTCCCTGAGCACCGGGGCGTCATCCGCCGGTTCGGCGCGCGCCATCAGCCGTGTCACGCTTTCGCGGGCCGCCTCGCGGCGCCCGCGCCCGGCCATCAGGGGAGCCAGCCTCACCCACACCCCCGCTTCGATCAGCACCGCTGCCTGACGGCTGGCCAGGGCCGCCGCTTCCTGCAGCACGGCTTCGGCGTGGTCATCGTCCGGGTCGGCGTCCAGCGCCAGGTCGGCCGCCAGCCGCATCAGGGTCGACCGGGCATAGGCGTCGCCCAGCTCGGCGGCCGCGGCCTCGCCGTCGCGCACACAGGCAAGTGCGGCCTCTCGATCACCCGCCAGGCGCAGGGCCTCGCCCACCATCGCGCACAGGCCCACCAGCCCCTGGCGGCTGCCCTGGGCGCGGTAGCGGGCCAGGGCGTCGGCGGCCAGGGCCGCCCCCTCGGCGGCTTCCCCGAGCTGGGCGCGCGCCCAGCCCAGGGCCATGCGGTGCGGCTGCAGGGCGGGCGAAGCGCCGCGCGCTTCCAGCAAGGCCACGATGTGTTCGCTGACGGGCTTGAGCGCCGCCGCGTCGCGACGGTAGACGTGCGCATAGACCTGGAACCAGCGGCCCAGGCCCTCGCTGATGAGGTCGGTGCCGGCGGCGATGAAGGCGTCCAGCGCCGCGCTGCGCTCGCGCGCACGTGCAAAGCGCCCGGCCACGGTTTCGGTGAGGCACAGATAGGACAGGGCCTCGATGCGCGGGTCGCGCAGCAGGATGGGCGCGGCCGGTGGTGGTGAGCCCTCGGCCAGGGCCAGCGAGGCTTCGAACTGCGCAATGCTGTCGGTGAGGTGGCCTTCGTGCAGCCGGTTCGCGCCCACCATGTTGTGGGCCGCCGCGCGGCACTGCGCATCGCCGCCGGCCTGGGCGCGCTCGAAGAAGCGCTGCGCCAGGTCCCCCGTGCCCGGCAGGCGGCCGGTCACGTGCACCAGCAGGGCCACGTGCCACAGCGCAGCGGTGTCGGGTGTGACGGGCAGGTCCTGCACCAGGGCCAGCGCCTGGGCCACCAGCGGGCGGGCCGCAGGCGACGACAGGCCTTCGGTGAGCATGGTGGCGGTCAGGCGCAGCGCCAGCAGGGGCAGTTCGGCCTCGCGGCGCGCGGCGGCGTCCAGCGGCTCGATCAGGTCGAGGCCCCGCCGCGCCATGGCCAGCGCTTCCCGCGCGGCGCGGCGCTGCAGGGCGTTGCGTGCCGCCAGGGCGCAGTAGCGCGCGGCGCGCAGGGGCTCATGGCCCTGCTCGGCGTGCATCGCCAACTCGGTGGCGATCTCCCCCACCCGCGCGCCCCAGGCCGCTTCCAGCGCATCGGCCAGGCGGCGGTGGCGCTCCACCCGCAGCGACGGGCCCACACGGCGCGCCAGGGTGTGGCGGATCAGCGCATGCTCGAAGGTGCAGCCCAGCGCCCAGCGGCCGTCGGGCAGTTCTTTTGCTCCGGCAGCGCGCAGCCAGATCTGCCGGCGCAGCAGGCCCTCCAGCCGCTCGCGCACGGTGTCCGCCGGCAGGCCCATGGCCTCGGCAAGCTGCAGGTGCTGGAACTCGGGTGCCGCCAGCGCGGCGGTTTCCAGCAGGGCGCGCACCTCGGGCGGCAGGCGCATGAACTGCTTCTCGATCACACCGGCCAGGCTGGCCGGCACCGGCAGGGGCGCGGTCGGGTCGCCCGCCAGACGCCAGCCGCCTTCCTCGCGCGGCACCAGCGCGCTGTCGGCCACCAGTTCGTCGAGCACCCCCAGCACAAACAGCGGCAGGCCTTCGGTGTGCTGGTGCAGGGCCTGCACGAAGGTCGGGGGCAGCGCGGGCGGGCCGAAGCGCTGATCCAGCAGCGCGGCCAGGCGGGGCGGATCCAGGCCTTCGAGCACCACCTCGTCCACCAGGCGGTGCAGGCGCAGCTCGCGCCGCAGGTCGCCGAAGGGGTGGTCGGCAATGGCCACGTCGGCTGGCCGGAAGCTGCAGACGATCATCAGCCGGGCCGGGGCGCGGCGGCGCGCCAGCACGTCGAGCAATCGCACCGTGGCCGGGTCGGCCCAGTGCAGGTCTTCCAGCACCAGCAGCAGGGGCTGGTCCTGGCCCAGGTGGTCGAGCAGGGCGCCGGCCTCGCGCAGCATGCGGTCCTGCGTGGCGCCGGTCACCTCGCGCTGCAGCGTGGCGCGGTCGGCCTCGGTGAGGTGCCAGGGCAGTTGCACGAGCCAGGTGGGTGCAAAGCGGCGCAAGGTGGGCACGAGGTCCGGCTCGGCGGCACACATCTGGCCCAGGGCTTCCAGCACCGGCAGGTAAGGCTCATCACTGCCATAGGCCTCCACACACTGGCCCGACACCACACGACCCTGCTCGATGCCGGCCACGAAGGCCGCCAGCAGGGCGCTCTTGCCCACGCCCGGCTCGCCCGCCACCAACATGAAGCGGCGCTGGCCCGTCTGCGCTGCCTTCCAGGCCGAATGCAGCGCGCTCAGTTCCGCCTCCCGGCCGATCAGGCCCGCTGGTGCACCGGTGGGTGCCTGCGCCACCCCGGCGGCCGCGCCACCGACGAAACGGTAGCCGCGTCGGGCCACGGTCTCGATCCACCGGGGCTGGCGCGGGTCGTCGTCCAGGGCGGCGCGCAACTCGCTCACCACCGTCTTGATGACCCCCTCGCTGACGAAGCGACGGCCCCAGACGGCATCGAGCAGCTCGTCCTTGCTGACGAGCTGGCCGGGGCGGGCGGCCAGGCAGGCCAGCAGGGCAAAGGCCTTGGGCGGCAGGCTGACCGGCTGGCCGTCCCGCACCAGGCGGACGTTGGCGATGTCGAGTTCGAAGGGGCCGAAGCGCAGCGGGGCGTCCATGGGTGCAGATGGTACGCATGCCTGTGTCATACGGGGCGTCCACACTCGCCTGACCGAAACCGGACCGCGTCCTGACGACAGCCCGTCCCGGACGCCGGACACTGCCGTCACCGCCAACCAACGCTGCCGAATCAAGGAGTTGTCATGCAATCACCCCCGCTGTGGCAGGAACTGTCCCGCATCGCCGGCTGGCCCCTGCGGGCCCCGGGACGCCACCGGCCGGCGGGGGCCCTGGCCCGCCTGGACTCCTGCGCGTGGTCCGACACCGTGCCGGAGGCGCGCTTCCTCGACGAGGCGCCTGAAGGTGCGCTAGGAGCGCCGGCGCTCCTGGGCCCGCGCCTGTGTACGCAGCTGCGCGCGCAGCCGCGCCAGCAAGGGCGAGCGATCGTCGGCCCGGCAGTTCATGATCACCGGTGAGCTCACGCCCGCATCACTGAGCGGCCGGTAGCTCACGTCGTCGCGGTGCAGGCGCTGCACCGACTCGGGCACCAGGGCCACGCCGGCACCGGCCGCCACCAGGCCGATGGCCGTCTGCATCTCGTTGGCCTCGAAGGCCACCTTGGGTGACAGCGAGCGGGTGCGGAAGATCTCGAGCACGTGGTCGGCATAGCTGGGCCGTGGCCTCGCCGGGTAGAGCACCAGCGGCTCGTCGGCCAGGCGCGCCAGGCTCACGCGGGCCTGCCCCAGCAGCTTGTGGCGCGAGGGCAGGGCCGCCACCAGGGCCTCCTGCAGCACCACCTCGCCGTGCAGGGCCGGGTCGTCCAGCACCAGCCGGCCGAAGCCCACGTCGATGCGCCCGGCCTTGAGGGCCTCGGCCTGCTGCAGCGTGGTCAGCTCCGACAGCCCCACCTCCACCCCCTGCAATCCGCTGCGAAAGCGCCGGATCAGGTCGGGCAGGAAACCATACAGCGTGGAGGGCACGAAGCCGATGCCGAACCAGGTCCGTTCGCCCTCGGCGATGCGGCGCGTGGCCTCGGCCGCTTCCTTCACGCGCCCGAGCAGCTGTACCACCTGCTCGTAGAAAAAGCGCCCGGCCGGTGTGAGCTGCAGAGGGCGCGCCTGGCGGTCGATCAGTTGCGCGCCCAGCTCGTCTTCGAGCTGACGGATCTGGCGGCTCAAGGGCGGCTGCGCGATGTGCAGCCGCTCAGCCGCACGGCTGAAGCTCATCTCGCGGGCCACGGCCTCGAAATAGCGCAGGTGTCGCAGTTCCATCCATACCTCCTGGGTATCGCGCAGGACACAAACGATATTGGACGCGAGGCGCCGTGGCAACCAAGATGAATGCATGAAGCCCGCGATCACCGTCACCGCCGTCGAAACCCTTCTGGTCGACCTGCCCACCATCCGCGCCCACAAGCTGGCGATGACGGTGATGCACCGGCAGACCCTGGTGATCGTGCGCCTGCGCTGCAGCGACGGGCACGAAGGCGTGGGGGAAGCCACCAGCATCGGCGGCCTGGCCTATGGCGATCAAAGCCCCGAAGGCGTCAAGCTCGCGATCGACACCTACCTCGCCCCGCTGCTGATCGGCCTGGACGCCACCAACGTGAATGCCGCGATGGCCTGGCTCGTGCGTTCGGTCCAGGGCCAGTCGTTGGCGAAGTCGGCGATCGAGACGGCCCTGCTCGACGCCGAGGGCCGGCGCCGCGGCCTGCCCGTGCATGCGCTGCTCGGCGGCGCCGTGCGAGCGACGCTGCCGGTGCTGTGGACCCTGGCCAGCGGCGACAGCACACGCGACATCGACGAGGCCCTGGCGCTCATCGAGCAGCGCCGCCACAAGGTCTTCAAGCTCAAGGTGGGCCGCCGAGACGTAGCCGCTGACGTGGCCCACGTGGCCGCCATCAAGCGGGCGCTCGGCGACGAGGTGCTGATCACCGTGGACGCCAACCAGGCCTGGGACGAGGCCGAAGCCACCCGCGCCATCGCCGCCCTCGAAGCCGCGGGCGTGGGCCTCATCGAACAGCCCGTCTCGCGCCGTCACCGCGGCGCCCTGGCGCGACTGAGCGCCCGCTTCGACGTGCCGATCATGGCGGACGAAGGTTTCAACGACGCGATCGATGCCTTCGAGCTGGCCCGCAACGCCGCCGCCGATGTGTTTGCGCTGAAGCTGTCCAAGGCCGGCGGCCCCGGCGAAACCCTGCGTGCCGCGGCCGTGGCCGACGCCGCGGGCATCGGACTGTACGGTGGCACCCTGCTCGAAGGCAGCCTCGGCAGCGTGGCCGCCGCCCACACCTTTGCCACCTGCCCGCAGCTGGCCTGGGGCACCGAGCTCTTCGGCCCCCTGCTGCTGAAGGACGACATCGTCGTCGAACGCCCTGTCTTCCGCGACTTCGAACTGCACCTGCCCACCGGCCCCGGCCTGGGCCTGCAGATCGACGAAGACAAGCTCGCCCACTACCGGCGCGACCGCACGCACACCTCCATCCGCGTGACCGCGCCTTCCACCAAGGTCTGAACCATGCTGTATCACGTCCAGATGACTGTGCGCCTGCCGGCCGACCTGCCCACCGAAGTGGCGGCCGACCTCAAGGCCCGCGAGAAGGCCCTCGCCCAGCAGCTCCAGCGCGAGGGTGTGTGGCGCCACCTGTGGCGCATCGCCGGCCAGTACGCCAACGTCAGCATCTTCGACGTGCCCGACCACGCCACGCTGCACGACACCCTCATGCGCCTGCCGCTCTTTCCCTACATGGACATCACGGTGTTGCCGCTCTGTCGTCACCCTTCGTCCCTCCACGACGACGAGCGTTGAACCGATCGCCCCTACACAGACTCTAGACGGAGACAAACCATGAACGTCCGCTCCCTCACACGCACCGCCCTCGCCGCCCTGCTGGCCCTCGGCACGGCCACCGCGGCCCTGGCCCAGGCCTACCCGTCCAAGCCCGTGCGCTGGGTCGTGCCCTTCCCGCCCGGTGGCGCGATGGACGTGATCGCGCGCACCCTGGGCGAGCAGATGGGCCGCGATCTCGGCCAGACCTTCGTGATCGAGAACAAGGCCGGCGCCGGTGGCAACATCGGTGCCACCGACGTGGCGCGTGCCCCGGCCGACGGCCACACGATGATCATCGTGGCCAACGGCATGGCGGTGAACAAGTTCCTCTACGGCAAGCTGGCCTACGACCCGGTGAAGGACTTTGCGCCCGTCTCGCTGCTGGCCGTGGTGCCCAATGTGCTGGTCACCAACACCGCCCAGAACAAGGCCGCCACCGTGGCCGAGGTGATCGCCCAGGCGAAAGCCGCGCCCGGCAAGATCACCTATGCCTCGGCCGGCAACGGCACCTCCATCCACCTGGCGGGCGAGCTCTTCCTGTCGATGACCGGGCTGAACATGCTGCACGTGCCCTACCGCGGCAGCGCCCCGGCCGTGACCGACCTGCTGGGCGGCCAGGTCGACTACATGTTCGACAGCATCACCTCGGCACGCCCGCACATCGAGTCGGGCAAGCTGCGCGCCATCGCGGTCACCACCGCCACGCGTTCGTCCACCCTGCCCAACGTGCCCACCGTGGCCGAGGCCGGCGTGAAGGGCTACGAGCTGTCGCCCTGGTTTGCCGTGTTCATGCCCGCCGGCACGCCCGCCGCGCAGGTGAACACCATGCACGCCGCACTCACCAAGGCCCTGCAGCTGCCCGAGGTCAAGGCCCGCTTTGCCGCCATCGGCGCCGAACCCATCGGCAGCACCCCGGCCGAACTGGCCAGCCACCTGAAGGCCGAGATGGACAAGTGGGGCCGCGTGATCGCCGAACGCGGCATCCGGGCCGACTGAAACCCGCCCCGGGCCACCCTTCGCGGTGGCCCTAACATCGCGGCATGAAGCTCACCTACGTCCTTGCCGCCATCCTCGTGTGCAACCTCATCGCCGCTTTTGCCGGCGGGCGCACCGCCCGGACCGCCCTCAGCCTGGTATCGGCCGCGCTGGCCGGCTATGGATTGTTCCGGCTGATCGGATGAACCAGGCCCTCAAGGCCCGGGCTTCTGCAACATCGCCGCCATGCGCTCGTGGATGAGGTGGATGGCCTTCAGGGGGCGCAGCATCACCTTGAACTCGGTGATCTGGCCGGCCTCGTTCCAGCGGATGATGTCAACGCCGTTGACCAGCACCCCGTCGATCTTCGAGCGCGCCGAGGGTGGTGACGGTAAGGTGGAAGTGCATACGCTGTGTGAAGTGTCGGGCCGTCGCGGACGTATGGGCGGGCGTCACTCGAACATCGCCGTGTACCGCCGCTGCATCTCCTGCGGCGTCACCTTCTCGATTTCGTGCCCCAGCAGCCAGGTATGGCCGAAGGGGTCGCGCAGGGTGGCGGAGCGTTCACCGTAGAACTGATCGGTGGGTGGGCGCACGAGGGTGGCACCCGCGGCCACGGCGGCGGTCACCACGGCGTCCACGTTGTCGAGGTGCAGGTGCACCGACACACCCTGCACACCTTCGGGCGGTGGCGCGTGGATGTCGAACTCGGGGAACTCCTCGCACAGCATCAGCGTGGCCGGGCCGAGCTGCATTTCCAGGTGGCCGACACGGCCGCTGGGTTCGGTCAGGCGGAAGCGCTCGCTCGCACCGAAGACGCGCGTGTAGAAGTCCACGGCGGCCTGGGCCTGGCGCACGCGCAAATAGGGGAAGACTTCGCGAATGACGGGGGGCTGGGTCATGGATTCCTCGCAATCGTTCGTTGGAACCCTCCAAGCCTAGGGCGACCCACGGGGCCCGGTCTTGAAGAAATGTCCACCCGACGACCTTTACCGCCGTTCACCTTCGGCCAGATTCGGGCTGTGGGGGTAGCGCAGCGCCGCCAGCAATGCACCGGGCGTGGTGCCCGCCATCTCGTCGAACTCCGCCGTCATGTGCGACTGGTCGGCATAGCCGCAGGCGCCTGCCACGTCGGCCAGCACGGCCTCAGGGCGCTGCAGCTGCTCCAGCGCATGCCGAAAGCGCTGCAACCGCGCATAGCGCTTAGGTGACAGACCCACCTGCGCCTGGAACACGGCCGCCATGCGGCTGCGCGACCAGCCGGTGCGTTCACGCAGGCCTTCGATCGAGACCGCTCCGCGGCGCGCCGCAATGGCCTGAGCCATCCACACCACCGCCGCATCGGCCGGGCGGCCCTGGCGCAGGCGCTGCGCCACCCAGGTCGCGGCACGGCGCAGGCAGGTGCGCGCGTCGGGGGCGTCGTTGCAGGCCTCACCCAGCTCGCGTGCGGCGGCGCCCAGCACATCAGCCAGGTCCACGGTGCGGTCCTGTGCCTCGCCGGCCGCACCGCCCAGCACCGTCCAGGCAGCGGTGGGCCTCAGCCGCAGGCCCAGCACGGTGCAGGCCGCCTGGGGAGCCTCGACCACCAGCGGCTGCAGGCGCAGGCCGCTCAGGCACAGCGCCGGGTAGTGCTGCAGTCCGTCGCGCTCGTGGCCGTGGTAGCGCTCGCCCAGATGCACGATGATCTCGACCGCCCCGTGCGGAAACACCCGCTCGCGCGCATGCGCCACCCGCCCACGAAAATGCCACAACCCGTCCACGACACCGGCCAGCGCGGGCGGAGCGTGCATCGTGGCCGTCCAGCGGCCGAAGTTGTCATCGACCTCGAGGGTGGACCACACCGGCGGGTGGGGCGTGAACGGCATGCGTGAGCTTTTTCGGACGGGCAAGCCGGATGCCATCTTCGCACGCTAGCATCACGAATGGCACCCCAGGGGAGGCACGATGAGACGGTTCCACTTCACATCGCCCGGCCCGCTGGCCGCCCTGCTCCTGCTGACCGCCGCACTGTCAGGATGCGCCGGGTATCCGCCGGAATACCTCTGGCGCGTGCTGACCTGGGGTGATGCCGACATGGGCGATGTCGACCGCTTCCCGGCCCGCACCCTGCAGGCGTCGCCGCGGCCGCAGCACCTGCCTCAGGCGCTGGACGACGACGCCGTGCAACGCGCCTTCGAGGCCTGGCGGCCGGGGCAGCGGCTCGATGCATTGCTCAATGACACCGGCACCCAGGCCTTCCTGGTGTTGCACCGCGGGCAGGTGGTGTACGAACGCTACTTCCACGGCGCCTCGCGCGACACGGTGGTCACCTCGTTCTCGGTGGCCAAGTCCTTCCTGGCCGTGCTGGTGGGCCTGGCCATCGAAGACCGTCGCATCGGCAGCCTCCACGACCCGATCACGCAATACCTCCCCGAACTGGCCGGGCGCGATGCGCGCTTCGAGCGCATCACGGTGCACCACCTGTTGCGCATGGCCTCGGGCATCCGCTACCACGAGGTGTCGTTCTTCCATGGCGACAACGCCCGCACCTACTACCACCCCGACCTGCGCGCCCTGGCCCTGCAGCACACCCGCATCGACGGCGAGCCCGGCCGGCACTTCCTCTACAACAACTACCACCCGCTGCTGCTGGGCCTGATCCTGGAGCGCGCCACCGGCGAGCGCATCACCGACTACCTCCAGCGCCGGCTGTGGACGCCGATGGGCATGGCGTACGGTGGTTCCTGGAGCCTGGACAGCAAAGCCTCGGGCTTCGAGAAGCTGGAAAGTGGCATCAACGCCCGCGCCATCGACTTCGCCAAGCTCGGCCTGCTGGTGCTCAACGATGGCCGGCGCGACGGCGAGGTGGTGGTGCCCTCGGTCTGGATGCAGGCCATGCTGGAGCCCACCGCCAACGCACCGGACGACTACAACGCCGGGATGCCCTGGATGTCCCACCACCCCGACGTCTACTATGCCGACCTCTGGTGGGGCCTGCGGCGCAACGACGGCCTGCACGAAGTGGCCGCGCGCGGCAACCATGGCCAACTGGTCTATGTGTCGCGCCGGCACCAGGTGGTGGTGGTGCGCAACGGGCTGCGCTATGGCATCGGGTCGATGGAGTGGATGCGCTTGGCCGAGGCGGTGGCGGCGGGGTTGGGCGGCCGCTGAAGGCTTCAGGCCTTTCGGGCCTTTGCCGCCTGATACGCCTCGATCAACGGCAGGATGGCTTCGCGCCGCGCCAGGCTTTCGGGGGGCCAGAAGTGCTCGCGCTCGTAGTATTCCGCCACGGCGGGTACGCCCTCGGGCAGCACCACCCAGGGCTGCTTGGAGGCGGTGAAGATGTGGATGTCGGGTGGCAGCAGGTCGGGGTTGTCCAGGGTGCCCACCCGCACGAACGTCACCACCGGCCCGGCGCCGGCGTAGTGGCTCCACACGGCCACCCTGCACTTGGGGCACCGGGCGATGAGCTGGCCGCTGCCACTGTGCGACGGCGTGTTCACCAGTTCGGGCGGCTCGCCCAGGTTGGTCACCCGGTCGGCCTCGATCATCGCGTTCAACGCAAACGCCGATCCCGACCCACGCTGGCACCAGCGGCAGTGGCAGCAATGCACGAACAGCGGCGCACTTTCCATGCGGTAGCGTACGGCGCGACAGTCGCAACCGCCTTCAGCAGGGAATGCAGCGGGGGTGGGCATTTGGGCTCCTGGGGTCGCGGTTCAGGTGCCACCCATTTCCCGGCGCAGCACGGCATGTCGATGTGTGAAGAGCCTGCGCACCAACCAGGTGGCGAGCCCGGCGAAGAAGCGCGGCTCGAAGGTCAACGTGTCCCGCAGAACCACCAGATTCGGGTCGCTGGGGTGCGCAAGGATCTCTCGCTCGTGGAGCCAGCTCCGCATCGAAGCCATGGGGGACTGCTCCACGAACCCCTGCCCGGGCGCGAGCGACAACAGCGTGATGTGCGAGTAGTCCAGCGGCAAGAAGCCCAGGTAGAAGATCCAGCTCTTGAACAGGGGCACGCCGGGCGTGACCTGCACATCGGTCAACCTGCGGATGCCTGCGGGCGCCGTCATCCTCAGGAACAGCATCATCTCCTTGCGCAGGCAGCGCAGATCGGTGATCCAGTTCCACAGATCGGTGCGGCTGCACCGCAATGTGCTTTCGAACGAGAGTGAGGTCGTTTGCAGGGCCATGTGTCGCAACGCCTGAGCCTGGCCGCGAGCCGGCGCCGCACCTTACGCCGCGTCTCGCTTCACGGGCCCGAAGAACCCGATGATGCGCTCGATCTTCGAGCCGTCGGCCGAGAGGAAGGCAATGTCGATCCCCTCGGGCAACGCATTCCCGTTGGCTTCCACGGCATGCCACGCAAACCGGGCCAGACCGTGGTGCGCGTCAATCTGGCTCGTGCGAACGACCCGCGAGCCGGGCCGCCGGGCCAGCACTGTCGCAATATGGGCCAGCAGTTCGGCGCTGCCCACCGCGTGCACGGACGGGTCGGTGTAGGTGGCCCCCGGAGCCCACACTGTATCGAGCAGCTCAGCGCGCCGCTCGGGTGACGGGTCGCTCCAGGCCTGGCAGTAGGTGTCGATCAGCTCGGGGAGTTGCATGGCGGTCCTGTTCGATGTCAGCACTCCACCGTCACTTGCGTTGCCGCCAGTAAGCCGGCTTGCGCCGAAACGGTGCGACGGCAAGGATGATCAGGGAGTCCGCTGCTTCCCGGTAAACCACAGAGTGCGGAAAGTCCTTGGGGAAGACTCGACGAGTCCCATACCGATAAGGGCTTCCTATGCCGGGCATGGAGCACGCCAAGCTGACCGCAGCTTCAACCTGCGCTGCAAACCGCTCCCCCAAGCCGGGACTCCGTTCTTCGTAGAAGACAGCCTGTTCCCGCAACTCGGCCAGAGCGTCGGGATGAAAGATGGGCGACTTCACCGCCGGAGGGCTTGTCGCACCTGGGCAAAGGCTTGATCAGCCGGGATCAATTCAACGATGCCGCGTTCCACTTCGTCGATACGACGACGAAGCTCTGCATCCCAAGCGGCATCGACGTCGGCTTCGTGCGGGTCCAAGCTTGCAAGGAGCTCTTCCGCAAGCCGAGCACGATCCTCCGGAGGGAGGGCTTTCGCCTGGGCAGACAGTTCAGCGACAAGATCGGGCATAGGGCACTCCAAGGAGCGAGTTGTTCAAGTCTACTCCGCCGTCCACGGTCATTGCCAGGCGGTGTGGGACACCCGCAATGTGTGCCCCTACCGCTTGGCAATGAACCACGCCACCAGCGCATTCGCATGCCCGTGCCCCATCTGGTGCTCGGTCTTCAGGTGGTTCACCAGCTCCATGTGCTTGAGCGGGCCAGCCTGCTTCAGCACGGCCATCCAGTGGTCGATGGGCTGGCCGTATTTCTTTTCGATGGACGGGAAGTAGGAGGCGGGGCCTTTCGGTAGGGGGGTGCGGTTGGATGGACGACGTTTGACGCGGGCCGGAATCGACACCGCTCGCCGTTGCGCCTCACGCTCCCACCACCCCCCCGTCCCGGCGCCTCACCACGACCGTGGCCGACCGGGGGCGGCCGCCGTCGGGCCAGCGGGAGTGTTTCGTGGGCTCGGCCGGGTCGCTCCGGTCGTTGTCGGGCTCGCCCGGGTGCTGGATGTTGACGAACATCGAGGTGCCGTCAGGGGTCATGGTGGCGCCGGTGATTTCGGCGCCGCGGGGGCCGGTGAGGAAGCGGCGCACTTCGCCGGTGGTGGGGTCGCAGGCGAGCATCTGGTTGTTGCCGAGCCGCGCGAATTCGCCGCGACCCATGACCCTGGCGCTCATGTCGGTCTGGATCCAGAGCACACCACGCGCATCGACCCACAGGCCGTCGGGGTTGGCAAAGGCGTCGCCGCGGATGTTGCCCTGCGCTTCGGGGCGGGGGTTGGCGGGGTCGCCGGCCAGGAGGAAGACGTCCCAGGTGAAGGTCTCGCCGTCGAAGTCACCCTCCTCACGCCAACGGATGATGTGGCCCATGCTGTTGCGCGCGCGCGGGTGGGCGGCGTCCACGCCCGGGTGGCCTTCGGTGCCACGGCGGGTGTTGTTGGTGAGCGAGCAAAAGACCTCGCGCGTGGTGGCGTTCACCGCCACCCATTCGGGCCGGTCCATGGGCGTGGCCCGCAGCGCGTCGCTGGCCTGGCGGGCCTGGATGAGCACCTGGCCCTGGTCGGCAAAGCCGTTGGCCGGCGTCAGCGGTCCGCGGCCGTGCACCAGGGGCAGCCAGCGGCCGCGGCCGTCGGCGTCGAAGCGGGCCACGTAGAGGGTGCCGTGGTCGAGCAGCTCGGCATTGACCTTCGCGCCACCGGGACGGATGGCATCGCGCGAGACGAACTTGTAGAGGTATTCGAAGCGGGCATCCTCGCCGCTGTAGACGACCGCACGGCCGTCGCGCGTGACGGCCACCGTGGCGCCTTCGTGCGCGGCCCGGCCCAGGGCCGTGCGTTTCACGGGGACGGACTGCGGATCGAAGGGGTCCACCTCGACGATCCAGCCGAAGCGGTTCGGTTCGTGCGGGTGGCGTGCGGCATCGAAGCGCTCGTCGAACGCGTGCCAGCGGTAGCCCCAGTCGGCGTCCAGGCCCCAGCGGCGCTGGTGGGCGTCGAGCTGTTTCGGCGCGGCGAAGTAGCCATTGAAGTTTTCTTCACCGCTGAGGTAGGTGCCCCAGGGCGTGAGACCGGCGGCGCAGTTGTTCAAGGTGCCGAGCACGGTGCGGCCGGCCGGGTCGGCCGCAGTACGCATCATCGGATGGCCGGCTGCGGGGCCGCGCAATGCAAACGGCGAGAAGGCCGTGAGGCGGCGCGCGTACCGCGAGGGGCGCACCAGCTGCCAACGACCACCGCGCTCTTCCACTTCCACCACCGAAATGCCATGCGCGGCCTGGCTCTTGCGCACCTTCTCGGCCGACCAGTTCGTCATGCCGTCCGGGTGGAGGAGCCCTTCGTCGGCGTATTCGTGGTTCATCACCAGCAGGCCGCGGTCGCTGCGTCCCTCGAGGGGGAAGAAGTGCAGGCCGTCGTGGTGCATGCCCAGCTGGGCGGCCTGGTCGGCGGCGCTGTGGCTCGCATCAGACCGCCACGGCGGCATGTGGCCCGCCAGGCCCACCGGTTCACCCCAGGCGGCGATCACCTGGGCCACGTAGCCCTCGGGCACCACCACGGTGTCGGCGGTGGACGGAGGCACACCGCGAAAGCCGAGCAGGCCTGACGATGACGCCGACGCAGGCGCAAGACCCAGCGCGGCGAGCGCCGCGGCCGTGCCGCCTTGCAGCACACGACGGCGCGAAAGGTCGCACAACGAACGCAGGTCCGCGCGTTCGCTGCGGTTCGACCATTCCATGCGTTCGTAGTCCTTGGGCATGACACCTCACCTTGCTGAATGTGCCCTGAAGAAGTGCACGGCCGTTTAGAAACCTAGGGTGGACCCTGAGATTGTCTCGTGCGTGACTGACCCTGATGTGCGACGCGCCTACCTTGCGAACCCAGTATCAGAAGGAGACAGCGGATGCAGCTTTTCCGCCTCGACAACAAGGTCGCCATTGTGACCGGCTCCAGCCGCGGCATTGGCCGATCCATCGCCGAAAACCTCGCGCGCTGTGGGGCCCGGGTGGTGATCTCCAGCCGCAAGGCCGATGCCTGCGAAGCCGTGGCCCAGGCCATCCGCGACGAAGGCGGCCAGGCCCTCGCCATCCCCGCCAACATCTCTTCGAAGGAGCAGCTCGAAGCGCTGGTGGCGCGCACCCGCGAACACTGGGGGCCCATCGACATCCTCGTGTGCAACGCGGCCAGCAACCCCTACTACGGGCCCGCCACGGGCATGAGCGACGAGGTCTTCGACAAGGTCATGCGCAACAACGTGCTCAGCAACCACTGGCTGTGCAACCTGGTGCATGAGGACATGGCGGCGAAGAAGGACGGCGCCATCGTGATCATCTCGTCCATCGGCGGGTTGCACGGTTCGTCCACGATCGGCGCCTACAACATCTCGAAGGCAGCCGACATGCAGCTGGCGCGCAACCTGGCCGTGGAATGGGGCCCGGACAACATCCGCGTGAACTGCATCGCCCCCGGCGTGGTGCGCACCGACTTCGCCAAGGCCCTGGTGGACGACCCGCGCGTGCGTTCGCTGATCGAGAGCCAGTTGCCGCTGCGCCGCTTCGGCGAACCCGACGACATCGGCGGCATCGCGGTGATGCTGGCCTCGGCGGCGGGCCGCTTCATCACGGGCCAGACCATCGTGGCCGACGGTGGCTACATGGTGCGCTGAGCGCTGGCGCCCTCTCCTTTCTTTCTGACGGAGTCTTTCCCGTGGAGTTGTTCTTCCAGCAAGTGCTCAACGGGCTCACGCTCGGGGGCATCTACAGCCTCGTGGCCCTGGGCCTCACGCTCGTCTACGGCATCCTGCACGTGCCCAACTTCGCGCATGGCGCCTTCTACATGGCCGGCGCCTATGCCGCCTTCTGGCTGGTCACCGCGCAGGGCTTCAACTACTGGGTGGGCATGGCGGGGGCCGCGGTGGCGGTGGCTCTGATCGCCGTGCTGGCCGAACGCCTGGTGTTCCACCCGCTGCGTGACGCGCCCGGACTGCACCACATGATCGCGGCCATCGGCCTGCTGCTGTTCCTCGAAGCGGGGGCGCAGGCCGTGTGGGGGGCTGACTTCCACCGCCTGCCCACACCTTACACCGGCATCGTCGAAATCGGCGGCGCCACCGCGCCGGTGCAGCGGCTGATGATCGTGGGCGCGGCGTTTGGCCTGATGGTGGCCCTGCATCTCTTCCTGAAGAAGACGGTGATGGGCTCGACCATCATCGCGATGGCGCAGAACCGCCAGGGCGCGGCGCTGGTGGGCATCGACCCGAACCGCGTGGCCATGCTGACCTTCGCCATCTCGGGCGTGCTCGCTGCCGTAGCCGCCACGCTGTATGCGCCCATCAACCTCATCTATCCCGCGATGGGCCACCTGGTCATCACCAAGGCCTTCGTGATCATCATCCTGGGCGGCATGGGCAGTGTGCCCGGTGCCATCGTTGGCGGGCTGATCATCGGCTTTGCCGAGAGCTTCGGCGCCTTCTACATCTCGCCGGACTACAAGGACATCATCGCCTTTGCACTGCTGGTCGTGATCCTGTCGTTGCGCCCCGAGGGCCTGTTCACCAAGGGAGTGCGCTGACATGGACCGCGTCTTCGACCTTCTGCACGGCAAGCTCGGCTGGAGCCTGCTGCTGGCCGCCGGCATCGCCTTCCCCTTCGTGGCCGGCAACGACTACCACCTCACGGTGATGTCCACCGCCTACATCTTTGCGCTGGCCACCGTGGGCCTGAACCTCATCACCGGCTACACGGGGCAGTTCAACCTTGCGCATGCGGGCTTCATGGCCGTGGGCGCCTACACGGTGGGCATCCTCACGGTGGACCATGGCGTGCCCTTCTGGGTGGCGTTTGCGCTGTCGGGCGTGGTGGCCGCCGTGCTGGGCTTTTTCATCGGTATCGTCTCGCTGCGGCTGAAGGGCCACTACTTCTCGATCTTCACGCTGTGCGTGGGCTACATCATGTACCTCGTGATCGAGAAGTGGGAGGGCCTCACCCACGGCACCGTGGGCATCATCGGCATCCCCTCGCCCTCACCCATCGGGCCGCTGCAGTTCGAATCGCCGCGCGAGCTGTACTACCTGGTGCTGTTCTTCCTGGCCGTTGGCATGTGGGCCATGCACCGCATCGTCAACTCGCTGATGGGGCGCAGCTTCGTGGCCGTGCGCAACAGCGAGGACCTGGCCGAGGCGCTGGGCATCAACCTGATGCGCACCAAGGTGATCGCCTTCGTGCTGTCGGTGTTCTATGCCGGCCTGGCTGGAGGCCTGTACGCCGGTTTCGTGCGCTTTCTGGGCCCCAGCGTGGCCGGCGTCGAGCACACCTTCGACATGACGATGTACATGCTCATCGGCGGCATCGGGACGATGTTCGGCCCACTGCTGGGGGCGCTGGCCATGCCCTGGCTCACGCAGTACCTGCAGTTCCTGCAGGAGTACCGCTTCGTGGTGTTCGGCCCGCTGCTCGTCATGCTGGTGATCTTTTTGCCCTATGGCGTGGTGGGCAGCGTCCTGCAGTGGCGCGCGCGGCGCCTCTCACGCCGTGCCGCAGCGGCGTCGCGGGCTGCGCCGCAGGGGTCTGCACAACTTTCTGCGCAGGAGGGCGGCCATGCTTGAGATCCAGCAACTGACCAAACGCTTCGGCGGCCTGGCGGCCGTGCGCGAGGTGAGCACCACCGTGGAGGCCGGCAAGATCAACGCGATCATCGGCCCCAACGGCGCGGGCAAGACCACCTTCTTCAACCTGATCAGCGGAGCGCTTGCGCCCAGCAGCGGGCGCATCGTCTACGAAGGCCGCGACGTGGCCGGCCTGCGCGCCGACCAGATGGCCGCCCTGGGCGTGGCCCGCACCTTCCAGACCACCGCCCTGTTCGACCGTGCCACGGTGCTGGACAACCTCATCGTGGGCCACCGCCTGCGCACGCGCTCGGGCCTGTGGGACGTGCTGGTGCGCACACGGCGCCTGCACGAGGAGGAAAAGCGCTGCCGCCGTAAGGCAGAAGAGGCGCTGGAGTTCGTGGGACTGTCCCACGCCGCCCACCGCATGGCCGGCGACATCTCGCAGGAGGAGCGCAAGCGCGTGGCCTTTGCGCTGGCGCTGGCCACCGAGCCCAAGGTGGTGCTGCTGGACGAACCCGCCGGCGGCGTGAACCCCGAGGAAACCGTGGGGCTGGCCGCGCTGATCCGCAAGATGCGCGACAGCGGCCTGACCGTGTGCCTGATCGAACACAAGATGGACATGATCATGAACCTGGCCGACAAGATCATGGTGCTGAACTACGGCGAGAAGATCGCCGAGGGCAGCCCGGCCGAGATCCGCAGCAACCCGCAGGTGATCGAGGCCTACCTCGGCAGCGATGGCGCGCACGACGTGCAGGACACCAAGGAGGCCGCCGATGCTGCAGCTTGAGAAGGTGTCGCTGCACTACGGCGGGTTCAAGGCCCTGCACGAGGTGTCGCTGCACGCGAACGATGGCGAACTGGTGGTGCTGCTGGGCGCCAACGGCGCGGGCAAGAGCTCGATCTTCCTCACTGCCAGCGGCCTGCTCAAGGCGGCCGGCGGACGCATCCGCCTGCGCGGCCAGGACGTGGCCGGCGCCAAGCCTTCGCGCCTGGTGGAAGAAGGTCTCGTGCTGTGCCCCGAAGGCCGCAAGCTCTTTCCCGGCATGTCGGTGCTCAAGAACCTGATGCTGGGGGCCTATGTGCACCGGCGCGACCGCAAGGGCAACGCCAAGCTGCTCGATGAGGTCTTCGACATGTTCCCCATCCTGCGCGAGAAGAAGGACGACGCGGCCGGCTCGCTGTCGGGCGGGCAGCAGCAGATGGTGGCCATCGGTCGCGCGCTGATGGGCCGGCCCAAGGCGCTGCTGCTCGATGAACCGTCGCTCGGCCTCGCCCCACTGGTGGTCAAGCAGGTGCTGGAGGTGATCCAGCGCATCAACCGCGCCGGCACCACCGTGCTGCTGGCCGAGCAGAACGCCTACGCCGCCCTGCAGATCGCCCACCGCGCCTATGTGCTGGAGGGCGGGCGCATCGTGATGGAAGGCAGCCGCGACGAGCTGCTCAACAACGATGCCGTGCGCCGGGCCTACATCGGCGCCTGATCCCAGTTTCTTTCGGTTCCACCACACGCCGGCCCTGTGCAGGCCGGCTTTCACTCAGGAGAGCAGACATGTTGCATTCATCTTCATCGCGCCGCTTCGTGCTGCGCAGCGTGGCCGCGGCCATGGCCCTGGCGGGCTTGGGCAGCAACGCCTTCGCCCAGGAGGTCGTCAAGATCGGCTACTCGGGCCCCTTGAGCGGCGGCGCCGCGCTCTACGGCAAGAACGTGCTCACCGGCATGGAGATGGCCGTGGCCGAGATCAATGCCGACGGCCTCGAAGTGGGCGGCAAGAAGGTCCGGCTGGAGCTCGTCGCCCTGGACGACAAGTACAACCCCGCCGAAAGCGCCATCAACACCCAGCGCCTGGTGCAGGAGCACAAGACGCCGGCCGTGCTGATCCCGCACTCGGGCGGCAGCTTCGCGGTGCAGACCACCAATGAGCGCCTGGGCGTGCTGCTGCTGTCGTACACCAGCGTGCCCACCATCACCGCGCGCGGCAACAAGCTCACCATCCGCATCCCCCCGGAGTTCACCGGCTACGTCGAGCCCTTCACCCGCTATGCGATGGGCAAGTACGGCAAGAACCTGGCCATCGCCAATGCCGACCACGACTACGCCAAGGCCTGGACGGCGGCCTTCAAGCCGGCCTGGGAAGCCGCCGGTGGCAAGGTGGTGGCCGAGAACCCGATGTCGTATAACCGCTCGACCGACTTCTACAGCGGCGTGAGCCGCGTGCTGGCCGCCAAGCCCGACGTGATGTTCATCGGCGGCGCCTCCGAGCCCACGGGCCTGGTGGTCAAGCAGGCACGGGAGCTGGGCTTCAAGGGTGGCTTCGTCATCATCGACCAGGCCAAGATGGACGAGATCGCCAAGGTCACGGGCGGCTACGGCCCGCTGGAAGGCTCGATCGGTGTGCTGCCGCTGGTGGATGACACTCGCACGCACGCCAAGGACTTCGTGGAGCGCTTCCGCAAGGCCAACCCGGGGCGCGATCCCAGCTCGGAAGTGTCGCTGAACTACATCGCGGTCCATGCCACTGCCCAGGCCATGCGTCTGGCCGGCACCACGACTGATGCCCACGCCATCCGCGCCAAGATGAACGAGGCCTACCGCTCGCTGCCGGCCAAGTACAACGTGCACGACATCGAGGGCATCGACGAGAAGGGCGGCACCATCGCCAACACCTACGTGGCCACCGTCGAGGGCGGCAAGGTCAAGCAGGTGACCTTGCGCGAGCTCGTCTCGAAGTAAGCACAGCGGCGGCACCCGCGGACCGGCCACGCCGGCTCCGCGGGGTGCCGCTCGATGGTGAGCAACCCAAGGCGCTCTACAGTTTTTCAGTTTCGCCGGATTTCGGCTGCCACTTCATCAGCTTCTTCTCGATCACGCCCACCAGGGCGTCGAGCACCAGCGCAAAGGCGGTGAGCACCAGGATGCCGGCCATCACGGTGTTGATGTCGAAGCTGCCCTCGGCCTGCAGGATGAGATAGCCCACCCCCCGGGCCGAGCCGAGGTATTCGCCCACCACCGCGCCCACGAAGGCCAGGCCCACCGAGGTGTGCAGCGAGCTGAAGACCCAGCTCATCGCGCTGGGCAGGTAGACATGGCGCAGCAGCTGCTTCTGACTGGCGCCCAGCATGCGGGCATTGGCCAGCACCACCGGGCTGACCTCCTTCACACCCTGGTAGACGTTGAAGAACACGATGAAGAAGACCAGCGTCACGCCCAGCGCGACCTTGGAGGCGATGCCCAGGCCGAACCACACGGCGAAGATGGGCGCGAGGATCACGCGCGGCATCGAGTTGGCGGCCTTGATGTAGGGGTCGAGAATGGCCGCGGCCATGGGGCTGAGCGCCAGCCACAAACCCATGGCCAGACCGAAGACCGTGCCGATGCCGAAGGCCAGCAGGGTTTCGACCAGCGTGATCCACAGGTGCTGGTAGATGTCGGCCGCCACGAAGAACCAGTTCCAGATGCGGCCGAAGATCTTCAGCGGCTCGCCGAAGAAGAAGGCGGCCTGCTGGTCGTTCTCGAAGATGAAGTTGGGCAGCAGGCCCGGCTTGGTCATCACGTGCCAGAAGCCGAACACCACCACGAGCACGCCCACCTGCCACACGCGCAGGTTGCGGGGGCTGGGTTTGATGAGATTCCACATATCGTTCAAGCCGCCAGTTGCTGCCGGTAGCCCTTGAGGACCTCTTCGCGCAGCACGTCCCAGATGGCCTGGTGCAGCTCGATGAAGCGCGGGGTCACACGCACTTCGGCCACGTCACGCGGGCGCTCGAGGTCGATGGTGAATTCGCCGATGGGGTGCGAGCCAGGGCCGGCACTGAGCACCACCACGCGGTCGCTCATCGCGATGGCTTCGTCCAGGTCGTGGGTGATGAAGAGCACCGCTTTTTTCTTCTCGGCCCAGAGCTGCAGCACCTCGTTTTCCATCAGCTGGCGGGTCTGGATGTCCAGGGCCGAGAAGGGTTCATCCATCAGGATGATGTCGGGGTCGAGCACCAGCGTCTGGGCCAGGCTGGTGCGCTTGCGCATGCCGCCCGAGAGCTGATGCGGGTAGCGGTCGCCGAAGCCGCCCAGGCCTACGCGCTTGAGCCAGTGCTCGGCCTGCTCGCGCGCATCCGGCACGCCGCGAAACTCGAGCCCGGCCATCACGTTTTCGACCGCCGTGCGCCAGGGCATCAGCGAGTCGGCCTGGAACATGTAGCCGGCGCGCGTGTTGATGCCAGCAAGCGGCTGGCCGAAGACCTCGACCCGCCCGCTGCTGGGCGCCAGCAGGCCCGCCCCCACGTTCAAGAGCGTGCTCTTGCCGCAGCCCGTGGGGCCCACCACCGAGACGAACTCGCCGGGTGCGATGGTCAGCGTGACATCACGCACCGCCGTGTAGCGCTGCGTCTTGTCCTCGCGGCTGACGAAGGTGCAGGTGATGTCCTGCAAGGAAAGTGCCGGCGCCGTCATGCCTTCGGGTACTTCGCGTTGGCTTTCTTCACGAAGTCGTTGGTGTAGACGGCCTTGAGGTCGAACTGCACATTGTTGAGCGACTCGTCGATGCTGCGCAGGGCCCGCAGCGCCGTATCGGCGCCGGCATCGGGGATGCTGCCGTCGGGCGAGAGCGCGCCCTTGGCGGCCAGGAAGGCGTCGATGTAGACCGCGCGGTCGCCCAGCAGATAGCTTTCCGGGACGGCCTTGACGATGTCCGACGGGCCGGCCTGCTGGATCCACCTGTTGGCACGCACGATGGCGTTGGTGAGCGCCTGGGCCGTGTTGGGGTTCTTGTCGAGGAAAGCCTGCGGGGCATACAGGCAGCCGGCCGGCATGGGGCCGCCGAAGACCTGGTCGGCTTCCTTCACGATGCGGGTGTCGGTGACGATCTTCAGGTCGCCCGAGCGCTGCAGCAGCGTGATGACCGGGTCGAGATTGGAGATGGCATCGATCTGCCCCGAGCGCATCGCCGCCACGGCGCCGCTTGCAGCGCCCACGCCGATGATGGACACGTCGCTGGGCTTGAGGCCCGCCTTGGCCAGCACGAAGTTGACCATCACGTTGGTGGACGAGCCCGGTGCAGTCACGCCGATCTTCTTGCCCTTGAGGTCGGCCACCGATTTGAAGTTGGGCAGGGTCTTGGGGTTCACGCCCAGCACGATCTGCGGCGCGCGCCCCTGCAGCACGAAGGCACGCATGCGCTGGCCCTTGGCCTGCATGTTGACGGTGTGCTCGAAAGCGCCCGAGACCACATCGGCGCTGCCGCCCACCACGGCCTGCAGAGCGCGCGAGCCGCCGGCGAAGTCGGCAATCGTCAGATCCAGGCCCTCGTCCTTGAAGTAGCCCAGGGTTTCGGCCACCGTCAGCGGCAGGTAGTACAGCAGGTTCTTGCCGCCCACGGCGATGGTCATCCGGGGCTTCTCCAATCCTTGCGCGCGCACCAGGGCGGGAAAGGCCAGGGTGCCCACCGAAGCGGTGGAGGCGGCGAGAAAACTGCGGCGCTTCATGGCGTGTCTCCTGTCGGACGATCGTTCAGATCGAAGGTTTTTGTTCAGTTCACTGTAGCGCCGCCCGGGTCGCCGGGCTGTACGGGCTTGTCCGTAGGCCCTCGTGCGCAACACGCACCAGCCAGGCGCGGCACAATCGGCGGCCATGGCACGCCCTCTCACCCTCATCACCGGCGCCAGTCGCGGCATCGGCGCCGCCACCGCATTGGCCTGCGCCCGGGAAGGCCATGACGTCGTCATCCACTACGCCCGCGACGAGCAGGCCGCGCAAGCGGTGGCCACTCAGGCCACAGCCCTGGGTGTGCGGGCCCTGCTGGCCCAGGCCGATGTGGCCGTGCAGGCCGATGTCGCGCGGCTTTTCGAGACCATCGACCGCGAAGCCGGGCCGCTGACAGGCCTGGTGAACAACGCCGGCATCGTGGGCGCGAAAGCGCGCCTGGACGAAGTCGATGCCGAGCGGCTGCAGCGCATGTTCGCCACCAATGTGTACGGCAGCATCTGGTGCGCCCAGCAGGCGGTGCGCCGCATGAGCACACGCTACGGCGGCGCCGGTGGGGCCATCGTCAATGTCTCCTCGGTGGCCGCCCGCCTGGGCAGCCCGGGCGAGTACGTGGACTATGCCGCCAGCAAGGGGGCCATCGACACGCTGACCCTCGGCCTGTCCAAGGAGGTGGCCGCCGAAGGCGTGCGGGTGAACGGGGTACGCCCGGGCATCACCGACACCGGCATCCACGCCAGCGGCGGCCAGCCCGACCGGGCCTGGCGGTTGGCCCCGCTGATCCCCATGCAGCGCCCCGGGCGGCCCGAGGAGGTGGCCGAGGCCATCGTCTGGCTGCTGTCGGACGCCGCCAGCTACACGACCGGCGCCATCCTCGATGTGGGCGGGGGGCGCTGACGCACATGGACCTGCTCAAGCCCCTGATCGCCCTGCTCGCCATCGTCAACCCGATCGGCGTGGTGCCCTTCTTCATCCACTTCACGCAGGGCTTCACCGCCGAGCAGCGCCGCCGCACCATCCGGGTGAGCGCCTTCACCGCCTGCCTGGTGGTGGCCATCAGTGCGCTGGCCGGATTGCGCATCATCGAGTTCTTCGGCATCTCCATCGCGTCGTTCCAGGTGGGCGGCGGCATGCTGCTGCTGATCAGCGCGCTGCAGATGCTGCAGGCCCAGCCCGCCGAGACGCGCAAGGAAGATGTGGACGAGGGCGAATCGAAAGCCGATGCGGGCGCGAGCATCGCGGTGGTGCCGCTGACCATCCCGCTGCTCACCGGCCCGGCCACCATCTCGACGATGGTGATCTACTCGCAGCAGACCACCCACTGGTGGCAGGTGGGCGTGCTCATGGGCTACGGCCTGGTGATCGGCGCGGCCGCCTTCCTGGCACTGTCGGCCGCCGGGCGCATCGCCAGGCTGCTCGGCCAGACCGGCATCAACATCATGACGCGCCTGATGGGGCTGATCCTGGCCGCGCTGGCCGTGGAGATCATGGCCGACGGCCTGCTCAAGCTCTTTCCGGCGCTGGGCGGGGCTACTTGAGGCGCGCGCCCTCGGCGTCGATGACCTGGACCTCGACGGGGATGCCGGCGCCCACGCTTTGCGTGACGGTGCAGAAGGCCTCGAACTGCGACAGCACGCGGTCCAGGTGCTGAAGCTGCGCAGCGGGCACGCCCAGGCGCAGCACCGCCTCCATCTTGAGCACACGCAGCCGGCCTTCGGCGTTGCGGCCCACCTCCGCCGTCACCTGCGCGCTCAGTGGCTCGGGAGACTGGCGGTACTTGCGCAACGCGAACAGCAGGGAATCGCTCAGGCAGTTGCCCACGGCGGCGGCCAGGAGCTGCACCGGCGACGGCCCGGTGCCGCCCCCCAGCGGCGGGGGTTCGTCGCCGATGAGCGCGGGCACGGTGCCGCCGAAGGCGATCTCGAAGCGGTAGTCTTGCTGCTGTTGCAGGTGCACGGTGACCTGGGAATCGCTCATGGCCTGCCTCACAAGGCGTTGACGGGGATCTTCAGGTAGGACACACCGTTCGCCTCGGGTGGCGGCATCTCACCAGCGCGGATGTTCACCTGCACCGAGGGCAGGATGAGGGTGGGCATCTCGAGTGTGGCGTCGCGTTTGGTGCGCATCTCGACGAAGGCCTCCTCGCTCACACCGTCGTGGATGTGGATGTTGTGCGCGCGCTGGTCGGCCACGGTGGATTCCCACGCCGGCTTGCGTCCGTCGGGCGGGTAGTCGTGGCACATGAAAAGCCGTGTGGCCGGCGGCAGGCTCAGCAGCTTGCGCACCGATCGGTACAGCGCATGGGCGTCTCCGCCGGGGAAGTCGCAGCGTGCCGTGCCCACGTCGGGCATGAAGAGGGTGTCGCCCACGAAGACGGCGTCACCCACCTGGTAGGCCATGCACGCCGGCGTGTGGCCGGGCACGGACATCGCCTTCGCCTCCAGCTCACCGATGCGGAAGGTTTCGCCGTCGCTGAGCAGCTGGTCGAACTGGGCACCGTCGGTGCGGAATTCCGGCTCCAGGTGGAAGACTCGCTTGAAGACATCCTGCACCTTGGTGATGGCCGCCCCGATGGCGATGCGCCCGCCCAGCTCGCGGCGCAGGTAGGGGGCGGCCGAGAGGTGGTCGGCATGGGCATGGGTCTCGAGGATCCATTGCACCGTGAGGTTCTGGGCGCGCACGAAGTCGATCAGGCGGTCGGCCGAGGTGGTGCGGGTGCGGCCGGATTTGGGGTCGTAGTCCAGCACGGAGTCGACCACGGCGGCGTGGCCGCCCGGGCGGTCGTATACGACATAGCTGACCGTCCAGGTCGCAGGATCGAAGAAGGCTTGCACATTGGGGTTCATGGACGCACTCCTGAAGGATGTTGCCAATGGCTTCACTATATTGACAAATATTCTGTTTGTCAATATACTATCTTCATCGAAACTATAGAGAGGCCCCCGTGCAGACCGACACCGTTCTCGATCCTGCCCGCGTGCGGGCGGCCGCTGATGCGGCCTGCCGCCTGATGAAAGTGCTGTCCAACCCCGACCGGCTGCTGCTGCTGTGCGAGTTGTCACAGGGCGAGCGGCGCGTGGGGGAACTGGAAACCCTGTGCGACATCGCCCAGCCCACGCTGTCGCAGCAACTTGGCGTGCTGCGCGACGAAGGCCTGGTGGCCACGCGCCGCGAGGGCAAGCACATCCACTACCGCATCGACAGCCCCCAGGCCCTGGCCGTGATGGGGGTGCTGTACGACCAATTCTGCAAGTGAGTCAATCATGATCACCATCGACTGGACCCATTTCACCCCCTGGATGTCGCTGGCCGGCGGCGTGCTGCTGGGCCTGGCCTCGGCCCTGTTCATCCTGCTCAATGGCCGCGTGCTGGGCATCAGCGGCATCGTGGCGGGGCTCATGCGGCCCCGCACGGGCGACACGGGCTGGCGGCTGGCCTTCCTGCTGGGGCTGCTGGCGGCCCCGGCGGTCTATGCGCTGGCCGGCACCCTGCCCGAGGTGCGCATCGACGCCGGTTGGGGCGTGCTGGTGATCGCCGGCCTGCTCGTGGGCCTGGGCACCCGCTACGGCGCCGGCTGCACCAGCGGGCACGGCGTGTGCGGCCTGTCGCGCCTGTCGCCGCGCTCCCTGGTGGCCACGCTTGCCTTCATGGGCACGGGCTTTGCCACGGTGTTCGTGGTTCGCCACCTCTTCGCCTGATGGCTTGGAAAGGATCTTCACCATGCAACGCCTGACTGAATTCGCCGTGGGCCTGCTCTTCGGATTGGGCCTCATCGTCTCGGGCATGACCGACCCGGGCAAGGTGCTGGGCTTTCTCGACCTGTTCGGCGCCTGGGACCCCTCGCTCGCCTTCGTGATGGGCGGGGCCATCCTGGTGGGCCTGGGGGCCTTCACGGTGGCCAAGCGCCGCACCACCAGCTTCCTGGGCGGCGCCATGCATCTGCCGCAGCGGCGCGACATCGATCGTCGCCTCGTGCTGGGCAGCCTCACCTTCGGCGTGGGCTGGGGCCTGGCGGGCTTCTGCCCGGGCCCGGCGCTGGTGTCCCTGGGAGCGCTGCAACCGAAGGCCCTCGTCTTCGTCGTGGCGATGCTGGTGGGCATGGCGATCTACGAAGCCGGCGAACTGATGCGCGAGAAACGCGCCTCGGCCGCCTGATCCACGCTCCGCCATGAACGCCCTGCCCGCCTGGCTGAGAGACTACCGCCGCGAATGGTTCGCGGGTGATCTCACAGCCGGCCTCATCGTCACCGTGATGCTGATCCCGCAGAGCCTGGCCTATGCGCTGCTCGCGGGCCTGCCGCCGCAGGTGGGGCTGTACGCCAGCCTGCTGCCGCTGGTGGCCTATGCGCTGCTGGGCTCCAGCATGACCCTGGCCGTCGGGCCCGTGGCGGTGGCCTCGCTGATGACGGCCAGCGCCCTGCAGCCGCTGGCGACCCCGGGCTCGCCGGAGTACGTGGCGCTGGCCATGCAGCTGGCGCTGCTGTCCGGGGTGATGCTGCTGGCCTTCGGTGCACTGCGCCTGGGCTTCCTCGCACACTTCCTCAGCCACCCGGTCATCAGCGGTTTCATCACCGGCTCGGCCGTGGTGATCGCCGTGGGGCAGCTGCCACACCTGCTGGGCGTGAAGATCCAGGCCCATGGCGTGTGGGAGACGCTCGCCGCGCTGGTGCACGCCTTGCCGCAGACCCAGCCCGTCACCCTCGCCCTGGGGGGAGGCAGCGTGCTCTTTCTGTGGCTCTCGCGGCGCTTCCTGGCCCGGGGCCTCGCCCGCCTGGGGCTGGCGCCGGGCACCTCGGAGCTGCTCACCAAGCTCGCCCCGATGGCAGCCGTGCTGGTCACCACGGCCCTGGTGGCCGGCCTGGGCCTGGCCGAGCGTGCGGGGGTGCGCATCGTGGGCGCCGTGCCCCAGGGCCTGCCCTCGCTGACGGTGCCGCTGCCCAGCCTGGAGACCCTGGGCCCGCTGCTGCTGCCGGCGCTGCTGATTTCGCTGGTGGGTTTTGTCGAAAGCGTGTCGGTGGCGCAGTCGCTGGCGCTCAAGCGGCAGGAGCGCATCCGTCCCAACCGCGAGCTGGTCGGCCTGGGCGCAGCCAACCTGGCCAGTGCGGTGTCGGGCGGCTACCCGGTCACCGGCGGCTTTGCGCGCTCGGTGGTGAACTTCGCGGCCGGCGCCCGCACGCCGCTGGCCGGCGTGATCTCCGCGGCGCTGATGGCGCTCGTGGTGGCGTCCTTCACCGGCCTTTTCCACCACCTGCCGCACGCCGTGCTGGCCGCCACCATCGTCGTGGCGGTCACCTCGCTCATCGACACCCACACGCTGAAGGAGGCCTGGCGCTACGACCGCGGCGACGCCCTGTCGCTGCTGGCCACCGCCGCCGGGGTGATCGCGCTGGGCGTGGAAGCCGGCATCGCCATCGGCGTGGCCTGCTCGCTGGGCGTGCTGGTGTGGCGCAGCAGCCACCCCCACATCGCCGTGGTGGGCCGCGTGCCGGGCACCGAGCATTTCCGCAACGTCGAGCGCCACCGGGTCGAGACGGTGCCGGGGCTGCTGGCCCTGCGCGTGGACGAAAGCCTGTACTTTGGCAATGCCAACGTGATCGAGGATCGCATCGAGGCACGGCTGGCTGCCGACCCCGGCATCCGCCAGGTGCTGCTGGTGTGCCCGGCCGTGAACCTGATCGACACCACCGCCCTGGGGGTGCTCACCGAGCTGCAGCGCAGCCTGGCGCGCCGCGGCATCGCGTTGTCGCTCTCGGAGGTCAAGGGCCCGGTGATGGACCGCCTGCGCGGCACGCCGCTGGGCCAGGCGCTCGAAGGGCAGATCCACCTGAGCACCCACGAGGCCTTCGAGCAGGCCCGGCGCACCCTGGGCGCCGTCTGAGCGTCAGCGTGCCGCCGGCACCCAGGCCTGCAGGTGCGGCAGCATGGCGCGGTAGGGCGCCAGCAGCACCACGGCCATCAGCCACTTCACGGCAAGGTCCCCCGCGCCCAGCGTGACCCAGTCGAACTCGCTGCCGGCAAAGGCGATGTAGAAGAAGATGGCCGTGTCGAGGACCGAAGCGAGCACCGAGCCGATCAGCGGCGCCTTCCACCAGCTCGCCTGGCGCAGGCGGTTGAAGACCGCGATGTCCAGCGCCTGCGCCGCAAGGAAGGCCGCCCCCGAGGCCACCGCGATGCGCCAGGGCGCCAGCCACAGCGACACCGCCACCGCCACGACAAACCCCACCGCCACCACCTTGCGCGCAGCCACCGGGCCCACGGCCCGGTTGGTCAGGTCGGTGACGAGGAAGATCAGCGGATAGGTGAAGGCACCCCAGGTGAGCCAGTCGTTGATGACGAACTGGACCAGCACGTTGGAGAGCACGATCACGGCCGCCATCGACACGATGGGGCGCCAGAGGAAGCGAAGGTCTTGGGTCATGGACATGGCAGGGCGCATTGTCTCGCGCCGCAGCGTTTCAGCAAGAATGTCTGGATTGTTCGTTTCTGTGAACAATGAGGTCAGGAATCCACCCGATCCCCCACCCCCCATGGCGCGGCCGCGGCACTAGACTGGCGCACTGAGGTGGAGGGCGGAGAACATGTCGCAAACGACGAACGGTCTGCAGTTCGACTACGTCATCGTCGGCGCCGGCACGGCCGGCTGCCTGCTGGCCAACCGGCTGAGTGCTGACGCGTCCAAGCGCGTGCTGCTCATCGAGGCCGGAGGCCGGGACAACTACCACTGGATCCACATCCCGGTGGGCTACCTGTACTGCATCGGCAACCCGCGCACCGACTGGCTCTACCAGACCGAGCCCGATGCCGGGCTGAACGGTCGCCGCCTGCGCTACCCGCGCGGCAAGGTGCTGGGCGGCTGCTCCAGCATCAACGGCATGATCTACATGCGCGGTCAGTCGCGCGACTACGACGAATGGGCCCGCCTCACGCGTGACGAGGCCTGGCGCTGGGACGTCTGCCTGCCCTTCTTCAAGCTGCACGAAGACCACTGGCGGCTGGACGACCCCGACCCTGGCAACCCCGGGTTCCGGCAACTGCACGGTCACGGCGGCGAATGGCGCGTGGAAAAGCAGCGCCTGCGCTGGGAGGTGCTCGACGCCTTCGCGCAGGCTGCGCAGCAGGCCGGCATCCCGGCCACCGACGACTTCAACCGCGGCACCAACGAGGGGGTGGGCTACTTCGAGGTGAACCAGCGCAGCGGCTGGCGCTGGAACACCAACAAGGCCTTCCTGCGCCCGGCCATCGACCGCTCCAACCTCACCGTGTGGACGCACGCCCAGGTGAGCCGGCTGCTGCTGCAGCGCGGCGCCGACGGCGCCCTGCGCGCCCAGGGCGTGGAGGTGCACACCCGCACCGGCGTCGAACAGGTGCAGGCCACGCGCGAGGTGCTGCTCACCGCCGGGGCCATCGGCACTCCGCAGTTGCTGCAGCTCTCGGGCATCGGGCCCGGCACGCTGCTGCGTGAGCACGGCATCGAGCTGCGCCACGAGCTACCCGGCGTGGGCGAGAACCTGCAGGACCACCTGCAGATCCGTGCGGTGTTCTCGGTGCAGGGCGTGCCCACGCTGAACACGCTGGCCCGTTCCCCCTGGGGCAAGCTGCGCATCGGGCTGGAATACGCCTTCAAGCGCAGCGGGCCGATGAGCATGGCGCCCTCGCAGCTGGGTGCCTTCACACGCTCATCGCCCGCGCATGCATGGCCCAACGTCGAGTACCACGTGCAACCACTCTCGCTCGATGCCTTCGGCGAGCCGCTGCACCGTTTCGATGCCTTCACGGCCAGCGTGTGCAACCTCAACCCCACCAGCCGCGGGCACGTGCGCATCCGCTCCCAGGACTTCCGCGACGCCCCGCGCATCGCCCCCCACTACCTGTCCACCCCCGAAGACCGCCAGGTGGCGGCCGATTCGCTGCGCCTGACGCGGCGCATCGTGGCCCAGCCGGCGCTGGCGAAGTACCGGCCCCAGGAGGTCAAGCCCGGCGTGCAGTTCCAGAGCGACGAGGACCTCGCCCGCCTGGCCGGCGACATCGCCACCACCATCTTCCACCCGGTGGGCACCTGCCGCATGGGCGCAGCCAACGACCCCGGCGCCGTGGTCGATGCCCGGTTGCGCGTGCGTGGCGTGGCCGGCCTGCGCGTGGTGGATGCGAGCGTGATGCCCACCATCACCAGCGGCAACACCAACTCACCCACGCTGATGATCGCCGAGCGCGCCGCGCAGTGGATCGCCGAAGCCAACCGCTAACATCACCCCATGTTCACGCTCTTTGCCGCCGCCTTCGTGCTGGGCCTCGTCTTCAACGCCGCGCCCGGCGCCGTCTTTGCCGAAACCGTGCGCCAGGGCGTGCGCGGGGGCTTCCGCCCGGCCTTTGCGGTGCAGGTGGGCTCGCTGGTGGGCGATGCCACCTGGGCCGTGCTCGGCCTGGCCGGCGTGGGCGTGCTGCTGCAGGTGGAGGCCTTGCGCTGGCCCGTGGGCCTGGCCGGCGTGGCCTACCTGGCCTGGCTGTCCTGGGATGCCTGGCGCTCGGCCAGCCACGAGTTTCATCTGGACACCGGTGGTTCGTCGCGCACCGATGCGTCGCGCGCACTGCGCTCGGGCGTGACGCTGTCGCTCACCAACCCCCACAACATCGCCTTCTGGGCCGCCCTGGGCAGTGCACTCGGCGCGGTGGGCGTGCAGCAGCCCACCGCGGCCGACTACGGCCTCTTCCTTTCCGGCTTCATGGCCTCGTCGGTGCTGTGGTGCTTCGTGTGCGCAGCCATCGTGGACCGGCTCTTCCGTCGTGCCGGCCCGGGCTGGGCGCGCATCACCTATCGGCTGTGCGCCGCGGCCTTCCTGGCCCTGGCCCTGGCCTCGCTGCGCGACCTGATGGTCGCGCCCGCCGCACCCGCGAGCAACCCGCCCGCGGTCCTGGAACAACGCCGGTGAAACAGGCCGCGTGCGCTATTGCACACGCACAGGTATGCCCCTCCACCCGGGGGCTCGCCAGGCCCGGCGGCGGCGCACTACCATGGCACCGTCCTGGTCCACCGGCTTGCGGAGTGTCTCGATGCTGCCCCGTTCCAACCGCCTTGCGCGTTGCTCGCGCGCCTTGCTGACGGCCCTGGGTCTCGCGCTCACCAGCCTGGGCAGTTCGGCCCAGACCGCCGTGCCGCCCATGGCCGCCGAGCTGTTGCGCATCTACCAGGACGAGGCCTTCCTCGAGCGCATGGCCCAGGTCTCGTTTCCGCGTGCGTCGGCCGAGCAGCGCTCGGTCATCCGCCGGCACTATCGCGCCACGCTGGGAAACCCGGAAGTCACCGTCCGGCTGGCCGGCATGATCGAGGACAGCGCGCTCGCGCGGTTCAGCGAGGAAGAACGCGCCCGCTACTTCGCCGAAGCGGGCCTGGCCCTGATCACCGGGGGCATCGCGCGCCTGGACGATGCGGACATCGAGCGGCTGCTGCGTGCCAGCATCGAACTCATGGGCTGGGTCCCGCCCTCCATCTGCAAGCGCCTCATCGTGAGCGACCTCAGCGCCGAACAGGTGCAGATGATCGAGCGCGCCTGGCTGGGCACCCTGCCGCCCGAGCAGATGGAAGCCCATTTCGCCGTGCAACGCCGTGCGGTGCTGGCCCAGGTGCGCGGCCAGCCGGCGCCGCGGCAACTCACCGACACCCAGGCCCAGTTGCTGGAGAAGGCCCTGGCCGGCGCCACCGAGGCGCGCTGGCAGCGCATGCCCGACCCCGACACCGCCTACCGCGCCTTCGGCAACATCGGTGCCGCCAATGCCCAGGAACTGTGCCAGGCCGGCCGAGAAACCTTGCGAGCCAAGCTCGACCTGCGATCTCCGCTGCGCAGCTGGGCGCTGGTGGAGTTTGCGCAGGAGCTCGCTCGCTGAACACCCCGCCGGGGCGGCGACCCCTGGGCGCCACGCCCGCCCCGGTTCGTGACATATTGCACACTTTAGACTTCTGGTGCACGATCGGGCCACCACGCCCCCATCGATCGCCCAGGAGACAAGGCGGCATGTTCGGCCGGATCGTCATCAACGTCGTGCTGGCGCTCGCCCTGGGCAGTGCGGGAGGCTACCTGCTGGCGCAGGATGTCCTCTTCCTGCCCGCCAAGGCCCCGCCCGCGGCCGGCACCCTCTTTGCAGGCTGGTCGCTGTGGTCGCTCTCACTCTCGTTGTTTGCCCTGGCCGGCTTTGCCATGCTGGCCGCGCGCGACTGGTGGGCCGAACGCACGCACCACGCCCCGCTCACCCCTCGCATCAGCCGATGGCTGCGCTACGGCCTGACCCTGGTGCTGGCCGGCTCGGCCCTGGTGCTGGCCTTTGCGATGGCCGAGGAGTTCCAGGAGCCGGTGATGGAGGACCGCGGCCTGCCGACGCTGGTCACCTGAAGCGCAGGCCGTGCGGTGCGGTCACGCCAGCGTGGCCACCAAGCCGATCAGGGCGCAGCCGCCCAGCAGCGGGATCACGCCCACCTTGAAGCGGAACAGGGCCACGGCCGCGCCGGCGGCGATCAGGGCCGAGACCGCATCGAAACGCCCGCTGAAGCCCTGCGGCCACAGCACGTGGTAGGCGAAGAAAAGCGCGAGGTTGAGGATCACGCCCACCACCGCCGCCGTGATGGCCGACAGCGGCGCGGTGAAGCCCAGCCTGCCGTGCGTGGCCTCCACCACCGGCCCACCCGCGAGGATGAACAGGAAGGACGGCAGGAAGGTGAAGAAGGTCACCACCGTGGCGGCCAGCGCCGCGCCCAGGAAGAGCGCCTCGGGCCCCAGCGCCTGGTGCAGCCAGCCGCCCACGAAGCCGACGAAGGCCACCACCATGATGAGCGGGCCCGGCGTGCTTTCGCCCAGCGCCAGGCCGTCGATCATCTGCGGTCCGCTCAGCCATTGGTGGTGCTCCACCGCGCCCTGGTACACGTAGGGCAGCACGGCATAGGCGCCCCCGAAGGTCAGCAGCGCCGCCTTGGTGAAGAACCAGCCCATCTGCGCCAGCGTGCTGTCCCAGCCCTGCGCGGCCACGAGCACAGCCATCACGCCCCCCCACAGCCCCAGCCCGGCGACCAGCACCTTGAGCAGATGAGCCCGCGAGAAGCGGGCGTGCGGCGGTGTGGGTGTGTGGTCGTCGATCACCGCCGGCCCGTCGCCCTGCTTCGCTTCGCCATGCCCGCCTCCCAGGGCAAACGCGGCCGGCCATTGACGCGCGCCGAACCAGCCCACCAGGGCGGCGGCCATCACGATGGCCGGGAAGGGCACGCCCCCGGCGAAGATGGCCACGAAGGCCGCCGCCGCGATGCCCCACATCCAGCCGTTCTTCAGCGCCCGGGTACCGATGCGATGGGCCGCGTGCAGCACGATGGCTGTCACCGCCGGCTTGATGCCGTAGAACAGGCCGGCCACCACGGGCACGTCGCCGAAGCGCAGGTACACCCAGCTCAGCGCGATGAGGATGACGAGTGAGGGCAGCACAAACAGCGCCCCCGCGACGATGCCACCCCAGGTGCGGTGCATCAGCCAGCCGATGTAGGTGGCCAGCTGCTGCGCCTCGGGGCCGGGCAGCAGCATGCAGTAGTTCAGCGCGTGCAGGAAGCGCTTCTCGCTGATCCAGCGGCGCCGCTCGACCAGCTCGCTGTGCATGATGGCGATCTGGCCGGCCGGCCCGCCGAAGCTGATGAAGCCGAGCTTGAGCCAGAAGCGCAAGGCCTCGAGGAAGGGCACGGAAGCAGGCGGCTGAGTCGAAGGCGTCATCCCTTCATTGTCCGCCGAACCCCGCGACTCGCCAGCGACGCCGGCGCGGCCTCCGCCGCAACGGGCCGGCCACCGGCGTCGTTACTGGCCTGCGGCCGCGGCGCGCGCCGCGGCCTGGCGCTCCATCTCGGCGCGCTGGCGGTCTTCCTGTGCCCGCAGTTCCGGCGTGAGGGCGTCACCGAAGTCTTCGGCCTCGTAAATGGGACGCAGCTCCAGCACGCCCTGGACGCCCGTGGGGTTGGGACAGCGCTTGGCCCACGCGACCGCCTCGTCGAACGACTTCACCTGCCAGATCCAGAACCCCGCGACCAGCTCCTTGGTTTCAGCAAACGGCCCATCCACCACGGTTCGCTCGGTCCCCGAGAAGCGCACCCTCGCCCCCCGGGAAGTGGGGTGCAGGCCTTCGCCCGCCAGCATCACCCCGGCCTTCACCAGCTCGTCGTTGAAACGGCCCATCTCGGCAAACATTTCCTCGCTGGGCATCACACCGGCCTCGGTTTCGGCCGTGGCCTTGACCATCACCATGACTCGCATCGTCGCTCTCCTTGAGTGGGTTGGGATTCAAGCTGCCCTTCCCACGACGAAGCAAGCCGGCGGCGATCGACACGGCCCGCCAGGATTTGTGTCACCCGGTCAATCCGCCAGCGCCGGCTCCAGGGGGCGGCTGCGGTTGACCACCCACACCAGCGAGAGCATCACCGGCACCTCGACCAGCACCCCCACCACCGTGGCCAGGGCGGCACCGGAGTTCAGCCCGAAGAGCGACACGGCCACGGCCACCGCCAGCTCGAAGAAGTTGCTGGTGCCGATCAGGCAGGCCGGTCCGGCGATCGCGTGCGGCAGACGCATGAGGCGGGCGCCGGCCCAGGCCAGCGCAAAGATGCCGTAGGTCTGCAGCACCAGCGGCACCGCGATCATCGCGATCACCAGCGGCTGGGACACCAGCGTGTCGGCCTGGAAGCCGAACAGCAGCACCACCGTGGCCACCAGCCCCGCCACCGACGCGGGCTTGAGCCAGGCCACGAAGTCGCCCACTGCGTGGGGCGAGCGGCGCTGCAGCACGCGGCGTGTGGCCAGGCCGGCCAGCAGCGGCAGCACCACGTACAGCACGGTGGACAGCACCAGCGTTTCCCAGGGCACGGTGAGATCGGTCACGCCCAGCAGCAAGGCGGCGATGGGGGCAAAGGCCACCACCATGATCAGGTCGTTCACCGACACCTGCACCAGCGTGTAGGCGGCATCGCCCTTCACGAGCTGGCTCCAGACGAAGACCATGGCCGTGCACGGCGCCACGCCCAGCAGGATCATCCCGGCGATGTACTCGCTGGCCGATTGCGGATCAACCCAGGGGGCAAAGAGATGCTCGAAGAACAACACACCCAGCGCCGCCATCGTGAAGGGCTTGATGAGCCAGTTCACCACCAGCGTGAGGGCCAGCCCCCCCGGCCGCTGGCCCACCTGACGCACGGCCGACCAGTCGATCTGGATCATCATCGGATAGATCATCACCCAGATGAAGACGGCCACCACCAGATTCACATGCGCGAACTCCAGCGCGGCAATTGCCCGGAAGGCGCCGGGCACGACCAGCCCCAGCCCCACGCCGGCCAGGATGCCCAGCCCCACCCACACGGTGAGGTAGCGTTCGAACAGACCCATGGCGGCGTTCAGCGCTGGCCGATGTCGGTGATCTCGCGCTGGATGGCGAGCCGGTCGAGCGAGGCCAGCGGCAGGGCCAGCATCAGCTCGATGCGGCGCTTCAGGATGGTGGCGGTGTCCCAGTAGGCGCGGGCCTTCTGCTCCTCAGTGCCCTGCACCCGCGAAGGATCGGGCACGCCCCAGTGCGCGGTCATGGGCTGGCCGGGCCACACGGGGCACACCTCGCCGGCGGCCTGGTCGCATACGGTGAACACGAAGTCCATCACCGGTGCACCGGGCTGGGCGAACTCCGACCAGTCCTTGCTGCGGAACCCGTCGGTGGGCACCTGCAGCTTCGCCAGCGTCTGCAGCGCCAGAGGCTGGACGAAGCCCGCCGGATGGCTGCCGGCCGAGTGCGCGCGGAAGCTTCCGCGCGCCAGGCTGTTCAGCAGGCCTTCGGCCATGATCGAGCGCGCCGAGTTGTGAGTGCAGATGAAGAGGACGTTGTAGACCTTGCCGGACGTGTTCATGTTGGACCTTTGCTTGTGGACGTCAACAGGTGGTGCAGCCGCGGCCCTGGGGCGCCGCCACGGGGGTGAGCCCGCAGTCCTCGCCCTGGCAGCAATGCTGGGTGAGGTAGGCGAGCAGCCCGTTCATGCGTGCGATCTCGGGGCGGTAGATGAGGTGGCGCCCGTCACGCTCCTGGCTCACGAGGCCGGCGTGCATGAGCTCCTTCAGGTGGAAGGACAGCGTCGAGGCCGTCACGCCCAGCGTGGCCGCGAGGTCGCCCGGGGTCATGCCCGCAGGGCCGGCGCCCACCAGGGTGCGGAAGATGCGCAGCCGCGCGCCCTGGGCCAGGGCGGCCATGGCCAGCAATGCGGCGGTCTCGTCCACAGTGTCGATGCGGGGGGCAGCAATGGTGACCATGGGGATGCTCCCTTCAGTGCGCCGGCGCCGTCTGGTGGGTGGACGTGGGCAGCGCGAGGGTCACGGCCCAGCAGGCCAGCAGCATCGCAGCCGAGCCCGCCAGCGACCACGACAGCCCGCCCCACTGGTAAAGCAGGCCCGACATCAGCGTGCCGAAGAAGCGGCCCAGCGCATTGGCCGCGTAGTAGAAGCCCACGTCCTCGGCGGCCTTTTCGCTGCCGGCATAGGCCAGCACCAGGTAGGAGTGCACCGAGGAGTTGATGGCAAACGCAAAGCCGAACACCGCGAGGCCGCCCACCACCACCCATTCGAGCTGCGGCACCTCGGCCGCCACGAGCGCGGCCAGCACCAGCGGCACGGCCGCCAGCGCGGCCGACCACCAGCGCGCCGCCGGCACCTCGTGGCTCAGGCCGTCGTCGCTGCGCCGCACGATCTGCGGGGCCAGGGCCTGCACGGCGCCGTAGCCAATGGTCCAGGCCGCGAGGAAGCTGCCCACCATCGTGAAGTTCCAGCCCGAGGCATACAGGAACACCGGCACCCCCACCACGAACCACACATCGCGCGCGCCGAACAAGGCCACGCGTGCCGCGGCCAGCAGGTTGATGCCACGGTTCTTGGCAAACAGCTCGCGCGCCGACTTCGAGGCTTTGCTCTTGCCCATCAGCGGCGGCACGAACGCCACCACGCCCACGAACACCACCGCCAGCAGCGCCGCCATCAGCCACAGCGAGTGCTGGAAACCCAGCGACTGCAGCAGCACACCGCCCAGGAAGAAGCCCACGCCCTTCATCGCGTTCTTGCTGCCGGTGAAGAAGGCCACCCACTTGAAGAGCTGGCCCGAGGCCTCGCCCGCCGTGAGCTTGATGGCCGATTTGCTCGCCGTCTTCGTCAGGTCCTTGGCCACACCGCAGATGCCCTGCGCCATCACCACCCAGGCCACGCTGGCCGCGGCCGTCCAGGTGGGCGACAGCGCCGAGAGCAGCAGGAAGCCCGTGATCTGCGTGGCCAGGCCCACGGCCAGCATGCGCGCAATGCCGAATCGTGTGGCCAGCCAGCCGCCGATGAGGTTGGCCACCACACCGGCCGCTTCATACAGCAGGAAGAGGAAAGCCAGCGTGAAGGGCGAGTAGCCCAGCTGATAGAAGTGCAGCAGCACCAGCATGCGCAAGGCGCCGTCGGTGAGCGTGAAGCCCCAGTACGATGCAGTGACCAGGGCGTAGTTGCGAGTACCGGCATTCATCGGGTGCGCCTCACAGCCCCTGCTCGTGCAGGTGGCAGGCCAGGTCCACCATGCGGCAGGCATAGCCCATCTCGTTGTCGTACCAGGCATAGACCTTCAGCAGCGTGCCGTCGGTCACCATGGTGCTGGGTGCATCCACGATGCTGCTGCGCGTGTCGCGGGCATAGTCGGCGCTCACCAGCGGGCGCTCCTCATAGCCCAGGATGCCCGCCAGCGGGCCGGCCGCCGCGGCCTTGAACAGCGCATTCACTTCCTCAGGGGTGGTGGCGCGCTGCAGCTCGAACACGCAGTCGGTGAGCGAGGCGTTGAGCACCGGGGCGCGCACCGCATGGCCATTGAGCTTGCCTTTCAGTTCGGGGTAGATCAGCGCGATCGCCGTGGCGCTGCCCGTGGTGGTGGGCGCCAGGCTCAGCATCGCGCTGCGGGCGCGGCGCAGGTCCTTGTGGGGCGCGTCCACCACGAGGTTGGTGTTGGTGGGGTCGTGGATGGTGGTGATCTGCCCATGGCGGATGCCCAGGGCCTCGTGCACCACCTTCACCACCGGCGCCAGGCAGTTGGTGGTGCAGCTCGCCGCCGTCACGATGCGGTGCTTCGCCGGGTCATACAGGCCGTGGTTCACGCCCACGACGATGTTCAGCACCTCGCCCACCTTCACCGGGGCCGCCACGATCACGCGCTTGGCGCCCCGGTCGAGGTGGCCTTGCAGTGTCTCGGGCGTGAGGAACTTGCCGGTGCATTCCAGCACCACGTCCACCCCCAGATCGCCCCAGGGCACCTCGCCCGGCGTGGCGTGGGCGCTGAAGCCCAGGCGCCGATCGCCGATGTGCACCGCTGCCTCACCCTCGGCCTCGATGCGCTCGCGCCAGCGGCCCTGCACGCTGTCGAAGGCCAGCAGGTGGGCGGTGGCGGCGGCGCCGCCCTTGATCTCGTTGAGGTGCACCACCTCCAGCCGGTTGCCGGCCCGCGGGTCGTCGGCCGGCCGTTCAGCCGCGCCCAACGCCGCCCGCAAGGCCAGACGCCCGATGCGGCCCATGCCGTTGATGCCCACACGCCAGGAAGAACCGCTCATGGTCTGCAATCCGTCGATGTTTCGATGATTATCGAATCATAAGGGCGGCGTGTGACGGTTCGGTGACAGCTCCCTCCCCGCTCAGCGCGAGACGATCAGCCGCAGCCCCAGCCCCACGAAGACGACGCCGGCGATGCGGTCGAGCCACAGGCCGATGCGCGGCGTCTTCTGCAGCCACTGGCCGATGGTGCCCGAGAACAGCCCCAGCAGCGAAAACAGGAGGGCGGCCTGTGCGGTGAAGACGAGGCCCAGCTGCGCCATCTGCCAGCCCACCTGGCCGTTGGCCGGCACCACGAACTGCGGCAGGAAGGACAGGAAGAACAGCACGACCTTGGGGTTGATGGCGTTGGCAAACACGCCCTTGAAGAAGAGCCTCGCCAGCGATTCCTCCCCCAGGCCGTCACGCGCCACCTGCGCGCCGCCGCGGCTGCGCAGCGCCTGGATGCCCAGCCAGATCAGGTAGAGCCCGCCGCCGATCTTCAGCACCAGGAAGGCCGTGGGCGAGGCCGCAATCACCGCGCTCACGCCGATGACGGCCAGCGCCGTGTGGCTCAGGCAGCCCAGCGCACACCCCAGGCCAAACGCCACCCCGTGGCGCCGCCCCTTGGAGATGCCCATGCCCAGCACCATGAGGTTGTCCGGGCCCGGCGAGGCGGTGATGAGGAGGGCGGCCAGCAGGAAGCCGAAGAACTGTTCGGGGGTGAGCATGTTTGCGCGAGCTTACTTCACCCTGTGCAAGGCGCAGAGCTTGTTGCCGTCCGGGTCCCGCACATAGGCCAGGTGCATGGCGCCCAGCTTGTCTTCGCGCAGGCCCGGCGGGTCTTCGATCGACGTTCCACCGTGCGCAAGCGCCGTGTCGTGGAACTGGCGCACCTGCTCGGGCGACTCGCACTTGAACCCGATGGTCCCACCATTGGCTGCCGTGGCCGGCGCCCCGTCGATCGGCTCGCTCACGCAGAACGTCGCGCCGTTGTGCCGGTAGAACAACCGCGTCTGACCGGTGCGGTTCTGGTTCCGGAAGGGCTCCCCCGCGCCGAGCACACCCAGCACGGCGTCATAGAACTTCTTCGAACGTTCGATGTCGTTGGACCCGACCATCACGTGACTGAACATGGACTGTCTCCTGATCTTTCCTTGAGTGGAGGCCTGCCGCCGGCAGCGGCCATGCTGCCAGCCTGGCGCATTGTGCGGCAGTGCGCGGCTCGATGGCAGCGATGCTGGAACGCCGGGTTTTGATGTCGATGTTCTGTGGCGCAGGGCGCAAAGGAAACGGACAGTGCGTCGGCCGCCCTCAGAGCGTTGCCCTGCCCGCCTGAACCCCGCACGGGCTGCCTCCTCTGTTCACCCCACCACCACTTGCGATGGATCTGATCGACCCTCATGGCCCAACGGGAGCCCTCCCACACCGCGCAACGCCGATCACTCTTCCGGCAGCTTCGCCTGCCGCTTGCATCGTGTGGCGCCTCGGTGATGCAGATTCCATGTCGGCACGGGACACCTTCGATCCCACACCAGATGCCGGATATACGACTGCAGGTGCTTCCCCCCCACAGCCCTCATCGATCAGGTCCTTGCCGTTGCGGGGGAGTCCATATAGGAGGGGTTGGGCGTCTTGCTCGCACGCAGCAGCGCCTTGACCTCTTGAATGGAGCGAGGCGGATTGGTCATGTGAACCACCGCATGGCAGTTTGGGCAAAGTGGTCGAAGGTCTTCAAGTGGGTTGACTTCGTGTTGTTCACCAATGGATGCGAGGGGCTTGGTGTGATGCACATGAATGAAGCCAGCTGCTGACGGCCCATAAACCGTACCGAAGTCGAAGCCGCAGATATAACACTGTGCTCCGAACGCCTCGATACAGCGAGCCCGGGCAATAGGATTCCGTTCGTATGCATCGACCAGTACCTGTTGCACCGCACCCTCTGTTAGAGCTTCTGCCCTACTGAGCTCATTCGGCTGCGTTGTACTAGCCTTGGCGTAGCCCGAGGCGGCCAGACCGGCAACTACTTCTTCCCGGAGTCGCCATACGAAGCCCTGATCGTCTGTTCTCGTGCCAGTAGCGATTACGTGCCACCACTCGAAGGCACCGACTGGAAGACCCTCAGGATGGCCACCTAAGGCTTGATGCACTTTGCGCCCGATGCGACCCATCGCGCTATTCACTTGAACAACGGCTCCGAGACCGAGGGTTGTTCGCAGTTGCCCCGCGCTTGCTGCGTGATGTGGGGCAGCCACAAGTGCTTTCAGAACCTCGCGATCGCCCTGCGAGAGCGTTGCAGCTACTTCTTGAACGGCCTCGAAGAGTTTGGTCAGCATGATGAGACGCTCAACGTTTGAGTTAGGCTTCACCGCGATAGGACATGCTAGGGCGTGCGACTGGCTGTGCCAGCGCCCGCAGGGACAGCCTTGGTTGTGGTGGGCACCGCGGACGTGGCGGTACTGGAGGGCGAAAAGACCTGGAAGTAGAGCGATGCGCCCGCCAGTAACGCGGCAAGAGCTGCAGCAATGAAGTTGAGCCAGAAGCGCTTGCGTTCCGAACGTTCGCGGCGAGCGAACAAGAGTTGCGAAGCGGCGGCATGCGCCGCATAGCCTGGCAATGAGCGTGAGACCTCGGCGACAAGCTGCTCGTCTGACATGGCAGAGAACTCAGCCACACGAGCAGCAATGCGATCTGGGGTTGCGAGATCTTCGGTCACGAACGTGAAGCCTAGACAAGATGGCTTGACTTGAGGCGGCCCGCCTCCGGGACTACCGTGGATTGCGCACCGTGGGTGTGCCGAGCCACAAGGCGCCGCCCGAGGCCGCGCGCGAGGTCGAGGTGCGCCGCCTGGGCACTGTAGCGGGCGGCACGGCCGCTGTCACCAAGGCGCTGCGCCGGCTGGTGAGTGCCGGCCACCGGCTGCACATCGTCTACGAGGCCGGCCCCTGCGGGTTCGTGCTGCAGCGCCACGTCGCCGCGCTCGGCTGGCACTGCGAGGTGGTGGCTCCGTCGTCCATGCCGCCCCGCTGGCGCGGCACCACCGCCGAGCCGAAGAAGAGCGTTGTTGTTGTGTCGGGCTCGGCTGGCTGGGGGCCCACCATGAGCCACGAGCGTGTTCTGCCCGCGGCCAGGATCGCCTGGTGGGGCTCGCGGGCTTCAACGTGCCATGCCGCGAAGCGGCTCACCTGGCCCTGCGCCAGAATCCGGGCCTCGGCGTCGGTGGAGGGGAACCCGGCCAGCCGGCCGAGAAGCCAGCGCTCGAGCTTGAACGGGGGTGTCGTGTAGAAGGCTTCGATGAATTCGGCGAACGACACCGGGCGCGTCACCGTCACCGAGTAGCAATCGGTGTAGGCCTGCGTTTCGGCATAGGCCGCGAGCAGCGCCCCGCGCGGCAGGGTGGCGGCTACGACGCTGGAGGTGCGGCTTGGGGAAACTGCTTGGGGGGCCATGGCCTATTGTGCAAGCCGGTGGCGCTGCTATGGCCTGGCCGACGCAGCGTCGATCAGCCGCGCCAGATCAAGATACTGCTCCGCGTCGTTGGGGCGCCGTTGTGCGCCCTCCCTCGCCACGTCGGCGGGTGTACGCCCTTGGGCGTCGCGGCGCGACGGGTCGGCGCCAAACTCCAGCAGCAGGCGCGCTTCGTCGGTGCGGGCGCTGAGCGCTGCGAAGTGCAAGGCCGTCCACAGGTGGTCGCTGCGCTGATCGACGGCGTTCACGTCGAGCCCGGAGGCGAGGTAGCGCTTCATCAGGTGGCGCGCGGTGGCGGCGTCGTGCGTTCCGACGATGGCCCCCGCGCCAGCGATGCTGTTCAGAAAAGCGATCTCATCGGCGCTCGGTTCGGTGATTGCCATGAGGCGGCCGCACACCCAGCCCATGCCAGTGAACTTGGGTTTGTCGACGCAACTCTGCAAGTCCAGAAGGGTGTCTTTGCTGAAGGTGTAGGCCACAGCGCCGGCCACACCCAGGATGCCCACGGCCAAAGCGAGGACCAGCCATTTCCAGGCGGCGCGCATCGTCAGGCCCATGCGGCGGCATCGGGCGCCATGCCTGCAAGAACGAAGGGTGACAGTGGCTGGGTGTTCGCCACGCCGTCTCGGTGCATGTTCAGCCGGTGCAGATACACGCGGGCCACCTCACGGCGCACCGTTTCATAGATCTTCACGTCTTCCAGGTCCGTCACCTTGGCATGGCGCCACCAATGCTGCAGGTAGTGCCTGGCCAGCTTCTGCCCCATGGCCTTCAGGCCTCCACGGGGATTGGCCACCGTCTTGCCCAGCCGATGCAGGTAGCCCATGGCATAGCTGGCGTCGATCGCCGCAATGAGGATGGACTGGGCGAATCGCCGCAGGGGGTTGTCGACCGGCATCGCGTTGATGTCGTCAGAACGCGTGGGCCAGAAGAACAGAAGGATCTGCCGCGTCTCGGACGCGTCGAAGAGCAATTGCCCGTCTTCGACATACGGCGGTACGAGTGTCGTCATGGCGCCCTCCCTGGGCATGTGTAGGTGTGCGCGGCATTGTAGGGTCATGCACTGCGGCGACGCCACGGGGACATGGTTTCAGAATGTCCGTGTCGCGTGCGCCGCGCGGGCACGCTCCAACACCTGTGCCCGCAAAGGGTCGTCATCCTTCATCGTGGCCGCCAGCCGCTCCCAGAGCTGCGCGGCCTGCGCGTGCTGGCCGCGCTGCTGTGCCGCCATGGCGGCCAGCGTAAGAGCCACGGGTTGGGTGGGCTCCAGGGCCAGGGCACGCTGCACCAGCGCATGGGTCGGGTCGTCGATGCGGCCGCCGTGCAAGCGGGCCAGGAAGTCGGCGTGGCTGGCCAGCAGGTTGGCGTCGCGCGGGCGCAGGCGGGCTGCTGTTTCCAGGGCGTCCTGCGCTTCGGTGTCGCGGCCGAGCGCAGCGCGGGCGCGGGCGAGCTGGGCCCAGGCGTGGGCGTCGGTGGGGTCTTGCTGCACGCGCGCGCTGAACTGGGCGATGGCCTGCATGACGGGTGGGGATTCGGCGGTCGCACTGGCGGGTGCGGGCGCCAGGTGCTGAGGTGAGCCCAGCCAGGCATAGCCCCCGGCGGTGAGGGCCAGGGTGAAGGCGCTGACGGCCACGAGGGTGGCGCGGCCGTGCGCCCGCAGGGGCCACAGCAGGGCCGCCAGGGTGAGGGCCACCAGCGCGCCTGTGACGGCGAGGAAGAGGCTCATCGCGAGACCTCCTCGCGATCGTTGGCCTCAACGTCGTCGGCTTCGGGCTCGAAGGCCTCGGCGGGCAGGCGCTGGCGGCGGCGCAGGGTGAGCCACAGCACCAGCAGGCCCGCGCCCAGCAGTGCGGCGGGGCCGAACCACAGCGCCAAGGTGCTGCGCTGCAGCGGCGGGCGGTAGTGCACCACGTCGCCGTAGCGTTCGCTGAAGAAGGCGCGCACCTCGGCATCGCTGCGGCCCTCGGCCAGCAGGCGGCGCAATTCGGCGCGCAGGTCCTGCGCCAGCGCGGCAGACGATTCGGCCAGGGTTTCGTTGCGGCACACCAGGCAGCGCAGTTCGCTGGCCAGGGCGCGGGCGCGCGCATCGAGCACGGCGTCGTCGGCGGTTTGTGCGCTCGCCATCGAAGCCGCGGCAAGCAGCAGCAGCGTGATGAGGAGGTGGCGCCCATCAGCCATCGGCCAGCTCCTTCAGCAAGGGCTCGATGCGCGTGCGAATGAACTCGGGCGAAACGATGCCGACGTGCTTGAGGCGCACGTGGCCGCGCCGGTCGATGACGTAGGTTTCGGGCACGCCGTACACGCCGAAGTCGATGCCGGCGCGGCCGTCGGCGTCGACCAGCACCAGGCGGTACGGGTCGCCATGGCGCTGCAGCCAGGCGCGGGCGTTGTCGTCGCGATCCTTGTGGTTCAGGCCCACCAGCGCCACGTCATGGCGGCGCGCGAAGTCGACCCACACCGGGTGCTCCACCGTGCAGGGGCCGCACCACGAGGCCCAGACGTTCAGCACCCAGGGCTGGCCCAGCAGGTCGCGGCCGGTGACGCGCTCGGCGGGGTCGTCCAGGCGCGGCAACGAAAACGCCGGGGCGGGCTTGTCGATCAGCGGCGAAGGCACCTCCAGCGGGTCGAGCGAGAGACCGCGCCAGAGCAGCACGATCAAGGCCAGGAAGATCAGGAGGGGCGCGATGGCGCGCAGCACCGTGCCGAGGCTGGGTTTCATGCGGGCTCCTGCACGGCGCTGGCAGCCGCTTGGCGCTGGGCCACGTGGTAGCGGCGGTCGCTGGCGGCCAGGCCGCCGCCCAGGGCCATCAATAGCGTGCCGGCCCAGATCCAGCTCACGAAGGGCTTCACATGCAGGCGCAGCGTCCAGGTGGCACGGTCGGCCTTCACTTCGCCCAGCGAGACATAGAAGTCGCGCAGCGGGCCGTGCACGACGGCCGGTTCGGTGAAGGACGTGTCCTGGCTGGCGTAGAGGCGCTTTTCGGGGTAGAGCTGGGCCAGCGGCTGCCCATCGCGCGTGACTTCCACCCAGGCCTGCGCGGCGCGGTAGTTGGGGCCGAGCACCTCGCGCACGCCACGGAAGTGAAAGGTGTAGGGGCCCAGGTCGGTTTGCTGGCCGGCCGACAGTTCGGCGTCACGCTCCAGCTCATAGCTGCCCACCATGGTGACGCCCACGGCGAACACGGCCACGCCGGCATGCGCCAGCCACATGCCCCACAGCGCGCGCGGGGCCTGGCCCAGCCGGCGGCCGTGGCCGCCCATGTCGGTAGCGATGGTGCACAGGATCCACGCCCCCATCCACAGGCCCAGCACGGCACCGAAGGACAACTGCCCCGCCCACCAGGCCATCCCCACGGCGCTGGCCACCGACAGCCCCGCCGCCCAGCGCAGGCGGCGGGCCAGCGCGGGCAACTCGGTGTCCTTCCAGCGTGCCAGCGGGCCGATGCCCAGCAGGAAGACGAGCGGCAACATCAGCGGCACAAAGACCCGCTCGAAGTAGGGCGGGCCCACCGAGATCTTGGCGCCGGTCAGGGCGTCGAGCACCAGCGGGTAGAGCGTGCCCAGGCCCACCGAGGCCACGGCCACCACCAGCAGCACGTTGTTGAGCAGCAGCACGGTTTCACGCGACACGGGGGCAAAGCGCCCGCCCAGGCCCAGCGTGGGTGCGCGCCAGGCATACACTGCCAGCGCCACGCCCACCACCACGGCCAGGAAGAGCAGCAGCGCCAGGCCGCGTTGCGGATCGGTGGCAAAGGCATGCACCGAGCTGAGCACGCCCGAGCGCACGAGGAAGGTGCCCAGCAGCGAGAGCGAAAACGTGAGCAGCGCCAGCAGCACCGTCCAGGCGCGGAAGGCACCGCGCTTGTCGGTGACGGCCAGCGAGTGGATGAGCGCGGTGCCGGCAAGCCACGGCAGGAAGGAAGCGTTCTCGACCGGGTCCCAGAACCACCAGCCACCCCAGCCCAGCACCTGGTAGGCCCACAGGCTGCCCACCGAGATGCCCAGCGTGAGAAAGAGCCAGGCCACCGTCGTCCACGGGCGCATCCAGCGTGCCCAGGCGGCATCGAGCCGGCCGCCCAGCAAGGCGCCCAGCGCCAGCGCAAAGGCCACCGCAAAGCCCACGTAGCCCATGTAGAGCAGCGGCGGGTGCACCACCATGCCCGGGTCTTGCAACAGCGGGTTGAGGTCGTGGCCGTCCAGGGGCACGGGGCTCAGACGCGTGAAGGGGTTGGAGGTGATCAGCACGAAGAGCGCAAAGCCCGTTGCGATCCAGCCCAGCACGGCCAGGCTGCGCGCCACCAGCGGCAGGGGCAGCGAGCGGCTGAAGCGTGCCAGCGCGGCCATCCACGCGGCCTGGATGAGCTGCCACAGCAAAAGCGAGCCTTCATGCCCGCCCCATACACCCACCACGCGGTAGACCAGAGGCAACTGGCGGTTGGTGTTCTCGGCCACATAGGCCACGGAAAAGTCGAGCTGCACGAAGCTCACGGTCAGCAGGGCATAGGCCACGGCGATGAGGGCCAGGTGCACATAGGCGGCCGGCCGCGCCAGCGCCATCCAGGGCCCCTGCCCGCGCGCGGCACCCCACAGCGGCAGCACGCCCAGCACGGCCGAGGTGGCCAATGCGAGCAACAGGGCGATCTGGCCCAGCTCGGGGATCATCGTGCGCCCTCCTCCACGGACGACCGAACCGCCCGCGACACGGCCTCGCTGGCTTCGGGCGGCATGTAGTTCTCGTCGTGCTTGGCCAGCACCTGCTGTGCATGGAAGAGGCCTTGCGCATCGAGCCGGCCCTGGGCCACCACGCCCTGGCCTTCGCGGAAGAGGTCAGGCAGCAGGCCCTGGTAGACCACGCTCACGCGCTGCGCGGTGTCGGTGATGGCAAAGCGCACCTGCAGGCCGTCGCGCTGCACGCTGCCCTCCTCCACCAGGCCGCCCAGGCGGAAGGCCTGGCCCACCGGCGCCTCACCGGCCAGCACCTGCGTGGGCGTGCGGAAGAAGACGATCTCGCTGCGCAGGGCGTACAGCACCAGCGCCGCCGCCACGCCCACGGTGAGCAGCACGGCCACGACCACGGCCAAGCGGCGTTGGCGGGCGGTCATGCGCCCTCCTCCTCGTCGGCCTGCAGCGCCTGCGCGCGGGAACGCTGCAGCGCGCGCCACAGGCGCACGATCTCGATCAGCAGCATCAGGCCAGCCGCGCCATAGGCGCCCCAGAGGAAGGGTGTGGGGTCGCTCATGCAGCGCCCTCTTTCAGATGTGCCTTCAGCCACGCAGCGCCGGCTTCGCGCTGCATCAGCAGCGCGCGGGCGCGTGTGAGGCTGGCCGCCGCGGCATAGGCCCAGTAGGCCAACACCATGATGAGCAGCGGCGTGAGCATGGCCGCAGCCATGCGCGGGCTGTCACCCACCGGCAGCGTGGCGCCCTGGTGCAGCGTGGACCACCACTGCACCGAGAAGTAGAGGATCGGCACGTTGACCACCCCCACCACGGCCAAGAGCGCGCCGGCCGCATCGCCGCGCTGCACGTCGTCGATCGCAGCGGTGAGCGCGATGACGCCGAGGTAGAGCAGCAGCAGGATGAGCATGGAGGTGAGCCGTGCGTCCCACACCCACCAGGTGCCCCAGGTGGGCTGGCCCCAGATCGCGCCGGTGACCAGGCACACGGCCGCCGCCCAGGCCCCGGTGGGCGCCAGCGCACGCGCCAGCACGCCGGCCGTGCGCACCTGGGCCACCCAGCCCACCGTGGCCCAGAAGGCCATCACGAGGTAGAGCAGCATGGCCACCCAGGCCGAGGGCACATGCAGGTAGACGATGCGATAGACCTCGCCCTGCTGCGCGTCGGTGGGCGCTAGGCCCAGGCCCCACACGAGGCCCACGGCGCCCAGCACCGCGGCCAGCGCCCACAGCGCCGGCAGCAGCCGGCCGGTGAAGGCAAAAAAGCGCGGCGGTGCCGCCAGGCCCGTCCAGCGCACGGGCGCATCGCCACCGGCATCCAGCCCCAGGCGCAAGGCCGCCCCGGCCAGCGGCAAGGCCACGACGGCGCTCAGCAGCATCCAGGCCGCCAGCAGCGCCAGGTGCGGCATCGGCGACAGTCCCCCCAGGACGGCCGACACGGTACCCGTGCCCAGCACCAGCGCCGGCACGGCCAGCGGCAGCACGATCAGCATCACCAGCAGGCCCGCCTGGCGCAGGCCCACGGTGAGTGCGGCAGCCACCGTGCCCCAGAGGCTGAAGATCAGCGTGCCCAAGGCCAGGCCAGCGACAAGCACCGCCAGCGCCACCCCCTGCAGGCCCAGGGCCGCCGCCAGCAGCGGAGACAGCAGCACGAGCGGCACGCCGTGCAGCAGCCAGTGGCCGAGGGCACGGGCGGCAGCGATGACGGTGGGGCTGGGGGCGGCCAGCAGCAACTGGTCGAGCGTGCCGTCGGACGCATCGCTCGCAAAGAGTGCGCTCACCGACATCAACGCCGAGAGCAAGGCGCAGGCCCAGACCACACCCGCGGCGATCTGGCGCAGCAGGGCCGTCTCGGGCCCCACCGCCAGCGGGAAGAGGCTCACGGCCGCCACGGCAAAGCCCAGGGGCAGCAGCAGGTCGACCCGCCGCCGCCCTGCCAGGCGCAGGTCGCGTTGAACCAAGCTCCAGAACAGCGAGCGCATGGCCGAGCCTTCAGGGAGCGTCGAGATCGAGCACACGCCCGGGCAGCGAAGGGGCCTGGTGACTGGCCATCAGCACGCTGCCGCCGCAGCGCAGGTGCTCGGCCAGCAAGGCGTCGAGGGCTTGCGTGCCTTCGGCGTCCAGCCCGTCATGCGGCTCGTCGAGCAACCACGGCGTCCGCGAACGGCTGGCCGCCAGGCGGGCCAGGGCCACACGGCGACGCTGGCCCTGCGAGAGTTGCCCGATGCGCTGGTGGCGCCGGTTGGCCAGGCCAAAGCGGTCGAGCGCGGCGTCGACGGTGGCCGCGTCCTGCACCAGGCCGTGCACCCCCAGCAGGAAGTGCAGCGACTCGGCCACGGTGAGCTCGTCCTTCAGCGCGTTGGTGTGACCCAGCAGCACCGGGGTGCCGCCTGGGCGCACCACCTCGCCTTGCGCCGGGCGGCCCAGGCCCGCGGCCAGGCGCAGGAGGCTGGTCTTGCCGCTGCCGTTGCGCCCGCGCAGCCAGACCAGATCCCCAGCGCTCATCGTCAGGTTCACGCCGCGAAAGAGCAGCCGCGTGCCCCGCCGGCAGGCGAGGGCGTTGAGTTGCAAGGCGGGCGCGGACGGGTCCATCACGAGGGGAGGAAATCCACGGGCCAGGTGACGACCATCTGCTCGACTTCCTTCGCACCGAAGTCGAACTGCCGCACGCGCGCGAGCAGGCGGTTCTCCAGGTCGGGCGAATTCAGTTCGGTGGAGACGATGCGCACATCCACGACATCGCCCGAGGGCGCGATGGTCAGGCGCAGCACCACCTTGCCCTGCAGCGACGGGTCTTCGCGCAGCGCGCGGTTGTAGATGGCGTAGATGGCGCCCTTGTGGCGTTCGAAGACGAGCTTGATCTCCTCGATGGAACGCGAGGCCTTGCCCGCGCCGGCGCGCTGCAGCGTGCCGCCCGCCCCGCCTTTGCCCGACCCCGCGCCGGTGCCCGTGCCGTCGCCGCGCACCCCACCGCCGCCCGGGCCCCCGCCCCCACCGCCGCCGGCCACCCCTTCCACCAGCGTGGTGGCACGGCCTGCCAGTCCGCCGCCGCCGGTGTTGCGGCTGTAGGCCGCCGTGTTGATGCCGCCGCTGCCACCGGTGGCGTTGGAGGTGATCATCGAGCGCTCGGGCAGGCCCTGTTCGGTGCCGGCGCCCACGCCTGGCCCGGTGCCGGTGCCCACGCCGGGGCCGGGCTTGATGTCCTTTTGAAGCTGCACGGCCACCGGGGCGCCTCGCAACTCGGCGAGGTCGTCCTTCATCGCGAGCAGGCCCACACCGGCGGCGCGCCGACGCGCTTCACCGATCTCACCCGGCGGGCGGCCCTCAATGGGGTTGCGCGCCTCGGGCACGGGGTTGCGCACGGTGGCGGGCTTGGACGGATCGGGCCGCCGGTTGTCGCGCGGCACGCTGGTGGAGGCCGCCGGAGGCGTCTGCGGCGTGGGCGCGGCTTCGGGCTTGGGCGCCGTCTCACGCTGCGCCGCCGCGGGCGGCGGTGGCGGGGGCGGCGTGGCTTCGCGCTCGATCATCAGCCGCGCCAGCCGCTCGGGCACGGGCGGCGCCTGGCGCCGGTCGGGCTGGGGCGTGGGCCACAGCAGGAAAAGCAGGCACAGCAGCGCCGTGAGGCCCAGCACCCAGCGCAGCACCCGCCGGAAGCGGGCGATGTCCTCGGGCGGGATGGACCAGGCGAGAACCGGGCCGCGGAAAGAGATCGCGGTGGCCGCACTCATGACGACACCTCGTACTTTCGGGTCACCGCAAAAGACACGTCGGCGAAATTGGCCCGCGCGGCCGTGGCCATCACCTTGCGCAGCAGGGCGTAGGGGATGTCCTTGTCGCCCATGATGGTGAGGGTGCGGCCCTGGGCGGCGTTCTCGGCGCGGACCACCTGGCGGCTGGCGATCCCGTCGAGCTCGGCCTGGAGCGGGGCGATGAGGTCGCCCGGGGTGTTCATCGCCTGCGCCACGGTCGCCACGCGGCGGCCTTCGACCAGGATGTCCTCGGGGCTGATGACCACCACCACGGTTTCACGCGGTGCGGTCTCGGCCGTGGACTGCGGCAGCTTCACGCCCTTGGGTGCCGAGAGGATCTCGATGCCCGAGGCGGCCGACAGCAGGAAGAACAGCAGGATGGTGAAGATGTCGATCAGCGCGACCAGGTTCAGGTCGACGTTCGACTGGTTGCGCGCCTTGCGCTCGGCGCGTTTCTGCAACGGGGTGAGTTTCATGGCGGTCCCTCAGCGCTTGATCACCGGGGCGTCGCCGATGGCCACGTCGGGGAAGAGGTCGGTGCGCACCAGGTTCACGCCATCGGCGGTGTAGGTGGCGCGGGTCACGTCCATCACCTGCACCAGCAGGTCGTAGGAGGTCTCGGGTTCGGCCAGGATGCTGGCGGTGGTGGTGTCGGGGAAGCGGCGCTTGATCTCCAGCATCAGGGCCGACAGCGTGCGCAGGTCCTGCGTGCCGTTCACGGCCGGGATGCGCTGGATCAGGCCGCCGATGCGGTCGCCCACCTCGATGGCGTCGCGGCGGATCACGATCTCCAGCTTCAGGTCGTTGGCCTGGAGCTGCTCCACACCCCCGGTGTTGCGCGCCGGCAGGCTCAGGTCGAGCACCGACATGCGGGTGAACACCGCGGTGGACAGCAGGAAGGGCAGCAGCACCACGATGAGGTTGATGAAGGCGGTGACTTCCAGCTCCGCCGGGTGCTTGCGCAGACGTCTCACGCGCATGATGGTTCCTTCACGGGGCCCGGCGCCCGTTCACTTCGTGGCCGGCGTGGCGGCTTCGGACTTCGCGCGCTGCACGAGGTTGAGGAAGCTGATCTTGGCGGCCTCCAGTCCGTCGACGATCTCGCTGGTGCGCGCCTGCAGGAAGGCGTGGATGAGCAGGAAGGGGATGGCCACCATCAGCGCGAAGGCGGTGTTGTTCATCGCGATCGAGATCGAGGCCGACAGCATCTCGGCCTTTTCGGCCGGGTTGACCTGCGCCACCGCGGTGAAGCCCTTGATCAGGCCCACGATGGTGCCCAGCAGGCCCACCAGCGTGATCACGTTGGCGAAGGTGGCGATGTAGTGGGTGCGCTTTTCCAGGCGCGGCACGATCTCCATCATGCCTTCTTCCATCGCGGCGTCGATGTCCTCGCGGCGGCTCGGGCTTTGCATGCGCTGCAGGCCGTTGGCCACGATCTTGCCGATGGCCGCGTCGGAGTCGGCGGCCAGGCCATAGACCTCCTTGAACTTGCCGTTCTGCAGCATGGGCAGCAGCTTGGCCCACAGCTTCTTGTTCTGGGCGCGGGCACGGCGCAGGAAGGTGTAGCGCTCGATGGCGATGGCCACGCCCAGCGCCATGATCAGCATGCTGATGTAGATGAAGGCACCGCTGTCCTGCACGAACTTGACGATGAATTCGAAGGTGTTCATGGACGTCTCTCCGGGTACGACTGAAAAGGTTGTGTGGGTATTGAAGGGTCAGCGGGCCGGCGCCGCGGCCGGGGAGGCCGGGGCCTGGAGCACACGTTCGTAATGCAGCTGGCGGCGGAACACGTCGCGGTCGAGCGGGGCCAGCGCCTCGTCGAGCACGCCTTCGACGGGACGGCCGGCCAGTTCGCCCGGCACGGGCTTCTTCCAGGGCACGATGTAGAGCACCTTGGGCAGTTCGCGGTTGCCGATGATCTGGGTGCGGTCGAGTTCGGCGCGATCCTGCGCCAGCGCGGACCCGGCCATCAGGCCCAGCAGCAGCGCGGCAGTGAGCGTTCTCATCGCGGCTCCTTCTGGTTCGCGGCCACAGGGGCCGGCTTGCGGTTCTTGAGGTCGATGACCCATTTGTTCACCTCGGCGTCGCCGCCGGGCACGAGGCTCAGGTAGCGCTCGTACAGGCCCAGGGCCTGGGCCGCATTGCCGAGGTAGAGGTCGTGCAGGATGCCCAGGTTGAGCACCGCGGGGGCGTAGTCGGCGTCGGCGTCCAGCGCGCGCTCGTAGGCTTCGCGCGCCTGCGCGAATCGGCCCTGCTGCCGGTAGGTGATGCCCAGCTGGTTCCAGTAGGCCGGCTGCTTCGGACCCAGCCGCGTGGCGGTCTCCAGCGCCTGGGCCGCCTCGTCCAGGCGGCCGGCCTGGCGGGCCATGAGGCCCAGGTTGGCGTGGGGGCCGGGCAGATCAGGGTGGCTGCGTGTGAGGGCTTCGAAGCCGCGCTGTGCCAGATCGCCGCGGCCGGCCACCAGCTGGCGACGGGCTTCGTCGAAGGCCCGCTGCGCGGCCGGGTCCACGGCCGGCGGCGCCGGCGGGGCCGCCGGGGCAGGTGCCGGCGCTGCCGCCGCCGCGGGAGGCGGCGCCACGGGCGGTGCGTCGAGGCTGACCGTGGCACACCCGCCCAGGGCGGCCGCAGCGAGGATCGCGAAGAGGCGGTCAGCGGATCGCATCGATCGCTCCTTCACTCTTCTCACTCTTGCCATAGCGCACCGGCCGCAGCTTGGCCAGCGCGGCGAAGCTGCGCTGCACCCATTCGTCGTAGATGCCGGCCCTGGTGCGCTGGGCGTTGATCTCGTGCAGCTCCATGGCCTTTTCCTCGAAGGGGAAGGCCTGCTCTTCCAGCATCACCTCGTACTGCTCCAGCTCCAGCTTGGACAGGCGGCGCGGGCGCTGTGACTTGAGCATGGCGCTGCCGAAGTCTTCGTAGATCGCCGCCGTGTAGTAGGTGGCCGCGGTGGTGACGCCGGCCACGCCGTACTCGGCCGCCGCCCCATAGGCCTTGAGCGCGGCCTCCATGCGCTGGCGCTTGAGGCGCAGGTTGCGGTCCAGCGGCTCGACCAGCGCAACCTGGCGGTAGGCCTCGTAGCTGGGCTGGGCCAGGGCCAGCGCGGCCGCGCCGCCCAGGAAGCGGGTGCGGTCGGTGCGGGCGTTGCCACCGCGCTGGTCGGCCAGCATCACCTCACGCATCCAGTGCTGTTCGCGCGCGGCGTTGCCGTCGGCCTTGGCCAATTGGGCCAGGCGATAACGCGCCTCCACCGCACGCTCCAGCGGCTGCGGGTGCTGCTGCAGGTAGCGCTCGTAGGCGCGCGTGGCGGCCCCCCGCGAGGCGCCGCGTTCGGTGGACTTCTGGTGCAGCTCGGCGGCCTGCCATTGGGCCTCGCGGGCCACGGCCGGGTCGCGGTGGGTGGCGGCCACGCGTTCGAATTCGCCGGCCGCCTGCGCCCAGTGGCCTTGTTCGAGATAGACCGTGGCCAGTTTGGCGGGAACGTCGGCCTGCAGCGGGTGCTTGGGATGCTGCTGGCGGAAGGCCTCCAACGAGCGGGCCGCCGCGTCCCAGTCCTTCAGGCCGATGAGCACGGCGGCAGCGTCGTACTGGGCCGTGGCGCGCACGGCCGACTGCGGCGCCAACTGGGCGATGCGCTCGAAGTGGCCCACGGCCTCGCGGGCCCGGCCGGCGTCGCGCGCGGCCTCGCCCTGCTTGTAGATGGCCGCGGCCTGACGTTCGACCAGTTCGTTGCGGCCGGCGGCCTGTGCGGGCGTGAGCACCAGCACTTCGCCATAGGCGCGTTCGGCGATGTCGAAGCGCCCGCCGTCGAAGGCGGTGTGGGCCAGCACGGTCCAGGCCACCCGGCGCTGTGCGTCGGTGGCCGGCGGCTGCAGGGCCAGCACCTGCTGAGCCACGGCTTCGGCGCGCTCGGCGTCGTTCAGCGCAAACAGGGTGTCGGCAGCGTTCGTGAGCACGGCACCGGTGCGCGGGTCGGCGGGGAAGGCCTTGGCAAAGCGCAGGCTGCTTTCCACGGCCTCGCGCTTGAGCGGCGTGACCTGCTCGGGCCGTGCGGCCTTCTGCAACTCGGCATAGCTCAGCAGGGCGGAGTAGCCGGCATCGGCGCTGCGCGCGTGCTGCGGGTAGCCGTAGGCGGTCTTTTCGTACTCGACCGCGGCGTAGGCGTGGCGCTTGTCCTCGAAGAGCAGCTCGGCCAGCAGGAAGTGGTTCTGCGGTGCCTGCGGATCATCGGGGAAAGACACCAGGTAGAGGCGGTACCAGCGCACGGCCTCCTGGTAGTCGGCCGAGGCCTTGGTCTTCTGCGCGCTGGCGTGGTAGTGGCGGGCCAGTTCGCTCAGGTGGGTCTTGACCAGCGGCTGCGCGCGCTCCCAGCCCTCGGGGCTGGCGCGGCGGAACTCGCTGTCCACGCCGTAGCGGCCCACGTATTCCTTCTTGGCTTCGAGTGCCAGCGTGGCAAAGCCATTGGCCTGGTAGATGTCGATCACGCGGGCCTGCAGCACCGGCGCCTGCGCATGCAGCGGCTGGCGGCGGGCGAAGGCGCCCAGGGTGTCGGCGGCGTCCTTGACTCGCTCTTGCTGCAGATAAAGCTCGGCGAGCTGCTCATAGACGCGGAATTCGTAGCCGCGGCGCAGCTCGCTGTCGATGTAGGGGGGGATGGATTCCGCGCCCTGCAGGTTGGCCAGCGACAGGCTGGCCACGCGGAAGGTGTCCTCGATCAGCTCGCGCTCGGCACGCGACAGGCCTTCGATGCCATCGAGCCCGGCCTCGCCGCCGCGGCCTGCGAGCGCGAGGTCGAGCACGCCGAAGAAGGACGCCAGGGCTTCGTCCAGCCGGGCCTGCTTGAAGCGCGACCAGCCCTGCATGTAGAGCGCACGCTCGCGGTAGGGCGTGTCGTCGCCGCTGGCCAGCACGGCGGTGTAGGCTTCTTCGGCCTGCGGGTAGCGCGTGGCGGCAAAGAGGATCTCGCCGCGGCGGAAGTGGGCCTCGTCGCGTGTGGCCGTGTCAGGGTAGGCGGCCACCAGGCGGTCGAGCACGGCCAGGGCCTGTTCGAGCTGGCCGCCCTGTTCATGGGCGCGGGCCAGCTGGTAGAGCACGCGGTCGGTGTCGGGCGCCTTCGGGTAGGCGCGCAGGTAGTCCTGGTAGCGGGTGATGGCCGCGCGGAAGTCGGCCTCGGTCCCCGCGGCCGTGCCCTCGGCCATGCGACGGTCGGCCAGATCCATCTCCAGGTCGCCCAGGCGGCGCATGGCTTCGGCGCGCTGCGGCGCCCTGGGGGCCACGTCCAGGAATTTCTGGTAGGCCGCGATGGTCTGCTCTTCGGTGCTGCGGATGCCCGGGTCGGCCGGCAGCTCCACCTTGCGCCCGGCCAGGCTCCTGAGCGTGGGCTCGTTGTCGGGGCTGCCCTTGCGCGGCCCCGAGCAGGCCGCCAGCGCGGCGGCCAGGATCAGCAGCGGGGGCAGGAGGCTAGCGCGGTGCCGCATCGGATCGCTCCTGTGCACCGCCCGGCGCACGGGTGGCATGGTCATACAGCTGGGCCACGGCAAAACGGGCCTGGGTCGCATAGGCCGCCAGGCGTTGCTGCTGGCGGGTGAGTTCGGCCACGGCCAGGGCCTCGACGGCCTGCTGCTGCTCGCGGGTGAGTTCGGCCACGCGCGGGGCGAGGGCCTCGATGCGCGCCCCCAGGGCCGGGATGCGGCCTTCGAAGGTGGCGAAGCGTGCGGGTTCGTCACGCTGGGCCTGGGCCAGGGCGGCCTCGCGCTCCTGCGCGCGGGCCAACTGTTCGTCCACCACGCGCTGGGCCTTGCGGGCCTCCCACAGGCGCACGGGATAGTCTTCATCGAGCGTCCAGCGCAACACGCCTTCGGCCAGGCGATGGCGCTCGCGCAGGGGTGCCGCCTCGGGCGCATCGCCCACCCGCGCAAGGGTTTCGCGCACGCGGGCCAGGCGCTCCAGCAGCTCGCGCTCCCTGGGCGTGGCCAGGGCGGCGGCATCGCGCTGTGCGATCACGCGGTCGAGCTCGGCCTGCACGGCATCGCGCCGGCGCTGCAGTGCGGCCACGCCGGTTTCGCTTTCGCGCGCAGCGGCCTGGATGCGTGGCAGCCGGTCGGCAAAGGCCTGCTTGCGGTGTTCCAGGATGTCGTGGAAGGCTGCGAGCTTGTCGCGCCACTGGGCGAGGTTGTCGGCCAGGAACTGCAGGTCACGGTAGTTCTTGAAGGCCTCCTGGAAGTCGTGGCGGGCCAGCACCTGGGCCAGGTGGCTGCCATGCGGCATCTGCGGCAGCTCGCGCAGCTGCCAGAACCAGCCCATCTCCACACCGGGGTTGAGCGACATCAGGCCCTCGACCAGCTTGCCGGCGCGGATGGCCGCGATGGATTCGTCCAGCGCGGCGTGCTCGCGCTCGTAGGCGGCGATCGCGTCCTGGTAGCCCTGCAGCGCCAGGCCCAAGGCGCCGAGCTCGGCCTGCGCATAGGGCACGGCAATGCGGGCTTCGAGCACGGCGGCGTTATCGCCCTCGCGGCCGGCCAGCTCCATCCAGGGCACCAGGGCCTCGCGGGGCTGGTCGAGCGAGGCCGCGGCCCAGCCGAAACCGAGGAGCGCCTTGTTCGACTGCGGACCGTGCAGGCGCACCCGCTCGAGGAACTGGCGCGCCTGTTTCGGCTGTTCGGCCTGGAGTGCGGCAAAGCCCAGGGCCACGTTGGCCCGGTCGCGCAGCACGCGGTATTCCTCGCTGTTGGCACCGGCCTTGCCGATCTCGTCGAGCCAGCGGGTGCCGGCCTCGGTCTCGTTGTTGCGGATCAGCGCCACGCCGAGGTTGTAGCGCGCATAGGCGGCGCGCATCGCAGGCTCGGGGTCGCTGCGGCGGGCCTGGGCGCGGCTGGCCTCGACCTGTTCGCGCAGCAGCGTGGCGGCCTGGGCGTACTGTTCGCGGGCCATCAGCACCTGGGCGCGCAGCAGGGCGTGGTCTTCACGGAACTCGGCGGGCAGGTCCTGGCCGATGCGGTCGAGCGCGGCCTGGGCCTCGTCGAGGTAGCCGCGCTGGTAGCGGATCTTGGCCAGGTAGTACCAGGCGCGGTCGCGCACCGAGGGGCGGGCGCCCTGCTCGATGAGCGTCTCGAAGATGCGCCCGGGCTCGCGGTGCAGGCCGTACGAGAGCAGCATGCCGCCACGCAGGATCTCGGCCTCGTCGGCGTGCTGGGGCACCCGCTCGAAGTGCTGCGAGACCATCAGCGTGGTCAGCGCGGTGAAGTAGTGGTCCTGGAAAAAGTGGAAGAGCCCGTCGCCGTAGTGCGGGTCTTTCACGGGGCCGGGACCGCGCGTGGTCTGCGCGCCAGCGCCCAGGCTGAGCACGGCCACCGCCACGCCGGTGCACAGCACACGACGCCAGGAACGGGGGGCCAGGGATCGGAGACGCATGAACCGGTCCTTACTGCCAGACCTTCACGTTGAACTCGGGCTGCAGCTTGCCGGCGGAGTCCTGGATGCGCAGCTCGATGTACTGGGGGTCGGCCCCCTTGTCGAACTTGACCGTGGCGCCGCGCCGGTAGTCACGCTGGTGCGGGCCGCCACCGGTGAAGATGGCCACCAGCTCGTGGGTGCCGGTGCGCAGGTTGCCCAGGTACAGGCGCTGCACGCCGCCGCGGTGCAGGGCCTGCACTTCCGCCGGCGTGTACAGGTGGCTGGCCACGAGCTTGTCGCCCAGCTTGATCTGCACCGACTCCAGCTCGAAGAGCTTGCCCACGTCCATCGACACGAACACGGCCACCTGGGTGCTGGCCGGGAACAGCAGCTCTTCCTCGAGCACGAGGAGGTCGCGGTTGAGCTGGATGAGGTCGTTCTTGAGCGTCTGCACGCGGTCGTCCAGTGAGGCAGCCGGGGCGGGAGCAGCACTGGGATTGGCCCAGGCGAGGCCGGCTGCGAGGCCGAGGGCGACCGTCAGGAAGCGAAGGAGGTGTCGGTACGGCATGGTGGCTCTCATGGGCGCGCTCGTTCAGAAGGTGGCCGACAGGTAGACCTGGAACACGTTGGCGTTGTACGAGTACGGCCGGCCGGTGCGGATGTCGGTGAAGTCCTTGAAGTTGTAGAGCTTGTATTCGTAGGCCGCGTGGGCCTTGAGCTCGTACTGTCCGGGCACCCGCTTGGCGCGGTAGCTGAGCTTCACCCCCACCGAGGGCGAGTTGAAGGTGCTGAGCTGGCGGCTGCGCGAGATGTAGGTGGTCTCGGCCGTGGCGTTGTCGCTGTAGAACAGGGCCTTGGACTGGCTGTGGTAACGCAGGAAGCCGTCGACCAGCGTGTCTTCGCGCACATAGCGGCTGTAGCCCACTTCCACGGTGTGGGCGGTGATGTCCCAGGTGTCCCAGAAGTAGCGGTACTCGGCATGCACCGCGGCCTCGCTGCCGATGGCCCCCGTGACGCGGCCCTTGATCGCCCGGCTGGTGCGCGTGCGGGGGTTGCGTTCGGGCACGGCCGCGCCGAAGACCCGTGCCACACGATACGGGTTGCCGAGGTAGCCGCTGTCGGACACCACCTCGGCGTTGAGGCTGGCGATCCAGCGCGGTGTGAGGATCTGGGTGACGCCCAGGCGGTAGCGCCAGTGCAGGGCCTCGTCGAAGAAGCCCACGTCGGAGCGGCCCACCTTGTCCCAGGCGCGGGTGAAGCCCAGGCTCACGGTGGTCATGCCGCCGAAGACGTCCTGCGAGACATCGATGCCGACGGAGTTGGCCTCGTAGTCGGGTTCGGTGCTGCGGGTGGTGGACAGCGACATCAGCGAGTCGCGGTAGACATAGTCGAGCCCCAGGCCGTACTCGGTGCGCCGCTCGGAGTAGGGGCTGGCGGTGGTGACCACGTCGATGGAGGCATTGCTCACCGCGTCGACGTTGTAGAAGGCCGAGAGGGACACGCGATCGGCCATGCTCTTGCGCACCAGCAGGGCCGGCCCGTAGGCGCGCGTGCCGCCGCCGTCATAGAGGTGGTAGAGGGCTTCGGCCTTGTCCTCGGGCAGGGTGACGGCCTGCGCCGACCCGGCAGCCAGGGCCGCCAGGCCGGCCGCGCGCAGCGCGCGCGGGGTGCGCATGCGCCACTGGGCCATGAAGCCGCGCAGCCAGCGCGCCCTTCGGTGGCCGATGGGGCAGGTGGTCTCAGTTGCAGCCACAACCGCCTCCTTGCACGCCGTTGCCACCGCGGCCGCCCTCGCGCACCTCGCGCACGTGTTCGGTGTGGCGGGCCGAGAGGGCATCGCGATGCACCTGCATGATCGGGTCGGCCAGGCGCTCGCGCTCGTAGGGCTTGACCCAGGGCTCGGTCGCACAGGCCGACAGCAGCACGGCCAGGGCCAGGACGGGAAGGCAGCGCATCGTCATGGTCCTCATTCCTTCAGCAAGGCGCGGATCTGCTGTTCATAGAGGTTCTCGTAGCCACTCTGGTAGCCGCGATGCAGATGCCGCGCCCGCCCGTCGCGATCGACGATCACGGTGTAGGGCATGGCCTTGAGGTCGTACTGGCGGCTCACCTTCTTGTCGGCATCGAAGAGCACCGGGAAGTTCAGGCCCAGCTTGGACGCCATGCTGGCGGCCTTGGCCGGGTCGTCGTCGATGCTCACGGCCATCACGGTGAAACCGAGGGCGCGGTACTTGTCATACAGGCGGTTGAGATGGGGCATCTCTTCGCGGCAGGGGCCGCACCAGGTGGCCCAGAAGTTCACCAGCACCACGTTGCCGCGCTGCTCCTGCAGGCGCATGTTCGAGCCTTTGAGCGTGCTCAGCGTGAAGTCGGGGGCGGGCGCGTTCGGCTGCGCGGCCAGAGCCGGGATGGCGAGGCACAAGGCGGCCAGGGCGGCGAGGTGACGGAGGGTGGGGATCAGGTGCATGCGGGACTCCTGGGCGTGCACGACGAGGCGGGTCAGAAGAAGAAGCTCAGGCCCAGCGTGAGCTCGAGGTTGTGGGTGCTGCGGCGTTCGCCCAGCAGGTCGAAGGAGAAGATGTGGTCGCGCAAGTCGAGCTGCAGGGCCGAGCGCTGGCCGAGCAGGAAGCGGGTGCCCAGGCCGATGTTGAGGGTCTGGTTGCGCTGGTCGTCGAGTTCGGTGCTGCCGATGCCGGCGATCAGGTAGGTGACGGTGGCCTTGGCGCGCTTGGATCCCAGGAAAACCTCGCCGGGCAGGATGTTGTAGCCCAGCGAGACGTTGTAGTAGGTGAGGGTGGACTTTTCGCTCGCGAACACGCCGCCGGGCAGGATGCGTCGGAAGGACTCGTCGCTGACACGCGCCCGGCCGTAGGCCGCCTCGAAGAAGAAGTCTTCGGTGAGGTGGTAGCCCAGCCGCACGCCCACCACGGGGCTCGCGCCGAAGCTGTCGGTGGAGTAGATGCCCGTGAAGAGCCCGGCGATGATGTCCTTGGAGGGGATGCGGGGCAGGCGCACTTCGCGGCGCTCGACCTCGGGCACGATGACCTGCTCGTTGGCCGGGCGCTGGGGCTCGCTGGCCTGAGCGGTGGCCAGCAGCGGGGTGAGCAGCAGGGCCGCGGCCAGCAGGGCCACGGTGAGCCAGGGATGAAGGGCGTGCTTGGAAGGCATGGAGACGTCCGTTCAGAAGAAGAAGGCCAGGCCGGCGGTGAAGGCCCGGTATTCGATGGAGCGTTCGTCGGCGACGAAGGCGGTGTACAGGCTGTAGTCGGCGGTGAGCATGAAGCGCTCGCTCAGGTGCCAACGCAGGCCCAGGGTGGCCTGCCCCAGGTTGGCGTCGGTGCGGATGGCGCTCACCAGGCTGCTGTTGGGCACGTTGGAGAAGCGCCCCACGCCCACGCTGAAGAAGGGCGAAAGGCGGCGGTCGGACCAGGGCTCGGCGGCCAGACCCAGGTGCCAGAAGCTCGTGCCCGAGAAGGTGCCCTGCACCTGGCCCACATGCCCCTCCAGGCTGAGCGAGGTGGACAGCCGGTAGGCGGCGGTGAGCTTGAGCATGGGCTCGCCGTCGAAACGACCCCAGCTGCCGCCCGCCAGCAGGCGCCGGCTCAGGTAGTCGTCGAGCACGATGTCGCGGAAGGTCCGCTCGCTGCCGGCGGCGGTGAGCGTGCGTTCGAGCTGGCGGCGGTGCACCCATCCTTCCTTGCCGTTTTCCGCGCGCACCTGGTACCAGTCGGTCTGGCGCAGCGTGATGGCGATCCACTCGTGCCGGTCCACCACATGGAAGATGGGGTAGCCGCGGCCAGGGCCGGTGCGGAACTCGATGTAGGGGTCGGCGACCTGCACGCGCTCATAGCCATCGTCGGCTGCCACGGCGCTGACCTGGGCCATGGCCGGCACCGCGGCCGCCAGGCTCAGGCCACAGGCCAGGAGAAGCTGCGCACGCATCCGGCGCCCAGGTACTGCAAACGGCATCGGAAGGCTCATTCGGTGTTGCAAGTGCCGGTCTCGGGATCGGGCGGCGTGAACATGCTGTTGGCCGCCGCGCTGAATTCGTCCTGGCCCTCGGGCATGGGGCGGCTGATCCAGTAGCGGATCAGGCGCACATTCGGGTCGTTCTCGTCCTGGAAGATGAGGCCACCGCCGTGCAGCACGTTGAGCACCATGGGCTTGGTGAGCAGGCGGCTCTGCAGCGGCGCACCCAAGACCACCTCCCCCTGCGAGGAGTAGAAGTTGCGGTACATCGGCGTGTCTCGCACGACGTCGGGTGTATTGGCCGCATCCGAGAGGTCGACCTCCTGGGCTTCGGGCACCACCCGGAAGGCGCCTCCGGTGCCGGCGCGGTCGTCGTGGCAGCCCGAGCTCGCGCAGGTGTTGAGCGAGATGCTGCCGTTCTGGTTGACCGGGAGCTGGGCCAGGAAGATGGGGTTGACGCACTTCTGGAAGTACACGAAGGACAGGCGCTGCCCGCCCTCGCCCGGCGGGTTGCTCACCACCGGCGGGTTGTCCAGGGGATTGGAGCCTCCGCCGCAGGACGCCAGCAGCAAGGTGGCCACCGGCGCCCAGCGGCCGGCACGGCGAAGGGTGGCTAGCGCAGGACTCATGGGTTGCAGCCTGATCGAATCCAGTTGGCAATGGCCGTATAGCCCGGGCTGCCCACCGGCAGCACCGCCCCGCCGGTACCCCCGGCCGGATGAGGTGCCGTGGACGGGCGCGACAGCAAGAGGTTGTTCGCCGGGTTGCAGGTGTCGTTGATGAGGGTGAGCGTCACGTTGAAATCGCCCTCGGTGACCCCGGTGAGCACGTAGCGGTTGCCCGAGAAGCTCACGGCGAGCGCATCACCCAGGGACGCGCCGGGGATGCCGGCCCCGGCCTGATGGCAGCTTGCGCACTGGGCCTGCAGCACGGGCTGCACGGTGGCCTCGAAGGCGGCTTCGCTCAGCGTCTGCACGGTGCGCACCCCACTGGCCCCGTTGAACGGGTCGTTGTAGTACTGGGCCCCCAGGTCCATCCACTCGGCCAGCAGGCGCTTTTCGGCTGCGTTGAGCATCGTGGCGTGGTTGGGTGCGCTGCCCGAGGGCGTGGGGTAGATCGCACGCGGGCCGCTGCCGGCCAGCAAGGTGTGCCCGAAGAGGATCTCGGTGAGGCGGCTCTTGCGGGCAATGCCGGCGGTGTTGGCCGCGCTCGAGCTGGATTGCACGCGCGGCGGCTGGCGTTCCAGCATGGGCACGCCGTCGCGGATGCGGGTGACCGGCTGGCCCGCGCTGTCCAGCAGGGGGTCGCCCACGAGCAGCTCCTCGTAGGAGGTCATGCGCCCGGTCCCGCCGATCGTGCCGCGCAGGTCCAGGCGTGTCGGGTCGCTGTGGCAGGACACGCAGGAGCCCGCCGCGCGGGTGCGCTCCCACAGCGGCTGGATGTGCTCGGGGTAGTTGATCACGCCGTTCACGGGCGCCGGCGTCGCCAGGTCGTTGGCCGGGTCGGGGTTGCCGGTGTAGCGCACGATGATGGGCGCCCGTGCGGTGACGCCCGGTCGCGAGGTGTCGGCCCACACATCGGTGTAGAGCATGTCGGTCACGAGCCTCAGGGCGGCCGGATCGAGACGGGTCCGGGTGGACGCCATGGTCTGGCCGGACTCGTGAGCCGCGGCCATGGCCGGGAGCAAGGCGGCGGGCTGGGTGTCGACCACCAGGCCGGAATTCAACGACGCGCCGCGGCGCGGGCTGTGGCAACCGTTGCAGGTGCGGCGCTCACCCGGGCGCACCTGGATCCAGTTGGCGTGCGTCTGGAAGGCGCGGCCCTCGGCATCGACCACGGCGAGCGCCAGCGGGATGTCGGCCGGGATCTCCAGCTTGAAGGAGCCATCGGGCTCGATGGGCGCGTAGCCGAGGATCTGCTGCTGCTCGAAGTCGGTCTCGCCGATGGCCTGGCGCAGGCCCATCGACGAGGACGGCGGGGGGATGGCCCGCGTGGCACGCACGAAGCGCACCGGCGTGCAGTGGTAGGCCGGGTTGGCCGGGTCCTTGATCGCCAGCAGGTCGGCCACCTGGGTGGCGGTGCTGGTCGGGTCGGTGTTGGCGGTCATCGCGATGCCGCGGGCGCAACCCGGCGGGAGGTCGTCGGGCACGATCATCATCTCGGCCATGCGACCCAGACGGTCGGTGTTGTAGATGCTGCGCACCTCGATCAGGGCCATGCCACGCTCGGCCAGGGCGGTGTCCACGTTGGTCGGGTCGCTGGCCTGGGGCTCGCGACGGGCCTGCAGCGCGATCGGGTCGGTGTACATGTAGCCCGCCGGCGGGGTCGCCACGTGGCGCCAGGTCTGGTTGGCCGGGTTGAACATGTAGATGGCGTAGTTGGGCGGGACGTTGTCCTGCAGCTCATCCTCGGCCACGGCCTCCATCGTGCGCTGGCGATCGGACAGCCGCTGAATCTCCGCCGTCGTGAGCGTGGCGCAAGACACCGTGCGCCCGGCACGCGTGACTTCACAGGGCCGATAGGCCAGCAGCACGCGGTTGGTGCCATCCCACAGCGGGTAGGGGGTGGTGACGCGGCCATGCAGCGACAGGCCGCGGTCCATGTTCAGCTCCTGTGCCGTCACCTGCACCTGGCCGCCCTGGGTGGGCACGGTGCTGTTGGCCGGGGTGTTCTGCTCGGAGTAGTTGGCTGCGTCGACGAACATCAGGGCGCCGCCCTCGTCGGTGCGCTGCAGCGGCATCAGCGAGGAGGCCAGGAAGCCGGCGTAGGGGCCCGACGGGTCCATGTCGCGCGGGTGCAGGAAGCTGTTGCCCGGGCTGTGGGCGCCGTAGAGGACGAAGGTGTCGGTGCCGTCAGGCTTGGAGCGAAAGATCGCGAAGCGGTTGCGATCGGCCATGTGCTCCCAGCGTGAGTACATGATGTCGCCGTTGGGCCGCACCACGGGGTTGCGGTCGTGGCTCTGGTTGAAGGAGATCTGCTGGATGTTGCCGCCGTTGGCATCCATGGTGTGGATGTTGAGCACGCGCTCGCGCTCGTACTCGTCCAGCGCAAAGTAGCGGCGGCCCAGGGCCTGGTCCTGCGAGGACTTGGCCTGGCGGTTCGACGCAAACACGAAGCCGCGGCCGGCCGGCAGGTAGTAGGGATCGACGTCGTCGTGCTCGGTGGAATCGGTGATGCGCCGGAAGGTGCCGCCCGTGAGCCCGCCCGACGTCATGTCGTATTCCCAGATGTTCCATCGGCCCGTGCAGGCCGGCTGACCGTTGATCGTGGCGGTGTTGCTCGCAGGGCAGCGCATCGAGAAGACGATCTTCTTGCCGTCATAGGACACCTCGGGGTCGGACGCGTCGCCCACCCCTTGTGTGAAGCGGCGCGTGAGGTTGATCTCGCGCGCGCTCGGTGAGGAGCGCTCGCGCAGCATCAGGTCACCGCCCGGGGCAAACGGGCTGCCATTGGTGGGGTCCATGCGCACGCTGCTGGAGCGCATCACATAGGCGATGGCCACATCGCCTTCGACGGTGACATCGTCACCGTCACTGCCGCTGCACGCCGCCAGGCCCAGCAGGGGCAGGATCAGCGCCAGGACTCTCAGGCTCATCGGGGTCTCGTGGGTTTTCATGCTGTTCTCCGTGGACCGGCCTCGTGAGCCGGCGTCATCGACCGTCAGACAACAACTGCTTGTTTCTCATCCAGGGCGGCGCCCGCGCCTTGCAGGCCCGCCGACACATGCAGACGCCCCTGCGCGTCGACGACCACCGCGTCGGCGCCCGTCTGGGCCTCCACGAGCGCGAGCCCTCGCTCGACGCCCATCACGAACACACATTTGGACAGTGCCTCGCTCGTAAGCCCGTCCGGGGCCATCACGGTGACGCTGTGGACCTGATCGGGCGAACGGCCCGAGGCCGGATCGATCAGGTGGTGGTGGCGCACCCCGTCGGCATCGATGAAATAGCGCTCGTAGTCGCCCGAGGTGGAGATCGACACGTCCTGCAACGGCAGCACGGCCGCTGGGGCCCCTTCGTGCCGCGGATGTCGGATGGCCACCGTCCAGGGTCGGCCGTGGCGGTCACCGATCACCCGGCTGTCGCCGCCGGCGGCCACCATGGCATGCTCGATGCCCAGGCGCTGCAGATGGGCCACGGCGCCATCGACCGCATGACCCTTGGCAAAGCCACCGAGGTCGATGCACATGCCCGGGCGCGCGAAGCGCAGCGTGCGCTGCCTCGCGTCCAGCTCGAGGTGCTGCCAGCCGACCGCCTCGCGAGCGCGCGCCAGGCGGGCCTCGTCGGGGCGGCGACCGCTGCGGTAGTCGTACAGCCGCCCCACGGCCGCATAGCTGATGTCGAAGGCCCCGCCGGAGCGCTCGGACCAGCTCAGGGCCTGCTCGACCAGGGCGTACATCTCGTCGCTCAGCGGCACGGGGTGCTCGCCGGCCTCGCGATTGATGCGCGAGAGCTCGGAGTCGGGTTTGTGCGGGCTCATGGCGGCGTCGATGCGATGCATCTCGGCCATCACCGCCGACAGCGCCACCTCGGCGAGGCGATCGTCCGCGGCCCACAACTCAGCGCGGATCCGCGTGCCCATGATGGCGGCCTCGCGCACCCACCACCGGGCGGTGGCGGGACGGCGCTGCGGGCGCGCAAAGGCACCCAGGCGATGACGATGGCTGGCGCTGAGCAAGCCGGCGGACATGGAACTCCCCCTCGTAAGGCCCCAGGAAAGGCAAGCGGCATGCCATCGGCCAGGCCCCTGCCCTTCATTTCCCTCGCTTTTTTGGGCCGGCCGGGCTGCCGGCAGGGGGTCTTGCGACCGCCCCGCCGGGCCCGCCACACCTGTGATTCAGCTCATGTTAGGGAGCGGGCGCGACCCGACGTATGTCAACCCCGGCCGGCAGCGACAAGCTTTTCAATCAGTCACAAATCCCCTCGCGGATCGGGGAAAAGTGGCCCCCGGCCTGTTGCATCCGGCAACAACCTCGACGCGGCCCGTCAGTCCGGACGCCGGGGCGGCCGACACGACTTGACAGCGGTCCCGGGATGTCGCCCCAGAATGGGAAGTTTGCCCACGCTTCGATACCGCGCACGGCCACCTTGAGCGCGAGGGCCGCGGCATGGCAAGCTTGCGCGATGCGGACTGCATCGTCCGCGCCAACTGCGCCCGTGAGCGCCTTGCCATGCTGCGCTTTGCCGACATCGTGATCACCCGGGTGGCGCTGCTGGCGCCGAGCTGACCATGGAGTTCCGCCTGATCTACGAAGGGCCGCTGCACGGGCAGGGGGCCAAGTCGCCGCACAAGTGGGAGATCCGCCGCGCCCTGCATCCGCAGCTGCGCCGGCTGTGGCAGGAGCAGCCGCTGAAGGACGTGGCCGCCGACCTGCTGGCCTTCCCCGCACGCGGCGCCCTGCCTTCGGTGGTGGTGGAAAAGGACGGTCTGCGCTTTGCGCCCCTCATCACGCGCCGGCTGCATCTCTATGCCGAGATCTCGGTGCTGCTGTTCCGCCAGCAGCCGCGCGGCACGCTCATCACCGACGGCGGCGACATCGACAACCGGCTCAAGACCCTGCTCGACGGCCTGCGCATCCCGCGCGGGTCGAACGAGGGCCGCCAGGAGCGCCCCGACGTGCCCGACCCCGACCCGTTCTTCTGCCTGCTGGAGGACGACTCCCTCGTGACCAAGGTGACGGTCGAGTCCGAACAACTGTTGCGACCTGCCGACCCCGACGAGGTGCTGGCCGTCATCAGCGTGCATGTGAAGAAGACGCGGCTCACACCGGAGAACATGGCGATCTGATGGGTCCGCCATCGGTCCCTCGACCCGCCGCTGCATCCGAGGGGGTTTGCACGGCCTCAGCCGAGGGGTCACTCGCTCAGTCGATCACGCCCTGCCGCCTTGGCGCGGTAGAGCGCCTCGTCGGCCAGCACGTAGAGCTGGTCGGCGCTGGGGTCTGAGAGTGTCTCGCGCCAGACCAGTCCGGCCGACATGGTGACGACCCCGCGTTCGCTGCCATCGTGCAGCAGCTGCAGGTCCGACACCGCCCGTCGCACACGCTCGACGTGCTGGCGCGCCTCGTCGTGGCCGACGCCGATCAGCAGCACGGCGAACTCCTCCCCGCCCAGGCGGAAGAGGTAGTCGGTGGCGCGGTTGACCTGGCTGTCCATGGCGCGAGCCAGCGCCGCCAGGGCCTGGTCGCCCTGGCTGTGGCCGTAGCGGTCGTTGTAGGCCTTGAAGCGATCGACGTCGAGCATGGCCATCGCCAGCGGCCGGCCTTCGCGCCGGCAGCGATTGAGCTCACGCGTGGCGATGAGGTTGAAGTAGCGGCGGTTGTACAGGCCGGTGAGCTCGTCGGTGATCGAGGCCTGCTGCAGGCGTTCGTTGGCGGCGGCCAGCTCGTGCGTGCGCTGCGCAACCTGACGCTCCAGCTCCACGGCCGCCTGCCGCTGCACCGCCAGCTTCTCGGCCTTGAGGGTGTTCATCTTGTCGGCCAGCGCCAGCGCCAGCAGGATGAACTCGATGGCCGAGCCGATGTTCAGGCTGTACTCGGTCCACACATTCGAGGGCAGCACGCCGAAGACCTTGAGGAAGGTGGCCAGCGCCCCCAGGGCCAGCGCCGTCCAGGCCAGCACATAGAAGCGCGCGGGCCGATAGCCCCGCACGGCAAGATGCAAGGCTGCGGCCAGCTGCACCAGCAGCAGCGCGCCACCGGCGGGCAGCACCATCAGGATGCTCAGCGCATAGTGGTCGAGCAGCGCGGGCAGGACGGCCAGCCCGGACAGCGCAGCGAGAGCGACGATGGCTCGGTGCCATCGTCGAGCCTGCTGGCGGGTCTGCAGGTAGTTGCAGGAGAACACCGCCAGCGCGATGAAGATGGCCGGGATGCTCAGCGCCAGGATCTGGTTGTTGAAGTCCGGGTGATCGGGCCACAGGTGCTGCTGCCCATAGCCCAGGAAGGTGACGTTCCAGAGCAGGTAGGTGCCCAGGTAGATGGCGTACAGCAGGAACACGCGGTCGCGCGTGATCGCCGAGAGCAGCAGGTTGTACAGCAGCAACGCCAGGAGGCCGCCGTAGTAGGCGCCGAAGACCATGGTCTCGCGCTGGACGTGATCGAGAAAGCTGCGCTGGGTGCGCAGCACGAAGGGCACCGCCTCGTGCAGACCGTCGTGACTGCCCAGGCGGGCGATGAAGCCCACTGTCTCGCCCGGCGCCAGCGTCAGCGCAAAGACCGGGTAGCGATAGACGAGATCGCGCGAGTCCAGCGCGCGGCGGTCACCGGTGTGCCAGCTGCGCACCGGGCGTCCCTCGCGCAGCAGATGCAGATCGAGTTCGTCCTGCAGGGCCGAGGCGGCCTCCAGCACCCGGGTGGTGGGGCCCTCGGTGTCGTTGACCACACGGCCCCGCACCCACCAGGTGGAGGTCGAGAAGCTGAAGTTGAGCACCTCGGTCGTGTTCGGGCGCCAGTCGGCATCGGGGCGGCTGAGGACATCGTCCAGCGTCAGCCGGCCCTCGGGGTCCTCGAGCAGCTCAAGGAACAGGCCCAGGGGTTGGCGGGCCTCGGTTTGCGACAGGCGCACCGCGTCGGGCTGCGCCCACGCCGGCCAGGCCAGCCAGACGAGGCAGGCCAGCAGAAAGCGGGGCAGGACGCGGGCGGTCAATTCGGGCCGGGTGCGCCGGGCATGGGCCCGCAGCGCGGATCGGAGTCTTGCTCGGGATTGTCGGGCCGAATCCTGCTCACGAGCGCACCAAGACCCTGTGGTAACGCAGTTTTGACCTGCCGGCACTTGGTCGAATGAGGCGGCGGCGCCACACTGCCCCCTTTTACCCCCCTGTCTCACGATGTTGCACAGCCTCACCTGCCGCGGCGGCCTGGTGTCCGCCCCTCACCACCTGGCCGCCCAGGCGGGCGCCGCCGTCCTGCGCGAGGGCGGCCATGCGGTGGAGGCCATGGTGGCCGCCGCTGCCACCATTGCCGTGGTCTATCCGCACATGAACAGCATCGGCGGCGATGGCTTCTGGCTCATCGCCGAGCCTGGCCAGGAACCCGTGGCGGTGCGGGCCTGCGGCGCCGCGGCCGGCCTGGCCACGCCGGGTTTCTATGCCGAGCACGGCCACACGGCCATCCCCACGCGGGGCCCACGCGCCGCGCTCACGGTGGCCGGGGCCATCGGCGGCTGGGCCGAGGCGCTGGCCGTGGCCCAGGGCTGGGGCCGGGCCCTGCCGCTGTCGCGCCTGCTGGCCGATGCGATCGGGCATGCACGGCGCGGCGTGCCGGTCACGCGCTCGCAGGTGGGGCTCACCGCCAGCAAGTGGCCCGAGCTCAAGGACGTGAGCGGTTTTGCCGAGACCTTCACGCCCCATGGCCTGCCCGCCCTCGGCGACACCCTGGCCCAGCCCCGCGTGGCCGCCACGCTGGAGCAGCTCGCCCGCGCGGGGCTCGACGACTTCTACCGTGGCGACCTGGCCCGCTCGATGGCGCGAGACCTGACCGCCGTGGGCAGCCCGCTGCGACTGGGCGATCTGCAGGCCTACCGCGCCCGGCGTGTCGCGCCGCTGTCGGTGTCGATCTCGGCCGGCCGGCTCTACAACCAGCCGCCGCCCACCCAGGGCGTGTCCTCGCTGGCCATCCTGGCCCTGTTCGACCGGCTCGGGGTGCGTGAGGCCGAAGGCTTCGCGCACGTGCACGGCCTGGTCGAGGCCACCAAGCGCGCCTTCGTGTGGCGCAATGCCCGGCTGGGCGACCCCGACGCGATGGCCGCACGCGGCGATGATCCACAGGCCTTCCTGGGCGAGGCCTCGCTCGACGCCGAGGCCCGCCGGATCGACCCGGGCCGCGCCGCCCCCTGGCCGCTGCCGGCCGTGCCCGGCGACACCATCTGGATGGGCGCGGCCGATGCCCAGGGCCGGGTGGTGAGCTACATCCAGAGCATCTACTGGGAGTTCGGCAGCGGCATCGTGCTCAACGAATCGGGCGTGAACTGGCAGAACCGCGGCGCGAGCTTCACGCTTGGCCCCGGGCCGAACGCACTGGCGCCGGGACGCCTGCCCTTCCACACCCTGAACCCGGCGCTGGCGCGCCTGAAAGACGGTCGCACGCTCGCCTACGGCACCATGGGCGGCGAAGGCCAGCCGCAGACCCAGGCGGCCGTGTTCAGCCGCCACGTGCTCTTCGGCCAGGACCTGCAGGCGGCCGTGAGCGCACCGCGCTGGCTGCTGGGGCGGACCTGGGGCGAGGAGTCCACGAACCTCAAGCTGGAATCGCGCTTCGACCCCGCCCTGATCGACGCCTTGCGCGCCGCCGGCCACGAGGTGCAGGTGGTCGGCGCGTACGAGGACATGATGGGCCATGCCGGTGCAGTGAGCGTGCACCGCAGCGGCGTGATCGAGGGTGCCACCGACCCGCGCGCGGATGGCGTGTGCGCCGGCGTGTGAGGCCTCAGCGCAGGCGCCCGATGTAGCGCTGCTGCAGTTCGGCCGCCCGGAGGCTGGCCGCGGCCGATGCGGCAAGCTCCCCCGAGGGTGAGACACTGTCGGCCCAGGCCTTGGCGCTGGGCACCGGCTTGGGGCGCAGGGGCTGCACAGCCCGCTCCAGCTTGTCGGCCCAGGCGCGCAGTTCCTCGTCGGGCTCGGCACGGCACACGCGCAGGATTTCCTGCGCGTAATCCCAGTTCGCGGCCAGCCACTCGGTGTCGGTCACGCGCCCCAGCTTGCGGCGCATCAACACATGCAAGTGGGCGGCGATGGCCAGGCGTTCACTGTCGGACAGGCTCACGGCGGGTCTCCTTCACAGATGAAGTCGTCTCCCGCCTAGCAAATGCCGCGCCACCCCGGCGCGTGCCCTCAGCGCCGCTGCGACGTCGGGCAGGTGTTGATGCCCACCAGGCTGTACAGCGGGCACACGCGGAACAGCCCCGTCAGCAGGGGCACCACGCCGATGTAGCCCCACAGGCCCACGGTACCCGTGGCCGCCAGCGCGATGAGCACCAGCCCCACAGCGATGCGCAGAATGCGGTCGATGCCGCCCACATTGATCTTCATGGTGTGGTCCTTTCCAGGAGCACCCGGCTCCTCAGCACAACAGCGACAGTCTGGAGCAGACAGCCCCACTCATGCTTGATGCGGGTCAATCACCCTGCGGCGATCGCGGCTTGCCTGGCGCTCGCTCGGGTTTGCCAGCACGCCGCAGGAAGCCATGGCCATTACAGTGAGGATCACTGCAGATTCCCGAGCATTCCGTGCCGAACGGCCCTGCTGCCCCCCTCCCCACCCCGGCCGCGCCGGCATCGGCCGAAGCCTTGCTCACGGCCATCGGGCGCGTGCAGATGCAGTTCATCGAGGAGGCCGACCTGCCCCGGGCCTTCGAGCGACTGCTGCAGGTGCTGATCGACGTGACCGGCAGCGCCTATGGCTTCATCGGCGAGGTCCTGAAAGACGAGACGGGCGGCCCTTACCTGCGGACCCTGGCCATCACCGACATCTCCTGGGATGAGGCCTCCAGGGCCATGTACGCACGGCACGCCACCGAAGGCATGAGCTTTCGCAACCTGCACACCCTGTTCGGCCATGTCATCACCAGCGGCCAGCCGGTGCTGTCGAACGACGCGGCCCGCGATGCGCGCGCCGGAGGGTTGCCGGCCGGACACCTGTCCATGGACAACTTTCTCGGTCTGCCCTTCTTCCGAGGTGACGAGATGCTGGGCATGGTGGGCGTGGCCAACCGGCCGGGGGGCTTCGACGACAGCGTGGTCCCGGCACTTCAACCGCTGCTGTCCACCTGCGCCGCCCTCACGGTGGCCGCCCGCAGCGAAGCCGGCCGGCGCGAGGCCGAGGCCGCGCTGCGCCTGAGCGAGGCCCGCTGGCAGTTTGCGCTGGAGAGTGCCGGCGACGGGGTGTGGGACTGGGACATCGAGCATGACCGGGTGTACTACTCCCGCGTGGGTCATGCCGTGCTGGGCTATGCAGATGGCACCATGGGCACCCGCATCAGCGACTGGAATGCACTGATTCACCCCGACGACATCGACGCCTGCGTGGCCGCCACCACGCGTCACCTGCGCGGGGAAGACGCCATGATGGTCAGCCGCCATCGCGCCCGCGCGGCCGACGGCCAGTACCGCTGGGTGCTGCTGCGCGGCAAGGTGATCGACCGCGCCCCGGACGGTCGCGCCCGCCGCGCCGTGGGGGTGATCACCGACATGAGCGCCACGCTGGCCCAGCAGGCCGCCACGGAGGAAGCCCTGTCGCGCCTGCGCAAGCTCGCCCGCCAGGCCCCGGGGGTGCTCTACCAGTTCCGTCTGCATGCCGACGGCCGCATGAGCTTCCCCTACGCCAGCGACAACTTCGAGGACTTCTTCGGCGTGCCACTGACCGAAGTCCAGGACGACGTGCTGCGCCTCATCGAACGGGTGCACGACGAAGATCGCCCCGCCATGATCAACTCCATCCTGGAGGCCGGGCGCGACGTGCAGCCGTGGGTGTTCGAGTTCCGCTTTCTCCGGCCCGACGGATCCGTGCGCTGGATGCTGGGCCAGTCCAGCCCCGAGGCGGAGCCAGACGGCAGCGTGCTCTTCCATGGCTTCCTCACCGATACCACCGAGCGCAAGCACATGGAGGCCGAGCTGGCCCGGCTGGCCGAGACGCGCCGCGCCCGGGAAGCGGCGGAAGCCGCCAACCGCGCCAAGACGCTTTTCCTCTCGCACATGAGCCACGAGCTGCGCACGCCGCTCAATGCCGTGCTGGGCTTTGCACAGCTGCTGCGAGAGGACCCGGATCTCGCGCTGCCGCCAGGGCGGCGCGCCTGGGTGGAGCACATCCAGGCGGCCGGACAGCACCTGCTGGAGATGATCACCGACCTGCTCGACCTCACCCGCATCGAAGCCGGCGCCCTGCTCGTGCGGCGGGAGCGTGTGGCCCTGGACGAGGTGATCGAGGACTGCCTGTCCATGCTCCAGCCCCAGGCCGCAGCCGCTGGCGTCCAGCTCCACCGGCCCCCGCCCTCGGGCCTGCAGGCCCTGGGCGATCCGCAGCGCCTGCGGCAGGTCCTGCTCAACCTCGCCAGCAATGGCATCAAGTACAACCGACGCGGCGGTCAGGTCTGGTTGCGCCTTTGCGTGGCCGGGCCCGGACGCGTGGCCGTGCAGGTGCAGGACACCGGCCCCGGCATCGCCCCCGAACGCGTCGGCGAACTCTTCACCCCTTTCAACCGCCTGGGCCGGGAACACGGGCGCATCGACGGCGCCGGGGTCGGCCTGGCCCTGTCCCAGGGGCTGGCCCGCCTCATGGGCGGTGAGATCCGGGTGGACAGCCAACCCGGGCAGGGCTCGACCTTCACCCTCGACCTTCCGGCGGCCTGAGCAATCCTCGCAATTGTTCAAAGCAATTGGTCAACATTCGACAATTGCTTCAAACTATTCTCCAAGCATCGTTCGCACAGGAGTGTCCTCATGGTCAAGACCGCCAGCTTCGGTGTCCTGCACCTCACCATCGCCTTTTCGGTCAGCTACGCGCTGACGGGCGACGTGGCCATTTCCGGCGCCATCACGCTGCTCGAACCCCTGGCCAACACCGTCGCCTTCCATTTCTTTGACCGCTACTGGGGCCACCCGGTCTGGCGGGCCGGACTCTCGCATGTGAGGGCTTACTTGAGACTCAAGCCCGCCCGAAAAGAGGTCTCCGCCCCGGCCGGCTGAGGCCCCACTCCGGCGCGCTGTCAGCCAGCCACCGACGGACAGACCCGAAACGGTCTGTTAAGGTCGGCCGGATGCATTGGCCCCTATCCACCGGGCGCCCGGTCGCCCTGTTCCTGGATTTCGACGGCACGCTCGCCGATCTTGCCGAGCGGCCGGAGGCGGTGCGCGTCGAGCCCGGCCTGGTGCCCCTGCTGGAGCGCCTGCAGACCCAGCTCGACGGGGCCCTGGCGATCGTCACGGGCCGCCCGATCGCCGACATCGATCACTTCCTGCAGCCGCTGCGGCTGCCGGTGGCCGGCATCCATGGCGCCCAAGGCCGTCATGCCGATGGCCGCGGCTGGCAACTGCCGCCCCCGCCGCTCGGGGCGGTCGAGGCCGTCGTGCAGGAGCTGCTGACCCTGGACCCCGGCCTGCAGCTCGAGCGCAAGGCCGTCGCGCTGGCCCTGCACTATCGCCGCGCCCCCCATCTGGCCGAGCGTTGCCTGCAGCACCTGCAGGCCGCCGTGGCCGCCCACCCGGGGCTGGAACTGCTCCAGGGCAAATGTGTGCTGGAAGTCAAACCCGCCGGCGCGAGCAAGGGCCATGCGATCGAGCGCTTCCTGGCCGAGCCGCCCTTCCTGGGACGCGAGCCCGCCTTTGCCGGCGACGACGTCACCGACGAGGCCGGCTTCGACACCGTGCTGCGCCGGGGCGGCCAGGCGCTCAAGGTGGGCGACGGCCCGACGCGGGCGCCGCACCGCCTGGACACCCCGGCCGCCCTGCATCAGACCCTGGCGGCGTGGTCTCACCAGCTGGCCAGCCGCCCACGACAAGGAAGCCCCGCATGACCGCCCGCTTCGCCCCGCCCGCCCCGCCCTCGCTGCGCCTGGGCGTGATCGGCAACTGCGCCTACAGCGCCCTCATCGACGAACGCGCGCGCATGGTGTGGTGCTGCCTGCCGCGCTTCGACGGCGACCCGGTCTTCAATGCGCTGCTCGACCCCTCCGAGTGCGGCAGCGACTGGGCCTTCGACATCGAGGACTTCGCCTCGGCCGAGCAGGCCTATGTGCCCAACACCGCCATCTTGCGCACCGTGCTCACCGACACCCACGGCCAGCGCCTGGAGATCATCGACTTCGCGCCACGCTTCCAGTCGCGCTCGCGCTACTTCCGGCCGATGATGATGGTGCGCCGCGTGCGCCCCTTGAGCGGTGCGCCGCGCCTGCGCGTGCGGCTCAACCCCCGCTTCGACTGGGGCCGGCGCGCGCCGGGGCTCACCCAGGGCAGCAACCACCTGCGCTTCGTGGGCGACAACCTCACGCTGCGCCTGAACACCGACGCCCCGCTGTCTTACGTGCTGTCGCAGCAGCCCTTTGTCGTCACGCGCGAGTACAACTTCCTGCTCGGCTCCGACGAGACCCTGGCCGACGGCATCGGCGACACCGCGCGCCACTTCGAGCAGGAGACCGCCGCCTACTGGCGCCACTGGAGCCAGCGTCTGCACGTCCCGCTGGAGTGGCAGGACGCGGTCATCCGCGCGGCCATCACGCTCAAGCTCTCGCTCTTCGAGGACACCGGCGCCATCATCGCCGCGATGACCACCAGCATCCCCGAGGCCGCCCACAGCGGCCGCAACTGGGACTACCGCTATTGCTGGCTGCGCGACGCCTTCTTCGTGGTGCGCGCGCTCAACAGCCTGTCCGAGGTGGGGACGCTGGAAGACTACCTGCGCTGGCTGTCGAACGTCGTGGCCCAGGCCCGTGGCGGCCACATCCAGCCGCTTTTCGGCGTGGGGCTGGAGCGCGAGCTGCCCGAGTCCCTGATGGAGCATCTCCCCGGCTACCGCGGCATGGGCCCGGTGCGCGTGGGCAACCAGGCGGCCGAGCACTTCCAGCACGACGTGTACGGCAACGTGGTGCTGGGCGCCGCCCAGGCCTTCCACGATACGCGCCTGCTGCACCGCGCCGGCCTGGCCGAGTTCGAGCACCTCGAAGCCGTGGGCGAACAGGCCGTGCGCGTGTTCGACCAGCCCGATGCCGGCATGTGGGAGCTGCGCACGCGTGCGCGCATCCACACCTCCTCGGCGCTCATGTGCTGGGCCGCCTGCGACCGCCTCGCCAAGATCGCGCACACCCTGCAGCTCAGCGATCGCGCGGGCTACTGGTCCATGCACGCCAAGCGCCTGCGTGAGCGCATCCTGGCCGACAGCTGGAGCGAGGAGCGCCAGGCCTTCGTCGAAAGCTTCGGCGGGCGCGACCTGGACGCCAGCGTGCTGCTGATGGCCGAGGTCAACTTCATCGACCCCCGGGACCCGCGCTTCATCGCCACCGTCGATGCGCTGGAGAAGCACCTCTGCGACGGTCCCTACATGCGCCGCTACGAAGCGGCCGACGACTTCGGCAAGCCCGAGACCGCCTTCAACATCTGCAGCTTCTGGCGCATCGACGCGCTGGCGCGCATCGGCCGCAAGCAGCAGGCCCGCGAGATCTTCGAGGCCATGCTGGCCACCCGCAACCACCTGGGCCTGCTGTCGGAAGACACGCACGAGCGCACCGGCGAGCTCTGGGGCAACTACCCGCAGACCTACTCGATGGTGGGCATCATCAACGGGGCGGTGCGCCTGTCCGCCCCCTGGGATTCCGTCGTATGAGCCGTCTCGTGGTGGTGTCCAACCGCGTGGCCGACCCACGCAAGAGTGCTGCCGGCGGGCTGGCCGTCGCGCTGGGCGATGCCCTGAACGACACCGGCGGCCTGTGGTTCGGCTGGAGCGGCCGGATCATCGAGCCCGGCCAGTCCGAGGGCAGCGCCCCGCAGCTGCAACGTGCCGGGCGCGTCACGCTGGCCACGGTGGATCTCTCGCGCGAGGACCACGACAGCTACTACCTGGGTTACAGCAACGGCGTGCTCTGGCCGGTGTTCCACTACCGGCTCGACCTCGCCGACTTCGATGCCGGCTACATCGCGGGCTACCGTCGGGTGAACCGGCTGTTCGCGCAGAAGCTGATGACGCTGCTGCACCCCGACGACGTCATCTGGGTGCACGACTACCACCTCATCCCGCTGGCGGCCGAGCTGCGCGCGATGGGCTGCACGCAGCGCATCGGCTTCTTCCTGCACATTCCGTTGCCGCCGCCCCAGATGCTGGCGGCCATCCCGCAGCACGAGTGGCTGATCCGCGCCCTGTTCGCCTACGACCTGGTGGGCTTCCAGTCCGAAGTGGACGTGCAGCACTTCTCGCGCTACGTGCGCAACGAAGCCGACGCCCAGGTGCTGGGTGAGGACCGCTACCGCGCCTTCGGCCGCACCACCGTGGCCCAGGCCTTCCCGATCGGCATCGACGTGGACGAGTTCATGCGCCTGTCCCACGCGCGTGAGGCCTGCGAGACCTACGACACCATGCGCGAGCAGTACTCGCGCCGGCGCCTGCTCATCGGCGTGGACCGGCTCGACTACTCCAAGGGCATCCCGCACCGCGTGCGCGCCTTCCGCGAGCTGCTCAAGCACTACCCCGAGAACCGCAACAGCGCCACCCTGATCCAGATCGCCTCGCCCACGCGGGAAAGCGTCGATGCCTACGCCGACATCCGCCAGGAACTCGAAGGCCTGTGTGGCGCGATCAACGGCGACTATGGCGAGCTCGACTGGATGCCGGTGCGCTACATCCACCGCACCGTGGCCCGCAAGCGCATCCCGGGGCTGTGCCGCGCCGCCGACGTCGGCCTGGTCACCCCGCTGCGCGATGGCATGAACCTCGTGGCCAAGGAGTACATCGCCGCGCAGAACCCCGAGGACCCCGGCGTGCTGGTGCTCTCGCGCTTTGCCGGCGCCGCCGAGCAGCTCAAGGAGGCGTTGCTCGTGAACCCCTATGACGTGCACGGCACGGCCGAAGCCATCCAGCAGGCCTTGCGCATGCCGCTGGAAGAACGCGTGCGGCGCCACCAGAAGCTGCTGGCGCGCATCCGCGAACACGACGTGCACTGGTGGCGCCGCCGTTTCCTCGACACCCTCGCCCAGGCCGGCGACTGACCCCCTCATCGAAAGGAGTTCTCCCGCATGAATGAAGACCTGATCGCCGGCGCCGGTGCCCTGTGGAGCAGCCTGGGGCAATACACCACCATCGCCGTGCGCATCACGATCATTGCCATCGCGGCCTGGATCGTGGTCGGCGTGCTGCACCGGGCCATCCGGATCTTCCGCGAGCGGCTCACCGCGCGCATCGACGACCGTGAAGCCCTCAAGCGTGCCGAGACCCTCAGCCGCGTGTTCCGCTACATCGTCAGTGTGGTCATCACGCTCATCACCGCCATGCTCATCCTGTCCGAGCTGGGCGTGTCGGTGGCACCCATCCTGGGGGCTGCCGGTGTGGTGGGCCTGGCCATCGGCTTTGGTGCACAAAGCCTGGTGAAAGACTATTTCACGGGCTTCTTCATCCTGCTGGAGAACCAGATCCGCCAGGGCGACGTGGTGCAGCTGGGCGGCCAGTCCGGCGTGGTGGAGGAAGTGACGCTGCGATTCGTGCAGCTGCGCGACTACAGCGGCAACGTGCACTTCATCCCCAACGGCACCATCAGCGTGGTCACCAACATGACACGCGGCTTCGGCAATGCGGTGATGGACATCGGCGTGGCCTACCGCGAGGATGTGGATCAGGTCATGGCCGTGATGCACCAGGTGGCCGCCGAGCTGCGCGCCGACGAGACCTTCGGCCCGCGCATCCTGGGCGATCTGGAAATGGCCGGCGTGGACCAATGGGCCGATTCGGCCGTGGTGATCCGCTGCCGGCTGCGCTGCCAGCCCATCGAGCAATGGGGCGTGCGCCGCGAATACCTGCGGCGCCTGAAGAAGGCCTTCGACCAGGCCGGCATCGAGATCCCCTACCCGCACCTCACGGTGTATGCCGGTGAAGGCAAGGACGGCCACGCCGCCCCCTTCCGCCTGCGCACCACCGGGGCCGATGGGGCGACCGAAGCAGCGGGCGGGCGCTGATCAGGGGCGTCGGCCGGACCGATTCACCAGCGCGTGTCGCGCGGAAACAGGTAGGCGTCTTCGTGGGCCTGCAACGGCGCCTGGGCCGCCATGGCGAAGACCTTGTCATCGGGCACGAGGCCGAACTGGCGGATGTGGGCCTCCAGCGCGCTGAGCCGGGCCTCCAAGGCGAGCAGCCATGCCGACGGACGCGACGGATACAGCGATGACAAGGCCAACAGGCGCTGGCCCCAGGGCAAGGCCGGCGCCTGCGGATCATGCAGAATGCGCCAGGCTCGCGCGAGTTCCTGGGCATCGACGGCCCACTCTCCCAGCGCGTGACGGGCGATGGGCTGTGCGGCAGATGACGAAGGCGTTGTCATTGTTCTTGGCAGCAAGCGGGCCGACGGCATGGGCAAGCCCCTCATTCTCGACATCACCGAGAGCGAATCACTCGGGTTAACCCTTGACCCCCTCTTCAGGGGGAGTCGCGTGCGAAGGCACACATCCGGCCGCGTCGTTGGCGCAGCCCCCAGGCATGACCCGCCAGGTGCCACTAAAATAGGCAGTTTGCCCGGCGGAGATCGCCATGCTCTATCCCCAGGAATTTGACGTCATCGTCGTCGGCGGCGGTCACGCCGGCACGGAAGCGGCGCTCGCGGCGGCCCGCATGGGTTGCGCCACCCTGCTGCTGACCCACAACATCGAGACGCTGGGTCAGATGAGCTGCAACCCGTCCATCGGCGGCATCGGCAAGGGCCATCTGGTCAAGGAGGTCGATGCCCTGGGCGGGGCCATGGCCGCGGCCACCGACGAGGCCGGCATCCAGTTCCGCATCCTCAATGGCTCCAAGGGCCCGGCGGTGCGGGCCACCCGGGCCCAGGCCGACCGCATCCTCTACAAGGCCGCCATCCGTCGCCGCCTGGAGAACCAGCCGAACCTGTGGATCTTCCAGCAGGCGGTGGACGACCTCATGGTGGAAGGCGATCGCGTGGTGGGCGCGGTGACGCAAGTGGGCGTGCGCTTCCGGGGCCGCAGCGTCGTGCTCACGGCCGGCACTTTCCTGGACGGCAAGATCCATGTCGGCCTGCAGAACTACAGCGCGGGCCGCGCGGGTGACCCCCCGGCCGTGTCCCTGTCGGCGCGGCTGAAGGAGCTGAAGCTGCCGCAGGGCCGGCTGAAGACGGGCACCCCGCCGCGCATCGACGGCCGCTCCATCGATTTCTCGAAGCTCACCGAACAGCCTGGCGACCTCGATCCGGTGCCGGTGTTCAGCTTCCTGGGCGATGCGTCCCAGCACCCGCGCCAGGTGCCCTGCTGGATCACCCACACCAACGACCGCACGCACGACATCATCCGCTCCGGCTTCGATCGCAGCCCGATGTTCACCGGCGTGATCGAAGGCGTGGGGCCGCGCTACTGCCCCAGCATCGAGGACAAGATCAACCGCTTTGCCGACAAGGACAGCCACCAGATCTTTCTCGAGCCTGAAGGTCTGACCACGCACGAGTTCTACCCCAACGGCATCTCGACCTCCCTGCCCTTCGACATCCAGCTCGCCGCCGTGCGCTCGATGCCCGGGCTGGAGAACGCCCACATCCTGCGGCCGGGCTATGCCATCGAGTACGACTACTTCGACCCACGCGAACTGAAACCCAGCTTCGAGACCCGCGCCATCGGCGGCCTTTTCTTTGCCGGCCAGATCAACGGAACCACCGGCTACGAGGAAGCCGCGGCCCAGGGGCTCTTCGCTGGCATCAACGCCGCGCTGCAGGTGCAGGGCCGCGACCCCTGGCTGCCCCGCCGCGACCAGGCCTACCTGGGGGTGCTGGTGGACGACCTCATCACCAAGGGGGTGTCCGAGCCCTATCGCATGTTCACGAGCCGGGCGGAGTTCCGCTTGCAACTGCGCGAAGACAACGCCGACCTTCGCCTCACGGAGGTGGGCCGCGAACTGGGCTTGGTGGATGACGCACGCTGGGAGGCCTTCAACCGCAAACGCGACGCGGTTTCACGTGAAACAGAACGCCTGAAGTCCACCTGGGTGAACCCACAGATCCTCCCCGCCGCGGACGCCGAGCGCCTGCTGGGCAAGGCCCTGGAGCGCGAGTACAACCTCACCGACTTGCTGCGCCGACCCGGCGTGAGCTTCGACACCTTGGCCAAGGTGGCCACGATTGCCAAGCCCGAGGCCGGTGTTTCACGTGAAACGCTGCGCGCTGAACTGGGCGAAGCGCTGGCCGACGCGGTGATCGAGCAGGTGGAGATCAGCGTCAAGTACGCGGGCTACATCGACAAGCAGAACGAGGAAGTGCAACGGGCGCTGGCCTACGAACACCTCAAGCTGCCTGCGGACTTGGACTATGCGCAGGTCACAGCCCTGAGCCATGAGGTGCGGCAGAAGCTCAGCAAGCACCGGCCCGAGACCCTGGGCCAGGCGTCCCGGATCTCGGGGATCACGCCGGCGGCGATTTCGCTGTTGCTGATTCATTTGAAGAAGGGGCGGTTCAGGGGGTTTGGGGAGGAGCGGGCGGCCTGAGCGGAGGGCTTGCTTCTCGGTGCATTTGCGGCCATTCACCATTGCCGGGTCCCGCCCCGGCGGGCGGGTAACTTTCTTCTGTGGGCCCAGAAGAAAGTCACCAAAGAAGAGGGCCTCAAATACAAAACCATGCAGTTCGTTCTGCGCGCTTCGGACGGACAGTCCGGTGGGCGGTCGATCACCGCCATGGCGGATCGAAGCCTTGCGCGTCCAAGTCTTTCCCAAGCGCTTTGAAGGCCCAAGCCACCTCGCCGGTCATCAACCGCCCGCCGGACCGCGTCTCCGAAGCTCAACGGTCGATACCGTATGGTGTTGCATTCAGGCCCTTTGCTTTGGTGACTTTCATTTGGGCCAGCAAATGAAAGTTACCCGGCTGCCGGGCCGGGACCCGGCATGGCTGCAAGGCAACCCGAGCCCCATCAGGCACACTCACAAACCAAATGAAACCCGCCCTCCAATCCGGCCTCACCCACCTCGGCCTCTCCCTGAGCCCCACCCAGGTCGACCTCCTGCTCGCCTACCAGGCGCTGATCGCCAAGTGGAACCGCGTCTACAACCTCACCGCCGTCCGCAGCCCCGAGGAGATGCTGACCCACCACCTCCTCGACAGCCTCGCGGTGGTCCCCGCACTCGCCGCCCGCTTTGCTGAGCAGCCCTTCAAGCTGCTCGACGTCGGCGCCGGCGCCGGGCTGCCAGGCGTGGTCATTGCCATCGCCCTGCCCCAGGCCCAGGTCATCTGCGTGGACACGGTCGCCAAGAAGGCGAGCTTCATCCGCCAGGTGGCGGCCGAACTCGGCCTGAAGAACCTGCGAGCCGAGCACGCGCGGGTCGAGGCGCTGCCCCCTCAGCAGGCGGACGTCGTCACCTCGCGCGCTTTCGCCTCCTTGGCCGACTTCGTCGCCCTGACCCGCCCGCACCTGCGCCCCGGGGGCGTCTGGATGGCCATGAAGGGCAAGGCCCCCGAGGCGGAGGCCGCGGAATTGCCCGATGATGTGACGGTGTTTCACGTGGAACCATTGACGGTTCCAGGCCTGGACGCCGAGCGCTGCCTGGTCTGGATGCGCCCCACACAGGAGTCGCCATGAAGTTCTTCCGTCGCCTGCCAGCCAAGGCCCCTGTCGCCGCCCTGCTGACCGGCCTGGCCCTGAGCACCCACGGCCTGCTGGCCCAGCCTGCGCCGCTGACCCCGGTGCCGAGCGTGGACCTGAACCGCTACCTCGGCACGTGGTACCAGGTAGCGCTCTACCCCAACCGCTTCCAGGCCCAGTGTGCGTCCGACACCGCCGCCACCTACACCCCCCTGCCCGACAACCGGTTGCAGGTGCTGAACCGCTGCCGCCAGGCCAGCGGCGAGGTGGACCAGGCCCTGGGGGTGGCACGCGTGACCGGGCCCGCCACCCTCCAGGTGCGCTTCGCTCCGGCCTGGCTGTCCTGGCTTCCCTTCGTCTGGGGCGACTACTGGGTGATCCAGCTGGCCGACGACTACCGCTACGCCGTCGTGTCCGAGCCGCGGCGCGAGTACCTGTGGGTGCTGTCGCGCAGCCCCCAGCTCAGCGCCGAGGACGACCAGCGCATCCGCGCCCAGCTCCAGGCCCAGGGCTTCGACCTGGAGCGACTGAAGAGCCACCCGCAGACGCAACCCCTGACCCCCTGACCCACGGAGCCCCTGATGTTCGGCATCTCCGACTTCGGCGCCTACTGCGCCGCCATCCTCATCTTCCTGGCCCTGCCCGGCCCCGGCACCTTTGCCTTGCTCACCGCCACCGGCAAGGGCGGCTTCCGCGCGGGAGCTGCGGCGACCGCCGGGCTGATCGCGGGCGACCAGATCCTGCTCTGGCTGGCCGTGGCCGGCGTGGCCGCCCTGCTGGCCACCCACCCCACCGTCTTCCAGGCCGTGCAGTACGCCGGCGCGGCCTACCTGTGCTGGATCGGCTTCAAGCTTCTGCGCGCCCGGGACGGCGCAACGCCGGTCGTGCCGATGGAAGCCGGCCGCTACTTCCGCCAGGCCATGCTGATCACCGTGCTCAATCCCAAGGCCATCGTCTTCTACATGGCCTTCTTCCCGCTCTTCATCGACCCGGCCCGCCACCAGGGCGTGGTCACCTTCGCTGCGATGGCCGTCACGATCGCGGCACTCACCGCCGTGTATTGCCTGACCCTGTGCGCCTTCGCCCACGCCATCGCCGCCAAGGTGCGCGCCCACCGGCGGATGGCGAAATGGCTGGAGCGGCTGGCCGGCGTCTTCCTGATCGGGTTTGGTATCCGACTGACGACGAACTGAGCTTGACGCACAGCCCCTCTCACCGGAAAATCAAACCAGTTACTTCAACCAGTTGAATTGATGTCCGTCACCATCGGCGCCTTCGAGGCGAAGACCCATCTGTCCGCCCTGCTGGACCGCGTCGAGCACGGCGAGGAAGTCGTGATCACCAAACACGGCCGCCCCGTGGCTCGCCTGCTGCCCGTTCAGTCCACGTCCCACACCCCCGCCGCGGGCGAAGATCTCCTGGAGCGCATGCGTGAACAACGGGCCGGACGGCGCCTGGGCATGGACTGGCACGTGCTGCGCGACGAGGGCCGCAAAGGATGAGCCCCGTGGTGCTCGACGCCTCCAGCGCGCTCACCTGGTGTTTCGAAGACGAAGCCAGCGAGGCCGGCGACCTCCTTTTCCGACGCGTGCAGGATCACGGCGCCGTGGTGCCTCCGCTGTGGCACCTGGAGATCGGCAACATCGTGCTCAGCGCCGAACGCCGCCGCCGCCTGACGCAAACCGAGGTGGAGGCCTACCTCGACCTGCTGAAGCAGCTGCGCATCGACACCGACGCCGCCCCCCCTGAGCGGGCCCGCGCCGACACACTGCACCTGGCCCGCGAACACACCCTCTCCGTTTACGACGCCAGCTACCTCGACCTCGCCATGCGCCGCCGCCTGCCCCTGGCCACGCTGGACACCGCTCTGCAACGCGCCGCCCGTGCCGTGGGCGTCGACCTCATCGAACTCTGAGCCCCCCAAAGCACCCGCCCATGGCCAAGATCTTCTGCATTGCCAACCAGAAAGGCGGCGTCGGCAAGACGACCACCGCCGTCAACCTCGCCGCCGGCCTCGCCCGTGTCGATCAGCGCGTGCTGCTGGTGGACCTCGACCCCCAGGGCAATGCCACGATGGGCTCGGGCGTGGACAAGCGCACGCTGCCGCTGTCGGTGTACGACGTCCTGCTCGAATCGGCCTCGGTGGCCGAGGCGCGCGCCCGCTCGGAACTCGGCGGCTACGACGTGCTGGGCGCCAACCGCGAACTGGCCGGGGCCGAGGTCGAGCTGGTCGACCTGGAGCGCCGCGACCAGCGACTCAAGGGCGCCCTGGCCGCCGCCGATGCCGACTACGACTTTGTGCTGATCGACTGCCCGCCCTCGCTGTCGATGCTCACGCTCAACGGCCTGGTCAGTGCGCACGGCGTGATCGTGCCCATGCAGTGCGAGTACTTCGCGCTCGAAGGCCTCACCGACCTGGTCAACACCATCAAGCAGGTGCACGCCAACCTGAACGCCGACCTCAAGATCATCGGCCTGCTGCGCGTGATGTACGACCCACGCATCACGCTGCAGAGCCAGGTGAGCGAGCAGCTCAAGCAGCACTTCGCCGACAAGGTGTTCAACTCCGTCATCCCGCGCAATGTGCGCCTGGCCGAAGCCCCCAGCTACGGGCAGCCCGGCGTGGTGTTCGACCCGGCCTCGCGGGGCGCTCAGGCCTACATCGAGTTCGCGCGCGAGATGGTGGCGCGCATTGCCACGATGTGAGCCCTGTACCATCCCGGCCCATGACCCCGCGTGTCCTCCTCCTGCCCGGCTGGCTCAACTCCGGCCCCGACCACTGGCAAAGCCGCTGGGAAGCCCTGCATGGGGACACCCGCGTGGAACAGGCCGACTGGGAATGGCCCCGGCGGGGCGACTGGATGGCCCGGCTGGATGAAGTGCTGATGGCCGATGCCTCGCCCGCGCTGCTGGTGGCCCACAGCCTGGGCTGCCAGCTCGTGGCCGCCTGGGCCGCGCATTCGCGGCTGACCGATCGCGTGACCGGCGCGCTGCTCGTGGCCCCGCCCGACACCGAGCGCGACGACATGCCGCCCCAGCTGCACAACTGGCGCCCCATCGTGCGCCAGCGCCTGCCCTTCCCCGCCACGGCCGTGGTCAGCAGCAACGATCCCTACTGCGCCCCTGAGCGCGCCGCCGAGATGGTCCAGCAATGGGGCGCACGCCTGGTGGGCCTGGGCCCGCTCGGTCACATCAACCACGAATCCGGCCTGGGCGACTGGGCCGAGGGCCGCGCCCTGCTCGACACCCTGCGCGCCGCCTAGCCTTCACCTCACGACATGGTCACCAAGAAACCCAAAGGCCTCGGCCTCGGCCTCGAAGCCCTGCTCGGCCCCAAGGTCAGCGACACCCCCGCGACCGCGGCGCCGGCCGGCGCACCCTCGACGCTCAAGCTCGCCCAGATGCAGGCCGGCAAGTACCAGCCGCGCACGCGCATGGACGAGGGCTCGCTGTACGAGCTGGCCGAAAGCATCAAGGCCCAGGGCATCATGCAGCCCATCCTGGTGCGGCCCGTGGGGCCGAACCGCTACGAGATCATCGCGGGCGAACGCCGCTTCCGCGCGGCCCGGCTCGCCGGGCTGAACGAGGTCCCGGTGCTGGTGAAGGAAGTGCCCGACGAAGCCGCCGCGGCGATGGCACTGATCGAGAACATCCAGCGCGAGGACCTCAACCCGCTGGAAGAGGCCCAGGGCCTGCAGCGCCTGATCCAGGAGTTCGGCCTCACGCACGAGCAGGCGGCCCAGGCCGTGGGCCGCTCGCGCAGTGCGGCCTCCAACCTGCTGCGCCTGCTCAACCTGGCCGAGCCGGTGCAGCAGATGCTGATGGCCGGCGACCTCGACATGGGCCATGCCCGTGCCCTGCTGCCTCTCGAAGCGGCGCAACAGATCCTCTGTGCCAACGAGATCATCGCGAAGAAGCTCAGCGTGCGCGAGGCCGAAAAGCTCGTCACCCAGGCCGCCGCGCGCCAGACACCGCTGCTGCGGGTCAGGCATGACAAGCCGCGCGACCTGGTGCGCCTCGAGGAGCAGCTCTCCGACCACCTCACCGCCGCCGTCGAGATCCGCGTGAAGAAGCGCACCAAGCGCGGCGAGCAAGGCGAGGTGGCGATTGCCTTCGGCTCGCTCGACGAACTCAACGGCCTGCTCGAGAAGCTGGGGCTGCCACCGGGCTGAAACCCGCAACGAACCTCAGCCTTCGGGACTGGATCCGCCTCGCACCAGGGGCCCACACACACGCGCCACCTCGGCCAACCAGCGCTCCAAGGCACCGGGGTAGGCCTGGCCGGGCTCCAGACGCCAGCGCCGGCGCAACTCGCGCGACACGCTGCGCACCTGCCAGGCGGCTTCGCGGGCGATCAGGCTCAGCTCGGCCTGCACCCGGCGATCCAGCACGTCGTCCCCCAGCCACTGCAGCTGCTCGGGGCTGGCCCCTGCGCCCGCGAGGGCGCGTCCGATCTCTGCCACCCGCTCGGTCGTGCGGCCCAGCACCGCCGCCGGCTCCTGCGCCGAGACCACCTCAGCCCAGCCGCTCAGCAGACCTTGCACCGCATGCAGCTGCGCAACCGGGTCCCCGGTCACCGCCGAAGCCCCCGCCACCGCGCATTCACCCAGCAGATCCAGCAGCACGTGCGCAAGCTCCTGGTCATAGCGGTGACGGTTCATGCGCAGCACCACCGACAGGCGCAACTCGGGATCGGTGGCGCCACGTCCGTGCATCGCGGTCACCACCTCGGCCAGGGAGAGGATGCGCCCCAGCGGGCTCATCGCCTCACCGTTCAGGCCCCGCGGGTAGCCGCTGCCGTCGAGGTGCTCGTGATGCTCCAGGATGGCGCTCACCACCTCGCGCGGATAGTCATGGTGGCGCTCCACGAGCATGGCCGAGGCCAGCGGGTGGGCATAGAGCTGGCGGCGCTGCTCGGGTGAGAGGCGCTTCTCAGGCGCCATCAGCACCGGGTCGATGTAGAGCATGCCCAGGTCATGCAGCAACCCGGCCGCGCAGGCCAGGAGCACGTCATGGCGCCGCGCCACCGGCGACCAGGCCAGGTAGCCCGCCGTCAGCGCCGTGAGCACGGCATGCTCGAACAGGTCGGGAAACGACTCGCGCGCCAAGGTCAGACAAAAGCCAATGGGTGTGGGCAGGGGCAGGCTGCTCAACGCGGCCAGCACCACCTCGCGCGCCTTGTGCCGCTCGCCCATGGCCGCGAACAGCGGCCACCGCTTCAGCAGCGATTCAGCGGTCTCGCGCAGCACACGCCCGTTCACCGCCGGATCGCTGGTGAGGCTGTCTTCCACCGGCACGGTCAGCCGATGCTCGACCAGACGCTCGTACATGCGCGCATCCACACGCACGCCGGCATCGAGCAGCTTCATGCCGCGCTCGTTATAGATGGCCCGGGAGGTCAGCACCGGCCTTTTCTCGCCCAGCTCGGTCACCGCCCGCACATAGTGGCGGGCATCCAGCATCGCATCGATCATGGAGGGCAAAGGACGGGGAACGTCAGGCGAAAACGGACAGGGCACCCCATTGTGCCGCGCCTGGCCGGCACCACGCGGCACGAGGACTCACGCCGGCGCGCGCACCAGCCACAGATCGCACGGCGACTCCAGTGCCAGATGCAGGCACACGCTGCCCAGCACCACACGCTCCAGCGCCGAACGGCTGCCCGCCGACAAGGCGATCAGGTCCACGCCCAAGGCGTCCGCCTGGGCGGCGATCACCGCCGGGGCATAGCCATGCATCACCTTGCACACGCCGGGCAAGTCGCTGTGCCCCACCTCGCGGGCCAGGGCCTGCAGGGCCAGCTGAAGCTCGGCCTGTGCGCGGCGATGGAGATCTTCCAGCCGCGCGGCCTCCACGCCCGCATAGGCCAGCTTGTTCTCGTAGGGCAGTTCGTAGGCATGCAGCAACACCGAATCCACCTTGGGCAGCAGTCGGCGCATTCGCCGCACCGCCTCACGAGACTCGGGCCCCAGGTCGGTGGGCAAGAGCATGCGCGCGTAGTCACGCCCGCCGTACTCTCGCACCAGCAGGAGATCGCAGGCCACGCTGTGCAGCAGCCGTTCGGCCGTGCTGCCCAGCACCGCTTCGGCCAGGCCATGCTCACCCCGGGCGCCGATCACCACCAGCTGCGCAGCGCAAGACGCCGCCGCCTCGGCCACCGCCACCGCAGCCCGGCCGTGCAGCAGCCGGGACGATGCCGGCCGACCGGTGTCGGCCTGGACGGCCGTGGCCAGGGCCAGCAGGCGCGATTGCGCCGCCTCCTCCAGCGCCTGGGCCTCGGGGCCCGACACCCCGGGCATCCACGTCTGCAGCTGACGCCAGACGGCGCCCAGCACGGGCGCCTCATGCACATGCACCAGCACGAGCGGCGCCCCCAGGTCACGTGCCAAGTGGGCCGCCCGACGCACCGCCTGCTCGGCAGCGGCGGAGAAATCGGTGGCCGCCAGCACCGGCGGCACAGCGGAAGGAATCATGCGGCTTGCTCCTTGGACGCAGGAGGTGTCCCCCGGCGGAGGCCCAGATTCACCAACGAAACACCAACGATCTGAGCCTGATACCGTGCATTCTGCAAGCATTCGGCAAGAATCAAGTTGTCAGAACGCAAGACCCGGCACTGACGCACCACGGCAGTGCCCGGGACAAATTCCGTCCATCGCGGGGCTAACACCGCCTCACACCGGCCTGCACGGCGCCTCGGATCGCGCCCCTAGGCATCGCTGGACGCCAAACATCGCACACACGGCCTTCGAGCGCCAAGGTTGACGGCACATTCCCCGAGGAACTTTCCACACGACTGTGCTCTCCTGTCCACATGAGTGGTAGGACTTGCGAAATGGGGGCACACTCCTTGCACGCAGTCCGCGATGAACAGCCCTGTCTTCGGGCCCCTATTCGAGGCTTGCATTTGTTGCTCACCGGCTCATGCTGGACACCAAGGCACCAGATGCAAGCCCCGCGGCCCGCAGGCAGTGCCCGTTGACCCGAAGGAGGTGTCCGATGGATGTCATCAGCAACTTTGCTGCCCGCTACGAGCGCACGCGCGAAGAGGAGTTCACGCTTCAGGAGTACCTGGAGATCTGCAAGCGTGACGCCACCGCCTACGCCACGGCGGCCGAGCGCATGCTCAAGGCCATCGGCGACCCCGAGCTGGTGGACACGCGCAACGACCCCCGCCTGTCGCGCATCTTCGCCAACAAGGTCATCAAGCTCTACCCGGCCTTCCGCGAGTTCTACGGCATGGAAGACGCCATCGAGCAGGTGGTGAGCTATTTCCGCCACGCCGCACAAGGCCTGGAAGAGAAGAAGCAGATCCTCTACCTGCTGGGCCCCGTGGGCGGCGGCAAGAGCTCCATCGCCGAGCGGCTCAAGCAGCTCATGGAGCATGTGCCCTTCTACGCCATCAAGGGCTCGCCGGTGAACGAGTCGCCGCTGGGCCTGTTCGACCCCGAGGAGGACGGCGCCATCCTCGAGAAGGAGTACGGCATCCCGCGCCGCTACCTGCAGCGCATCCTCTCGCCCTGGGCCGTCAAACGCCTGGAAGAGTTCGGCGGCGACATCCGCCAGTTCAAGGTCGTCAAGCGCTACCCGAGCGTGCTCAAGCAGATCGCGGTGGCCAAGACCGAGCCGGGCGACGAGAACAACCAGGACATCTCCTCGCTGGTGGGCAAGGTCGACATCCGCAAGCTCGAGACCTTCGCCCAGGACGACCCGGACGCCTACGCCTACTCCGGCGGCCTGTGCCTGGCCAACCAGGGCCTGCTTGAGTTCGTCGAGATGTTCAAGGCGCCCATCAAGGTGCTGCACCCGCTGCTCACCGCCACCCAGGAAGGCAACTTCAAGGGCACGGAGGGCTTCGGCGCCATCCCCTTCGACGGCATCGTGCTCGCGCACAGCAATGAGAGCGAGTGGAAGACCTTCCGCAACAACAAGAACAACGAGGCCTTCCTCGACCGCATCTACATCGTCAAGGTGCCCTACTGCCTGCGCGTGACCGAAGAGATCAAGATCTACGAGAAGCTGGTGCGCAACTCCTCGCTGGCGCAGGCTCCCTGCGCGCCCGGCACGCTCAAGATGATGGCGCAGTTCTCGGTGCTCACCCGCCTGAAGGAGCCTGAAAACTCCAGCATCTTCAGCAAGATGCAGGTCTATGACGGCGAGAGCCTCAAGGACACCGACCCCAAGGCCAAGTCCATCCAGGAGTACCGCGACTACGCCGGCGTCGACGAGGGCATGAGCGGCATCTCCACGCGCTTTGCCTTCAAGATCATCTCCAAGGTCTTCAACTTCGACTCCACCGAGGTGGCCGCCAACCCGGTGCACCTGATGTACGTGCTCGAGCAGCAGATCGAGCGCGAGCAGTTCCCGGCCGAGACCGAGCAGAAGTACCTCGCCTACATCAAGGAGCTGCTGGCCCCGCGCTATGCCGAGTTCATCGGCAAGGAAATCCAGACCGCCTACCTGGAAAGCTATTCCGAGTATGGCCAGAACATCTTCGACCGCTACGTCACCTATGCCGACTACTGGATTCAGGACCAGGAGTACCGCGACGTGGACACCGGCGAGATCTTCGACCGCGCCTCGCTCAACGCCGAGCTCGAGAAGATCGAGAAGCCCGCGGGCATCAGCAACCCCAAGGACTTCCGCAACGAGATCGTCAATTTCGTGCTGCGCGCGCGCGCCGGCAACCAGGGCAAGAACCCCAACTGGACCAGCTACGAGAAGCTGCGCACGGTGATCGAGAAGAAGATGTTCTCGAACACCGAGGAGCTGCTGCCCGTCATCAGCTTCAATGCCAAGTCCAGCGCCGACGAGCAGAAGAAGCACGAGGACTTCGTCAACCGCATGGTGCAAAAGGGCTACACGCCCAAGCAGGTGCGCCTGCTGTGCGAGTGGTACCTGCGCGTGCGCAAGAGCTCGTGAGCCGGATGGTCTGAACCCAGCGGCCCACAGCGCATACGACACAAGGACGGATTCATGCCCCCCCTGCAGCAGATCATCGATCGACGCTTGTCGGGCAAGAACAAGTCCATCGGCAACCGCGAGCGTTTCCTGCGCCGCTATCGCGAACAGATCCGCGAGGCGGTGCGCAAGGCCGTGTCCGGCCGGGGCATCCGCAACCTCGAACAAGGCGAGGACATCATCCTGCCCAAGCGAGACGTCTCCGAGCCGGTCTTCGGCCACGCCCAGGGCGGCGACCGCGAATACGTCCACCCCGGCAATCGCGAGTACGTCAAGGGCGACCGCATCGAGCGGCCGCAAAGCGGCGGCTCGGGCGGGGGCGGTTCCCAGGCGAGCGACTCCGGCGAGGGTGAGGACGATTTCGTCTTCCACCTCACCAAGGAAGAATTCATGCAGGTCTTCTTCGAGGACCTCGCCCTGCCTCACCTCGTGCGCACGCAGCTCGCCGAAGTGCCCGAGTGGAAGAGCCATCGCGCCGGCTTCACCAGCGACGGCACCCCCAACAACCTGCACGTGGTGCGCTCCATGCGCGGCGCGCTGGCCCGGCGCATCGCCCTGGGCGGCGACACCCGCAAGGAAATCCGCCAGCTCGAGGCCCACCTCGTGCACCTGAAGTCGCACCCGCACGCCGGTGAAGCCCTGATCGACAAGGAGATCCGCGAGACCGAGGCGCGCATCGAGGAGTTGCGCAGCAAGGCCCGCCACATCCCCTACCTCGACCCCATCGACCTGCGCTACCGCAACCGGGTGAAGGTGCCTGTGCCCAGCGCCAAGGCGGTCATGTTCTGCCTCATGGACGTTTCGGGCTCGATGGACGAGCAGCGCAAGGACATGTCCAAGCGCTTCTTCATGCTGCTCTACCTCTTCCTGACGCGGCACTACGACAAGATCGACCTGGTCTTCATCCGCCATCACACGCAGGCCGCCGAAGTCACCGAAGACGAGTTCTTCCACGCCACCGAAACCGGGGGCACCGTGGTCTCCAGCGCCTTGCACCTGATGAACGACATCATCCGCGCGCGCTATCCCAGCAGCGAGTGGAACATCTACGGCGCCCAGGCCAGCGACGGTGACAACTGGCATCACGACAGCGGCCGCTGCCGCCAGCTGCTCGACGAGCAGATCCTGCCCCTGGTGCGCTACTACGCCTATGTGCAGGTGGCCGAAGCCGAGCAGAACCTCTGGGAGGAATACACCCAGCTGCTTGAACCGCACCCCAACTTCGCGATGCGCAAGGTGTCCGATGCGGCCGACATCTACCCGGTCTTCCGCGATCTGTTCAAGAAGGAAGGGGCCCCCGCATGAATGCCAACCCCAGCCATGAACGCCGCGCCCGGCTGCCCAGCCCGTCCGACTGGACCTTCGAGCTGATCGAGCGCTACCACACCGAAATCGCGCGCGTTGCTCACCAGACCTACCGGCTCGACACCTACCCCAACCAGCTCGAGATCATCACCGCCGAGCAGATGATGGACGCCTACGCCTCGGTGGGCATGCCCGTCATCTACCGCCACTGGTCGTATGGCAAGCAGTTCATCGCCACCGAAAAAAACTACCGTCGTGGCCACATGGGACTGGCCTACGAGATCGTCATCAACTCCGACCCCTGCATCGCCTACCTGATGGAGGAAAACACCATGGCCATGCAGGCCCTGGTGATCGCCCATGCCGCCTATGGCCACAACAGCTTCTTCAAGGGCAACTACCTCTTTCGCATGTGGACGGACGCCTCGTCCATCATCGACTACCTCGTCTATGCGAAGAACTACATCGCCGAATGCGAGGAGCGTCATGGCGTCGAGGCGGTGGAAGACCTGCTCGACTCCTGCCACGCGCTGATGAACCACGGCGTGGACCGCTACCGCCGCCCCCAGAAGCTCTCGCTGTCGCAGGAACAGGCCCGCCGCGAAGAGCGCGAGCACTACCTGCAGCAGCAGGTCAACGACCTGTGGCGCACCCTGCCCCGCCGCAACGACCGCGGGGCAGAAGAAGAGGCCGCCCGCCGCTTCCCGAGTGAGCCGCAGGAGAACATCCTCTACTTCATCGAGAAGAACGCCCCGCTGCTGGAGCCCTGGCAGCGCGAAGTCGTGCGCATCGTGCGCAAGATCGCCCAGTACTTCTACCCCCAGCGCCAGACCCAGGTGATGAACGAGGGCTGGGCCACCTTCTGGCACTACACCCTGCTCAACACCATGTACGACGAAGGCCTGCTGGCCGACGGCTTCATGATGGAGTGGCTGCAGTCGCACACCAACGTGGTCTTCCAGCCCCCGGTGGGCCACCGCGCCTACAGCGGCATCAATCCCTATGCCCTGGGCTTTGCGATGTTCACCGATCTCAAGCGCATCTGCGAACAGCCCACCGAGGAAGACCGCCGCTGGTTCCCCGACATCGCCGGCAGGCCCTGGCTGGAAACGCTCGATTACGCGATGCGCAACTTCAAGGACGAGAGCTTCATCGGCCAGTTCCTCAGCCCCAAGGTGATGCGCGACTTCCGCCTCTTTGCCATCCGCGACGAGGAGGACGAGGAAGAGCTCGAGGTGTCCGCCATCCACGACGACGGCGGCTACAAGGCCCTGCGCGAGTCACTCTCACGCCAGTACGACCTCAACCACCGCGAGCCCAACATCCAGGTGTGGAGTGTCAACCTGCGCGGCGACCGCTCGCTCACCCTGCGCCACACCCAGCACCACAACCGCCCGCTGCACGACAGCGCCCAGGAAGTGCTCAAGCACGTCGCCCGCCTGTGGGGCTTCGACGTGCATCTCGACAGCGTCAACGACCAGGGCCAGATCACCAAGCAGTGGACGGCGATGGCGCCGAAGCACTGAGGGAAGCTGGCGCTCAGCCCGCGCCCAGCTCCCACACCCAGGCCGGCGGTGCATTGCGCCACACCACGGTGCGCTTGCGCCACACCAGGCTCTCGCCCAACTGCAGGTCGAAGGGCGCGCGCGGCTGGTAGGTGTACTGGATCAGCCGGCGCTCGGGCTGCGCCCGCAGGAAGTGCTCGATCGCCCGGCTGGTGCCGTCACGCCAGGGCGGCGGCAGCGAGCGGAATGGCAGCGAAGACACCACCACCACCGGCTCCTCGCCTTCGGGCCAGGCTTCGAGCACCTCGTGCGCCGGCGCCTGCAGCACCGTCATGCCCGAGAAGCGCTGGCGCAACTGATCGGCCAGCTCGGGCTGCAACTCCACGACGGTCGTGGGGGTGTGGGGATGCCGTTCGCACAGGGCCTGCGTGATGGCGCCGGTGCCGGCGCCCAGCTCGACGATGCGTCGGGCACCATCGGCCCCTTGTGCCATGGCTTGCGCCAGATGGCGCGACGAGGGCCAGATCGCACCGACCATGGTCGGCCGGGCAAAGGCCAGCATCATGAAGGCGGTGGCTGTTCGCATGGTATTGGCCCGACTTCCAGCTGTACGACCCGGCCAATGTAGGGCCTGGGCGCCCAGGCCGCAAGGCCCCGGATACGAAGCCTTACCAGTGGAAGATCTTGCCCGGATTCATGATGTTCTTCGGATCCAGCGCATGCTTGAGCGAGCGCATCAGCGCCACCGCGCCCTCGCCCGCCTCCTCACGCAGGAAATCCATCTTGTGCAGGCCGATGCCGTGCTCGCCGGTGCAGGTGCCCTCCAGGCGCAGCGCACGCGACACGAGCTGGTGGTTCAGCCGTTCGGCCAGCTCGCGCTCCTCGGGCTTTTGAGGGTCGATCAGGTAGCCCACGTGGAAGTTGCCGTCGCCCACATGGCCCACGATGAAATAGGGCAAGCCGGCCGCGTCAGCCTCGGCCACCGTGTCCAGCAGGCACTCGGCCAGGCGCGAGATCGGCACGCAGGTGTCGGTGGTCACCGCGCGGCAGCCCGGCTTCATCTGCAGGGCCGCAAAGTAGGCGTGGTGGCGTGCCGTCCACAGCTTCGTGCGTTCCTCGGGGGTGGTGGCCCACTGGAAGTCTTCGCCGCCCTGGTCGCTGGCAATCTCCTGCACCACCTGGGCCTGCTCCTGCACGCCGGCCGGGCTGCCGTGGAATTCCATCAGCAGCATCGGGCCCTCGCGCAGCGTGAGCTTGTCATGGCGGTTCACCGCGCGCACGGCGTTGGCGTCGAGCAGTTCGCAGCGTGCGATGGGCACGCCCATCTGGATGATCTGGATGGTCGTGTTCACCGCCGCAGCCAGCGAAGGGAAGGAACACACCGCGGCCGACACCGCCTCGGGCTGCGGGTACAGGCGCAGCGTGATCTCGGTCATCACACCCAGCGTGCCTTCGCTGCCCACGAAGAGCCTTGTCAGGTCGTAGCCTGCGCTCGACTTGCGCGCGCGCGTGCCGGTGTGCACCACCTCGCCCGAGGCCGTCACCACCGTCAGGCCCAGCACGTTTTCGCGCATCGTGCCGTAGCGCACTGCGTTGGTGCCCGACGCGCGCGTGGCGCTCATGCCGCCGAGCGAGGCATCGGCGCCTGGGTCGATCGGAAAGAAGAGGCCCGTGTGGCGGATCTCGTTGTTGAGCTGCGTGCGCGTCACACCCGCCTGCACCGTCACGGTCAGGTCCTCGGCATTCACCGCCAGCACGCGGTTCATGCGCGACAGGTCGATGCTCACCCCACCCTGCACCGCCAGCAGGTGCCCTTCCAGCGAGGAGCCCACCCCATAGGGGATCACCGGCACCGCGTGCGCGTCGGCCAGCTTCACCACTTCGGCCACCTCGTCGGTGCTTTCGGCAAACACCACCACGTCGGGTGGCGGCACGTCGAAGGGCGACTCGTCACGGCCATGCTGCTCACGCACCGCCTGGGCCGTCGAGCACCGGTCGCCAAACCGCGCCTTCAGCGCCTCGATCATCGCCGCCGGCACCAGCCGGGGCTCGTAGGTGGGCAGCACGTGGCCGGGCAGCGGTGCGTTCATGGCCTGTCTCCATCGGGGTCTTGGAATCAGTCCATTCTAGGAGTCGCCCCTAAACTGTGGCTGAAAGGAGCAAGCACGCCATGGGCAACCGACTCACACAGATCGCCACGCGCACCGGCGACGATGGCACCACCGGGCTGGGCGACGGCAGCCGCGTGGCCAAGGACCACCTGCGGGTGCAGGCCATGGGCGACGTGGACGAACTCAATTCGCACCTCGGCGTGCTGCTGGCCGAGCCGCTGCCGCCGCCCGTGCGCGAGCTGCTGGTGGGCATCCAGCACGAGCTGTTCAACCTCGGGGGCGAGCTGTCGATGCCGGGGCACACGCTGCTCAAGGACGCCGCCGTGCTGGCACTGGACGAGGCGCTGGCCGAGCACAACGCCGCCCTGCCCCGGCTCAAGGAGTTCATCCTGCCCGCCGGCACCCGCGCGGCCAGCCTGGCCCATGTGTGCCGCACGGTGGCGCGCCGCGCCGAACGCGCCGTGGTGGCGCTGGCCGCGCACGAGCCGGTGAATGCGGCACCGCGGCAATACCTCAACCGCCTGTCCGACCTGATGTTCGTGCTGGCCCGCGTGCTCAACCGCGCCCGGCTCGACGGCCTGGGCGGCGATGACGTTTACTGGCGCAGCGAGCGCCTGAAGCGCGACGAAGCGGGCCGCTAGCTCACCTGCAGCGCCGCCACGTCCACCGTGACGCGCTCGCGGCCGGTGGCGCCCAGCGCCGCGCGGGCAAAGGCCTGGGCCCAGCCGGCCTGCTGAAACTGCGCCGGCCCCACCGCCTGGGCGATAGACAACAGCTTGTCGACGATCAGCACCTTGCCGCTGGCGCGCAGGGGCTCGCACTCATGCGCCACGAACTCGGCGTCGAGCCACTGGCGGGCCTCGTCATGGCTCATCGGGCCCGCGTCCGGCACCACGCGGGCTTCTTCGCCGGACCCGAACTTCACCACCACTTCACTGCGCATCGCGGTCTCCTGGTCAGCCAAGCCTCGATCATAAAAAAAGAACCCGCCGACACCCCAGGGGATGTGGCGGGCGGATCCCACCGGGGTGGGTCTGCTGAGGGAAAACGCAGCCGCCAGGTGCGGCATGCGCCCATTTCACCCCCTAAGCCCGGCGCAGGCCAGCACTCTTGCCAGCCCTTACCTTGCTTACACCTGGACGCGCCTCATGTGTCAGGGTCGATCAGGCCGGCACCACGATGTCGCGCCGGGTGAGCCAGCGCACAGGCGCGCCCGCGGGGGCCGGCTGCAGACGCATCTCGACCTCGGCCCGGTCGGCCGCGCTGAGGCGGCGGAAGAGGAAGTCGCGCTCGTTGGCCTCATCACCGGCCACGAACCACTGCGACACCCGATCGCCGAAGCTCGGGTGCAGGACCTTCAGGTGGATGTGGGGCGCACGGCCCGGATAGACCACCGGGCGGATGCTGCGGAAGCGGAAGGCCCCCTGCGCATCGCTGACCGTGGCGCCGAAGCCCTGGAAGCCGGCATCCACCCGGGGCCCGGCGCCTCGTGGATGGTGGTAGCTGCCATGGGCATCGCACTGCCAGATCTCGATCGCAGCGCCATCGATGAGGCGCCCGTTCACGTCCACCACCACGCCGCCGATGTCCAGCCATTCACCCTGCGCGGCGGCGGCCTGGCCGCTCACGCGGGTCAGGTCGGCGTCGTCGTCCAGCGGGCGGCGCACCGGATAGAACGGCCCCTCGGTCATGGACGGCAACACCCGGCGCGACGAGGCCAGGGCCGGCCAGGCCAGCCAGGCGGCGGCCAGGCCGAGACCGCCCGCCAGATGGCGCCGACGCTGCGGCAGGGAAAGACGGGACGAGGGCATGACGGGCTCCAGCGGACACTTCCGCTTGGGCCGCCGCAACACCGCGGAAGTTCCCCGCTCAGCCTCGACGGGTCTTGACGGCGTCCGACAGCACCTGCAGCACCTGCAGCGAATCGTCCCAGCCCAGGCAGGCATCGGTGATGCTCTTGCCGTACTCAAGCTTGGACGGGTCGTCCTTGCCGGCGTTGAACTTCTGGTTGCCCGCCTGCAGGTGGCTTTCCACCATCACACCGAAGATGCGCCTGGAACCGCCGCCCACCTGGGTGGCGATGTCCCGCGCCACGTCGAGCTGGCGCTCGTGCTGCTTGCTGGAGTTGGCATGCGAGCAGTCCACCATCAGCGAGGGGTGCAGCTTGGCCGCCTCCAGGTCCTTGCAGGCGGCCTCCACATGGGCCGCGTCGTAGTTGGGGGTCTTGCCGCCACGCAGGATGACGTGGCAGTCCTTGTTGCCCTTGGTCTCGACGATGGCCACCTGGCCGTTCTTGTGCACCGACAGGAAGTGGTGCGCCCGGCTGGCCGCCTGGATGGCGTCGGTGGCGATGCGGATGTTGCCGTCGGTGCCGTTCTTGAAGCCGATGGGCGCCGACAGGCCCGAGGCCAGCTCGCGGTGCACCTGGCTTTCGGTGGTGCGCGCACCGATGGCCCCCCAGCTGATCAGGTCGCCGATGTACTGCGGCGAGATCACGTCGAGGAACTCGCTGCCCGCGGGCATGCCCAGGCGGTTGATCTCCACCAGCAGCTGGCGCGCGATGCGCAGGCCCTCGTCGATGCGGAAGCTCTCGTCGAGGTAGGGGTCGTTGATCAGGCCCTTCCAGCCCACGGTGGTGCGGGGCTTCTCGAAGTACACCCGCATCACGATCTCCAGCGTGTCGGCGTACTTCTCGCGCTGCACCAGCAGGCGGCGGGCGTAGTCGACGGCGGCAGCCGGGTCGTGGATGGAACAGGGGCCGATCACCACGAGCAGGCGGTCGTCCTTGTGTTCCATGATGCGGCGGATGCGGCGGCGCGTCTCGCCCACCAGGGCTTCGACGGGCGTGCCGCGGATGGGGAAGAAGCGGATCAGGTGCTCCGGCGGCGGCAGCGGCGTCACGTCCTTGATCCTCTCGTCATCGGTCTGCGAGGTGCGGTCGACGGGCGCATACCAACCCTCGATGGCGGTGGCGGACTTGGCATTCATGAAATGAGTTCTCCTTGCTCGATCAAGTGGTGATTGCCGGTGTGCCTGCCGCCGCGGTCCCTGGGCCAAAAAAAAAACCGCCGGAGTCTTCCGGCGGTTTTCTGGGATTCGGTTGCGGGCTGCAGTTACGCGCTGACCTCTCCTCCGCCGGTGCGGTGCGAGAACCAAAAGTAGGCAAAAAAGAAGGTCGTAGCGCGAGCCATGGAGCTAATGTAGCACGGCTTCGCGGCGCCGCGTCAAGACCCCGCGTGGCCTGTGCGCCACGTCAAAGCAGGATGTCGGGGTCGTCAGCGCGGCGATTCGGCTCGGCATCGCCCGCGCGCAGGCCCCGGGTGATGGCCGACCACCAGCCCGGGCGGCGGGCGGGCGGGTCGAGTGCCGGGTCGGGCGGGCGCAGCACCTCCAGCTCGCCCAGCATGCGCGTGGCCACGTCCAGGAACTCGCGGCGCAGCAGGGGTTCGTCCACCTCACGCGCCGAGGCGTCGATCCAAACGTCCAGCATCCACTGCACCTCGGTGAAGGTCACGGCGTAGTGGCGCAGCGATTCGGGCAGCACGCTGTGACGGCCGAGCAGGGCGCGGCGTTCACGTTCCAGGCGCTCGCGCATGTCCAGCTGCAGCCGCGTGCGCACGGGCGGGCTGGCCGTGCGCACCTGGCGCACGAACTTCATCAGGTCGTTGTTGACGCGCTCCACCCGCTCGATCAGCTCGGGGTCGGGCGGCGGACGCGGCGACTCATCTGGCGGGTGGGAATCAGAGGCAGACATGGCAACCCGGCCGAGAGAGCGGCGCCGGGCCTGCCAGCGTAGTGCGTGAGGCGCCCCCGATCAAGCCTGCCGGGCGGCCACCTGCTGGCAGCGTGGAAAAGCTCTCAGGAACTCTTCACGCGCCCGGTCAGGCCGTGCCACCCACGGTGAGGCCGTCGATGCGCAGCGTCGGCTGGCCCACACCCACCGGCACGCTCTGGCCTTCCTTGCCGCAGGTGCCCACGCCGGTGTCCAGACGCATGTCGTTGCCGATCAGGCTCACGCGCGTGAGCGCATCGGGGCCGTTGCCGATCAGCGTGGCGCCCTTCACCGGGTACTGGATGCGGCCCCGCTCGACCCAGTAGGCCTCGCTGGCCGAGAACACGAACTTGCCGCTGGTGATGTCCACCTGCCCGCCGCCGAAGTTCACGGCGTACAGGCCCTTGTCCATGGAGGCGACGATCTCCTCGGGCGACTTGTCGCCACCGAGCATGTAGGTGTTGGTCATGCGCGGCATCGGCACGTGGGCATAGCTCTCGCGCCGGCCATTGCCGGTGGGCCTGACCTTCATCAGGCGGGCGTTCAGGCTGTCCTGGATGTAGCCGCGCAGGATGCCGTCCTCGATCAGCACATTGCTCTGCGTGACGTGGCCTTCGTCATCGATGTTGAGCGAGCCGCGCCGGTCCGGCAGCGTGCCGTCGTCGAGCACCGTCACGCCCTTGGCCGCCACGCGCTGGCCGATGCGCCCCGAGAAGGCGCTCGAGCCCTTGCGGTTGAAGTCGCCTTCCAGGCCATGGCCGATGGCCTCGTGCAGCAGCACGCCGGGCCAGCCCGGGCCCAGCACCACAGTCATCTCGCCCGCCGGTGCGGGGCGCGATTCGAGGTTCGTGAGCGCGGCCTTCACCGCATCGTCCACGTAGCTTTCGATCACGCCATCGTGGAAGTAGCCCAGGCCGAAGCGCCCGCCTCCACCGCCGGTGCCCACCTCGCGGCGGCCGTTCTGCTCGGCGATCACGGTCACGCTCAGGCGCACCAGCGGGCGCACATCCGCGGCCAGCGTGCCGTCGGCGCGCGCCACCAGCACCACGTCGTATTCACCCGCCAGGCCCGCCATCACCTGCACGATGCGCGGGTCGCGCGCGCGGGCCAGGCGCTCGACCTTCTCCAGCAGCGCCACCTTGCGGGTGCTGTCCAGCGTGGCGATCGGGTCCATCGGCGCGTACAGCGTGCGGCTGCCGGCCACCTGCGGATGGTCCACCTTCACGCGACGGCTCTGGCCGGCCGCGGCGATGGTGCGCACCGTGCGCGCCGCGTCCAGCAGCGCCGCCTCGGAGATGTCGTCGGAATAGGCAAAGGCGGTCTTTTCGCCCGACACCGCCCGCACACCCACGCCCTGGTCGATGCTGAAGCTGCCCGACTTCACGATGCCCTCCTCCAGGCTCCAGCCTTCGCTGCGCGTGTACTGGAAATAGAGGTCGGCGTCGTCGATGCGGTGCTCACCGATGGTGCGCAAGGCCCGGGCCAGGGCGCTCTCGTCGAGGCCGAAGGGTTCCAGCAGCAGTGAGCGGGCAACCGCCAGACGTTCGAGGGTGGGTTCGCGCGAGATCATGGATTCATTGTAGGCAGCGCACGCGGCGGCATGCGGGGATCAGGGTTACCGCCCGTCGGACAGCACCAGGCGCCCCCGCCCGCCCTGCTTGGCCCGGTAGAGCGCCTCGTCGGCCCGGGCGATGACGGCCTCCAGTGAGCCGCCTTCAGCGCCCAGGCCCGCCGCACCGGCGCTGAAGTTCACCGGGAACCCGAGGGCCCCTTGCGTCTCGCCCAACCAGGCGCGCAGGCGCGCATCCACCGAAGCCGCCGTGTCCAGGCCGCCGTCGTACAGCACGGCAACGAACTCCTCCCCGCCGTAGCGGCCCAGCACGTCTCCTTCGCGCAAGGTGCTGTGGAGCGCTGCAGCGAAGTGAGCAATTACACGATCTCCAACGGGGTGGCCACGCTCATCGTTGATGCGCTTGAAGTGGTCGATGTCGAACATCATGACCGTGAGGGGTGCGCCATGGCGGCGGGCCAGCTGCACCAGGCGCTCGCCCTGCTCCATCAGCGCGCGGCGGTTGAGCAGACCGGTCAGCGGGTCCTGGGTCGCCAGGCGGGCGAGCTGGGCTTCGGCCTCATCGCGATGGGCCATCAGGAAAGCCAGGGTCCCGATGCCCAGGCAGGCGCCATTGACCATCAGGCCCACGACGTTCAGCCAGTGCGGCGACTCGAAAGACGGATAGTCGGCGGGCGCCCAGATCACGAGGGCCGCGCGAGCCAGCACCAGAGGGGCCGATGCCAGCAGGCCAGCGGCTGCCAGCCAGCGCCATCGGCTGCGCCCCGCGCTGCCAGAGCCGGAACGCAGCAGCAAGGCGCCCAGCAGCGCCATCTGCAGGCCCAGCGTGAGATTGATGACGACGATACGTGCGGCGAAGTGCTCGAACACCCACCAGTGGACCATCCCCGACAGCAGCGGCGGCCCCCACACCCAGACCCGCGAGACGCTGCCGCCCAGGTAGTGCTGCGCCGCCACCACCATGGCGCTGACGCTGCCCACCAGCGAGGCCGCGCCCAGGGTGGCCAGCTCCCGCGGCCACCCCTGGTAGGACACCATCAGCAAGGCCCAGCCCAGCGACTGCAGCAGCAACGCCACTGTCCAGGCCCGCAGGCCCCGTCCGGCCCGCGTCCAGCCCACGCCCACCAGCAAGGCCACGATCGTGAGGCTCACCGTGAGCCACATCGAGAAGAAGAGGGTGCGCGGATCGAGTGTCATGGGCCCAAGACACCAGCTGCCAGGGTCTTGAGGTAGGCCAGCCCCTCCACCGCCCGGCTGCCATACCAGCTCAACATTTCGCCATCGACGAGCAGGACCTGCGCGCCGGGCAGCCGTTGCGCCACCTCGTCGCGATGGCGCTCGTCGAAGCGGTAGGGCTCGCTGGACAGCAGCACCAGGTCCACGCCGGCGTCCCGCGCCTCGCTCCACTCGAACACCGGGTAACGCGCTGCGCCATGAGACCCCCCCGCCACCTCCGGCCAGGTCTGCCAGCGCACGCGGGCGAGCAGCCGCGAGATGTAGGTGTCACGCGCCACCGTCATCCAGGGCTCGCGCCAGATGACGTAGAGCACCCGGCGCTCGGGCCAGGGACCGGCGCTGTCCAAGGACATCAGCGCATCGCGAAGCCGGCCAGACAGGTCCTCGGCCCGCTCCCGCACGCCCGGCAGGTGACCGAAGGCCTGGGCCACCTGCTCGTACAGCGCCAGGTTGTCCTCGGGCGCGCACGGGTGGGTGACGATCACCTCCGGGACGAACTCGCGCAGCGCCTGCACCGTGGGCCACTCGTTCTCGTCCACATTCACCACGACATGCGTGGGGGCCAGCGCACGCAGCACCTCGAGCTTCACGTCCTTGGTGCCGCCCACCTTGGGCACGGCCGCCACCGCTTCGCGCGGGTGGACGCAGAAGCCCGTGCGCGCCACCACCCAGGGGCCCAGGCCCAGCGCGAACAGCAACTCGGTGACCGAGGGCACCAAGCTGGCGATGCGGGGAGCGTCGGGGGCGAACAGGGGCATGGTCTGATCTTGCCTCAAGCACACCCCGCCCCGTCACGCACCAAAGGGGGGAACGCCCCGCCCCCCGGAGAAACCCGCCCCGGGAAAACAACACTTTTTCACACCTGAGCCTCCCATTCGCAGGCCGCTCGCCCATAATGGCCGAGTCTCTGTGTGGATGCGGCGCCTAGGCGTGAGTGGTTCTCGACGGGTAGAAGCTCCAACTGACCGATGAGCGATTGAAAGGAGCTCTCTCGATGGGCAACAAGCTATACGTGGGCAACCTCGCCTATTCCGTGCGTGACGAAGACCTCAACGAGGCCTTCAGCCAGTTCGGTGCCGTGACGTCGGCGAAGGTCATGATGGACCGCGACACCGGCCGCTCCAAGGGCTTCGGCTTTGTGGAGATGGGCTCGGACGCCGAAGCCCAATCGGCCATCAACGGCATGAATGGCCAGGCCCTCTCTGGCCGCGCCATTGTCGTCAACGAAGCCCGTCCGCGTGAACCGCGCCCGGGTGGCTTTGGCGGCGGCGGTGGCCGCGGCTTTGGCGGCGGTGGCGGTGGCGGCGGCCGCGGGGGCTACGGTGGCGGTGGTGGCGGTGGCCGTGGCGGCTACGGCGGGGGGGGTGGCGGTGGCTATGGCGGCGGCGGTCGCGGCGGCTACTGAACCCCAGCGCCTCACACACAAGGCGGCGAAGCTTCGGCTTCGCCGTTTTGCTTGGTGGGGGCGCTCAGAACTTGTGCGGGCGCAGCACCTGCACGTCGGCAAAGAACATCGTCACGCCGAAGTGCGGCACATACTGGGCCAGCACGTGCTCGGCGATCTGGTCGGCCACGGCCGTTTCGCAGATCACCTTCATCTCGATGGTCCGGTCGGCCTCCCAGGCGCCTTCGCGCACACCCATCGTCCCTTCTCCGCGCACGTCATAGACGGTGTAGCCGTGCGCGCCCAGGCGCTTCACGTCGGCCACGAGCTGCTTCTCCAGCGCCGCCTCGGCAATGATCACCAGCAGCATGCGGGGGTGTTTGATGAGGGCCATGCTCAGCCTCCGGTCAGGGCCTGGGCCATCGCGATGTACAGCGGAATGCCCACGAGGATGTTGAAGGGAAAGCTCACGCCCAGCGCCGCCGTGATCGACAGACCCGCATTGGCTTCAGGCACCGCGATGCGCATGGCCGTGGGCGCCGCGATGTAGCTGGCACTGGCCGCCAGCGTGGCCAGCAGCGCCACCCCGCCGGTGGACAGGCCCAGCATCAGGCCCACGCCCGCGCCGGCCAGCGACAGCACCGGCGGCACGACGAGGCCCACGCCGATCACCACGAAGCCGAAGCGCCTCACCTCGGCCAGGCGACCACCGGCCACCAGACCGAGTTCCAGCAGGAAGAGCGCCAGCACGCCCTTGAAGGGCTCGACGAACACGGCCTGGATGGGGGCCGTGCCTGCCTCGCCGGCGATGGCGCCGATGAACAGGCCGCCCACCAGCAGCAGCACGCTCTTGCCGAAGGCCACCTCATGGGCCAGCGTGGCCCACTTCACCTCGCGCAGGCGGGACAGCCGCGCCAGCAGGATGCCTGAAATGATGCCTGGCGCCTCCATCACCGCCACCCACAGCGAGGCATGGCTTTCGAAAGGAATGCCCTCGCGCATGAGGGCCGCGCTGGCCACGGCGAAGGTCACCACGCTCACCGAACCGTAGTGGGCGGCCACCGAGGCCGCATCCGGCCCGCTCAGACGCAGCCCCCGCAGCACCGGGTAGAGCACGAAGGGAATGGCCAGCCCCAGCGCCATGGTGGCGCCGATCTGCGGCAGCAGCGCCACCAGCGGTTGCTTCGACAGCTCGATGCCGCCCTTCAGGCCGATGGCCAGCAGCAGGTAGATGGACAGCGTCTCGTACAGCGCCTCGGGCAGGCGCAGGTCCGAGCGCACCAGGCGGGCGAACACGCCCAGCAGGAAGAAGAAGACAACGACGTCGATCATGATCGGCCGCGATGGTGCCACAAGGCCGGTCAGCCAGGACGTGTCATCGCCAGCGGGTCGATCCAGCGGTCGTAGTCTTCCGGGCTCACGAAGCCGCTTTCGATCGCGGCCTCGCGCAGCGTGAGCCCATGCGCATGGGCGGCCTTGGCGATCTGCGCGGCGCGGTCGTAGCCGATGTGCCGGTTCAGCGCCGTCACCAGCATCAGGTTGCGCTCCAGGTGCTCGTCGATCACCGGCTCGTTGGGCGCCAGGCCCTGGGCGCAGTGGCGATCGAAGCTTTCGCAGGCATCGGCCAGCAAAGTGATGCTCTCGAGCACGTTGTGCACCATCACGGGCTTGTACACATTGAGCTGGAAGTTGCCCTGCGTGCCCGCAAAGGCCACGGCTGCGTCGTTGCCAAAGACCTGCACGCACACCATCGTGAGCGCCTCGCACTGGGTGGGGTTCACCTTGCCCGGCATGATGGACGAGCCCGGCTCGTTCTCGGGGATGCGCAACTCGCCGATGCCGCAGCGCGGCCCGCTGGCCAGCCAGCGCACGTCGTTGGCCATCTTCATCAGGCCGCCGGCGAGGGTGCGCAGCGCCGCCGAGCACTGCACCAGCGCGTCGTGCGCGGCCAGCGCGAAGAACTTGTCGGGCGCGCTGCGGAAGGGGTGGCCGGTGAGCTGTTCCAGGTGCCAGGCCGTGCGCTCGCCGAAGTGCGGGTGGGCGTTGAGCCCCGTGCCGACCGCCGTGCCGCCGATGGCCAGGTCATACAGCCCGCCCAGCGACTGCCGCACCGCCTGCAGTCCGAAGTCGAGTTGCGACACCCAGGCGCCGATCTCCTGCCCCAGAGTGATGGGCGTGGCGTCCTGCAGGTGGGTGCGGCCGGTCTTCACCAGGTGCTCGTAGGTCTTGGCCTTCACGTCCAGCGTGTGGCGCAGCGCCTCCACCGCGGGGAAGAGCCGCTCGTGCAGCTGCTCCACCACGGCGATGTGCATGGCGGTGGGAAAGGTGTCGTTCGACGACTGACCCCGGTTGACGTGGTCGTTCGGGTGCACCGGCTGCTTGCTGCCCAGCACGCCACCGGCACGCTCGATGGCGCGGTTGGCGATCACCTCGTTGGCATTCATGTTCGACTGCGTGCCCGAACCCGTCTGGAACACCACGAGCGGGAAGTGCTCGTCGAGCCGCCCCTCGGCCACCTCCTCGGCCGCCGGCGCGATCAGCGAGACCAGTTGCAGCGGCAATTCACCCAGGTCGCCATTGGCCCGCACCGCCGCGAGCTTGAGCAGCCCCAGCGCGCGAATGACGGGCCGCGTCCACACGAAGCGCGGCACGCCAATCGCAAAGTGCTGCACCGAGCGCTGCGTCTGCGCGCCCCAGTAGCGATCGGCCGGCACCTCGATGGGCCCCATGGAATCGGTTTCGATGCGGGTGGGCATGTGCGTCTCCCGGCCACCGCACGGTGGATGGCCCGGGCCCAACGATAGCGCCGATGCCCGGCGCTGTCTCCCGATCGCGCCGCGATCCGTCGCGAGGGCCTGTCACGGCCGCTTACGGCTCGACACAGTCACTTGCAGGCCTTGATTCCTAGAATCCCCAGGCGCCTCCCGGGCGCCACGCACCACAAGATTCAGAGAGGACTTTCCATGCTGCACACCACCGTGCCCCTTGCCGACGCCGTTGGCAAGCACATCAGCGACCTGTGCCCCTTCTCCATCGCCAAAGACAATCAACAGAATCATTGCGCCCACTTCGTGAGCCACATGCTGGGCTACGATTTCGGACACACATGCAAGACCTTCACCTGGACGGACAAGCAGCGCGAGGAGCCCGGTGCCAACCTCCGCGTGGACGAAGTCTTCAACCGCTGCCGCCAACGAGGTTTGTGGTCCCAGCGGCCCTTGCACCTCCAGGGTTGCCTGATCTTTGTGACCCACACCAGCAACGTCGTCGAGGTTGGCCACCAGCTGGAGATGCGCGACTCCCGCTGGAAGCACATCGGCATCCACCTTGGAGGAACCGTCTGGCACTACAGCAATACGGGGCGTCGGGTGGTGAGTGAAGCCGTCTCAGCCTTCAATGAACGTTTCGGCCGGGTCTATCAAATGTCTGGCAAGACCGTGGAGTTCTACTTCGGAGAGTTCATTTGAGAACGCAACTGTGGCGCCTAGGGGGAGCCTTGATGCTGGTGGGCTGCGCCCACGCCCCCGTCGACCCCTGGACAGGCGAGCGACTGGCCATCGATCCCAGCCAACCGCCCAATGGGGCACAGATGATGCAACTCTTCCTGAGCCAGGGCGACGTGCCCCTGCGCGGTTCAGGCTGCATGTCCAGCGAGGCCCTCGATGCCCGCCTCACGCTGCGGGACCGGCTGGCGCAGGTGCTGGGGGATGCGCTGGACCATCCCGAGCATCACCGAGCGGTGCTGAAAGGGGCTTGCAAGGCGGATCAGGTGGAGGCGCCCGATGGCCGCGTGATCGATGCCTGGGCCTGCTCGCTCAACATGGTGCAGGAGGACATCACCGAAGGCTTCGTCGCCAACGCCTTCGTCCGCGGCCACTTCACCAAGGACCGATGGCGCCTGGTGCCAGGCAGCTTGCTGTGCCTGTGAGGATCCTCACTCCCCTGTTCGCTTCTTCCGCTCCCGCCCCGCAAAGACCCGGTCGAACAGCGCGTTGGGCAGCAGGCGCAGCAGCTTGACGACAATGCCCATCTGCCAGGGGATGACGCGGTAGCTCACACCGGCCTCGATGGCGGCGAAGGCGCGGTCGGCGAAGGCGTCGGCGCTCATCAGGAAGGGCATGGGGTAGCGGTTCTCGCGCGTGAGCGGGGTGTCGATGTAGCCGGGCAGCAGGGTCACGACACTCACGCCGTAGGGGCGCATCTCGCCGCGCAGGCTTTCGCAGTAGCTCACCACCGCGGCCTTGCTGCCGCAATAGGCGCCGTGGCCGGGCAGGCCGCGGATGGCCGCGACGCTGGCGATGCCCACCAGGCGGCCGGAGCGGCGGGTGCGCAGGCCGTCAATGAAGGGATGGAAGGTGGCGGCCATGCCCAGGTTGTTGGTCTCGAAGATGGCACGCATCACGTCGAGGTCGTCGAACACGGCGGTGTCCATGCCCACGCTGATGCCGGCGTTGGCAATCACCACGTCGGGCAGGCCCTGGGCGTCGATGCAGGCGCGGCCCGCGGCGGTGATGGCGTGCACGTCGCGCACGTCGGCGGCATAGACCGTGCAGTCTTCGGCGGTCCAGCCCTGGGCCTGCGCCCAGGCTTCGATCTCGGCAGCGCGGCGCGCCACCAGGGCGAGGCGGTAGCCGCCGCGGTGGAAGCGCTGCGCCAGGGCCTGGCCGATGCCGCTGGACGCGCCGGTGATGTAGGCGAGCGGGCGGGTCATGACGACGCTGCGGCGCGGCGGCCGGCCGGGGGGAGTTCGCCCTGCACGCCACCGGTCAGTTCGAGCACCCGGCGGCTGTGGTCATACCGCAGCGCCTGGCCGCGGATCTGCGCGCCGCCCTGTACCAGGGTCACGGGCTGATCCGACTCCACACGCTGGTCATCGACGAAAAAGTGGAGGAACTCGCTGCGAAACTCGAGGCGTTGGGCGAGCGGGTCGGTGGCGTCGGGTGACAGGGCTTCGCGCACGACCACGGCCTGGCCCACCAGACGCACCTCGCTGCCGTCGCCTTCGGCCTGGGCCTGGCGCGCGGTGGCCACCGAGAGGCGGCCCTGCTCGTCGGTGTGGCGCACGCGCACGTCGTCGATCTCGATGCGGTCGGTGTCGGGATAGTGGCGCATCTCGCGACCTTCCAGGCGCACACCGGGCAGGCCGGCCTCGCTGTAGTGCTGCACCGAAAAGCCTTGCATGACGTAGTCGGGGTCGCTGCGCGGCGCGGCCGCCTCGCGGGGCGCCTCGGGCACCGGGGTGCTGCGCACCAGCCAGTAGGTGAAGGCAGCCAGCAGGGCCATCAGCAGCACGGGCAGCGAGGCCATGAGCTGGTCCCAGGCGCGGGCCCAGCGAGGCAGGGGCGGCGACGCCGTCGCGACCTCATTCGCCGGGGGCAGGGAATCGTCAGTCGGCAGCACCGGCACGCCCGTCGTCCAGGGTCTGCAGGTGGCCGTGCAGCAACTCGGCGTAGCGGCCGCTGGCCATCAGCAGGAGGTCGCAGAACTCGCGTGCGGCCCCTTCCCCGCCACGCAGCGCGCTGACATGGTGGGCCACGGCCTTGGCTTCGGCGTGGGCATTGGCCGGGGCGCCCACGAAGCCGGCGCGCACCATCAGCGGCAGGTCGGGCCAGTCGTCGCCGATCACGGCCAGCTCGTCCCAGGACCAGCCTTGCGCATCGAGCAGCGCCTGAGCCACGGCCAGCTTGTCGTGCACGCCGAAGTGCGCCCGCGTGATGCCCAGGTCGGCCAGGCGACGGCGCACCGCGGGCGAGTCGCGCCCGGTGATCACCACCGGCTCGATGCCCGCGCGCGGCAGCAGCTTGAGGCCATGGCCGTCCAGCGCATGGAAGGCCTTGAAGGATTCGCCGTCCTCGCCGATGTAGAGCCGGCCGTCGGTGAGCACGCCGTCCACGTCGAAGATGGCCGCGCGCACGCCCTGGGCCTGCAGCAGCAGCTCGGGCGGGGCGGTGAGCACCGGACGCAGCTCGCGCATCAGATCACCTTGGCACGCATCAGGTCGTTGGTGTTCAGCGCCCCCACTAGGCGCTGCGCCTCGTCCACCACCAGCACCGAGGTGATGCGGGCCTCTTCCATCAGGTCGGCTGCCTCGACGGCCAGCGCATCGGCGCGCACGGTGCGCGGGTGTCGGGTCATCAGGTCGCCAGCGCTCAGGCCACGCAGGTCGCGGCCCTGCTCGATCTGGCGGCGCAGGTCGCCGTCGGTGAAGATCCCCACGACACGGTCCTCGGCATCCACCACCGCGGTGGCGCCCAGGCCCTTGGCCGACATCTCGCGCATCATGGCCGAGAAGCCGGTGTCCGACCGCACGCGCGGCACGGCCTCGCCCTGGCGCATCACGTCGCGCACGTGGGTGAGCAGCTTGCGGCCCAGCGCCCCGCCTGGGTGCGAGCGCGCGAAGTCCTCCTCGCGGAAGCCGCGGGCGTCGAGCAGGGCCACGGCCAGGGCATCGCCCAGGGCAATCTGGGCGGTGGTGCTGGCCGTGGGAGCCAGGTTCAACGGACAGGCCTCCTGCGCGACCGAGGTGTCGAGCATCACGTCGCTGTGCCTGGCGAGCGTGGAGGTCGCGCGCCCCGTCATGCCGATCAGGCGCACCCCCAGGCGCTTGAGCAGGGGCAGGATGGCGGTGAGCTCGTCGCTCTCGCCGGAGTTCGAGATCGCGATCACCACGTCAGCGGGCGTGACCATGCCCAGGTCACCGTGACTGGCCTCGGCCGGGTGGACGAACATGGCCGGGGTGCCGGTGGAGGCCAAGGTGGCGGCCATCTTGCGACCCACGTGGCCGCTCTTGCCCATGCCCATCACCACCACCCGGCCGGTGCAGGCCAGGATCAGGCCCACGGCCTGGGCCAGGGGCTCGCCCTGGCGGTCCTTCAGGGCCAGCAGGGCCTGGGCCTCGATCTGCAGGGTCTGGCGAGCCAGCTCGATGGCACGGTCGGCATTGAAGCCAGGGGCGGGCGGGCTTGACATGGGTTCAGGCAGCGCGGGGGTTGCTCGTTTAGGATGCCAGGGATTCTAGGCGCCGGGCCCGGCTCGCGCCGGCTTTTCCCGCGCGCGCCACCATGGCCTCCACCTTCGATCTCGTGCTGCTCTACCTGCTGGCCGCTGTGCTGGGGGTGGTCGCCTGCCGCAGCCTCAAGCTGCCGCCCATGCTCGGCTACCTGGCCGTGGGCGTGCTGATCGGCCCCAATGCCATGGCCCTGGCCAAGGACTCGGCCGGGATCCGCTACCTGGCCGAATTCGGCGTGGTCTTCCTGATGTTCGTGATCGGGCTGGAATTCAACCTGCCCAAGCTCAGGAGCATGCGTCGCCTGGTCTTCGGGCTGGGGCTCAGCCAGGTCGTGGGCACGGTGGCGCTGGTGGTGGCGGGCAACGCCGGGCTGGCGCTGGTTTTCAGCGCCATCGGGCGGTCCTGGAGCCTGCCCTGGCCCACCGCGCTGGCACTGGGTGGTGCGCTGGCGATGTCGTCCACCGCCATCGTGGTCAAGCTCATGGCCGAGCGGCTGGAGCTCGACAGCGAGCATGGCCGGCGCGTGATCGCGGTGCTGCTCTTCCAGGACCTGGCCGTGGTGCCCTTCCTCGTGCTCATCCCCTCGCTGGGGGCTGCGGCCGACGTGATGGTGCACGACCTGGGCCTGGCCCTGCTCAAGGCCACGGCACTGCTGGGCGTGCTGCTGGTGGGCGGGCAGCGCGTGATGCGCTGGTGGCTCACCCTGGTGGCGCGGCGCAAGAGCGAGGAGCTCTTCATCCTCAACGTGCTGCTGGTCACCCTGGGCCTGGCCTGGCTCACCGAGCACGCCGGCCTGTCGCTCGCCCTGGGCGCCTTCGTGGCCGGCATGCTGATCGCCGAAACCGAATACAAGCACCACGTGGAAGCCGACATCCGCCCCTTCCATGATGTGCTGCTGGGCCTGTTCTTCATCACCATCGGCATGCTGCTGGACTGGCGCGTGGTGTGGCAGCAATGGCCGCTGGTGCTGCTGTTGCTCACGCTGCCGCTGCTGTTCAAGTTCGTCTTCATTGCCGTGCTGGCCAAGCTCTTCGGCTCGCCCACCGGCGTGGCCCTGCGCACGGGCCTGTACCTCGCGCAGGCCGGCGAGTTCGGCCTGGTCCTGCTCAACCTCGCCACCGACCGCGGCCTGGTGCCCACCGACCTGCGCAGCGCGGTGCTGGCCGCCATGGTGCTGTCGATGCTGGCCACACCCCTCATCATCCAGCATGCCGACCGCATCGTGATGCGCCTGTCCTCGAACGACTGGATGCTGCAGTCGGTGCAGCTCACCAGCATCGCGAAGAAATCCATCCGCACCGAGGCCCACATGATCATCTGCGGCTACGGCCGCAGCGGCCAGAACCTCGCGCGCATGCTGGAGGCGGAATCCATCCCCTACATGGCGCTGGACCTCGACCCCGACCGCGTGCGCCAGGCGGCGGCGGCCGGCCAGAGCGTGGTCTTCGGCGACGCCGCACGGCTGCAGAGCCTGATGGCCGCGGGCCTGTCGCGCGCCAGTGCCGTGGTGGTGAGTTACCACGACACCGCCTCGGCGCTGAAGATCCTGCAGCTCGTGCGCGAGCACGCGCCGAAGGTGCCGGTGATCGTGCGCACCATCGACGACGCCGACCTCGAGCGCCTGCGCGCGGCCGGCGCCACCGAGGTGGTGCCCGAGGCCATCGAGGGCTCGCTGATGCTGGCCTCGCATGCCATGGCCCTGGTGGGCGTGCCCATGCGCCGCGTGCTGCGCCGCGTGCAGGAACAGCGCGAGGCCCGCTACAGCCTGCTGCGCGGCTACTTCCACGGCGCCGACGACAGCGGGGCCGACGAAACCCACACCCAGCGCCTGCAGTCCGTCACCTTGCCGACCGGCTCGCCCTGGGCCGGCCAGCCCCTCATCCGGCTGGCGCTGGATGCCTTGGCGGTGCAGGTGGTGTCGGTGCGGCGGTCCCAGGGCGCCGTGGTGCGACCCGACGCCCAGTTGCTCCTGCGCGGCGACGACACGCTGGTGCTGCTCGGGCTGCCGGAAGCCTTGGCGCGAGCCGAGGAACGCCTGCTCGGCCCCTGAGACACTGCGCGCACAGCGCGCAAAGTCGGGAACCCTGCGGGGGCTTCCAGGTTCGACTGGCGCGGGATTCCAAATGGCGCCACCATCGCGATCCATTTGTTACCCATTGGTCGCAATTTGAACAGGAGCGTTCCCATGATGCATCGCCGCCAGTTTCTTGCCGGTTCGGCCGCCCTGGCCCTTGGCTCTTTCGGCTCCCTGGGCTTTGCGCCCGTGTGGGCCCAGAACGCGCCCGACCTGGGCACCCCCACCCTGCCCAACCCCGGCTTTGCCCGCCTGCGCATCGGGGAGGTCGAGATCGTGGCCATCCATGATGGCGTGGCCCGCCGACCGCTGGCCGAAGGCTTCGTGCGCGACGTGCCGCTGTCGCAGGTCCAGGCCGCCCTGACCGAGGCCGGCCTGCCCACCACGCATGTGGACATCAGCTTCACCGCCTTCGTGGCCATCATGGGCGAGCGTCGCGTGCTGATGGACACCGGCAACGGCCAGTTCGGCGCGCCCACCACCGGCCGGCTGCTCGCCAATCTCCAGGCCGCCGGCATCGCCCCCGACAGCATCGACACCGTGTTGATCACGCACTTCCACGGCGACCACATCAACGGCCTGCGCAATCGCGAAGGCCAGACGCCCTTCACCAAGGCCAAGGTCTGGGTGCCCGAGGCCGAATGGGCCTTCTGGATGGACGATGCCCGCATGAACGCCGCCCCCGAGGCGATGCGCGGTGCCTTCCAGAACGTGCGCCGGGTCTTCGGCCCCATCGCCGGCGAGGTGCAGAAATTCGCCGCCGACGCGACGCTGATGCCGGGTCTGCGCGCGATCTCGGCCCACGGCCACACGCCGGGCATGTCGATGTTCCAGGTGGAGTCGGGTGGCCAGCGCTTCCTCAACGTGGCCGACCTGTCCAACATCCCCGCGCTCTTCGTGCGCCAGCCCGACTGGGCCGTGGCCTTCGACATGGATCCGCAGGCCGCGCGCGCCGTGCGCCGCAAGATCCTCGCCATGGCCGCGCAGGACGGCGTGACGGTGGGAGGCTACCACTTCCCCTTCCCCGCCTTCGGCGCGATCCGCACCCGTGGCGACGGCTACGACTTCACGCCGGTGACGGCCTGAGCCAGGGGCCGGCCATGCAGCGCCGCCTCGCCCTGCATGGCCTGGCCACCCTGGGCCTCACGCCCGGGCTGGGCCGCGCCCAGGCCAGCGACGACGCACTCTTCGACGCCCTGCGCCAAGGTGGCACGGTCCTGATGCTGCGCCACGCCCAGACCGAAGCCGGCGTGGGCGACCCGCCTGGGTTCCGACTGGGCCAGTGCAGCACCCAGCGCAATCTGTCTGAAGCCGGCCGGGCCCAATCCCGACGCATCGGCCAGGCCCTGGCCGCGCGCGGCCTGGTGCCCCGCGCGGTGCGCTCCAGTGGCTGGTGCCGCTGCATCGACACGGCCGAGCTGGCCTTCGGGCGCCACGAGATCTGGCCCGCCCTGCATTCCTTCTTTGCGGAACGCGCGGCCCAGCGCGACCCGCAGACCGCCGAACTGCGGCGCGCGCTGGCCGGGCTGCCCGCACCAGGCTTCGAGGCCTGGGTGACGCACCAGGTCAACATCACCGCGCTCACCGGCACCTGGGTGGGCATGGGCGAGGCTGTGGTGATCCGCGGCGGCCCCGATGGCGGCACAATGCTGGGCCGGCTGAGCCTGGGCGCCTGAGACGCGCGGGCGGCCCACCCCGCCCTCTTGCGCCTCTGCCATGGACACCGCCGACTACATCAAGCGCCACATCCGCACCGTGCCCGACTGGCCCTCGCCAGGCGTGCAGTTCCGCGACATCACGCCGCTGCTGCAGAACCCCAAGGTTTTCCGGGTGCTGATCGACCAGTTCGTGCACCGCTACTTCGACACCACGGTGGACGTGGTGGCCGGGCTGGACGCACGCGGCTTCATCATCGGCTCGGTGCTGGCCTACGAGCTCAATGTCGGCTTCGTGCCCATCCGCAAGAAGGGCAAGCTGCCCTTCACCACGGTGGAAGAAACCTACGAGCTGGAGTACGGATCGGCCACGGTGGAGCTGCACACCGATGCCGTGAAGCCCGGCGACCGCGTCGTGCTGATCGACGACCTCATCGCCACCGGCGGCACCATGATGGCCGGCAAACGCCTGCTCGAACGCCTGGGCGCCACGGTGATCGAGGGCGCCGCCATCGTCGAGCTGCCGGAACTGGGCGGCGGCGACAAGCTGCGCGCCAGCGGGCTGCCCCTCTTCACCCTGGTGAGCTTCGAGGGGCACTGAGGCAAGGACCACTCAGGTCATGGGCATGCGGTTGGCCAGGTTGGCGCGCATGCGAATGGCCATGACCGCACCGGCCGCCCGCAGCACCTCCAGGGCCACCACCGGGAGGCGGGCGGCCATCTCTTCCAGGCGCGGCAGACGCAGCGCGTAGATCACGCCGGGCGTCATGGCCTCGACGTTGGCCATGCGCGGCCCGTCGGCAAAAAGCGAGGGCTCGCCCAGGATCGCGCCGGGGCGCAGGATGGCCACCTTGTTGGCACCCGGTGGGCCGCCACTCACGAACACCTGCATCGTGCCCTGGGCCAGGAAGTACATCGCCCGGTCGCGGTCGCCCTGCTTGATCACCTGGTCGCCCATGCGCACCTCGTGGCGCGTGAGGAACTGCGTGAGCTGCTGCCACTGCTGGGCATTGAGTCGGGGGCGGAATGCGTCCTCGGTGTTGAGCGACTGCACCGCCTGGATCAGGTCCTGGCCTTCCATGTTCTTCTGTCCTTTGCACTGCGCTGGATGCCGCCTGCGCGAAGGCGCGAGGCCCCGGCATCAGGTGCACCCATTATGGGACGTGTCACCGCGCCCCCACAATCACGCCCCCCGGCTCAGGGTGGGGGGTTGCGCGCGTCCATCGGCGCTCGTGCGCCGTTCATCGCGGGCGGGAGGGCCGCCGTTACTTGCCGATGCAGAACTTACTGAAGATCTCGCCCAGCAACTCGTCGGCCGTCATGCGGCCGGTGATCTCGCCCAGCGCATCGTGGGCCAGGCGCAGCTCCTCGGCCAGCAGGTCCAGCGCGGCGTCGGCCACGCGGGCGTGGGCGTCGGCCTGGGCCAGGTGCTGCGCCGTGCGCCTGAGCGCGCGCAGGTGCCGCTCGCGCGCGATGAACACCCCCTCGGGCTGGGCATGCCAGCCGGCCAGGGCCAGCAGCTGCCGGCGCAAGGCTTCCAGCCCTTCGCCCGTCTTCGCCGACAGCGCCACGTGGGGTTCGCCCAGGCCCGCCGGGAGGCCGCCGGCATCGAGCTTGTTGTACACGTGCACGATGCGCGCGCCCTCGGGCAGGCGCGAGGCGATCGCCGCCTCGCCCGCGTCGTAGTCGGCCTGGCCCAGGCGGGTGAGGTCGTGCAGGAAGAGCACGGCATCGGCCTGGCCGATCTCGCTCCAGGTACGCGCGATGCCGATGCGCTCCACCTCGTCGGTGGCTTCGCGCAGGCCGGCGGTGTCGATGATGTGCAGCGGCACGCCCTCGATCTGGATGGTCTCGCTGACCTTGTCGCGCGTGGTGCCGGGAATGGGGGTGACGATGGCCAGTTCGGCCCCGGCCAGGGCATTGAGCAGGGAGCTCTTGCCCACGTTGGGCTGGCCGGCCAGCACAAGTCGGATGCCTTCGCGCAGCAGGGCGCCCTGGTGGGCGCGGTCCAGCAAGGCATCGAGTGCGGTGCGGATGGCGTCGAGCTGGCCGCGCGCATCGGCCTTCTCGAGGAAGTCGATCTCTTCCTCGGGGAAGTCGAGCGTGGCCTCCACCAGCATGCGCAGACGCACCAGGCGTTCGCGCAAGGCCTCCACCTGCTGCGAGAAGGCCCCTTGCAGCGAGCGCCCGGCCGAGCGCGCCGCCGCTTCGGTGCTGGCTTCGATGAGGTCGCTCACCGCCTCGGCCTGGGCGAGGTCGAGCTTGTCGTTCAGAAAGGCCCGTTCGGTGAACTCGCCCGGCTCGGCCAGGCGCAGCGGCGGCAGCGCCGTGGCGGCCACCTCCAGGCAACGGGCCAGCAGCAGCTGCAGCACCACCGGCCCGCCATGGGCCTGCAGCTCCAGCACGTCTTCGCCGGTGTAGGAATGGGGGGCCGGGAAATACAACGCCAGCCCCTGGTCGATGGCCTGGCCCTGGGCGTCCGGGAAGGGCAGGTAATGGGCATGGCGCGGCTGCAGCGCGCGGCCCAGCAAGGCCGACACGAAGCCCGACAGGTCGCGCCCCGACACCCGCACGATGCCCACGGCCCCGCGGCCGGGGGCGGTGGCAATCGCAAGGATGGGATCCTGATGGCGAGGCAGCATGGGATGCATTGTCCTCACAAAAGACAAACGCCCCGCGGCTTGCACCACAGGGCGTCGGGTTCAGCAGGTCAGGCTCAGCTCTTCTTCGAGAACTTGAGGTCGAGCACGCCCAGCTTCTTGTTGATGTACCACTGCTGCGCGATCGACAGGATGTTGTTCGTCAGCCAGTACAGCACCAGGCCGGCCGGGAAGAGGAAGAACATCACCGAGAACATCAGCGGCATGATCCACATCATCTTGGCCTGGATGGGGTCCGGCGGCGTGGGGTTCAGCCAGGTCTGCAGCAATGTCGAGGCCGTCATCAGCAGCGGCAGGATGTAATACGGATCCTTGGCCGACAGGTCGGTGATCCACAGAATCCAGGGCGCGTTGCGCATCTCCACCGACGACAGCAGCACCCAGTACAGCGCGATGAACACGGGGATCTGGATCAGGATGGGGAAGCACCCACCCATCGGGTTGACCTTCTCCTCGCGGTAGATGCGCATCATCTCCTGCTGCATCTGCTGCGGCTTGTCCTTGTAGCGCTCGCGCAGCTCGGTGATGCGGGGCGCCACGGCCTTCATCTTGGCCATCGAGGCATAGGCCTTGGCATTGAGCCAGTAGAAGGCCGCCTTCAGCAGGAACACCAGCGCCACGATCGACCAGCCCCAGTTGCCCAGCAGTGCATGGAGCTTGTCGAGCAGCCAGAACAGCGGCTTGGACAGAATGGTGAACCAGCCATAGTCCTTCACCAGTTCCAGGCCGGGGGCCAGGGCTTCGAGCTTCTTCTCTTCCTGCGGGCCCACGAAGAACGTGGTCTCCACGGTGTGCGTCTCGCCGGGGGCCACCGTGGGCAGGGGCACGACCATTGCGATCGAGTAGAGGTTGTTGCTCACCTTGGCCGTGCGGAACTCGCGCTGCAGCCTGTCGTGGCCCGGCACGTTGAGCAGCCAGGCCGAGGCGAAGTAGTGCTGCACCATCGCGATCCAGCCGTTGTCGGCCGGTGCCGCGGTTTCAGCGCGACCGCGCTCGATGTCCTTGAAGTCGATCTTGTGGAACTTCTTGGCGTCGGTGTAGAGCGCCGGGCCCGTGAAGGTGAAGTAGAAGCTCGACTCACCGGGAGGCGGGTTGCCGTCACGCACGAGCTGCAGGTAGAGCTGAGGATCGCGCGGCGCGTCGGCGCTGTTGACCACCTCATGGCGCACGCCCACCGTGTATTCGCCCCGGGTGAAGGTATAGGTCTTGACGTACTGCAGGCCGCCCACCACCGGCGAGCTCAGCTTCACCTCCAGGCGGTCCTGGCCATCGGCCAGCACGCGCGGGCCCGGCTCGGCGGTCATCACCGTGAAGTGGTTGGGGAAGCGCTCGCCCGCATCGTCCTTGTTGATCAGACCGGTCTGGGCCAGATAGACCCGCTGGGCCGACTGGTCGAGCAGCACCACGTTGCGGCTGCGGTCGTTCTGGTCGGAGAACTTCAGCAACTCGACGTAGCTCAGCGTGCCACCCTGGGTGTCGATCACGGCCTTGACCACGTCGGTGGTGATCTCCAGCCGCTCGGACGCTGCAGGCGTGGCCGCTGCGGGCACGGCGGCCTGTGTGGCAATGCTGCCCGGAGTGGTGACTGCCGCCGGGGCCGGCAAGGCTGCGGCCGATGCGCCACCTTCGGGTGTGGCGGAGGCGGGCGCGCTCTGCTGGGCCACGGGGGTCGGCGAGAACATCGAGGGCCGGCCGGAGTGCTTGTTCCAGGCGTCCCAGAGCAGGACGAGGGACATCGAGAACACCACCCACAGGATGGTGCGGCGCATATCGGTCATGGAGACGACTCGCTGGTGGAATTGGACGTGGCGCCCGGCACGGGACCGGGCTCGACATGGCGGGAGAACAGGCCCGGTCGCCGCGCAGGCACCGGGTCGTGGCCACCCTCGCACCAGGGGTGGCAGCGCAGCAGGCGGCGGGCGGCCAGGTAACTGCCCGCGGCCGCGCCGTGGCGGTCGAGCGCCTGCAGCGCATAGGCCGAGCAGGTGGGCTCGAAACGGCAGTCGCCCCCCACCCAGGCACTGAAAAGCAGCTGGTAGCCGCGCACCATCGCCTTGAGGGCCCCGGCCATCATGGCTGGCCCCCCAGGCCCAGACGCCGCGCGGCACCGGCCATCAGTGCATCGATCTCGACACGCACGGCCTGGCGCAAAGCGGGCGAATCCGCACTGGGAAACTGGCTGCGATCAAAGGACGAGCGCAAGCGCGCCACCCACATCCCGCCGGGCAGGACGTGTTGGTAGCGCGCGAAGGCTGCGTACATCTGCCGCTTCAGCACGTTGCGGGTGACGGCCCGACGCGCCCAGCGCTTCGGAATCACCACCCCCACGCACAGCCGCCGGGGCAAGGCCATCGAGCCATCCACAAGCGGGCCACTGTCAGGGGCAGACCCTGTTGACAACTGGCCGGATTCACGCAAGTGGTGCAGCACGAAATGCGGGCTGCGGGCCACGATGGCCGGGCCGCCAGCCCCCAGCACCCGTTCGAAATCGGCGCGACGCTTGAGTCGCACCAGGCCCACAGGCGTCGAGGACGGGGCCAACCCGGCGCTCGCCGCGCGGGATCAGACGGCCAGGCGCTTGCGGCCCTTGGCGCGACGAGCGTTGATGACCTTGCGGCCACCCTTGGTCTTCATGCGCACCAGGAAGCCGTGCGTGCGCGCACGACGGACCTTGGAAGGTTGGTAAGAGCGTTTCATGATGGATCCTCTCGGAGCACTCCGCCCGGAGGGCGCGAATGGATGAGTTCGACGAAGTCGCCCGAATTCGGGAAACCCTCAATTACACCAAACACCCCCTTTCAGGTCAATGACTTGCGCACGATACCTGGCGTTGGCCTGGGGGTTTGCCCGGGCACATTTTCTGTGGATAAGTCCCCCCTCAGGCCCTCGTCGGGGCTAGAATCGCCCGGCTCCAAGAAAAAGTTTTCCACAACTCCATGAGCTCCGACTTGTGGCAGCGGTGCTGCGAACGACTCGCCACCGAACTGCCCGAACAGCAATTCGCCACCTGGATCCGACCGCTGCCCGCAGGCCTCGTCACGCACACCGAGGCCGGGCCGGTCATGTCGGTGCGCGTGCCCAACCGCTTCAAGCTCGACTGGATCCGCAACCAGTACGCCGCCCGTATCGAGGCCTTGCTGGCCGAACTGAACGGGCAGCCCATGCGGCTCGAATTGAGCCTGGCGCCCCGTGAAGCCCTTTCACCGCGCCCGGTGGCTGCGGCGGTGCACGCCCTGCCCCAGGGACTGAACGGCAGCCACAACGGGCACGCCGTGGCTCCCCCCGTGGTCAGTCCGGCTCCCGCACCGGCCTCCCAGCCCTCGCGCAACCGGCTCAACCCCAGCCTGACCTTCGACACCCTGGTGCCCGGGCGGGCCAACCAGATGGCGCGCACCGCCGCGCTGCATGTGGCCGGGGCGCCGGGCCAGATGTACAACCCGCTCTTCATCTACGGTGGCGTGGGCCTGGGCAAGACCCACCTGATGAACGCCGTGGGCAATGCCCTGCTGGCCGACCGGCCCGATGCCAAGGTGCTCTACCTGCACGCCGAGCAGTTCATCTCCGACGTGGTGAAGAACTACCAGCGCAAGACCTTCGACGAGCTCAAGGCCAAGTACCACCAGCTCGACCTGCTGCTGATCGACGACGTGCAGTTCTTCGCCGGCAAGGACCGCACCCAGGAAGAGTTCTTCAACGCCTTCGAGGCCCTGCTGGCCAAGAAGGCCCACATCATCATGACCAGCGACACCTACCCCAAGGGGTTGGTGGACATCGACGAGCGCCTGACCAGCCGCTTCGACTCCGGCCTCACCGTGGCCATCGAGCCGCCCGAGCTGGAGATGCGCGTGGCCATCCTGATCAAGAAGGCCGAGACCGAAGGCGCCCAGATGCCCGAGGACGTGGCCTTCTTCGTGGCCAAGAACGTGCGCGCCAACGTGCGCGAACTCGAAGGCGCGTTGCGCAAGATCCTGGCTTATTCACGGTTTTCCCACAAGGAAATCAACATCGCCCTGGCCCGCGAGGCACTCAAGGACTTGCTCTCGATCCAGAACCGGCAGATCTCGGTCGAGAACATCCAGAAGACGGTGGCCGACTTCTACAAGATCAAGGTCGCCGACATGTATTCCAAGAAGCGGCCCGCCTCCATCGCCCGACCGCGCCAGATCGCGATGTACCTGGCCAAGGAACTGACGCAGAAGAGCCTGCCCGAGATCGGCGAGCTCTTTGGCGGACGCGACCACACCACCGTGCTGCACGCGGTGCGCAAGATCGGTGGCGAACGCAGCAAGAACACTGAGCTGAACCAGCAGTTGCACGTGCTGGAGCAGACCCTCAAGGGCTGACACCGACCATGACACGCGCCATCAGCACCAAGGGGGGGCTTGTTGTCAAAGCACAAAGCTGGGGACAACTCTGGAACAAGCTCCGCCTTGTCCACAGGATCGGCCGCTTTTGCGAAGTTGTTGTCGGTCAGCGCGCGGGCTTCCCCCGGCACCCCCCACAGGCTTGTCCTTGCGCCAAGCCCTTGATCGAACAAGACAAAATAGCGTTCTCCACAAAAACAACGGCCCCCTACTACGGCTACCACCTTAAGAGGTTCACATGATTGTGTTGAAAGCACCCCAGGACAAAGTGCTCGGCGCCCTCCAGGCCGTCTCCGGCATCGTGGAGCGCCGCCACACCCTGCCCATCCTGGCCAATGTGCTCATCCGCAAGACCGGAGCCCAGGTGGAGTTCACCACCAGCGACCTGGAGATCCAGGTGCGCACCACGGCCGAACTGGAGGGCGATGCCGGCAACTTCAGCACCTCGGTGGGCGCGCGCAAGCTCATCGACATCCTGCGCTCGCTGCCGGCCGACCAGGTGGTGTCGCTTTCGGCCAACCAGAACAAGCTCACGCTGCAAGGCGGTAAAAGCCGCTTCACACTGCAGACCCTGCCGGCCGAGGACTTCCCGCTGGTGCAGGAAGCCGCCGACTTCGGCCCGAGCTTCAGCGTGCCGCAGAAGACGCTCAAGAGCCTGATCGGGCAGGTGCACTTCGCGATGGCCGTGCACGACATCCGCTACTACCTCAACGGCATCCTCTTCGTGGCCGAAGGCAAGCAGCTCACGCTCGTGGCCACCGACGGCCACCGCCTGGCCCTGGCCAGCGCCACGCTGGAAGTGGAGATGCCGCGCCAGGAGGTGATCCTGCCGCGCAAGACCGTGCTGGAGCTGCAGCGCCTGCTCAAGGATGAGGACACCCCCATCGAGATGCGCTTTGCCGGCAACCAGGCCAAGTTCAGCTTCTCGGGCATGGAGTTCGTCACCAAGCTCGTGGAAGGCAAGTTCCCCGACTACAACCGCGTCATCCCCAAGAACCACAAGAACAGCGTCACGCTGGGCCGTGCGGCGCTGCTGGCCAGCCTGCAGCGCGCGGCCATCCTCACGAGCGAGAAGTTCAAGGGCGTGCGCGTGAACATCGAGCCCGGTACCCTGCGCATCGCCTCGAGCAATGCCGAACAGGAAGAGGCCAAGGAGGAGCTGGAGATCGATTACGGTGGCGACACCATCGAGATCGGCTTCAACGTGACCTACCTGGTCGATGCCCTGGCCAACATGAGCCAGGAGATGGTGAAGGTCGAGCTGCAGGACGCCAACTCCAGCGCGCTGATCACCATCCCCGACGACAACGGCTTCAAGTATGTCGTGATGCCCATGCGGATCTGAGGCTCACCCCCCAGCCCAGCCCCTGTTTCCCGATGCCCGCCACGCGCGGGCATGCATGTTTGAAAAGAGTCCCCCATGTCTGAACCGACCCCGAGCCAAGCACCTTCGTCCAAGCCTGTGGATGCCGGCGGCTATGGCGAAAGCTCCATCCAGATCCTGGAAGGCCTGGAGGCCGTGCGCAAGCGCCCCGGCATGTACATCGGCGACACTTCCGACGGCACGGGCCTGCATCACCTGGTCTTCGAAGTGGTGGACAACTCCATCGACGAAGCCCTGGCCGGGCATTGCGACGACATCGTCGTCACCATCCACACCGACAACTCGATCTCCGTCATCGACAACGGCCGCGGCATCCCCACCGGCGTGAAGATGGACGACAAGCACGAGCCCAAGCGCAGTGCGGCCGAGATCGCACTGACCGAGCTGCACGCGGGCGGCAAGTTCAACCAGAACAGCTACAAGGTCTCGGGCGGCCTGCATGGCGTGGGCGTGTCGTGCGTGAATGCCTTGTCGAAGTGGTTGCGTCTGACCATCCGCCGCGACGGCAAGGTGCACTTCCTCGAGTTCCGCAAGGGCGTGCCGCAGGATCGCGTGCTCGAGCAGCGCAACGGTTTCGAGGTGAGCCCCATGAAGGTCATCGGCGAGACCGACAAGCGCGGCACCGAGGTGCACTTCCTGCCCGATGACGAGATCTTCCAGCAGAACAACGACTTCCATTACGACATCCTGGCCAAGCGGCTGCGCGAGCTGTCCTTCCTGAACAACGGCGTGAAGATTCGTCTGGTGGACGAGCGCCACAACAAGGAAGACAACTTCGCCTTCGCCGGGGGCGTGAAAGGTTTTGTCGATTTCATCAACCAGGGCAAGAAGGTGCTGCACCCCAATGTCTTCCATGCCGTAGGCGACAAGCTCAGCGACCAGAACACCAACATCGGGGTCGAGGTGGCGATGCAATGGAACGACGGCTACAGCGAGAACGTTCTGTGCTTCACCAACAACATCCCCCAGCGTGATGGCGGCACCCACCTGACCGGCCTGCGTGCGGCGATGACCCGTGTGATCAACAAGTACATCGAGGACAACGAGCTGGCCAAGAAGGCCAAGGTCGAAGTCAGTGGTGACGACATGCGTGAAGGCCTGGCTTGCGTGGTGAGCGTGAAGGTGCCCGAGCCGAAGTTCAGCAGCCAGACCAAGGACAAGCTGGTGTCCAGCGAGGTGCGTGGCCCGGTGGAAGAGATCGTGGCTGGCAAGCTCACCGACTGGCTCCTGGAAAACCCCACCGACGCCAAGATCATCTGCGGCAAGATCGTGGAAGCTGCCCGCGCACGAGAGGCTGCCCGCAAAGCCCGAGAAATGACACGCCGCAAAGGCGTGCTCGACGGCCTGGGCCTGCCCGGCAAGCTGGCCGACTGCCAGGAAAAAGACCCCGCGCTGTGCGAGATCTACATCGTCGAGGGCGACTCCGCCGGCGGTTCGGCCAAGCAGGGCCGTGATCGGAAGTTCCAGGCCATCCTGCCGCTGCGCGGCAAAATTCTGAACGTCGAGAAGGCACGCTATGAGAAGTTGCTCTCGAGCAACGAGATCATCACGCTGATCACCGCGCTGGGCACCGGCATCGGCAAGGACGACTTCAACCCCGACAAGCTGCGCTACCACCGCATCATCATCATGACCGATGCGGACGTGGACGGCGCGCACATCCGCACCCTGCTGCTCACCTTCTTCTACCGCCAGATGCCCGAACTGGTGGAGCGCGGCCACATCTACATCGCCCAGCCGCCGCTGTACAAGGTGAAGGTGGGCAAGGACGAGCAGTACCTGAAGGACGCGCACGAACTCGACGCCTACCTGCTTCGCGTGGCGCTGAAGGATGCGCGCCTGGACACGGGCGTCAATGGCACGGTGCTCGAAGGTGAAACGCTGGAAACCCTGGCGCGCCAGTACGTGCTGGCCAACAACGTGATCGACCGCCTGGCCAACTGGATGGACGTGGAAGCCCTGCGCGCCCTGGCCGATGGCCTGGAGCTGCAGCTTGACACGGCCGAACAGGCCCAGGCCTCAGCCGCCGCCCTGAAGGCCGCGCTGCACGACGCCCAGGTGGAAGCCGTGTATGACGAACGCACCGACAAGCAGATGCTGCGCATCGGCCGCCGCCACCACGGCAACCTCAAGACCAGCGTGATCAGCGCCGACTTCGTGCACGGCGCCGACTACGAAGCCCTGAGCACCGCCGGCAAGATGTTCAAGGGCCTGGTCAGCGACAACGCCGTGGTCCGCAAGGGCGAAGGCGACAAGCAGAAGGAAGCCAAGGTCGCCGACTTCCGCCAGGCCATGGCCTGGCTGATGCAGCAGGCCGAAAACAGCGTGGGCCGTCAGCGCTACAAGGGCCTGGGCGAAATGAACCCCGAGCAGCTCTGGGAAACCACCATGGACCCCAACGTGCGCCGCCTGCTGCGCGTGCAGATCGAAGACGCCATCGAAGCCGACCGGGTGTTCACGATGCTGATGGGCGACGAGGTGGAGCCGCGTCGCGACTTCATCGAGAGCAATGCGCTGAGGGCGGCGAATATTGATGTGTGAGGTTGTTGTAGCCAGCACCCATAGCTTGTCATCGACGCCCATCACCCAGCTTCAGAAGTTCCTCACACCGTAAGAACATTGAACGAAAAGAGGCCGTGAACGCAGAATATTCCTGCGGTCAAAGGAATGTTCTAGATACGTGACCTGTGTCAGAGTACAACTCCTGTGAACGTAGGAATACTCATGGGCATCCCTTTGACCTCGGTCCTGGAAGCAGGCGTTGCCATCCGAACTCTGCGCAAGCGAGCGGGCATTCGCATCGACGACTTCGCGCTCACGGCGGGGGTGAGCAAGCAGTTCATGACCGATCTGGAAAACGGCAAGGCGACCGTGCAGATGGGCAGGGTCTTGGAGTTGCTGCAGCGTCTGGGCGTGAAGGTGGTCCTGGAGCTTCCGGAGTCGGAGGTGCTGTCCTACCGGGACGAACTGAGCAAGGCCCAGTTGCGCCGGGCGAGTCGGCAGAGTCGCAAGCGTCCTGCCCTTGCGAAAGGCAGCGAGTCGATGAAGGCCGGAACGGATGGGGCCAACGCTGGTGACTGATGCGACGAAAGACGCGCTGCCCCCAGGGGGCCGCCGGCTCAACATCTTCATCAACCAGGTCCGCGTTGGCACGCTGCATGAGGACAACGACCTCTGGGCCCTTGCCTACCTCCCGGAATGGGCCGCTCGAGAAGACAGCTTTGACCTCAGCCCGGCCCTGCCGCGCGGCCAGCTGCTGCACCGCGACGGGGCCACGCTTCGGCCGGTGCAGTGGTACTTCGACAACTTGTTGCCCGAAGAGAAGCTGCGCGAGCTCGTTGCGGCGGACGCCAAGCTGCGCCATCACGAGGATGCCTTCGCGCTGTTGGAGTATCTGGGTGCCGAGTCAGCGGGCTCCTTGACGCTGTTGCCGCAAGGCCAGGAGCCTGCGACCCATCCTGCACTGAAGCCCTTGCCCTATGAGGCGCTGAGCCAACGAATACGCGGGTTGCCTCGCTCCACGTTGACGAGGGAGGCGCCCAAGCGCATGTCGCTGGCCGGGGCACAACACAAGATGTTGGCGGTGCTCAAGGGCCAGGACGTCTACGAGCCGGTGGGCGCGATGCCCTCCACCCACATCCTCAAGCCAGACCACCCTTCGAGCGAGACCTACCCCGCCTCGGCCTACCTGGAATGGCTCACCATGAAGCTGGCAGCCTCCGCAAAGCTGGATGTGCCAGCCGTGGAGTTGCTGCACGTTCCACAGCCGGTCTACGCCATTGAACGGTTTGACCGCCGATTTGACCGTGCCGCGTTGGCACCGGAATCCGGTACAGCGCCACCTGAGGTGCAGCGCGTGCACGCCATTGACGCCTGTCAGCTGCTCAACAAGTCGCGGGTGTTCAAGTACGGAAAGGACGTCCAAGCCCTGCGAGAGGTTTCTCAGGCCTGCTCTGACAAGCTCACGACACCCGTGCTGCTCTTTCGCTGGCTGGTCTTCAACCTTCTCGTGGCCAACGACGACTGCCATCTGAAGAACCTGTCGTTCCTGGTCACCCCGGGTCGAATCGCCCTCTCCCCTCACTACGACTTGCTGGCCACCGGGGTCTACCACACCCGAGCGTTTGCAGACGACAACGGGAAGTGGCCCCAGGTGCCTCTGGCCGTCCATCTATCGAAGGACGTCACGCGCTTCGACCAGGTGACGCCTCAGGCCGTGCTGGCCGCCGGCCAGGTTCTCGGTGTGCCTGAGAAACTGGCCGTTCGGACCATCCGTGAAGTCGTGGCCCGCGTCCTTGGTGCCTTTGATGCGCTCGACTCAGAGCAGGACTCGCAACAAGAAGGCTTGCCGGCGCAGCTGCCACCCCAGGAGAAAGCGCAGCAGCTCGCAGTCCTGCGAGCGCTTCGTCATATCGTGCTGCCCGAGATGGCGGCGAGGCTCCTGCCTTAGGGGAGCGCTGCACAGAGCACCCTGCAGCCAGATGCGATGGCTACCCCTCACCCCAACCGCCCCGTCCTCAAGGCCTCGACCCAATCCTTGCGCCCCCGCGCCTGCGCCAGGTCGGCCACCGCTTCGCACGCATAAGCCACCTTGCGGATCTCGGCCTGCCAGCCGGCGTCGGTGTGGCGCAGGACGGCGTAGCGGGCCATCGGGTCGCCGTTGACGACCTGGTGGTAGACGGGGTGTTCGTCGTCGTAGGCCTGCAGGCCGACGCTGCCGGGGTTCACCACCAGGGGGCCGTGGGGCACACGCAGGACACGCGGCAGGTGGGAGTGGCCGCACAGCACCACCTGCGCGTTCACCCCTTCGACGAGGGGCTGCACCTGCTCGGGGGTGCGCTCATGAAAGCGCGTGCCCTCGAAGCCCTCCAGCAGGTATTCGAGATCGGAGTGCGGCGTGCCGTGGCACAGGTAGACGTCGGGGCTCCACCAGGCCGTGGTGGGCAGGCTGCGGATCCAGGCGAGGTGGGTGTCGTCCAGCGCGTCGTAGGTGAACTGGTCGGACGGCCCGCGCTGTGAGATCCCCTCGCCCAGCACCTGGCGTTCGTGGTTGCCGCGGATCTGCAGCCAGTCCACCGACATCAGGTACTCGGCCGTCTCGCGTGGGTAGAGCGGGCCCGAGAGCGAGTCGCCGAGGTTGATGAAGTGGCGGATGCCCAGCGCGTGGGCATCATCGACCACTGCCTGCAGTGCGGGCAGGTTGCCGTGGATGTCGGAAACGACGGCGAGGGTGGTGGCGGTGACCATGGGCGGCGACAGCGGAAGGTGGAGGGCTTTGCCACTGCACTGTAGCGCACGGGGCTTGCGGGTGGCGAGCGCCTGGTTGACGCGCGCGGCGGGGGCATGGATGCCGATGCGATGAACGATGTTGGCCGTGGTGGCTTTCCTGTGGGTTGAGACAGGAAGCCAATCTACGCAGCGGGCCCCGGGTGTGTGAGTAACAAGTGCGTCGCGAAACCTGCCGGGGTGTCACAGCCGCAGGGGCCCGGCCGTCGTCAAAAGGGCGATCCACTCACACGCCCACACGGAGAAGCTTCCATGTCCACCGTTGTGGGCGCCGGCGCCCTGGCCTTCATTGCCGGCCCGCGCGACGTGGTCAAGCTCACGGTGCTGATCGTGGACCACAGCGAAGACAAGCAGCACATCTTCGGCGCTGAACTGGCGCGAGCCTTCGGCCCGGGCATGAAGCCCACCTGAATCACGCCGACACCTGGTTGCGCGCGGCGCTGGAATTCATCGGCATCACCGACGTGCAGGTGATCGCGGCCGAAAGCGACGAGACGGAACGCTTTGCCCAGACCTTTCGCGAGGCCGAGGCCGCGCTCGCGCAGGTGGCCGCCGAGAGGACGCGCCCCGCCGAGCAGCTGGCCTAGACGCTGCCCGCCTTCTCGATCACCAGGATGCGCACGGCGCCATGCGGTTCGGCGACGTGCTCGTCGCCGACCTCCGCATGGCAGATGTCGCCGGGGTTCAGCAGCAGGGCATGTTCCTGGCCGTTGCGGCGGTAGCGCATGGTGACGCTGCCATCCAGCGGCACGAACACCTCCGCGCCGTCGTTCACGTGCCAGCGGTAGGGCCGGTCGGTCCAATGCAGGCGCACGGTGGCGCCTTCGATGGTGTCGATGTGGAGGGCCTGCCAGGCCTGCTGGCCGATGAAGCCCTGGGGGTCGATCTTGCGCATGGGGCGGTGTGAAGCTGCGTTGCCGATACGATAGGCGCTGGCCGCCGTCTTGCGGCCGACGAATCGTCGGAGCCACTGCACGCTTCGTTCAAAGCGCAAGGAGCCTCATGTCCGTGGACACGTTGGATCGGATCGACCGCAGGATCCTGGCCGAGCTGGCGGCCAATGCGCGGGTGTCGATGACCGAGCTGGGCGAGCGGGTGCATCTGTCGCGCACGGCGGTGCTGGCGCGCGTGAGGCGCCTGGAGGAAGTGGGCGTGATCCGTGGCTACCACGCGGAGGTGGCCTGGCCCGGGGAAGCCACGCCGGCCCGTGCGCTGTTGCTGCTGCGCTTTGCGGCCCGCCCCTGTGCGCCGGTGCTGGCCTACCTGAGGGCCCAGCCCGAGATCCGGCAGGTGTGGTCGGTGTCGGGCCCGCACGATGCGGTGGTGGAGGCCGCCGCGCGCGATGCGTCCGGGCTGTCGGCGCTGGCGGACCGGCTGTCCATCAGCGAGTTCAGGATCGCGGTGGAAACGCGCATGGTGTTGTGAGCCCGGGTTGCCGAGGCCGTCAGGCACGCCGACGGCCACCCGGCCCTACCCCGACGCTGGCGGCCACCAGCGCCGCGGCCAGCGTCACGACCCAGGAGCAGTAGATCCACAGCAGGAAGACCGGCACCACCGCAAAGCTGCCGTACACCGTCTGGTAGGTGGGCAGCTTGAGCACGTAGGCGGCAAAGGCCTGCTTGCCGGCCTCCAGCCCCGCTGCACCCAGCAGCCCGCCCAGCAGGGCCTCGCGGCGGCGCACGGCCGTGTGGGGCACGATGTAGAAGAGCAGCGCCAGCGCGACGAAGCTCAACGTGGCCGGGCCCAGCGTCCTGACGAACTCGGCGGCGGGTGGCAGTTCGCGCAGCCAGCCCTTGGAGGCGGCCAGGGCCCGCGAGGTGGCCCACAGGCTGGCGCCCAGCACCAGCGGGCCGGCCGCGATGAGGGGCAGGTACAGCGCCAGGCGCCTGAACCACGGCCGGCCCTGGCGCACCTGCCAGATCTGATTGAGGGCGTTTTCCACCGTGAGCATCAGCGCCAGCGCGGCCACCAGCAGGAAGGCCGAGCCGGTCCAGGTCAGGCCATGCGCGTTGTCGGCAAAGCGGCCCAGGTGCTGCAGCACCGAGCGGGCGATGTCGGGCGGCAGCAGGTGGGCCAGCCACAGCTCTTCGAGCGAACGCTTGAAGGGCCGTAGCGCGGGCACGTGGGTGAACAGCGCAAAGCCCACCGCCAGCAGCGGCACCAGCGACAGCAGGGTCGTGAAGGTGAGGCTGCCGGCCACCTGGGCCAGGCGGGCCTCGCGGAAGCGGCGGAAGAGGTGGCGAAGGCGGGAGAGCATGCAAACGGACGCGACCACACGGCGCGCAGGGGATTGTCCGAGAATCCGCACATGCGCCACCGTGAAGATTCGACAGCACAGACGTTGCAACGAACTCGACCTGGGCTACCCTTCGCCTCATCATGGACGCTCCCTCCCCTCTCGAGCAGCGCCTGATCGACCTGGAGATCAAGGCGAGCTACACCGACGACCTGCTGGACCGGCTCAACGAGGAGGTGGTGCGCCAGCAGGCGCAGATCGACCTGCTCAAGCGCGAGATCGGGCGGCTGCAGCAACTCGTGCAGGACAGCACGACCGGCCCGGCGCCCAGCCTGCGCGACGAACTGCCGCCGCATTACTGATGGCACAATCGCGCCGTGCGCCGCGCCTCGGTTGCGGCCACGGTGATGTCGGGAGAGCCCGCCGGGTGTGCAAGCACCGAGGCGGCGCCGAAGGAGCAACCGCCCCGGAAACTCTCAGGCCAAAGGACCGGCATCGCCCCTCGACTCTGAAGAGCTTGCCGGTGGTGTGCGTCGCCGGCCAGCACCGAAGGAGCAAGCGGGTGGCTCGTGCGCCCGTGAATCTCTCAGGTCCGCAACAGAGGGGGCGCCTGGGCTGCGGCATGCGCAGCGCGGGCTCCCGACCTCGACGCCGTCCCTGACCTGAGAGCTCCTGTCATGAAATCCATCGCTGTCATCGGCGGCGGCATCACCGGCGTCACCACCGCCTATGCCCTGGCCCGTCGCGGCCTTGCCGTCACTCTGTTCGAACGCCATCGCTACGCCGCGATGGAAACCTCCTACGCCAACGGCGGCCAGCTGTCGGCCTCCAATGCCGAGGTGTGGAACCACGCGTCCACGGTGTGGAAGGGCCTGAAATGGATGCTCAAGGCCGATGCGCCGCTGCTGGTGAACCCGCGGCCGGGCTGGCACAAGCTGAGCTGGTTCGCCGAGTTCATCGCGAGCATTCCGCACTACCGCCGCAACACCATCGAAACCGCGCGCCTGGCCCTTGCTGCGCGTGACCATCTATATGCGTGGGCGGCCGACGAAGGCATCGACTTCGACCACCGCCGCGAAGGCATCCTGCACATCTACCGCGACAAGGCGGGGTTCGACCATGCGAAGCAGGTGTCGGTGCTGCTGGCCGCGGGTGGCCTGGCGCGCCGTGCGGTGACGCCCGAGGAGATCCGCGCGATCGCGCCGACGCTGGCGGGCCGCTACTTCGGTGGCTGGTACACCGAGAGCGACACCACCGGCGACATCCACAAGTTCACGAACGGCCTGGCCGAGGCGGCGCAGCGCCGCGGCGTGCGCTGCCTCTACGGGCAGGACGTGCGGCGGCTGCAGGCGCGCGATGACGGCGTGCGCGTGACGCTGGACGGCGTCGGGGGCGAGCACGAACTGCACTTCGATGGCGTGGTCGTGTGCGCCGGCGTGGCCAGCCGGGCCTTTGCCGCGCAGCTGGGCGACCGGGTCAACGTCTATCCGGTGAAGGGCTATTCGATCACCGTGAACCTGGCCGACGAGATGAGCCGTGCGGCGGCGCCCACGGTGAGCCTGCTCGACGACGAGACCAAGATCGTGACGAGCCGGCTCGGGGCGGACCGCTTCCGCGTGGCCGGCACGGCCGAGTTCAACGGCGAGAACCGTGACATCCGCGCCGACCGCATCCGCCCGCTGGTGGATTGGGTGGCGCGCTGCTTCCCCGGCGTGTCCACGCGCAGCGTGGTGCCCTGGGCGGGCCTGCGTCCGATGATGCCCGACATGATGCCCCGCGTGGGCCGCGGCCGTCATCCGCGCGTGTTCTACAACACCGGGCATGGCCACCTGGGCTGGACGCTGTCGGCGGCCACGGCCGAGCTGGTGGGCGGCGTGGTCGAGCAGGCGGCAGGACGCCCCGCCGCCGTGCCCGTGGCCGCGCCTCAGCCGTTCATCACCGCCACCGAGCGCACGTTGACATAGGCCTCCAGCGCCTCGGGACCGCCTTCGGAGCCGTAGCCCGAATCCTTGAGGCCGCCAAAGGGCATCTCGGCCGAAGGCATGGCGGGCATGTTGATCCACAGCATGCCCACCTCGACGCGGCGCGTGAGGAGGTCGGCGTTCTTCAGCGAGCGCGTGAAGGCATAGCCCGCCAGGCCATAGGGCAGGCGGTTGGCCTCGGCGATGGCCTCGTCCAGCGTGTTGAAGCCGCGGATGGCGGCCACCGGGCCGAAGGGCTCGTCGTTGAAGAGGCGAGCGCTCGTGGGCACGTCGGCGAGGATGGTCGGCTGCCAGAAGTTGCCGCTCTGGCCGATGCGCTCGCCGCCGGCCAGCACGGTGGCGCCCTGCTCCACCGCATCACGCAGCAGCTCGGCCATGGCCGTCACGCGGCGCGGGTTGGCCAGCGGGCCCATCTGCGTGCCCTCGGCCAGGCCGTCGCCCACCTTCAGGCCCTGGGCGTGCTGGGCCAGCGCCTGGGCAAACTCCTGGCGGATGCTCTCGTGCACGAGGAAGCGTGTGGGCGAGATGCACACCTGGCCGGCGTTGCGGAACTTGGCGCCACCGGCCGTCTTCACAGCCAGCGCGATGTCGGCGTCCTCGCAGACGATCACCGGGGCATGGCCGCCCAGCTCCATCGTCACACGCTTCATGTGCTGCCCGGCCAGCGCGGCGAGCTGCTTGCCCACCGGCGTGGAGCCGGTGAAGGTGATCTTGCGGATGACCGGGTGCGGGATGAGATAGCCCGAGATCTCGGCGGGGTTGCCGTAGACCAGGCCCAGCACGCCCGCGGGCAGGCCGGCGTCGGCAAAGGCGCGGATGTAGGCGGCCGGGCCGGCGGGGGTTTCCTCGGCGGCCTTCACCAGCATCGAGCAGCCGGCGGCCAGCGCCGGGCCCACCTTGCGCACGACCTGGTTGATCGGGAAGTTCCAGGGCGTGAAGGCGGCCACCGGCCCTACCGGGTCCTTGAGCACCATCTGGCGCAGCTCGGGCCGAGCGCGCGACGGCACGATGCGCCCATAGACGCGCAGGCCTTCGTCGGCGAACCACTCGGTGAGGTCGGCGGCGGCCAGGGTCTCGGCCTTGGCCTCGGCCAGGGGCTTGCCCTGCTCCTGGGTGATGAGCGGGGCGATCTCGTTGGCGCGCTCGCGGATCAGCGCGGCGGCGCGGCGCATGATCTTCGCGCGCTCGGCCGGGGCCATGTCGCGCCAGGTCTCGAAGCCCTGCTGAGCGGCCTGCAGGGCGCGGTCGAGGTCGGCCTGGGCCGCATGGGCCACGCGGCCGATCTCCTGGCCGGTGGCGGGGTTGAAGACGGGCAGCGTGCGGCCGTCGGCGGCATCGCACCACTGGCCGGCGATGAAGAGCTGGGTGTGGGGGTAGGTCATGGGCGGAGGGCAGGCGGTTCAGGACACGGGAAACCGTCGATTGTGCGCGCAGCCTGGGCCGCCTGCAGGAAGCGCTGGATCAGCGAGGCCTGCAGGCGATCTTTCAGGCACACCACGTGCACGTGTGTGGCCAGATCGGCGGGCTGCACCGGGAGCGCCACCACGCGGTCATCGGGCACCCAGGCGGTGGCGGCCACCACGCCCAGCCCCAGACCCTGGGCCACGGCCTCCTTGACCCCCTCGCGGCTGCCCATCACCAGGGCACAGCGCACCTGGACACCCGCTGCCGCCAACCCCGCCTCGAACACGGCCCGCGTGCCCGAACCCGCTTCACGCAGCACGAACTCCTGGCCGTGCAGGTCGGCCAGCGAGATCTGCCCCCGTGCGGCCAGCGGGTGGGCCCGAGGAGCCAGCACCACGAGCGGCTGGCGACGGTAGGGCAGGCAATGCACACGGGCATCGTCCACGGCATGCAGCAAGATGCCCACGTCGTGCTCCAGGTCGAGCACGCCGCGCAGCACCGCACGGGAATCGCCCATGCGCACGCTCACCTGCACCTTGGGACAGGCGGCGCGGAAGCGCCGCAGCATGGGCAGCACGTTGTAGGGCCCGATGGCACCCAGGCGCAGGTGCCCCTGGTACTGGCTGCGCGCACTGAGCAGCAGCAGTTCGGCCTCTTCCTCGGCGCGGCGGATGCGGTGGGTGGCCTCGTGCAGCAGCGCGCCGAACTCGGTCAGCGCCACGCCGCGACCGCACCGATAGAACAGCTCCACCCCGAAGCGTTGCTCCAGGCTGGCGATGTGGGCCGAGACCGTGGGCTGGCTCAGGCCGAGCTGCCGTGCCGCAGCCGACATGCTGCCCGCGCGGGCCGTGGCTTCGAACGCCCGCAGTTCGGCCGAGGAGGACACACCCATAGACATGGTCTATAGGCTATTCGGTTCCTGTGACGGTTTGATGGAGAGGCTTGTCATGAAGCCTCGGGACACTGCGGACTTCCCCACTGCCGCACTGGAGATCGCCGTGACCGCAGCCTTGCGATGGACCCTCCCGAGGGACGAAACCGAGATGGACGCCGTGCGCGGCGCGTCAGGCGTGGCGGTCCATGCCGAGTCGGTGGCCGTGCGCTATGCCAACGGGACGCAGGCCCTGCAGCCCACCACGCTTCGCTTCGAGCCCGGGCGCTTCACGGTGCTGCTGGGCGCCTCGGGGGCCGGCAAATCCACCCTGCTGCGCTGCCTGAACGGCCTGGTCCGACCCACGGGTGGTCAGGTCCGGGTCGAGGGCCTGGGCACGCTCGATGACGCGGCCCGCCTGCGACAGCACCGCCGCCAGACCGGCATGGTCTTCCAGCAGCATCACCTGATCGGCCGCCTGAGCGTGCTGGCCAACGTGCTGATGGGCCGGCTGGGCTACCACGCGTCCTGGGCCACGCTGCGCCCCTGGTCGCGCGAGGAGAAGGAGCGCGCCCTGGCAGCCATCGATCGTGTGGGCCTGATCGAGCGTGCCCTGCACCGGGCCGACGAACTCTCGGGCGGACAGCAGCAGCGTGTGGGCGTGGCACGGGCGCTGGTGCAGCAACCCCGGGTGCTGCTGGCCGACGAGCCCGTGGCCAGTCTCGACCCGGCCACGGCCGAACACCTGATGAGCCTGATGCACCGCATCTGCCGCAGCGACGGTCTGACGGCGGTGGTGAGCCTGCACCAGGTGGAGCTGGCGCGCCGCCATGCCGATCGCATCGTGGGGCTGCGCGGTGGTGCCGTTGTGTTCGATGGCCCCCCGTCGTCGCTGAACGAGTCCGCCGTGGCCGAGCTGTACGGCGCCCAGGCCCACTGACCCCCTCTTGACCCCCTCTTGACCCCCTCCTGACCCGATGACTGCAAGGAGCCCCATCATGAACCGTCGTCACCTGCTCAGCACCACCCTGGCGCTTGCGCTGCTGACCCCGCTGGCCCAGGCGCAGACCGCCAACCCCTCGCGCCTGCGGGTGGCCCTGCTGCCGGACGAGAACGCCACCACGCTGATCCAGAACGCGCAGCCGCTCAAAGCTCACCTTGAGCGCACGCTGAAGAAGGACATCGAGATCGTCGTGACGACCGACTACTCCTCGATGATCGAAGCCATGCGTTTCGGGCGCATCGAGGTGGCCTACTTCGGCCCGTTCTCCTACGTGCTGGCGAAGTCGCGCGCCCCGGAGATCGAACCTTTCGCCGTGGGCGTGGAACGCGGCGCGCCCACCTACAACTCGGTGCTGATCGCGACGGCCGGCGGCCCGGTGAGCCGCCTGGAAGACATCCGCGGCAAGCCCTTCGCCTATGGCGACCAGGCCTCCACGTCCAGCCACCTGGCCCCGCGCGCCCATCTGCTGAAGCAGGTCGGCCTGGAAGGCGGGCGCGACTACCAGCCCGTGCACCTGGGCACGCACGATGCGGTGGCCCGTGCGGTCCAGGCGGGGCAGGTGCCTGCAGGCGCCCTGTCGAAACCGATCTTCGACAACCTGGTGAGCCGCAAGATGATCGACCCGGCCAAGGTGGTGCAGCTCGACCTCTCGCCGCCCATCCCCAACTACCCGATCGTGATGCAGGGCAGGCTGGCGCCGGAGCTGAAGGCGGCGATCCGCGAGGCCTTCCTGAGCCTGAAGGACCCGCAGGTGCTCAAGGCCTTCCGGGTGGAAGGCTTCGCGCCCACCGATGATGCGGCCTACGACATCCTGCGTGAGACGGCCACCATCCTCAAGCTCGACCTGGGACGGATGAACTGATGGACGCCGCCGCTGCCCGCAGGCCCGACTACACCGCGATCCTGGCCGCGCACCGCGTGCGTGCCGGTCGCCAGCTCAGGCTGGTGCTCGCGGTGGGGGTGGTGTGCATCGCGTCGCTGGCCCTCACCGGCTTCTTTGACGCGCAACGCTTCATCGAGGGCGCCCCGGCCATCGCCCAGCTCGCCAGCGAGATGGTGCCGCCCGACTTCGCGCGCTGGCAGCACTGGCTGCGCCCGTTGCTCGACACCCTGGCTATGTCGATCGCCGGCACGGCACTGGCGGTGATCCTGTCGCTGCCGCTGGCCTTGCTGGCGGCCCCCAACACCACGCCGCACCCCGTGGTGTACCGGGCTGCCCGCACGCTGCTCGCAGCCCTGCGTTCGGTGCCCGAGATCATCCTGGGCATCCTTTTCGTGGCGGCGGTCGGGTTCGGGGCCCTGCCGGGCGTGCTGGCCCTGGCCTGCCATTCGGTGGGCATGGTGGCCAAGTTCTACGCCGAGGCCATCGAACATGTCGACCCCAAGCCCATCGAGGCCGCACGCGCGGCCGGAGCCAGTCCCCTGCAGGTCATCACGCATGCCGTGCTGCCCCAGGTGCTGCCGCAGCTGGCCGACATCACCATCTACCGCTGGGAATACCACTTCCGCGCCTCGGCAGTGCTGGGCATCGTGGGCGCCGGCGGCATCGGCTTCGAGCTGATGGCCGCGCTGCGCCTGATCAAGTACGACGAGGTCGCGGCCATCCTGCTCACCATCCTGGCCTGCGTCGTGGTGGTGGACGGCATCGGCGCGATGCTGCGCCGCAAGCTCAAGTGAAGGAGCCTCCCTCCATGCAACACCACGTGGTGGTGACCAACCGCATCCATGACGAGGTGCTGGCGCGCCTGCAGACCCGGGCCCGGGTGGACATGAATCCCGGGCTCGAACCCTGGTCGAGCGAAGAACTCGGGCGCCGCCTGCGCCCGGCCACGGCCATGATGGGCTTCATGACCGACCGCATCGACGACACGCTGCTGGCCCAGGCGCCGCAGCTGCGCATCGTGGCCTGCGCCCTCAAGGGCTACGACGCCTACGACGTCGACGCCTGCACCCGGCGTGGCGTCTGGCTGAGCATCGTGCCCGACCTGCTCACCGAACCCACGGCCGAGCTGGCGGTGGGTCTGGCGATCGGCCTGGCGCGCCATGTGCGCACCGGTGATGCCGTGGTGCGCGCCCCGGGGTATGCCGGCTGGCGGGCCCATCTGTACGGCACCGGGCTGCGTCATGCCACCGCGGCGGTGGTGGGCCTGGGCTTGGTCGGCCGGGCCATCGTGGACCGCCTGTCGGGCTTCGGGTGTGCCCAGATCCTGGGTGTGGATCCGGCAGCCCGGCACCCGGCGGCCCGCAACGTCTCGCTGGATGAAGCCCTGGCGGTGTCGCAGTTCGTCTTCCTTGCCGTGCCGCTCACACCGTCCACGCGTGGCCTGATCGATGCGGCCCGGCTCGCCCGTGCACGGCCGGGCCAGTGGCTGGTCAACATCGGCCGCGGCTCGGTGGTGGACGAGGAAGCCGTGGCCTCGGCCCTGCACAGCGGGCAGCTGGGCGGTTATGCGAGCGACGTGTTCGCCTGCGAAGACTGGGGGCTGCCCGACCGCCCCCGGCAGGTGCCGGCCGCCCTGCTGGACGCTCCGCGCACGCTGTTCACACCGCACCTCGGCTCGGCCGTCCAGGAGGTGCGCCTGGCCATCGAGCATCGAGCGGCCGACAACCTGCTGGCCGTGCTGGAGGGCCAGGAGCCGCTTGATCACATCAACCAGCCGGGCCTGATCGCGGCCTGAGGGGGTGCCTGGCACCCTTGCGTTGCATCAAGCCAGTGCTACGGGTAAGCCCTCGTGGCTGTTCGCACAGGCCTGGCTTGAGGCCGTCCTGAGGCAATGCGATGATGCTGCCCAAGGCCCTGTTGATGGCGCTGCGTCGCGGGTGAGCAGCGGTGGGGCCCAGACTCCTGACCTCGGACCAGTCGTGCCCGCAGTACCACCCCCGACGCCCCCGGCCGATGCGTCCCATCGCCACACGCCCCGGGCCCTGACCCCCCGCCCCGGCCTCGTGGCCGCCCTGGTTGCTTTCCTGACGCTGGCCTGCATTGCGCTGTGGGCCTGGCAGCACCTGCGCACGCAGACGCTGCTGCGCGACCAGCTCGTGGCCCAGGCCGAAAAGCGCAGCCTGCAACTGGCCGATGCCATGGCCGGGCAGGTGGCCGGCCTGTTCACCACCATCGATCTCGCCCTGCTGCAGTTGCGCAATGAGTGGGCAGCGTCGCCTCAGGGCTTCGATGGGCGTGTGCGCGACCTGCTGGGCAAGCTGCCGCAGGGGGCCGTCAGCCACTTCACCGTGGTGGATGCCGAGGGCTACACGGCCTACAACTCCTTGCATCCTGGTGAGCGGGTGTACGTGGGCGATCGGCCCCACATCCTGGCGCATCAGGACGGGCAGGACCGCTTGATCGTGGGCACGCCGGTGTATTCGCGCCTGGGCCGCAGCTGGACGCTGGTGGCCACCCGGCCGATCCTGCGCGAGGGCCGCTACGTGGGGGCGGTGAACGCGTCGGTGTCCACGGAGTACCTGTCTCGCAAACTCGCCGGCCTGCGCCTGTCGGAGCACGACGTGGTGGCCCTGATCGACGGCGAGGGCCGCTTCCTGGCGCGCAGCACTGACCACGAGAAGGCCATGGGGCAGCGCCTCCCGGCAGACCGGCCCTTCCTGGCCGACCCATCGGCCCGCAATGGACTGTTCCGTGCCAGGGGCCAGGTCGATGATGTCTGGCGCACCTATGCCTGGCAGCGCCTGGAAGGCAGTGCGCTGGTGACGGCCATCGGGCTGGCGGACGACACCGTGCTGGCGCCCCTGCAGGAGTCCCTGCGCATCGACCGGCAGGTCGGCCTGGCCGTGCTGGCCCTGCTGGTGATCTTCGGAGGCAGCGTGGTGGTCATGACCCTGCTGCTGGCGCGGCAGCAGGCGAAGATGGCGGCCAGCCAGGCGTTCCGGCAACGGGTGTTCGAGGGCTCGCAGGTGGCCATCGGCGTGATGGAGGCCACCACGGGCCGCATCATCGACTGCAACCCGGCGGCCTCGGCCTTGTACGGGCATGCCGGCCCGCAGGAGACGGTGGGGCAAGGTGTGCCGGAGGTGTCAGCGCCCATCCAGGCCGATGGTACCGATTCCCTGCAGGCCGCGCAGCAGCACATGCAGCGTGCGATGGCCGAGGGCGAGACGCAGTTCGAGTGGCGCCATCGCCGCCCCGATGGCACGTTGTGGGATGCCCAGGTGCACCTCATGCGCTTCGAGGGCCCGCAGGGCCCCTTGCTGCAGTTCACCCTGCACGACATCACCGAAAGCAAGCGGGCGCAACGCAACCTCGAGCTGATGCAGTTCGCCATCGACCACAGCCACGACGCGGTGATGTCGCTGGACATCAACGGCCGGGTGCTGCGAGCCAACGAGCAGGCCTGCCTGAGCCTGGGCCTCACGCAAGAGGAGATCCTTCGCAAGACCATCCACGACTTCGACCCCTGTTTCACGCCCGAGCGACTCGCCGACCTGCGCCGACGCCTGCGTCGCGAGGGCTGGGCCCTGTTCGAGACCGTACACCAGCGCCAGGACGGCACCCGCTTCCCGGTGGAAGTGGCCGTCAGCCACATCCGCTCGGGAGGCGAGAACTATTCGCTCGCCTTCGTGCGCGACATCAGCGAGCGCAAGCGCGCCGAGGAGCAGCTCAGCCGCGCCAACGAGGCGCTGGAGGAGCGTGTGCGCGAGCGCACGCGGGAGCTGGAGCGGGCGAATGCCGCCAAGAGCGAGTTCCTCTCGCGCATGAGCCACGAGTTGCGCACCCCCCTCAACGCCATCCTGGGCTTCGGTCAGCTCCTCGAACTGGAGCTGCGCGACGAGCGCCACAACCGCCAGGTGCGCGAGATCCGCCAGGCCGGCGAGCATCTGCTGGCCCTCATCAACGACGTGCTCGACCTGGCCCGTGTGGAATCGGGCAAGCTGTCCATCAGCCCCGAACCGGTGGATCTGCACGCCGCCGTGGTGGAGGCGGTCTCGCTGCTGCGGCCGCTGGCCCGCGAGCGCAGCGTGCAATGGCCTGACCCCTCGGTGCAGACCCTCAAGGCTTGCGAAGTGCAGGTGCGGGCCGACCGCACCCGGCTCAAGCAGGTGCTGCTCAACCTGCTGTCCAATGCCATCAAGTACAACCGCCCGCAGGGGATGGTGGGCATCTCGTGCCATCGCGAGACCAGGGCTGGTCAACCCTGGGTCCGCCTGGCCGTGCGCGACACCGGCGAGGGCCTCACGCCCGAGCAGCAAGCCCGGCTCTTCGTACCCTTCGAGCGGCTCGACGCCGAGACGCGCCGCATCAAGGGCACCGGCATTGGCCTGGCCCTGAGCAAACGGCTCATCGAGATGATGGGCGGCGCCATCGGCGTGGACAGCCAGCCCGGCGCCGGCAGTGAGTTCTGGATCCGCCTGCCCGTGGTCGAGGCTGCGGCTGCGGCACATGCCACCCCGGCCATGCAAGGCGTCGCAGACGTGCACGCCTCGACGGGGGCTGTGGTCAAGGTACTGTGCATCGAGGACAACCCCACCAACCTGCGCCTGGTCGAGGCGGTGTTTGCGGGGCGGTCGGAGGTGCAGCTGCTCACCGCCATGGCGCCGGGGCTGGGGCTGGAGCTCGCGCGCAGCCACCACCCGGCCGTGATCCTGCTCGACATCAACCTGCCCGACATGGACGGCTACGAGGTGATGCGCTGTCTGCGCGAGCACCCGGCCACCGCAGCGATCCCGGTGGTGGCGGTGAGCGCCAATGCCATGCCGCAGGACCTGGAGCGTGGCAAGGCGGCCGGCTTCGCCGCCTACCTCACCAAGCCGCTGGACCTGGCGCGGCTGACGAAAGTGGTGGAGGACCTGGCGCGCCGCCAGGCCTCCTGAGGCTTACTTCTGCGGCTTCGCCTGGTCCGGCTTGCTGTAGTCGCACACGCCTTGCGGGAAGATCTGACGCAGGGCCGCCACCTGGGCGCCGCTGGGCATCCAAGCCCCGTAGGTGCCGTCGGCGATGGCCTGCTCCACCGGCTTGAGGGCACAGCGGTAGATGCCGCCTTCGATGGGCGCGCCGGCCACGGTGCGCGAGGTGCCGTAGATCGGGAAGCGCTGGGTGCAGGGGCCGGGGACCTTGTTGTCGAGGATGCCATCCCACGCGTCGGCGCCGGCGTAGATGAGCTGGCCGTGCACGTCGAAACAGCTGTCCACCGCACGCGCCGGGCGGTTGGCGGCGATGCCCTTCTTCGGGTTGGCGCGGAGGTTGGCCATCCATTCGTCCATCACCGCGATGGCATCGAAGGTGTTGCTCGCCTTGGGCTGCCCTGGCACCGTGTCGGTGAACCAGATCACCAGGTGATCGGAATGGCCCATGGCCTGCAGCACGCGCTGGCGCACCGCGAAGCTCTGGTGCACGTTGTGCATGTCGAGTTCGCGCTCCATGTACTGGCGGTGGTCGATGGTGGGCACGGAGAGCTTGCCGCCGAAGACCATGCCCGAGGTGTAGGCCGCGCGCATGGCCAGCGGATCGCCGGCGGTGCGTGGCGCGGGCTGGTCGGGCCCGGGGCTGAGGTTCATGTTGCGCCGGCTCCAGGGGTCGAAGTAGCCGGGTTCGGTCAGGGCCCGGTTGATCTCGGCTTGCGTGGTGCCGAAGAAGGGGAAGCCTTCCTGCACCATCTGGCTGGGATGCTTCCAGCCGCCCACGTGCCAGTTCAGGTGCAGGAACTCCTCGGGCGTGATGAGCCCGGCGCGCAGCGAGCGCAGGCCGTACTGCACGCCCACGTTGTCCCAGGTGGGCCGGGCCGCGCCGGTGGCATCCACGCCGTAGATGTTGCGCAGGTCGTCATAGTGGGTCCAGCGGATCGCGGCCACCTCGCTCTGCGGCTCGTAGAGCTGCTGGTTGGGGGCCTGGCCGTAGTGCGGGTTCATGGCCAGCGGTGACAGGCCGCGCCAGCCGGGGATGCACTCGGTCGAGCCCGGCGCCGTGCTGTAGCCCAGCGCCTGCTTGAGCGGTACCAGCGCATCGTTCACACGCGCGAAGCCCTCTTCGGCGTTCATGCCCACGAGCCAGGTGCGGTTCTTGGTGACCCGCCACTTCGGGTTGGCGCGGTCGGTGGCGTCCATGTAGTGCTCGAGCAGCTCGCAGTCGCCCACGTGGATGGTCTGGGTGACCATGTCGGGGTAGGACTGCACGGGCAGGGCGGCGTCGAGGATGCCGGGACTGTTCTGCTGCAGGATGTATTGCTGGATCGCGCCGCCCGAGCCGCCCAGGCCGTAGGTGTACAGCGGGCGCCCGTAGCGCTCGATGAAGCGCTCCTTGGTCATCATCGCGGTTTCCGCGGCCACCTGCAGGTTGTAGTGCGTGCCGGTGTTGTTGCCGCTGGAATGCACGATGGCCTGGCCGGTGCGCAGGATGTCGGCGTTCATCGCGCCGCTGTGCAGCGTGCCCTGGCTGTGGCCGATCGCCACGCCGCCCTGGAACCAGTACTGCAGCCGGCGGTTCCACAGGCTCAGGTCCGGCGATGACGGATCTTCCCCGCGGGGCGCCAGCATTGCAAAGCTGTAGAGGAAGCGGTTGATGCTGCCGCGCTCCTGGCGCACGATGAAGTCCACCTCGCGGCCATCGGCCAGCGTGATGCGCTGCATGTTCGCAGGCGTCGAGCCGTCGGTCGGCAGTAACTGCCACTGGTTGGTCGTGGTGCGATACCAGTAGGTCACGAAGGTGTCGATGGAGCACGTCCGCGTGTAGCCGATGCGGTTGCCGGCCGCGTCGAACACCGGGAAGCCCGGGCCCGTGGCCGACTCCACCACCGGCTGGCGGCCCACCGCCCCCTGCGTGGTCGTACACATGAAGGGTTGCTGCTGGGGGCCTGAGAACATCGGCCCGGTGATCGGGTGGTTCTTCAGCGCCAGCCGGTCCATCACGACCCGGCCCTTGTGGCGCAGCTCCAGGGTGTTGGGGCCGTTGCGCAGGCCGGCGACGACGCCCTCGAAGCCCTCGGTCGTGGCCGGCAGCGCGTCGGCGTCCATCAGCTTGCGGCCGTTGAGCCAGAGCTCCAGGTGGCGGCGCAGGCCGGGGGCGGCGGAGATGACGACGCGTGCGTCGCCGCCCGACACGTACTGCGGCGGACTCGACACGATCTCGAGCCGCGCGGCGGCGCCGTGGCCGGCCCCTTGCGCGGACACGTCGAGCGCCGCCACATCGGTGGGCGCGTCGCCCCCACCGCCACAGGCGGCCAGCAGGGCGGCGCCAAGCGCCCCGGGGACCAGGGTCTTCCAGACGGAATGCATGGGTTTGTCTCCTTCGGGCCTTGTGCCGGCCTCGTCAGCGGTTCTGGAGCCGCCCACCTTAGGCCGGGCGACGGTCCGAGGCCAGCGTTGTGCGCCTGCATCCACACATCTGGGGGGCGCCCGCCCGATCGGCGCCCCGCGGGCCCGATGGCTGGTGCATGATGCGCGGTTGCCGTCCGAGGGTCGCTGAGCGCCCCGACTGTGACTTTCCACCGACGCCGACCGCCCGATTTGTGCTGGATGCACGGCGCGCACTCTGGCGGTACGCCACAATGTGAGCCCGCGCTTCGTTTCGGCGATGAGCACACCCGCAATCCCCACCAAGACCGCCCTCGGCCACGAGGAGCTGCGTCACCGCGTCCACCGGCTCAGCCAGCGCCATCGCACGGTACTGCTGCTGGTCGATGGCGTGCGCCCGCTCGCCGAAGTGCTGGGCATGGCGCAGAAGGCCGGGGCGAGCACCCAGCATTTCGAGGACTTGCTGAAACTGGGCCTGGTGGAGCTGCCCGCCCGGCCCGACCCCGTGCCGGCCCCGCCGATCGAGGAACCGGCGGGCTTGCTGGTGTCGGTGCCGGTGCCGGTCGTGTCCGAGCCAGTCCCGGCCCCCGCGGAGGCGGCAGCGGACCTCCCCCATTCCGCAGCGCAGGCAGGCATGCCGCTGGCACCGCTGGCCCGGGCCCTTGCGCAAGCGGCCTCGATGCCGCCGGTCTCTCAGGCCCAGGCGCCGGCGCCCAAGGCGGCAGCGGCCGTGCGGCCACCGTCACCGCCCCCCAAGGTGCGCCCTGCCAAGTCGTCCACACCGCGCGCCAGCCGCAAGCCCCCCACCGATCCGGAACTGCCGCCGCTCACCTTGACCATGCCCGTCGAGCTGCCTGTGCTCACGGTGGTCGAAGACGAACCCAGCCCTGAGACCACCCCTTCAGAAACGGCACTGCACGACCAGGTGCTCGAACTCCTGCGCACCGTGGTGCGCCGCGAGCCTCCGCCCTTCACCTCCCGGGTCCCGGCGCGGCTGGCACGCTGCAGCACGCTCAAGGAACTGGGGGAGTTGGTGCTCGACATCGAGCGCTACCTCATCCATTCGCGCCGCGACCGCAACCTGCGTGAGGTGATGCCCTTGCTGCGCGAGGCGCGCGACCTGCTGGGCCTGGGCAACACGCGGGTGGTGAGTGCCGGGGGCGAGGAGCTGGGCTGAGGCCCTGCTTCGGGCGGCCGGGCCTCAGCCTGCCTGGCGCAGCGCAAAGGCCCGCTGTGCGGCGGGACGTGCCAGGCAGCGTGCATGCCAGGCGCTCAGTCGGGGATGGTCCCCTCCCCCCAAGTCCTTCAGGCGTTGCAGCACCGCGGCCAGGTTGAGGTCGGCCACCGTGAAATCGTCGCCCAGCAAGTGGGGACGGCCGTCGGCGAAGTGCCGCTCAAGCACGGCCAGGCGTCGACCCAATGCCTGCAGGGCCGCTGCGGCCAGGGCGGGCTGGCGCTCGGCCGGCGGCAGGAAGGCCGTATGGTGGAACCACTGCCGCGCGGGCGGCTCGGCCTCGGTGGCGGCCCACAGCGTCCATTGCAGCACGCGGGCCTGGTCGGCCGCGTCATCGGGCCACAGCCGGCTGGGGCCGTAGGTGCGCGCCAGGTACAGGGTGATCGCGAGGGACTCGAAGAGCACCAGGCCGTCATCCTCGAGGGCCGGGACCGTGCCGTTTGGATTGAGCCTCAGGTAGTCGGGCGCCTTGGTCTCGGGGGCGGCGTGGTGCAGCTTGATGTGCCGGTAGGTCAGATCGAGCTCCTCGGCGGCCCACAGCGGGCGGATGGCGCGGGAGGCGGCGATGCCGTAAATCGTCAGGGTCATGGGTGCAGGGGGTGGATACGAGGGGTCACACGGCCAGGGCCTGGCCGTCCTTGCGGGGGTCGGTGCCGCCGGCCAAGCGGCCATCGGGCAGGCGCATCACCATCTGGGCGCCGCCGAAGTCGCTGCGCCCGCCCAGTTCCCCCATGCCGGCGGGCTCGGCATAGCCGGCCTGCCGCAGGGCGGCGCGCACGGCCTCGGGCACGCCCTCCTCCGCGGCCAGTGCGGTGTCGGATTCCAGGCGCCAGCGGGGGGCGTCGATGGCCGCCTGCAGGGGCTGGCCCCAGGCCGCCGTGCGCACGAAGAGCTGCACCTGGCCCTGAGGCTGCATCGCACCGCCCACCACGCCCAGGGCCGCATGGAAGCGGCCGTCCTTCAGGGCAGCGCCCGGCACGACGGTGTGATAGGGGCGCCGCGACGGCGCGGCACCGTTGAGCTCGCCCGGGGCGGCAAAGCCAAAGCCGCGGTTTTGCAGCACGAAGCCGCAGCCTGGCACGGCGATACCCGAGCCGAAGCGCTTGAACACGCTGCTCATCAGGCTGATGGCCAGTCCGTCGGCGTCGACGACGACGGTGCACACGGTGTTGCCCGCCGGGTCGGCCACCGTCTTGCGGGCGTGCTGCAGGGCCTCGCGCATCGCGTGCACCATCGCCACATGGCTGTCGGGGGCCTCGGGGTCCAGCGGCCGGTCTTCCAGCGCCTGCAGGGCATGCAGCACGGCCACGCCATGGGTGTTGGGCGGGCATTCCAGCACAGTCAGGCCCCGGAAGCGCGCCAGCACCGGCGCGCAGAAATGCCCGCTGTGGACAGCGAAGTCCTCGGCCGCCAGCACACCGCCCAGGGCCTGCACGGCCTGGGCGGCCGCACGCGCCGGGGTGCCGCGGTAGTAGGCCTCGGGGCCGTCCTGGGCGATGCTGCGCAGGGTGGCGGCCAGCTCGGGGTTGCAGAAGACCTCACCGGCCCGGGGCACGCGGCCGGCCCGGAACAGCGACGCGCACACCGGGTCGCGCTGCAACACGGGCTCGAAGAGCCTCCATTCGCGTGCCGCCACCGGGGCCACGGGGAAGCCCTGCTCGGCCGCGCCGATGGCGGCTTCCAGGAGCCGCGCCCAGGGCAGGCGGCCGAAGCGGCGGTGCAGGTCGTGCCAGCCCCGCACCGCGCCGGGCACGGTGACGGACAGGGGATGACGCTCGGGGATGCGCCGCCCGGGCAGGGCCTCGATCTGTGCCGGGTCCAGGGCGGCGGGCGCGCGGCCCGTGCCGTTGTAGCTCAGCGGTGCGCCGTCGGGCGGCACGACCATTGCCAGCAGGTCCCCGCCGATGCTGGTGGCCATGGGTTCCACCACCCCGAGCACGGCATCGGCCGCGACGGCGGCGTCGACGGCGCTGCCACCCTCACGCAACACGTCGGCGGCGGCTTGCGCGGCCAGCGGGTGGCCGGTGGCCACCATCGCCCGCTCGCCGAGGACGCCGGCAGGAGGCGTCGGGTGCCGGTCCATCGGGTGCCGGTCCATCGGGGATCTGCCTGGCCTCAGCCCCACAGGGCCGCGGCCACGCCCGTGGCCACCACCAGGCCCACCAGCACCGGCAGCAGCAGGGCGCGTGCGGCTTCGAGCACGGGCACGCGGGCGAAGCCGGCCACGGCGATCAGGGAGGACCAGGCGATCAGCGTGCCGCCGCCCGTCCAGATCGCCCCCATCTGGCCCACCGCGGCCAGCGCGGCGGTTTCCATGCCGGTGGCCGGGGCCAGTGCACCGGCCAGGGTGCCCGTCAGCGGCAGACCCGAGAAGCCCGAGCCGTCGATGCCGGTCACCATGCCGACGATCAGCACGCCGAAGGCCACCAGCAGGCCGCTGTGCGGGATGTAGTCCTGGCCGGCCTGTACCAGTTCGAACAGCAGGCTCGGTGCCTGGCCGGAAATGCCGAGGATGGCGCCCGCCGTCTCGCCAGAGCCCATGAAGAAGAAGCCGGCGATCGGGAGCACGGACCCCATCGCCTTGAAGGCAAAGACAAAGCCTTCGGTGATGTGTTCTGCGCTGGTGTCGAGCATCTTGCGCGCACCTTCCCCGGCCAGCGCGGTCAGAATCATCAGCATGGCGGCCATGCCGCCCACCAGCATCGCAGCATCACCGCCCTTCAGATCAGGCATGCCGGACATGAACTTCGGGGCCACCATCACGAACACCACCACTAGGAAGGCCAGCGGCGTGAGCACGGCGAACAGCTTGGACCAGATCACGCGGCGGCGCTCCACGGCGTCGAGCTCGCGGTCGAAGTCGGAGTCGGTCGCAATCGGCTGTTCGCGGCCGGTGCCTCGCGCGATCTCGGACTTGTCATAGGGTCCTGCCCCTTCGATGCGTCCCACGTTGGCTTGCAGGGGCTGAGAGAGCCAGCGGTCGAGCAAGCCGTTGTTCGCCGGCACGATGTGCTTGCGCATCGTGAAGTAGGACAGCAGCAACGCGATACCGCCCACGACCAGCGACAGCACCAATGCACGGTCTGCCACCAAGGCGGCGCTCACGGCACCGCCGGCGGCCTTGGCACTGATGCCAGGTGCCACGCCGATCACATAGTCGGACGACAAGGCCATCCCTTGCCCGGCGATCGCGATGGCCATGGCCCCGGCCAGCGGCGGCAGGCCGGCTGCGATGGCCGCGGGCAGCAGCACGGCCGCCACCAGCGGCACCGCCGGCGTGGGCCAGAAGAACAGCGAGATCACGTAGGTGATGGCCGCCAGGATGAAGAAGGCCACGTGACCGTTCTTCATCACGGCGCGGAAGGGCTCGACCATGCGGATGTCCGAGCGCAGCGCCTTGAGCGAATTCAGCAGCGCCGTCATCAAGGCGATGATGAGGAAGATGTTGAACAACTCCTTGGCTGCCACGAAGCTGGCACTGAAGATGCTGCCCAGCGCGGTGATCGGGCTCCCCGACCAGGCCAGCGCCACGAAAAACGTCGCGAGGATGGATGGAACGACGACATTGGCGCGCAGGATCATCGTCAGCACGATGATCGCCACGCCAGCCAGGTAGACCCAGTGCGCGGGGCCGATTGCGGTAGAGACATCCATGGGCAGCTTCCTAGGAATCGTGGGGAAGGAGGGCAATCTGTGACCGAAGTGCGGTATACAGTATTCAGAAGTATTGATCCTCAGCAAGGCTCATGCCACAGGGTAAACGCGAGGTTCAAGGGCTTCCCCGAAGCGATCAGTCGGCTCAGATCGAGCAGAATGCACCGAAACAGGGCGCTTTTTGATCCCCCGAGCTCAGTTCATGTGCGGCGCGGCGCCCTGTTGGAGGGCTGCGCGCGGTGATGTCTGCTTGAGGGAGGGCAATCCCTAGAGAATGAATACTGTATTCCGTTTAAGCTTTCTGCCGGGGACGTTGAGGTGCCGGCCCCTTCAAAAGTTCGCCCCGCACCCTCGCGGCACACATGTTGCATACAGTATTTCTCGATCCCGCCTCCCGGGGTTCGAACCACCACAGCACAGGAGTGAGAGCGCCATGTCTTCTGAGTCCACCCCATCCCCCCGTCCCTTGTGGTCCCGCTTGCTGCTGCGGCTTGGCATGGCTGCAGCGGGGCTGGGCCTGGCTTGCACCGTGGCTGCACAGTCCGTCGCGTCCCCCACCAAGGTGCGCTATGAGGAAGTGGTGCGCTCGGTGCTCTATCTGCCCACGTACGTGGCGCTGAACCAAGGCTACTTCCGTGAAGCTGGCCTTGACGTGTCGATGAAAACCTCCCAGGGCACCGACAAGGGCATGGCCGCGCTGCTATCGGGCAGCGCCGACATTGTGCTGATCGGCCCGGAGGCGTCTATTTATGTCGCCAACAGCGAATCGCCGGTCAAGCCCAAGATCTTCTCCGGCCTCACCGCCACCGATGGCTTCCTGCTGGTCGCCCGTGAAAAGCCCGCGGCCAAGTTCGAATGGGGCCAGCTCAAGGGCAAGGCCGTCATGGGCTTTCGTCCCGGTTCCAACCCCGACGTTTTCCTCGAGACAGCGATGCGCAAGCATGGCATCGACCCGAAGAAGGATCTGCGCATCGTCAACAACATCGGCGCGGCTGCACGCACCGGGGCCTGGATGGCCGGGCAGACGGACTACGCCATCTTCCTCGAGCCTGAAGCCACAGTGCTCGAGAAGAATGGCAAGGGCTTCGTGGTGGCGTCGATCGGTCGGGAGGTCGGCGCGGTGGACTACACCGTCTTCACCGCCACCGACCCCTTCCTGAAGCGCAATCCCCAGGTGGCCCAGGCCTGGACAAATGCCATCGTGCGCGCCCAGAAGTACGTGGCCACAGCTCCGGCGGCTGACTTGGCCAAGCATATCGCCGAATTCTTCCCTGGTATGGGCACGGTCGAACTGGTGGCTGCCATTGACCGCTACCGCGACATCGGCTTGTGGAAGACCAACCCGACCGTCGAACGCTTTGCCATCGACACCTTGCAGGACATGCTGGTGGCCAGCGGCGTGCTAGATGCGGCCAAGCGCGTCAAGTACGAGCAGGTGGTCGTAACCGACTTCACTGCAAAGGCCCAATGATGAGTGCCGTACTTGACCGTCCGACCGCCGGTGGCGAAACCGCGCAGCGCGCCCCACGCATCGAGATTCGCGACGTCTCCCTGCGCTACTTCACCCCCGAAGGCGAAACCCAGGCGCTGGAGCGCATCCACCTCTCGGTGGTCCTGATCGGTCAGTCCGGCTGCGGCAAGAGCACCCTGCTGTCCCTCATGGCCGGCATCCTGGAGCCCTCGTCCGGCGAGGTGTGGGTGCATGGCGAGCGCGTGAATGGTCCCTCGCCCCGCGTGGGCTACATGTTGCAGCAGGACTACCTATTCGAGTGGCGCACTATTCTCGACAACGCCGTCCTGGGCGCCGAGATCCAGGGGCGCAACCTGAAGCAGGCACGCGAACGCGCGGCGCACCTGCTGCACAAGTGCGGCATGGGCGATTTCCTGAATCACTACCCACGCCAGCTCTCGGGCGGGATGCGCCAGCGTGTCGCTCTGGCTCGCACGCTTGTGACCGATCCGGATGTCGTACTGCTCGACGAACCCTTCTCGGCCCTCGACTCCCAGACCCGCCTGGCGATTGCCGATGAAGTGGTCGAGGTACTGCGAGAGGAGGGCAAGTCGGTGGTGCTGGTCACGCACGACATCGGCGAGGCCATCGCGATGACCGACCGCGTGGTCGTGCTGTCGCGCCGGCCGGGGCGCATCAAGTCCGAGCACCGCATGCACTTCCCGAGCTGCGAAGGCCGGCGCCCCAGCCCCTTCGAGGTGCGCTCGCTGCCCGAATTCAACGCCTATTTCGCGACCCTGTGGGACGAACTCGACGTCCACGTGGAAGGATGAAACCGATGAACTCCAGTGCTTCCGCACCCGTGGCCGGCGGGGCCCCGGTGGCGGCCACCCCGTCGCGCGAACCCAGCGCGGCCTACCTCGCCTGGCGCGCGCGCGAGCAGCGGCGGCGCCACTACATCCTGGCCACGCGCATCGCGCTGCTGGGCGTCCTCCTGCTGCTGTGGGAGATCCTGGCCAAGTCGCACGTGGTCAATCCCATGCTCACGAGCTATCCCAGCGCGCTGTGGCCCACCTTCCTCGAGCTGCTGGACGGCGGCAACCTGCTGGGGCACACCTGGGCTACCTTCAAGGCGACGCTGATCGGTTTCATGCTCAGCATGCTCATCGGCACGGGCGTGGCCGCCGGGCTGTGGTGGTCGAGCTTTGCGCACAAGGTCCTCGATCCCTTCCTCGTCGTGGCCAATGCGATGCCCAAGATCGCCTTCGTGCCGATCTTCTACATCTGGCTCGGGTCCGAGTACTCGGTGTACGGCATGGCCGTGGCGATCGCCGTCTTCGTGACGATCATGGTGATGTACGACGGCTTCCAGAGCATCGACCCGAACAAGATCAAGCTCGCCCGCACGCTGGGCGCAACCCGCGCGCAGGTGCTGCGCCTGGTGGTGCTGCCCGGCAGCGTGCCCACGCTGATCGCCGCGCTGAAGATGAACATCGGCCTGGCCCTGGTGGGGGTCATCGTCGGCGAGTTCCAGTCGGCCAGCCAGGGGCTGGGCTTCCTGATCGTCAACGGCAGCCAGGTCTTCAAGCTCAACGTGGTGATGACGTCCATCGTCGTGCTGGGGGTGCTGTCCGGGGTGATGTACCTCGCGATCGCACGCATCGAGTCCGCGCTGTCCAAACGCTACCGCTGAACGCAAGGAGCAGCGCACATGCAATTCCCACAGTGGGTGGTCGACCGTGTCGTGGCTCGGCAGGGCCGGCTGCATCCCTATGACACCCTGGTCGCCGAACGCACGGCCTTCGTGGTCATCGACCTGCAGAACTACTACACGCAACCGGGCTACCTGGGCGAATGCGCCCCGGCGCGCGCGACCTTCCCCGCCGTCAACCGCCTGGCCGATGCACTGCGAGCGGCCGGCGGCCACGTGATCTGGGTGCAGACCAGCGCCGACGGGGCCGACGAGTTCTGGTCCCACCACCACGCCCACATGCTCACCCCCGAGCGCAGCGCGCGCCGGCTGCGCGAGCTGGCCAGCACCTCGCCGGGTTTCGAGATCGCCGCGGGCCTGCGCCCGGCACCCGAGGACGAGCGTGTGGTCAAGCGCTGCTACAGCGCGCTGGTCCCGGGCTCATCCCGGCTGAACGAGGTGCTGAAGTCGCGCGGCGTCACACATGTCCTGATCGGCGGCACCGTGACCAACGTGTGCTGCGAGTCCACCGCGCGCGACGCGATGATGATGGACTACGCCACCATCATGGTGGACGATGCGCTGTCGGCCGTCACCCCGCAGGAGCACGAGCACTGCCTGAACAACTGGATGCTGTTCTTCGGCGATGTGCTGAGCACCGGCGAGGTGATCGAGCGGCTTCGGCCCGGACATGCCGCGCGCCCGATGAGCGCTCCAGCTCAATAGATGCCGGGATAGTCCCCGCCGTCCACGAGAAGGCTCTGACCGGTCATGTAGCCGGCGTGTTGCGAGGCGAGGAAGGCGCACCACGCGCCGATCTCCTCGGGGTCGCCAAAGCGCCGGGCGGGGTTGCTCCGCTCGCGCTCGGCCCAGATCTCCTCGAACGGGCGGCCGCTCGTTTGCGAAAGCTTGTGCACATGGCGGCGCTGCGCATCGGTGGCGAACACCCCGGGCAGCAGGTTGTTGAGGGTGACGTTGTGGCGCACCGTGTGCTTGGCCAACGCCACCGAGAAGCCCACCAGGCCCGAGCGCGCGCCGCTGGACAGGCCGAGCTCCAGGTGCGGTGACTTCACGCTGCGCGAGACGATGTTGACGATGCGCCCGAAGCGCCGTTCCATCATCGGATCCACGGTGCGTCGGATCATCTCGATTGGGCCGACCATCATCGCGTCCAGCGCGGCATGCCACTGCGCCGGAAGCCACTCGCGGAAATCCCCCGGCGGGAAGCCGTCGGCGTTGTTGACGAGGATGTCTGGCGCGGGGCAGGCCGCCAGGGCAGCATCGCGCCCGGCTTCGGTGGTGATGTCGGCCACCACCCAGTCCACCGTGCGGCCGGTGTCGGCGGCCAGCGCGCAGGCCGCCTCGACCAGGGTCGCCTCGGTGCGGGCGGCGATGCACACCTGCACGCCGGCCTGGGCCAGGTGCCGCGCACAGGCGCGGCCCATGCCCTTGCTGCCGCCGAAGACGAGCGCACGCCGCCCCTCGATGCCCAGGTCCATGCACGGCCTCCTTCAGGCGCTCTGGAAGACGAAGCTGTCGGTGTAGAGGTGATCCAGGCTGGCGCCGCGGGCGACGAAGGCGGTCTTCGCGTCGGCGATCATCGCAGGCGAGCCGCACAGGTACACGGCATGCTCCGACAGGTCGCCCAGATCGGCCAGCACGGCCTGCTGCACGTGCCCGCGGCGGCCCTTCCAGCCGTCCCCGGCCCGCGACAGCACGGGCACGTAGTGGAAGTCGTAGAGCCGCTCGGCCCAGGTCTGGATCTCGTCGTGCAGGTAGAGCTCGTCTTCGGTGCGCATGCCCCAGTACAGGCTGACCGGCGGGCAGTCGTCGCTGTCCATCAGCGACTCCAGCATGCTCTTGATCGGCGCGAGCCCCGTGCCTGTGGCCACCATCACCAGCGGCCGATCGTCCTCGGCGTGGTAGCGGAAGCTGCCCAGCGGGATCTCGACCTCGAGGCTCTCGCCTTCGCGCAGGGCGGCCAGGCGCCGGTCGGTGAAACGGCCGCCCGGAATGCGGCGCACATGGAAGTCCACCCGCGCGCCGTTGGGGCGCGAGGCCATCGAGAAGCTGCGGTGACGACCGTCGTCGAGCAGCACGTTCATGTACTGGCCCGGCCGGTAGACGAGGCCGGCTTCCTCGGGCAGTCGCAGCTCCAGATGCAGCACCTCGCGCGCCAGCGGGCGCAGGCCCGCCACGGTGGCGCGCATGCGCGTGGGCTGCGAGCAGGCATCGGGCCGAGGCACGCTGATGACGAGGTCGCCCTGCGGCCGGGCCCGGCACATCAGGGCGTAGCCTTCGGCGGCCTCTTCCTCGCTCAGGCCCAGGGGCGGCTCGTCGTAGTCCACGCGGCCGTCGACGAGCCGGACGCGGCAGCTCCCGCAGCCGCCGAACTGGCACTCGTGCGGCAGGCCCACGTCGCAGCGCAGGGCCGCGGTGAGCACGGCCTCGCCGGGCTCGACCTCGAAGGTCTGGCCGGTTTCCAGCCACAGCACACGATGGCTCATGCTCGTCTCCGGGCGTTCACTTCTTGATGTCGGCCTGGACGACCACCTCGTGGCTGGCGCCCAGCAGCTCCTTGAGCGCCTGCAGCGCGGCCAGGCCGCACTGGGTGTCCTGCTCGCCGTTGCCGCCGCTCAGGCCCACGCCCCCCACCACTTCGCCGTTGACGACGATGGGGAAGCCGCCAACGAAGACGGCGAACTTGCCCTCGAAGCTCCACTGGATGCCAAACGCCTCATTGCCGGGCAGCGCAGGGCCGTTGGGCGCGGTGTTGAACAGGTGGGTCGAACGCTTGTGGCCGGCGGCGGTGAAGGCCTTGTTCCAGGCGATCTGCGGGCCCGTCACGCGGGCGCCGTCCATGCGCTCGAGCACGAGGGGAAAGCCCCCTTCATCGGTGATGCACACCGTCTCGGGCACGCCGATCTCGGCGGCCTTGGCGAGCGCGGCTCGGGCCATCTGGCGGGCTTCGTCGAGCTGGAGCTTGAGAGAGGTTTTCATGAGCCTGTCCTTCGAAAGAATGGGGTCGCGGCTCACAGGCCGCGGTAGACCACCTTGGTCTGGGTGAAGAACTCCAGGCCGACGCGGCCCGACTCGCGGAAGGTCGAGGTGCTGGAGTGCTTGACGCCGCCGAAGGGCGCGTTCACCAGGTTGCCGGTGGTGGTGCGATTGATCTTGACCGTGCCCGACTGGATGTCGTCAGCAAAGGCTTGCATGTAGCGCGGGTTGCGCGTGGCGATCGCAGCCGACAGGCCGTACTCGGTGTCGTTGGCCTTGGCCATCGCGTCGTCGAAGCTCTCGGCTTCGATCACCGCGATCACCGGCCCGAAGATTTCCTCGCGGGCGATGCGCATGGCCGGGGTGACGTTGTCGAAGACCGCCGGCGCCACGTAATAGCCATGCTCGTAGACGCTGCCGCCCAGGCGTTGGCCGCCGCAAAGCAGCCGGGCTTCGCGCTTGCCGAGCTCGATGTAGCCCAGCACGGTGTCGAGCTGCTTGGCCGTGGCCAGCGGGCCCAGGTCCATGCCGGGGGTCAAGCCCGGGCCGATCCTGAGCTGCTGGACGCGCTCGACGAGCCGCTGGGTGTAGGCCTCGCGGACCTCGCGCATCACGATCACACGGCTGGTGCCGGTGCAGGCCTGGCCGGTCAGCGAGAAACCGCCCTTGATGGTGAGCTCCACGGCCTGGTCGAGGTCGGCATCTTCCATCACGATCAGCGGGTTCTTGCCGCCCAGCTCCATCTGCAGCCGCGTGGTGAGGTGCACGGTGCGGTGGATCGACTCGCCGGCCTGGGTGGAGCCGGTGAAGGAGATGGCCCGCACGGCCTGGGAGGTGGTGATGACCGGACCCACGTCGCCGGCTCGGCCGGTGAGGAAGTTCAGCACCCCCTTGGGCAGGCCGGCCTGCACCAGGGCCTCGGCCAGCCGCAGCCCCGACAGCGGGGCGTCCGACGAGGGCTTGAAGACCACGGTGTTGCCGGTGATCAGCGCCGGGGCGATCTTGCGCGCCGGGATCGAGGCAGGGAAGTTCCAGGGCGAGATCACCGAGACAACCCCCAGCGGCTCGCGCACGCTGTAGACCATCATGCCGGGGTCGTCCTGCGGATAGGTCTCGCCACCGAAGGTCTGGCCTTCGATCGCGTAGAAGCGGAAGGTCTGGGCCGCACGCAGGAACTCGTCCTTGGCCAGCGCCACGGACTTGCCCTCCTCGCGCGTGAGTTCTTCGCCAAAGCGCGCGGCGTGGGCTTCCAGGTAGTCGGCTGCGGCATTGAGGATCTTCGCGCGTTTGCCGATGGGTGTCCTGCGCCAGCCGTCGAAGGCCGCCGAGGCGGCGGCCACGGCCGCTTCGGCATCGGCCGAGGCCGAGGCCTGGAAGCGACCCACCACCTCGCGCGTGTCCGCCGGGTTGACGTTGTCGAAGGTGCGGCCGCTCAGGCTGCGCACCCATTCACCGTTGATGTGGTTGAGGAACTCTTCGATGGGCTGGGACATGCTCGGGCTCGTCGGGGGGGCTGGGGCAGGCAACAGGGACGGGCCGCGGCCGGGCGGCCGCAGCCGGCGGGGCTCAGGCGGCCAGCGCCAGGTTGGGGATGTCCTTGGCGACGTAGTCGTGGTACAGGGCCGTCGTGTAAAGCAGGCGCATCTGCGCGCCGATCTCGCAGATCTTCAGGCAGCGCTGCTGCAGCTCGGGCGTGTTGGCGTGCTCCAGCACGATCTGGTAGCCGCGCTCGCCATGGATTTCGTCGGAGACGATGTGCAGGTCGAAGAACTCGACCTCCTCGTCGCTGAAGCCGTACTTCTCGCGCAGGATGGGCGTCTGCTTGCGGTAGATCGAGGGCACCTGCGACTCCAGGCCCACCACGAGGCCGGCCACGGCCACGACCGGGTCCTCGCGCATGGCCACCGCATAGCACCAGCTCTGCAGCCCGCGTGTGGTGGGCGACATGTTGTCGGGGTCGATCACACGCTCGCGTGTCGTGCCGCAGGCTTCGGCGAAGCGGATCAGCAGGTCGGTGTGACGGTCGCCGCCGATCTCCTCCTCGTACATGTTGGCCAGCAGGAAGTCCTTGGCCTCGGTCATGTGGTCGGGCGTGCGCGCGTAGATGTAGGCCAGGTAGTCGGCAAAGGGGCCCACGTAGTGGTAGTGGTTCTCGGCCCAGCGGGCCAGGTGCTCGCGGCTGAGCTGGCCGGTGGCCCAGGCGATGCTGAAGGGGGCCTTGTTGGCGCTCTTGCCCTTGATGGCTTCTTCAAGGGCGGTGCGGAATTCGTCGCGGTTCATCAGTCGGGACATCTCGGGCTCCTGTGAGGGGTGAAGGGCGGCGGGAACGGTGACATGATACGTGTCAATGGATACGGTATACCGAATACCGGAAAGTCAACACCCGGGTTGTCCCGAGGGCGGCCGGATGGGCCCGCCTGCTGCGCGCAGTCCGCACGGGGTCGAGGAGGGGCGGCGCTCGGGTAAGCCCCGATGCCGAGGGCGTTCGAGGGGCTTGATCTGGAATTGGATATCAGTATACAGTATACCAACAGTCCGCCTTGCCGCCACCGACACGAAAGAATCCGCCATGCCCGTCGTGACCCTGCACAAGAACGGCCAGATCTACCGGGACGAGGTCCAACCCAAGACCAACCTGGTGGTGCGCGCCGGTATCCGGCAGTTCCCCTACCCCCATCTGCAGTACGAATGCGGCATGGGCAAGTGCGCCAAGTGCGCCTGCAAGGTGCTGCGCGGTGCCGAACACCTGCCGCCGCCGAACTGGAAGGAGAAGAAGCAGCTCGGTGCACGCCTGGAGGAAGGCTACCGGCTCGCCTGCCAGCTCTGGCTGGAGCATGACATCGAGCTGCAGCAAGAGCCTCTTCCCGCCGCCATCGCCGCCGTGGCACCCCGGGGGGTGCACAGTGCCCCGCCGCCTTCGGCCTGAGCGCCGCTGCCTGGAGCCCCGACCATGTACGTGATTCTCACCAGCAAGCCCGGCCAGTTCCGCACCGAGGCCGGCGCCGGCCTGCAGCCCGTCGAGGCCTACGACTACCTGTTCTACGGACGGGTGCGTGCGCAATTCGTGATCGCCGAACTGCAGGCCGAGACCCGGGTGCGCCTGGTCGACGAGACCGAGCCGGTCACCGTGAACCTCGTGCCCTCCAAGTTCCTGGAGAAGTTCGACACCCTGGAGCGCGCACGCGCCGAACTGCGCCACCTGTGCAGCTTCGGCCACATGGACGCCGTGCTGCAGCCCCGTGCCCTGCCTCCGATGCCCCGCGCCGCCTGAGCCCATGATCCAGATCACCTTCATCAACAACGACCGCAAGGTCGTCAGCGCCCCCGAGAACAGCAACCTGCTGCGCGTGTCCCTGCGTGAACAGGGCGGCATCCCCTTCAAGTGCGGCGGAGGGATCTGCGGCACCTGCAAGTGCCGCATCGAGCAGGGCCTGGAACACGCCGACGAGGTCAAGCCCAAGGAGCGCAAGCACCTGTCGGACGAGCAGCTCGCCCAGGGCTACCGCATGGCCTGCCAGACCTTCGTGCGCGGCGACATCGCCGTGTCGTGGTGAGATGGAGACGGGCTGGTGGCCTCAGGGCCTGGGCCTGTGGAGCTACCTGGGCATGGGCGGCATGGTGATGGCCGGGGCCTGCCTGCAAGGGGTGGGCGGTCTGGGCTTTGCGATGTTCTGCGCGCCGCTGGCGGCGCTGTGGTTCCCCGAGCTGGTGCCCGGCCCGCTGCTGGCCCTGGGCTGCCCGCTGGCCCTGATGACGGCCCTGCGCGAGCGCGAGGCGATCGAATGGCACACCACGGGCTTTGCGCTGCTGGGCCGGGTGCTGGGCACCGCACTGGCGATGGCCTGCCTGGTCTGGTTGAGCGTGAGCACCCTGTCCTTCCTGTTCGCCGCCCTCATCCTGGCCGGCGTGGCCTTGAGCCTGGGCGGGTGGCGCGTGGACCACAACGCGCGCAACACCACCATCGCCGGTCTGGCGTCGGGCCTGATGGGCACCATCACCTCGGCCGGCGCCCCACCCTTTGCGATCGCCATGCAGCACCTGCCTCCCGACCGGCTGCGGGCCACCATCGGTGCGATCTTCTTCATCGGTGCGGCCGTCTCGCTGGTGGCACTGGCCGTGGTGGGCCGCATGTCGGCGGCGCATCTCCTGCTGAGCGCGCTGCTCCTGCCCTGGATGCTGGTGGGTTTCACGATCTCCTCGCGCCTGCGCCGCCGCCTGGCCGGCGTGAGCCTGCGCCCCTTGCTCCTGACGCTGGCCTCCCTGGGCGCCTTGGGCGTGCTGGTGCAAACGCTGGCCCGCTCCTGACCCCCTTCTTCGAGGAACTCCAGATGCAACACATCACCGATGCGATGATCGACGCGGCCGTGAGCCCGCAGGACGCCCAGCAGGTGCTGCTCGAGGCCTTCCGGGCCTTCGGGCACGGCGAGGCGGCGATGCAGGAGCGCATCCGCACCGAAGCCGGCGGCGTCAAGCTGTCGACGCTGGGCGCCGTGATCCCGGGGCAGCAGGTGGCCGGCGCCAAGGTCTACACGACGATCCAGGGCCGGTTCACCTTCGCGATCCTGCTGTTCTCCACCGAGGACGGCCGGGCCTTGGCCTCCTTCGATGCGGGAGCCATCACGCGCCTGCGTACCGCGGCGTGCTCGGTGATCGCCGCTCGCCACCTGGCGCGACCGGCTTCGCGCCGCCTGGGCCTGTTCGGCGCGGGCGTGCAGGGTCGCGCACACGCCCAGCAAATGGCGCAGGCGTTCGCGCTGGAGGAGATCCGCGTGTGCGACCCCTATGCACCGGCGGACCTGGCCGCACAACTCCAGGCCCAGTGCGGCACCCGCGTGCGCATGTGCACCCAGGCCGCCGAGGTGATCGACGGCGCCGACATCGTCGTGACGGCCTCGCGCTCGACCACGCCGCTGTTCACCGGCGATCAACTGGGCCCGGGGACCTTCGTCGCCGCCATCGGCTCCAGCCTGCCCCACACCCGCGAACTGGACGACCGCGCCTTGCAGCGCGCCGCGTGCATCGCGGTGGAATGGCGGCCTCAGACGCAGCGCGAGGCCGGTGATCTGGTGCTGGCCGCCCCCGGCCTGGTCACGCCCGACAAGCTCGTGGAACTCGGCGCCCTCGTGACCGGACAGGCCCTCGGGCGCCGGACCGACGAGGAGATCACGCTGTACAAGTCGGTCGGCGTGGGCCTGGAAGACGTGGCCCTGGCCGGGCTGGCCTGGAAGCGCCTGCTGGATCGGGCATGAGCCGGCAGCGGCTCTCAGGGCTCCATCTGGGCCGCGTTGTAGACATGCCGCGTGGCCAGCAGCGCGGCCAGCTCCGCATCGCCCTTGATCACCGCGCGCAGGATGGCGGCGTGTTCTTCCCAGTTCTGCTTGCCACGCACCCGGTTGATGGGAGCGAACAGCAGGGCCGTGCGGTCGCGCAGCGAGCGCATGATGTCTTGCAGCACCGAGTTGGCCGCGATGTTGCCCAGTGCGTCATGGAAGCGCTGGTTCATCAGCATCGTGGTGGCCACGTCCTCGCTCTCGGCCAGGCGCGTGCCTTCCTCGAGGATGCGCTCAAGCTCGGCAATCTGGGCAGGATCGTGCCGCTTCGCCGCGAGCTTCGCATTCAGACCTTCGAGCGTCGCTCGCACTTCCACCAGCTCGCGCACCTGATCGGCGCTGAAGCTGGTCACCGACGCACCCCGCCGCGGCTCGATCGTCACCAGGCCTTCGGCCGCCAACTGGCGCAGGGCCTCGCGCACGGGCATGCGCGACACGCCCAATTCTTCGGACAGCCGACCCTCTACCAGCCGTTCGCCCGGGGGAATCGCGCCGCCCAGGATGCGCTCGCGCAGGGCGGTCACCACCAAGTGGGTCAGCGGCGAGTGGGTCGCGCCCAGCGTGGCTGCTTTTGTGCGGGTGTCCATGGTGGATGCGGCGGGCGAGTGACGGGTGCCTGATTCTATTTCGTCTATCGGGATACAGAATCCAATCTAGGTCAAACCAGCGTTCCGGCGCCATCCGGTGCAGCCCCATGGGGGCAGCAATCCTTGACGCCCATGGTATGGCCGGGTGCATTCTTCGCCTTGGCGGCGGGCCTGATGTGGGGTCTGGTGTTCTTGCTGCCGCTGTGGCGGCCCGAGGTGCCTGCCGCACAGCTGGCCTTCGGCCTGATCGCCCTCCCCCTGGCCTGGCAGGACCGAAGGCGCCTGGCCGGCCTCACGCGCGCCGGTGTCCCCTTGCCCACGTTGATCATTGGCACGCTGCCGGTGGCGATCGCCTCGGTCTCGAACCGGCGCAACGCGGCCCGCGACGGGCTGTTCCCCTGGCATCGTCTGGCCCTGCTGCTGGCGCTGATCGTCGTCGGCATCGCGCTGATCAACGAGGCGGAACTGCGGGCCCTGGCCCATGACCCGGCGGCCGACCTGGGCCGCTACGTCAGCGGCGCGGCGCTGGCTGTGGGTGCTATGGACTGCTGGACCTGGTACCCGCGAGGCAACGCCGACTGGCTGCGCGCCAATCCCGACCGCAGCCCCCGCACCTGGGCCACCGCCCAGGGACTGGCCACGTTGCCGCCGGCCCTGCTGAGCACTCTCACCGTGTTCGCCTGGGGCCGCCTGGGCGGCGGCACAGCTTCGCCGGCCTCGGCACCGACCCGTGGGCCTTTGTCGGCGGCCTGCTCATCGTGGCCGTGCTCTCGTCCTGGCTGGCCACGGTGTGCTGGAACGAAGCTAGCCAGCGCCTGCCCTCCACCCTGGCCGAACAGTTCATCGACTTCGAGACCCTGGCGGCGTTGGCCTACGCCTACCTGCTGCGGGGTACCTGGCCCGACGCCTTGACGCTGGGGGGCATCGCCCTGCTCGTGACCGGTGTGGTGGCGGCGTTGCGCGTCAGGCCGCAACCGGTGGAACCAGCCGCCCGGGAGTGAAAGCCAGCGGCCGCGCGGGCGGGCTCAGTCCTGGTAGATCTGCTCGCCCAGGCGGTCGCGCGCACGGCCCAGCATCGGCAGGAAGCCCTCGATGAACTCGGACAGGCCCATGCGGTCGGCCCGCACTGCGATGCTCAGGCCGGCCACCACGGCGCCGGCCCGATTGAACACTGGCACAGCCATCGAGCGCACGCCGATCTCCAGCTCGCCATCGCTGGTGGCGAACCCCCGCTCGCGCGCCTCGTCGACCCGGGCGATCACCTCGGAGGCGTCGGTGACGGTGCGCGGCGTCAGGGCCTGCAGCGTCATCTGGCGCACGCGCGCGCGGACCTCGCTGCGGGGCAGGCTGGCCAGCAGCACCCGGCCCAGGGCGGAACAGTAAGCCGGCAGGCGCGAGCCGATGCCCAGGCCCACGCTCAGGCTGCGGCGCGCGGTGCTGCGCGCGATGATGAGGGCCTCGCCATCGAGCAGTTTGGCCAGCGAGGCGGACTCCCGCGTGCGCTCGCTCAGGCCGTCCAGCAGCGGCTGCGCCAGCGAGGGCAGCGGACGCGAGGCCAGATAGGCATTGGCCACCAACAGGCACTTGTGGTTCATCCAGTAGTGCTTGCCGTCGCACTCCAGGTAGCCCAGGTGCCAGAGGGTCCTCAGCGACCGGCGGGCCGAGGCCGGCGTGCACCCCGTCAGCCGGGCCACCTCGGACAGGGTGAGGCGGCTGTGCACACGGCTGAAGCAGGTCAGGGTGTCCAGCCCTTTGCGCAGCGCGGTGACGAAATCCTTGTCCGACATGGCGAGGCCTTGCGTTGCAGCAGAAGTTTGCGCATGGCGCAAATCTAGCTTGTTCCGGGTCAAACCGGCGACCACACTTCAAAGGCCCCGATTCGACAAGGAGACCACCATGCCCCCCCGTTCCCTGCTGCGCAGGCTGGCCGCATTGACGGCCTGCGGCGTGATCTGCGGCTCTGCGCTTGCCCAGTCCCTGCCTGCCGCCCTGCGCATCGTCGTGCCCTTCCCGGCTGGCGGCACGGCCGACATCCTGCCGCGGCTGGTGGCCGAGAAGCTGCGCCCCAACCACCCGGCCGGTGTCGTGGTCGAGAACCGTTCCGGGGCAGGCGGCAACATCGGTGCCGACGTGGTGTACCGGGCCGACCCCGACGGCGGCACGCTGCTGGCCTCTCCCCCCGGGCCCATCGCGATCAACCACCACCTGTATCCCCGGCTCGGCTTCGATCCCACGCGTTGGGTGCCTGTGACGGTGCTGGCGACGGTGCCCAATGTGCTGGCCGTGAGCCCGAAGCTGCCGGTCACCAGCGTGGCCGAGCTGATCGCCTACCTCAAGGCCCATCCGGGCAAGGTCAGCTACGCCTCCCAGGGCAACGGCTCGACCTCCCACCTCACCGCCAATCTCTTCATGAACCTGACCGGCACCCAGATGGTCCACGTGCCCTACAAGGGCACGGCCCCGGCGCTGGTCGACCTGATCGGTGGCCAGGTCGATGTGTTCTTCGACAACCTCAGCTCGTCGGCCACGCACCACCGGGCCGGCAAGCTGCGCATCCTGGCCGTGGCCGACGAAGCCCGATCGCAGGCCCTGCCCGAGGTGCCCACCTTCGTCGAGAGCGGTCTGAAGGACATGCAGGCCGTCACCTGGTTTGCGGTGGTGGCCCCGCCGGGGACGCCCGAGCCGCTGGTGCGGGCCCATCACCAGGCGATGTCCGCGGCCTTGGCGCAGGCGGACGTGAAGCAGAAGTTCGCCGAACAGGGGGCCGACGCACGTGGCTGGAGCCCCGAGCAGGCCGCGCGGTTCATCCGCACGGAGTCGGACAAGTGGCACCAGGTCATCAAGACCGCCAATGTGAAGATGGAGTGAGATCCCCATGCACACCCAGCCGATTGTCTGGCGCAGCCAGGGCCTGACCCGCGTGCCGTATGCGGTGTACGGCGACGAGCTGCTGCACGAGCAGGAGCAGGCCCGGCTCTTCCGTGGCCCCACCTGGAACTACCTGTGCCTGGAGGCCGAAGTGCCCGAGGCGGGCCACTACCGCACCACCTTCGTCGGCGAGACCCCTGTGGTGGTCGTGCGCGACGGCGACGGCGAGCTCTACGGCTTCGAGAACCGCTGCGCGCACCGCGGTGCGCTGATCGCGCTGGAGAAATCCGGCCGGGCCGAAAGCTTCCAGTGCGTCTACCACGCCTGGAGCTACAACCGCCGGGGCGACCTCACCGGGGTGGCGTTCGAGCAGGGCGTGAAGGGTCAGGGCGGCATGCCGCCGGGCTTCTGCAAGGAGGACCACGGCCCGCGCAAACTGCGCATCGCCAGCTTCTGCGGCTTGGTGTTCGGCAGCTTCCATGACGAGGTGCCCGGCATCGAGGACTATCTTGGCGAGGAGATCTGCCAGCGCATCGAGCGCGTGCTGCACAAGCCGGTGCAGGTGATCGGCCGTTTCACCCAGGGCCTGCCCAACAACTGGAAGCTCTATGTCGAGAACGTGAAGGACAGCTACCACGCGAGCCTGCTGCACCTGTTCTTCACGACCTTCGAGCTCAACCGCCTGTCGCAGAAGGGGGGCGTCATCGTCGACGACAGCGGTGCTCACCATGTGAGCTACTCGATGATCGACCCGCAGGCCAAGGACACGTCCTACAAGGAGCAGGGGCTGCGCTCGGACACGGACCGCTACCGCCTCAAGGACCCCACGCTGCTGCAGGGCTTTCCCGAGTTCGACGACGGCGTGACGCTGCAGATCCTCTCGGTCTTCCCCGGCTTTGTGCTGCAGCAGATCCAGAACTGCCTGGCCGTGCGCCAGGTGCTGCCCAAGGGCACGGGCCGCAGCGAGCTGAACTGGACCTATCTGGGCTATGCCGACGACACCGCCGAGCAGCGCCAGGTGAGGCTCAAACAGGCCAACCTGATCGGCCCGGCGGGGTTCATCTCGATGGAGGACGGAGCCGTGGGCGGTTTCGTGCAGCGTGGCATCGCCGGAGCCCGGGACCAGGAGGCGGTGCTCGAGATGGGCGGCGAGCAGGCCTGTTCCAGCGAGGGCCGCGCCACCGAGGCCTCGGTGCGCGGCTTCTGGAAAGCCTACCGCAGCCTGATGGGGGTGTGAGATGGACGTCCATCACGACCTGATCGAGCTGTGCACCTTCAACGCCGCTTATGCCGATGCGATCGACGGCGACGCCCTGGAGTCCTGGCCGGGCTTCTTCACCGAACGCTGCCACTACCGCATCACGCACGTGGAGAACCACCGCGAGGGCCTGCCGGCCGGCATCGTCTATGCCGACTCGCGCGCCATGCTCGAAGACCGGGTGGCGGCGCTGCGCGAGGCCAACATCTACGAGCGCCACCGCTACCGGCACCTACTGGGCATGCCGTGGATCACCGGCTACGGCCAGGCGGCCATCGAAGCGCGCACGCCGTTCATGGTGGCACGCATCATGGCCACCGGCCCGACCGAGCTGTTCGCCACCGGTGCCTACCACGACCGCTTCGTGCGCGAAGGGGGGCGCCTGCTGCTGGCCGAGCGCGTGGCCGTGTGCGACAGCACCGTCACCGACACCCTGCTGGCGCTGCCGCTGTGAGGACCGGACGATGAGCACACGGCGCCTGGCCCTGGCCGTGGGCGATCCGAACGGGATCGGCCCGGAGATCGCGCTGAAGGCGGTGCAGGCCCTGCAGGGCGAGCAGGGCCTGCACCTGACCCTGTACGGCCCGCCCGGGGTGCTCGAGCGCACGGCGCAGCAGCTCGGCCTGATCGATCTGCTCGAGCGCGTGGCGCGCGTCGCCACGCCCGAGCCCTCCCCGTCGGCCTCGCGTCCCGGCCTGGTGCATGCCGAGGCGGGCGCCAGTGCCGTGGCCGCGGCCACCGCCGCGCTGCAGGCCTGCTGCGCCGGCCGGCATGACGCCGTGGCGGCCGGGCCGCATCACGAGGGGGCCGTCGCCCGGGCCGGCGTGGCCTTCAGCGGCTATCCCTCCCTGGTGGCGCGCGTCTGCGGCCTGCGCGAGGACGAGGTCTTCCTGATGCTGGTGGGTGCAGGCCTGCGCATCGTGCACGTGACGCTGCACGAAAGCGTGGCCTCGGCGCTGGCGCGCATCACGCCCCAGCGCGTGGCGGCCGCGGCCCGGGCGGGCCTGAGGGCCTGCCGGCTGCTGGGCGTGCCGCAGCCGGCCGTCGGAGTCTTCGGGCTCAATCCGCATGCGTCCGAAGGGGGCCTTTTCGGGCCCGAGGACGAGGCCTTGGTGGCCCCGGCCGTCGCGACCCTGCGGGCCGAGGGCCACCAGGTCGACGGCCCCGAAGGCGCGGATGCCATGCTGGCCCGCCGGGCCCACGATCTGTACGTGGCCATGCTGCACGACCAGGGGCACATCCCCGTGAAACTGCTGGCTCCGCAGGCCGCCAGCGCCCTGAGCATCGGGGCCGACGTGCTGCTGTCCAGCGTCGGGCATGGCTGCGCGATGGACATCGCCGGCCGGGGTGTCGCGCGGCCCGACGCCATGATCCGCACCCTGCGCCTGCTGGCTGGCCTGACGCAGCCTGGCGCCCCGACCGAGAGCCCCTCATGAGCCACACCATCCGCATCGCCCAGACCGATCTGCACTTTCCCTGTGCGCCGGGCCAGACCGTGCTCGACGCGGCCCTGGCGGCCGGCATCGAGCTGCCCCACTCCTGCCGCAAAGGCATGTGCGCCAACTGTGCCGGCCGTGTGGACGAGGGCCTGGTCGAGGGTCTTGGCGGGGCGCCCCTACACCATGAGGCTTGCGACCCCGATCAGGTGCTGCTGTGCCTGTGCGTGGCGCGCAGCGATCTCCTCATCTCCCCCACCCGGTATCGCCGCGTGGACCCGGCCGCGGCGAAGACCTTCGTGGCCAAGGTCTACAAGCACCAGATGGTCGCCTCCGATGTCTCGCTGCTGCAGTTGCGCCTGCCGGCGGGCCAGCGCCTGAAGTTCCGTGCAGGCCAGTACCTGCAGGTGATCCTGGACGACGGCAGCCGCCGTTCGTACTCGATGGCCAATCCGCCCCACGAGAGCGATGGTGTCACGCTGCACATCCGGCACGTGCCGGGCGGGCGCTTCAGCGCGGTGCTGCCGACGCTGCAGCCCGGCGACGCGGTGCGCATCGAGGGGCCTTATGGCAGCTTCGGGCTGCGCGAAGACAGCCAGGCCCCCCTGGTGTTCGTGGCAGGGGGCACCGGATTCGCCCCGATCAAGTCCATCCTCGACGACATGGTCAAACGAGGCGACTCGCGGCGCCCCGTGACCCTGCTGTGGGGCGGGCGCCGGCTCGAACACCTCTACCTGGGCGCGGCCGTGCAGCGGTGGCAGCGCCTGCTGCCCGGGCTGGAGTTCGTGCCGGCCGTGAGCGAGCCGATCGCCGACACCCCGCCCGAGGTCTTCCGCGGCGACGTCCGCCAGGCCTTGCTGGCGCGGTTGGCGTCACTGGCCGGCCACGAGCTCTACGCCTGCGGAGCGCCGGCCCTGGTGACGGCCCTGAGGCAGACGGCGGTGCAGCACCTGGGCCTGGCGCCGCAGGACTTCTTTTCCGATGCCTTTGTCAGCGGCCCGACCCCGGACGCGGAGCAGCGTCGGCTTGCCGCGGCCTGAGAGGCTCAGACTACGACCGCCGTCACGCAGCCGAAGTAGATCAGCAGGCTCAGCAGGTCCTGCACGATGGTGGCCAGCGGGCCGCTGCCATAGGCCGGGTCCAGGCCCAGGCGGGTCAGTCCCCAGGGCAGCAGCAGGCCCAGGCCGGTGGCCACCATGCTGGCGCCGCTCAGGGCAAGCGCCACGGCGGCGGCCAGGGCCAGCTCGCCGAACACCAGCCAGACCATCGGAAAGGCCAGCAGCCCCAGCACCCCGCCCATCAGCAGCCCGGTGCGCAGCTCGGCCACCAGCATCCGGCCCAGGGGCTGGTGGCTCAGCGACAGGCCGCGCACCGCCACCGCCTCGGTCTGGGTGCCGATGGCATCGGCCAGGTAGACCAAGCCCGGCACGAAGAAGGCCAGCATGGGGCGCGCCTCCAGCGTGGCCTCGAAGCGCGAGACGATGTAGGTGGCCACCATGCTGCCGGCCAGCCCCACCAGCAGCCAGGGCAGGCGGTGGCGGGCACGCCGCAGCGGCGGGGCCGTCAGGGCCTGGCGGGCCTGGTCCGCGTCAACGGACTCACGGGCGATGCCGGCCAGGCGGTGCAGGTCCTCCACATGCTCGCGGCGCAGGATGTCCATCAGCGTAGCCGCGCCCACCACACCCACCAGCCGTCCGTCCTCGTCCACCACCGGCATGGCCGTGACGCAGTGGTGCAGGGCCAGCGAGGCCATGTGCTCCTGGTCGGTGCCCGGGCTCACGCGCGGGGCGTCGCGGCGGGCCGCCTTGCCCAGCGTCTGGTGCGGTGCCAGGGCCAGCAGCTCGCTGGGCGTGAGCGTGCCCAGCAGCCGGCCGTCGGCTTCGGTGACGCACACCAGGTCCCAATGGCGCAGGCCTTCGCGCTGCACGCGCTCGCGCAGCGCCGCGGCCGTCTCGTGGGCCAGCGCCTGCAGGCCATGCGGGCCCGTGCGCCGGGCGGAGCTGTCGGGGTGTAGGGGGTGCGGGGGCATGGACGGGCGGTCGGCAGGAACGACGCCATCCACGGTACGCGCTTGGGCGCGAGGCGCCAAGCGCCCGGCCCGGGGGTCTTGACCCGCGTCAAGCAGGGCCGGGCTCGAAGTCCGTGTCCGGGGTGAGCGGCGCGTGCCGATCGCTCGCCGCCAGCGTTCTGCGGGTTGAAGGGCTTGCCGACAGCATGAACGGCGTGACAGGATGGGCGCCATGCTCAGCGACCGGCACGATCTCCAGCGCTTCATCGACGCCCAGGACCCGGTGTTTCACACCGCGCTGGCCGAACTGCGCGCCGGTGCCAAGCGCACGCACTGGATGTGGTTCGTCTTTCCGCAGTTGCGCGTGCTGGGCCGCAGCGCCACCGCACGGCATTACGGCCTGGCCGATCTGGACGAGGCCCGCGCCTACCTGGCCCACCCGGTGCTGGGCGCAAGGCTGCGCGAGTGCGTCGACGCGGTGATGTCGGTGCGGGGCCGCACGCTGCACGAGGTCTTCGGTTCGCCCGACGATCTCAAGTTCTGTTCGTGCATGACGCTCTTCGAGGCCGTGGACGGCGAAGGCTCGGTGTTCTCGCAGGCGCTGGACCGGTGGTGCCAGGGGCGGCGCTGCGAGGCCACCTTGCGCCAACTCAGGCCCTGAGCCGCCAGCCCGTGCGGAAGATCCAGCCCACGATCCCCAGGCACACGAGCAGGAAGCCGGCGATGGCCAGCAGGCTCACGCCCACGGCCACGTCGGCCACGCCGTAGAAGCTCCAGCGGAAGCCGCTGATCAGGTAGACCACGGGGTTGAACAGGCTCACCGTCTGCCACACCGGGGGCAGCATGCTGATCGAATAGAAGCTGCCGCCCAGGAAGGCCAGCGGGGTGATGATGAGCAGCGGCACGATCTGCAGCTTCTCGAAGCCGTCGGCCCACAGGCCGAGGATGAAGCCGAAGAGGCTGAAGGTGATCGAGGTCAGCACCAGGAAACCGATCATCCACAGCGGGTGGGCGATGGAGAAATCCACGAACAGCCGCGCCGTGGCCAGGATGATGAGCCCCAGCACGATGGACTTGCTCGCCGCCGCACCCACGTAGCCGATCACCACCTCCAGCGCCGACACCGGGGCCGACAGCAGCTCGTAGATCGTGCCGGTGAACTTGGGCATGTAGATGCCGAAGGAGCCGTTCGAGAGGCTTTCGGTGATGATGGCCAGCATGATCAGCCCCGGTACGATGAAGGCGCCGTAGCTGATGCCATCGATGGCCACCATGCGTGAGCCGATGGCCGAGCCGAAGACGACGAAGTACAGGGAGGTGGAGATCACCGGCGAGGCGATGCTCTGCCCCAGGGTGCGCAGGGTGCGTGCGATCTCGAAGTGGTAGATGGCGCGGATGGCATACCAGTTCATCGGGCTTGCCTCACGAGGTTGACGAAGATTTCTTCCAGCGAGCTCTGCTCGGTGTGGAGGTCCTTGAAGGCGATGCCCTGCTCGTCCAGCCGCTTGAGCAGCCCGGCGATGCCGGAGTGCTCGGCCTGCGCATCGAAGGTGTAGATGAGTTCGTGGCCGTTGCCGCCCAGCTCCAGGTCGTAACCGTTCATGCCGCCGGGCACGGTGGCCAGCGGCTGCTGCAGCTGCAGGGTGAGCCGCTTCTTGCCGAGCTGGCGCATCAGCGTGACCTTGTCCTGCACGAGGATGAGCTCGCCGTGGTTGATCACGCCGATGCGGTCGGCCATCTCCTCGGCTTCCTCGATGTAGTGGGTGGTCAGGATGATGGTGACCCCCTGCTCGCGCAGGCGGCGCACCAGCGCCCACATGTCGCGGCGCAGCTCCACGTCCACGCCGGCCGTGGGTTCGTCGAGGAAGAGGATGCCCGGCTCGTGGCTCAGCGCCTTGGCGATCATCACGCGGCGCTTCATGCCGCCCGACAGCGTGCGGATCTTGGCATCACGCTTGTCCCACAGCGACAGGTCCTTCAGGATGCGTTCGATCAGCGCGGGGTTCGCCGGCTTGCCGAACAGGCCGCGGCTGAAGGTCACCGTGGCCCACACCGTCTCGAAGGCGTCGGTGGAGAGTTCCTGCGGCACCAGGCCGATGAGGCTGCGCACGGCGCGGTAGTCGCGCGCCAGCTCGTAGCCGTCGATCAGGGCGCGCCCGCCGCTGGGCGTGACGATGCCGCACAGGATGCTGATCAGCGTGGTTTTGCCCGCCCCGTTGGGGCCGAGCAGCGCGAAGATCTCGCCGCGGCGGATCTCCAGGTCGAGCGCCTTCAGGGCCACGTGGCCCGAGGCATAGGTCTTGTGCAGGCCCTGCACGGCAATGATGGGGGAGGTCAATGTCTGCTCCTCGGTCCCGCCCGATGATGAAGAGGTGAAGGATAGTTCCCGACGCGTGCGGCCGCCACGACCACTTGCACCCCCTTCTCACATCACGGTGGTCGGTGTTCAGCGGTGCATCACCCAGCGCGCAAACACCTGCACCGCCTCCGACGCCGGCTGCGACTCCGGCAGCGCGAGGTAGTAGGCGCGGTCGCTCTCGCATGCGCTGGTGGCGGGTTCGATGAGACGGCCGGCGGCCAGCTCGGCTTCAGCCGCGAAGTCGGGCACCAGGGCCACGCCCAGGCCCAGCAGTGCCGCCTGCACCGACATCGAGAACAGCTCGTAACGCGGCCCCTGCAGGCTGCGGTCGGTGTCCACACCGGCCGCGGCGAACCAGCGGCGCCAGGCGTGGGGGCGTGTGGTCTGCTGCAGCAGGGGCAAGGCGGCGAGCTGCTCGGGGGTGATGCGCTTGCGCGGGGCGATCAAGGCCGGCGCACACACCGCGATCAGCCGCTCGGGCATCAGCAGACGCGTCTCGCAGCCGGGCCAGTGGCCGTCGCCGGCGTACAGCGCCAGGTCCAGCCCGGAATCGTCGAACAGGAAGGGCCGCACGCGCGTGTGCAGGTTGAGCTGGATGTGCGGGTGTTCGCGCTGGAAGGCGGGGATGCGCGGCAGCAGCCAGTGGGTGGCGAAGGTGGGCACGACCGCCAGCTCGATCACGCCGCCCTGGCCCTGGGTGGACATCAGCTCCAGCGTGTCGCGCTCCAGCGCTGCCAGGCGCTCGGCCACACGGCGCCCGTAGGCCAGGCCTGCGGCGGTGAGCTTCACTCCGCGGCGCGTGCGGCGGAACAGCTCCACCCCCAGGCCGGACTCCAGCGTGGCGATCTGGCGGCACACGGCGCTTTGCGTCATGTGGAGTTCGTCGGCCGCACGTGTGAAGCTTTCGTGGCGGGCGGCCGCCTCGAAGGCTGAAAGGGCAGCGGTGCTGGGAATACGACGACGCATGGGCATTCTCCTGGGGTGGCACTGGAGATGACGGAGTGAGTTTTTCGCACAAGTCGATGCGCAATTGTCGGTTGAAACCCCCTGCTCCGGGGCTTAGCATCGACACATCCCCTCAGATCGATACCGGAGACCACCATGGGCCAGACCAAAGCCGCCTTCCACTGGGACGACCCCCTGCTGCTCGACCAGCAGCTCACCGGCGAGGAGCGCGCCGTGCGTGACGCGGCCGCGGCCTACTGCCAGGAGCGCCTGGCCCCGCGCGTGCTCGAAGCCTTCCGCCACGAGAAGACCGACGCAGGTATCTTCCGCGAGATGGGCGAGCTGGGCCTGCTGGGCCCCACCATCCCCGAGCAATACGGTGGCGCCGGCCTGAATTACGTCAGCTACGGCCTCATCGCCCGCGAAGTGGAGCGCGTCGACTCGGGTTACCGATCGATGATGAGCGTGCAGTCCTCGCTGGTGATGGTGCCCATCTACGAGTTCGGCAACGAAGCCTCGCGCCAGAAGTACCTGCCCAAGCTCGCCAGCGGCGAGTGGATCGGCTGCTTCGGCCTGACCGAACCCAACCACGGCTCCGACCCCGGCAGCATGGTCACGCGCGCCAGGAAGGTCGACGGCGGCTACAGCCTCACTGGCAGCAAGATGTGGATCACCAACAGCCCCATCGCCGACGTCTTCGTGGTGTGGGCCAAGGACGACGAAGGCGCCATCCGCGGCTTCATCCTCGAAAAGGGCTGGAAGGGCCTCTCGGCGCCCGCCATCCACGGCAAGGTGGGCCTGCGCGCGTCCATCACCGGCGAGATCGTGATGGACAACGTCTTCTGCCCCGAGGAAAACGCCTTCCCCGAGGTGCGCGGCCTCAAGGGCCCCTTCACCTGCCTGAACAGCGCGCGCTACGGCATCGCCTGGGGCGCTTTGGGCGCGGCCGAGTTCTGCTGGCACACCGCGCGCCAGTACACGCTCGACCGCAAGCAGTTCGGCAAGCCGCTCGCGGCCAACCAGCTCGTGCAGAAGAAGCTCGCCGACATGCAGACCGAGATCACCCTGGGCCTGCAGGGCTGCCTGCGCCTGGGTCGCATGAAGGACGAGGGCACGGCGGCGGTGGAGATCACCTCCATCATGAAGCGCAACTCCTGCGGCAAGGCCCTGGACATCGCCCGCACCGCGCGTGACATGCTGGGCGGCAACGGCATCAGCGACGAGTTCGGCGTGGCCCGCCATCTGGTGAACCTGGAGGTGGTGAACACCTACGAGGGCACGCACGACATCCACGCCCTGATCCTGGGCCGTGCCCAGACCGGCATCGCCGCGTTCTGATGAACACGCCCACCCCACCGCGCCCGCTGGCGGGCGTGAAGGTGCTCGACCTGTCGCGCGTGCTGGCCGGCCCCTGGGCGGGCCAGTTGCTGGCCGACTACGGCGCCGACGTGATCAAGGTCGAGCGCCCCGGCAGCGGCGACGACACGCGCGGCTGGGGGCCGCCGTGGTGGGGCGAGGGCGATGCCCGCACGGCGGCCTACTACCTGTGCGCCAACCGCGGCAAACGGTCGGTGGCGCTGGACATCGCCACGCCCGAGGGCCAGGCGATGGTCAAGAGCCTCGCGCGCGAGGCCGATGTGCTGATCGAGAACTACCGCGTCGGCCAGCTTGCCAAGTACGGGCTCGACTGCGCGAGCCTGCAGCAGCTCAACCCGGGCCTCGTCTATTGCTCCATCACCGGCTACGGCCAGACGGGCCCCTACGCCCAGCGCGCCGGCTACGACTTCGCCATCCAGGCCCAGGGGGGCCTGATGAGCATCACCGGCGACCGGGGCGCCGAGCCGCAGAAGGTGGGCGTGGCCGTGGTCGACCTGATGACGGGCGTGTACGCTACCACCGCCATCCTGGCCGCCCTGCACGAGCGCCAGCACACCGGGCGCGGCCGCCACATCGATGCCGCCCTGCTCGACGTGCAGGTCGCCATGCTGGCCAACCAGGCTTCCAACTACCTCGTGAGCGGCACGCCGCCCACGCGCATGGGCAACGCCCATCCCAACATCGTGCCCTACCAGGTGTTTGCCACCGAAAACGGCCACCTGGTGCTGGCCGTGGGCAACGATGCGCAGTTTTGCCGCGCCTGCGAGGCGATGGGCCTCGCGGCCCTGGCGCAAGACGATCGCTACACCACCAACGCCGGCCGCGTGAAGCACCGCGCCGAGCTGGTGCCCGAGCTGCAACGCGCCCTGCTCGCACGGCCCACGCTGGCCTGGGTCGAGGCGTTCGACGCCGCCGGCGTGCCCTGCTCGCCCATCCTCGACATCGCCCAGGTTTTCGACGACCCGCACGTGCGCGCGCGCGGCCTGCGCGCCCCCGAGACCCTGGGCCACCCCCCCGGCGTGCTCACGCCCATGCGCTTCGACGGCCAGCGGCCCATGGCTCCCTGCCCGCCGCCGCCGCTGGATGCCGATGGCGAGGCGGTGCGTGCGGCCGCCCAGGCGGGGTGCTGGCCCGAAACGCCCTAACATCACGCCCTCGCCGCTCGGCTACGGGCGGCCGCATGGACAGGAGCAGCACATGGGCGAAGCCAAACGCCGCAAGCAGCAGGGTCAACAGGCGGGCGAACAACTGCGCCAGCGCGTCGCCGCGGGCGAGTTCGGCACGCCGGGGCGCGTCGAGCGCCTGTGCCTGGTGGTGGATCACAGCGCGGCGGGGCGCGACCTGATCGCCCTGTTGCGCACGCTGCCCGAGTTCACCCTGCTGCAGGCGGCCCTGGTGGGCGAGGAGTGGCAGCTCTGGGACAGCGTGCCGATCTTCGCATTCGCCGGCGTCACCGTGAAGGACGGCGAGGCCCGGGCCTGGCTGGCCACCGACGAGGACAAGCTGCTGAACGAGGCCCTGCCGCGCGAGTTGCGCGGGGGGGTGGGCCTGCTGGCGGGCCTGGAGCCGGCGCTGCAGGAACGGGTCACTGCCATCGCTGGGGCAATGAAAGCACTGTAAAGTAGGAATATTCACTACAATTGGCTCCATGGAAAAGGCCATCACGTCGGCGCAAGCCAATCGTCAGTTTTCGTGCCTGCTGCGGGGGGTGCGGGAAGGGCATCGCTACGTCGTGACCAGCCACGGCAAGCCGGTGGCTCGCCTGGTGCCTATCGAAGCCGATGATCCCGTGGCAGCAAAGGCCCGCGAGGCCTTGTTGCAGCGTCTCGCCGGACAGACGATCGTCCAGGCCGGGCACTGGACGCGTGACGACCTCTACGAAGACCGGTGAGAGTCGCGCTCGATACCAATCTGCTGGTCTACGCAGAAGGCATCAATGATGCCGCCCGGCGCGATGCCGTCCTGGCCTTGCTGGGGCAGTTGCCGTCGGGAAGCGTGGTGTTACCGGTACAGGTGCTGGGCGAGCTGTTTGTGGTGCTCACACGCAAGGCGGGCCGCTCGCGTGAACAGGCGCGTGCAGCACTGCTGAGCTGGCGCGACGCCTATCCACTCGCCGACACATCGCAGGACGTCATGCCGGCAGCGGCTGATCTGGCGGCAGACCATCAACTGGGGTTGTGGGATGCCGTCATTCTGGCCTCGGCAGCCAAGGCCGGGTGCCGCCTGTTGCTGTCCGAAGACCTGACCGAAGGCTTCACCTGGGGAGGTGTGACGGTGACGAACCCTTTGGCCGCGCAGCGCCACGAACTGCTGGCGGCCCTGATCGAGCACGGCGGCTGAACCTCTCGGGCGTCGCTATCCTTCGTCAAAACGACATGAGGAGACGCCATGCCCCCGGCCCACGAGCCCCACATCCACCGCTACCAGCGCTGGCTCGGTCAACGACACGGCCTGCACTTCGACCACTACGACGCGCTGTGGCAATGGTCGGTGAGCGACCTCGACGCCTTCTGGCGTTCGATCTGGGACTACTTCGAGCTGCAGTCGCCCACCCCTTTCGAGGGCGTGCTGGTGGAAGATCGCATGCCGGGGGCCGTGTGGTTCCGTGGCGCGCAACTCAACTTTGCCCAGCAGGCGATGCGCCACGCCGACGAGGCCGACACGGCCGGCCACCCGGCCATCATCTGGTGTGACGAGGCGGGCCTGGCCCGCGGCGAGTTGCAGCAGATGCGCTGGAGCGAGCTGCGCCGCCAGGTGGCCTCGCTCGCCCACCACCTGAAGCGCCTGGGCGTGCAGCGGGGCGACCGCGTGGCCGCCTACCTGCCCAACACCGCTGCCACCGTGGTGGCCTTTCTGGCCGTGGTCAGCGTGGGGGCCGTGTGGTCGCTGTGCTCGCCCGACATGGGTCCGGTGGCCGTGCTCGACCGCTTCCGCCAGATCGGGCCCACAGTGCTCATCGCCTGCGACGGCTACCGCCACGGTGGCATCGACCACCCGCGCCTGCCCCTGGTGGCCGAGTTGCTGGCGCAACTGCCCACGGTGCGCCACGCCGTCCTGTTGAACCACCTCGACGCCCAGGCCGATGCCGAGCCGCTGGCCACGCCACAACGCCAGGCGCACGCCTGGGCCACGCTGGTGGCCGACGACGTGCCCTTCGAGCCTGAATGGCTGCCCTTCGATCATCCGCTGTGGATCGTCTATTCCAGCGGCACCACCGGAGCGCCCAAGCCCATCGTGCATGGCCATGGCGGCATCGTGCTCGAACAGCTCAAGCTGGGCACCCTGCACAACGACGTGGGGCCCAGCGTGAGCGGTGGCGACCGCTTCCACTGGTACAGCTCCACCGGGTGGATCATGTGGAACTGTCAGGTCTGCGCCCTGCTCGGCGGCACCACGATCTGCCTCTTCGACGGCAGCCCCGCGGGCCCCCGCGACGCACCCGACTGGACCACCCTGTGGCGCTTCGCCGGCCTGGCGGGCGTCAGCTTCTTCGGTGCGGGCGCGGCCTTCTACGCCAGCTGCCTGAAGGCCGATGTCCGGCCCCAGGCCGTGGCCGACCTGTCGCGCCTGCGCGCCGTGGGCTCCACCGGCTCGCCCCTGTCCGACGAGGCCTATGACTGGATCTGGCACCGCCTGCCCCAGCCGGGCGGCGAACCGATCTGGCTCACGGCCATCGCCGGCGGCACCGACTTCGCTGGCGCCTTCCTGGCCGGCCATCGCGGCCTGCCCGTGACGCGCGGGGAGATGCAGTGCCGCTGCCTGGGCGCGGCCGTGTATGCCTACAGCGAGCCCGACGCGAACGGCCAGGGCCACCCCATCGTCGATGCAGTGGGCGAACTGGTCTGCACGCGCCCCATGCCCTCGATGCCGCTGTGCTTCTGGGGCGATGCCGACGGTTCCCGCTTGCGCGAGAGCTACTTCGAGATGTACCGCGGCCCGCGCGGCGAAGGCCTCTGGCGCCACGGCGACTGGCTGAAGATCACCCCGCGCGGGGGCGCCATCATCTATGGCCGCAGCGACGCCACCATCAACCGCCACGGCATCCGCATGGGCACGGCCGAGTTGTACCGCGCCGTGGAAGCCTTCCCCGAGGTGCTCGACAGCCTGGTGGTGGACCTCGAATACCTGGGCCGCGAAAGCTGGATGCCCCTCTTCGTGGTGCTGCGCGAAGGCCACACGCTCGATGGCGCGCTGGTGGCGCGCCTGAAGGCCGGCATCCGCGAAGCGCTCTCGGCCCGCCACGTGCCCAACGACATCTACCAGGTGCCCGAGATCCCGCGCACGCTGTCGGGCAAGAAGCTCGAGCTGCCCATCAAGCGCCTGCTGCTGGGCCACCCGGTGGACAAGGTGCTCAACCGCGACGCCATGGCCAACCCTGGTGCGCTGGAGTGGTTCATCGCGCTGGCGCAGCAGCGCGGGGCCTCATCCGCCTGATTGCAGCTGCTCGGCCAGGCCCTGCAGGGCCTGGACGGGCACCACCTCCACGCCGGGCGCCAGCGGGTAGCGGCGCTCGACGGGGGCGACCACCCAGGCCCGCTCGATCTTCAGGTCGGACAAGGCCTGCCAGAACCCTTTGGTGGGCTTGGGGGCGGCAGAGAACTTGATCTCGATGCCGAACTTGCGTGTGCCAAGTTCCACCACCAGGTCCAGTTCGGCACCGGCGGCCGTGCGGTAGAAGCTCAACTGCGCGCCCGCGGGCAAAGCGGCCGCCACCTGCTCCACCACGAAGCCTTCCCAGGAGGCGCCGGCCACCGGATGCCCCTGCAGGTCTCTGACGGTGGCCAGGCCCAGCAGGGCATGTACCAGGCCGCTGTCGCGCACATAGACCTTCGGTGACTTCACCAGCCGCTTGCCCACGTTGACCCAGTGCGGCTCGAGCCGGCGTACCACCAGAGCATCGACCAGGGTGTCCAGATAGCGGGCAATGGTGGTGTGCGCGATCCCTCCCAGGGCTTGCGCGAGTTGCGAGGCGTTGAAGAGCTGGCCTTGCAGGTGGGCCAGCATGACCCAGAAGCGGCGCAGGGTTTCGGCCGGCACCCGCACGCCCATCGAGGGAAGGTCCTGTTGCAGGAAGGTGTGCACGAAGTTCTGCCGCCACTCGAACGAGGCTTCATCGCTGGAAGCCAGATGGCTCAGGGGATAGCCACCACGCAGCCACAAGGCCTGGAGCGAGGTCAGGTCGCTGACCACTTCACTGGCCAGCAATGGCGTCAACTCCGCATACGCCACCCGGCCTGCCAGCGATTCGCTGCTCTGGCGCAGAAGGTCGCCCGAAGCCGATCCCAGCAACAGGAAGCGGCCAGGCCTGCGGTCGGCATCGATCTCCGGACGCAAGGCCCGGAACAGATCCGGCACGAGCTGCACTTCGTCGAGCACGACCAGGGCTTGGCGGTGTTGCGGGAGGAACAGCTCCGGCTGTGCAATGGCAGCCCGGTCCGAGTCGCGCTCCAGATCCAGCATCACCGACGGTGAATGGCGGGCACCCAGCGCTTGGGCCAAGGTAGTCTTGCCCACCTGACGCGGGCCCAGCAGGGCCACGGCCGGGCTCTGCGACAGCAGGTGCTCGATCCGGGGCAACAGTTGGCGATCAATCATCCTTGCATTTTGAGCATACAACGCTCAATATGCAAGGACAAATCACCCCACCGGCTGCCGCTCTCGCACCACGCGCCGGTGCGTGGCGCGGGCGTGGCGCACCCAGCCGTGGCCCCACCAGCGCGCCGCCATCGCCAGGCCGCGGATCCATTCGTCCAGGGCGTAGGCGATCCACACGCCGGGCAGACCCCAGCCCAGGTGCACGCCAAAGAACCACGAGCCGCCGGCCAGCACCACCACCATCGAGACGATGCCCGCGGCCACCGGGAAGCGCGCGTCGCCGGTGGCGCGCAGTGCGTTGATCACCACCAGGTTGAAGGTGCGCCCCGGCTCCAGCAGCACCGTGAGCCACAGCAGCAGCACGGCCGAGGCGATGATGGCCTCGTCCTGCGTGAACAGGCGCAAGTACCACGGCGCGCCCAGCGCAGCGACGAGCGCGGCGCCCGTGGACACCCCCAGCCCCAGGAACAGCGACTTGCGCACCAGGGCGTGCGCCTCGTGCAGCCGGGCCGAGCCGATCAGGTGGCCCACCAGGATCTCGGCCGCAAAGCCGATGGCCAGGCCGAACAGCAGGATGAAATACATCACCTGCATCGTGTAGCTGTGCACCGCCAGCTCGGTGGCCCCCATGCGTGCCACCACCGCGATGCTCACCATCAGCGCCAGCCGGTAGGCGATGGTCTCGGCCCCGCCGGGCAGGCCGATGTGCAGCACCGGGGCCAGCGGCTTCCAGCGCATCACCCACCAGTCGCGGGCCGTGGGCACGAGCTTGAGCCGCCAGCGCCACAGCAGCAGGTGCAGGCCCAGGCCGAAGGCACGGCTGAGGGCCATCGCCAGCGCAAAGCCCACCAGGCCCAGCCCCGGCAGCGGCCCCATGCCGCCCATCAGCGGGATGCACAGCAGCAGGTGCAGCGTGTGCATGGCCAGCATGTTCAGCAGCGTGTCGCGTGCATGCAGGTGGGCGCGCATCACCGAGGCCATCGTGGCGTTGTAGGCGTCCAGCACCAGGGCCAGCGCGGCCATCTGCAGGAAGGGCACGGCCAGCGGCATCAGCTCGGCGGGCGTGTTCATCCACTGCAGCAGCCAGGGCGCGCCGGCCAGCAGCGAGCACCCCGTCAGCAGCCCCAGCCAGGTGCTGGCGCCCAGCGACACCCGTGCCGTCTCATCGGCCGCCGCCCGGTTGCCCGCCCCGAGGTTTTGCGTGATGACCACGCTCACCCCCATGCTGATGATGCGGAACAGGATGAAGAAGGCCGCCTGCAGGTGGTTGACCATCGCAAACGCGCCCGAGGCCGCGTCCGACACGCGCGAGGCCATCCACAGCCCCGCCAGGCCCACGCTGATGCCCAGCAGCAGCTCGGTGAACAGTGGCCAGGTGATGGCGAACAACGGGGGGCGCGGCGCAGCGGCGCGTGCGCCCGGCTGCGCAAGGACAGCGGTGCTCATGGGGAGGCGGTGGAAGAGAGGCTACTTCGCGGGCGGACAGGGCGCCGCCCAGGTTAGGATGGGGCTCGCGCTGAACATGAGCGTAGCGCGGTAACCGCGACGTATCTCATGAAATTCATGACCGTCGCACTATGATCACAGCCATGGAGACGCTTCACCCCATGACCACACCTTCCAGTGCGCTGTCCCAGCATCGTGCTGCGGTGCGAGCCGCTGTGCGGCGGTTTCCGGTGGCCAATCCACGCGTCTTCGGTTCTGTGCTGACCGGCCAGGATCATGTCGGCAGTGATCTCGACCTCCTGGTCGATCCCCTGCCGGGGACGACCTTGTTCGACCTGGGGGGGCTGCAGGATGAGCTCGAAGAGATCCTGGGGGTGCCGGTGGATGTCCTGACTCCTGGAGACTTGCCGGCGCGATTCAGACCTCAGGTGTTGGCCCAGGCCCAGCCCCTATGAATCGTGCCGCCGACTACCTTCGGCACATGCTGGAGGCGGCCCGGCAAGCCTGCGCCTATGTCGAAGGCCTGTCCAGGGCGGAGTTCCTGGATGACAAGCGTACCCAGCAAGCGGTCATCCTCAATCTGGTGATCATCGGCGAGGCAGCCACCAAGCTGATGAATGACCACCCCGAGACTGTTGACCAGTGGCCGTCCCTGCCGTGGCGCAGCATGCGCGGGATGCGAAATCGCCTGACCCATGGCTACTTCGACATTGACCTCGACGTGGTGTGGGACACCGTTGCCATTGCGCTGCCCGCTCTCGTTGTCGAGCTGACCTCGAAGCTGCCCCCCGCAGGGGGGGCATAGGCTCACTGGGCCCGCGCGCCGGCAGCCCCGGCCGCGTCGCGGCGCGGCGGCGGGTCGGCCAAGGGGAGGGAGCCCGGGGCGGCGCCGGCCCACAGGCGGCGCAGGCGGTCGAGTTCCTGGTCGAAGAGGTAGTTGATGCGTTGCAGCTCGGCCCGCTGGTTGGTGATCAGTGTCTTGTGGGCATCCACCGCCACGTCCACGAACTCGATCGACTGCTTGAGCTTGGCCGGCAGGGCCCGCCCCTTGTAGAACTCGGTTTCGTCCAGCAGCGGCTTGCGCTCGGCCTCGAGCTCGGTGATGCGCTTTTCCGAGTTGCGGATGGAGGCGTACACATCCTCCAGCGCCGCCTCGCGGGCCTTGAGGTGCTCGGACTCGCTGGGATAGCGCATCAGCAGCAGGCGGTCGCGGCGGATGGCGTCCTGCTGGGCCATGCGCTCCAGGTTGGCCTTGCGCTCCTTGGCCTCCAGGGCGGCGCGTTCGTCGGCCGTCAGGCTGGGCGGCAGCACCGTGCGCGTGGAGCCGTCCTTGTTCAGTACGCGCTGCTCGCGGTCCAGGCATTCCAGGATGGGCCGGTCGGAGGTGAGCTTGCGGCCCTTGTTGTCCGTACACGTGTAGATGCCCTGGGCGGACGCAGGCAGGCCCGCCAGGGCGGTGGCGCCAGCGGCACAGGCCACACGGAAGAGGGCCCAGACCCAGTGTTTCATCCTCGTTCAGACTCCGTAGCGGTCGCGGTACGCCGCCACACTTGCGAAATGCGTGCCCAATGCCGGATCGGCCGTGGTTTGCAGATACTGCAGCAAGTCCGTGAGGGTGGCAATCGCGCACACCTCAAGACCAAGCTGGCTGCGCACCCATTGCACTGCCGAATATGGGGCATCGTTGCCGTTTTCCGTCGCCTTTTCCTGTCGGTCCAGGGCGATCGCCACCCCGCAGGGGGTGGCGCCGGCCGCGCGGATCATCGTGATGGATTCACGCACCGAGGTGCCGGCCGAGATCACGTCGTCGATGATCAGCACCCGCCCGGCCACCGGCGCGCCCACCAGGGTGCCGCCCTCGCCGTGGTCCTTGGCTTCCTTGCGGTTGTAGGCATAGGGCACGTTGCGGCCCAGTCGCGCCAGCTCGATGGCCACCGCCGCGGCCAGCGTGATGCCCTTGTAGGCCGGGCCAAAGAGCATGTCGAAGGCCAGGCCGCTATCGATCAGGCGCTTCGCATAGAACTCGGCCAGCCGGCCCAGCTTGGCGCCGTCGTTGAACAGTCCGGCGTTGAAGAAATACGGGCTCATCCGCCCTGCCTTGGTCTTGAATTCGCCAAAGCGCAGCACCCCGGCATCGACCGAGAACTTCACGAAATCGAGGGCGAGGGGGTCGGGGGTCTGCATGTGGGGGCTCGAAGAATGGGCAGGGAATTCTAGGCGGGTCCATGACCACCGCCGTGCCTATCGCACTCCCACCAGGAAGGCCGCCGGGGGCAGGATCGGGATATCGCGCCAGGGATGGAGTGCGGTCAGGTGAGGATCGCTCGCGATGATCAACTCCGCCTGGGCCGTCCACGCCAAGGCCAGGAACTTGTTGTCCTGCGGATCCATGCAGTCGGTGACGGCCTCGTTCACCTCGTAGGGCGTCAGGTGCGGTTGCAGGCCGCGCAGAAAGTCCAGTCGCTGCGGCAAAGACAGGTAGCGATCGAACTTGTCGCGCATCAGGACGGTCTCGACCTCCTGCCACGTCTCGGGCGAGCAGCAGATGTCGAATTGCAGCAGGGCCTTTTCAAGGGCCAGCGCCGGCACCGAGCCCGGACGGATCGCCGCCGACACCAGCACCCCGGTATCGACCACGACGGGCCTACCGAAGCTCATGCACCAGGCGGTCGATGTCGGTGTCGCTCAGATCGGCGGCAGCCCCTGCGGGCGCCAGGGTCTGGCGATATTGGGCATACCAGCGCGCGGCTTCCTGGCGCCGTGCGTCCAGGGCTTGCAGTTCTCGCATGTCGTGTTCGCTCACCACATAGGCCACGGGACGGCCGCGGCGCGTCACCTGCACCGGTTCGCGCTGAGAGCGGTCGAGCAGTTCTCCGAAGCGGTTCTGTGCCTCGGCAGACGTGAAGGTGATCATGGAAGCACCCCAGCGAATCACGAATTAGCTATTTTAGACAAAACCTGTCATTCACAGGTCGGGCTCGACTCACACCCGTGTCAGCTTGGCGGCCTCGCCTGGCGTCACCGGCCCCACATCCCGCCAGGGGCTGCGCTGGCCGAGGCGGCGTTCACGCCAGTCCAGCGCCTGCCAGTACCAGCCCACGCGCCGCTCGGCCAGGCCGGGCAGCGACAGCAGGTCGGCGCCGGCCCAGGGCAGGAAGGGGTTGCGCCGGCCGTAGCCCCAGATCTCGATGCGCGTGGACGGCTGCAGCGAGGGCCCGCGGGCATGGAAACCGAAGGTGTCGGCCACCACCAGCGTATTGGCCGGCACGGCAAAGAGCTTGGGCTCGGGCAGGTTCAGGCCCGCCAGCTCGTCGCGGCGGATGCGGAAGGAGCCGCGGCCGGTGAGGATGTCGGCGTCTTGCGCGGCGACCAGGCTCTTCGCCTGTTCCCACGCCAGACGCTCGGGCGTGAGCCGGTGCGAGCCCGGCACGTAGCAGAAGGGGCCGGCATCGGCCGCCACGTCGGTCAGGAAGTACCAGGCCTTCACGGTGGGGTGGAAGGTGTCGGCGTGCAGGTGGGTCTGGGGGTCGGGTGGTGCGGCCACCACGTGCGACAGGATGGTCTGGATGTAAGCGACGGGCTCCTGGTCGAAGCTGCCCACATAGCGGCTCAGGCCGTGCCACAACGGCGAGCGCAGGAAGCCCTTGAGGGCAGGCTGGGCGTCGAGCAGCTCGGTGTCAAGCGCGATGCGTCGCGTGACGGTGTCGCCCTGCAGCATCTCGCGTGCCGGTGCGCGGTAGGCCAGCAGGCTGTCACGCAGAGCGGCAAATTGGTCGGCAGGCAAGGCATCGTGCCGGATCACGAAGCCATCGCGGGCAAAAGCGGCACGATCTTCGGGTTGCACCAGGAATGCGAGCCGGGCGCGACGTTGTTCAGCCAGGCCATGCGCCAGGCGCAGGCGCTGCGAGTGCAAGCCCCAGGCATTGAGGCGGGGGGACCCGAGCACCCGGTTGTCCCGGAAGGACTTGGCCGAGGTGAAAAGGGCCGCGCACCACAGCGGGCTCATCAGGACGTCGCGCAGAGACATCGGCATGGGTAAAACACGGGCCAGCGTCAGTGACGATCGGTGCTTGGCAACGCAGCACTGCGGCCTGACTGCGCTGCCTGCCAGCGGGCCACCACGGGCGCAGGCATCGGCGGCATGGTGTCGGTCGGCGGCACCGCGCGTGTCGGCAGCGGGACCACCACAGCCGACGCCGGCGGCGCGGCGTCCACGGTGTCAGGTTCCGGATCGGCCGCATCTGCGCGATCGAAGACGCCATAGCGGTAGAAGCTGCCGTTGAGCTGGGTGTGGTGAACGAGGTAGGCGCGGAAGCGGTCGTACAGCGCCATGTCGGGCGCGCCCTGCTCCGCTTGCGTCCAGAAGCTGTCGAGCGGCCCCTGGAAGCTCAGGCCGGCGAAGTCGTACATCGCATCGCCCAGCACCATCAGGGGCGTCCCGTGATGCAGTGCCGACAGGCCCACGGTGCTGTTGATGACAGCCACCCCGCGGGCATGCTGCAGCAGCGAAGGCAGGTGCTGGTCGTGCAGGTAGAGCAGCCGGTCACCCAGCCCGTGTTCACGCGCCAACCGCGAGATGCGCTCGGTGTAGTCGTGGTAGCCCCGGTCCATCGGGTGGTGCTTGAAGGCCAGGTAGTGGTCCTTGGGGGCGTGCCGGGCAAAAGAGGCCACCAGCGTTTCCATGAAATGCGGCACGGACTCGAAGTCGGAGTGCACCCGCACCTGGAAATCGGTGTTCACCTGCAGCGGCACCAGGAAGAAGCGCTTGGACAGCTCGCCCGTGAGCCGGGCCTCCAGCCCGCGCTCGCGGATGCGGTAGAGCCATTTGCGCAGCGGGCTCTTCAGCCAGGGCAGCACTTCCGCAGCATTGAGCGGCCGGTGATGGCGATAGTGCGGGAAAAAGGGCCGCAGCACGATGGCGGCGGTGTAGTAGAGGAAGGCCCACAGGGCGGTGTGCCAGAAGGTGTTGCCCACTTCCCGCTCCTGCGGCGCCTTGGTGGGCGGCAGGTGACGGTAGAAGTCCGGGTCGCGCGGCAATCGCGAATGGTTGTTCACCCCGTAGGGCTCAAGTGTCACGAAGTTCGGGCGCACATAGCCTTCCTCGAACACCCACACCTCGACGTTGCGGCGCTGGGCCGCCTGGTGTGCCACCTCGTGGATGGGGCGGCAGTCGCCGAAAAGGAACAGCGCGTCGATGCCTTCTCGTTCGAGCAGCCGGTCGAGGGCCTCCGGCCAGGCGTCCATCGTGTCACGGTGGTTGTAGGCTGCGCGGGGGTAGAACAGCCAGTCTCCGCCGTTGAAGTTGACCTTGTGGACGCTGGCCGCTCCGGCCTCGCGCAGGATGTCGGCGAGCTGGGCAAAGAACGGGCCCACGGGCCCCTGCAGGAGCAGCACCCGTTTGCCGGCAAAGGCCTGCCACCCGTTCCTGATCATTTGGTACCTACCAACACCTTCAACACCAAACGCAGCATTTTGCGCCAGAGCGGCGTTCCCGGTGGTAAGCGTTCGCGCCAAGCGAGCAACTCGTCCAGCGCCTGCTCCGGCGTGATGGGCCGGCCGGTGCGAGGGCTGACATAGCGTGGATAGAGGATCAAGGCTGCTGCCACCAGCGCATCCAGGGGTAGCTGGCGGTTGCGGCGTGTGAGCGGCGTCTGGTCTTCCGTGAGGCCCCATCCAGCATAGAAGGGTTGCCCGTAAGTGACCACTCGCTTGTGTCTCAGAAGCGCCTCGAATCCAGCCAGGGAAGTGAGCACATGCACCTCGTCCACCTGTTCCAGAAGGTCGTGCATCGATACATCCGTGACGATCTCGTCACACCATTGCCGCGCCTCCGCCTCGCCCCGCCCCTGGGCTCGCAGCCCCGCCAGCACGTCAGGGTGTGGCTTGTACACAACGAAAGCCCCCGGCCGGGCCTCGCGCACGGCCCGCAGCAGACCCAGATTGGTGCGCACGCCCGGTGCACCATGTCGAATGGCCGCGTCGCTTTCCACCTGCCCGGGCACCAGCACCACCCGTTCGGCGCCGGCAGGCCGCTGCCAGCCGCCCTGGCCCACGTTGTACTTGGTGAGCCCGGCCTGCACGATGCGTGCCCGCAACCGGGCAGCCCGCTCCAGCAGCTCAGGCGGGAATGGCTCATGCAGCAGCAGGTGCTCCAGGTCGGACGGCCGCGACGCGTCGTAGTAGAGCCCTCGTCCGTCCACCACCCACGACACCGGCTTGATGAGGTCGGCCCCCAGACCCACGGAGCGCAGGAAGCCATCCTCCAGGCGCAGCACCTTGCGTCCTTCCGGAACCGATGCCAGACCCCAGACCACCGCGGTCGCTCCCGGTGGCACCGCCTCGGGGGATGCCACAAAACGCACGCGCGCCGGGGCCAGGAAGCGGCGCACCAGCGGCTTCTTCCAGGGCGAAAAGCCGCAGCCGTACACGACCTCAGTCGCTGCCGTGGCCATGCAGCCGCTCCAGCAAGGCATCCACCGCCGCGAAATGGCTGGCCCAGGTGGGCGGCGCATAGCCGACCATGCGCGCCACTTGGGCGGCGCGCAGCGGGCTCCCGGGGGCGGCGTAGCGCTCGATCCGGTCCATCCAGCCGGGCCCGTCCAACGGATCGACGAAATCAGGGATGTCGCTCGCCAGTTCCCGGAAGACGGCCAGATCGCTTGCGATCACCGGCGTGCCCAGCATCAGGGCCTCCACCATCGGCAGACCGTAGCCCTCCACGAAGGACGGGAACAGCAAGGCCTGCGCATGGTGCAGCCAGGTCGTCAGGCCCGCATCGGTGCACGAGGCCTGCTCGACCACCACACCGCGCAGCGGCTCGCAGCGCTCGAGCAGGTCCACCACGTTCTCGCATTCCCAGCCCCGCTGGCCGATCACGACGAGTCGCGGCGCTGCCTCGGGGCCCAGGCGCTCCACCAGTCGGCGCCACACCTGCAGCAGCATCCAGTGGTTCTTGCGCGGCTCGATCGTGCCCAGCACCACGAAGTAGGGCTCGGCGATGGGCCGCGGCCCGGGCGTCAGATGCGGCAGCCCCGGCGCCAGCAGGGCGCACTGCGCTGGGGGCATGGGCTTGCCACGCTGCTGCGCGTAGCGGGCCAGCTCGCCCAGCGTGGACTGCGAGTTCGTCACCACGCCCGCAGCCGTGTCCAGCACCGTGTCCATGCGCTGCATGTGCCGCTCGCGCTCACCGGCCCGGCAGTATTCGTGGTGGGTGATGGGAATCAGGTCGTGCACCATGAACACCGGGCGCAGCCCCTGCGCACGCAACTGCTTGGCATAAGCGGGCTGATGCAGGCCGCTGTGGCCCGTGTTGAAGACCAGCGAACCCGCCAGAGGCGCCTCACCCCCCCCTGCCAGCGCCCCGCGCAGCACGCGCATGCCGATCGACCACGGCAGCGCTTCGCGCTGCGCCACCAGCTGTTCGAACACCGCCTGCGAGGCCCGCATCGACAGAGCGACGCTGCGCCCTTGCACGCGCACCACCGCGCGCGCGCGGTGCCCGTAATGCGCCACATAGGCCAAGTCCACCCGGTCCACACCAGTGGCCAGCCGGCCCTTGAGCAGGCGACCAAGCAGGCGGGTGATGTCGATCAGGAGGGTGGGCATGGCGGGTCGGGGTGCAGGCCCGGGATTCTAGGAGCGGCCAGTCGCCTTCAACGCCCCAGGCGCTGCCGAAGGCGGCGGGTCATTGTCGCGAGGCGGCGACCCAACGCCAGCATCAGTGCACGGCGTGCAGCGCCCACACTGAGCGCGTAGCGGCCGGTGCGCAGTTGGTCGTCCTGCCGAGCCAGCGACGTATTGAGCTCGGCGAACTGGGCTGTGAGCGCCGAGGACAAGGCCTGCACTGACGGCGCGGGACAGCGCATCGAGCGGGATGCCTCTTCCATGGCAGCGAGAGCACGTTGCGCGGTGACTTCCCACGAAAAGCGCTCAGCCTGTTGCAGGCCATGCGCCGACAGACGCGCGCGCAAGCCGGGCTGGGTCAGCATCTCTTGCATGCGCGCGCCGATGGCGGCTTCGTCGAAAGGGTCGAACAGCGCCCAGTCTGCGCTGATCACCTCGGGCACGCTGGTGGTGTTGGCGCCGATCACAGCGGCGCCACAGCGCATCGCCTCCAGCGCGGGCAACCCGAAGCCTTCGTGCCACGAGGGGAAGACGAACAGCGTGCACAGCACATAGAGGTGTCGCAGGTCTTCATCGCTGAGACGACCCGTCCACACCACCTCGCCATCACGCAGGCCGCAGTCGCGCATATGGCGGTCCACCAGGCGGCGATGGGAATTGGGCACCTCACCCACCATCACCAACTGATGGCCTGCCCTGACGGCTGGTTCCAGCTGGGCGAAGGCGCTGAGCAGGCGAAAGTGGTTCTTGCGGGCGTCCGAGGCTCCGGAGCACAGCACAAAGGGCCGATGGATGCCCAAGCGCTGTCGCAAAGCTGCCGCCAAGGCATCGGGCACCGGCTCCGGCGTGAAGCAGTCATCGGCAGCTGCCGAGATGTTCACCACCCGTTCTGGCGCCATACCCAGATGGGCTATTGCTTCCTGGCGGGAGGATTCCGAAATCGACAGCAGCAGGTCGGCTCTTGCCAGCGCGCGTGCCTTGGCGCGATAGGCCTGATCCAGGGCCGCATGGGATAGATATGCCTTGCTTTCGATGAGCGGGATCGCGTCGTAGAACACTGCTGCCTGCAAAGCGCCGCAAGGCAGGCGACCCAGACTCAGTGTGGCGTTGTCTCCAAAACCCTCGAAGAAGCTCGTCACCAGTACCACGTCGGGCTGCAAGCCCGCGATAGCGGCCTCGCGGGTCAGCTCTGCCAGCTTGCGTCGCACATCGTTGCGCGGGTCGGTCGAGGCCACCGGTCCCTGCGCGTCCCAGACCCGCACATGGTCGGCGTCCAGCCACGGGGCCAGCGACTCACGCAGCGGGCCGATGGTGTCGGCGAAAAGCCCATTAAGCAGCACGAACACCTCGTGCTCGCCCCGCAGGCGCAGCAGCGCCTGGGTCAGCGCCAGGCTGTAGCGCCCGATGCCGCGGTGTCGGCTGCCGCACTGCGCGCCCTGCAGGTCGATGACGATGCGCATGGAAGACAGGAGACGGCGCTGGCGTTCAGGCCTCAAGCATCCACCGCAAGGTGTCCGCCAGCGCAATCGCGGGCACCGCACCGATGGCCGCGTCCAGCCGTGCGCGTGAGCCGATCAGCGTGTGCACCTCGTTGGCCCGCACGAACGCCGGGTTCACGCGTACCTCGATCTCATGCCCCGTGAGCTGACGCATCAGCGCGAGCACGTCCTGCAACGAATGGCCCACGCCCGAGCACACGTTGAAGGTGCCGTTCAGTGCGTCCGGTTCTATGAGCCGCCGGTAGCACTCCACCACCATGCGCACATCGGAAAAGTCGCGCACCACGTCCAGGTTTCCCAGCTCGATCACGGCTTCGTGGCGCCGGAAGTGGCTCACGATCTTGGGCAGCAGGAAGCGATCGCTCTGCCCCACGCCTGTGTAGTTGAAGGGCCGCACGATCGTCAGGGGCAGCCGGTCGGCCCACAGGCGGGCCATGTGCTCCATGGCGAGCTTGCTCACTGCGTAGTCGTTGGCCGGCGCAGGCGGCACCGATTCGTCCAGCACGGTTGCGTCGGAGTTGCCATAGATGTTGGCGCTGCTCGCCAGAATCACCTTGCGCACCCCGTTGCCTTGCTGCGCGAGCGCGTCAAGCAGGTGCCGTGTGCCCACCACGTTGGCCATGTAGATGTCGTCCACCTGCCCGTGAGCGACGAAGGAAATAGCGGCCAGGTGCACTACCACCTCGGGGCGAACGGCCTTCACCACGGCGCCCACCTGGGCCGCGTCACGCAGGTCACATGCGTGGACATGCGCATTCGCGGGCGCTGCGCCATGGCAGGTTCCGAACACCTCGTAGCCCGCCTCACGCAGGGTCTGGGCCAGATGGTGCCCTGTGAAGCCTTCGATGCCGGTGATGAGTGCGCGGGTCATGGTTCGATCAATGCAAGTCGTTGCTGCCCCAGCCATTGGGTGCCGGGCGCCAGAATTACGGGGTGGGCCACCTGCGCGGCCTCGATGCAAAGCATGTGCTGCCAGTCGGTGTCGGGCAGGTCGGCCAGCGCGGCCGCCTTGGCCGGGCCCGGGTTCCACACCACCGTGTCGGCAAAGCCCGATTGATGCACCTCCAGCGACCGTTGGCCCGGGCGTTGCAGCAGCAGCCGTGCGGGCGCATCGCGGTAGACGCGGTCCACTTCACCGTCGATCGACAGATGCGCGTGGCGTTCGGTTGCCACGTCGTTACCGCGGCAGGCATCTTCGTACGTCAGCCCTTCCAGCCCATGCAACGATGCGCGCGCCACGTCCGCGAGCTGTACGTACGTGTGTAGGGCCGCGGTGAATGGCCAGGGCTCACGACCCGTGTTCTCCACGCTCAGCGTCAACGTCAGGCTGGCCGGGCTCAGCGTGACATCAAGGGTCAGCGCAAAGCCGTGCGGCCACAGAGCCCGGGTTTCGTCGCTGCTGAGCAGGCCCAGCCGTGCCCGGGCCACACCGCCCTCGCAGGACCGATGCTCCAGCTGCCACATCGAAGTGCGCGCAAAACCATGCTTGGCCAGCGGCCCGCGCGAGGCGAACTGCGGGAAGCACACTGGCACACCGCCCCGGGTGGCCTGGCCCGGCTGGCGCAGCGGGCTGCAATAGAGCTGCTCGCCGTGCACGGCATGTGCCCACGACAGCACCTGCCCCCCCCACAGGCTCAACTGGGCGCGATGCCCCTCAGGCGTTTCCAGCGCAATCAGGTCAGCAGCCTGCACGCCGGCACATCCGCTCAAAACGAGAAGCCGGCCTGATTGCGGCGGATATCGGCCTCCACCATCATCTGGCAGAGCTGTTCCAGCGTGGTCTTGGGCTCCCAGCCCAGCTCCTTCTTCGCCTTGGCAGGGTTGCCGATGAGCAGTTCCACTTCCGCCGGGCGGTAGAACTTCGGGTTCACGCGCACCAGCGTCTTGCCCGTGGCCCGATCGATGCCTACCTCGCCCTCGGCCTGGCCTTCGAAGGCCAGATCAAAGCCCGCCGCCTTGGCCGCCATCGACACGAAGTCGCGAACGGTCTCGGTGCGGTTGGTGGCCAGCACGTAGGTGTCCGGTTTGTCGGCCTGCAGCATGCGCCACATGCCTTCCACGTATTCCTTCGCATAGCCCCAGTCGCGCTTCGCGTCGAGGTTGCCCAGCTCCAGCACATCGAGCTGGCCCAGCTTGATCTTGGCCATGCTGTCGGTGATCTTGCGCGTCACGAACTCACGCCCACGCAGCGGCGATTCGTGGTTGAACAAGATGCCGCTGGAGCCATGGATGCCATAGCTCTCGCGGTAGTTCACCGTGATCCAGTGAGCATAGAGCTTGGCCACGCCGTACGGGCTGCGCGGATAGAAGGGGGTGTCTTCCACCTGCGGAATGGCCTGCACCTTGCCGAACATCTCCGACGTGCTGGCCTGGTAGAAGCGGATGGCCGGGTTGACGATGCGGATGGCTTCCAGCAGGTTCAGCGGGCCGATGCCCGTGATTTCGGCCGTGGTCACCGGCTGCTCGAACGACACCCCCACGAAGCTCTGGGCCGCGAGGTTGTACACCTCGGTGGCGCCGGTGGTCTGCAGCAGGCGGATGCTGGCGCTCAGGTCGGTAAGGTCGTACTCCACCAGGTGCAGCGAGGGGTGCTTGGCAATGCCCAGTTCCTCGATGCGCCAGAAGTTGACCGAGCTGGTGCGCCGATAGGTGCCGTAGACGGTGTAGCCCTTGGCGAGCAGGAGTTCGGCGAGGTAGGCGCCGTCTTGGCCGGTGATGCCGGTGATGATTGCGGTGGTCATTGGTCTGTCCAACAGATGCCCGAAACCGGGGAGCTAGATCCGAGAAGAGAGGAGTTTGAGCCTAAGCGCACATCTAGAGCCAATAGCCTCCGGCGAAAGTTGAGCCTGGATATCGTGGGCCGCCCTGTCGCCAATCGATGCGCGGAAATGCGAATCATCGAAAATCCTGAGCAACAGCTCTGCGGCGTGTTCTGTATCAGCTTCAGCCCAGTTCAAGCCGGCAACGTAGGGTCCCAGATTCTCCTGGAGCGGCAAAAGATCATAGCTGACCGGTAAAGAGTTTCTAGTTGTCATGAAATCCATATTACCCGACCATCCAGTAGCAACCACCGGCTTCCCCAAGGCCATCATCTCCGCGATGGCAAATCCAAACCCCTCAGCTCTGTGGAGGGAGATTAGACAGTCACATGAATCCTGAAGCGCGAGGAGATCCGACTTCGACATTATTGAGTCGATGAGGTAAACATTGGGTATATCTGCGCAAAGCTCCACCAGCTCCGATGCAGCCCGTGGATGGCGAGCGGCATTTGATGTCTTTATAACTATACCTGCGTCATTGTTCGACGAAAATGCTGACCTGAAGGCCCTAACAGATGCCTGCGGATTTTTTCTGAACTGATACGAGTCAAAATCATACATGAGTAAGACAAGAAACTTATCGAGCGGTAGGCCAAAGTCCTCTCTAGATTTTTGCGAGCGACCGGAAACATCAATAGAATGGGGGACGCAAAAAATAGGCACTGGCGAAATATCTGAGACCGCCTTCTGTACAAAGGAAGTTGGGGTCCAGACCTCAAGCAGTCCGTCGAATGAAGGGAGGAACTTCTTGGGAAGACTTTCCTGCTCCCAGTGCCAAAAACCGATCCTTGCTGCCGAGCGATGACCTTTTTCGCCCAAATAGGAAATGGTGTTCAATGTTTGGTCCGCATTTACGTATATTATATCCACTGGGTTCAATTGAGGCGTGGACAGCGCCAGTATAGATTTATCCATCTTCGGTGTCGGGGCTTGGTACCCAACATCAATCAGGTGAACAGGCACTCGAGCCGCTTGCAGCGCCCACACCAGCCTCCGCGACGCCTCTCCGACCCCATGCTCAGAGGTTACGTAGCCAACCAGATTTACCCCAGGCGGAGCTTCGAACTTTTGGATATCCGCAATTGGCTCGGACAGGGAGGAGTCAACAAGTTCGAGTTCATTCAGATAAAGTGATTTAACCCTAACCGAAAGCAATCTTCGGTCTTTACCGAGGCCCTTTTCGGCAGGAACGAACGATCGAGCAAAATTCAGTTCAATATGAGAATCAGGAGCAAAAGAAAGGCCCGATAGATCTTTATGCCAAGAAAAATCAGAAGAGTTTTCGGTGCCGATAACGTGCTGCGAAACTTCACAGCCATTAACTAGAAGGCGAAGTACCTGTTGCGGGGTAGGCTCATCTGACTCCGCGTAGTAGATTGAAAAGACTTGGCCGGTAAGCTTGATACTAGTAGGACGAACTCCCCTTGGGATGGGAACGCTAATGGTGGGGCCACACCATAGCCCCGCAACTTTAGAGTCACCCTCATGACCGAATATTCCAGTTATTGCCCGAATGCCACTGTTGTTACTGCAAGAAGAAGGGGCCGCCCCTCGTGGGGCTCTATTATCCAATCTTGTAGCTATATGGGCATCTGAGTGCTCGTCGATCACTTTCACAGCGATTAGGGTATGCATTGCCCTCAGGACCTGCCGGGGGCTCACGTGGCGACTTATACCCTCTTTGGAGCGAAGCACGTTCCAGGATACGCGTAGTGCTCCAGGCAATGTCGCGCACCGGTGAGCGTAAACCTCAACAGCGGTGGGATCAGGATCGCGGTTAAGCAATTGCTGGTAGATCACAGAAAGCCGTCTTAATCCTGTTGCTGGAACTGGCGTGCGAACGCCTGCTGAGATGTGCGAAGACTCTGATGAGACAGACTTTGGTCCCAAAAATCCAAGCTGATCGGCTGATCGCCGATAAATATTTAAACACTCAGCAGAGAACCAGTTGTAGAACTCCGCGAGAGATGCTTCAGACTCGTTTATTGGGAACGCGTCCTGCAAATCCGGCCGTGCAGACCAGATGCAGTACATACCGATGGGAACCTGTGCTTTGGTCAATCCTAACTCGGATGATGGGTAAGTCAGGGTATGTACGGAACTGAAAGGATGGTCACCAATAGCGGCCCGAACCGGAGGGGACGTACGGTAGAGGGCTCGGAGTGAATCTGGAATAGGCGTACCATCCTCAAAGCTACCAAACCCATACTTGCATTTGCTGTAAACTTCATATCCACAACCAAGGACCGCCCGAGCGTAATTTTGAATAATTTCCTGAGCTTCCAGACTGAGGTCGGGAGTGCGAAATCTATTTTGATGTTTTGAAAAGCGCTCCGGCTCCTTCGGGTTGAAGCCGCTAAAATGGAAAAACACGAGCGGATACTTGTCGTTAACAAGAAAGTTGCCGTTCCGGTCCTTGGTGATGGCTCTCTGAGCTATATTCCAATACGCAACGTTATACCCCTCATGTCTAATGATGGCGACGTTTTCGAATAGTCCTGGAACCAGATCGATCCAACTCTGATCGACGAAAATTCCCCTGTCCGGATCCACGATGCACTCTCGCTCGAGCTTTGATTGCCACCATTTGAGAAACTCGACGGAGTTGTCGGATTTCTTTAGAGCGCAAAAACCAAAGTTGTAAGTTCCAGCCCTCCTAATATCTAACTCAGTAGGAGAGCGATCATCGGTCAGCCTGCGAGTAAGATGGGGTGTCAGAACAATTTCACCGTCGCACGCGAAGCTTTTTTCTACCTCGACCAAAGGGGCGTATACAAATATGTCCGGGTCAATATATATAACCTCGCGATGCCCCAGATTGAATAGATACTCGAACGCCCAAGGCTTTACGGCGGTGTTTAATTCAAGTACCGTGTATTGAAACAGAAAACCATCTCCATGCGGAAGACCGAGTTCTCGCAGATTTACGGCTGTGAATTCGGAATCGTGCTCCCGGCTAAAACCCATATCTTCATCTACGATTACGCAATAGAGGTGCGCAGATGGATAATGATTCCTGACACTTTTGAGAAGTGTGCGGGCAAAATGAAGATAATTGTTCGAAACTATCGTAAAGAAGCAGTTCATTTTGTGACGTGATGACAGTCTTGTTTGCGAAATTGTAAGCAGGAGTACGGAGTACCCCCATATCACTTCAGGCGGCGCCAGCGTTTCCACCAGGGCAACGCTAGCTGAGAAATTCGATCCTCAAGCGCCGATACGCTATCGCGTACTTCTTCCACGGCCTCATTTAGCTCAGCGGAGAGTTCCTGCTTCATTTCGCTTAACCTCACGGCTAGCGCACTCTGCTTATGTTCACACTCCCGGATCAGTTGCCTTAATCGGGAGGATGATAACTGCAGAGCTTGAAGCTTTCTTGCGGAAGTAAGTGCTACTATGCGCATACTACTTAGTTCGTTGGAGAGGAGCTTCTGGTGATTGATGAGCTTTGCTTCAAGCTCAGCATACGCGCCCAAAACTTTGGTTAGCTCTCCCCTAAAGCGGCTTTCTGAGACATCTACGCTTTGTCGGACGGAGCCAATCATGTCGTTCAGGATAGTGATCTCTCTTTGTAGCATGGCAGTCGTGTCCGCAGATATCTGATCTAGTCGCGCGGAAAACGAGCCGTCAGCTTCCGACAGTCGCTCAAGAAGTTGCTGTCGACTGAATTGGTTTTCCTCTCTAACCTTCTCGATGGCCAAATCTATTTCGCTCATCTCCTTGCTGAACTTCAAATTCATGCTATCCGATACGGCAGCAATAGACGAGTGAACGTCCGCCCTAATCCGAAGATCTTGGTCTTTGATGCTTTCAGTGAAGTGCGTGGAGAATGTTTCGACGCTTCTCGCAATCGCCTCCGTCTCGCGGTGAGCGGTTTTTTCGAGGCTGGATAGGTGAGTTTGCTGCTCAGCGAGGATCTCGTTATGGTCGCGAACGAGAGTCAACAGATGAGATAGAAAAAGTTCAATTTCAAGCGCCCATATGGCATTCCCGTTGTGCTCGCATGGTGTGAGCGACAGTTGATCAGTCGAATCAAGGCATGGCAAAAGGCTTAACCAAATATCTCTAAAAGAACTGAAAGACCACTCGCTGCGAGGGCTGCTCCACATTCGTCGAATTGCCGAGGCGAAGGGGTCGGGCAGCCCCGCATAATGTATACGCGGAGTTCGTAGGGGTGTAGGAGATGCTGTGGACTTGAGTGCAACTTCACCGAGGAAGCAGAAGAATGAGACGAAAATATCTGATGGCCACGCGCAATCTCGAGGGGTTGTGCGGATGGCCCCAAAATCTATTAGCGAGTATCGACCCGAAGCCGTAACTATTACGTTCCAGGTGCGTAGATCTGTATGGTAAAGACCGTTATGCTCGAGTGCGCATAGCTGATCGAGAATTTGGCTGATCAATTCAATGGGAGAAACTGGTGCCCCTGAAAGTAGTCTCTCAATCAGGAGTTCTCCCTCAACTAATTCTCGAGCCAAGACACAATGGTAATGATCTTTCTCGAAATGAAGTGGCAGCGGCGTGTCTTCTAGAAGATCTGAGTACCGGCTTAGATAGTCGAACTCTGAGGTGATCTCCTCAATATTGTGCTGGGCTAGTTGTCCGTCTATCCGGAACTGCTTAATCAGTATGCCGTTTCCAAAGAAGTATCTTCGTGTTCCCATTGGACCATCTTTGGCCAGCGGGTGAGGAGATTTGGTATACCTTTCAAAGGTGAAGACCCGATCTCTCAATATGACCATTCGATTGCTACATACGAAAAGAGGCCTTTCAATATCGGAGAGGTGCGTTTTAGTCTCACGCAGCCGTCTTATGAAAGAGAAAGGTTCAAGCGTTGCATGCGGATCTTTAGGTAGTGATTTAGCCCAAGGCAGTGGCTCCTCGGCCAAGGCGAGTTCGACAACCGCTACAGCACTACATTCTGCAAGCTTAGAGAAAAGTAAAACTACTGAGTCGTGACCTGACCTATCTGCGATGTGGTGAAATACGCTGAGACCGAGAACTAGGTCGTACTGATCTTTCTGTATCTTCGATATAAGATCAGAGACTTCTTGTGTTTCGAACCGAACATTGCTCAGGCCGGTGGATTCGGCTAGGGCTTGGCAGACATCTATATTTTCCTGGAGATAGTCCACCCCAACAACGTTCGCACCAAGCGCCGCCAAACTGAGCGAAAAATATCCTTGAGCACAACCTAAGTCGAGTACGTTGAGAGCGCGGCCCAGTTGGTTGGAGAGAACAGAGTAGAGTGTGACTACCTGCTCTAGTCGTTCCCTGCAGGTGCGCTGAGCATCTTGAAATTCATTCTCGTGCCCAAAGATCGGTTGATATATTTCGGGCAATGCCGCAACCAACTCAGATATCTTTCGTTTAGAAATATGCGAGTCGATTGACATAATCTCACCGAGCGGCGATTGCCTTCATCGCGTCAATTGGAAAACACCGATCGCTGGGTATGCGATTGACGTTATGATATTAAGGAACTTCTGCAGCTCGACGGCCGGGGCGTTGGACACGTACACCACGTCCTTGTTGTTCACCGGGAAGCTCTGGGCCACGAAGAAGCTGGTCGGGTCCTTCAGGTCGAGGTTGTAGATCACGGGGACGCGACCGTCCGGCGTGGTGTTGGCGGGGGGGGTGGCCCAGTTCAGTGCATCGGCCGCTTCCAGGCGGAAGATGAAGACGCCCTGGGCATCGGCACGCTGGTCGCTCAGGCCCCCGGCGCGCGCCAAAGCCTGGGCCAGGGTGATGCCCGTGGCTTCGAAGGGGATCTCTTCGTTGCGGCCGGTGGCGCCCAGGGCGGTGAAACTGAGCGGTTGGAACAGGGCCGTGACCACGTCACCCGGTTGCAGCGGAATGTTCTGGCGAGGGTCGCGGATCACCAGGTCCAGCGGCATGGCGTGCACGGCCTCGCCACGCGTCACTTGGATCATGATCTTGTTCACAGGCTGCCGCACGCCTCCGCTGGCGGCCAATGCATCCAGCAGGCGCTCGCCCTTGGGCGTGATGGGCATGCGCACGCTCTGGCCCACTTCGCCCACCACGGTCACGTTGGCACTGGCATTGCCCGTCAGCCGCACCAGCACCTGGGGCTGGTTGGCCTTGCCAGCCAGGCGGCGGGCGATCTCGGCTTCGATTTCGGGCAGGCTGCGGCCGGCGGCCCGGATGGTGCCGGCGAAAGGTACGTTGATGGTGCCCTCGCGGCTGACCACCTGATCGGGCAGGGCCGATGAGCGGCTGCCGGGCAGCACCGCCGTGCGGGTTTCCAGGGCCGAGGTGCCGAACAGCAGCGCCGGCGGGGCTTCCCAGACGGTCACTTCCAGCACGTCGCCCGCGGCCACCGTGCCGGGCAGGATGCTGGGTTGGGCCAGGCTTTCGGCAAACACGCCCTGGCGGCGTTGGGCCAGCAGCTGCCGCGCCACATCGTCCGTGATGCGCACCACCTGGATGGCCGCCGCGTTCGTCTCGCCGTTGGCGGCTTGTGCCACTTCCGACCGGCTGGGGCCGGTGGTGGGAATGAAGCTGCCTGTGGCGCATCCCGACAGCGCGGCGGCTGCAAGGCCCCAGGCCAGCGCGCGCCGGGCCAGGGAGGCGGGGAAAACAGGGGAAAGGTTCATGTTCATGGGTGCTGAGGGATCCCCAGGGGCAGGCACGCGAGCAGTTGCCGCGCGCTGTCCGACCAGGTTTGCCAGGGAATGGCAGGGCCGGTGCGCCGGCCGTGGGTTTGCATGTCAGCCAGCCACTGGCGCAGGGCCGCCGCCAGAGTCTGCGGGTCGTTTCCGCTGAAATAGCGCGCCGCATTGGCGCCCACCTCCCGGAACACCGGGATGTCGCGCGCCAGCACGGGCCGGCCGTGGCAGGCCGCCTCCACCAGCGGCAGGCCGAAGCCTTCCGCCTGCGAGGCCATCAGGGCCCCGTCGGCGTGACGGTATAGAACCTCAAGCGCTTCGTCGGAGGGATGGTCGAGCCAATGCAGGCGCTGGCCCAGTTCGGGGTGCTGGCGGATGCGTGCGAGGAGGTCCTCCACCTTCCAACCCGGCTTGCCCGCGATGATCAGGTTCACATCCTCGCCCTGGGCCCATAGCTGCTCGAAGGCCGACAGGGCCTGCGCATGGCCCTTGCGGGGCTCCAGCGTCCCCACCATCACGACGCTGGGGCGACTCCCCAGGCCCGACAGCCAGGCGTCGAAGGCGGCTGGCCGACCCTGGCTTGGCACGCTGGCGCGCAGGTCGCCCCCCAGGTGGATATGGTGCAGGCCAATGCTGTGGGTGGGCAGGTGGTAGCGCTCGGCGAGGTGGCTCTCCAGTTCGTTGCGCACCGACTCGGAGATGCACACGGCGCCATCGGCCAGCAGGGCCACGGCGCGCAGCCAGCGGGCGAAGTGGCGCTGGGTGCGAGGGTTGAACCACTGTGGATGCAGGACCGGCAGCAGGTCGTAGACCATGAAATACAGGGCCACGCCCTGCTTCTTCCAGCGCGCCAGTTGTCCGAAATGCCGCGGCACGAGGTGTGCGGACAGGTCCAGGCCCAGGAAGACGTCGCCCCGGCCCACATGCAGCGGCGCCCCAGCGCCGGCCCCCGACCAGGGCAAGCCGTTCAGCGCAGGGGCGGTGCGATAGCCCCGGTATTTGGTGGCGCGCACCAGGCGCACCACCCATCCGGGCGGGGGGTTCTCGAGCAGTTGAGCGAGCAGGGCGCGCACCACCCGCTGGATGCCGGTGCGGGCATCTTCCCGCACGATGACCGACACATCGATCAGCAACTGGCGAGACGCGGCCGCGCCGCGGTCTGTGCGGCCGCCGCCGCGCACCATCTGGCGCCCCAGGGGGACAGGCAGCAGGGTCAGGGGGGCGACCCAGGCCTTGTCGATGAGGCTCAGCATCCGGCCCCTCCCGTGCGGCCTGTGCCAGGGGGCAAGGCAGGCCGGTTCACGACGAGTGCTCCTGATAGAAGGCATACGCCTCGTCAACCGTGTCGAAGTTGTGCATCCGGCCTCCCACCAGCACCGAGGCACGGTCGCAGTGGGAGCGAACGTAGCCCGGGTCGTGCGAAACCAGGATCATCGCGCGATCACCCCGCTTCTCAAAGAGCTCGACCCGGCATTTTTCGTGAAAACGCGCGTCGCCCACGGCCACGATCTCGTCGATCAGGAAGCAGTCGAACTCCACCACCATCGAGATGGCAAAGGCCAGGCGTGCTCGCATGCCGGCCGAATAGGTGCGCACCGGCTCGCGCAGGTAACGCCCCAGTTCCGAGAATTCCTGCACGTACTCGATCTTGTCTTCGGCGTCCCGTCCGTAGACCCGGCAGATGAAGCGCAGGTTGTCCAGCCCGGTGAGAGCTCCCTGGAAGGCGCCGCCAAAGGCCAAGGGCCATGACACGCTCATATCGCGCACGATGCGGCCCGCGCTGGGGCGCTCTGCACCACTGATCAATCGGATGAGCGTGGACTTGCCCGCGCCGTTGCGGCCGAGCACGCCCACCTTCTCGCCGGGGCGCACACGCAGGTTCACGCTGTCGAGCACATGCACCGACCCATGCCGCGTGTGGTAGCGCTTGTGGATGTCGTCGAGCCGGATCATTCGGGCATCACCTCGCGGCTGATGCGGCGCAACACGGCGAGCCCCATCACGCTCAAGCCAAGACACGCCGTGGCCATGTAGGCCAAATCGTAATGGGCGCGGATCGACTGACCAAAGTAGCCTTCACGCAGGTATTCGACGCCGTGCACCATGGGGAGCAGCAGCACAAACTCCTGCGCCTGCTTGGGCAGGGCATCCACCAGGAAAGCAGCGCCGGACAGAGGGAACATGATGTAGGCGGCCGGGTGCCAGAACTTCTCGACAAGCTCGGTGCGCTCGTTCAGCGAGCCAAGCAGAATGGCCAGCGACATCCCGAACCAGGCCAGCATGACCCAGCCGACCATCACCTTGACGATGTCCTCGGGCGGGTCCATCCAGCCGATGGCGGTGAAGAACACCGACAGGGCGATGAAGGACATCGTGGCGCCCGCCCCTTCAAGCAACAGCCGCGCGGCGAAAACGTCCATCACCTTGACGTTGCGGTGATACATGAGCGACAGATTGGGTTCGATAGCGCCGATGCACCGCCCCGGCATGTTGCGCCATAGCAGAACAGACGAATAGCCGGTAATTGCAAAAGCTACGATGGGCAGGTTGGAGCCATGCGCCGCCTTGGCAATCGTCCACAAGGCCGTCACCCCCAGCGTGAACAGCATCGGCTCCACGAACAGCCACAGGAAACCGATGTTGTGCCGGCCGTAGCGCGTGAGAATCTCGCGCATCAGCAGTGCGCCGATGACCCGGCGCTGCACGGCCCAGGACTGCAGCAGGGAGGAGGAGGCGCCGCTGCTCATGCTGGCCCCGGGGTCAGTCCTGGTGCTCGCGCACGCCGGCGATCAGCATGCTGAGGATGCCCCACAGCACCAGGCCCAGCGCCACCACGGCGAGGAAGGACCGCAGGCGGCGTGGTTCGGTGGCCACGTCGGGGAGGTTGGGCTGCACGATGCGCTCGAGGTAGAGCTGCTTGCGCTGGGCCTCGTTGCGGGCCTGTTCCAGCGACACCAGGGCCGCGGCAAGCTGGCGGTCGGCAAACTCGCGCTCCAGCGCCAGGCGCTGGAACTCGGCAGCCTTGTTGGTGAGCGAGCTGCGGCCGCCGGACACCTTGGCGATCTCGGCATCGATCTCGCCCTGCAGCGTGCGAGCCTTGACCTGCAGGGCGGGCAGTTGCGGGTTGTCGGGCGTGAAGGCGCGCAACTGGGCAAGCTGGGTCTTGGTGAGGATCAGCTCGTCCTGGAGCTTGGAGATCTGCTGCAGGTGGATGGTGGTCTGGCGTTCCGGGTCCACCACCGCCTGCTGGTTGCGGAACACCGCCACGGCCAGGGCGGCCTCCTTGGCCTTGCGCTCGGCTTCGGCCACCTCGGCGGCAGCGAACCGGATGAGATCCTGCCGGCCCCGTTCGTTGAGCTTGTTGACGAGCTGCTCCGCGGCTTCAAGCAGCAGTTCGTTCATCTGCCGCGCTTTATCCGCCGAAAAAGCCGTGACGGTGAGGGTGGAAATGGACGACAACGTGTCCAGGTTCACCGCCACGCGCTTCTGGTAGTAGCGGTGCAGAGCCTCGAAACTCTCGTCGAAATCGAGCGACGGGAAGCGGTTCAGGCGGTCGATGCGGTCATTGGAGAATGCTCCCCGCAGGTCGAGTTTCTCGTCGAGCAGACCCAGGGCGTCGCGGGATAGCATGTAGTCATGCACGGTGTACACGTCATCCGGCGCCCGAGCGAACCCGGAGAAGCCGGTGCCTTGCAGCAAGGCCCCCAGACCACCCGTCTGCTGCTTCTGGGGGCTGCGCACGATGAACCGCGACTCGGAAACATAGATATCCGAGGCGAACACACCATAGTAGAGTGCTGCCAGCAGCGTGGGGACCAGCACCGTGGCCACAAAGAGCCGGTGCCTGCGGACAAATGAGAAAAAGCGCTTGAAGCCCTTGGGCGCTTCAGCGCTCGTGTTCGGAGCGAGCGACATGAATACCTATTCGTTGCCGGTCGCCATCAAACCAGCAATTGTTCAATGCACCGCACACCTTGCTCGACGAGCTGGGCGTTGCCTCGGCTTTCGACGTTCAGGCGCAGCAGCGGTTCGGTGTTCGAGCCCCGCAGGTTGAAGCGCCACTCGTCGAATGCCAGGCTGAGGCCGTCGGTGCGGTCGATGGCTGGATTCGCGGATGCGAAGTGTGCCATGACACGCTCCAGGGCCCCGGCGATGTCGGTCACGCGGTAATTGAGCTCGCCGCTGCAGGGGTAGGCGGCGACGCGCTCGCGCACCAGGGTCGAGAGCGCGCGACCCGAGCGGCTCATCAGCTCGGCCACCAGCAGCCAGGGGATCATGCCGCTGTCGCAGTAGGCGAAGTCCCGGAAATAGTGGTGGGCGCTCATTTCGCCGCCATAGACGGCATCTTCCAGCCGCATGCGCTCCTTGATGAAGGCGTGGCCCGTCTTGCTTTGCACGGGGACGCCGCCGGCAGCACGAACGATGTCCACGGTGTTCCAGGTCAGGCGCGGGTCGTGGACGATGCGTTCCCCCGGGTGCTTGGCCAGGAAAGCCGCCGCCAGCAGCCCGACAATGTAATAGCCTTCAACGAACTGACCGGCCTCATCAAATAGAAAACATCGATCGAAGTCACCATCCCAGGCGATGCCCATGTCGGCCTGATGCCGGACCACGGCCTCGGCGGTGGCCGACCGGTTTTCGGGCAGCAGCGGGTTGGGAATGCCGTTCGGGAAGCTGCCGTTGGGCTCGTGGTGGATCTTGATGAACTGCAGCGGGGCGCCCAGGCCGGCGAGGCGTTGCTCCAGGGCGTCGACCACATGGCCGGCCGCGCCGTTGCCGGCGTTGACGACCAGGCGCAGGGGCTTCAGGGACCGGGCATCGATGTACCCCAGCAGATGGTCGACATAGGCCGGCAGCGTTGATTGCCGGGTGAGCGTGCCACGGTGGGCCGATGGGCCGAACTCCCCGCGTTCGGCCACGGCCTGGATGTCGCGCAGCCCGGTGTCACCGCTGATGGGGCGGGCACCCTCGCGGACGAGTTTCATCCCGTTGTAATCGATCGGGTTGTGGCTGGCCGTGACCTCGATGCCGCCATCCACGCCGAGGTGGAAGGTGGCGAAATAGACCTCTTCCGTGCCCGTGAGGCCGAGGTCGATGACGTCGCTGCCGGCGTCCATCAGCCCGCGGGCGAGCGCGAGTTTCAGCGACTCGCTGGTGTGGCGCACATCACCCCCCACCACCATCCGCCGGGGACGGATCACCTGCCCGTAGGCGCGGCCGATGCGGTAGGCGACGTCCTCGTTGAGCTCGTCACCGAGCCGCCCACGAATGTCGTAGGCCTTGAAACAGCTCAGCGTCATCAGCAGCGTCCGTACACGTCCTGGAAACGCACGATGTCGTCTTCGCCGAGATAGTCGCCGCTTTGCACCTCAATCAGCACCAGCGGCAACTTCCCCGGGTTCTCCAGGCGGTGTTTGTGGCCCGCCGGGATGAAGGTGGATTCGTTGGTGCGCAGGAAGATGTCCTGCTCGCCATTGACCACCTTGGCGGCGCCGCTCACCACGATCCAGTGTTCGCTGCGGTGATGGTGCATCTGCAGGCTCAGGCTGGCGCCGGGCCGCACCTCGATGCGCTTGATCTTGAAGTTGGGGCCCTCCTCCAGCACGGTGTAGGTGCCCCAGGGGCGAGCGACCGTACGGTGGAGCTTGTAGGCGTCGTGGTTGCGCAGCTTGAGCGCGGCCACCACCTTCTTGACGTCCTGTGCGGCGTCTTGTCGGGCTACCAGCAAGGCGTCCGGGGTGTCGACGATCATCAAGCCGTCCACACCGACGGCGGCCACAAGGCGGTCTTCGCTCTGGACGAAGGTGTTGCGGCTGTCCACCAGGATGGCATCACCCGCACAGCGGTTGTTGTGTTCGTCTGGCGGCACGAGGGAGCTGATGGCGTTCCATGAGCCGATGTCGTTCCAGCCAAAGCGGCCGGGGACCACACTCACCCGGTCCGAACGCTCCATCACCGCGTAATCGACGGAGATGTCGGGCAGTTGACCGAACGGCTCGGCGGGCAGGTCAATCATCGCGCCCTTGGCATCGCGATCCACCGCCATCGCATCCCAGCAGGCCTGGGCCCGCGCATGCACATCAGGGGCATGCCGGGCCAGTTCCTCCAGGATCACGCCGGCCTTGAAGCAGAACATGCCCGAGTTCCAGAGGTAGCGGCCCGAGCCGACGTACTCCCGCGCGAGCTCCAGGGAAGGCTTTTCGACGAACCGCAATGCACGCCGGCCCGAGCCCTGGGCTTCGCCGCACTCGATGTAGCCGAACCCCGTTTCGGGCCCCGTGGGCTCGATGCCGAAGGTGACGAGGCGGTTGTCGCTGGCCAGGGCGTGTGCGTCCCGCACGGCGCCGGCAAACAGATCCCGATCGGCGATCAGGTGGTCGGCGGCCAGGATCAGCATCACGGCATCGGCCCCGTGGCGCTCCTGGACATGAAAGGCCGCCATGGCGACGGCGGGCGCTGTATTGCGCCCGGCGGGCTCCAGGAGGTAGCTGGGCGAGAGGGCATCGCCCAGGTGGGCACGCGTGAACTCGTCCTTGCTCATGAAGAAGTAGTCGCGGTTGGTGACCGTGACGACCTCGCCCCCGGTGGCCACGCTGGCGGCACGCCGATAGGTCTTCAGCAACAGCGTTTCGCCGTCAGCCAGTTTCATGAAGGGCTTGGGATGGCCTTCGCGGGAGACGGGCCACAGGCGCGAACCGGCTCCGCCGGACAGGATGACAGGGATCAGCATGGAGGGAGGGGAGAGGAAGCTGGAAACTGCTGTACGCCGACCGACAGGGAGAGCAAGAAGGCGCTGCCGCCAAGAACATAAGTTGAAGGCCTGATTTTCGCGCGACTTTAGCCCATGGCATAGCTTTTGCCGCCCCGCTCCACGTGACAAAGTGCGTCAATCACCCTTCAGGGGGTGTTGCTGGTCCCCACGGCCCTCCTGGACAGGGGCAATGCGAGAATAGGCGCCGTTCCGGCGCGTCAGGCGCCCCTCTTGGGTCACTTGCCTCATGAAGAAGATCGCCATCGCCGGCACCGGCTACGTCGGCCTGTCCAACGCCATCCTGCTGGCGCAGCACCACGAGGTGGTGGCGCTCGATATCGATGCGGCCAAGGTGGAGATGATCAACGCGCGGCGCTCGCCCATCGTGGATGCCGAGATCGAGGACTACCTGGCCACCCGGCCGCTGAAGCTGCGCGCCACGCTCGACAAGCGCGAGGCCTATGAAGGCGCCGACTTCGTGGTGATCGCCACGCCCACCGACTACGACCCCGAGACCAACTACTTCAACACGCGTTCGGTGGAAGCGGTGGTGCGCGACGTGATGGCCGTGAACCCGCAGGCGGTGATGGTGATCAAGTCCACCATCCCCGTGGGCTACACCGAGCGGCTGAAGCAGGAGACGGGCAGCCCGAACCTGATCTTCTCGCCCGAGTTCCTGCGCGAAGGCAAGGCGCTGTACGACAACCTGCACCCCTCGCGCATCGTGGTGGGCGAACGGTCCGAACGCGGCCAGGTGTTTGCCGACCTGCTGCGCGAAGGCGCGCTGAAGCCCGACGTGCCGGTGCTGCTGACCGACAACACCGAGGCCGAGGCGATCAAGCTCTTCGCCAACACCTTCCTGGCCATGCGCGTGGCCTATTTCAACGAGCTGGACACCTATGCCGCGGTGCACGGGCTCGACACGCGCCAGATCATCGAGGGCGTGTGCCTGGACCCGCGCATCGGCCGCCACTACAACAACCCTTCCTTCGGCTACGGCGGCTACTGCCTGCCCAAGGACACGAAGCAGCTGCTGGCCAACTACCAGGACGTGCCGCAGAACCTGATCCACGCCATCGTCGAGGCCAACACCACGCGCAAGGACTTCGTGGCCTTCGACATCCTCAAGCGCAATCCGAAGGTGGTGGGCATCCACCGCCTCATCATGAAGGCCGGGAGCGACAACTTCCGCGCCAGCAGCGTGCAGGGCGTGATGAAGCGGCTCAAGGCCAAGGGGGTGGAGGTGATCGTCTACGAGCCGGTGCTCAAGGACGAGCAGTTCTTCAACTCGCGCGTGATCCGCGACCTGGCCGAGTTCAAGCGCCTGTCCGACGTGATCGTGGCCAACCGGCGCGTGCCCGAGCTGGCCGACGTGGACGAGAAGGTCTACACGCGCGATCTGTTCGGGGGGGATGCCTGAGGGCTCATGGAGCCTCTTGTTCGTCGGCCCCGTGCAACTGCTCGAGCAAGAGTGCCTTGACCTGCTGGTGAAGCCTGGGCAGGTCTGCCCGAGTCGTTGCCCACACCATCTCGAGGTCGACGTTGAAATAGCCGTGTGAAACGGCATTGCGCATCTGGTAGGCGACGGCGAGAGGCAACTCTGTATGGGCTGTCGCGAACTCGGTGTGATGCTTCTCGATGTTGTGGCAGGCTTCGCCGATGACTTCCAGGTTGCGAATCACGGCGTCCTGCACCATTGCTTCGGACAGAAATCCCGACAAGCTCAAACCCGTGGTGTAGCGCTCGATGCGCTCGATGGCGTCCAGGATGTGCGTCAGGTAGTCGATCAGACGTTGTTTGTCTCGGCTCATACCGGTTGAGCTTCTGAGAGCACCTTGGCGCGGAACTTCTCAGGCAACGCTCGTGGCGTCAGGACATCGACAGGTACGCCAAGGAGTTCCAGCAGTTCATGCCGGATGGCCCCAATGTCGAAGAGCGTTGCCTCGGGCAGGGGGTCGACCAGAATATCCAGATCGCTGCCCTCTGCATCGTCGCCGTGGACGACGGAGCCGAAAACGCGAGCATTGCGGGCGCGATGGGCCTCCACCACGCGCCGGATCGCTTCCCGATGGATGGCAAGGGCGATGGAGGGTTTCATGCGGGCGGGCAGATGGATGTCGGTGGCTGTGATCATGATAAGGGTTCAGGGCCGCCATGTTGTTTTCCACAGGCTTGGGGCCTGGCGCTTTCCACGCAGGGACGCGAATGTATATACTGTATATACTACATTCCGTCCGAGGCAGCATCATGTTCTCCAGGCTCTTTCGCAGCGGCAATTCGCAGGCTTTGCGCATTCCCAAGGAACTGGCGTTCCCGGCCGACATGCAGGACGTGGAGATCGAGCGGGTGGGCGACACGCTGGTGGTGCGCCCGGTGCGCCGTCGCACCATGGCTGGCCTGCGCGAGGTGCTGGCCGAGTTTCCGCCGGGCTTCATGGCCGAAGGGCGGGGTGAGCAGGAGCAGGCCGAGCGCGACTGGTTGCCGGAGCGTTGAGCATGCGTTTCATGCTCGACACCAACATCTGCATTCATCTGATCCAGCGACAGCCGCCCGATCTGCTGGCGTGCTTTGACTCCCTCAAGGTGGGTGAGGCGGTGATGTCCGTGGTGACGCTGGCCGAGCTGCGCCATGGGGTGGAGCGTGATACAGCAGTGCGCGATCGAGCCGACATGGCGCTGGTGCGGCTGCTCGAGTACCTGCCCGCCCTGCCCTTTGGCGAGGCACAGGCGCACCGCTATGGCGTGCTGGCTGCAGCCGTGAAAGACCGCCGGCGCGACGCGCTCGATCGCCTGATCGCCGCCCACGCCCTCAGTCTCGACCTGACCCTGGTCACGAACAACGAGGCCGATTTCGCAGGCTACCCGGGTTTGCGGGTGGAGAACTGGTTGACGGATCACACCCGACGCACGGGCCCCGGGTAGCGGGCCACCTGGGTGTCGGACGTGAGCAGCATGACCCCCTCCACCGTGGCCTGGGCCACCAGGAGCCGGTCGAAGGGGTCCTTGTGCACGGGCGGTAGCTGATCGACCGAGACGGCGTGCTCGCTGGTCACGGGCAGTTCCTGATAACCGTTGTCGAGCAGGCTGCGACGCAGGACGCGAGGGTCCACCTGGAAGTCGTTGCGCCCGAGCCCGCGCTTGATGGCCACCTCCCAGAGGCTGGCGGCACTGAAGAACAGCTCGTTTTCGGGGGCGGTCAGCAGCATGCGTGCCGCCTCCGACAGGCGCTCCGGCGCGCTGGCGGCCCACAGGAGCAGGTGGGTGTCGAGCAGCAGCTTCATTCGCCGTAGAACATCTGCTGGATCTCTGCCTGGCCCAGGGTGTCGAAGTCGTCGGGCACGGTGATCTGCCCGGCCAGAAAGCCCAGGCGCCGTATCGGGCGGGGATCGGGGGTGTCCAGAGGGACGACCTTGGCGATGGGGCGTCCGGCCTTGGCGATGACAAACGGCTCCCCGCGCGCCACCTGTTCGAGCAGGCGCGACAGATGGGTCTTGGCGTCGTGGATGTTGACGGTTCGCATGGCAGGGTGACTTAGCTAAGTCTTGGTAGTCTAGTCTATCTGGCGACCCACGGCAATGCGACCGTCGAAGAAGTGGAGGGCTCGGTGAGACAATCCGCCCTGCATTTCATCCGTGAGACACCGCCATGGTTGCCATCACCCCGTCCATCTCCTGCCGCAACGACGGCCCCTTTGTCCTCTTCGGAGGCATCAACGTGCTCGAGTCGCGCGACCTGGCCTTGCGCGCCTGCGAGGAGTACGTGCGCGTCACCACGAAGCTGGGCATTCCCTATGTGTTCAAGGCCAGCTTCGACAAGGCCAACCGCTCGTCCATCCACTCCTATCGCGGCCCGGGGCTGGAGGAAGGCCTGAAGATCTTTGAGGCGGTGAAGGCGCAGTTCGGCGTGCCGGTGATCACCGACGTGCATGAGCCCTGGCAGGCCAAGCCCGTGGCCGAGGTGGTGGACGTGCTGCAGCTGCCCGCCTTCCTGGCGCGCCAGACCGACCTGGTGGTGGCGCTGGCCCAGACGGGCCGGGTGGTGAACGTCAAGAAGCCTCAGTTCCTGAGCCCCTCGCAGGTGCTCAACATCGTCGAGAAGTTCAGGGAAGCCGGCAACGAGCAGATCATCCTGTGCGACCGCGGCACCTGCTTCGGCTACGACAACCTGGTGGTGGACATGCTGGGCTTTGGCGTGATGAAGAAGGTCACGGGCGACCTGCCGGTGATCTTCGACGTGACGCATGCGCTGCAGCAGCGCGACCCGGGCGGCGCCGCCTCGGGCGGGCGCCGCCAGCAGGTGGCCGATCTGGCGCGCGCCGGCATGGCCGTGGGCCTGGCCGGCCTCTTTCTGGAAGCCCACCCCAACCCCGACCAGGCCAAGTGCGACGGCCCCAGCGCCCTGCCGCTGGACAAGCTCGAGGCCTTCCTGATGCAGATGAAGGCGATCGACGCGCTGGTGAAGGGGTTTGCGCCGCTGCGGATCGACTGACTGCCTAGGACAGGCCCGCCAGGCCCCCACGGAACCGGGCCAGCTGGTCGCGAACACCTTGGGCGATCGTGGCCCAGGTGCGCTGCGGAAAGTCCGCCGGCAGTTCAGCTTCCACGCGTTGCAGGGCCGGCTCCAGGCGCTCGGTGAGCGCCAGCATCTGGTGCCATAGGGGCGTCCCGCCCTGCTTCATGGCCAGGCCGTGCCAATGGCGCGCCTGGATGTTGTGCAGGTCGTAGTGCACGTTTTTGGCGCGCAGCGCCAAGGCCAGTTCGGCCTTGCGCCAGCGGAACTGGTTCGGCCCCTCGCCCACATAGGGAAAGATCGACAGCACGTCGTACAGCGGGGTCATCACGTAGGTGTCGCCGGGCGCCAGGAAGATGGAATAGTTCTTGGCGTGTCCGTCGGTGGCGGCCAGCAGCCAGAAGCTCAGTTGCGTGAGTGCGAAGAAGGCGCGATCGCCGCCATCGGCACTGCCTTCGAGCAGACGCAGGCAGTCGGCCATCCGAGGGCCGCCGTCCTTCTCATACTTTTTGGAGGGCGGGTAGCCCAGGGCCTGGCAGAAGTCTTCCTGGGGCAGGCGGGCGATCCAGGGGGTGCCGTTTTCGGACATCTGCCGTTCCCGGTCGAAGCGGGTGACGACCAGGGCTTTCTGATCCTCGAAGCGGGCCATCTCGGTGAGGGCCACCGGCAGGCCCAGCGCATGCAGCAGGCGTGAGCACAGCCATTCGTTCTCGACCGAGTCGCCCAGGTCCACGCGGCGCGAACCGCCGACCAGGCCCAGCGGCAGCTTGAGGATGTGCGTCGTGGGGGTGGCGCCGTGCGGCCGGCACCATTGGCGGCCGTCGTGCAGCAATGCTGTCTTCTCTTGCGCACCGGCCAGTGAGATGCGGAAGAGTTCGTCATCGGCTGCCTGGCCCAGCACCTTGTCGGACGGCACGGCGCGCAGGATGTTGGCCACCTGGAGCTCGCTCAACGGTTCGCTGTCGATGCGGTCCCAGCCCTGCGGCGCCATCCCCTCGGGCAGGAGCTGCACGGCACCGACGCAGTCGCGGCCGATGGCCTCGAGCAGCGCAAAGGGCTCCGTCGAGCGGGTGCGGTAGCGCCGCGCCACGCGCTCGCGAATGCGATCATTGTCGGGCAGCAGGTTGTCGAAGTAGTTCGCCACGGCGGGGCCGCGGACTTCGCGGTTGGCAGTGATCGGCAGGGACAGCGAAAGCGAGCGCCGCCGGGGCGACCTCAACCAGGCTTCGTCATACGTGAAGCTGTGGCTGCCGCGGTCCACGGTCCAGGTGCCGACGAACTGGCCGTTCATCCACGCCATGAGGCGCGACCTCACCACTGCCCCCGTTTCGGTGGTGCGGGCGTGGAGGCCGCTACCGGCCCGTGAGTGGAACTGCTCTCGCGAATCACCAGTTCAGCGTCCAGGGCGTGCAGGATCTGCAGGATCTGCTGCAGGCTGACAACACCGGGGTTGGCCTCGATCTCGACGATACGGGCTTGTGTGACGCCGATGGCAGCACCCAATTGGGCCTGTGTGAGGCCACGCTTCTTGCGCAACGCGGTCAGCTGTGGGCGCAACTGAGTGAGGGTCTTGAGGGGGTAGTCCATACCGCATGGTGTGTTCGGCGCAAATTACAAGACATATCTTGTTTTGTCAAGAAAAAGGCTTGAACTTGTAAATGCACAAAACAAGCTTCAGCTGATGATGAGCATCACGGTGCAGACCCCACCTCCTCCACCGCCAGCGCCTTGAACGCATCGCCCACCCCGTGCTCGGGCACGGCCAGCTGCCCTTCGGCCGCGAGGGTGTCGGCATGGGTGCGGCGCATCTCGAAGGTCTTGACGAGCCAGTAGCTCGCGAAGATCCACACGCCCGCCGCCTCGACGAGGAAGAGGGTCCAGCGGTAGCCCGAGCCCCGTTCCAGCAGCCAGCCCAAGGCGCCGGCAGCCACGGGCGCGAGGATCATCGCCACGCCCAGGCCCTGGTAGGTGTGGCGGTAACGCCGGGCCAGGGCCGGGTCGCGGATGAGGCTCAGGGTGTCGGAGGCGCGGAAGATGCACACGTAGGCAATGGCCACGAAGAAGGCCGCTGCGAAGCTGCCGTGCAGCGACAGCGAGGGGCAGGCGTTGCCGCAGTCCCAGGCCATGGGCACCAGGGCCACACCCACCAGCAGCACGGCCGCCAGGTTGAGGGCATTGTTCTCCAGCGAGGTGATGCCCTTGTAGAGGTGCAGGCCGGCGGCCACGGCGCACAGGGTGCCGACGAAGACGTCGCGCGCGACGCCGTCGCCGGCGTGGTAGTAGGCGCTCATCGAGGCCTGCAGGGGCAATCCGCCCAGGAGCGCGCCCACCGACCACAGCGCCACCGGCAGGGCGATGGACAACAGGGCGATGCCCAGGCGCAGGCTCAGGTAGGTGGCGGTGATGTGCTCATTCAGGTGCTCGCGCGACATGGGGGGCTTTCACGGGACGGAGCCCTCAGCATAAGCCCACCCTTTCAGGCGATCCAGGCCGCAGCGGGCGCTCACATCCCCCGGTTCCGGGGGCGCTCTTCCTGAAACTCAGGGTTCATCCGTAATTTGTAATTATGGATTTTTGATCTATCGTGGAGATACACCCGCCGGCATGGGGCCGGCCGCGAGCGCGGGATGACCAACCTGAGTGAGCTCCACAGCGCGATCCGCCCGACCACTCTGCATGAGGAGGTCGCGTCCCGATTGCGCACGCTGATCTTCGAGCGCCGGCTGGCGCCCGGGGCCTGGGTGGACGAGAAGGCCCTGGCGGCCGAATGGGGCATCAGCCGCACGCCCTTGCGGGAGGCCCTGAAGGTGCTGGCGGCCGAGGGCCTGGTGACGGCGGTGCCGCGCCGTGGCTGTCAGGTGAATGAGCTGTCGGAAGACGATGCCGCCCAGCTTTTCCCGGTGATGGCCTTGCTGGAGGGGCGCTGCGCGCACGAGGCCGCGCTGCGTGCCACCGACGCCGAACTGGCCGAGTTGCAAGGCCTGCACGAGGCTCTGGAACTGCACGCCGCCGCACACGATGTGAACGGCTACTACCGGGCCAACCACGTCTTCCACAGCCGTGTGCAGGCGCTGGCAGGCAACCGCTGGCTCGACCGTGCGACCAACGAGCTGCGCAAGTTCATGCGCATGCTGCGCGGACGCCAGCTCAACTGGCCCGGCCGGCTGGAGGCATCGATCGCCGAGCACCGGGCGCTGATCGATGCCCTGGTCCGCCGCGACGCCCACCGCGCTGAGCGTCTGATGCACGACCACCTGATGGCCCAGCTCCAGGCTTTGCAGGCCCTGCGGGCCAACGAATCCCGCCCTGCCCCTCCCCCCGCGCCTTCGGAGAGCCCATGATGTTCCTGTCCCGCTCCAGCCCTGCCCGGCGCCGCACGAGTGCGCCTGTGGAACAGCGTTCCCCCCGGGCCCAGGCCCGCTTGCTCAACCAGGTCGTGGCGGGGTGCCACCGCCTGCTGTCCGAGCGCGGGGAGTCCAACAGCGTGGCCATTGCCGAAGAGGTGCTCGGCCTGTACGCCGGGCTCACGGCCGAGCAACGCCTGGCCTTCTTCAAGGTGCTGGACACCGAGTTCGGCCCCGACCCGAAGGCCGTGCTTGACGCCGCGCAGCGCTATGCCGAGGAACCCGAGGCGACGCGACTGATGGCCCTGGTGCAGGCGGCCGAGCCGCCCCGCCAGGAACTGCTGCGCCGACTGAACCGTGCCCCCGGGGGCACGGCCGTGATCATCGGCATGCGCCGCGCCCTGCTCGACCTGCTCAAGCACCAGCCCGCGCTGGCGGCGGTGGAGGCCGACTTCCTGCACCTGTTGTCGTCGTGGTTCAACCCGGGCTTCCTGCAGATGGAGCAGGTGGACTGGCGCTCGCCGGCCGAGCTGCTGGAGAAGATCATCCAGCACGAGGCCGTGCACGAGATCGACGGCTGGGCCGACCTGCGCCGCCGCCTGCAGCCCGACCGACGCTGCTTTGCCTTCTTTCACCCCCAGCTGCCGGGCGAACCGCTGATCTTCGTGGAAGTGGCGCTGGTGCCCGACATGCCGGCCGCCGTGGGCCCGCTGATCAACGCGCGCGACGAGCCCCAGGGCGACGAACGCCAGTTCAAGGTGGCCACCTTCTACTCCATCAGCAACTGCCAGCCGGGCCTGAAGGGCGTGTCACTGGGCAACTTCCTGATCAAGCGCGTGGCCGAACACCTGCAGCGCGAGTTCCCGCAGCTGCACACCTTCTGCACGCTGTCGCCCATCCCGGGCTTTGCGGCCTGGCTGCACAAGCATGCGCCGGGGCTGCGCGAGCGCGACGATCTCGCGCCCAAGCTGAAGGAGCGAGCCCTCAAGGCCCTGGCCGCGCTGGTGCAGCACGGCGGCGAGCCGGCCGCCCTGGCCAGCCTGGAGCCGGCGAAAGCGAGCGAGCCGCTGCGCGAGGCCCTTTGCACGCTTGCGGCCTTCTACCTCGCGCACGAGTCGGTGACGCCGCGCGGCGACCCGGTGGCCAAGTTCCACCTGGGCAACGGGGCGCGCCTGGAGCGGCTCAACTGGGCCGGTGATCTGTCACGCAAAGGCCTGAAACAGGCCCTGGGCCTGATGGTGAACTACCTCTACGATCTACGCCACATCGAAGACCACCACGAACGTTTTGTCCATGGTGAGGTGGTGGCCTCGCGAGCCCTGCAGCGGATGCTGTAGAAACGGGTTTTCCCACCTCACACCCATCACGAAGAAGGAGACATGTCCATGAAAAGCACGCCTCGCCGCGCGAGCCTGCGCACCCTGGCCGCCGCGGCGGCACTGGCCGTCACGGGCTTGGCCGCCCCCCTGGCCCTCGCCCAGGCGAGCTGGCCCACCAAGCCCGTCACCATCATCGTGCCCTTCCCGGCCGGCGGCGGCACCGATGCCTTCGCCCGCCCGCTCTCGGCAGCCCTCACCAAGCACCTGGGCCAGCAGATCCTCATCGACAACAAGGGCGGCGCCGGCGGCACGCTGGGCGCCGGCATTGCCTCGCGCGCTGCGCCGGACGGCTACACCTTCTTCATGGGGGGTGCCCACCACGCGATCGCCCCGTCCATGTACCCCAAGCTCGACTACGACATCGAAAAGGACTTCGTGCCGGTGGGCCTGGTGTCCAACGTGCCGCAGGTGATCGTGGTGCACCCGGGCAAGGTGGCTGCCAACACGCTGCCCGAGCTGCTGGCTGACATGCGCGCCAACCCCGGCAAGCGCAACTACGGCTCGGCGGGCAATGGCTCCTCGCACCACCTCGCCGGTGAGCTCTTCAAGCTGCAGAGCAAGACCTTCATCACCCACATCCCCTACCGCGGCGCGGGCCCCATGCTGCAGGACCTGATCGCCGGCCAGGTGGACATGGCCTTCGATGGCCTGGGCTCATCGGCGGGCCACATCCGGGGCGGGCGCATCAAGCCCATCGCGGTGGCGGCCACCAAGCGCGCGGCGGCCTTCCCCGACATCCCGACAGCGGCCGAGGCCGGCCTGCCCGACTACGTGGTCTCTACCTGGTACGGGATGTGGGCCCCCAAGGGCACGCCCAAGGACGCCGTGGACAAGATGGCTGCCGCGATGAAGGCGGTCATGAATACCCCCGAGCTCAAGCAGATGTGGACCAACATGGGCACCGAAACCCCCGACCTCTACGGTGACGCCTACGGCAAGTTCGTCAGCAGCGAGCTCAAGCGCTGGGCAGAAGTCGTGAAGGCTTCCGGCGCGAAACTGGACTGACCCTCTCGTGAGTGGCCGTGTCCTCGTCTCCCCGCATCCCGGGCTGCCCGGCGTGCAGGTGGTGGAGCTTGCCAACCCGGGCAAGCTCAACGCCATCAGCATCGGCATGTGGGAAACGCTGCGCGAGGTGTTTGCGCAGTGGCACCAGCGCGATCCCGGCCTGCGCGCCGTGATCGTGCGCGGGGCCGGGGGGGTGTTCGCGGCCGGTGCCGACATCGACGAGCTGCCGGGCTTCCGCTTCGAGGTGGACAGCCTGCAGCACTTTCACGAGCACATCGTGGCGCCGGCCCTGCAGGCGCTGCTCGACTGCGAGGTGCCCCTGGTGGCGCAGATCGACGGCGTGTGCGTGGGCGGCGGCCTGGAAATCGCCGCTTGCTGCGACATCCGCATCGCCGGGCGCACTTCGCGCTTCGGGGCCCCCATCGGCCGCCTGGGCTTCCCGATGGCGCCCGACGAGCTGGCGGTGCTCAGCCGCGTGCTCGACCCGGGCACCGCAGCCGAGATCCTGCTGGAGGGCCGGCTGCTCGATGCCGCCACGGCTTGGCAGCGAGGCATCGTGCAGCGCCTGGTGGACGACGCCGACGTCGCGGCCGAGGCCACGGCCACCGCGCGGCGCATCGCCGCGCTGGCGCCCCATGCGGCCCGCCTGAACAAGCGCACGATGCGCCAGATCGCGCTGGGCCGCCCTTTCGATGCCGCCTGGCGGCGCGACCACTTCAGCTACGCTACCCACCCCGACCATCGCGAAGGCGTGATGGCCTTCATCGACAAGCGCGACCCGACCTTCTCCGGATCCTGATCCCCCCGATCTCCTGCGCCACACCATGAACAACCACAATCTCTTTGCTGCGCTGCGCGCGGCCTTCCCGACGCAGCTTGACGCCACCGCCATCGAAACCGACGACGGCCAGTACTACACCTGGCGCGACCTCGACCGCGGAACGGCCATGATCGCCAACCTGCTGGCCTCGCTCGACCTGCCCGAGGGCGCGCGGGTGGCGGTGCAGACCGAGAAGTCGGTCGAGGCGCTGATGCTTTACCTCGCCACGCTGCGTGCCGGCTACGTGTACCTGCCGCTGAACACCGCCTACCAGCAAAGCGAACTCGACTACTTCATCGGCAATGCCGAACCCAGTGTGGTGGTGTGCACGGGCAAGAACTTCGGCTGGGTGAGCAAGCTCGCGTTCAAGGCCGGCACGAAGCACGTGTTCACGCTCAACGAAGACCGCACCGGCACCCTGCTGGAGCGCGCCTCGCACCACAGCGACGAGCACGAGATCGCGGTCAAGGGCGAGGACGACCTGGCCGCCATCCTCTACACCAGCGGCACCACCGGGCGCAGCAAGGGCGCCATGCTCACGCACGGCAACATGCGCAGCAACGCGCTCACCCTCAAGAGCTACTGGGACTGGCGGCCCGGCGACGTGCTGGTGCACGCCCTGCCCATCTTCCATGTGCATGGCCTCTTCGTGGCCGTGCATGGCGCGCTCATCAACGGCAGCAAGATGCTGTGGTGCGCCAGGTTCGACCCGAAGCGGGTGATGGAGCTGCTGCCGCGCGCCACGGTGTTCATGGGCGTGCCCACGCTGTACGTGCGCCTGCTGGGCGAGGCCGGTTTCGGCCGCGAGACCTGCCGCCACATGCGCCTGTTCATCAGCGGCTCGGCCCCGCTGCTGCTCGAAACCTTCAACGAGTTCCGCGAGCGCACCGGCCACACCATCCTCGAGCGCTACGGCATGAGCGAAACCGTGATGCTCACCTCCAACCCCTGCAAGCCCGAGGACGGCGAGCGCTTGGGCGGCACCGTGGGCAAGCCCCTGCCCGGCGTGGAGGTGCGCGTGGTCGATGACAAGGGCCTGCGCTGTCCGGTGGGCGAAATCGGCAACGTCGAGGTGCGCGGGCCCAACGTCTTCAAGGGCTACTGGCGCATGCCGGAGAAGACCAAGGAGGAGTTCACGCCCGACGGCTGGTTCAAGACCGGCGACGTGGGGCGCTTCGACGCGAAGGGCTACCTCACCATCGTGGGCCGCAGCAAGGACCTCATCATCAGCGGCGGCTACAACGTCTACCCGGCCGAGATCGAGGGCTACATCAACGAGATGCCCGGCGTGGCCGAATCCGCGGTGATTGGCGTGCCCCACCCCGACTTCGGCGAAGCCGTGGTGGCCGTGGTGGTGCCCAAGCCCGGTGCCACGCCGGATGGCGAGGCCATCATCGCGCAGCTCAAGCGCCAGATCGCCAACTTCAAAGTGCCCAAGCGCGTGTTCGTGCAGCCCGAACTGCCGCGCAACACCATGGGCAAGGTGCAGAAGAACCTGCTGCGGCAGGCACACCAGGACCTGTTCAAGACCTGAGCCCGGCGGGCCAAATCAGCCGGCCCCGAACGCGTCCCACCCCGTCTTCAGGATCAGCGCGCCCACCACCACGATGAAGAAGACGCGCACGAAGCCGGCGCCGTGCTTGAGCGCCAGGCGCGTGCCCAGCAGGCTGCCCACCACGTTGGCCACGGCCATCACCAGGGCGTAATGCCACCAGACGTGACCCTTCCAGGCGAACAGCGTCAGGGCCGAGAGGTTGGTGGCCGTGTTCAGCAGCTTGGCGCTGGCCGAGGCGTGAAGGAAGTCGTAACCCAGCACGCGCACGAAGAGGAAGACGAAGAAGCTGCCGGTGCCCGGGCCGAAGAACCCGTCGTAGAAGCCGACGACCAGGCCGATCAGTGAGGCGAGCAGCGCTTCGGCGCGCCCGTGGTGGTGACGGGTGTGATCGCGGCCCAGATCCTTCTTCGCCAGGGTGTAGAGGAAGACGGCCCCCAGGATGAAAGGCAGGGCCTTGCGCAGGCCCTCGGCGGACACCTGCGTGACGGCCCAGGCCCCCAGGAAGCCGCCGGCCAGTGCGGCCACGGCGGCCGGCAGCAGGGCCGACCAGGGCAGGGTCACGCGCCGGCTGTACTGCAGCGTGGCCCAGGCCGTGCCCCAGACCGAGGCCCCCTTGTTGGTGCCAAAGAGCGTGGCCGGGGCTGCGCCGGGAAAGAGGCCGAACAGGGCGGGCACCAGGATGAGGCCGCCGCCACCGACAATGGCGTCCACAAAGCCGGCCAGCAGCGAGGCCAGCGTGACGACGACGAATTCGAGCATGGGGTGAGGACGACGGCGCGCGAGGCACCCAAAAACAAAGGGCGCCGGCTTGTGGCCAGCGCCCTTCAATTGTGACATTCGTTGTGTGCGTCACAGAGTCTCTTCGTCTTCTCTGTGTCTCCTCAGTCCCCCGCCGTGTGCAGGCCCGTCGGGCGGGTCCGCAGCGAGTGCCCGCACTTTAGGCAAAGCCCGCCGACGGTGCACTAGGGGTTTACCTGCACAAATTTGGAGCAGTTTCGACCCCGGGAGAACCCCTCCCCTTGGATGGAGGGGTGCGAAAGCCGCGCAAACGGCGGCAAAAGTCACACCCCAGGTGACAATCCCGAATACGAACGCCCGTGCACTTCTGTGACACTTTGAAACATGGGACGTCATCCCGCGCCGTCCCGGTGCACGAACGCTCGATTCTGGAGGCCCTTTATGACACCGACCCATCCCACCCGCCGCCAACTGATCCTGGGCGCGGCCGCCGCCGTGGGCAGCGCCTGGGCTTTGCCTGGGCGGGCGCAGGACAGCAGCGACATCGTGGTGGGGCAGAGCGCACCGCTGAGCGGCCCGGTGGCCGTGGCCTTCCAGGGGGCCCTGGCCGGAGAGCGTCTGGCCTTCGAGGAAATCAACCGCAAGGGCGGCATCAACGGCCGGCGCATCCGCCTGGTGCTGCTCGATGACGCCTACGACACCCAGCGCACCGTCGAAAACGTGCGCCAGCTGGTCGAGCAGGAAAAGGTGGTGGCCCTCACCGGCCTGGGCAGCACGGCCGGGGTGGCGGCCATCCTGCCCTACATCGCCGAGAAGCGCATGCCGCTGGTGGGCGTGTACACCGGCGCGCATGTGCTGCGCCTGCGTCCTCACCCCACCATGTTCACCACCCAGGCCAGCTTCAAGGACGAGGTGGAACACCAGTTGCGCACACTCGTCACGCTGAAGATGGACAAGGTGGGCGTGGCCTTCCAGGACAACGAGTTCGGCAAGCTGATGATGCCGGTGGTGGAAGCCACGGCCAAGGAGCTGGGCGCCACGCTGGTGGCCTCGGCCCCGCTGGCGGTGGATGGCAGTACCTCGGCCCAGGCCGTGGGCACCATCGCCCAGGCCCGGCCCCAGGCGGTGCTGCTGATCGCCGTGGGGCCGTCGGTGGTGGGTTTCGTGAAGGCGGCCAAGGCCGGGTTGAACGTGCCGATCTACACCCTCTCGGTGGCCGCGAGCGCCGTGCCGGCCCTGGGGGGCGATGCCCGGGGCCTGGCCATGACCCAGATCGTGCCCTTCCCCTGGCGCCAGGTGCACCCGATGGCGCGCGACTTCAACCGCGAGGCCGCCGCGGCCGACGTGGCCGTCAACTACAACAGCTATGGCGGCTATCTGGGGGCGCGTTTCCTCATCGAGGCCCTGCGGCGCTCGGCGCCCGCCATCACCTCGGACAACCTCATCCGCACGATCCAGGGCATCCGCAATTTCGACCTGGGCGGCATCCAGCTCAACTTCAGCCCCACCAACCACCACGGCACGAACTGGGTGGAGATCACCATCGTCGGCCCGGATGGCAAATTCATGCGGTGATCTCTTACAGTGGGTGGTCCCCACCACCCCCTGCCGGAGTCCCGCATGCCATTCGCCTTCTCCTTCGCGCCTGTACGCCGCCGGGTCCTGGCGGCCCTGTCCGTGGCCGCGCTCGCCGCGGCCGGTGTGGCCCAGGCCCAGTCGCCACAGCCCATCCGGCTGCTGGTGGGCTTTCCCGCCGGCGGGGGCACCGATGCCATCGCCCGCACCCTCGCCGATCGCCTGAAAGAACACCTGGGCGGCCGCCAGGTGCTGGTCGAGAACAAGCCCGGTGCCGGCGGCCAGATCGCCGCGCAGACGCTCAAGGCGTCACCGGCCGATGGCAGCACCTTCTTCATCTCGCACGACCACACCATCACCATCCTGCCGATGGTGGTGAAGAACCCCGGCTACGACTCGGCCCGCGACTTCGTGCCGGTGGCCGGCTTTGCCACTTTCGTGAACGCCTTTGCGCTGTCGGCCGGCACGCCGGCCAAGAGCGTGGACGAGTATGTGGCCTGGGTGAAGTCGCAGGGCCAGGGCAAGGCCACCATCGGCGTGCCCGCACCGGCGTCCACGCCCGAGTTCCTGGTCAAGGTGATGGGCGAGCGCTACGGGCTCGACCTCGTACCGGTGCCCTACCGTGGCAGCGCGCCGATGATCGGCGACATGCTGGGCAACCAGATTGCCGCGGGCACGGGCTCGGTGCCCGACTTCATCGAGCACCACAAGGCCGGCAAGCTGCGTGTGGTGGCCGTGCTGGGCGGCCAGCGCCAGGCCGTGCTGCCCGACGTGCCCACCTTCTCGGAACTGGGCCTCAAGGGCCTGGAAGACCTGCCCTACTACGGCATCTTCGCGCCGGCCGGCACGCCCCAGCCGACGCTCGACCAGTTCGCCCAGGCCCTGGCCAAGGTGATCGCCGAGCCCGAGGTGAAGCAGCGCCTCACCGGCTGGGGCCTGGACGTGGCCTTCATGAGCGGCGCCCAGCTGACCCAGCGCGAGGCGGCCTACCGCCAGGTCTGGGCCGAGATCATCCGCAAGACGGGCTTCCAGCCGCAATGACCACGCTCAGAAGGGGTAGTGGCGCGGCGCGGTCTGCACCGTGATCCAGCGCAGCTCGGTGAACTCCGCCACGCCTGCCTTGCCGCCGTCAGTCTTCAGCCATTGCGCCGCGCCCCAGCGGTCGCCTGCATGGCCGCAATCGCCTCTTCATCCCGATACCCCGGCTCGCGCCGCCACGGGTCATCGGGCTCGATGCGGCACTCGTCTTCCACCCACTGCGGCCACTGCGGGATCTTGCTGGTGCGCATCACGATCCAGCGGAACAGGCTCTCGGGCAAGAAGAACACCTGCGCCAGGATCTGGAGCAAGGGCGAGCCATTCAGGGTCAGCGTGATGCGCTCCCACCCAAATGCCCATGACTCCTTTTGACGATCAATGGGCGGCAGCATGATCAGCGGCACTGGTTGGATCCTCTGCAAGGCCACAGCCGGTCCCTCCTGCATGTACAGCCGGAAGAACTCGAAGTGGTTGCGCAACTTCACCTCGCCCTGCTTGCTCGTGGAGTTCACACTCAATGCGAACGTCTCGAGCACCGTCTTGCCCGATTCATCCATCACATGGCCCGCCACGTTGAGCCAGCCCAGCGGGTTCGCATGGCCCAGGATCGTCCAGTACACCCGATCCCACGGTGCCTTGAGCACCGTGCCGTCAGGACGGAAGGCGTACACCTGACGGTTCTTGCGGTTGAACCGGATCGGGTAGTGGGTGTAGGTGAAGGCGTCGCAGAGGAAGATGTAAGCCGTGACAGCCAAAAGCACTGGAAACACGAGAAGAAAGAACAAGCCAATCGGGTGCCAATGTTTGAAGATGTTGGTAACAAGGACCCACATACCGAAAGCAACGGCCGAAAAGGCAGCCGCTCCGAACATCGCCCCAAACCCTCTCTCCGCATACCACTTGTCCACGCATTCGACAAAGGTCGAGTTCAGGCGGATCAGCGACAACTGGTAGTGCGGGGCATCACCCGCCGGTTTGCGAATGTCCAGACGCAGCTCGCGCTCGCGCGCGGTGAGCGGGCGCTTCACGTGGAAACGATGGATCACATTCTTGATCAAAGGCATCGACAGCTCCTCAACCCGCCGTGCCCAGCGCCACGCCGTACTCTTCAAGCTGCGTGCGCGCATCCGGATACTTGTCTGCACCGATCCCAAAGTGGCAACGCCTCAGCCAGGCCTGCAACTTGTTGTCCTTCGCGTCTTCGATGAAGAAGGCCAGGATACCCAGCGCCACCAGCATCCCGATCAGGATGACCCACCCCACAACAGGAAGTCCGGCCACTCCCACAGCAAGGTACAGGCCTATGGATGCAGTGATGCCCAGAAAACCTGAGGCAATGTACATCCAGCCAAGGGACGTGTCACCCCTATCGAACTCGCTGCCCGCGCACATCAAGTCCACCACCCCCATCAATATTCCCGCCCCAAGCCCAAGGCGGCGGCCGAGCAGCTTCAACTTCTCAGGCACGACGGACTGCCCCAGCCCCAACGCATTGCCCAGCCGGGTTCCTGCTGTGGCCTGCCCCAGGCTCTCGATCGCAAAGCCCGCGATCGCCAGCGTGGCCAGAGCCAGCCGGGTGCGTGCCTCGGGCCGTTCGTGGCGCATGCCCTGGAAGGCGTCTTCCACCAGCTTGCTGTAGTTGAAGGCCATCAGCACCCCGCCCAGGACACCGGCGGCCAGGCTTGCGCGCGACAAGGCTGACTGGGCACGCGCCATGTCGATGGCCTTGAGTTGCGCCGGGCTGCGCAGCGCCTGGGCCACCTGCTGGGCCAAGGCGTTGCCGCTGTGCCCCTTGGCCGCCGCAGACTGTACCGCCTGCCGGTCGATCAAGGCATACCAGCCCTGGCGCCGTGAGCCCTCCAAGGGAACGCCTTCCACCTGCAGGAGCCTGAGCTGCGCCGCCACGGCCCGGCCCACTTGATTCGGCCGGGCCTTCAGGCTCGGGTCGATGGCGTAGAGCTGCTCGATGATGAGCTGCACGAACTGGTCGCGCCGGCCGGCCACCGGCACCCGCACAAAGCGCTGGCCGCTGGCAGCCGCCATGGCCGTGGCCGCCTTGCCGCTGGCACGTCCTTCATCGAAGTCTTTCCAGTACCGCAAGGCAGCCCCGCTGAGCCCGTCCATGACCGCCCCCAGGTGGGCCTTGGCGCTGTCGGGTAGCTTGTCCAGCATGGACGAGAACGCGCTGGCCACCGCGTCGGTGGGGTAGAGGCGCAGATCGCTCGCGCCGCTGGCATCGGCCTGGTTCACAGCGCGGGCCAGTTCCTCCTGGTTGAAAGCCAGCGCGCGCATCACGAGGTTGGATGCCGCGCTGGCGTCTCCCTCACGCAGCCATCGCAGGTACAGCTCGAAGCTGGGCTGCTTGTCGCTGGTGTAGCGCATCATCAGGCCCACGGCAGCCGTGTAGGCCAAACCACTATGAATATCGGCAGCGTCGTAGTTGCAGGCCATCGCGCCTTGCATCAGCCCGTGCTGCATCCACGCGGCGTGGGCCTGGGCCAACGGGGCAATATGATCTTTGTCATAGGCCTCGAAGGCACGGTGGTGCTGCTGCAGCCAGTCTCGAGCAGCGGCCGGGTCAAAACGCGGCAGATCGCGATGATCGTGGGTATAGCGTCGCCACGCCCTTTGTGCGACCGTATTCAAGCCATCCACCGTGTGGCGGCGCAACAGGGCCGCGGCTCTCGGGTTGCCGGGAGGCTCCATCATCGCCGCCATGGTGCCCACCGGCAGTTCCATGCGTCGCTCCTCATCCTGGGCCAGTGCTTCGCCAGCGATGATTTCGCTGAGCTTGGCCTGCTCCTTGAGTTGCTGCTCCAGATTGACGATGGCGCTGGCTGCAAAGTGAGGTTTCTCGACGTCGGACCGGCTCATGTAGATCAGCTTGCGGGCTTCGGCCAGGGCAGCGATCTCCATGGCCAAACCCACCGGGTCATGCAGCGCCACAATGGCCGCGCCACCTTGGGGGCGGGCTTGCTGAACCGCCTGCAAGAAGGCCTGCGCTGCGGCATGGCGGCTGCTGAAGGGGTGTGGGCACCACGGGCCGAAACGCTGCTGCCCGGCTTGCGCGCCCAGTTGGAACTCGGGCAACCATTGCCCCACTTGCTCGATGGGTGCGGTGCGGGCCTGTGGCTCGACCCTGCCGCCGCTCACGGTGATGCAGGTCATGTGCCGCTGGCGCACGGCCGCGTCGTCGTGTTGGTTGAGCACCGCATCGGTCCATTGCACGTCGCTGAAGCCGATCCACACCTTGGTGGCGTGCCTGGGGTTGCGGATGGTGATGACGCCGGCCAGGGGCGCCGCACCGTTGCGCGCACAGCGAAAGTGTGTGGCGATGTTGTGCCGCACCTTGAACGCCCGGATGCGCTCAGGCAGCTTGGTGAGGAAGCCGTCGGCGGTGACGAAGTATTCGTCCCAGCGCTTGCGGGCTTCGTCGTAGACATAGACATAGCCGCTGCGCAGCAGGCGCAGCCCGTAGTGAGCCGAGGCGCCCAGGCTCACCTGCGTGAGCTCCGGCGGCGCCAGGTGCCCCGAGACCCGGGGCGCCTGTGCGTCCGCAGGCATCAGGGCATAGCGCGCCAGCAGCAGGGGTAGGCCCTCCTTGGCGCAGGTTTCACAGGGGGTTTCGCAGATGAGGGGGGTGGCAGCAGGGGCTGCGGCATTCACGACGAGTTCCTTCCTGAATTTGATCTGCTTGTACGACCCGGCATGCGCTGCGGTCGTTTGCAGTGAAGGACTCCATCACCCTGCCCTGGCACGCAGCCTCGCCAAGTCGCGCGCAGTATGGCGGCCCAGCAGCGTCTGCCAACCCCTCCTTTGCAGGAATTACGAACGTTTACAACCTTGCCACGCTAGACCAGCAGCTCGATGTGTCAGAACGGATAGTGCCTTGGCGCGGTCTGCACCGTGATCCAGCGCAGCTCGGTGAACTCCGCTACGCCCGCCTTGCCGCCGAAGCGCCCATAGCCGCTGGCCTTCACGCCGCCGAAGGGCATCTGGGCCTCGTCGTGCACGGTGGGGCCGTTGACGTGGCAGATGCCCGACTCGATGCGCCGTGCCACCTGCAGGGCGCGTGCGATGTCACGGCCGAAGACGGCCGATGACAGGCCGTATTCGTTGTCGTTCGCGCAGGTAATCGCTTCCTCCACGCCCTTCACGCGCACGATGCACTTCACCGGGCCGAAGGTCTCCTCGTGGTAGATCCTCATGTCGGGCGTCACGCGGTCGAGCAGCGTGGCGGGCATCAGCGTGTTCTCGGCCTTGCCGCCGCACAGCAGCTTGGCGCCCTTGGCCAGCGCATCGTCGATGAGGGCGTTGCAGTGCTCCACGGTGCCCATGCCGATCACCGAGCCCAGCACCACCGGGTCGCTCTTGCGCGGGTCGCCCAGCGGCAGGCCCTTCGCCTTGGTGACGAGCTTGTCGATGTAGGCATCGGCGATCTTCTCGTCCACGATGATGCGCTCAGTGCTCATGCAGATCTGGCCGGAGTTGGCAAAGGCCCCGAAGGCCGTGGCGTTCACGGCATCGTCCAGGTCGGCATCGTCGAGCACCACGATGGGGGCCTTGCCGCCCAGTTCCAGCACCACCGGCTTGAGGTACTTGGCGCAGGTCATCGCGATGATCTTGCCCACCTTGGTGGAGCCGGTGAAGTTCACGCGCTTGACGGCCGGGTGGGCGACCATAGCTTCCACCACGGCGCCGGCATCGGCGGGGGCATTGGTGATGTAGTTCACCACACCCGGCGGGAAGCCGGCGTCCTGCAGCGCCTCGACGATGAGCTGGTGGGTGCGCGGGCAGTTCTCGGAGCCCTTGAGGATGACGGTGTTGCCGCAGGCCAGCGGTGTGGCGATGGCGCGCACACCCAGGATGACGGGGGCGTTCCACGGGGCGATGCCCAGCACCACGCCGGCGGGCTGGCGCACGCCCATGGCCAGCGAGCCGGGCACGTCGGAGGGGATCACCTCGCCGGCGATCTGCGTGGTGAGGGCGGCGGCCTCGCGCAACATGCCGGCGGCCAGGAAGACGTTGAAGCCGGCCCACATGCCGGTGGCGCCGGTCTCGGCCGGCACGGCTTCCACGAACTTCGGCGTCTTGGCCTCCAGCGCGTCGGCGGCCTTGAGCAGCAGGGCGCGGCGTTCGCCGGGGCCCGTCTGGCTCCAGGTCTTGAAGGCTTCGGCGGCGGCCTCCACCGCAGCCACCGCGTCGGCGGTGCTGGCCGCAGGGGCGCGCGTGGCCACGCTGCCGTCGAGCGGGTTGCGACGTTCGAAGGTGGCGCCCTTTTCGGCGGAAACGGCCAGGCCGTTGATGAGCATGGACAGGTCGGACATGGACTTCTCCTTCGTGTCGGTGGAAGAGGATGAGGAAGAGGAGGCAGCGCCCGAGGGGGCGCCCAGATAGGCCTGGCGGATCACCGTGGAGCGCGACAGCAGCGTGGCCGGGCCGCTGGCCACGAGCACGCCACGTTCGAGCACATAGCCCCGGTCGGCCACCGCCAGGGCCTTGCGCACGTTCTGTTCGACCATCAGCACCGTGGTGCCGGCATCGGCGATGCGACGGGCGATGGCCAGGAGTTCATCGACCATGCGTGGTGCGAGGCCCAGCGATGGTTCGTCGAGCATCAGCAGGCGGGGGGCGCTCATCATCGCGCGCGCCACGGCCACCATCTGCTGCTCGCCGCCACTCATCGTGCCGGCCAGTTGCTGGGCCCGTTCTGCGAGCTTGGGGAAGTCCTTGAAGGCCTGGGCCAGGCGGCGCGCCCGCTCGGCCTTGTCCACCAGCCAGCCACCCAGCTCGAGGTTCTCGGTGACCGTCATCTGGGCAAAGAGCTGGCGGCCCTCGGGCACCAGGCTCAGGCCGCGGCGCACGATCTCGTCGGGCTTCTCCGTCGGCAGGGCTTCGTCGTCGAGCAGCACCTCGCCCGCGCGGGGGATGAGCCCGGCGATGGCCTTGAGCAGCGTGGTCTTGCCCGCGCCGTTGGGGCCCAGGATCACGGTGAGGCCGGGTCTGGCTTCGAGTTTCAGGTCGCGCAGCACCAGGAAACCGCCATAGCCGGCGCTCAGGCCCTTGACCTTCAGGTGCGCCAGTCTGTGGCCGGCGCCCAGGGCTTGTTCAATGTCGTTCTTCATGCCACCGCCTCGGCCATTTCGTCCCCCAGGTAGGCCTCGATCACCTCGGCGTTGCGCACCACCTCGCCCGGCGTGCCATCGGCGATCTTGCGGCCCTGGTGCAGCACCAGCACCCACTCGACGTGGCGCAGGAGCGTGGTCACGGCGTGCTCGATCCACACCACGGTCAGGTCCAACTCGTCGCGCAGTCGGCGGATGAGCTGGGCCATGTTCTCCACCTCGGCCTCGGTGAGGCCGGCGGCCACTTCGTCGAGCAGCAGCAGGCGCGGCCGCCTGGCCAGCGCCATGCCGATCTCCAGCAGGCGCTGCTGCGAGGGCGTGATGGCCGCGGCAGGCAGCGCGGCCTGGGCCGACAGGCCGATCACGTTGAGGATGCTCCCCGCGTCCTTCAGCAGCCACGAGGCGGTGCGGCGACGGCCGGCAAACTTCAGGCCGAAGTCGATGTTGGCGGCCACCGGCAATTCGGCGAACACCCGCGGCGTCTGGAAGGTGCGCGCGATGCCGTGCCGCGCATAGGCATGCGGCTTGGCGCCCGTGAGCTCATGCCCCTGCGCCACGAGCCGTCCGCTGGTGGGGGCGATCACGCCGGAGATCGCGTTGAAGAAGGTGGTCTTGCCCGCACCGTTGGGCCCGATGATGCCCACCAGCTCACCGGCGTGGAAGGTCGCATCGACCTGGTCAACGGCCACCAGTCCGCCGAAGCGTACCGTCACGCCCTGGGCGTCGAGCAGAAGCTCAGCCATGGCGCTGCTCCTTCCACCATCCGCGGCTGTCGCGCCACCAGCCCCCGAAGGTGCTCCAGCGCAGTGAGGCCAGGCCGCCGGGCAGGTAAAGCACGCACAGGATGAGCAGCAGGCCCAGCGACATCATGTAAAGCTGTGGCAGCTGCAGGCGCAGGGTTTCGGCCAGCAGGCTGAAGACGATGGCGGCGATGAGCGGCCCCCACAGCGTGGCGGCACCGCCGATGAGCGCGATCAGCACGGTCTGGAAGCCGATGAAGGGGTTGAAGACGGTGGTGGGGTCGATGTAGGTCCATCGCACCGACATGGCCGCACCCACCGCGCCGGCGAAGGCTGCGGTCAGCGCAAAGCCGCCGATCTTCACGAGCCGGGTGTTCACGCCCAGGGTCTGGGCACGCTGTTCGTCGGCCCCGATGCCCACCAGGGCCAGGCCAAAGCGGCTGCGCCGCACGACGATGGAGGTGGCCAGCGCCAGCACCGCCAGCGCCAGCACGGTGAGGTAGACCGTGTCGCCCTCGGGCACCACCACCAGCACACGGCCCACCGTGCCGGTCACCTGCTTCTCGAAGTAGGTGATGGCGTGACGGATCAGCTCGGTCATGCCGAAGGTGAGCACGGCGAAGTAGGTGCCGCGCAGGTGCAGCACCGCCGCCCCCATCACCACCGCCACAGCCGCGGCGATCAGCGCCCCCAGGCCCACGGCCGACAGCCACGACGACTGCTCCAGCACCAGCGCGCTGGTGTAGGCACCGATGCCGAAGAAGGCGGCGGTGGCCAGCGAGAGGTAGCGCGTGGTGCCGCAGAACAGCGACCAGCTCGACGACAGCGCGATGTACATCAGGCAGGTGAGCGTGAGCGACAGCACGAACTCGCTGCCGTAGTGGGGAATGGCCAGGGCCCAGCCCGCGAGGGCGAAGAGCACCAGGAGATCCCGGGTCAGAAGGGTGCGATCGTTCATTTCTTGAACAGCCCGTTCGGCCGCAACAGCAGTACGGCGATGAACACGCTGTAGCTCAGCAGGGACTTCAGCGAGGGGTTGGTGAAGTGCATGCCCAGCGCCTCGATGACGCCCAGCAGCAAGCCGCCGGCCAGCGCCCCGCTCATGCTGCCGAAGCCACCCAGCGTGATGACGATGAGGGCGGTCACGGTGTAGGGCTCGCCCATCGAGGGCGTGATGGCATAGGTCATCGACAGCAGGCACCCCGCCACGCCCGACAGGCCCAGGCCGATGCCGAACATCAGCGGGTGCAGCCGCTGGGTGTTGATGCCCACGAGCTGCGCCCCGGTGGGCGACTGCATCAGTGCGCGCACGCCCTTGCCCAGCAGCGTGGTGCGCAGGAGCACGATGAGCGCGCCGCTGAAGAACAGCGCCAGGCCGAAGACCACCAGCTTGTTGACCGCAAACTGCGCCCCGCCGATGGCCACCGGCTGGGTCAGGTAGTCGTAGCCGCGCAGGTCGCCACCCCAGATCAGCGAGGCGAAGTTCTGCACCAGGAACATCAGGCCAAAACACACCATCAGGCCGCGCGCCTCGAAGACATCGAGATTGGGCGAGGTGGCGGTGAGCGGGCGAAACCACAGCCGGTGCACGATCAGGCCCACGCCCATCAGCAGTGCAAAGCTCACGGGCACCATCAGCAGCGGCGAGACGCTGAATTGCGTCTGCATCAGCCAGGTGAGGAAGGCCCCCACCATCAGGAACTCGCCGTGCGCGATGTTGAGGATGCGCATCAGCCCGTACTGCAGGTTCAGGCCGAGCGCGACCAGGGCATAGACGCCCCCGGTGATGAGACCGGAGGCGATCAGTTCAAGCCAGGCACCGAAGGACATGGACGCGGCTCAGACCCAGGCGGGTTTCTGCGTGATGAGCGGCGCGGTGGCCATGCTGCGCGGCCACACCACCTCGAACTCGCCCTTCTGCCACTGGCTCACCGTGCCCGGCGTGGCGGTGTTCTCGCTGCCCGTGAACTTCACCTTGCCGATGATGGTGTCGTGCTCGGTGCCCGCCACGTAGTCGCGGATGGCCTTGCGGTCCAGGCCCACCTTGGCCACGGCCGCCTGCAGGATCTGCAACCCGGCCCAGCAATGGCCGCTGGCCCAGCGGTCGGGTTCCTTCTGGGCGCCGAACTTGGCCACATGGGCGTCGAAGTAGGCCTTGGCACCGGCACTGGTCTTGGGGTTCCACGAGCCCATGCCCAGCACCCCTTCGGCGCCCGGGCCCATCACGTTGCGGTAGAGCTGGAAGGCCGTGCCCACCGAGGCATAGAAGAACTTCGGGTTGAAGCCGATCTCCTTGCTCTGGCGGCTGGCCAGGATGGTGTCGGGCGGGTAGGTGATGCCGATGAAGGCATCGGGGTTCTTGTCCTTGATCGAGCGCAGCACCGGCGAGAGGTCCTTCACGCCGGCGGGATAGCTCTTGTCCTCCACCAGGCTGATGCCGGTGCCCTGCAGGGCCACCTTCAACGCGGCGTAGTTCTCCAGGCCGAAGAGGTCGTCGATGTAGATCGTGGCCACGGTCTTCACGCCGTTGGCCTTGAGCATGTCCACCAGCGCATTCATCATCGGCGCAGGCTGCTGCAGCAGCAGGAAGAAGTAGGGCAGCTTCATCTCCACCAGGCGGCGCGACAGGGCCGTGGGCGCGAGGAAGGGGTAGCCCATGCGGTTGGCCAGCGGGGCCACGGCGAAGTTGGCGTTGCTGCCCCAGGGCGGGAGGATGAGGTCGACCTTGTCGCTGCCCATCAGCTTCTGGTAGGAGCGCACGCAGGTCTCGATGTCGCTGCGGTCGTCGGAGCTGATCAGCTCGATGGGGCGCTTCGTGCCGCGCACGTCCAGGCCGCCCGCGGCGTTGACCTGTTCGGCCCACAGCAGGTAGTTGGGCTCCTGGCTGACCTGGGCGCCGGGCGTCCAGGGGCCCGTGCGGGCGATGGCGTAGCCGATGCGCACGGGGCCGGACTGGGCGCGTGTGAGGGCGGGGGCGGCCAGGGCGGCGGCGCCCACGGCCAGGGCCTGCACGGCGCTGCGCCGGCTCAGGGAAGTCCCGCAGGCCGGGGTGCGGCGGGAGGGGCGGCGGTCGGACGAGGTCATGGCGGTCTCCTTCTCGGTGGTGCCGCCGGGTCCATGCGCCGGCAGCTTGTGAGGGCGATGGTAGGAAGCCTGCCCGCGGGCTGCTTTGCCGCCCATGCACTGCCGCTTGACGATCCGTGCACACCCCCTGGGGATTTACCCGGGCTATGGCTCCGATAGGCTTTTCCGGCCGGGCCGGGGCCCGAATAATGGGCGTCCCCCGCCCCAGGAGCCGCACCATGCAAACCGCCGTCATGAGCACCGACGAGGTCGCCCCCCGCGAGCGTGTGCCTTTCTGGTCGGATTGGATCAGCCGCCTGTTCTGCGGCCTGGAGTCCGATGTCTATGGTGACACCGACTTCGACGGCCGCATGGTCAGTGCCCATGCCGGTGCGGTCATCCTGACGCGGCTGGAGGCCAACCGCCACCGTGTGATGCGCTCGCGCGAGAAGATCCGCGCCAGCGACAACGGCTACCTCAAGATCGTGGCGCCCTTCACCGGCTGCGCCGGTGTTGAACAACAGGGTCGGCTGGCCTGGGTCACGCCGGGTGAATGGAGCATCTACGACACCACGGACACCTATGCAGTGGCCAACCCGGTGCGGGTGGAGCATCTCATCGTGATGGTGCCCAAGGCGCATCTGGTCGAGCGGGGCCTGGTGCTTGACGAACTGATGGCCCGCCGACTGGGCGGCAGCGGCGGTGTGGCCCGCCTGGCGCTGGAGACCATGCGCAGCGTCTACCGCGAACTGCCCGGCATGCATGACGAAGCCGCGCGCGCGGCGGGCGATGCCATCACCCAGTTCGTTCACCTCTCCCTCATCGAGCTCGCCGGCCGCGGCAGTGCGATGTCCCAGCGCGAAGCCCTGCGCGAGCGCATCAAGCAGCAGGTGACGGCCCGCCTGGCGGACCCGGCGCTGAACGTGGACAGCATCGCCGCTGCGCTCAACTGCAGCCGCCGTCATCTCTACAACGCCTTCTCCGACGAAGCCGAGGGCGTGGCGGGCTACATCCTGCGCGAACGCCTGGAAGCCTGCCGCCGCGAACTGCTGCGCCCGGCCCCCTGCCCCCGCTCGGTCACCGAGATCGCGCTGGCCCATGGCTTCTCCAACCTGGCCCACTTCAGCCGCGTCTTCAAGTCGCGCTTCGGCATGCCGCCCAGCGACTACCGCGAACACACCCGGCGCTTGCTGGGGGAGGCCACGCCCTGAGGAGGTGCGTGACGGGTCGATGACGCTCGGCATCCCACGAAGGCGGGGGTGACAGCCAGGGCGGTTGGCGGTCCAATGCGCGTCTTCCCTGGTATCGTCCACCCATGCAGATCCAGCCCGTCATCCTGTGCGGCGGAGCGGGCACCCGCCTGTGGCCCGCCTCGCGTGAACACCACCCCAAGCAGCTCCTGGCCCTGGTGGATCAGGACACCTTGCTCCAGGCGACAGCCCGGCGGCTGGACGGACTGACGGGATTCAGCAGCCTGCCGCCGCTGGTGGTGGCCAACGAGGAATACCGGTTTGTCATTGCCGAGCAACTCCGGCAGATCGGGCACGCCTCGCGCATCGTGCTCGAGCCGATGGGCCGCAACACGGCGCCGGCCCTGACCCTGGCCGCCCTGGTGGCCACCGCCGATGCGAGCGACCCGCTCCTGCTGGTGATGCCGTCCGACCATGTGGTGCGCGACCTGGCCTCCTTCGGGCGGGCCGTCACCGAGGGCGCTGTCCACGCCGCGCAGGGTGCGTTCGTGACCTTCGGCATCCTGCCCGACCGCCCGGAGACCGGGTATGGCTACATCCGCGCCGGGGGCCGATGCACGGACAGCGGGGCAGCCTGCCACATCCAGGCCTTCGTCGAGAAGCCCGATGCCGCGACGGCCGCGGCCTATGTGGCCAGTGGCGAATACTTCTGGAATGCCGGCATCTTCCTGCTGCGGGCCTCCGCCTGGTTGGGGGCGATGCGCCGCCTGCACCCGACCATCGTGGCGGCCTGCGAGAAGGCACTGGCGGCCGCGCGTCCTGACCACGACTTCCTGCGCGTGGACGGCGCCGCGTTTGCGGCCTGCCCGTCCGATTCCATCGACTATGCCGTGATGGAAAAGCTGGCCGACCACCCCGACCTGGGGGCCGGTGTGGTCGTGCCGATGAGCTGCGGCTGGTCGGACGTCGGGGCCTGGGATGCGCTGTGGTCGGTGGCCGACAAGGACGAGGCCGGCAATGTCGTGCGAGGCAAGGCCTTGCTCGAAGACACCCGCAACAGCCTCGTGATGGCGGGCTCGCGCCTGGTCGCGGCTGTGGGGCTGGACAATGTCGTCGTGGTCGAGACCCCGGATGCGGTGCTCGTGGCGGACAAGCACCACACCCAGTCCGTCAAGAAGATCGTCGAGCGCCTGCGCCGCGATGGCGAACAGCAGGCGCTGCAGCACCGCAAGGTCTACCGCCCCTGGGGCTGGTATGACGCGATCGACGGTGGCGACCGCTTCCAGGTCAAGCGCATCGTCGTCAAGCCCGGTGCCCAGCTCAGTCTGCAGATGCACCACCACCGGGCCGAACACTGGATCGTCGTGCGCGGCACCGCTGAAGTCACCTGCGAAGACCGCACCTTCCTGTTGTCCGAAAACCAGTCCACCTACATCCCGCTCGGCCAGCGCCACCGACTGGCCAACCCGGGCCGGGTGCCGCTGGAGATGATCGAGGTGCAGTCGGGGACTTACCTGGGCGAAGATGACATCGTGCGCTTCGAAGACAGCTACGGCCGATAACCGCCCCTACTTCTATCTGACAGACATTCCGACCTCATGAAAACAGCCATCGTGACCGGCGTGACCGGGCAGGACGGAGCCTACCTGACCGAACTGCTGCTGGGCAAAGGCTACCGGGTGTACGGCACCTACCGCCGCACCAGTTCGGTGAACTTCTGGCGCCTGGAAGAGCTCGGCGTCGTCGCTCATCCCCAGCTGCAGCTCGTCGAGTACGACCTCACCGACCTGTCGTCCAGCATCCGGCTGCTCGAGCGCAGCGAAGCCACCGAGGTCTACAACCTCGCAGCCCAGAGCTTCGTGGGCGTGTCCTTCGACCAGCCGCTCACCACCGGCGAGATCACCGGCTTGGGCGCCGTGCACCTGCTGGAAGCCATCCGCACCGTCAACCCTCGCGTGCGCTTTTACCAGGCCAGCACCTCCGAGATGTTCGGCAAGGTCCAGGCCGTCCCGCAGGTCGAAGACACGCCCTTCTACCCCCGCAGCCCCTACGGCGTGGCCAAGCGCTATGCGCACTGGATGACGGTGAACTACCGCGAGAGCTATGACATCTTCGGCGCCAGCGGCATCCTCTTCAACCACGAGTCCCCGCTGCGCGGGCGAGAGTTCGTCACGCGCAAGATCACCGACAGCATGGCCAAGATCCGGCTGGGCCAGCTCGATGTGCTGGAGCTGGGCAACCTCGACGCCAAACGCGACTGGGGCTATGCCAAGGAGTACGTGGAAGGCATGTGGCGCATGCTGCAGGCCAACAAGCCCGACACGTATGTGCTGGCCACCAACCGCACCGAGACGGTTCGTGACTTCGTGTCGATGGCGGCTCAGGCGGCGGGCTTTGATCTGGCCTTCGAAGGGCAGGCTGAGAACGAGGTGGGCATTGACCGGACCACCGGCAAGACCCTGGTACGTGTGAACCCGAAGTTCTACCGACCGGCCGAAGTGGAGCTGCTCATCGGCAACCCTGCCAAGGCGAAGAAGGAACTGGGCTGGGAGGCGCACACCACCCTCGAGGCACTGTGCCAGATGATGGTGGAGGCCGACCTGCGCCGCAACCGGGACGGGCGCTCCTTCTGATGCGAACGGCCTTTGTCACCGGGGTGGCCGGATTCACCGGCCGCTACCTCGCCCCGGCGCTGCAGGCCCGTGGCTACCGGGTGTGCGGTCTGGTGCAGGATGCAGCGGCGAACGCCTTGCCCGGCGTGGACAGGCTGTGCGAGGGCGATCTCCTCGATGCCGGACGGTTGGCATCGCTGCTGGACGATGAGCGTCCCGAGGTCGTGGTCCACCTGGCGGCCGTGTCCTTCGTCGCCCACGGGGACGTCGAGGCGATCTATCGCACCAACCTGATCGGCACCCGATGCCTGCTCGATGCGCTGGCCCGGCGCGGGTCGGTCCGTCATGTGCTGCTGGCCAGCAGTGCCAACGTCTATGGCAATGCCGTCGAGGGGATGCTGGACGAAAGCACGCCGCCGGCACCCGCGAACGACTATGCCGTCAGCAAGCTGGCCATGGAGCACATGGCGCGGCTGTGGACACACAGGCTGCCGATCACGCTGGTGCGGCCCTTCAACTACACGGGCGTGGGACAGGCCGCGCACTTCCTGGTGCCCAAGATCGTCGGCCATTTCGCGCGCCGCGCCCCGGTGCTCGAACTGGGCAATCTCGAGGTCGAACGCGACTTCTCCGACGTGCGCACGGTGGTCGAAGCCTATGTGCGCCTGCTCGAACAACCCGCCAGGGGCCAGGTCTACAACGTGTGCTCCGGGCAGGGGCACAGCCTCATGGACATCCTGAGCCTGCTGGAGCGCCGGTGTGGCTTCCGCCCTGAGGTGAAAGTCAACCCGGCCTTTGTGAGACCCAACGAGGTGCGCCGCCTGGTGGGGAATCCGGCCCGTCTCGTGGCGGCTGTGGGACCGTTGCCGACCGTGCCGCTGACCGAGACCCTGGCGTGGATGCTCGATGCCGAGCAGGCCGCTGCGCCGCACATGGCATGACGACCGCGACGCCTGGCGCTGACTTGTCCCAGCTCGATCGGCGCGTCGTGTGCCTGCTCGGTCTGCCGTTCGACGTACTCACCCTGGACGAAACCTTGCAGGAGGTGCGCGATGCGATCGCTCAACGCCGGCGCTGCTGGTTGTCCACGCCCAATCTCAACTTCCTGATCGCGGCCCGTCAGGATCCTGAGTTCCGACGCACGGTGCTGCACAGCGAACTGAGCGTGGCCGACGGCATGCCCATCGTGTGGCTGGCCCGCCTGCTGGGCCTGCCGCTGCGCGAACGCGTGGCCGGCTCCGACGTGTTCGAGGCCCTGCACCACGGCAACGCAGCCCGCCCGGTGCGCGCCTACTTCTTCGGGGGGCCCGACGGCGCGGCCGAGGCGGCCAGCCGGCGCATCAACGCACTGGGTGGGGGGCTGCATTGCGTGGGCTTCGACTCGCCGGGTTTCGGGTCGCTGGACAGCATGAGCACCGATGCGGTGATTGAGCGCATCAATGCAACCCAACCGGACTTTGTGGTCGTGTCGCTGGGCGCCAAGAAGGGGCAGGCCTGGATCGAGCGCAACCGACACCGCCTCATGGCGCCGGTGATCGGGCCGCTGGGCGCGGTGGTCAACTTCGAGGCCGGCACGGTGCGCCGTGCACCGCCGCTGTGGCGCCGCCTGGGCCTCGAGTGGTTGTGGCGCATCATGCAGGAACCGGCGCTGTGGCGCCGGTATGCCGGCGATGCACGGGCGTTGCTGCCCATGCTCTGGGGCAGCGTCCTGCCGCTGTGGTGGGCTCGGGTTCGGCGCGATCGGCATGCAAGCCGACTCGACACCCACCTCGAAGCTCCTGCCGCGGGCGCGGTGACCCTGCGCCTGCGGGGCGTGTGCGTTGCGGCCACGGTCCCGGCATTGCGCCAGGCCTGCAAGGATGCGCTGGCGCTGTCATGTGACCTGCGCCTGGACCTGCAGGCGGTCGAAGAACTCGACGCCGAGGCGATGGGCCTGCTGCTGCTGGTGCAGGCCCACCAGCAGCGGCTGGGCCGGGGCTGTGCCATCACGGTGGCCAGCCCGCTGGTGCGACGACGGCTGAGGCAGCACGGGTGTGCCGATCTGCTGAAGAGCCTCTGAAGCCAGTGATGCGAGAATCAGAACCCTCAACATGGGGGTGGGGCGAGGTTGGCTGCGTGGCCTGTGCCCCCCCACAATACGGGCACTCAGCACACCGGGTGCCCGGTGAACGGTTCCCTGCTTCGTTTCGGACTTCACCATGATCCTCGTCACCGGCGGCGCCGGCTTCATCGGCAGCAACTTCGTGCTCGACTGGCTCCAGCAGAGCGATGAGCCCGTCATCACCCTGGACGCCCTCACCTATGCGGGCAATGTCCACAACCTCGACAGCCTGCGCGAGGACCCGCGCCACACCTTCGTGCATGGCGACATCTGCGACCGGGCCCTGATCGACCGCCTGCTGGCCACCCACCGGCCGCGTGCCATCGTGCACTTCGCCGCCGAAAGCCATGTGGACCGTTCCATCCATGGCCCCGGTGCCTTCATCCGCACCAATGTGGAAGGCACCTTCACGCTGCTGGAAGCCGCCCGCGCCCACTGGCAGGCCCTGCCCGCCGACGAGAAGGCCGCCTTCCGCTTCCACCATGTGTCCACCGACGAGGTCTATGGCTCGCTGAGCGCCGACGCACCGGCCTTCACCGAGACCCACCCCTACGAGCCCAACAGCCCGTATTCGGCCAGCAAGGCGGCCAGTGACCACCTCGTGCGCGCCTGGTTCCACACCTACGGCCTGCCGGTGCTCACCACCAACTGCTCGAACAACTACGGCCCCTACCATTTCCCCGAGAAGCTCATCCCGCTGATGATCGTCAACGCCCTGGCCGGCAAGCCGCTGCCGGTGTATGGCGACGGCCTCAACGTGCGCGACTGGCTCTACGTGACCGACCACTGCAGCGCCATCCGCGCCGTGCTGGCGCGCGGCCGCGTGGGTGAGACCTACAACGTGGGCGGCTGGAACGAGATGCCCAACATCGAGATCGTGCGCACGGTATGCGCCCTGCTCGACGAGCTCAAGCCCGACCCGGCCGGGCCCTATAGCCGCCTGATCACCTTCGTGAAGGACCGCCCCGGCCACGACCGCCGTTACGCCATCGACGCGCGCAAGATCGAGCGCGAACTGGGCTGGCGCCCGGCCGAGACCTTCGCCACCGGCATCCGCAAGACGGTGCAGTGGTACCTCGACCATCCCGAGTGGGTCGCCCAGGTGCAAAGCGGCGCCTACCGCGACTGGATCGCCGCACAGTACCAGCCGGCGGACGCGCAGGCCGCATGAAGATCCTCCTGCTGGGCAAGAACGGCCAGGTCGGCTGGGAGCTGCAGCGCGCCCTGGCCCCCCTGGGCGAGGTCGTGGCGCTCGACCGACGCGGCCATGATGTGCTGTGCGGCGATCTCGCGCAGCTCGATGGCCTGGCCGCCACCGTGCGGGCGGTGCGCCCGGACGTGATCGTCAATGCCGCGGCCCACACCGCGGTGGACCGGGCCGAGAGCGAGCCCGCACTGGCCACCCTGCTCAATGCCACCGCGCCCGGTGTGCTGGCCCGCGAGGCCGCGGCCCTGGGCGCCTGGCTGGTGCACTACAGCACCGACTACGTCTTCGACGGCAGCGGCCACCAGGCGCGGCAGGAAGACGACCCGACGGCGCCCCTGAGCGTCTATGGCCGCAGCAAGCTCGAAGGCGAGCAGCTCATCGCCCAGAGTGGCTGTCGTCACCTGATCTTCCGCACGAGCTGGGTCTATGCCGCGCGTGGGGGCAACTTCGCCAGGACCATGCTGCGCCTGGCCGGAGAGCGCGACCGCCTGACCGTGGTGAACGACCAGATCGGCGCGCCCACCGGGGCCGAGCTGATCGCCGACGTGACCGCCCAGGCTTTGCGCACCGCCCAGGCGCGGCCCGAGCTGTCGGGCCTGTACCACCTCGTGGCGGCCGGCGAGACGAGCTGGTTCGACTACGCCCGCCATGTCATCGAATGGGCCCGCGCGCACGGGCACGCCGTTCGTGTGGCGCCGCAGGCCATCGAGCCGGTGCCCACGACCGCGTTTCCCACGCCGGCGCGGCGACCCTTGAATTCCCGCCTCGACACCACCCGCCTGCGCGAGGCCTTCGGCCTGTGCCTGCCGCCCTGGCAGCACGGGGTGGAACGCATGCTTTCAGAAATCCTTTCGCGGAACATATGAAACACCCTCAATTCACAGCACGGACCCGGGCCGCCGCGCCGGGCCGCCCCAAGCCAGGCCCGGCCCCCCTCGGGGGGGTGGCGGACGGAACGGACGCCGGGGGGTTGTCATGACCACCCGCAAAGGCATCATCCTCGCCGGGGGTTCCGGCACCCGGCTGCACCCGGCCACGCTGGCGATCAGCAAGCAGCTGCTGCCGGTGTACGACAAGCCCATGATCTACTACCCGCTGTCGGCCCTGATGCTGGCGGGCATTCGCGAGATCCTCATCATCTCCACGCCGCAGGACACGCCGCGCTTCCAGCAGCTGCTGGGCGATGGCAGCGCCTGGGGCCTGTCGCTGCAGTACGCGGTGCAGCCCCGCCCGGACGGCCTGGCCCAGGCCTTCCTGATCGGTGAAGGTTTCCTGGACGGCGCGCCCAGCGCGCTGGTGCTGGGCGACAACATCTTCTACGGCCACGACCTGGCGTCGCGCCTGAAGGCCGCGATGGGCCGGCGCGACGGCGCCACGGTCTTTGCCTACCCGGTGCATGACCCCGAGCGCTATGGCGTGGTCGAGTTCGACGCCAGCGGCCGGGCCATCAGCCTGGAAGAAAAGCCCAAGCAGCCCAAGAGCCGCTATGCGGTCACGGGCCTGTACTTCTATGACGCCCAGGTGGTCGAACGCGCGCGTGCGCTCAAGCCCAGCCCGCGTGGCGAGCTCGAGATCACCGACCTCAACCGCGTGTACCTCGACGCCGGTGAGCTGGACGTGCAGGTGCTGGGCCGTGGCGATGCCTGGCTCGACACCGGCACGCATGACTCCCTGATCGAGGCCAGCCAGTTCATCCAGACGCTGGAAAAGCGCCAGGGCCTCAAGATCTGCTGCCCCGAAGAAATCGCCTGGCGTCAGGGCTGGATCAGCGCGGATCAGCTCGCCGCCCTGGCCGCGCCGCTGGCCAAGAGCGGCTATGGCCAGTATCTTCAGCAGGTGCTCAACGAAAAGGTCTTCTGATGAAGGTCACCCCCACCCGATTGCCGGAAGTGCTGATCTTCGAGCCGCGCGTCTTCGGCGACGAGCGCGGCTTCTTCCTGGAAAGCTTCCGCCAGAACGTCTTCGACGAAGCCGTCGGAACCCATTTCGACTTCGTGCAGGACAACCACTCGCGTTCCAGCCGCGGGGTGCTGCGCGGGCTGCACTACCAGCTCGACCCGGCCGCCCAGGGCAAGCTCGTGCGTGTCACGCAAGGCCGCGTGCTCGACGTGGCGGTGGACGTGCGCCGTTCCAGCCCACGCTTCGGCCAATGGGTGGGTGTGGAGCTCAGCGGCGAGAACCACCGCCAGCTCTGGGTGCCGCCGGGCTTTGCGCACGGTTTCCTGGTGCTCAGCGACAGCGCCGATTTCCTCTACAAGACCACGAACTACTACGCTCCGCAGGCCGAGCGCTGCATCCGCTGGGACGACCCGGCCCTCGGCATCGACTGGCCCGACACCGGCATGGCGCCGCAGGTGTCGGCCAAGGATGCCCAGGGCGTGAGCCTGGCCCAGGCGGAGGTGTTCGCCTGAGCAGGCGCCGGGCGGGGGAGGTAAGCTCGCGCCCATGCTGCGCATCATCTCCTCCAACCTCAACGGCATCCGCTCGGCGGCGAACAAGGGCTACTTCGACTGGCTGGCCCAGCAGCAGGCTGACTTCGTCTGCCTGCAGGAACTCAAGGCCCAGGACGGCGACCTGACCGACGCCATGCGCGCCCCGCACGGCCTGCAGGGCTGGTTCCACTGTGCCGAGAAGAAGGGCTATTCCGGCGTGGGTCTGTACAGTCGCCACGCACCCAGCGACGTGAAGATCGGCTTCGGCAGTACCGAATTCGATGCCGAGGGTCGCTACGTCGAAGCCCGTTTCGACACGCCCTCGCGCAAGTTCTCGGTCATCAGCTGCTACTTCCCCAGCGGCTCCAGTTCAGAAGAGCGGCAGCAGGCCAAGTTCCGCTTCCTCGACGAATTCTTTCCCCACCTGCAGCGCCTGAAGGCCGAGCGCGAGTTCGTGCTGTGCGGCGACGTGAACATCGCGCACAAGGAAATCGATCTCAAGAACTGGAAGAGCAACCAGAAGAACAGCGGCTTCCTGCCCGAGGAGCGCGCCTGGTTCACGCGTCTGGTCGAGGACATCGGCCTGGTGGATGTGTACCGCCGTCTGCACCCCGACACCACCGGCGAGGCCTACACCTGGTGGAGCAACCGCGGCCAGGCCTGGGCCAACAACGTGGGGTGGCGCATCGACTACCACGTTGCCAGCCCCGCCGTGGCCGCCACTGCACGGGCGGCCAGCGTCTACAAGGCGCAGCGCTTCTCCGACCACGCGCCGCTCACGATCGAGTACGACCTCACGCTCTGAGCATGGCGCTGAGCCCACGCAAAGAGGGGGGGCATGGGCCCTTCCCATGGGGCGGGGCTGGGGAATAATGGGTCCTCCGCCGATCATGGAAGTCGTGAACCCACCCCGCCGGGCCGCCGCCCCCAGTTTCTCCTCGGTCGAGTTCCGACAGGCGCTCGGCAGCTTTGCGACGGGGGTCACCATCGTTACCGCCCGTGCGGCCGACGGGCGGCTCATCGGGCTCACGGCCAATTCCTTCAATTCCGTCTCGCTCAACCCGCCGCTGGTGCTGTGGAGCCTGTCACGCCTGGCGGGCTCGATGCCGGCCTTCGAGCGGGGCTCCCACTACGCCATCCACATCCTTGCGGCCGAACAGATGGCCCTGGCCGAGCGCTTCGCTGCCAAGGGCGTGGACCGGTTTGCCGGACTGTCCTGGCGCGAAGGTGCGGGCGGGGCGCCGTTGCTCGATGGCGCAGCCGCGGTGTTCGAATGCTTCAACCGCAGCCGCTACGAGGAGGGTGACCATGTCATCTTCGTCGGCGAGGTGGAACGGTGCGAGCAGCGCCCCGGCGCCTTGCCACTGATCTTCCACGGCGGGCGCTACTTCACCGAGTTGCCGCTGTGAGCCGGCCGGCGGGCTTGAACTCGCCTCAGGCAACGCCATCTGTGGTGGCAGACCACTCCCGGAGCCTGCCATGCTCATCGCCTGTCCCCATTGCCAGACCCTCAACCGCGTGCCCGACGAGCGCCTGGCCGATGGGCCGGTGTGCGGCCAGTGCAAGCGCAGCCTGACCCCCGACGAGCCGGTCGTGCTGACCGACGCCAACTTCGATGCAGTGGTCTCCCGCACCGAGCTGCCCGTGGTGGTGGACTTCTGGGCACCGTGGTGCGGGCCGTGCCGGATGATGGCGCCGCAGTTCGAGCAGGCCGCCCGTGAGCTGGGGGGGCGCGTGCTCTTCGCCAAGGTCAACAGCGACGACAACCCCAAGACCTCGGTGCGCCACCGCATCCGCAGCATCCCGACGATGGTCCTGCTGCAAGGGGGGCAGGAGCAACGGCGGGTGTCTGGCGCGATGGGCGCGCGCGAGCTGGTGCGCTGGCTGCAGGCCGGGTGACCCTCGCCCCGGCGCCGCCTGAGCACGGCGCCCCGGAAGGCGGCACAATCATCGGATGATTGAACGCCGCGCCCACCTGGACTCCCGTGCCGTCACCCTGTTGCTGGGCTGCTGCCTGCTCTGGGGCCTGCAGCAGATCGTCGTCAAGGCCACGCTGCCGTTGATGCCGCCCATCGCGCAGGCGGCGCTGCGCTCGGGTGTGGCGGCGCTGCTGGTGTGGGCCTGGGCCTCATGGCGCGGCATCCCCCTCTTCTCGCGCGACGGAACGGCGGGGCCAGGGCTGCTGGCCGGGGCGCTCTTCGCGGCCGAGTTCGTCTGCATCTACATCGGCCTGGGCCACACGGCGGCCTCGCGGCTGGTGGTGCTGCTCTACCTGTCGCCCTTCGTGGTGGCGGCCGGCATGCCCTTCATCAGCGCCTCCGAGCGCTTGTCGCCGCGCCAGATGATGGGCCTGGGGCTGGGCTTCCTGGCCGTGGTGCTGGCGTTCAGTGAAGGGTTCAGCGGTGCGGCCGCGCCGGCCGGGTCCACGCAATGGCTGGGCGACGCCCTGGCGGTGCTGGCCGCGCTGCTGTGGGGCGCCACCACCCTGGCCATCCGTGCCACGCGCCTGAGCACGGCGTCGCCGGAGAAGACGCTGTTCTATCAGCTCGCCGTGTCGGGCGTGGTGCTGACGGTGCTGTCGCCCCTCACCGGGGAGTCGTGGGCCTTCGACTGGACGGCGACCCTGTGGGCCTCGATGTTCTTCCAGGCGGTGGTCGTGGCGTTTGCCAGCTACCTGGTGTGGTTCTGGCTGATCCGACACTACCCGGCCACGCGGCTGGCGTCCTTCACCTTTCTCACCCCGCTGTTCGGTCTGCTGATGGGCTGGTTGCTGCTGGGCGAGGCGATCACCTTGCGTCTTGCGCTGGCCCTGTGCGGCGTGGCGGTGGGGATCTGGCTGGTCAACCGGCGTTGATCCGTCAGGAGCAGCGGTCGCGGCGCTTGCGCTCGTACATGTCCCGATCGGCGCTTTGCAGCAGGCTGTCGCTGTCGCGGCCATCGTCGGGGTAGACGGCCAGGCCGACGGCGCCGCCCACGTCCAGCGTGGCTTTCGGGCCCAGCCCCACGTCATCGGCCGGCGGCTCGCGCAGCAGGGCCTCGACATGGGCGCGCACCTGCTCGGCCACCTCGCGGTGAGCCACGTGCTCGACGAGAACGACGAACTCGTCGCCCGCATAGCGGGACACGAGGTCGCCCTCGCGCATGCCCTGGCGCAGCCGGCGCCCCAGGGCCACCAGCACGCGGTCGCCCACGTCATGGCCGTGGCGGTCGTTGATGGCCTTGAAGCCGTTGAGATCGATGAAGAGCACGGCAAAGGGCCGCTGGTCCTCGGCCCGCCGATGGAAGGCCACGCGTTCGTCGAGCCGGCGCAGCAGGGTTTCGCGGTTGACCAGGCCGGTGAGACGGTCCGTGCGCAGCTTGTGCTGCATCACGACGAAACTGCGCGCGAGGTCGCCGATCTCGTCGCGCCGCCGGATGTGCAGCGGCACGTTGAGATCGCCTTCCCCGATGGCACGCGCCGCCTGTGACAGCCGGCGCAGGTCGCGCGCCACCCAGCTCAGGATCAGCAGCCCCACCATCACCACCAGGGCAGCGGCGGCGGCGCCCAGCATCACGGTGCGCTTGACGTTGTCGGTGACGCCGTGCATGAAGTCGCTGTGCGGCACGGCCACCACGATGAACCAGTCCAGCCCGGCGCTGTCGGTCACCCGCGAGAAGGCGGCCTGCATGAGCTGGCCGTCGGGAGCCGCGAACTGCCGCGTGCGCGGCCGTGCATCGGCGCTGGCGTCGGCCAGCAAGGGACTCAGTTCGGCATACGTGGCCGCCAGCAAGGGGTTGCCGCTCTCGCGCGCGGCCAGGCGAGCGGCCGCGCCGGCGTCATCCTGCGTGATGTTGGGGGCGTTGGAGGCCGCGATGAGCTGGCCGTCGGGCTCGATGATGAAGGCGAAGCCGTTGGGCGTGAGGTCGAGGTTGCGCACGAAGTCGTTCAGGCCCTTGAGCGCCACGTCGGTGGCCACCACGCCTTCGATGCTGCCGTCCGGACGCAGCACGCGGCGCGCGCGCGTGGCCACCAGGCTCTGGGTGCGGAAGTCGATGTAGATCGACGTCCAGGTGTGGGTGGATGCATCGCGCCCCGCGAGGTACCAGGGCCGGGTGCGGGGTTCGAAGACCCGCTCTTCGAGCTGGGGCTCTCGCAGCTCACCGTGGATGCCCGTGAAGCGGTAGAGCGTGCGCGGCACGCCCGAGGTGAGCCGCAGCCGCAGCTGGGCCTCCTGCTCGTCGAAGCGCCACAGGCCGAAGAACTGGCCTTCGCGGTTGCCGTAATAGACATAGTTGTTCGGGTCGAGATGCAAGGAGGTGGCGATCCAGAAGCGCGTGCGCAGCGCGTCGAATTCCTCCTCGACCGACCGGGGCGCCGCCATGCCGTTGGGAAAGGCGGCCTCCAGCACGGCGCCCGAGCCCACCACGTGGCGCTCCACGGCCTGGCCGATGCGGTGCACGGTTTCCAGCAGCAGGTGGTCGGCCACGGTGTCCACGGCCTGGCGTCCCGCCTGGTAGGACAGGGCGCCGATGGCCATCGCCAGGGCGACGACCAGGCTCACGTAGGGGATCGTGAGCAACGCACGCAGGGACAGGGGAGCGCCGATTTTCATGCTGGAACCCGCGGTCCACCATGACCGCCCGTGCGGCCGGTCGGCCACGGACCGCATTGTGACCCACAGGGGCGGGCGTGCCTCTCCCTAGAATGGGCGAATGACCGACACCCCCAAGCCGGCATCCGGCGAGCAGACGCTCACCCCCGTCTACAAGCGCAAGCTCTTCTGGGTGGCGCTGCTTTACTTCTCCGAGGGCCTGCCGCTCGGGGTCTTCTACGACATCTTCCCGGTGCATTTCCGCCAGCAGGGCGTGAGCCTGGCCGACATCGGTCTGCTCAGCCTGCTGGGTCTGGCCTGGACGGTGAAGTTCCTGTGGGCGCCGGCGGTGGACTGGGCGCGCCGCCACCGCTGGTGGATTGCTGGCGCCAACTTCGGCATGGCGGCGGTGATGGGCCTGTTCGCCAGCGAACTGGGCTTCGGTCCCTGGGTGTGGGTGGCCATCGGGGTGTTCACGATGCTCTCGGCCACCAACGACATCGCCACCGACGGCTACACCATCGAGTTGCTCACCCGCAAGGAATACGGCCTGGCCAACGGCTTTCGCATCGGCTTCTACCGCGTGGGCATGCTGACGGCCGGCGTGCTGCTCATGGTGTCAGGCTGGTTCGGCTGGTCGATGGCCTACCTGCTGGGGGCGGGCGTTTTCCTGTGCAACGGCCTGATCGTGCTGCTGGCCCCGCGCGAGGGCCAGCGCCCCGGCACGCCGCCGGGCAGCGTGGCCACCGAACTGCGGCTGCTGCGCGACCAGCCCTTGTGGGTGCTGGCCCTGGGCCTGGTGCTCCTCGGCCTGCTGTGGCCGGTGCTGGGTCCGCTCTCGCGCACGCTGGGCTGGACGGACATCGCGGCCGTGGCCAACACCTGGTGGTTCCGCGGGGCCATTCCTGTGGGGCTGATGTTCGCCGGCGCCGGCCTGATGGTCACCGCCGCCAACGGTCCGCGTGCGGAGCTGATGCGCAACGGCCCGGTCTTCGGCGCCTGGGTGGAACTGCTGTCGCGCCGGGGCATGATCGGCATCATCCTTTTCATACTGCTGTTCAAGCTGGGCGATGCAGCCATGGGCTTCATGGTCAAGCCCTTCTGGGTGGACAGCGGCTTTTCGGCCGAGCAGATCGGCCTGGTCAGCGTGAATCTCGGCCTCGTGCTGTCCATCGCCGGGGGGCTGGTGGGGGGCTGGTACGTGGACCGTGCTGGCATCTTCAAGGGCCTGTGGGTGCTGGGCCTGTGGCAGGCGCTGTCCAACCTGGGCTACGCCGCGGCGGCCTGGTACGTGCCGCGCGTGCTGCCGGGGGCCGATGGCATCGTGCAGCCGGTTGACCTGCCCTTGGTGCACCAGGCGGCCGTGTACGCCGCCAGCGCCCTGGAGAGCTTCACCGGCGGCCTGGGCACCGGGGCCTTCCTGGCCTTCCTGATGGCCATCACCAGCCGCGCCAAGGCCACCACCGAGTATGCGATCCTCTCGTCCATCTTCGCCTTCAGCCGCGCCGTGGCCGGCTGGGCGGGCGGCATCGGCGCGCAGGAGATGGGCTATGCGGCCTATTTCTTCCTGACCTTCTGGCTGTCCTTCCCGGCCTATTTGCTGCTGCTTCGCGTGCGCACGATGCTGGAACAACAGGAGCGACACGAGGTCTGACGATCATGGACACACTGCATGCTTCGCTGAACGAGCGCGCGCATTGCGCGTTGTGCCAGGCCATGGCCGCGGTGAATGCGGCGGCGCCTGCACGACTGGCGCCTGTCAACCCCGGGCGCCGGCTCTTCACCGGCGCGCTGCTGTCCTCGGGCCTGGGCGCCGTGGTGCCTGCACAGGCCCAGCAGAATCCCCCGCGTGAAGGCGTGGATGTGGGACGCACCTCGGGCTTCGCACGGGTCGTGTCGGCCGAGCAGGTGGAGCAGGCTGCGGCCCAGCAATACCGCCAGATGATGCGCGAGGCCGAAGCCCAGAAGGCCCTGGCCGGACCACAGCACCCCCAGGTGGTGCGTCTGCGTTTCATTGCCGATCGCATGATCCCGCATGCCCATCCCTGGAACGCACGGTCGCGCCAATGGCAGTGGGAGATCAACCTGATCGGCTCGAAGCAGATCAACGCCTTCTGCATGCCGGGCGGCAAGATCGCCTTCTACACCGGCATCTTGCAGCAGCTCAAGCTCACCGATGACGAGGTGGCGATGATCATGGGCCATGAGATGGCCCACGCGCTGCGGGAGCACGCGCGCGAGCGCATGGGCAAGACGGCGGCCACCCGCGTGGGGGCGAGCCTGCTGTCCAGCCTGCTCGGGCTGGGCGGTGCCGGCGACATGGTGCTGGGCATGGGAGCCCAGCTTCTCACCTTGAAGTTCAGCCGCGAGGATGAAAGCGAGGCTGATCTCGTGGGGCTGGATCTGGGGGCGCGCACCGGCTACGACCCTCGCGCAGGTGTGAGCCTGTGGAACAAGATGATGGAGGCCAGCAAAGGGGCGCCGCCGCAGTTCCTGTCCACGCACCCGGCGGGCACGACGCGCATCCGCGAGATCGAGTCGGTCCTGCCACGGGTGCTGCCGCTCTACGAGCGTGCCCCCCGGCCGCCGCGGCGCTTCGAGCCGGCCTGAGCCAGCGGCGCATCCTCGCTGGGCGCGCCGTCCGGCGGCGTGCCGCGGGTGGCGGCGAAGAGGTCCCAGACGGCCACGAACAACGCCGCGATCAAGGGGCCGATGACAAACCCGTTGATGCCGAAGATCGACATGCCCCCCAGCGTCGAGATCAGCACCACGTAGTCGGGCAGCTTGGTGTCCTTGCCCACCAGGATGGGGCGCAGCAGGTTGTCCACGAGCCCGATCACGAACACCCCGAAGGCGATCAGCACCACCGCCTGCACCAAAGCGCCGGTGGCCAGGAAGTAGATCGCCACGGGCCCCCAGATGAGGCTCGCCCCCACAGCCGGAAGCAGAGACAGAAAGGCCATCAGCGTGGCCCACAGCACGGCACCCTGGATGCCGAGGATCCAGAAGATCAGGCCACCCAGCGCGCCCTGCGTGACGGCCACGATGACGTTGCCCTTGACGGTGGCGCGAATGACGGTGGCGAACTTGGCCAGCAGGTCGCGCTTGTGGGCTTCGTCCAGGGGCAGGACCTGCCGGATGCGCAAGGCCAGCTCCTGCCCGTCACGCAGCAGGAAGAACAGCAGGTAGAGCAGGATGCCCAGGCTCACCACGAAGTGGACGGTGTTCTGCCCGATCGTCAGCGCCTGCGTCGCCACGAACTGGCTGAGTTGGGAGGCCATCGTCGCCAGGCGGGCCTGCACGGCACTCACGTCGTCCAGCCCGACCCGTTCCAGAAGCTCCAGGACCCAGGGGGGCATCACGCTGAGCACCTGCTGCAGGTAGTTGCCGAAGTTCAGGTCGCCCGAACGCAGCCTCGACACCAGCGTGCCGGCCTCCTGCACCAGCGAGGCCGAGATCAGCGCCACCGGCAGGACCACGATCAGCAGGCACACCGACAGCGTGGCCAGCGCCGCCAGGTTGCGCCGCCGCGGCATGCGCGCCAGCAACCGGCGATGCAAGGGCATGAAGATCAGGGCGAGGATGGCGCCCCAGAAGACTGCGCCGTAGAAAGGCCAGAGGATGGCCAGGAAGGCCAGGCTCACAGCCGCCAGCAGGCCGAGGAAGATCTTGCGGTGCAGGTCGGGGGTGTTCATGGTGAGGCGCGTCACACGGGACAGGGGCCCGATTGTGAGGCCTCGTTCAGGTTCCGCCCACGAAAGGATTGGTGCGTCGTTCCTGGCCGAAGCTGCTCTCGGGGCCGTGGCCGGGGATGAAGACCACGTCGTCACCCATGGGCCACAGGCGCTGCGTGATGGCGTCGATCAGGTCCTGGTGGTTGCCGCCGGGGAAGTCGGTGCGGCCGATGCTGCCGGCAAAGAGCACGTCGCCCACGAAGGCGCGCCGGGCCTCGGGCGAGAAGAACACCACATGGCCGGGCGTGTGGCCAGGGCAGTGGCGCACCTGCAGCGTGCAGTGTCCGACGGTCACGGTGTCGCCATCGTGCAGCCAGCGCGTGGGGGTGAAGCGCTCGCTGGGTGGGAAGCCGAACATGGCGCCCTGCTGGGGCAGGGCATCGATCCAGAACTGGTCGCCCTCGTGCGGGCCGATGATCGGGAGGCCCTGCTCGCGCGCCAGCTGGGCCGTGGCCCCGGCATGGTCGATGTGGGCGTGGGTGAGCCAGATCTGTTCCAGTGTCACACCCAGGCGCTCCACCTCGTCCAGCAGCTGCGGCAGGTCGCCACCGGGGTCGATGATGGCGGCGCGTTTCGTGTCGTCGCACCAGACGATGGAGCAGTTCTGCTGGAAGGGGGTGACAGGGACGGTGTGGTAGCGCAGCATGGACCGAACCTTAGCCGAAAGCCGGGCGCCCCATGAAAAAAGGGCCCCTGCGGACAGGGGCCCTGAAATCTCGCGGGGGCGAACCCCCAGGAGATAGTTGCAACAGGTGCGATCAGAAGTTGTGCTTCAGGCCGAAGTCGAAGCCGGTCTTGTTGTCGGCCAGTTCACGGTCATTGGCCACGTCGAAGTACACCGTGGTGCGCTTGGACAGGGCGTAGTGGTAACCGACAGCGAATTTGCTGGACACATCCTGGTCGGGATCGACGGCTTCGAGCTTGCCGTAGGCCAGCTTGACTTCGCCGGCTCCCACGGGCGCGGTGGCACCGATCATGTAGCTGCGATGCTTGTCAGCGGCAGCCACGCCCTCGGGCGTGCCCTGGCCGTAGGCGCCGATCAGGCGGAAGCTGCCGAAGTCATAGCCGGCCGTGACCAGATGCCAGGTGTTGTCGTCCACACCGGACTTGTCGTAGCCGTAGGCCAGCGACAGCGGGCCGGCGCCGTAGCTCAGGTTCAGACCATAGAAGGCCTTGTTGTCGTTGCCGGGCACTTCGTCCATGGTCAGCTGGGCCTGGGCGCGCAGGCCGTTGAAGCTCGGCGAGGTGTAGGTGATGGAGTTGTTCTGGCGAGTGGGCAGGATGGCGCCGAACAGGATGGGCTCCATGCGGGCCACCGTGTCACCGCCCCAGGGGTCGGCACGGTTGGCGATGTTGCGTGCCGGCGTGTACTCGCGGCCCAGCACGACCTGACCGAAGCCGCCTTCCAGACCCACCACCGAGCGGCCGTTCCAGAAGCTGCTGGTGCTGTTCACGGCGCCGGTGTCGGCATTGAAGCGGTGCTCGATGTTGAACAGGGCCTTCAGGCCGCCGCCCAGGTCTTCCACGCCGCGCACACCCAGACGGCTGCCGGAGCCGTTTTGCATGACCATGTAGTCGTCACCCAGGTTGCGGGCGACGCCCAGGTCCACGCGACCGTAGAGCGTGACGTTGGACTGGGCCTGGGCCGTGGCGGCCAGCGTGCCGAGCACGGCAAGTGCGATGAGCGATTTCTTCATGTCTTCTACCTCGGGGATGAGTTGACGTTCCGGGCGCCGGGGCGCTCGGGCTGTCGCGGGGGAAGCGACGGGCCAGGCGAAGTGAACCATTCGGACGTGACGCAACTGGGTAGAAACCCTAGGGTCAAGCCTGGGTTTGCGATGTCCGCCACAGTGGGTTTGAACGCACCGTGCCTGGCCCATCCGGGGCCCACATCAAGCACGCATGCGGGTTTGCGAGGGGTCGGACGCTCATGTCCTGGCCTGCCGGGCTCATCATTGCAGGATCCGCAACGCTCCATTGCGGGTCCGCGATCGGGGTGCGCAAGATTGCGCTAGGATGCGTGCAAGGCTGCGTGCTTGTGCCGGCCCCACGTCGCTCGGACGGTTCCGGGCGCTCACGTTGAAAGTCTCCCCATGACCAGCACTCCGGGTCAGCGCCGCTTTGCGCGCATCGACCGCCTGCCTCCCTACGTCTTCAACATCACGGCCGAGCTCAAGCTGGCCGCCCGCCGTCGCGGCGAGGACATCATCGACATGAGCATGGGCAACCCCGATGGCGCCACGCCGGCGCACATCGTGGCCAAGCTCGCCGAGGTGGCCCAGCGACCCGACACCCACGGCTACTCGGCTTCCAAGGGCATCCCGCGGCTGCGCCGGGCCATCGCCCACTGGTACCAGGGCCGCTACGGGGTGGACATCGACCCCGACCGCGAGGCCATCGTCACCATCGGCTCCAAGGAAGGCCTGGCCCACCTGATGCTGGCCACGCTCGACCGTGGCGACACGGTGCTCGTGCCCGACCCGAGCTATCCCATCCACATCTATGGCGCGGTGATTGCCGGGGCCGACATCCGCTCCGTCCCCATGGTGCCCGGCGTGGACTTCTTCGCCGAGCTGGAGCGCGCCATCCGCGGCAGCTACCCCAAGCCCAAGATGATGGTGCTGGGTTTTCCGAGCAACCCCACCGCCCAATGCGTGGAGCTCGACTTCTTCGAGCGGGTGATCGCGCTGGCCAAGAAGCACGAGATCCTCGTCGTGCATGACCTGGCCTATGCCGACATCGTCTTTGACGGCTGGAAGGCACCCTCCATCATGCAGGTGAGCGGCGCCAAGGACGTGGCGGTGGAGTTCTTCACGCTGAGCAAGAGCTACAACATGGCCGGCTGGCGCGTGGGCTTCATGGTGGGCAATGCCGACCTGGTGGCCGCACTCGCCCGCATCAAGAGCTACCACGACTACGGCAGCTTCACGCCCGTGCAGGTGGCGGCCATCGCCGCGCTGGAAGGCGACCAGCAGTGCGTGAAGGACATTGCCGCGCAATACCAGCGCCGCCGCGACGTGCTGGTCAAGGGCCTGCGCGAGGCGGGCTGGCCGGTCGAGACCCCCAAGGCCTCGATGTACATCTGGGCGCGCATCCCCGAGCGCTACCGGACGCTGGGCTCGCTGGAGTTCTCCAAGCAACTGATGGCGCGCGCCAAGGTCTGCGTCTCGCCGGGCATCGGCTTTGGCGACCACGGTGACGACCATGTGCGCTTTGCCCTCATCGAAAACGAATCGCGCATCCGCCAGGCGGTGCGCGGCATCAAGGCCATGTTCAAGGCCGATGGAGTGACCCCTGCATGAGCGACCCCTTCGAACGCGCCAAGGCGCTCTTCTTCGACGGCCTGGCCCACCTGGAAGCCGGCCGCCTCGGCGAGGCCGAGCGCGCCTTCGCCGAGTCGCTCACGCTCGTGCCGGGCCGCCCCTCCACGCTGAGCAACCTGGGCACCGTGCGCCGTCGTATGGGCCGCCTCGATGACGCCCTGCAGTCCTTCGACGAACTGGTGCGCGTGCAACCCGAGGACGCCGAGGCCTGGCTGTGCCGCGGCGAAGTGCTGCTGCAGCTCGATCGCCACGACGAAGCCCTGGCCGACTACGACCGCTGCCTGGCGCTTGACCCGAACCGTGCCTTGGCCTGGAGCCGGCGCGGCAGCCTCCTGCGGCTGGCCGGCCGCACGGAAGAAGCGGCCGATGCTTTCGAGCGCGCGATCACGCTGGGCGACGACTCGGATACCACGCGCTACTTCCTGGCCTCGGTGGCGGCCCGCAAGGCCCCGCCGGCGGTGGCGCCGGCAGCCTATGTGCAGACCCTCTTCGACGACTACGCCGACGACTTCGACGAGCACCTCGTCGAGGTGCTGCACTACGACGTGCCGCAGCGACTGGTCGGCCCGATCGAGGGGCAACGATTCGGTCAGGCGCTCGACCTGGGTTGTGGCACCGGCCTGTGTGCGCCGCTGCTGGCCCCGCTGGCTGGCGCCGTCGATGCCGTGGACCTGTCCGAACGCATGGTGGCCAAGGCGCGTGAGCGCGGCCTGTACCGTGACGTGTTCCTGGCCGATGCCGTGACGCAGCTGCAGGTGACCGATCGACGCTACGACCTCGTCGTGGCGGCCGATGTCTTCATCTACATCGGTGACCTGGCCCCGGTGTTCGCGGGCGTGCGACGTGTGCTCGAACCCGGCGGCGTCTTCGCCTTTTCGGCCGAGCAGGGCGATGCCTCACGTGACTTCGTGCTGCGCCCGAGCCTCACCTACGGCCATTCACCAGACTACCTGAGGCGGCTCGCGGCCGAGCACGGCTTCGAGGTGACCGACCTGCAGCCGCACGCCCTGCGCGAAGACCAGCGCCAGCCGGTGCCGGGCTGGCTGGTGTGGCTGCGGCGGACTGCGTGAGACGTCAGGCGGCGGCGCCGGGCGCGCCGTGGCACTTCTTGTACTTCTTTCCGCTGCCGCAGGGACAGGGGTCGTTGCGGCCGGGTTCGGCGGCCTTGCGCACGGTGGCCACCGGTTGGCGCGAGGCGCGCTCGCGCCAGAAGTCGCGCAGGTCGTAAGCCGCCCACAGCGCATCGGCGAGGCGCTCATCGGGGGTCATCGCGCGGGCTTCCGGCGGCATCTCGGCCTCATCGCTGGCCAGGATCTCGAAGAGCTGCAGGCAGCCATCGACGAATTCGTTGCCAGGATCGTCAGCCTCCAGCAGCCAGTCGTCCTCGAAGGCGTCCACACACTGCAGGAAGCCGCCCGCCCAGACGGCGCCCAGGCGAGGCCAGTCTTCGGGGGCGCCGCGCTCGGCTTGCGGGGTGTGTTCGCGCACGGCCTCCCAGTCCGTGAGCAGGGGGCTCAGGGCGCGTTCGTCGTCCAGGCGCTGGACCGGCGCATCGATGGCGCGCAGGACTTCGCTGGCGCGACGACCCGCCAGATCGAGAAAGGCCTGGCGCTGCGCCAGGTCGGCAAAGGCCGGCGTTTCGCCGAGCAAGGCCGGCAATGCGTCCTCGAGCGTCATGCGCCGCGGCCCGCAGGCCAGGGCGGTGAGGAAGCCGTCGAGCTGTTCGAGGTCGGGCACGGCCTCGTCGCGCTCGGCCATCGAGGACAGGAGTTGTTCCAGCCGGTCGAGATCGGCTTCGGTCAGGGGGGCGGAAGGGGCAGCCATGTTGCGATTGTCGCAGCACCGCCCCCCAACCGCGGGGCTGCGGCGCAGGGAACTCGTTCAGTACCATCGATGACCCTTGTCCCAAGCCGAACTCCCTGTGCTGACCGTCTACCTGGTCGAGGACGACCCTCTGCTCGCACGCCATGTGCTCGATGCCCTCGCCCAGGCCGACGGCATCGAGTGCGTGGGCCATGCCGACCGCCTGGCGGTGGCGCGCGAGGAACTTCCCTCACGATGCCCGCAAGTGTTGCTGTCCGACCTGGGTCTCCCGGACGGCGACGGCACCGACCTGATCCGCGAGATCAGCCAGATTTCAGGCCCGTGGCGGCCGCACATCCTCGTCTATTCCGTGTTTGGTGACGAGGCCAAGGTGATCCATGCGATCGAGGCCGGTGCCGATGGCTACTTCCTCAAGGGGTGCGCCGACCGCGACCTCATCCATGCGGTGCAGCGCGCCGCCGACGGTGAATCGCCCATCTCGCCGGCCATCGCCCGCTACCTGCTCAAGCGCTTCGCGGCCGGCCCCGAGGCCAGCCCCTCGGGTTTTGATGGACAGGTGACCGAGGAACCCCAGCTCAGCCGTCCCGAGCATGCCGTGCTGCGCCTGGTGGCCCAGGGCTATCTGGCCGAGGAGGTGGGGGAGCGCCTGATGATGTCGGCCCACACCGTGGCCACGCATGTGCGCGCGGTGTACGCCAAGCTGCAAGTCGGCCAGCGATCCATGCTGGGTCTGACGAGCTGAGCCATGCAGCCTGGGCAGCGCCGCTGGCTGTGCGGCCTGGCTTGCCTGGCTGTGGCTGCCGCTGTGGCCGGTGGGCTGTCCGCCTCGACGCCCGAACCCAGGGTGCAGCGCCTCACCGAGGCCGTCCTGACCGATCACACCCAGCCCGGTGCTCCCACCAAGACGGTGAGCCTGCCCGATGCCTGGGAGCACACGGCGCCTTCGCGGGACGGCCGCGCCAGCTACCGCATCGCGCTGCCGGACGACGCCCTGGCCACGGAGCAACCGGCCCTGTTCCTGCGCCGTGTCGGCAATGTCTTTCGGGTGCAGTTCAATGGGGAACCCGTCCTGTCCGTCGGCGAGCTGCGTCGGCCCTTGCCGAACTACGGTCAGGAGCCCCACCTGCTGCGGCTGCCACGCCACCTGGTCCGCGCCACGGACAACGAGCTGGTGATCGACGTGATCGGCGAACCTCGCCGCGAGGCAGGGCTGTCCAGCGTCTGGGTGGGGCCGGCCGCCGGGCTCGAGCCCATGTATGAATGGGCCATGAACCTGCAGGTGCGCGGCGCCTGGGTGCTCACCAGCACCAGCGCCACGCTGGGGGCCCTGGCCCTGCTGGTGGCCTGGCGCACGCGGCAGATGGTCTATGGCTGGTTTGGCCTGGGCAACCTGATCTGGGCCTGGCGGGTCAGCGCCTTGCACCTGCACGATCCCGGTCCCTGGGCGGCTGTGCTGCACTGGATGTTCGAGCTGTCGTACTCGCTCTTCGTGGCCTGCATGGGCATGTTCCTGCTGATGCTGGTGCAGCGCGACAGCCCGACGGCTCGCCGCTGGATCGCTGCGTTCGTGGCTGCAGCTCTCACGCTGTCGCTGGCCAACGCCTGGTTCAACCTCCCGGTGCTGCGTACCATGCATCTGCTCATGGCCCTGGTGGTCACCGTGGTCACGGCCAGCTTCCTCGGCCGGCATGCCCTGGCCCAGCATTCACGCACCGGCTGGCTGCTGCTGGCCGCAGCGCTCACGGGCGGGGTGTTCGGCCTGCGCGACTGGATCACCTTCCGGGTGTTGCGCGACTACGAAGCCTATACCTGGACGCGCTACGCCATCCTCGCGCTGATGCTGGTGATGGTGTGGCAACTCGTCGAGGACTATGCCCGCAGCCTGGCGGCACAGCGCGAAGCGACGCGCCGGCTGCAGGCCGCGCTGGAAGCCAAGGAGCGTGAACTCGAACGCATCTATCTGGAACGCCGCGATTCCGATCGCCAGCAGGCCGTGGCCGCCGAGCGCGACCGCCTGCTGCGCGACATGCACGATGGCCTGGGAGGTCGCCTGGTCAGTGCCATCGCGCTGGTCCAGCAGATGCCGGCCCCGACGGGCGAGGCCACCGCCCTGCAGGAGCTTCGCATGGCCCTGGACGACTGCCTCACCGAGTTGCGCATCACACTCGATTCTTTGGAGTCCGAGCAGCACAGCCTGGGCGAGTCCCTGGCCGAGATGCGCTTCCGGCTGGAGCCCTCCTTGCGCGCCGCGGGCATCCGCCTCGTGTGGAACGTGCATGACGATGCGCTGGAGGCCCGGCTGCCGGCCGGACACACGTTGCAGATCCTGCGCATCGTGCGCGAGGCCTTCACCAACATCATCAAGCATGCGCAGGCCACGGTGGTCTGGCTGACCCTGGCCCGCGAGGGGGAGACCCTGCGCATCACCGTGCTGGACAACGGCATGGTCCAGCGGGCAGGCACTGGACAGCCCGGCCCACTGAGTCTGCAGGGGGGCAAGCGCGGCATGGCGAACATGCAGCGCCGGGCGTCTCTGCTTGGGGGGGAGGTCGAGGTGGGGCCTCATCCCGAAGGCTGGTGCGTGGACCTGCGTTTTCCGGTGCCACTGCCTTGTGACGCTGCGGTGAGCCCGGCGCTGGGCGGCGCCGTCGTATGACGGCGCTCGCGCGACCTCAGGCCGTCGGCGGCGCGGTGTCGATGAAGCTCTGGCGCTGGGCGAGCTTCTCGTGCAGGCGGGCGAGGTTGGGGTAAGGGTCGCGCCAGTCGATCTGCGGGAAACGGAAGTCGAGGTAGCCCACGGCCACGCCCACCGCGATATCGGCCAGCGAGAAGTGGATGCCTGAGCACCAGGTCTTTTCGCCCAGGCCGAGGCTCATCGCCTTGAGCGCCGCATGGATCTTGGCCAGGTGACGGTCCACCCAGGCTGTGCAGCGCTGAGCGTCGGTGCGCCCCGGCCAGGTGAGCTCCAGGCGCGCGGCGATCGCGGCATCCAGCAGGCCATCGGCCAGGGCTTCCCAGGTGCGCACTTCGGCACGCTCGCGCCCCGACGCCGGGATCAGGCGACTCACCGGCGACAGGGTGTCCACATACTCGACGATCACGCGCGAGTCGAACACGGCCTCACCGCCTTCCATCACGAGGCAGGGAACCTTGCCCAAGGGGTTGGACGCCATGATGCGTGTGTCGGCCGACCAGACGTCCTCCAGCTCCAGGCGATAGTCGAGCTTCTTTTCGGCCATCACGATACGCACCTTGCGCACATAGGGGCTGGTGAGCGATCCGATCAGTTTCATGGGGGTTCCAGGTCAAACGAACTGCGAACGATTCTAGCCAGCCGCCTGCCGAGGGAGGTGCTACAGTCCCCCTCAAACAGGGAGGCGCCAGGCCACGGTGTGTGGGATTGCTGAGCGCCTGGAGGATCACAGATGCATACCAACACCCCAGGCCCGGTGCCGGGCAACCTTGTCGACAGCGGCAAGCTGAGCGGCGTCGTCACCGCCATGGGCGGCGATCGCAATTCCAACAGCATCTTCTCCCGCCTGCTGCACCCCGACCAGGCCCATCATGTGCCCATCGAATTCACCGGCTCGGGCAGCGAATACTTCCGCATCTGGATCGTCAACCTGCTGCTCACGCTGGTCACGCTGGGGATCTACTACCCGTGGGCGAAGGTGCGGCGCTTGCGCTACTTCTATGGCAACACCCTCGTTGCCGGCCATGCGCTGGACTTTCACGGCGAGCCCAAGAAGATGCTGCGCGGCTCGGCCCTGGCGGGCCTGCTCTTCCTTGTCTACTCGCAGGCGCTGGACTATTCGCCGCTGGCGGGGCTGATCGGGGCCGTGCTGGTCAGCGCCCTGTGGCCCCCGCTGCTGCGCGCGGCGTTGCAGTTCCGCACGGCCCACACCAGCTGGCGCGGCATGCGTTTCGGCTTTGGCGGTGGCACGGCCGAGGCCTACCAGGTGCTGGCGGTGCCGCTGGCGCTGTCGCTCATTCCGCTGGCGCTGGTGGCCTATGCCGACACGGTCTCCGACGACCCCGCATCAGCTGCGCCACTCACCAGCGGGGTCGCGCCGTGGCTCCTGATGATGGCCGCGGCCCTGGGCCTCTTCCTGGTCACCCTGCCCTACTTCTACTGGCGCCTCAAGAAGTACCAGCACAACCACTACCGGCTGGGGCAGCTCCAGTCGGAACTGCGTGTCGGACCGATGCCGGTGTACGGGGTGGTCCTGCGCACCCTCGGGCTGTTCCTGCTGCCGGCTGTCCTGGCCGCAGGGGTCGTCGCCGTGCTTCATGGTGGCATTCCAGGACTGGATGGCGGTACGCCGATGATCCTCCTGCTCATGATGCTGTTCGGGATCCTCTTCATCGTGGGCGGCCTGTACTTCTACATCGTGGTGCTGCCCTACTTCACCGTGCGCATGCAGAACCTCGTGTGGACCAAGACCGGCAACCGCTACCTGCGCTTCCGCAGCGAACTCAGGTTCGCTCGCTACCTGGGCCTGCAGATCAAGAACTACCTGCTGGTGCTCCTCACGCTGGGTCTGTACTGGCCCTGGGCGGCGGTCGCCAACCGCCGCATGCGCCTGGAGGCCATCACCCTGGTCAGCCGCGTCGATCTCGACGACCTGGTCATGGCCATCCGTCCCAAGGCCGGCGATGCGGCAGCCGACATGGGCGACGAACTCATGGGCATCGATGTCGGTTTCTGAGCTTGCCGGTGACTATTTCGACGGCCGTTCGGCGCGGCCGGTGAAGGCGCTTGCATCGCTGACGCCGCAAGGCCTGCAACTGCGCGGCGACACGCTGGACCGCGTGGTGCCGCTGTCGCAGGTGCAATGGCCCGAGCGCACGCGGCATGGGCAGCGCATCGTCCATGTCGCCGACGGCGCCAGCTTCCAGGCTTACGATCCGGCGGCCTTCGATGCCTGGCGCGCCGGACACGGCCATCGCGGCTCTCTGGTGGAACGCGCCCAGCAGAGCTGGCGCGGCGTGCTGGTGGCCGTGGCCCTGCTGGCGGTGCTGGCCGGTGCGCTCTACCAGTGGGGCCTGCCGGCGGCCGCCCGGGGGGTGCTGAGCTTCGTGCCGGCTTCGGTCGACCAGCGCCTGGGCGAATCGGCCCTGCACACCCTGGGTGGGCAGATCCTCGAACCCAGTACCTTGCCGATGGTCCAGCAGGAGGCCTTGAAACGCGCCTTCGACGGCGCCGTCGCGGCCGCCTATCCGGCCGGCCAGGCGCCTGCCTACCGGGTGCACTTCCACAAGAGCCGCATCGGCCCCAACGCCTTTGCTCTGCCCGGCGGCATCATCGTGATGACCGACGAGCTGGTGAAGCTGGTCGAAGGCGACGTCGAGGTGGTGGTGGGCGTGCTGGCGCACGAGTTGGGTCATGTCGAACACCGCCACGGGATGCGCATGGTGGTGCAGACCGGCCTGCTGGGGGTGATCACCAGTGTGGCCTTCGGTGACTTCAGCGGCTGGCTGGCGGCCGCGCCCGTGATCCTGGGCCAGGCAGCCTACTCTCGTGCGGCCGAGCGCGAGGCCGATGTCACCAGCATCCGCATCCTGCGGGCTGCTGGCCTGTCGCCGCTGGCCATGGTGCGCTTCTTCGAGAAGATCGGCGCAAAGGAAGGCGGCCGCGACCGCTCGCTGCTGGGCATCGCCTTCGCGAGCCATCCCGCGGACGCCGAGCGCATCGCCGTCTTTCGCGAGGCGGCACGTTGAGACCCGGCGTCCGGCCTGGACGCCTAAAATCACGGGTTTCCCCCGATCGGCCCTTGCGGCCTGACTGCCATGGACCTCTCTGCCCTGACCGCCCTGTCGCCGCTCGACGGCCGCTATGCCGCCAAGGTGGCCGCGCTGCGACCGCTGCTGAGCGAATTCGGCCTGATGCACCGCCGCGTGCAGGTCGAGGTCGAGTGGTTCATCGCGCTGTCGGACGCCGGCTTTGCCGAGTTCAAGCCGCTGAGCGACGGGGCCCGCGCCCACCTGCGTGCGCTGGTGAGCGGCTTCTCGGTGACCGACGCCCAGGCCATCAAGGACATCGAGAAGACCACCAACCACGACGTGAAGGCGGTCGAGTACTGGATCAAGTCGCGCTTTGAAGGCCAGGCCGAGCTGCAGGCCGCCGGCGAGTTCGTGCATTTCGCCTGCACGAGCGAAGACATCAACAACACCAGCCATGCGCTGATGCTCCAGGCGGCGCGCGAGCAGGTGCTGCTGCCGGCACTCGATGGCGTGATCGCCAGCCTGCGGGCCCTCGCCCACGGGCTGGCCGACGTGCCCATGCTCAGCCGCACCCATGGCCAGACGGCCAGCCCCACCACCGTGGGCAAGGAAGTGGCCAACGTGGTGGCCCGCCTGGCCGCTGCGCGCGAGCGCATCGCGCAGGTGAAGCTGCTGGCCAAGATGAACGGCGCGGTGGGCAACTACAACGCCCACCTGGCGGCCTATCCCACGCACGACTGGGAAGCCTTCAGCCGCCGCGTGGTCGAGCAGCAGCTCGGACTCGTCTTCAACCCCTACACCATCCAGATCGAGCCGCACGACTACATGGCCGAGCTCTTCGATGCGGTCACGCGGGCCAACACCATCCTCATCGACTGGTCGCGCGACGTGTGGGGCTACATCAGCCTGGGCTACTTCAAGCAGAAGACCAAGGCTGGCGAGATCGGCTCATCGACCATGCCGCACAAGGTCAACCCCATCGACTTCGAGAACGCCGAGGGCAACTTCGGCCTGGCCAGCGCGGTGCTCACCCACCTGAGCCAGAAACTGCCCATCAGCCGCTGGCAACGTGACCTGACCGACTCCACCGTGCTGCGCAACATGGGTGTGGCCCTGGGCTACGCTGTGTTGGGCTACGACTCGCTCGCGCGCGGCCTGGGCAAGCTGGAGGTGAACCGCGAGGCCCTGGCGGCCGACCTGGACGCTGCCTGGGAGGTGCTGGCCGAGCCCATCCAGACAGTGATGCGCCGCTACGCGCTGCCCAACCCCTACGAGCGCCTGAAGGAGCTCACGCGCGGCAAGGCCATCACGCGCGAGGCCCTCCAGCAGTTCATCCAGGCGCTGGAGCTGCCGCAGGCCGAGAAGGACCGGCTGCTGGCGATGACGCCGGCCAACTACACCGGCATTGCCGAGGCGCTGGCGCGGCGCATCTGAAGGCGCGGATTCAGCGCGCCTCGATGAGGCGGTTCTGCGCGGCGAACCAGCCGGCCGCCGCGGCCGCCAGCGTGACCACGGTGAACAGCGGCCCGGCGGCCGACCAGTCGCCTAGCAGGTCGTGGCTCAGTCCCAGGGCCAGCGGGCCCAGCGAGGCCAGGGTGTAGCCCACGCCCTGCGACATGCCCGACAGCCGCGCGGCCGTGGGGGCATCGGGCGAGCGCAGCACGATGAGCAGCAGCGCCACGCTGAACTGCCCGCCCTGCCCCAGGCCCTGCAGCACGGCCCACAGCCACAGGCCTTCCAGCGGCCCGGCCACGCAGCCCAGCCAGCCCACCAGGGCCAGGCCCAGCATCAGCAGCAGGGTGGGCCGCTGGTCGGCCCCCAGGCGCATGGCGATCCAGGGGCCGGTGAAGGCGGTGACGAGCTGCACCAGCACCGATACCGATACCACCAGGCCGGCCTGCAGCGGCGCCACGCCGCGCTCGATCAGGATGGGCGGCAGCCACCCGAACACGCAATAGGCCAGGGCCGACTGCAGGCCCATGTACAGCGTCACGGCCCAGGCCAGGCGGTCGCGCCAGAGCGGCGCCCCAGGGGGCATCGGGGCGGCGCCGGTCTGGCCGCGTACCTGCGGCCACCACAGCGCGGCAGCCGCCACCGCGAGCACGGCCCAGGCGGCCAGCGCGCCGCGCCAGCTCCCGTCCAGAGCATCCATCAGCGGGACCGTGGCACCGGCGGCGATGGCTGCACCCAGGCACAGGGCCATCGTGTAGACCCCCATCATCGTGCCGATGTGCCGGGGGAAGTCGCGCTTGATCAGGCTGGGCAGCAGCACGCCGATGACGCCGATGGACGCACCGGCCAGCAGGGCCCCGAGGAACAGTCCGGTGGGGCCCAGCACGGCGCGCAGGGCCGTGCCGGCTGCCAGTACCAGCAGCACGACGAAGATGGTGCGCTCTGACCCCAGGCGGGCGGCCAGGCGGGGCGCCAGCGGGGCGAACACGCCCAGGCACAGCACCGGCAGGGTGGTCAGCAGCCCCGCGGCGGTGGCCGACAGGCCCAGGCTGGCCTGGATCCAGGCCAGCACCGGGGAGACGCTGGACAGCGCCGGGCGCAGGTTGAGGGAGACGAGGACCAGGCCGGCAATGAGCAGGCCTGCGGACGAGGCGGGGCGGGAGGCAGCGGTCAACTCAGGCTTCCGGGGCCGTCGGTGGCGGGGGCAGGGGGTCGAGGGCGTCGAGGATGGGCTGGAGCAGTTCGCGGGCGGCCTGGGCGGCGCCTTCGGGATCGCGCCGGGCGATGGCCTCGGCCACCGCTGCGTGGGCCGCGTAATCGGGCTCGGGCAGGTCGGGGCGCGCCATCATGCCTTTCAGCGTGGCCCGCACGGCGCGCGCAAAGAAGCCATAGAGCTTGCCCAGTGCCGGGTTGTGCGCCGCATCGACGACGGCACGGTGGAAGGCCAGGTCGTGCTCGATGAAGACGTCCTTGCGCCGTTTGTCGGGGCGCTCGCCGCGCAGGGCCAGGGCGGCGAAGATGCGCTCCTGGTCTTCGGGCGTGCGGCGCTGCGCGGCCAGCCGGGCAGCCTCCACCTCCAGCATCGCGCGCACTTCCAGGTGCTCGCGCAGCGAAGCGCCGCTCAGGCCCTGGGCCATGTCGGTGGTGTCCACTGCCGAGCGCACGTAGGTGCCATCGCCCTGACGCACTTCCAGCACGCCGCTGAAGGCCAGCACGCGCACGGCCTCGCGCACGGTGTTGCGGCTCACGCCGAGCTCGGCGGCGAGCTCGGGCTCGATGGGGATGCGCTCGCCCACGCGCCAGGCACCGCGCTCCAGCCGCTGGCGCATCGCGTCAACGGCCACATCCACGAGCGATCGACGAGGGGTGGGTGCGGTGTCCATCAGCGGGTCAGGCATTCATCGGATGATTGTAGGCCGCTGTCGCCACGGCTGCAGATGACGTGGCGCAAAGCTGTCCAACCTTGCCGTGTGGGACTGGCGCCATTCGCACCGATCGTGGCGGCTCTCCCGGTTTGTCCCAGTGTGCCGGGGGCGGTGCAGGCCTACGATGCGGCATTCCCATCCGACAGGAGACACCCCATGAAAACCTGGATCCAATGCAGCCTGGCGGCTGCGGCCGCCAGCCTGGCGATGACGGCCGGGGCGCAGGAGGTCACGCTCAAGTTCCACCACATCTGGAACACGCAGGCCATGGCCTCGCAGCGTGTCATCACGCCCTGGTGCGACAAGGTCGCGGCCGAATCGAACAACCGCCTGAAGTGCCAGATCTTCCCTGCCATGTCGCTGGGCGGCACGCCACCCCAGCTGGTGGACCAGGTGCGCGATGGCGTGACCGACCTCACCATCACCCTGCCGGGCTACACCGCGGGGCGTTTCCCGATGATGGAGGTGTTCGAGCTGCCCTTCATGACCCGCTCGGCCGAATCCGGCGCACAGGCCGCCTGGGACTATCTGCAAAAGCACGCGCTCAAGGAATTTCCCGGCACCAAGATCCTGGCCGTGTGGGTGCACGACCAGGGCTATGTGCACACCCGCGAGCGGCCCGTGCGCACCCTGGCGGACTTCAAGGGGCTGAAGATGCGCGCGCCCACGCGCCAGACCAACAAGCTGCTCACCAAGCTTGGCGCTTCCCCCGTGGGCATGCCGTTGCCGGCCATCCCCGAGGCGGTGAACAAGGGCGTGATCGACGGCTTCCTGCTGCCCTGGGAGGTGATGCCGTCGCTGCGCCTGCAGGAGATGGTGAAGTTCCATTCCGAGACCGACCCGGCCAAGCCTGCGCTGTATTCGGCCGTGTTCATCTTCGGCATGAACCAGGCCAAGTACGACAGCCTGCCGGCCGACCTGAAGGCCGTGGTGGACCGCAACAGCGGCATGGCTCTGTCGAAGCAGATCGGCCAGATCTGGGACGACAGCAAGGCCGCCGGCCGCAAGGCGGCGGTGGACCGCGGCAACACCTTCTACACCGTGCCGGCCAGCGAGCTGGAGAACTGGATCGCGGCTTCGGCCTCGCTCTATGACGAGTGGGTGGCCGACATCGACAAGCGCGGCGCGAGCGGCAAGGCGCTGCTGCAGGATGCACGCGACCTGCTGGAGAAGTACGGCGGCAAGTAGGGCCCGCGGGAGGCCCCTTCTACAATCGGGGCATGCCTTTCATCGACCAGCTCCACGCCGCCGAACGCCTCAACGACTCGCTGATGTGCGTGGGGCTGGACCCCGATCCGGCCAAGTTCCCGTCGCCCTGGCGCGGCGATGCCTCGCGCATCTTCGACTTCTGCGCGGCCATCGTCGATGCCACCCGCGATCTGGTCATCGCCTACAAGCCCCAGATCGCCTATTTCGCCGCCCACCGCGCCGAAGACCAGCTCGAGCGGCTGATGGCGCACATCCGCGCCGTGGCACCGCAGGTGCCGGTCATCCTCGACGCCAAGCGCGGTGACATCGGCGCCACCGCCGAGCAGTACGCCCGCGAGGCCTTCGAGCGCTACGGGGCCGATGCCGTCACGCTCTCGCCCTTCATGGGCTTCGACTCCATCGAGCCCTATCTGCGCTATCCGACCAAGGGCGCCATCCTGCTGTGCCGCACCTCCAACCCCGGCGGCTCGGACCTGCAGAACCAGCGCCTGGCCGAGGTGGAGGGGCAACCCCGCCTGTACGAACACCTCGCCCGCCTGGCCCAGGGCCCCTGGAACACCACCGGCCAGCTCGGCCTGGTGGTGGGCGCCACCTTCCCCGCCGAAATTGGGCGCGTGCGCGAGCTCGCTCCGACGGTGCCGCTGCTGATCCCCGGGGTGGGCGCCCAGGGCGGGGACGCCACCGCCACCGTGAAGGCGGGCTACCGCGAGCACGGTGGCCGCATCACCGGCCTGGTGGTGGTGAACGTGGGCCGCAGCGTGCTCTACGCCGGCAGCGGCCCCGACTTCGCCGAAGCCGCGCGGCGCGCTGCGATGGCCACGCGCGACGAGCTCAACGCGGCGCGACGCTGATCAGGCCGGCGGGGGCAGCAAGGGCAGCCGCCGCACGCGTTCGCCCGTCAGTGCAAACAAGGCATTGACCAGCGCCGGGGCGGCCGGTGGTGTGGCGGGTTCGCCCACTCCGCCGGGCGGCAAGGTGCTGGGCACGATGTGGGTTTCGATCACGGGGGTTTCGGCCAGCGAGAGCATGGGCGCCTGGTGGAAGTTCTTCTGCACCACTTCGCCGTTGCGGATGTCCACCCGGCCGTAGAGCGCGGCGCTCAGGCCGAAGATCACGCCGCCTTCCATCTGCTGGGCCACGATACCCGGATGCACCACGGTGCCGCAATCAATCGCGCAGACCACGCGGTGCACGCGCGGGCGGCCGTTGTCGAGCGACACCTCCATCACCTCGGCGACGATGGAGCCGAAGCTTTCGTGCAGGGCCACACCGCGGGCGCGGCCGGGAGCCAGCGGCCGACCCCACTGGGCCTTGTCGGCCGCAAGCTTGAGCACGGTGGCAAAGCGCGGGTGCTGGTCCAGCAGGCTGAGGCGGAAGGCCACCGGGTCCTGGCCAGCCTCGTGCGCCAGCTCGTCGATGAAGCACTCGGTGAAGAAGGCATGGTGGGAATGGCCCACCGCCCGCCAGTAGCCGATGGGCACGCCGCTGCGCGTGGCCTGCTGCGCAATCCGTTGGTGGGGCACCGCATAGGGCAGATCGAAGAAGCCCTCGGCGGCCGTCTTGTCGGGCGCGTCGAAGCGCGTGGCCCAGGCGGGGCGGTTGCGCGCAATCCAGCGCGGCGTGATGGCGTCGCCGGCCACGGTCATGCGCAGGGCCTGAGGACGGCCGCGCGCGTCCAGCGCGGCACGCATCACGGCAACACCAGCAGGGCGGTAGAAGTCGTGGGTGAAGTCTTCCTCGCGCGGCCACACCAGTTGCACCGGGCGGCCGCCGGTCTCCATCGCGATGCGCACGGCCTGGGCCACGTAGTCCACGTCCAGGCGGCGGCCGAAACCGCCGCCCAGCAGCGTGATGTGCAGGTCCACCGCGTCCACGTCCACGCCGGCCACGCGCGCGGCCACCTCGCGTGCGAAGGTGGGCGCCTGGGTGGGCGCCCACACGGTGACGCGGCCGTCGCGCACCTGGGCCGTGCAGTTCATCGGCTCCATCGTGGCGTGGGCCAGGTAGGGGGCGTGGTAGACAGCCTCGTGACGCCGTGCGGCGGCGGCCTCGGCTGCGTCCACGTCACCGCGGCGATGGAAGGGCACGCCGCCGGCGTTGTCCTGCGCTTCGCGAGCGGCCTGTTCAAGCGATGCGTCGATGCGCTGCGTGTCGAGCAGGCCCACGGACGGGTCGTGAGGCGGGGCGCGCCACACCACGTCCATGCTGCGCGCGGCCTGCAGGGCATGCCAGGTGCTGCGTGCCACCACGGCCACGCCCGAGGTGGCACCGGCGGTGCGGCCCAGGCGCACCACGCGCTCCACGCCGGGGCGGCGCAGCGTGGCATCGACATCCACACGCGCTGCACTGCCGCCCAGCATCGGGCAGTGGCGCACCACGGCATACAGCAGGCCCTCGGGCTTGACGTCCATGCCGAAGACGGCCGTGCCGTTCACCTTGGCCGGCACGTCGGTGCGCAGCGGTTGCCGGCCGATCACCTGCCAGGCTTCGCGCGGCTTCACGTGGATGTTGCGGGCGCTGACGGTGAGGGCCGCGGCCTGGCGCGCGAATTCGCCGAAGTGCCCGCGCACCCCGGATTCGTGTTCGATGACCCCGTTCACGATGCGCAGCTCGTCCACCGGCAGTCGCCACTGCAATGCCGCGGCGCCCAGCAGCTCGGCGCGGGCGGTGGCCGCGGCCAGCGGCAGCACCTCCCAGGCATCGGCGATGCTGGACGATCCGCCGGTGACGTTGATGCCCAGCTCGCGCGCCAGCTTGGCAACGAACCAGCGGCCGGCGCGCACGCCACGCGTCTCGTGGCCGGGCTCGCGATCGTCTGGATGGAAAGGCAGGGCCCCGAGGAACATCGCCACGTTGCCGTACAGCGCCTCGGGTCCGGCCTGTTCGAGCTGGATGCGGTCCAGACCGATGTCCAGCTGTTCGGCCACGAGCATCGGCAAGGCCGTGTGCACGCCCTGGCCCATCTCGCTGCGGTTCATGGCCAGCAGCACGCGGCCGTCGGCGGCGATGCGGATCCAGCCGTTCAGGCGCACCTCGTTGTCGGTCGAGGTCAGCGGGCCGCGGCGTCCCACCCGGTCGCGTGGCGGCATCGCGCCCCAGCCCACCAGGAGGGCTCCGCCCAGCGCCGCCCCGCTGAGGACGAAGGTGCGGCGCTTCATGCGGTTTTCACGCGCAAAGGACCGCGCGGAGGACGGGTGGGCCTGAGCTGGGCGGCGGCCGTCTTGATGGCGGCCCGCACCCTGGGGTAGGTTCCGCAGCGGCACAGGTTGGTGATCGCCGCATCGATCTGTGCATCGGTGGGCTCCGGGGTGGTGTCGAGCAAGGCGGCGGCGGCCATCAGCATGCCGCTCTGGCAGTAGCCGCATTGGGGCACCTGGTGCGCCACCCAAGCCGCTTGCAGCGGATGGGGCTCCTTGTCGCCGGCCAGCCCCTCGATGGTCTGGATGCTGCGCCCCTGCACCGAGGACAGCGGCGTGACGCAGGAGCGCACGGCCTGGCCGTCCACCCGCACGGTGCAGGCGCCGCAGGCCGCAATGCCGCATCCGAACTTGGTGCCGGTGAGCTGCAGCACATCGCGCAGCACCCACAACAGGGGCATCGAAGGGTCCGTGGCGTCATCGGGAACGTCGCGGGTCTGACCGTTGATCTGCAGCTGCATCGGGGTGCGGGTTCAGCGAAAGCTCAGGTTCCAGGCATTGTGACCCGGAATCGGTCCGTTTCGAATGCCAACGCACCATCGGATGGCGCCGGGCATGGGCACAGCTCTTGCATACAAAACGATGCAACATCTTCTGCAACCCTTGAGGAGTGAGAACATCATGAAGTTGTCCCCCTGTCGCGTGGCCCGTCTGGGCGCGGCCATGGCCCTGGGCGTGGGCGCCTGTGTGGGCGCGCAGGCCCAATCGTCGGTCCAGCTGTATGGCCTGATCGACCTGGCGGTCGGGTCCTATGAGACCAGCGGATCCTCCCGACTCGGCCGCGTCGAGTCCGGCGGCATGACCACGAGTTACATCGGCTTCAGTGGCAAGGAGGACCTGGGCGGCGGCCTGGCCGTGAACTTTGCCCTGGATCACTTCCTGCGCGCCGACACCGGGGAGGCCGCACGGTTCAACGGTGATGCCTTCTGGGCGCGCAACGCCAATGTGGGACTGAGCGGGAGCTTCGGGACGGTGACCCTGGGTCGCCGCTCCACACCCATGTTCGTGTCAACGCTGCTGTTCAACCCCTTCGGCGACTCCTTCGGCTTCTCGCCGGCCATCCGCAGCTACTACGGCAGCACGGGCACGCTCGCGGGCGACTCCGGCTGGAGCAACGGCATCACCTACGCCTCGCCGCGCTTCGGCGGCCTCAGCGCCACGGTCACCTATGCCCTGGACGAAACGCCGGGCGCACGCGATGCCAACATCGGCGGCAATGTGCTGTACTTCGCCGGCCCACTCGGCCTGAGCTTCTCCGCGCAGCGGGTACAGGCCGTGTTCGACAGCGGGGACGAGACGGCCGTGCAGCTGGGCGCCAGCTACGCCCTGGGTGCGGTGAAGCTCTTCGGGCAATACGGCCAGATCCGCGAAGATCAGGGCGCCGTCGACAGCAAGGACAAGATCTTCCAGCTCGGCGCGTCCTACAGGATCGGTGAAGGCTCGGTGCTGGCGTCCTACGGCTCGCGCAAGACCACCGGCACCACCGAGTCCAAGCGCGACATCGCCAGCCTGGGCTACGACCACTTCCTGTCCAAGCGCACCGACGTTTACGCGGTCTACATGTACGACAAGATCCGCGACACCGACAGCGGCAACACGGTGGCCTTCGGCATCCGCCACCGCTTCTGAGGCTGTGTCAGGGCCGGGCCGGCCTGCGCAGGGGCTGCCCGTCCACGAAGGCGATCAGCTCGCCCGGCGCGAAGGCCGTCCAGGCCTCATCGCGGGTGAGCGGCTCCGTGACGATCACGGCCACCCGGTCCTGGGGCGAGGCCAGTTCGGCGAAGTTCACGCTCAGGTCCTCGTCCTGCAGTCTGGCGGGGCGGAAGGGATGCTCGCGCACGAGGTAGTGCAGATGGGTCGAACAGTGCGCCCACAGCGCATGCCCGTTGCTGAGCATGAAGTTGAAGGTGCCATGCCGCGCCACCTGCGGCACGAGCTCGGTCAGGGTGTCGGTGAGCTGCTCGGGGGTGGGCACGCGCGCGTGGTTCTTGGCCAGTTCCTGCATGAGCCAGCAGAAGGCGGCCTCGCTGTCGGTGTCGCCCACGGGTCGGAAGGCGGCATGCAGGTGCGGTGCATAGCCCTTCAGGTCGCCGTTGTGCGCAAACACCCAGTACCGGCCCCAGAGCTCGCGCACGAAGGGGTGGCAGTTCTCCAGCCGGGTCTCGCCCTGGGTCGCCTTGCGGATGTGGGCGATCACATTGGTGCTGCGGATCGGGTAGCGGCGCACCAGGTCGGCCACCGGGGAATGCAGGGCCGCCTGCGGGTCGACGAAGAGCCGCGCGCCCTTGCCCTCGAAGAAGGCGATGCCGAAGCCGTCGGCATGCTCCTGCGAACGCGTGGCAAAGCCCGTGAAGCTGAACACGATGTCGGTGGGGGTGTTGCAGTTCATGCCGAGCAACTGGCACATGCGTGGATCCTGCAAAAGCTCACGATCCAGTGATTGTGCCGTCGGCCGGTCTTGCGCGATATCAAGATCGGCGACCTGCTCGGGTGCGACGATGTGAAGGTGAAAAGGAGCCTCCCATGAGCCACCATCTGACGGCCGGACAGCGCGCGATGCTGGAAAACACCCTGCGCCTGCGTCTGCAGGATCTGTTGCGCCAGCGCGATCTTCATCAAGAGGGGCGCTCCCGCGTGGACCACGCGCGCCAGGTGCTGACCCAGGACGATGACGACGCCCCCGCCCGCGCGTCCGACCGCGAGGTCGATCAGGCGCTGACCGACCTGGAGCAGATCGAACTGCGCGAGGTGACGCATGCGCTGGAGCGCGTGGGCGATGATGACTACGGTCTTTGCGAGGACTGCAGTGCGACCATCCCCTTCGACCGCCTGCGGCTCAACCCGGCCGCGCGGCGCTGCGTGAGCTGCCAGGGCGCGCGGGAAGGATCGGGTCCGCCCGCTCGCTGAACCCTGGCGGGGTGCGCCATCATCGGGGCTTTGACCGACGAGGAGACCCGCCCATGACCGCCCCCACCGTCTTCCAACGCCTGCTGTCGGGCGAATGGCCCTGTGCCAAGGTCTATGAAGACGACCTGGTCTTTGCCTTCATGGATGCCGGCCAGGTCAACGACGGCCACGTGATCGTGGCCACCAAGCGGCCCTGCGAGACCCTGCTGGACTGCACCGAAGATGAGGCCGCCGCGCTGATGCGCGCGGCCCGCCGCATCGCCCGCGCGGTGCAGGCGGCCTTCCAGCCGGCGGGCATCACGGTGCTGCAGGCCAACAAGCCGGCCGGCTGGCAGACCGTGCCCCACCTGCACCTGCATGTACTGCCGCGCCACGAGGGCGACGGCGTGGGGCTGGTCTGGCCGCGCAAGGAGCCCGGGATCGAGCGGCTGCGCGAGCTCGCGGCGAAGCTTCAGCTGGACTGAGCGGCTTTCACCTTCAGGCGCCAGGCGTGCAGCAGCGGCTCGGTGTAGCCGCTGGGCTGCTCGACGCCCTTGAAGACCAGGTCCAGCGCGGCCTGGAAGGCCGCTGAGGTGCTGAAGCGACCCGACATCTTCTGGTAGAGCGGATCGCCGGCGTTCTGCTGGTCCACCACGGCGGCCATGCGCTCGAAGGTGGCGCGCACCTGGGCCTCGCTCACCACGCCGTGCAGCAGCCAGTTGGCGATGTGCTGGCTGGAGATGCGCAGCGTCGCGCGGTCTTCCATCAGGCCCACGTTGTGGATGTCGGGCACCTTGGAGCAGCCCACACCCTGGTCGATCCAGCGCACCACATAGCCCAGGATGCCCTGCACGTTGTTGTCGAGTTCCTGCTGCTTCTCGGCGTCCGACCAGTTCGGGGCCGGGGCCACCGGCACCTGCAGCAGGTCGTTCAGGATGGCGTCGCGTTCGGCGTCGGCATCGATCTTCTCCAGCTCGCGCTGGACCGCGGCCACGTCCACCTGGTGGTAGTGCAGGGCGTGCAGCGTGGCGGCCGTGGGCGAGGGCACCCAGGCGGTGTTGGCGCCCGCCTTGGGGTGGGCGATCTTCTGCTCGAGCATGGCAGCCATCAGGTCGGGCATGGCCCACATGCCCTTGCCGATCTGGGCGCGTCCGCGCAGGCCGCACTTCAGGCCCACCAGCACGTTGTTGCGCTCGTAAGCGGCGATCCACTTGGTGGTCTTCATGTCGCCCTTGCGTAGCATGGGGCCGGCGCGCATGGCGGTGTGCATCTCGTCGCCGGTGCGGTCGAGGAAGCCGGTGTTGATGAAGGCCACGCGGCTGGCGGCCGCGGCAATGCAGGCCTTCAGGTTCACGCTGGTGCGGCGCTCCTCGTCCATGATGCCCAGCTTCACGGTGCTGTCGGGCAGGCCCAGCAGCTGCTCCACACGCCCGAACAGCTCGGCGGCAAACGCCACCTCGGCCGGGCCGTGCATCTTGGGCTTGACGATGTAGACGCTGCCGGTGCGCGAATTGGTGCGGCGCTTGAGGTCCACCAGCGCGATGGTCGTGGTCACCACCGCATCGAGGATGCCTTCCGGGATCTCCTTGCCGCCGTCGTAGAGGATGGCGGGGTTGGTCATCAGGTGGCCCACGTTGCGCAGGAACATCAGCGAGCGGCCGTGCAGTGTCAGCGGCTGGCCGTTGGCGCCGGTGTAGTGGCGGTCGGGGTTGAGGCCGCGCGTGAAGGTCTTGCCGCCCTTGCTCACTTCTTCGGTGAGCGTGCCGTCGAGGATGCCCAGCCAGTTGCGGTAGCCGGCCACCTTGTCGGCGGCATCCACGGCGGCCACCGAGTCTTCCAGGTCGAGGATGGTGGACAGCGCAGCCTCCAGCACCACGTCGGCCACGCCGGCCGGGTCGGTGGCACCGATGCCCTTGCTGCGGTCGATGCGGATGTCGAGGTGCAGGCCGTGGTGCTTCAGCAGCACGCTGCTGGGCGCGGCCGGCTCACCCTGGTAGCCCACGAACTGGGTTGGATCCTTCAGGCCGGTGCTGCCGTTGCGCAGCGTGACGCGCAGCTGGCCGCCTTCGACCTGGTAGGCCATGGCGTCCTTGTGCGAGCCGCTGGCCAGCGGGACGGCCTGGTCGAGCACGTTGCGGGCGTAGGCAATGACCTTGGCGCCGCGCACGGGGTTGTAGCCGCTGCCCTTTTCGGCGCCGTCGGTCTCGGGGATGGCGTCGGTGCCGTACAGGGCGTCATAGAGCGAGCCCCAGCGGGCATTCGCGGCGTTGAGCGCGTAGCGGGCATTCAGGATGGGCACCACGAGCTGCGGGCCAGCCTGCAAGGCCAGCTCGGCATCCACGTTGGCGGTGGTCGCCTGCACGTTCCGGGGCGGGGGCACCAGGTAGCCGATCTTCTCCAGGAAGGCGCGGTAAGCCGGCATGTCGGTGATGGGGCCGGGGTGGGCGGCGTGCCAGGCGTCGAGTTCGGCCTGCAGGCGGTCGCGTTCGGCCAGCAGGGCGACGTTCCTGGGGGCCAGGTCGTGCACGATGGCGTCGAAGCCGGCCCAGAAGGTGCTGCTGTTCACGCCGGTGGCGGGCAAAACCTGATCTTCAATGAAGCGGTGGAGCTCGTGGGCGACTTGCAGTCGGTGGACGGTGATGCGGTTGCTCATGGGTCGTGTCCTTGCTCAATGGGCAGATGCAGGGGAAGGCGCGGCCCTTTCAGGGCCTTTGAGCCACACTTTATTCAAACCATGGCCCATGATTAATCCCAAACATGGCGCTTGATCTTTGACTTTTTGGGTCGTAATCTGCGGCGAAACCCGGAAGCACCCCTGTATGGACAAGCTCAAGCAGCTCGAATCCTTCACCCAGGTGGCCCTGAAAGGCAGCCTGACGGCCGCCGCCAACCTCGAAGGCGTGGCGCCGGCGGTGATCGGCCGGCGCATCGACGCGCTGGAGGCGCGGCTGGGGGTGAAGCTGCTGGTGCGCACCACCCGGCGCATCACCCTCACCCACGAAGGCAGCGCCTTCCTCGAGGACTGCCAGCGCCTGCTCACCGACCTGGCCAATGCCGAAGCCAGCGTCTCGGCCGGCGGCGTGAAGGCCAGCGGCCACCTGCGCATCACCGCGCCGGCCGGCTTCGGCCGCCGCCACGTCGCGCCGCTGGTGCCACGCTTCCTGGGCCTGCATCCGGAAGTCTCGCTGTCGCTGAACCTGTCCGACCGGGTGGTGGACATCGTCAACGAGGGCTTCGATTGCGCCGTGCGCGTGGGCGATCTGCCCGACTCCAGCCTGGTGAGCCTGCGCCTGGCCGACAACCGGCGGCTGTGCGTGGCCTCGCCGGCCTACCTCAAGCGCCGTCCGGCGCCGCAGCATCCGTCCGAGCTGAGCCAGCACGACTGCCTGACGCTGAGCTCCGACGCCAGCCAGACGCGGGGCTGGGCCTTCACGGTGGACGGTGAACTGACCCATGTGCGGCCGCCCTCGCGCGTGGACTGCTCCGATGGCCAGGTGTTGCACGACTGGTGCCTGGCCGGCCTCGGCCTGGCCTGGCGCTCCACCTGGGAGGTGGAAGGCGACATCGCCGCCGGCCGCCTGGTGAGCGTGCTCGACGATTTCGCCGCGCCCCCCAATGGCATCTACGCGGTGTTCGCTCAGCGCAAGCACCTGCCGCTGCGCGTGCGCCTGTGGATCGACTTCCTCAAGCACACCTATGGCGATGCGGCCTACTGGACCTCGCCTGCGCCGACCACCCCTTCGAAGGAGACCTGACGATGCTGCTGGAAGCCCTGCTGGCCTACGCCCACATCGGTGCCATCCTCGGCCTCGTCGTGTTCATGACCAGCCAGGCGGCACTGTGCCGCGTGGAGTGGATGAACGAGGCGGTGGTGCACCGCCTGGGTCGTCTGGACCGCCTCACCGACATCGCCGCCCTCACCGTGCTGGCCACCGGCCTGGCACGGGCCTGGTGGGGCGCCAAGGGCTGGGACTGGACCTGGAGCCAGCCGCTGCTGCACCTGAAGCTCACGGTGTTCATCGTCATCGGCCTGATGGCCCTCCCGCCGGCGCGGGCCTACCGCCGCTGGCGCGCGGCGTTGGCTGCCGGGCAGGGGCTCCCCTCGGAAGGCGAGGTGCGCCAGGCGCGCCGCTGGGTCATGATCCAGGCCCATGTGCTGTTGCTGCTGCCGCTGGCGGGCACCCTGCTCGCACGTGGCATCTGGACCCGCTGATCGATCCTGCCCGAGGCAGCCCCTCGATGAGGTGGACGAGGCGCTTCACAGAATGCGCTGAGGGTGTGACAGCGCCTCGTGCGCCGCGTGCAGCCGGCGCACCAGCACGGCGATGAAGGCCTCGTTGAAGCGGTCGCGGCAGGCCAGGCTCATGCGCCGCAGGCTCTCGGGCGTGAACGAGATCGTGGTGACGGGCTCGGTGACCACCACGTCGGCCGTGCGCAAGCGGGGCTCCTTGCTGGGCGCCAGGTAGGCCATCTCACCGACGGTGGAGCCTGCGCCCAGCGACTCCACCCGCTGGCCGTCGCGCAGCACGTCCACGGCGCCCTGGGCGATGAGGTGGAAGTCGCGCCCGCGTTCGCCGCGCGACATCAGCTTGTGGCCGAAGCCATAGCGCTGCCAGCGCGCCTGGTGCACCACCTCCCACAGCTCCACGTCGTCGAAGTGGCGGAAGAAGTCGACCGAGCGCAGCAGGCTGAAGCGTTCGGAGTCGAGCACCGCCTGCAGGTTGCCGCGCGGCACCTCGCGGCTGGCGATCAGCCCGGCCAGCGCGTGGGCGAAGTCGTCCCAGTGGTCGTAGCGATCGGCCGGCGCCTTGTTCAGGGCGCGCAGGATGACCTCGTCCACGGCGGTGGACACCCCCTGGCGGCGCTCGCTGGGCGCCACCACCGGGCCATGCAGCACCTGCTGGATCATCTCGCCCTGCGACTGCGCCTCCACCGGCGGGTGGCCGGTGATGAGGTGGTAGAGCACCGCCGCCAGGGCGTACATGTCGGACTGGGCGCTCAGCGGGGCGCCGTCGATCTGCTCGGGCGACATGTAGGCCAGCGATCCCACGCGGTGCACCTGGGTGGTGTCGGCCTGCAGATGCAGCACGCTGCCGAAGTCGGTGAGCTTCACGTCCGTGATCTGCCCGGCGCTGGTCACGGCCAGGATGTTGGCCGGCTTGATGTCGCGGTGGATCAGCCCCTGGCGGAAGACATAGCCCAGGGCCATCGCGCACTTGAAGCCGATCTCGACGATGAGCTCCAGCGGCAGCAGCTGGTCGGCCCGGCAGAAGGGCCGCAGCGTCGTGCCCTCCACGTACTCCATCACCAGGTAGGGCTCGTCGGGGCCTTCCACGGCGTCATAGAGCTGCACCACATGGGGATGGTGCAGCCGGCCCACCAGCGACGCCTCGGCGGCAAAGAAGCGCGAGTAGTAGCGCCCGTCCACAGGATCGCGCAAGGCCGAGGGGCGCACGCGCTTGACGGCCACATCGCGCGAATGGAACTCGTCGCGGCACAAAAAGACCTCGCTGGTGGCGCCTTCGCCCAGCTTGCGCACCACCTTGTATTCGCCGATGTGGGCCGGTTGGCCGACGGGTGGGTCGGCCGGCGGGGCCTCGGAAAGCGTCTCGGGTGTCATGGTCAGCGCATCATTTCACTGCGGCGCCCCCCGCGCAAGCCGGTGTCACGTCAGGTGTATCGAGGTGTGACGAGGCCAAAACGTAGAATCCGGGAATGATCCGCGCCAAGCAAGAACTCCTGGATGACCTCGCCGCCGAGCTGGCGGCGCTCGCACCCGAGCTGGCCCCGGCAGCCACGTTTGAAAGCCCCAAGCAGGCGTCGCATGGCGACCTCGCCATCACGGCGGCGATGCAACTGGCCAGGCCCCTGAAGAAAAACCCACGTGAACTCGCGCAAGCCCTGGTGGCGGGCCTGCAACAGCGCGAAGGTTTCGCGCGCTGGGTGGACAGCCTGGAGATCGCCGGGCCCGGCTTCATCAACCTGCGCCTCAAGCCCGCGGCCAAGCAGGCCGTGGTGGCCGACATCCTCGCCAGCGGTGAGGCCTACGGCCGCCAGGCCGCCACTGGCCGGCACGTGATGGTGGAATTCGTCTCAGCCAACCCCACCGGGCCGCTGCACGTGGGTCACGGCCGCCAGGCCGCGCTGGGCGATGCGATCTGTCGTCTCTTCGAGACGCAGGGCGACCAGGTCACGCGCGAGTTCTATTACAACGACGCCGGCGTGCAGATCCAGACGCTGGCGGAGTCCACGCAATGCCGCATCAAGGGCCTCAAGCCTGGCGACGCCGGCTGGCCCGAGTCGGCCTACAACGGCGAGTACATCGCCGACATCGCGGCCGACTTCCTGGCGAAGAAGACCGTCAAGGCCGACGACCGCGAGTTCACCGCCTCGGGCGACCCGGACGACCTCGACGGCATCCGCCAGTTCGCGGTGGCCTACCTGCGCCACGAGCAGGACCTGGACCTGCAGGCCTTCGGTGTGAAGTTCGACCACTACTACCTGGAGTCGAGCCTCTACACGAGCGGGCGGGTCGAACGCACCGTGCAGCGCCTGGTGGAGGCCGGCAAGACCTTCGAGCAGGACGGCGCGCTGTGGCTGCGCACCACCGAATACGGTGACGACAAGGACCGCGTCATGCGCAAGTCCGATGGCAGCTACACCTACTTCGTGCCCGACGTGGCCTACCACATCACCAAGTGGGAGCGTGGCTACACCCGGGTCATCAACATCCAGGGCACCGATCATCACGGCACCATCGCGCGCGTGCGCGCTGGTCTGCAGGCTGCCGGCGTGGGCATTCCAGTGGGCTACCCCGACTACGTGCTGCACAAGATGGTCACGGTCATGAAGGGCGGCGAGGAGGTGAAGATCTCCAAGCGTGCCGGTTCCTACGTGACCCTGCGCGACCTCATCGACTGGACCAGCCGCGATGCGGTGCGCTTTTTCCTGATCAGCCGCAAGGCTGACACCGAGTTCACCTTCGACGTGGACCTGGCGCTCAAGCAGAACGACGAGAACCCGGTGTACTACGTGCAGTACGCCCATGCGCGCATCTGCTCGGTGGTCGAGCAGTGGCGCAGCCAGCACGGCGGCGACCTCGACCTGCTGCCCCGGGCCGATCTGGGCCGCCTGGTGATGCCGGCCGAGGCGGCGCTGATGCTCAAGCTGGCGGAGTACCCGGGCATGCTGTCGGCTGCTGCGCGTGACCTCGCGCCCCACGACGTGGCCTTCTACCTGCGCGACGTGGCGAGCGCCTTCCATGCCTACTACGCAGCCGAGCGCTTCCTCGTGGATGATGCCGAACTCGCGCGCGCCCGCGTGGCGCTGCTCGTGGCCACGCGCCAGGTGCTGCACAACGGCCTGGCCGTGCTGGGCGTGAGCGCGCCGGCCAAGATGTGAACTCCGGGTCGGTCTGCGCCACAATGGACCAGGCCCTCCTGCAAGGATTGAATGTCGGATGAAAAAGCAACGCGGCGGTTTTGCCCTGGGTCTGGTGGTGGGCGTGCTCATCGGCCTGGCCGTGGCGCTGGCGGTGGCGCTGTACGTCACCAAGGTGCCGGTCCCCTTCGTCAACAAGGTGCCGGCCCGCTCGGCAGAGCAGGAGGCGGCCGAGGCCGAGCGCAACCGCAACTGGAACCCGAATGCACCGCTGCAAGGGCGCGGCAGCCCGGCCGCTGGCGCTTCTGCGCCCACCGCGCCGGCCGCCGGCGGGGCCTTGCCTGACGTGCCGCCCGGCTTGCGCCAGGGCACGGCACCCGCGCGCGACCCAGCCGCCATCCTTTCTGGCGCTGTCACGCCCGGCGCCTCTCCCACGGCGCCGCCGAGCCTGATCTACTTCGTGCAGGCCGGGGCCTACACCCGCGCGGCCGATGCCGAGCAACAGCGCGCCCGCCTGGCCATGATGGGGCTCACCGCCCGCGTGACCGAGCTGGAACAGAGCGGGCGCACGGTCTACCGTGTGCGTCTGGGCCCCTACGACACCCAGGCCGAGGCCGACCGGGCCCAGACCCAGCTCAGCAGCCAGGGCATCGACGCGGCCCTGGTGCGCGCCCAGCGCTGAGACGAACGTCGCACGGCAGCAGACCGGCGGCTGAACTTCACGGTGTCGGCCTGATCCATCTGTCAGGCGTTACACACGTGCAGACGAAAGGACAACATTCATGAAACGACGCGCATTTGCCACCGGACTGACCGCCACGCTGGCCGGGCTCGCCCTGCCCGCCGCCTGGGCCCAGGCCCCGGCAGCCGGCAAGGACTACGTGGTGCTGCGCCAGCCGCTGGCTGGCGGTGCCAATGGCAAGGTCGAGGTGGTCGAGTTCTTCTGGTACGGCTGCCCGCACTGCAACCGTTTCCAGCCGGTGATCGAGCCCTGGGCGGCCAGGTTGCCCGCTGACGTGAGCTTCCGCCGCGTGCCGGTGGCCTTCCGCGACGAATTCACGGTCCATCAGCGTCTGTACTACGCGCTGGAAGCCATGGGCGAACTCGAGAAGATGCACAAGCGCGTGTTCCATGCGGTGCACGTGGAGCGCAACCCCCTGAACAAGCCCGAAGCGATGGCCGATTTCGTCGCCCGCCACGGGGGGGACCGTGCCAAGTTCCTGGAGGCCTACAACTCCTTCGGCGTGCAGACCAAGACCCGTCAGGCCAAACAGACGGCCGAGGCCTACAAGATCGATGGCGTGCCCGCCATCGGCGTGAATGGCCGCTACTACACCTCGGGGGCGCTGGCCGGCTCGTTGGAGCGTTCGCTGCAGGTGGCCGACTTCCTGATCGCCCAGGCCCGCGCCGGCAAGTAATCGTCTGCCGGGCGCTGGCTCGGCATGAAAAATGCTCGGTGGCCCTCCCTCAGGCAGCCGCGCTGGGCTAGAATGCGGCAAACTGCAAGTTTCATGCCGCAATGAGCCCGTTTTGTTCCTCCACCGTCCGCCTGGCGGTCTGCGCCAGCCTGTGGGGGTTGGCCGTTGCGGCGGGCCCGGCAGGCGCCGAGCGGGCGGACCGGGACCAGCCCCTGCGCTTCACCGCCGATGCCCTGCGCTATGACGACGCGCGGCGGGTCAATGTCCTGACCGGGCGGGTCGAGATCACCAAGGGCTCGCTCCTGCTGCGGGCCGAGCGCGTGGAGGTGCGTCAGTCGGCAGAAGGCCACCACAGCGCCCAGGCCACCGGGACGGGCGAGCCCGCCTACTTCCGGCAAAAGCGTGAAGGCGTCGATGAGCATGTCGAAGGCCGGGCCGCGCGCATCGACTACGACAGCCGCACCGACACGGTGCGGCTGAGCGGCAATGCCATGATCCGTCGGCTGCGCGGCAACGACCTGGCCGACGAGATCCAGGGCCAGACCATCACCTGGGACAACACGGCCGAGACCTTCACCGTGCAAGGGGGGGGCGAGGGCAGCCCCGACGGCCGGGTGCGCGGGGTCCTGACGCCGGCGCCGGCCAGCAGCCGCGGAGGCACACGTTGACGTTGCCTGGGGTGAAGGACAGGCCGGACAGTGCCGGCAGCCGCCTGGAGGTGTCGGGCCTGCAGAAGCGCTACGGGGCGCGTCAGGTGGTCAAGGACGTGCGCCTGTCGGTGAAAAGCGGTGAGGTGGTGGGCCTGCTGGGCCCCAACGGCGCCGGCAAGACCACGAGCTTCTACATGATCGTGGGCCTGGTGCCCGTGGATGCTGGCGAGATCCGCATCGATGGCCAGCGCGTCGAGCGCCGGCCCATCCACGAACGCTCGCGCCTGGGCCTGAGCTACCTGCCGCAGGAGGCCTCGATCTTCCGCAAGCTCACGGTGGAGGACAACATCCGCGCCGTGCTCGAACTGCAGCGCGACGCCCAGGGCCGTCCGCTGGACGAAGCCAGCCTCACGCGCCAGCTCGACCAGCTGCTGGGCGACCTGTCGATCGAAAAGCTGCGCCACTCGCCGGCCCCGGCCTTGTCTGGCGGCGAGCGGCGTCGCGTGGAGATCGCGCGCGCCCTGGCCACGCAGCCGCGTTTCATTCTGCTGGACGAGCCCTTCGCCGGCGTCGATCCGATCGCCGTGATCGAGATCCAGCGCATCATCAGCTTCCTCAAGTCGCGCGGCATCGGGGTGCTCATCACCGACCACAACGTGCGCGAGACCCTGGGCATCTGCGACCACGCCTACATCATCAGCGAGGGCCGGGTCCTGGCCCAGGGCACCCCTGCCGAGATCGTCGAGAACGCCGACGTGCGAAAGGTCTATCTCGGCGAGCATTTCCGCATGTGACATGAAACCCTCGCTGCAGGTCCGCCTGTCCCAGCACCTGGCGCTCACGCCGCAGCTGCAGCAGTCCATCCGCCTGCTGCAACTGTCCACGCTCGAACTCCACCAGGAGGTGGAGCAGATGCTGGAGCAGAACCCCTTCCTGGAGCCCGAGGACGACGGCGGCGATCCGATGCCGGGCCTGTCCTCGCTGCCCGAGGCACCGGTCACCCGCGAGCGCGAAGCCCAGGCCGACGCCGAGACCGGCGACGGCTTCGAGGCGGCCGATGCCGGCGGGGTCGACACGCTGGAGGCCGGCGCCACCGAACGCGACGATTGGGAGAACGGCACCGAGCGCGACGACTTCGACGGCATCCGCGAGACCCCGGGCAGTCGCAGCGGCAGCGATGACGACGAGCTCGACCCCATCGACCGGGCCAGCCCTGGCATCAGCCTGCAGGACCACCTGCGCCAGCAGCTGCTGGGCATGCGCCTGGCGCCCGAGGACGCGGCGGCGGTGATGGTGCTGATCGAGTCGCTCGACGAGGACGGCTACCTGGCCGACCCGCTCGAAGAGATCGCGGCTCACCTGGCCGGTGATGACGACGAGGCGCGGGAGGACTTGCTCGACCGACTGCGCTGCGCCCTGAAGTGGCTGCACAACCTGCAACCCACCGGTGTGGGCGCGCGGGACCTCTCCGAATGCCTGTGCCTGCAGTTGCGTGCGCTGCCGCGCAGCGAAGCCCAGGTGGTGGCCTTGCTCATCTGCAAAGGCCTCCTCGAGGCCTTGGCCCGGCGAGACATCAAGAAGCTGATGGCCGCCACCGGCGCCGATGAGGAGCTGATCAAGCAGGCCCAGGCGCTCATCGTGGCCTGCGAGCCCAAGCCGGGGCGGCCTTTCACGCGCGCTGAGGCCAACATCATCGTGCCCGACGTGATCGTGCAGAAGGCGGGCCGGGGCTGGAAGGTGGTGCTCAACCCCGACGTGATGCCCCGGCTACGCATCAACGACCTCTACGCCCAGGCGTTGCGCCAGCACCGCGGCAGCGATTCCGGGCAGGCCCTGGGCGCACGCTTGCAGGAGGCACGCTGGTTCATGAAGAACATCCAGCAGCGCTTCGACACCATCCAGCGGGTCTCGCAGGCCATCGTCGAGCGGCAGAAGAATTTCTTCACCCACGGCGAGATCGCGATGAAGCCGCTGGTGCTGCGCGAGATCGCCGACGAGCTGGGCCTGCATGAATCCACCATCTCGCGTGTGACGACGGCCAAGTACATGGCCACGCCCTTCGGCACCTTCGAGCTGAAGTACTTCTTCGGCTCCTCGCTGAACACCGAAGCAGGGGGCAATGCCTCCAGCACGGCGGTGCGTGCGCTCATCAAGCAGCTGGTGTCGTCCGAAGACCCGGCCAAGCCGCTGTCGGACAGCCAGCTCAGCCAGATGCTGGAGGAACAGGGCATCCAGGTGGCGCGCCGCACCGTCGCCAAGTACCGCGAGGCGCTGAAGATCGCGCCCGCCAACCTGCGCAAATCGCTGTGAGCTTCTCGCTGTTCCTCCCCTGCGCCGGTGGCGTCGAAGAATGGCTGGCCGAAGAGGCCATGGACATCCTCGGACCCGACACCCACGGCACGATCGAGCGCGGTGGCATCGCCCTGAGCGGCGATGCACGCGCGGTGATGGCGCTCAACCTGGAAAGCCGCCTCGCCCAGCGCGTGCTGGTGCAGGTGGCACGTGGCCCCTATCGCCAGGAGGACGACCTCTACACCCTGGCCCGCCAGGTGCCCTGGCCGGCCTGGATGAGCCCGAGACAGACCTTCAAGGTGGACGTGACGGCGCAGCGCTCGCCGCTGCGCAGCCTCAATTTCGCCGGCCTGCGCATCAAGGACGCGCTGTGCGACGTCTTGCGCGAGGAGGTGGGCGAACGGCCCAACGTCGAGATCCGCCACCCGGACGTGCGCGTGATGCTGCACCTCACGGAAGACCAGGCCACGGTGTACATCGACACCTCGGGCGAGCCTCTCTTCAAGCGCGGCTGGCGCGAAGACAAGGGCGATGCCCCGCTGAAGGAAACCCTGGCGGCGGCGATGCTGGCGGCGGCCGGCTGGCGCGGCACACCCGAGGCCGGTGGCGCGCTGCTCGATCCCTGCTGCGGCTCCGGCACCATTGCCATCGAGGCTGCGCAGATCGCATGCGGCATCGCGCCGGGCCTGAAGCGCCGCTTCGCCTTCGAGCGTCTGGCGCCTTTTGCCGGGCCCCAGGCCCGTGCGCAGTGGCAGGCCCTGAAGCAGGCCGCACAGGCGCGCATCCACGCCCCCGCGGTGCCGGTGTTCGCCAGCGACGTGGCCTTCCGCATGGTCGATTTCGCACGCCGCAACGCCGAGCGTGCGGGCGTGGCGCACGCGATCGAGTTCCACGGCGGCGACGTGCTCGAGCGCCCGGCCCCGCGCCTGCCCGACGGCCTGGCCCGCACGCTCATGCTCAACCCGCCCTACGGCGAGCGCATCGAGGCGCGGGGCAGCGTGGCGCGCAGCACCGAGCAGACCGGCATGGCCGATGATTTCTATCCGCGCCTGGCCGCGCATTGGAAGCGCCACTTCGGCGGCTGGACGGCCTGGGTGCTCAGCCCCGAGATGAAGCTGCCCACGCGCATGCGCCTGAAGGAGGCGCGGCGCATCCCCATGTGGAACGGCCCCATCGAGTGCCGCCTGTTCCGCTTCGACCTGGTGAGCGGGTCGATGCGCGAGCGCACTCAGGCCGAGATGGCCAGATAGCGTTCGACCAGCGCGACCGTGTAGCTGCGCGCCACGTGCTGGACGAAGGCACTGAAATCGACATGGGCCTGGTCATCGGCCCGGTCGGAGATGGTGCGCAGCACGGCCAAGGGCAGGCCGTGGTCATGGCAGACCTGGGCGACCGCCGCACCTTCCATTTCCACGGCCAGGGCGTCGGGCAGCTCTCGGCGCAAGGCCGCGCTTTCGGCGCTGGTGGACACGAAACGGTCGCCGCTGATGATCAGCCCGTCGTGCACTGCCGGGGTGGCGATGCCGAAGGCGGCCCGGGCGTCGGAGCCGAGCACGCGTGCGGCGTCGGCGGCCACTGAGCGCGCCGCCTGGAGCAGGCGCCGGCTCATCGCCGCATCGGTGCGCAGGCGCGACAGGCCATAAAGCGGCAGTTCATGCCGAGGAAAGATCGGCGAGGCATCCATGTCGTGCTGCAGCAGTTCGGTGGCGACCACCAGGTCGCCCACGCGCACTCCCTTGCCCAGCCCGCCGGCCACGCCGGTGAAGAGCAGGGCCTGCGCGCCGAAGCGCTGGATGGCCAGCGTGGCCGTGGTGGCCGCGGCCACCTTGCCGATGCCCGAGAGCACCGCCACCACCGCCTGCCCGCCCAGGTGCCCCACCCAGAACTCGCGGCCGGCCACACGCTCGCGCCGCTCATCGGGCATGAGGTCGAGGACGGCCGACAGCTCCTCGTGCATCGCGGCAATGATCGCAAGCGTCATGACCGCGAGGCCCGCTGGCCTTACTTCTTGTCGCGCAGCTCGCGCCGCAGGATCTTGCCCACCGGGGTCTTGGGCAGCTCGGTGCGGAACTCGATGATCTTCGGGCGCTTGTAGCCGGTGAGGTTCTGCTCGCAGTAGGCGCGCACGTCGGCTTCGCTCAGGGCCGGGTTCTTCTTGACGATCACGAGCTTGACGGCCTCGCCCGACTTTTCGTCGGGCACGCCCACGGCCGCCACCTCCAGCACGCCGTCGAGCTGGGCCACCACGTCTTCCACCTCGTTCGGATAGACGTTGAAGCCGCTCACCAGGATCATGTCCTTCTTGCGATCGACGATCTTGAAGAAGCCGCGCTCATCCACGGTGCCGATGTCGCCGGTGCGGAAGAAGCCGTCGGGCGTCATCACCTTGGCGGTTTCGTCGGGGCGCTGCCAGTAGCCGGCCATGACCTGCGGACCCTTGATGGCAATCTCGCCCGGGGTGCCCATCGGGACTTCGTTGCCTTCGTCGTCGAGCAGCTTGAACTCGGTGGAGGGCAAGGGCAGGCCGATGGTGCCGGTGAATTCGGTGCTGTCAGTGGGGTTGCAGCTCGCCGAGGGCGAGGTTTCCGACAGGCCGTAGCCTTCGCAGATGGGGCAACCCGATTTCTGCAGCCACAGCTTGGCGGTGGCCGACTGCACGGCCATGCCGCCGCCCACGCTGATCTTGAGGTGGCTCCAGTCCACCTTGTTGAAGTCGGGGTGGTTGGCCAGGGCACCAAAGAGGGTGTTGACGGCCGGGAAGCTGTGGAACTTGTGCTTGGACAGTTCCTTCAGCACGGCGGGAATGTCACGCGGGTTGGGGATGAGGATGTTGCAGCCGCCCATGCGCATGGACAGCATCATGTTCACCGTGAAGGCGAAGATGTGATAGAGCGGCAGCGCGCAGACGGTGACCGTCTGTTCACCGGCGGGGATCTTCTTGAGCGCCGGGCCGTTCCAGGCTTCGGACTGCAGCACGTTGGCGATGATGTTCCGGTGCAGCAGCACGGCGCCCTTGCTCACGCCGGTGGTGCCGCCGGTGTATTGCAGCACGGCAATGTCGGTGCTCTTGAGATCGGGCTGGCGCAACGTGAGACCACGGCCCTTGGCCATGGCGTCGTTGAAACGCACGGCACCCGGCAGCTCGAAGGCCGGCACCATCTTCTTCACCTTGCGCACCACGTAGTTGACGATGGCGCCCTTGGGGAAGCCGAGCAGGTCGCCCATCGCAGCCAGCACCACGTGCTGGGTAGGCGTCCTGGCGATGCACTCCTGCAGGGTGCGCGCGAAGTTCTCGATGATGACGATGGCCTTGGCCCCGGAGTCCTTGAGCTGGTGCTCGAGTTCGCGTGCGGTGTAGAGCGGGTTGACGTTGACGACGACGTAGCCGGCGCGCAGGATGGCTGCCACCACGATGGGGTACTGCGGCACGTTGGGCATCATGATGGCCACCCGATCGCCCTGGCTCAGGCCCAGTGACTGCAGGTAGGCGGCAAAGACGCGCGAGTACTCGTCGAGCTGGCCGAAGGTGAGCGTCTTGCCCATGAACTTGAAGGCCGGCCGCTCGGCATACTTGGTGAAGCTCTCCTCGAGCAGCGCCACCAGCGAGGTGTACTGGTCGGGGTTGATCTCGTGCGGGACACCCGCGGGGTAGTGCTTCAGCCAGGTTTTTTCCATGGATTCCTCCAAATCAACCCATCATTCTGACGGAAGGCTGACGCCGCGCCCATCAGGTGTTTCTCTAGACGGATTTGGAGTGGCGCCTCTAGTGGGATGTCCCCCAGGAGATTGCGCCCCGGTTCGAGGTGCCGCTCACCGGTCCAGGATCTGGCTGAGGAACTGGCGTCCGCGTTCGCTTTGCGGGTTGCCGAAGAAGGCCTCGGGCGTGTTCTGCTCGACGATCTCGCCGGCGTCCATGAAGATGACCCGGTCGGCCACGGCGCGCGCAAATCCCATTTCGTGGGTCACGCACAGCATGGTCATGCCTTCGCGCGCGAGGTCGATCATGGTGTCGAGCACCTCCTTCACCATCTCCGGGTCGAGGGCCGAGGTGGGCTCGTCGAAGAGCATGATGGACGGATTCATGCACAGCGCGCGCGCGATGGCCACGCGCTGCTGCTGGCCACCCGACAGCTGCCCGGGATACTTGTGGGCCTGCTCGCCGATGCGCACGCGCTCGAGAAAGCGACGGGCGGTGGCCTCGGCCTGGGCACGCGGCTGCTTCTTCACCCAGATGGGCGCAAGCGTGCAGTTGTCCAGCACCGACAGGTGCGGGAAGAGGTTGAAGTGCTGGAACACCATGCCCACGTCGCTGCGAATGGTGTCGATGTTCTTGAGGTTGTCGGTGAGCTCCACGCCATTGACCACGATGCGGCCCTGCTGGTGCTGCTCGAGCCGGTTGATGCAGCGGATCAGCGTGGACTTGCCCGAGCCCGAGGGGCCGCAGATCACGATGCGCTCGCCCTTGGCCACCTGCAGGTCGATGTTCTTCAGGACGTGGAACTCGCCATACCACTTGTTCAGGCCTTCGATACGGATGGCTACGTCGCCGGCGGCCGAGGTCTTGAGGGCAGCATCTGCCATGGGGGTCTCCGGTGAGGTTCAACGCTGGTGGCCACGCGCCAGATCGCGCTCGAGCCACTGGCTGTACTTCGACATCGCGTAGCAGAACACCCAGTACACGATGATGGAAAAGAGGAAGGCCTCGATGAAGTAGGGCTTCCAGCTGAAGTCGGTCTCGACGGACTTCTTCACCGCATAGGCGAAGTCGTAGATGGCGATGATCACCACCAGCGAGGTGTCCTTGAACAACGAGATGAAGCTGTTGACGATGGGCGGGATGGACAGGCGCAAGGCTTGCGGCAGGATGATCAGCCCCATCATCTTCCAGTAGGGCAGGCCCAGGGCTTCGGCGGCTTCGTACTGTCCCTTGGGCACGGCCTGCAGGCCGCCGCGCACCGCTTCGGCCAGGTAGGCCGCGACGAACAGGATGATGGCCACCTGGGCGCGGATGAGCTGGTCGATGCGCAGGCCTTCGGGCAGGAAGAGGGCGAACATCACCGAGGCCATGAAGAGCACCGTGATGAGGGGTACCCCGCGCACCACCTCGATGTAGATGATGGAGAAGGCACGGATCAGCGGCAGCTTCGAGCGCCGGCCCAGGGCCAGCAGCACGCCCAGCGGAAACGCGAAACCGATGCCGAAGATCGACAGGATCAGCGTGACCGGCAGGCCGCCCCACTGTTCCGAGCGCACCGGTGCGAGGCCCAGCCCGCCGCCCATCAGCCAGAAGGTGACGGACAGGCCGACGATCCAGATGAGGATGAGCCATGCGTTCCAGAAGCGCTTGAGGGCCGAGACGACGAGCAGGCCGCACATCACCCCGATGGCCAGCGCCGGGCGCCAGCTTTCCTCGAACGGGTAGACACCGAACATCATGAAATGGAACTTCTCCCACACCACGGCCCAGCAGGCGCCCTGACCGCGGGCGGCCTGGCACTGCTCGAGCGTGGCGTGTCCCCACACGGCGTTGAAGACCGACCAGCCCAGGACCTTGGGCAGCGCCCAGGCGAGCAGGGCCAGGGTCACCAGGGTGATGGCGCTGTTGAGCGGGGTGGAGAAGAGGTTCTCGCGCGCCCAGGCCCAGGCCCCGGTCTGGCGGCGGGGCGGGGGCAGCGAGGCGCTGGCGGGCGCGAGGGGCTTATCCATGGTCGTGCTCATCGTTCCACCAGCTTGACGCGGTCGTTGTACCAGTTCATGAACAGCGAGATCGCCAGGCTGATCGTGAGGTACACGGCCATCAGGATGGCGATGGCCTCGATGGCCTGGCCGGTCTGGTTCATCGTCGTGTTGGCCACGGCCACCAGGTCGGGGTAGCCGATGGCCACCGCCAGCGAGGAGTTCTTGGTCAGGTTCAGGTACTGGCTGGTCATCGGCGGGATGATCACGCGCAGGGCCTGGGGCAGGGTCACCAGGCGCAGCCGCTGGCCGGCGTTCAGGCCCAGGGCCTGAGCAGCCTCGGTCTGGCCGCGATCGACGGCCAGGATGCCCGCGCGCACCACCTCGGCCACGAAGGCCGCGGTGTAGGTGGACAGGCCCAGCAGCAGCGCCGTGAACTCGGGCGAGATCGAACGGCCACCTTGCAGGCTGAAGCCGCCCACCTGGGGCACATCCATCTCGGTGGGGGCGCCCATGACGGCCCAGGCCAGCAGCGGCAGACCCAGGATCAGGGCAGCGCTCACCCAGCCCACAGGCCAGCGCTGGCCCGTGGCCTGCTGATGGCGTGCCGCGGCCATGCGCCACACCCAGGCCAGGACGATGCCGGCCAGCAAGGCCCAGGCGGCCGCTGTCCAGGCGGGGTGGGCGGCGGGCCAGGCGAACCAGAAGCCCCGCTGTGTCGCAAACAGCCAGTCGCCCAGGGTGATGGCTTCGCGCACGGGCGGCAGCAGCTCGGTGAAGAGGCCATACCAGACGAAGAGCTGCAGCAGCAGCGGCACATTGCGCATCACCTCGACATAGCCCGAGGCCAGCTTGGCCAGCAGCCAGTTGCTGGACAGCCTGGCAATGCCGATCAGGGTGCCCAGCACCGTGGCCAGCACCACCCCCAGCACGGCCACCTTCAGCGTGTTGAGCAGGCCCACGCCGAAAGCGCGCGCATAGGTGTGGGTGGCGTCGTACTCGATCAGCTTCTCGGCGATCTCGAACCCCGCCTCACGACCCAGAAAGCCGAAGCCCACCTGGATCTGGCGCGTGGAGAGGTTGTGCAGGGTGTTGGAGACCAGGTACCAGCCCACGCCGACCACGGCGGCGAGCAGCAGGACCTGGTAGGCGATGCCACGGACACGTTCGTTGCTGAACATCGGTGCTTCGACCTCGAAGGAAGGATGAGTGGCAGATACGGGGCGGCCCGCTCGCGCGGGCCGCCGTCCTCAGACACGCAGGGTGCGCAGGATCAGCGCAGCGGCGGGGCGTACATCAGACCGCCGTCCTTCCACAGCGCGTTCTGGCCGCGCTCCAGGCCGAGCGGGCCAATGTTGCGCTGGTAGATCTCGCCATAGTTGCCCACCGCCTTGATGGCACGCACCAGCCAGTCGTTGTCCAGGCCCAGGCCCTTGCCCACGTCACCGGTGTTGCCGACGATGCGCTGGATCTGCGGGTCCTTGGATTCGGCCTTCAGCTTGTCCACGTTGGCCGAGGTCACGCCGTACTCCTCAGCCTCGATCAGACCGTAGAGCACCCACTTGGCGATGGTGTAGAACTCCCAGTCACCGCGGCGTACCATGGGGCCCAGGGGCTCCTTGGAGATGGCGTCGGGCAGGATCACCAGGTCGTCCTTGTTGGGCGCTGCCAGGCGGGTGGCGGCCAGGCCCGAGATGTCGGTGGTGAAGACGTCGCAGCGCCCCGCGAAGAAGGCCTGCTGGATCTGGGCCAGGTCGCTGATCACCACCGGCTTGAACGTCATGCGCTTGCTGCGGAAGTAATCGCTCAGGTTCAGCTCGGTGGTGGTGCCGGGCTGCACGCAGATGGTGGCGCCGTTGAGCTGGGAGGCGTTCTTGATGTTGGCCGCCTTCTTCACCATGAAGCCCTGGCCGTCATAGAACCAGGTGCCTGCGAAGACGGAGCCCAGCGTGGAGTCGCGCGAGGAGGTCCAGGTGGTGTTGCGCGAGAGGATGTCCACCTCGCCCGACTGCAGCACCGTGAAGCGGTTCTGCGTGGTGGTGGGGACGAACTGCACCTTGTTGGGGTCGTTCAGGATGGCCGCGGCCACGGCGCGGCAGTAGTCCACATCGAGCCCCGTCCAGCGCCCCTGGGCGTCCGGCGCCGAGAAGCCCTGCAGGCCGCTGTTGACGGCGCAGCGCAGCGTGCCCTTGGACTTGATCGCATCCAGCGTCGGCCCGGCCGTGGCGGACAGCGGCAGCATCGCGGGGATCGCAACGGCTGCGGCAGCGGCCAGGCCCTTGATCCAACGTGTCTTCATCTTGAGGTCCCTTTCCTTCGTCTGTCAGATGGCACTGCACCCCTGGTGGGGCGGTGCAGCGAGTGGGTCACAACGGCAGGGCGCGGCTTGTGGCACGCCCAGGCCCGAAGCATGCAAACATTTGGTGCGGAAGGCTTCATGGGAAACGCGAATATTTCCCGGGTTATGCGCATTCCGCATGGTTTGCTCTCAGGGTTGAACCTAGTCAACCCCTCCCCCGGCGTGACGCCAGACACAAGGAAGCAAGAACGGGGCCTGCTGGCGGCGTTTGGGAGATGGCCTGCTCGGTCAGGGCAGGCGCCAGACCTTGGACTCGTAGGGTTCCATGGGCTCCAGCGACCAGTTGGGTACCGGGTCGCGCACCCCTTTGGATTCGGCCAGCTCGAGCTTGCGGGCCACGAGCTGGGCGCATTGCTGGAGCAGCTGCAGATCCTTCTGCTGCAGCCGTGGGCTGGGCGCCTGGCTGAAGCAGCACAGGGTCCCGAAGGTGCGGCCGTCCTTGAGCACGATGGGGGTGCTCAGATGGGCTCCCACACGGATGGGGCTGCTCGGCAGATCGGTCCCGGCAGGCAGCGCCGCCACGTCCTGGATCAACTGGGGCAGGCGGCCGTCCACGATGCGCTGACAGAAGGTTTCCTCCACCGGGTTGGCACTGCCGGCCTGCAGCGCGGGTGCGTCGGGTGTTCTGTCCACGAAGCGGAACACCCGCTGTCCGTTGACCATCTCGCCCACGAAGACCACATCCATGCCCAGGCGCTCGCGCAGCGCAGCCAGGACTTCGTTGACCGATCCGTCCACCAGGGGGTCGGTGCTGTCGGCGGTGGCGATCAGCAGCTCGGACACCACCACACTCAGGTCTTCGTTCTTGTACAGCTGGAACAGGCTCATCGTCAGTCAAGGCATGAACACGGGGAGCCGAAATGATGACATCCCCAGGCCTGCTGTGATGCATTTGGCGGGCTTGCGTTCGCTAACAGATGCAACAGGCGCACACCCACCGCGCTTAAGGGAGGCTTCATCCAGCCCTTGGACCATGCGCTCGAAGGCACCCATCGGTGCCACAGGAGTTGCTTCATGCCACTGGGATGCGAGCTGGCCGCCGGGAGCGGTGCACAGCGGTCCGGACACGGACCTGTGGGTGGGATCCCGGCATGGACCTGGCAGGTCCATTCCCCCGGGGATCCGGACCGCGAGCCGGTCGAGGACTTCATCCGTGCGGTCTATGCCCGCCGGCATGCAGCCCGTGTGCGCCACTTCATGCCGGAGCTGGTCAGCCTGCGGCAGGGGCCTGCGCTGGTGGCCGCGGCCGGCTACCGTCAGGCCACCGAGCCGCTGTTCCTGGAGCGCTACCTGGACGGCCCGGTGCACGAGGTGCTCTCCCGGCAGACCGGGTGTGCGCTCGAGCGGTGCCAACTGGTCGAAGTGGGTCATCTGGCGGCCAGTCAGGTGGGCGCGGGCCGTCGGCTGATCCACGTGCTGGGGGCGCACCTGGCACAGCGGGGGGTCGAGTGGGTGGTGAGCACGCTCACCGAGGAGTTGCGGCACCTGTTCCTGCGCATGGGCGTGACCCCGCTGGAGCTGGCCCCGGCCGATCCGCAGCGGCTCGGTCCGGATGCCCAGGACTGGGGTCGCTACTACGAGCATCGGCCGATGGTGCTGGCCGGCCACCTGCCCACGGCGCTGGGCCGTATGCACACGCGTCCTGTGGCGGAGAGCCTGTCATGAACCCGGCCTGGATCGATGCCCGGCGCGCCTGGTCTCGGCAGGACGCGATGGACGCCACCCTGGCCCTGGCAGATCGTCTGCAGCATGCCGGTATGCGTGTGGTGGCTTCCTTGATGGACAACGGCGTGGCCTGGGCCGTGCTCGACCGGGCCTGCCGCAACGCGGGCGTGGTGCATGTGCCCCTGCCCCTGTTCTTCACGTCGGAGCAGATCGACCACGCGCTGGGGCTCAGCGGCGCGGACGCCCTGGTCTGCCCGGCGTCGATGGCGCGGCGCTGGCCCGAGGCACCGATCGACGCTGTGGTGGTGGCGCAAGAACCTCTGGCATGCGTGTGGCTGCCGCGTCCCGCTGCGCCGCCGGTGCTGCCGCCGGGCACCGCCAAGGTGACGTTCACCTCCGGCACCACGGGCACACCCAAAGGGGTCTGCCTGAGCGAGGCCGGCCTGCAGGCGGTGGCGCAGTCGGTGGCACAGACCCTGGGCCCGCTGGGGGTGCGGCGCCATCTGTGCGCACTGCCGCTGGCGGTGCTGCTGGAAGACGTGGCAGGCCTGCAGGCCGCCTGGGCGGCCGGGGCGACGGCGATCGTGCTGCCCCTGGCCACGCTCGGCTGGCAGGGCTCGTCCTCCTTCGACATGGCGCGTTTCCACGCCACCGTGACGGCGCACGCACCTGACAGCCTCATCCTGCTGCCGCAGATGCTGGCCGCCTGGGTGGCCTACCTGGCGTCGCGTCAGCAGCGGGCTCCCGCCAGCCTGCGCTTCGTGGCGGTGGGAGGTGCCCCGGTGGGGGCCGAACTCATTGCGCGTGCACGCCTCCTGGGCCTGCCGGTGTACGAGGGCTACGGCCTGTCCGAGGGCGGGTCGGTCCAGACGCTCAACCATCCCGGTGCCGACCGGCCCGGCTCGGTCGGTCGTCCGCTGCCACATGCCCGCGTGCGGGTGGCTGCCGACGGCGAACTGGAAGTGTCCGGTGCCTTGATGCTCGGGTACCTGGGCGGGGCGGAGGCGGCCTCGCCGCCGGGCGTCTGGTGGCCCACGGGCGATCTGGGCGAGATCGACGACGAGGGCTTCGTCCACGTGCGAGGCCGCAAGAAGAACGTGCTCATCACCGCCTACGGGCGCAATGTCTCGCCCGAATGGGTCGAGACCCGCTTGCGCGTGCAGCCCGGCATCGCCCAGGCGGTGGTCTTTGGCGACGGGCAACCCGCCCTGGGCGCGGTGCTGTGGCCGATGGCGGCCGACCTGGACGACGCCCTGTTGCGCCGTGCGGTCGAGGCGGTCAATGCGACGCTGCCCGACTACGCCCAGTTGCGGCACTGGACCCGGGCCTGTGCGCCCCTGAACGACACCAGCGGCCTGGCCACTGCCAACGGCCGCCCCCGACGCGACGCCATCCTGGCCGCGCACCCCCATCTGTTCCCCACCGAGGAGTTGCTTTCATGAGCTTTCACGCACGTCTGCTGGCCGAGACGGCTGGCGAGCGGGCCGACCTGGTCCAGGTCCCCATCATCCAGGGCTGCCTGCGCGGCGAGGTGTCGCTGCCCAGCTACCAGGCCTTCCTCACGCAGGCCTATCACCATGTGCGCCACACCGTGCCGCTGCTGCGGGCCTGCAAGGCGGCGCTGCCGCCGCGCCATGCCTGGCTGCACGATGCGATGGACGAGTACATCGAGGAGGAGCAGGGGCACGACGAATGGATCCTCGACGATCTGCGCGCCTGCGGTGCCGACGCCGAGGCCGTCCGGCGCGGGCGGCCCGCGCACGCCACCGAGGTGATGGTGGCCTACGCCTACGACACCATCGCGCGGGGCAACCCGCTGGGCTTCTTCGGCATGGTGCATGTGCTCGAAGGCACCAGCGTCGCCCTGGCGCTGACGGCGGCCGATCGCATCCAGCAGCATCTGGGGCTGCCCGACGCCGCCTTCAGCTACCTGCGCTCGCACGGCACGCTCGACCAGGAACACACCGCCCACTTCGCCCTGCTGATGGACCGCATCGACGATGCCGCCGATCAGGCGGCCATCGTGCATGCCGCCAAGGCGTTCTATCGGCTCTACGGCGATGTGTTCCGGGGCCTGCCCCTGCCTGGCAGGGTTGCGCCTTCGCGCCCGCAGGAGGTGGCTGCATGATGCCGTCGAATGCCCGGGTGCTGCTCACCGGGGCCACCGGCGGCATCGGGCAGGCCGTGGCCGACGGGCTGCTGGCCGCGGGCGCCAGTCTCCTGCTCACCGGCCGCTCTCCAGCGCGCCTGTCGGCCCTGGCGCGCGAGTTGCGCCGTCGCCGGGGCCTGTCCAGTGCGCGTGTCGAATGGTGCGTGGCCGACCTGTCCCAGCCACCCACCTGGACGCAGGCCCATGGCCTGGTGCCGGTGGCGGCGGACTGGGGCGTGAACGTCGTGGTGCATGCCGCCGGCGTGCCGGCCTTCGGACGGCTTGAAGACCAGTCGGCCGAGCAGGTGGCAGCCAGCCTGCAGACCAACCTGCTGGCCCCGCTGTTGCTCACACGGGCCTTGCTGCCGCATCTGCGCACGCGCACGCAGGCCCAGGTGATCTTCGTCGGCTCGGCGCTGGGCCGCATCGGGCTGCCCGGCTTCAGCGTGTACAGCGCCGCCAAGTTCGGCCTGCGGGGTGCCGCCGAAGCGCTGCGGCGCGAGTTGCGCGACAGCCCGGTGCAGGTGCAGTACCTGGGGCCGCGCAGCACCCGCACGGCCTTCAACGACCCGGCCGTGGCGGCCTACAACGCCGCCACGGGCACCGCGTCGGACCCGCCGCAGCGGGTGGCCGACGCCCTGCTGGCGCTGCTGCAGGACGAAGCAGCCGAACGCCACATCGGCTGGCCCGAGCGGCTGGCGGTCCGCCTCAATGGCCTGGTGCCGACCTGGCTCGACCCCGTGTTCGACCGCCACCGCCGCAGTCTGCCCAGCCCATCAGGCCGCGAGGCCGTCAGCCCCCCGAACCCTTCTCTGTGCAAGGAATGACCATGAACCTTCGCTCCCCAATCCTCATGCCGCGCCGCAAGGCCGTGTTCGGCAGCCTCGTCGTCGCTGCGGCCCTGGCCCTGGGCGCGGTCCTCCCTCCCGAGGCCCACGCAGCGTCCGTCGATGACGCCGTGGCTGAACTCCAACGCGACTGGGAGGTGATCCGCTACCAGACGCCCGCCGCCGAGCGCGAGCGGCGCTTCGAGGCCCTGGCCGCCAAGGCCCACCGCGTGAGCGAGACTTTCGCCCAGCGCGCGGAGCCGCTGGTGTGGGAAGGCATCATCGTCAGTTCCTGGGCGGGGGAGAAAGGCGGTCTGGGCGCGCTGAGCCTGGTCAAGCAGGCCAAGGGGCTGTACGAACAGGCGATGGGCATCGACGCACGCGCACTGGACGGCTCGGCCTACAACAGCCTGGGGGTGCTCTACTACAAGGTGCCGGGCTGGCCGGTGGGCTTCGGCGACAAGAAGAAGGCCCGGGAGTTGCTGCTCAAGGCCCTGGAGATCAACCCGCAGGGCATCGACCCGAATTTCTTCTATGGCGAATTCCTGCTGGAAACCAACGAACCTCAGCAAGCGCTGGTCTATCTCGAACGCGCGCTCCATGCACCCTCTCGGCCCGGTCGTCAGATCGCGGACGCAGGCCGGCGCGAGGAGGTGCGCGCCCTCATCGACAAAGCCCGCGCTCGCCTTCAGTGAGTGGTGGTGTGCGCAGGTCTGGCGTATTGCAGCCGCGCCACGACGCCCTGTCCGTCGGGCCCTGTGCCGTAGCTCAGCACCAGGCCGTGCAACTGCGCGATGCGCTGAGCGATGGACACCCCCAGACCGCTGCCGCGCTCTTCCTGTCCGTCCGGCCGGTAGAAGCGCTCACCCAGGCGCTGCCGCTGCTCCTCGCTCAGGGGGGGGCCGGCGTTCTCCACCGACAGGCCCTCGGCCTCCAGGCGCAGCACCACGGTGCTGCCGGTCGGCGCGTAGCGCACGGCGTTGTCCAGCAGGTTGCGCAGCAGCACGGCGATCAGGTCGGGGTCGCCCAGCAGCGGGAAAGGATGGACCGACGGCGCTGAACGATCCGTCTCCGGTGGCCATTCGCAGGCCAGTTCGATGTGGCGTCGTTCTGCCAGGGGCAGGCATTCGCTCATGACGTGTTCGACCAGGGGTGGCCAGTCGATATCGCTGCAGCGCCCCGGCGGGGCGGCCTCGTCCAGGCGCGACAACGCCAGCATCTGCGTCACGAGCCGGTCCATGCGTTCCAGGCCGGCTTCGAACTTGGTCTCCGCCCGGACCCGTTCGGTTGGATCGGCGGTGCGGCGCACCACATCCCATTGCGCCCGCAGCACCGCCAGCGGCGTGCGCAGCTCATGGGCGGCGTCCGCAGTGAAGCGCCGCTCACGCGCGATCATGTCCTCGATGCGCGCGAACAGGGCGTTCATGGCCGACCCCAGCGGAGCCAGCTCCTGGGGGGTGTGCGACACATCCACTGCACGAAGATCTTCCGGGGAGCGCGCCTGCAGCTCGGTGGCCAGCTCGCGCACGGGCGCCAGTGAACGGCGCACCGCCCAGGCCATGACCAGCAGCAGCACTGGCAGCATCGCCACCCAGGGCAGCAGCTGGCTCATCGACAGGCTGAACACCAGTTCGTCGCGTTCATAGGCTTTCTGCCCCGCCGCCACCAGCCAGCGCCCGTCGGCGCTGTGCAGGTAGTACACACGCCACAGGTCGCCATCGATCCTCTCCTCCACAAAGCCCGACCGGTCGGCATGACGCGGTAGCGCGGCGCCTTCGTGGTCGGCCAGCATCAGCCGGCCCTGGGCATCCCACACCGCGATGGCCAGGTCGCGCACATCGGCTTCGCCGGCGTCACTGGAGGCCTCGATCGGGGCTGGTTGCCCCGAGGACGCCGCTTCGCTGGGCTGCAAGGTCACCTGCACCTGGCGGGCCAGGCGGATCATCTCGGAGTCGAACAGCTCATTCACTTCATGACGGGCCCGATCGACCGACACCACCAGGGCGAGCGCCCACACCAGCGGGGCGCCCACCAGCAGGTACAGCAGCAAGCGCCGCTGCAGGCTCACGCCGGGTCTCCGCCTGCGCTGCCCAGGGCATAGCCCACACCGCGCACCGTGCGAACCACCCCCGGATGCAGCTTCTTGCGCAGGTGCGAGATGTGCACTTCCAGCGCGTTGCTCTCCGGTTCCTGGCCGCTCCAGTCGTAGAGTTTTTCCTGCAGGAAGGTCTTGGAAAGGACGCGGTTCGGATGGGCCATCAGCGTTTCGAGCAGCGCCATCTCGCGCCCGGTCAGCTCCACCGCCTGTCCTTGCCAGCGCACGCGCTTGGCCGCGGGGTCGTACTCCAGTGCTCCGTGCTGCCACACCGCCTGGGCCCGGCCTTGACTGCGCCGCACCAGCGCACGCAGCCGCGCGGCCAGCTCGTCGATGGTGATGGGCTTGACGAGGTAGTCGTCCGCCCCCGCATCAAGCCCTGCCACGCGCTGCTCCACGCCGTCGCGCGCGGTCAGGATGAGCACCGGCACCGCCAACGAGCGCTGCCGCCAGCGATGGAGCCAGTGCATGCCATCCCCGCCGGGCAGCCCCAGGTCGAGCACGGCTGCGTCATAGGGGGTGTCGCTCAAGGCCGCATCGGCCTGCTGGCCATTGCGAAACCAGTCCACCGCATGCCCATGCAGGCGCAGTCCGGCGCTGAGCGCATCACCCAGCAGAGGGTCGTCTTCGACGATGAGCAGGCGCATGACGATCGAGGGAGTCGATGCGCGCCATCATAGGCGCAGCCGGTTCACTCGATCGCCTTGACCATGTCTTCCACCACCTTCTTCGCGTCGCCGAAGACCATCATGGTCTTGTCCATGTAGAAGAGCTCGTTGTCCAGGCCGGCGTAGCCCGCGGCCATGCTGCGCTTGTTGACGATCACGGTCTTGGCCTTGTAGGCCTCCAGGATGGGCATGCCGTAGATGGGCGAGCCCTTCTGCAGCGCGGCCGGGTTCACCACGTCGTTGGCGCCCAGGACGATGGCCACGTCGGCCTGGCCGAACTCGCCGTTGATGTCTTCCATCTCGAAGACCTGGTCGTAGGGCACCTCGGCTTCGGCCAGCAGCACGTTCATGTGGCCCGGCATGCGCCCGGCCACCGGGTGGATGGCGTATTTCACCGTGATGCCCTTGTGCGTGAGCTTCTCGGCCAGCTCCTTCACCGCATGCTGGGCACGCGCCACGGCCAGACCATAGCCCGGGACGATGATCACGGTCTCGGCGTTGCCCAGAATGAAGGCCGCGTCGTCGGCGCTGCCGCTCTTGACGCTGCGCTGCGGCTGGGCTCCGGCTGCAGCAGCCGAGGCGTCTCCGCCGAAGCCGCCCAGGATCACGTTGAAGAACGAGCGGTTCATTGCCTTGCACATGATGTAGCTCAGGATGGCGCCCGAGCTGCCCACCAGCGAGCCGGCGATGATCAGCATGCTGTTGTTGAGCGAGAAGCCGATGCCCGCCGCTGCCCAGCCCGAGTAGCTGTTGAGCATGGACACCACCACGGGCATGTCGGCCCCACCGATGGGGATGATGATGAGCACGCCCAGCACGAAGGCGATGGCGATCGAGGCCCACAGCGCGGCCTCGCTCTGCGTGACCGTGTAGACGCCCACCAGGGCCAGCATCGCCAGGCCCAGCACCAGGTTGAGCAGGTGCTGGCCGGAGAAGACCACGGGCGCGCCTTGGAACAGGCGGAACTTGTACTTGCCGCTGAGCTTGCCGAAGGCGATCACCGAGCCGCTGAAGGTGATGGCACCGATCACCGCGCCCAGGGCCAGTTCCAGCCGGTTGCCCGTGGGGATGGCGGCATCCTTGGCCGTGATACCGAAAGCCCAGGGCTCCACGGCGGTGGCGACTGCGATGAAGACGGCGGCCAGACCCACCATGCTGTGCATGAAGGCCACCAGTTCGGGCATCTTGGTCATCTCGACCCGCTTGGCCATCACCGTGCCGATGGAGCCGCCCACCAGCAGACCCACCAGCACCCACACCATGCCCGAGGCGCCTTGCTGGCCCATGCGGCCGGCCGTCTCGACGATGAGCGCGGCGGTGGTGAGGATGGCGATCGCCATCCCCGTCATGCCGAAGAGGTTGCCGCGGATGGACGTGGTGGGATGGCTCAGGCCCTTGAGCGCCTGGATGAAACAGACGCTGGCCACCAGGTACAGGAGAACGACGAGGTTCATGCTCATGCCTGCTCTCCCGCGGCCGGCGCCTTCTTCTCTTTCTTCTTGAACATCTCGAGCATGCGGCGCGTCACCAGAAAGCCGCCGAACACGTTCACGGCGGCCAGCGCCACCGCCAGCACGCCCATGGTCTTGCCCAGGCCGGTTTCGGTGAGCGCGGCGGCCAGCATGGCGCCCACGATCACGATGGCCGAGATGGCGTTGGTCACCGCCATCAGCGGTGTGTGCAGGGCGGGCGTGACGTTCCACACCACGTGGTAGCCCACGTAGATGGCGAGCACGAAGATGATCAGGTTGATGATGACCGGGCTGAGCGTGTCCATGCCGGCGTCTCCTTCAAAGTGTCAGAACTTGCGGATCAGAACTTGCGAACTTCCTGGATGCGGTTGCCTTCGCCCAGCAGCACCACCCGGGGCTTGTGGTCGCGGGCCAGGTCCTCGCTCATCGGGGCGTAGGTGCAGATGATGAGCAGGTCGCCCACCTGGGCCTTGCGCGCGGCCGCACCATTGAGCGAGATGGCGCCGCTGCCGCGCGGGGCCTTGATGATGTAGGTCGAGAAGCGCTCGCCATTGTTGACGTTGTAGAGGTCGATGTGCTCGAACTCGCGCATGTCGGCCGCGTCCATCAGGTCCTCGTCGATGCCGCAGCTGCCCTCGTAGTGCAGGTCGGCCTCGGTCACGGTGGCGCGGTGCAGCTTGGCGCGCAACATCACGCGCTGCATCGGGGACGGCATCATTTGCGCGTCACCTGGCCGTCTTGCGTCATGCGGCAGGCCGCGACGATGTCGTCCTCCAGGTCCACCTTCAGCGTGCCTTCCTTCGTGATCACCAGCTTCAGGAAGTCGAGCACGTTGCGCGCGTACAGCGCCGAGGCGTCGGCGGCCACCAGGGCGGGCAGGTTGGTCTCGCCCACCAGGGTCACGCCGTGCTTGATGACGGTCTGGCCGGGCTCGGTCAGCGGGCAGTTGCCGCCCTGGGGCGCGGCCAGGTCCACGATCACCGAGCCGGGTTTCATGGATTTGACCATCTCCTCGGTCACCAGCACCGGAGCGGGGCGACCAGGGATGAGCGCGGTGGTGATCACCACGTCGGCCAGGGCCACGCGCTTGGCCACCTCGACCTTCTGGCGGTCGAGCCAGCTTTGCGGCATGGGCCGGGCATAGCCGCCCACGCCTTCGGCGGCTTCTTTCTCCTCGGCGGTTTCATAGGGCACGTCGATGAACTTGGCGCCCAGCGACTCCACCTGTTCCTTCACCGACGGCCGCACGTCCGAGGCTTCGATCACCGCGCCCAGGCGCTTGGCCGTGGCAATGGCCTGCAGCCCGGCCACGCCCACGCCCAGGATCACCACGCGTGCGGCCTTCACGGTGCCGGCGGCCGTCATCAGCATGGGGAAGAAACGCTGGTACTTGTCGGCGGCGATCATCACGGCCTTGTAGCCGGCGATGTTGGCCTGTGAGGACAGCACGTCCATGCTCTGCGCCCGCGTCGTGCGCGGCGCGGCTTCCAGCGCAAAGCTCGTGAGGCCCGCCGCCGCCAGGCGCTGCAGGCCCTCGGCATCGAAGGGGTTGAGCATGCCCACCAGGGTGGTGCCGGGCTTCATCAGCGCCAGCTCGTCGGCGCCGGGGGCGCGCACCTTCAGCACCAGCTCGCAGCCGTAGGCGCCAGCCGCATCGGTGATCTCGGCGCCCACGGCGGTGTAGGCCTCGTCCGGCGCCGAGGCCTTCACGCCCGCGCCCGACTGGACGCGCACGGTATGGCCCTGGGCCTTGAGTTTCTTGGCCGTCTCGGGCGTGACGGCCACGCGGGTCTCCCCCGCCACCGTCTCGAGCGGTACGCCTATGAGCATGAAGCCTCCTCGTGTGGTTCTCTGAAACTGCGGCACCGCACCGGGCGGTGCCATGCCAAATCCTGCGCAGCTTACACAAGCTGACAGGGTTCTGTGGTTGTAACGAGGTTACAAGTTTCAGGGAATTGCAAGGTGTCGCGGAGGAGGGGCGGCCTCTCGCCCAGCCTTACAGTATCGACCTCAACAAAAGGAATCCGCCGTGAAACCCCTGTCCCACCTGTTTGCGCGCGCAGCGCGCGTCCTGGCCGCGTGTCTGGCCCTGACCCTGGCCGCCGGCGCGCAGGCGCAGGCGGTCCTGAAGGTCACCACCATTCCCGAGGAAGCGGCCTCCGAGCAACTGCGCAAGTTCGGGCCCCTGGTGAAGTACCTGGAGCGCACCCTGGGCACCAAGGTGGAGTTCGTGCCGGTGAATGACTATCCCGCCGCCGTGGAGGCGCTGGTGAACAAGCAGGTGGACCTGGTGTGGTTCGGGGGCTTCACCTTCGTGCAGGCCAGGCTGCGCTCGGGCGACAAGGTCATCCCGATCGCGCAGCGCGAGGAAGACACGCAGTTCCGCTCCGTCTTCATCGCTCAGAAGGCCTCGGGTATCACGCGCCTGGAAGACCTGAAGGGCCGGCAGGTGAGCTTCGGCTCGGCCTCGAGCACCTCGGGGCACCTGATGCCGCGCAGCTTCCTGCTGCAGGCCGGCATCGAGCCCGAGCGAGACTTCAAGCGCGTGGCCTTCTCGGGCGCGCATGACGCCACCATCGCCTCGGTCGTGAGTGGCCGGGTGGATGCGGCGGCGCTGGACATCACGGTGTGGCGCAAGTTCGTGGGCGAGAACAAGGTCGACACCCGCAAGGTGGATGTCTTCTACACGACGCCGCCCTATTTCAACTACAACTGGTCGGTGCACGCGGACATGCCGGCCGCGCAGCGCGAGAAGATCCAGCAGGCGCTGCTTGCGCTGAGCGCCGACAACGCCGAGGGCAAGGAAATCCTGGGCCTGGCGCGGGCCACGCGCTTCATTCCCACCCAGGCGTCGAACTACCAGGGCCTGGAAGCGGCCGGTCGCAGCGCAGGCCTGATCAAGTGAGCACTGTTGCGGGGCTGGCGCTCGTGCTGGAGGCCGTGGCGGTGCAGCACCCCCAGGCCCGCGAGGGTGCACCAGCGGCCTTGCAGGATCTCTCGCTGCACATCCGGCCGGGTGAGCACGTGGCGGTGATCGGCCCCTCCGGGGCCGGCAAGACCAGCTTGCTGCATGCGCTGGCCTGTGCACTGGCGCCGACCCACGGGCGTCTCCTGCTGGATGGGCAGGACCCCTGGACCCTGTCGCCTTCGGCCCTGCGCGAGCTGCGCGCCCGGCTGTTCCTGGCGCCCCAGACCCCCCCGTTGCCGCCGCGCCAGCGGGTGGTGACCGCCGTGCTGGCGGCCCGGCTGCCCCGGATGAGCCTCTGGGCCAGCCTGGCATCGCTCGTCAGGCCCATCGGTGCGCCCGACGCGCACGCCGCGCTCGAGCGCTTCGACCTGGGCGACAAGCTGTGGGAGCGGGTGGACCGCCTGTCAGGGGGCGAGCGCCAGCGCGTGGGGCTTGCACGTGCGCTGTTGTCACCCGCCGCGCTGTGGCTGATCGACGAGCCTCTCTCGGCACTGGACCCGACGCGGGCATCCCAGGCGCTGCGTTCCATCACCGACGCCGCCACCGAGCGCGGTGTGACCTTGGTGGCCTCGCTGCACCAGGTGGACCTGGCCCTGTCCAGTTTTCCTCGCATCCTGGGCCTGCGAGATGGACGGCTGGCGTTCGATCTGCCTGCGGCCGAGGTCGATCCCGAACGGCTGGCCCGCCTGTATGCGAGTTTCGAGCACGAGCTGCAGGGTGCCGGCCTGCCGGCCTCGCCGGACGGCCCGCCCGTTCGCACCGTGATCCATTGCTGAGGGCTCCATGACCCCGCAGGCCACCACCCGCTCCGTGGACGCGCACCGCGATCCGGCGTGGCGCGCGCGGGTCTTCTGGGCCCTCGCGGGTGTGGCCCTGCTGGCGCCGTCGCTCGTGGCCGTGGAATTCAAGCCCTGGGTGCTGCTGGCGCCCGAGAACCTGCGGGTCACGCTTCATTTCCTCGGCGACTTCCTGCCGCCCGAGACCTCGACCGACTTCCTGGCCCTGGTGGCGCGAGAGACCTGGCGCACCGTGGCGATCGCCACCGCCGCGATGGTGCTGGCCCTGCTGCTGGCCGTGCCCCTCACGCTGCTGTCATGTGCCGCCCTGTCGGTGTCGGCCTTGTCCGGACGCATGCATCCCCTGGCCTGGGCGTTGCGTCAGGGGGTGCGCGGCCTGCTGGTGGTGCTGCGCAGCGTGCCCGAGCTGATCTGGGCGCTGGTGTTCGTGCGTGTCGTGGGCCTGGGTCCGGCGGCCGGGGTGCTGGCGATTGCGCTCACCTATGCCGGCATGCTGGGCAAGGTCTATGGCGAGATTCTGGAAAGCGGCGACCTGCACCCGGCCCGCACGCTGCTGCGCCACGGCAGCGGACGCCTGCAGGCCTTCCTGTATGCGCTGCTGCCCGGCAATGCCGGCGAACTCACCAGCTACACCGTGTATCGCTGGGAATGCGCGATCCGCTCGTCGGCCGTGCTGGGCTTCGTGGGGGCGGGCGGGTTGGGCCAGCAGCTCGATGCCTCGATGAAGATGTTCAACGGAGGGGAGGTGGCCACGATCCTTGCGGCCTTCGTCCTGCTCGTGGCGCTGGCCGATGCCGTGAGTGCCCAGTTGCGCAAGGTGATCGGATGAGCGCGCCCGTCGCCACGAAGCCCTTGCCGTCACCGCCCCCGCGACGCTGGAGCGTGCCGGTGCTGCTGCTGGGCCTGGCGGTCCTGTCGGTGGCCAGTTTCGTCGAGGTCGGCCTCGATGGGGCGCGGCTGCTCTCGGCCGATGCTGCGCGCCGCATGGGCGCCTTCCTGGGGGAACTGGCCCACCCCGCGCTCGACCCAGGCTTCCTCGGACGCCTGCTCAAGGCCACCCTCGAAACCCTGGCGATGTCGGCCGTGGGCACGCTGCTCGCGGCTTTGGCAGGCCTGTTGCTGGCCCTTCCCGCCAGTCGGGTGCCTGGACGACCGCCCGGCTGGTGGCGTGCCCCGACACGCTGGCTGCTCAATGTGCTGCGGTCCATTCCGGAGCTGGTGTGGGCCGCCTTGCTGCTGATCTCGGCCGGGCTGGGGCCATTGGCCGGGACGCTGGCCCTGGCCCTGCACACCACCGGCGTGCTGGGACGGCTGTTTGCCGAAGCCCTGGAAAATGCCCCGGACGGACCCGCCCTGGCGCTGCGCGTGCCGGGCGTGCCGCGCGGGCGGGTCTTCCTCTATGCCACGCTGCCGCAGGCCTTGCCGCAACTGATGTCCTACACGCTGTACCGCTGGGAAAACAACATCCGGGCCGCCGCCGTGCTGGGCGTGGTGGGCGGCGGCGGTCTGGGGCAGATGCTGTCCTTCCACATGGGCCTGTTCCACATGCGCGAGACGGGCACCATCCTGCTGGCCACCATCGTGCTGGTGGCGGCGGTCGATCTTCTGTCCTCGCTGGTGCGAAGGGTGTTGAATCCCTGAGGGCCTGCAGGCGGCACACCCCACGGGAGCCGCGAACTGCCGACCAGTGGCCCCGGGTGGTGAGCGCGGCAGTGGTCGGGGACGCCGGACTCGCCGCCCCTATGATGCACGGCTTCAACTGGCCCGCCTCGGGCCGCTGGCCGCGAACGGCACCATCGAGGTTGACTGAAAGACCCCATGAGCTCCACCGATTCCGCTCTGACCGCGCCCCTGCCGTCGTTCTGGGCCGACCTGCGTGCCGCACTGCGTGGCACCAACGCCGACTACACCCGCATCCCGCTGAAGCGCGCGGTGTTCCTCCTGGCCATTCCGATGATGCTCGAGCTGGTGCTCGAATCCACCTTCGCGGTGGTGGACATCTTTTTCGTCGCCCAGTTGGGTGCTTCGGCGGTGGCGACGGTCGGCCTGACCGAGACCTACCTCTTCCTCCTCTATTCGATCGCGATGGGCTTGGCGATGGCCGTCACGGCCATCGTCGCGCGACGCATCGGTGAAACCAAGGGTGAGGACGCGGCCTTGTCGGCGGTGCAGGCCATCCTGCTTGCGGTGCTGGTGTCGCTGCCCTTCGCGGTGGCTGGCATCGTCTGGGCCAAGGATCTCCTGAGGCTCATGGGCGCGGATGCCTGGGCCATCGAGCACGGCTACCGCTACACCCAGTGGATGCTGGGCGGCAATGCCGTGATCCTGCTGCTCTTCGTGATCAATGCGATCTTCCGCGGCGCGGGCGATGCAGCGGCGGCCATGCGGGTGCTGTGGGTGGCCAATGCCCTCAACATCGTGCTGGACCCCATCCTCATCTTCGGCCTGGGTCCCATTCCTGCGATGGGCATCGAGGGGGCGGCCATTGCCACCAACATCGGCCGCGGCGCGGGGGTGCTGATGCAGTTGTGGATCCTGGTGCGCGGCAGCGAACACCTGCGCATCGCACGGGCCCAGGTGCGATGGCATGGCGCGACCCTGCTGCTGATCGCCCGCACGTCTCTGGGCGGCATCGGGCAGATGATCGTGGCGATGACGGCGTGGATCTTCCTGATGCGCATCCTGGCCAGCGTGTCCACCGAGGCGGTGGCCGGCGCCACCATTGCCATGCGCGTCATGATGTTCACCCTCATGCCCGCCTGGGGCATGTCGAACGCCGCCGCGACGCTGGTGGGGCAGAACCTGGGCGCGGGCGAGCCGGGCCGGGCCGAGGCCTCGGTGTGGCGCATCGGCTGGATGAACATGGCGTTCACGCTGGCCGTCTCGGTGGCCTTCTTCCTCTGGCACGACGCGATCATCGGCCTGTTCACCGACGATGCGGCCGTCATCGCCATCGGCGGCGAGTGGCTCTCCATCCTGGCCTACTCGTACTTTGTCTATGGCTGGTGGATGGTGGCGGTGCAGGCCTTCAATGGCGCGGGCGACACGATGACGCCGACCTGGATCAACCTCGTCTTCTTCTGGCTCCTCCAGATCCCGCTGGCCTGGGCGCTGGCCCTGCCGCTGGGATGGTCGCACTCCGGGGTGTTCTGGGGCGTCTTCGTCTCGGAAACCGCCGTGGGCCTGTTCACGCTGTGGCTGTTCACCCGGGGACGATGGAAGACAATGGCGGTGTGATGCCTCACGGCACAAAGCATGCGCCCCCCAGACCTCAGCGAATTGATCATCGATGTTCCCGGCGGCGGGGTGTTCACCCGCCGCTGGTCTGTCCCTGGCAGCAAGCGCAGTCCCCTCCTGTTGCTGCATGACTCCCTCGGCTCGGTCGAGCAGTGGCGGGACTTCCCAGCGGCCTTGGCGGTGGCGACATCCAGGTCCGTGATCGCCTACGACCGTCTGGGCTTCGGCAAGTCTTCGCCGCGCGTGGAGCGGCCGTCGCCCGGCTTCATCGAGGAAGAGGCCGTGGTCGTCGTCCCCGCGCTCCTCGAAGCGCTTGGCATCGAGCGCTTCGTGCCGTTCGGCCACAGCGTGGGCGGCGGCATGGCGCTCACGATCGCGGCCCGGCACGGCGCGCGCTGCGAGGCGGTGATCAGCGAAGCCGCCCAGGCTTTCGTGGAGCCGCTCACGCTGACGGGCATCCGCGAGGCCCAACGGCAGTTTGCCGATCCGGCCCAGCAGGCCCGGCTGGTGCGATGGCATGGCGACAAGGCGCCCTGGGTGCTGGATGCCTGGACGCAGGTGTGGCTCTCACCGGCGTTCAGGGACTGGACCCTCGACCATGAGCTGGAACGCATCACCTGCCCGGTGCTGGCCATCCACGGCGAGCATGACGAGTACGGCTCGCTGGCGTTTCCGCGTCGCATCGCCGGCGGCGTGAAGGGGCCTGCGCGGCTGGCCATCCTTCCTTGCGGCCATGTGCCCCATCGGGATCAGGGTGACGAGGTCCTGCGTCTGGTGGCCGACTTTCTGTCGATGGGCAGCAGCGTTCAGGGCGGCGGCGCCTGAGTCGCCAGTAGCCTTCCGATCTGGGCTAAGGTGACGGCATGGAAGACCTCGACACCCGGGTGCTGCGCACCGCGCACGAATGGCAAGGTCAGGGGCTGCCCGTGGTGCTGGTCACCGTGGCCCGCACCTGGGGCTCGTCGCCGCGCCCGCCCGGCTCGCTGATGGCCATCAACGCCCAGGGCCACACGGTGGGCTCGGTCTCGGGCGGCTGCATCGAGGACGACCTCATCCACCGCGTGCGCGAGGAAGGGGTCGAGGCCGTGTGTGCCGGCGGGCGGCCCTCGACGCTGCGCTACGGCATCTCGGCCGACCAGGCGCACCGCTTCGGCCTGCCCTGCGGGGGCACGGTGGAGCTGGTGCTGGAGCCGGTGTCGGAACGCAGCCAGTTGCCCGAGTTGCTGGCCGCCTGCCAGGCCCGGCGCAGCACAGAGCGGGTGCTCGACCTGCGCACCGGCGAGGTGCTGCTGCAGCCCGGCGCGCGCGACAGCCTACTCCGCCTCGACGACACCCACCTGCGCACGCACTTCGGCCCGCGCTTTCGGCTGGTCGTGATCGGCGCGGGCGACCTCTCGCGCTTCCTCGGCGAGATGGCGCTGAGCCTGGGCTTCGAGGTGATCGTGTGCGACCCGCGCGAAGAACAGCCGCAGAGCTGGACCCTGCCCGGCGTGACCCTGACCCGCGAGATGCCCGACGACCTGATCGTGCGGCTGCAACCCGATGCGCGCACGGCGGTGGTGACGCTCACCCATGACCCCAAGCTCGACGACCTGGCGCTGATCGACGCACTGCGCTCGCAGGCCTTCTACGTGGGCGCGATCGGCTCACGCCGCAATGCCGCACACCGGCGCGAGAGGCTGCATGAGCATTTCGGCCTGACCGATGCCCAGCTGCAGCGCCTGCACGGCCCGGCGGGCGTCTACATCGGCAGCAAGACGCCGGCCGAGATCGCCCTGTCGATCATGGCCGAACTGGTGGCGGCCAAGAACGGCGTGATCGCCGATGCCTCGCGGCCGCGATAATTCCCCCATGAACGATCGTTGGAAACCCAGTGTCACGGTGGCGGCCATCGTGGAGCGCCAGGTCGAGGGACAGAGCCAGTTCCTGCTGGTGGAAGAGCACACGGCCGAGGGCCTGAAGCTGAACAACCCGGCCGGCCACCTGGACCCGGGCGAGTCGCCGGCACAGGGCGTGGCGCGCGAAGCCCTGGAGGAAACCGGCTGCGTGTTCACGCCCGAGGCGCTGGTGGGGGTCTACCTCTCGCGCTTTCATCGCCCGGCCACCGGCGAGGACGTGACCTATGTGCGCTTCGCCTTCTGCGGCAAGGCCAGCGAGCCCGCGCCGGGCTGGGTGCTGGACGAAGGCATCGTGCGCACCCTGTGGATGACACCCGACGAGATCCGCGCCAGCCGCGAGCGGCACCGCAGCCCGCTGGTGCTGCGCTGCATGGAAGACTACCTCGCCGGCAAGCGCTACCCGCTGGAGCTGCTCACGGTGGATCCCACGATTTACGACCCGGAGATCAAGACGCCATGACACGTGTGGTGGTAGGCCTGTCCGGCGGTGTGGATTCGGCCGTGAGCGCCTGGCTGCTCAAGCAGCAGGGGCACGAGGTCGTCGGCATCTTCATGAAGAACTGGGAAGACGACGACGACAGCGAGTACTGCTCGTCGAACATTGACTTCGTCGATGCGGCCGCGGTGGCCGACGTCATCGGCATCGAGATCGAGCACGTGAACTTCGCGGCCGAGTACAAGGACCGGGTGTTTGCCGAGTTCCTGCGCGAGTACCAGGCCGGGCGCACGCCCAACCCCGACATCCTGTGCAACGCCGAGATCAAGTTCAAGGCCTTCCTCGACCATGCCATGCGCCTGGGCGCCGAGAAGATCGCCACTGGCCACTACGCCCGCGTGCGCGAACGCGACGGCCGCTTCCAGCTGCTCAGGGGGCTGGACCCTTCCAAGGACCAGAGCTACTTCCTGCACCGGCTGAACCAGGCGCAGCTCAGCAAGACGCTCTTCCCCGTGGGCGAACTGCACAAGACCGAGGTGCGCCGCCTCGCCGCCGAGATCGGGCTGCCCAATGCGAAGAAGAAGGACTCGACCGGCATCTGCTTCATCGGTGAGCGGCCCTTCCGCGAGTTCCTCAACCGCTACCTCTCGAACACGCCCGGCCCCATCAAGGACGACCGCGGCCGGGTGCTGGGCGAACACGTGGGCCTGAGCTTCTACACCCTGGGGCAGCGCAAGGGCATCGGCATCGGGGGCGTCAAGGACAAGGGCGCCCCGCGCGGCGGCGGCGACCACGCCCCCTGGTTCGTGGCGCGCAAGGACATGGCCACGAACACCCTCTATGTGGTGCAGGGCCATGACCATCCCTGGCTGCTGTCGCACCGCCTGGTGGCCGGCGACGCGAGCTGGACGGCTGGGGAGCCGCCACCGGCCGGCCCCTATGGTGCCAAGACGCGCTACCGCCAGAGCGATGCACCCTGCACCTTCGAAGGCCTGGACGGTGCCCGCTTCGGGCTCGACTTCCCGCAGGCCCAGTGGGCCGTCACGCCGGGACAGTCGGCCGTGCTCTACGACGGGGACGTCTGCCTGGGCGGTGGGGTGATCGACACGGTGCTGGCCTGAGGCGGCCAGCGCTCAGCGCGGCGTGCCCAGGTTCTGGGTCCAGTACCAGCCGTAGCGGCTGCCGGCGTTGCGTGCGCAGGCCAGGCCCATGTCGCGGAAGTTCGGGTTCATGAGGTTGGCGCAATGGCCCTCGCTGGCCATCCAGCCGTTGACCACGCTCTGAGCCGAGGTGTAGCCCGCTGCGATGTTTTCGCCGGCGCGGCTCCAGCGGTAGCCGGCGGCCGTGATGCGCTGGTCGAAGGTGCGACCGTCGCGGCTGGTGTGGCTGAAGTAGTTGTTGTCGGCCATGTCACGGCTGTGGCCGTAGGCCGCGGTCGTCAATGCCGTATTCCAGCTCAGCGCCGTGGTGGCCGCAAAGGTGCCGCGGCTTCCGCAACTGGCGCCGGCGGCGCGGCGCTCATTCACCAGACGCAACACCTCCGCCTGGAAGTTGGGCAGGCCGCAGGTGATGTCCTCCACCGCTGGGGCTGGAGCCGGCGTGGGCGCGGCGGCCGCGGGCGGATCCGCCGGCGCCGGGGCGCTGGTCTGCGTGGAGGAGGCGTCGCTTGGGGATCCAGGGGCATCGTCGCCGCCACCGCCGCCGCACGCCGACAGGGCCACTGCGGCTGCGGCCAGGCAGGCCACCCGGACCGGCACGAGGGAGAGAATCGAACTGGGCGCGACGGGCATGGACTTCTCTGGCGGGACGCGAAGCGCGCATCTTGGCGCGAGGCTCGCCGTCCAGGGATTACCGATTGCAACCGCCCGTGTGAATGTCACAACAGGAACCTCACGACACATGTCAGCAGCATGACGGCAGATGACCCCACAGCGCCCCCGAAAGAGGGTGGGTGCGCTGCTCGCGCACGCGCATAATCGTGAACATCTGCACAAAACCGGCCTCTGGCCCACCGGGCTCCGCCCTCACGGTGGTGCTGTCTCTCGGGCCGTCCTCCTCGAGTCCTCCATGAAGCTTCGCTGCCTTGCCGTGTTCTTGTCTTGCCTCGGGGCGCTCCTGTGGATCGGCCCTGCCCAGGCCCAGGCTCCCTCGGCCAATGGCGGGGCCGCGCTGGTCCAGGTCCGGCCCTTCGGCGACGTGGCCGTGCGCCCGCAGCGCGAAGCGCCGGCGGCCGTGGTGGCGCGCAACCAGGCCCGCGTGGCGGCCGAGGTGCCGGGCACGGTGTTGCGCTGGACGGTGGATGCGGGCGCCAGCGTGCGCCGTGGCGAACTGCTTGCCGAGATCGACCCGACCGACTTCCGCCTCGAACGCGACCGCGCCCAGGCGGCCCTGCAGGCCACGCAGGCGCGCGTGGGCCTCGCGCAGACCCAGCTGCAGCGCACCCGCGAGCTGGTGGCGCAGAACTTCCTGTCGCAGGAGGCGCTGAACCAGCGAGAAACCGAGCTGAAACTCCTGCAGGCCGAACTGGCCGCCAACCAGGCCCAGCTGGCCACGGCCCAGCGGGCGCTGGCGCGCACCCGCATCACGGCACCGTTTGCCGGCACGGTGAGCCAGCGTCTGGCCCAGGCCGGCGAGTACGTGGCCCCGGGCACGGCGCTGTACGTGCTGACCGAAACAGGCGCGGCCGAAGTGAGCGCCCAGCTCCTGCCGGACGATGTGTCGGGCCTGCGTGCCGCACAGGCCCCCCGCTTCGAGACGGCCGGGCGCGCCGTACCGCTCAAGCTGCTGCGCGTGGCCGGCGCGGTGACGGCGTCGTCGCGCACGGTGGAGGTGCGCCTGGCCCCCCAGGAGGCCGTGCTGCCGGGCACCGAGGGGCGGCTGGTGTGGGCCGAGGACCGCGCCCATGTCCCACCCTCGCTGATCGTGCTGCGTGAGCGCCGCCTGGGGGTGTTCACGGTGGCCGACGGCCGCGCCCGCTTCGTGCCCTTGCCCGGTGCGCAGGAAGGGCGGGCGGCCGTGGCCACACTGGCGGCTGACACGCCGGTGGTCATCAGCGGCCAGGCGGCCCTGCGCGACGGCGAGCCCGTCAGCATCGACCGCTGACGGGGCGCGCCGATGAAGCTGCTGGCTGCACTGATCCGCAACCATCCGCTCGCCAACGTCACCTTCGTGGTGGTGCTGGTGATGGGGGTGCTCAGCTACCTGACGATGCCGCGCGCCCAGGACCCGGAGATCAACTTCAACTGGGTCAGCATCGTCACCGCCCTGCCGGGCGCTTCGGCCGAAGACGTCGAGCGCCTGGTCACCAACCCGCTGGAAGACGCCATCAAGGGGGTGGCCGACGTGCGCTTCGTGATCTCGAGCAGCCGCGAGAATGCGTCCAGCATCCTCGTGCGCTTTCGCGAGATCTCCGAGCGCACCTTCGACAAGCGCATCGCCGACCTGCGCCGCGAGATCCAGAACAAGGCCAATGCCGAGCTGCCCAGCGAGGCCGAGGATCCGCTGATCGTCGAGATCACCACCTCCAACGGCTTCCCCACCGCGCAGCTCATGCTGCTGGGCCAGGCCGACGACGAGGTGCTGCGCCAGGCCGGCCGCCAGATCAAGCTCGACCTGGAGCGCATCACGGGGGTGGACCAGGTCTATGCCTCCGGCCTGCGCGACCCCGAGATCCTGATCACTCCCGACAACGTCGCCCTGGTGGCGCGCGGCCTGAGCGCCACGGACGTGGCCGATGCGGTGCGCAGCGTCTTCCGCGACACCTCGGCCGGCACGCTCAAGACCGAGGGGGGCGCCTGGTCGGTCACGGTGCAGGGCATTGCCACCGATCCGCAGCGCCTGGCCGGTGTGGTGGTGCGCAACCCCGCACGGCCCGAGGCCACGGCGCGGCTCGAAGACGTGGCTCGCATCGAGCGGGCCCGCGCACCCGCGGCCCAGCTGGCCAGCATGGACGGGCAGAGTGCCATCAGCCTGGCGGTCACGAAAAAGGCCGGTACCAACACGCTGCAGCTCGTCGAGCAACTGCGCGGCTACATCGAGCAGCGCCAGGGGGCTCTGGCCGCCAGCGGGCTCACGCTCGTGCTCACCGACGACCAGACCGTGCCCACGCGCGAGGCCATCGGCGTGATGGAAACGAACGCCCTGTTCGGCCTGGTGAGCGTGCTGGCCATCTGCTGGCTCTTCCTGGGCTGGCGCATCGGCGTGCTCATCGCCATCGGCATCCCCTTCTCGCTGGCGGGCACGATGATCGTGCTCAGCAGCCTGGGGCACACGCTCAACATCTCGGTGCTGCTGGGCCTCGTGATCGCTCTGGGCATGCTGGTGGACGACGCGGTGGTGGTGGTCGAGGCCATCTACTACCGGCTGCAGCGGGGGGCCGAAGCCCTCGACGCCGCGCTGGGGGGGGTGCGCGAGGTGTTTGCGCCGGTGCTGTCCTCGGTGATGACGACGATGGCCGCCTTCCTGCCGCTGATGCTGCTGCCCGGCATCGTGGGCAAGTTCATGTTCGTCATTCCCTTCGTCGTGACGCTGGCCCTGCTGATCAGCCTGATCGAGGCCTTCTGGATGCTGCCCACGCACGTGACGGCGCTGCGCCTGCGGCTCGACCAACCCTCCCGCGCCCAGGCCTGGCGCAACGAGTTCAACCGCAAGCTGCGCCTGTGGTACGGCAAGAGCCTGGCGGCCGTGCTGCGCCGCGCCGGCTGGTCGATGGTGGTGGCCGTCGCCCTGGTGGTGGGGGCGGTGGGCCTGTTCCTGGGGGGCGCCGTGAAGGTCCAGTTCTTTGCCTTCGACCCGCTGCGCGTGTTCTATGTGAACGTGGACATGCCCTCGCAGGCCACGCTGGAGGAGACCCTGGCCGAGACCGAAGCCGTGGAACAGGTGGTGCGCCGCTACCTTCAGGGGGTGGGCCCCGAAGGCGAGGCCCGCTCGGTGGTGTCGGTGGCCGGCATCAAGTTCACGGAGACCGAACCGGTCTATGGCGACCCCTATGCGCAGGTGACCGTCTCGCTCAACCCGCGCGGTGAGGACGGACGTGAGGTGAGCGAGGTCATCGAGGCCATGCGGGCCGAGGTGGAGGCGCTGCCCGGCCCCGGGCGCAAGAGCTTCACGCTGCTCTCCGGCGGCCCGCCCAAGGGCAAGGCCATCAACGTCAAGGTGCGCGGCGATGATGCGGCGCAGCTGCGCCGCGCCGCCGATGCGGTCAAGACCATCGTGGCCGGGGTGCCTGGTGCGAAGGACGTGACCGACGACGACGTGCCGGGCCGCCCCAAGCTCACGCTGCAGTTCGACCACGAGGCCCTGAGGCGCGCCGGGCTCGATGCGGCCTCGCTGGCGCGCCAGCTGCGCATCCAGGTCGACGGGGAGATCGTGGCCTTCACCCGCGAGGGCGGCGACAAGATCGAGGTGCGCGTGCGCGGCCGCGACGACCTGCGCGCCGACCCGGCCGCTTTGCTGGCCGAGCCGCTCACCCTGCCCAACGGCCAGGTCACGCGCCTGGAGGCGCTGGTGACGGCCAGCGTGGAGCCGGGCAAGGGCTTCATCCGCCACTACAACCTGCGCCGCACCATCACGGTGGAGGCCAATCTCGACGACCCCAGGGACAACGCCGACGCTGTGAACACCGCCCAGGCCAACGCGCAGGTGCAGGCCGCCTGGCGCGAGGTGGCCAGCCAGTACCCGGGCATCGACCTGGAGTTCTCAGGCGAGCTGGAGGACATCCAGGAGAGCCTCGATGCCATGGCCCAGCTGTTTGCGCTGGGCGTGGGTCTGATCTTCCTGATCCTGGCCGCGCAGTTCGTGAGCTACTGGCAACCCTTCATGATCCTGGTGACCGTGCCGCTGGCCTTCACCGGCGTGACGCTGGGTCTGGCGCTCACGCAGAACCCGCTCTCGCTCTACACGATGTACGGCGTGATCGCGCTGACCGGCATCGCGGTGAACGCGGCCATCGTGCTGATCGACGCGGCCAACGAGCGCCGTGCGCGTGGCATGGGCACGATGCATGCCATCGTGTGGGCCGCACGCCGGCGGGTGGTGCCCATCCTGATCACGTCCACCACCACCATCGGCGGGCTGTTCTCGCTGGCCACGGGCCTGGGCGGCAAGAGCCTGCTGTGGGGGCCGGTGGCCGCCAGCATCGTCTGGGGCCTGGCCTTCTCGACGCTGCTCACGCTCTACGTGGTGCCCTTGCTCTACCTCGTCTTCATGCGCCGGCTGGATCGCAAGCGGCCGGCGCACCACGAGGCGCCGGCTGCCGCCTGAGCGTCAGGAAGCGCCGCCCTCCGCCAACGTCGGATCGTTGTGGGCGGGGAAGTCGGCCAGCGGGCCCAGCAGGGCCGCGTCGCGCTTGAAGAGTGGCGGGCTCTGCACATGGGCCAGCAGCAGCTCGGCCAGGGCCATCAGCGAATCGACGTGCACGCGCTCGTGGCCGTGCGAGGCATCGAGCCCGAAGCACACGAGGGCCGTGCGGATGTCGTTGCCGGCCTCCAGCGCGGCGGCGGCATCGCTGCGGTAGTAGCGGAACACGTCGCGGCTGTGCTCGATGCCGCGTTCGCGGCACAGCGCCAGCAGGTGGCGCGTGAGGTGCCAGTCGAAGGGGCCGGCCGAGTCCTGCATCGAGAGGGTCACGCCGTACTCGCAGGTGTTCTGGCCTTCGGCCACCGTGCCGTTGTCGATGGAGATCAGCTCGGCCACGTCGCCGTGCAGCACGTGCGACGCGCCCACGCCCACCTCTTCCGAGATGGTGAACAGCAGGTGGCAGTCCACCGGGATGCGGGTGCCGGACTCGCGCAGCGCGCGCGCCACGGCCAGCAGGGCGGCCACGCCGGCCTTGTCGTCCAGGTGGCGGGCGTTGATGAAGCCGTTGGGCAGGAACTCGGGTGCCGAATCCACCGCGATGGTGTCGCCCACGTTCACGCCCAGGCGGATGAGGTCCTCGCGCGAATGGCAGCGTTCGTCCAGGCGCAGCTCCACGTGGGTCCAGGCCACCGGCTGGGTGTCGATCTCCTGGTTGAAGGTGTGGCCCGAGGCCTTGCAGGGCAGGATGGTGCCGCGGCAGGTGAGGCCGTCGTCGCCATAGAGCGTCACACGCGCGCCCTCGGCAAAGCGCGAGGACCAGAAGCCGATGGGCACGAGTTCGAGCCGGCCGTTGGGCTTGAGCTGCTTGACCATCGCCCCCAGGGTGTCGAGGTGGGCGACGATGGCGCGATCGGGGCTGTGGCGCGCGCCTTCGATGTCGGCCCGGATGGCCCCGCGCCGGGTGAGGCTGTAGGGGATGCCGAGCTGTTCGAGTTCGTTGGATACCTTCACGACGATCTCGTCGGTCATGCCCGAGGGGCTGGGCGTGAGCAGCAGGCGCTGCAGCACGTCGAGCAGGTAGTCGCGGTCGATGCGGGGGGTGGTCTTTCGGGTCACGCGCTCTCCTTCAGGTCCGGCAGGGGCGCGGCGCGGGTCTGCGGGAAGAGCAGGTCGATGAAACGCTCGGCCGTGGGCTGAGGCTCGTGGTTGGCCAGGCCGGGGCGTTCGTTGGCCTCGATGATGGCGTAGGCGGTGCCGCCCAGGTCGGGCACCATGAAGTCGAAGCCCACCACCGGGATCTCCAGCGCCCGCGCGGCGCGCTCGGCCACCTCGCGCAGGGCGGGGTGGATCTGGTCGGTCACATCGTGGATGGTGCCGCCCGTGTGCAGGTTGGCGGTCTTGCGCACGGGCAGCACCGTGCCGGCGGGCAGCACCGTGTCCAGGGTGTGGCCGGCGGCGTGCACGCAGCGTTCGGTCTCGGCATCCAGCGGGATGCGGCTTTCTCCGGCCGTGGCGGCCTCGCGCCGGCGGCTCTGCTTGGCGATGAGCTCGCGCACGCTGGTCTGCCCGTCGCCGGTGATCTCGGCCGGGCGGCGTGTGGCGGCGGCCACCACCTGGTAGTCGATCACGACGATGCGCAGGTCCTGCCCGGGCACCAGCTCTTCCATGATCACGTCGTCGCAGTGGGCGCGCGCTGCCTCGATGGCGCGGTGCACCTCGCCCGGCGTGCGCAGGTCCACCTTCACGCCGCGACCCTGTTCGCCGCGGGCCGGCTTCACGACGATGCGGCCGTGGCGTTGCAGGAAGGCGGCCACCTGGGTGTCGTTGCGCACCAGCGCCTGGTCGGGCAGGCGCAGCCCGGCGGCTTCGAGCACCTTGCGCGTCACGCGCTTGTCGTCGCAACGGCTCATGGCCACCGCCGAGGTCAGGTCGGTGAGCGACTCCCGGCAGCTCACGGTGCGCCCGCCATGGGTGAGGCGGAAGAAGCCGTGCTCGGCGTCCTGCAGCTCCACACCGATGCCGCGACGGCGGGCTTCGTCGATGAGGATGCGCGCATAGATGTTGACCTCGGCGCAGTCGTCGGGCCCGGTGAAGAGCTTCTCGTTGATCGGGTTCTTGTGCTTCACGCAATACACCGGCACCCGCTCGAAGCCGAGCTTTTCGTACAGGGCGATGGCCTGATGGTTGTCGTGCATCACCGACAGGTCCAGGTAGCGTCGCCCCTGGGAGCGGTAGAGGTGGGCCAGCGCGCGCACCAGGGCCTCGCCCACACCGGGCCGGGTGGCCTGCGGGTCCACGGCCAGCGACCACAGGCTCGCGCCCTGCTCGGGGCAGCCGCAGGCGCGCACATGGTCCACGCCGGTGACGGTGCCCACCACCTGGTCGCTCGCCTCATCGTGCACCACGAGCAGGATGACCGCCGGATCGCGCTGGCCGTCGCTGAGGTAGCCCGGTCGCAGCGGCACCATGCGGCAGGCGCGGTAGATGCGGTTGAGCGTGGCTTCGTCGTTGGCGCGGGCCTCGCGCAGCGTGTAGCCTTCTTCGGGGGGCGGTTCGATGCGGTGGCGGCGCAGGTCGAGGCGGTAGGTGTGCGAAGGGTCGAGGAAGAGGTGCTGCGGCGCCACCGCGATGGCCACGTGCGGGTCGCGGATGTACAGCGCCACATCGCGCCGCCCTTCTTCCTCGCGTCGCAGTTCATCGGCCAGCGCCTGGGGGCTGTCGAAGGTCTGGCCCAGCAGCAGCCGGCCCCAGCCGCAATCGACATGGGCTTGCGGCTGCATGGCGCCGAGATCCACATGGGGCGGCGGGTCGCCCCAGTGCTTGAGGCTGGCCATCTGGGCCGGGTCCAGCGGGTTGTGCGAAGGGATCATGGTCTTGTCTCCTGCCGGCCTCACAGGCCGCGCGATTGCAGCCACAGCTCCAGCAGGGCCACCTGCCACAGCTTGGAGCCGCGCAGCGGCGTGAGGTGCTCGCCCGGATGGGCCAGCCAAGGGGCCAGCGCCTCGGGGCGGAAGAGGCCGCGCTCGCGGGCGGCGCGGCTGTTCAGGGCGTCGCGCACCGTGTCGAGCACCGGCCCGTCGAGGTACTTCAGCGCGGGCACCGGGAAGTAGCCCTTGGGCCGGTCGACCACCTCGCGTGGCAGCAGGCGGCGCGCGATGGCCTTGAGCACCCCCTTGCCGCCGTCCTTGAGCTTGTCCTGGGCGGGCAGGCGTCCGGCCAGTTCCACCAGCTCGTGGTCGAGGAAGGGCACGCGGGCTTCCAGGCCCCAGGCCATCGTCATGTTGTCCACGCGCTTGACCGGGTCGTCCACCAGCATCACCGTGCTGTCCAGGTGCAAGGCCTTGTCCAGCGCCGTGGCCGCATCGACGGTGGCGAAATGCCGCTCCACGAAGGCGCGGCTCACGTCACCGGTGTGCCAGCGCGGCTCCACCGTGGCCTGCACGGCGGCGTGGTCGCGGTCGAAGAACACGCGCGCATAGTCGGCCGCGGGCTGGACGCTGGACGCCAGCTTCGGATACCAGTGGTAGCCGGCGAAGACCTCGTCGGCCCCCTGGCCGCTTTGCACCACCTTCAGGTGGCGCGACACCTCGCGCGAGAGCAGGTAGAAGGCCACGTTGTCGTAGCTCACCATGGGCTCGCTCATGGCCGCGATGGTGTCGGGCAGCACCTGCAGCAGGTCGGGCGTGGGGATGCGGATCTGGTGATGGCCGGTCTCGAAGCGCTGGGCCACCAGGTCGGAGTAGCGGAACTCGTCGCCGGCCTCTCCGCCGCCGTCCTCGAAACCGATCGAGAAGGTCTGCAGGTCGCGCTGGCCCATCTGCGCGAGCAGCGCCACGATGAGGCTGGAATCGACGCCGCCCGAGAGCAGCACGCCCACCGGGACGTCGGCCACCATGCGACGGCGCACGGCGGTGCGCAGGGCGTCCTCGACGAGGGCTTCACGTTCCACGTCCTTCAGTGCGGCCAGCGCCGGGTCTTCGCGCACCGACAGCGTCCAGTAGGTGTGGTCATGGCGGGTGCCGTCGCGCTCGAAGGTGGCCACCGTGGCGGGCGGCAGCTTTGTCACGCCCTGCACGATGGTGTGCGGGGCGGGCACCACGGCGTGCCAGCTCATGTAGTGGTGCAGCGCGATGGGGTCGATGGCGGTGTCGATGTCGCCCCCAGCCAGCAGCGCGGGCAGCGTGGAGGCAAAGCGCAGTCGCTTCGGTGTGGCCGCCAGGTACAGCGGCTTGATGCCGAAGCGGTCGCGCGCCAGGGTCAGGCGGCCGCTGTCGCGCTCCCACACGGCGAAGGCAAACATGCCGTGGAAGCGTGTGACGCACTCGCGCCCCCAGGCGTGGAAGCTCTTGAGCACCACTTCGGTGTCCCCCTCGGAGAAGAAGCGGTAGTCGAGGGCCTCCAGCTCGCGGCGCAGCTCGCGGTAGTTGTAGATGCAGCCGTTGAAGACCAGGGTGAGCCCGAGCGCGGCATCGGTCATGGGCTGCTGGGCCTGCTCCGACAGGTCGATGATGCGCAACCTGCGGTGGGCCAGGGCGACGGGGCCCTGCTGGAAGAGGCCGGCGCTGTCGGGGCCTCGGGGTTGAAGGATCTCGCCCATGCGGGCGACCGTGCCGGGGTCGGCGGTGGAGGTGCCGAAATGCACCTCGCCTGCGAAACCACACATCGGTGTGCTGCCTCCGTGGAAGTGGAAGAGCCAACCGACTGTGCCCCAAGAAGCGGTTCAGATCAAATCATCTGCATTTAACTGCACGGCTGGGTGCGACATCCTGCCGTCAACTTGCGCGATCTCGATTCGCTGCTCTCCCGCATGAACGCTGGCGATGCGCCGGATGGGCCCTGCCCCCAGGGTCAAGTCGGGTTGACCGTTGCCGATATGGTGACGACGATGCCCTCGATCTGAAAGGTGGACCCTTTGTCAACGTTTTTTCGCCGATGGATCCTCATGGCCACCCTGGGCGCGACGCTCATGGGCTGCGCCGCCACGCCTGCGCCGGTGGTACCCACCCGGCCGCTGGAAACGCCAGTTCGGGTGTGGGTGCTCACTGCTTCGCATCAGCTGCTGCAGATCGACCCCAGCCGACCTGCTGAAGTTTTGCGCCAGGCACCGCTGCAAGGCCTGGCGGAGGGCGAGTCGATCGTGGGCATGGACTACCGGGTGGCCCGCGGCCAGCTCTATGCCTTGAGCGACCGGGGGCGTCTGTACACGCTGGACCCGGCCCAGGGGCGGTTGCAGCGCCTGGGGGGCGGGGCCGACTGGCCGCTGCGCCTGGACGGCCGCGCCATCGGTTTCGACTTCAACCCGGCGGCCGACCGCATCCGCATCGTCACCGAGCGCGGCCAGAACCTGCGCGCCCACCCCGACACCGGGGCGCTGGTGGATGCCGACCCGGCGGCCGAGGGCTTCCAGCCCGACGGCGTGCTGCGCTATGCCGAAGGCGACCCGAACGCCGGCCGCACGCCGCGCATCGAGGCCGCAGCCTACACCTACAACAAGCGCGACGAGAAGCTCACCACCAACTACGCCATCGACGCCGGCCTGGGTCTGCTGGTGCGCCAGGGCTCGCTGGAGGGCGTGTCGCCGGGCGTGTCGCCGAACACGGGCCAGCTCTTCACCGTGGGCTCGCTGGGCCTTCCCACGCCGCTGCGCCAGGTGTCCTTCGACATCGCCGACCTCGACAACACGGCCCTGGCGGCGGTGACGCTGCCGCGTGAGCGGGTGTCGCGGCTGGTGCGCATCGACCTCGACACCGGCCGCGCCCGGATGCTGGGGGTGATCGGCTCGGGCGAGCCGGTGCGCGCCCTGGCCATCGAACCCTGACGAGGTGCCGGGATGCGCCGGGTGCATCGGGTGGTGCTGTGGGCTGCGGTGGCGCTGTGCGCCCCGGCGGTGTCTGCGGCCGAACTGCGCGTGAACGTGGGCGACGCCTCGGGCCGCGCGCTCGACGACGCCGTGGTCGCCCTGCTGCCGCAGGGCGCGCCACCGCCCTTGCCGGCGGGCACGCAGGCCGTGATCGAACAGCGTGCGCGTCAGTTCCTGCCACGGGTGACCGTGGTGCAGACGGGCACGGCGGTGCAGTTCCCCAACCACGACACCGTGCGCCACCACGTCTATTCCTTCTCGCCCATCAGGCCCTTCGAGATCAAGCTCTATGTGGGCACACCCGCGCAGCCGGTGGTGTTCGACAGGCCGGGTACGGCAGTGCTGGGCTGCAACATCCACGACAACATGGTGGCCTGGGTGCATGTGGTGGACACCCCGTGGTTTGCCCTCACCCGTGACGGCGTGGCACGCATTACAGACGCGCCTGCGGGCGCCTACCAGCTGCAGGTGTGGCACCCGCGCTGGCCCGAGGGCCGCGCCCCGCATCGCCAGCCGGTGGTGCTGGATGCTCGCGGTGCCGAGGTGTCGGTGAAACTCGAGGTGGCGCCCTGATGGCCGCAGCACCTGCTGCCCGTACGCTGGCCGGATGGCTGTCGCGGCGCCTGAGCCGGCGCATCGTTGCGCTGTTCCTCGGGCTGCTGCTGGTGGTGCAGGGCCTGAGCTTCCTCGCCACGCGCGAGAGCGTCTCGCGCAACGCCCGCGAGCAGATCGCGCAGGAACTGCAGCTGGGCGAACGTGTGTTCCGCCGCCTGCTCACCCAGAACGCCCAGAAGCTCAGTGACGGCGCGACGCTGCTGGCCGCCGACTATGGCTTCCGCTCGGCCGTGGCCACCAACGACACCGACACCATCGGCTCGGTACTGCTCAACCATGGCGAGCGCATCGGGGCGTCGATCGCTCTGCTGCTGGACACCCGCTTTGCCCTGCGCGCGGCCGGCCAGCGCGATGCGGCGGACCTGATGCCGGCCGTGCACCGCCTGGCCGAACGCACCGCCTTTGGCATGAGCCAGCGCCCGGCCAGCGAAATCGTGGCCCTGGGCGGGCACGCCTACCAGCTCGTGATGGTGCCTCTGCGCGCGCCCTTGGTGATCGGCTGGGTGGTGATGGGCTTCGACATCGGCCCCTCGCTGGTGAACGACATGCGTGAGGTCACCGCCTTGCAGGCGACCCTGCTGGTGCGCCCCGACGACGCCGGCACACCGCGCATCGGCGCCACGACGCTGGAGGCCGATCAGGCCGCCTGGCTGGCCGCCATGGACTGGGGGGGCGATGGCCTGACGGCGGTGCAGCGTGCCGCCTTGAGGGTGGACGGGGAGGAGTTCGGTGCGCGCATGTTCGTCCTCAACCCGGACGACGGCGGCAGCGTGCGCACGGTGCTGATGCGTTCGGTCGATGAGGCGGTCGCGCCGTACCGGCAACTTCAGCTCGTGATGGCGCTGCTCACCGTGCTGGGCGTCGCGGTGTTCGCCGCGGGCAGCGTCTTCACCGCGCGGCGCATCACCACGCCCGTGCGCGCCCTCGTGCGTGCCGCCGAACGCCTGGGCGAGGGCGACTACCAATCCCCCGTGCAGGTGCGCAGCGCCGACGAGATCGGTGAGCTGGCCCAGGCTTTCGAGCGCATGCGTGTGAACGTGGATACCCAGCAGCGCGAGATCACCCGCCTGGCCTACTGGGACAGCCTGACCGGGCTGCCCAATCGCGCCCAGTTCCGCGTCTCGGCCGCCGCGGCCCTGGCCGAAGCGCGCACGCCCCCCATCCTCCACCCGGACGATCGTCGTGAAGGCTCGCCCGGGCATGTGTCGGTGCTGATGCTGGACATGGACCGCTTCAAGCACGTGAACGACGTGATGGGCTACGAGGTTGGCGACCGCATGCTGCAGCAGGTGGGGCAGCGCCTGGGGCAGGTGTGCGTGCGCCAGGGTGACCTGGTGGCACGCCTGAGCGGCGACGAGTTCGCCGTGCTGCTGCCGGCCACCGACACGCGCGATGCGTTGCGGGTGGCCGAGCGCGTGGCGGCCGCCTTCGAGGCGCCGCTGGTGCTCGATGACCAGACCATCGACCTGCGCGCCAGCATCGGCGTGGCCACCAGCCCCGCCCATGCCCAGGACGCCGACACCCTGCTGAACCGCGCCGAGGTGGCCATGTACGCCGCCAAGCGGCGCGGCGCCGGGGCCCTGGCCTACGACCCGGCCTTCGATTCGGGCAGTGCGCGCACCATCTCCCTGCTCAGCGGCCTGCGCCACGCGGTGGACCACCACGAACTGCGCCTGGTGCTGCAGCCCAAGGTGGCCCTCCACACCGGCCACGTCGAGGGTGCCGAGGCCCTGGTGCGCTGGCAGCATCCCCAGCGCGGCCCGGTGCCGCCGATGGAGTTCATTCCCTTCGCCGAGCAGACCGGCTTCATTCGCACGCTGACCGCCTGGATCCTCGACGAATGCCTGCACACCTGGCGCGCGCTGGCGTCGCAAGGCCTGGCCATGCCCCTGTCGGTGAACCTGTCCACGCGTGACCTGATGGACCTGGAGTTGCCACAGAAATTCGAGGCGCTGCTGCAGCGCCATGGGGCACCGTCGGAGGCCCTGTGCCTGGAGATCACCGAAAGCGCCATCATGGACGACCCGGCGCGCGCCCAGCAGACGCTGGAGCGCCTGCACGAGATGGGCCTGCGCCTGGCCATCGACGACTTCGGCACGGGCTACTCCTCGCTGGCCTACCTCAAGCGGCTGCCCGTGCAGGAACTCAAGATCGACAAGTCCTTCGTGATGCAGATGGAGCGCGACAGCGACGATGCCAAGATCGTGCGCTCCACGGTGGACCTGGCGCACAACCTCGGCCTGTCGGTGGTGGCCGAAGGCGTCGAAACGCCGTCGCACTGGCGCACGCTGCGGGGCCTGGATTGCGACCTGGCGCAGGGCTACCTCATCGCCCGCCCCCTGCCCTCCGACGCATTCGCCGCCTGGGTCCGGCGGTGGACCGAACACGACGCGCGGGTGCTGCAGGAGGCGCCCACCACCCTGCTCTGAGGTTGCGAGGGGCTTGACAGACATCAAGCCCAGCCGCGGCCGCTGATTCCAGAATGGCCTGGGCAGATCGACACGGACCGCTCGGCTCCGGGGTCTGCCACCCTGGAAGGAACTCGCATGGACGCCTGCTTTTCCCACATCCTGGTGGCCACCGACGGCTCCGAGCGTGCCGACAAGGCCCTCGCCCTGGCGGTCAAGATGGCCCGCGAACGCCCCGGCACCCGCCTGAGCGCCATCCTGGTGGTGCACGACTTTTCCACGGCGGACTTCCTGGAGGTGGTGTCCACGATGCGCACCGATTTCGAGCAACTGCGCCAGCAGCTGGCCGACAAGGGCCGTGAACGCCTGTTCGGCTTGCTGCGGCCTCACGCCGTGGCCCTGCCCATCGACCCCATCGTGGAGGTGAGCGACGCGCCGCACGCGGCCATCCTGGCGACGGCGCGCCGCCTCGGGGCCGATCTCATCGTGATGGCCTCGCGCGGCCATGGGCCGGCGGCATCGGCCCTGCTGGGCAGCCAGACGCAGAAGGTGCTGGCCGAAGCCGACGTGCCGGTGCTGGTGGTGCGCTGAGCCTAGCGCCGGCGCAGCGCCGGCAAGAGGCGCTCGTGCTCGGGCAACTGGGCCTGGCCGTCCATCTCCAGGGCCACCTGGGTGCACACCGCGCGGCACAGGGAGGCCGCGCGCTCGCTCACGACGCGGTAGAACACCTGTGTTCCCTCGCGCCGCCGGCCGAGGATGCCGGCACGATAGAGCGTGCCCAGGTGCTGGGACAGGTTGGGCTGGGTGGTGTCGATCTCCTGCAGGAGTTCGCTGACGTTCTTCTCCTGGTTGCAAAGCGCGCTGATCAGGCGCAGCCGCACCGGGGTGGACAACAGCGCAAACAACTCCGCCGCAGAATCAAAGACGTGGTCGGCTTCGGTGGTGAGTGTCACGGCAGGACCCAAGAACGCATCGCCTCACATCATAGCCTGGGGCGACCACGAAATGGTCCATGCCGATGCAGCGATGGAACACGGCGGGTCGGCTGCAGCAGGGCTTTCAGCGCAGCGCTTCCTGCTCCATCAGGAGGTAGGTGTTGTAGGCGTTCATGCGGTTGGCCACACCGAAAAGCGGCATCCGCTCGAATCGCGACCAGTCGGTGCGCGCGTAGGCCTCGTCGAAAGGTTCGAGGTTGCGGGCAGCCTGCCCCATGGCTTCGCGCAGAAAGCTCAGGTAGTCGCGCGTGAGGCGCAGGTCTTCCGTGGCCTGCTCCGAGTGGGGCCCGTGGCCGGGCACCACCACACGGGGCGAGGACAGCAGCATCTTGTCCAGCGAAGCGATCCAATGCCGGCTGTCGGCCTGCCCCACGAAGGGGATGCGTCCGCGAAAGACCAGGTCACCGGCGAACACCACCCCTTCCTGGGGCACGTCGATGATGAGATCTTCGGGCGTGTGCGCCGGCCCGACGGCACGCAGCAGGAAGCGGGTTCCCCCCACGACCAGTTCCGTGTCGCCATCGATCCAGTCGGTGGCTTCGACGAGCCGGGTGTCTTCGTCGATCCAGGGGGCCAGGTCGGTACGGCTGGCCTGCAGGCGCAGTCTCGCCGTGTCGGAGGCGAGGTATTCCCGGGCGGCGCGATGGGCCACGATGCGGGCGCCGGCATCGCGAAAGACCTGCAGCCCGTAGATGTGGTCGGCGTGGTAGTGCGTCACGATCACGTGGGTGATGCGCTGGGGCGTGAGGCGGCCGATGGCGTCGAGCAGGGCCTGCGCCAGTGCGGGAGAGCCCAGCGCGTCGATCACGACCACCCCGGCCTCGGTGATGACGAACCCCGCATTGGAGATGAAGTTGCGGTTCTCGGGCGAACCCAGGGCCGACACCCCTTGCACGAAATAGCTGTGTGCGGCCACCTGCTGGGGGCGCATCGGCGGGCCGGCCTCGGTGGGCGTGCTGGCACATCCGGCCATGAGCAGCATCAGACCGAGGGCGGCGATCGCAGCGCATCGCACCGCGGCGCGGTGGAAGGGGGGGGCCATAGCGTGCATCACGGGGCCGCCCGCTTCATGCCAGGCCCGGGTTGCCCTGCATGCCGATCAGCCGCGGCACGTTGGGCTTGCGCGGCGTGACACGGGGGTGGGCCTTGAACCAGGTCTCCAGCACGTCCCAGACCATCTTGTGACCGGCAGACTTCGCCTCTTCGGACACCGGGGCCCAGCCGGCCACCCGATAGGTCTTGCCTGGATCGATGGGCTGGCCGTTCAGGCGCATGTCCTGCACACGCCGGCCCATGCTCTCCAGCGGCGCGCAGGCGTAGGTGAGCCCACCCACCCGCACCATGTCGCCGCCTTGCTGGTAGTACGGGTCCGGGTTGAACAGGTTGTCGCACACGTCCTCGAGGACGGTCTTGATCATCTCGCCGCTCATCTCGGTGACAGTGGCGTAAGAATAGGTCGTGGCCACCTGGTCCATCATCAGCTCGCGGGTGATGGTGTCGCCCGGCAGCAGCGTGCTGCCCCAGCGGAAGCCCGGGGAGAAGGCGATCTGCGCATCCTGCACCTCCATCAGCGCGTCGCAGATGAGCTGGTCCCAGGTGCCGTTGAAATTACCGCGGCGGTAGAGCAAGCCGTCCGTGACGGCAAGCTTCTCGCTCAGCTTCGCCTGGTGCGGCGCGCGCAGACGCTGGATCAGCGCGGACATCTCGGCGTCAGGGGTGAGCTGGTTGGCGAACACGGGCAGCAGCTTGTAGCGCCAATCGGCCACCTTGCCGTTCTTCACCTCGAAATCGAGCACGCCCAGGAACTTGCCGTTGCTGCCGGCGTTGGTGACGAGCGTCTTGCCGCCCGGGTTGTCCACGAGCACCGGCACGGGCACGCCGTCGTGCGTGTGCCCACCGAGGATGGCATCGACGCCGCGCACGCGCGAGGCCATCTTCAGATCCACGTCCATCCCGTTGTGCGACAGCACGACGACGACCTGCGCGCCCTTGCCCCGGGCCTCGTCCACCATCTGCTGCAGGTTGTCGTCCTGGATGCCGAAGGTCCAGTCGGCCACCATGTAACGGGGGTTCGCAATGGGTGTGTAGGGAAAGGCCTGGCCGATGATGGCGCAGGGCACGCCATTGATCTCGCGCAGCGTGTAGGGCTTGAACACCGGGTCGCCGAAATCGGCGGTCTTGACGTTCTGCGCCAGGAACTCGATCTTGCCGGCGAAGTCGTTCTTGACGATCTCCTGCACCCGTTCCTGGCCGTACGTGAACTCCCAGTGGCCGGTCATGATGTCCACGCCCAGCAGCTTGCAGGCCTCGACCATGTCCTGCCCGTTCGTCCACAGCGACACCGCCGAACCTTGCCAGGTGTCTCCACCGTCGAGCAACAAGGCGCCTGGCCGAGTGGCCTTCAGGCGTTTGACGAGGGTGGCCAGCTGCGCGAAGCCCCCGACCTTGCCATAGCGTCGCGCGGCCTTTTCAAAGTCCAGGAAGGTGTAGGCATGGGCCAGTGCCGTGCCCGGGCGAACGCCGGCCTGGCGCAGCAGGTGCTCGCCCACCAGGTGGGGGGTGCGCCCGGCCATGGCGCCCACGCCAAGGTTCACGCTGGGTTCGCGGAAGTGGATGGGCAGCAGCTGCGCATGGCAGTCGGTCATGTGCAGGAAGGACACATTGCCGAAGCGAGGCAGGTCGTACAAGCCTTTCTCGGCCGTGGCTGCATCGGCATGCGCATAGCGGCCCAATGGCATGCCTGCAGCAGCGGCAATCCCCAGGATGCGAATGAACTCTCGCTTGGACAGGCTCATGGTTCAGAGATCACTGATATTTGCGTCGAAACAAAGGCCCGCATGAGGCGGGCCTGAGATCGATCACTTGTTGACGGGGGAGTTCGGGTCGAGCAGCAAGGCCATCACGTGCTGGATCTGCTGTTCGGTCAGGATGCCCGCATGGCCGGCTCGGGGCATGCCCGAGCAAGCGTTGTAGGCCTTGGCGTTCCAGATCTTGCCCCAGGTGTACTCGACGATGGGCCTGGCTGCCGGGCTGTCGGGATCACTCACGCCGCGCAGCTTGCCGTAGTGATACAGGCTCGGTCCGAGCGTGCCGAAGGAGATCTCCTCCTTGCTGATCTGGTGGCAGTTGTAGCAATTGCCGCCGTTGGTGGTGCCGGGCTGGTCGGTCCAGGTGCCGCCGCGGCCGCTCTGGGCGATCTTCTCGCCTTCGCGCCAGTCGCCCAGGAACTTGCCGTTGCTCGGCCACTTGACCGTCTTGAGGTTGGCTTCTTCGATGGCCTTGGCACGCGCCGGATCGAGCGGCTTACCCTGAGCTTGCGCCTGGGAGCACTCGCGGTTGGAGTCGTCCTGCTCCAGCCACGACACCTTGGCCATGCCCTGGTCGCGGAACGACGACTTCAGGATGTCGGCCGTGAGCCGATCGTAGTCCACCCCCCCCGTGGTGGCGCAGCTGGCCACGATGAGGCACACACCCAGGATCCCGGGCTTCAGAAATTGCGATGTTTTCACGACGCCTCCTCTTCAGCGCTTGATCGACGGCGCGATGTTCTCGGCGCCCTTGGCATTGACGCCCATGTAGGACGCCAGGGCAATGGTGGCGTCAGAGGCAAAGCCCGGGTAGGGAAAGCGCTGCTGGCGGAAGCAGTCGTTCAGACGGCGCTGCATGCCCCAGAGCTGCCCGGCGGAGACGCGGTAGGCGGGCCAGGCGGCATAGCCCACGCCGTCACCCGGGTTCTTGGTGAGGTTGGGCAGGTCCTGCAGACGGATGCGCTTGCCCTCCTCGCCATGGCAGGAGGCGCAGGCGAAGTCGTAAGGGCCGGCCCGGTAGAAGAACAGGCGCTTGCCCACCTCGTACATCTTCTTTTCTTCCGCGTGGGCGATCGGCACGTTGAAGCGCAGGCCCTTCGATTCGGCGGCGATCCACGCCACCAGGGCTTCCAGGGTGTTCTGCTCGCCGCGCCCGAACGGGGTCTTGGCGATCTCGGCAGCGTCAAACCCCTGGAGGGTCTCCATGCAGGTCAGCAGCCGCGACTCGAGGTCTTGCACGCGGCCGGTGTCCGCGAAGTAGCGCGGCAGCTCGACGAACGCGCCCTTGACCACGCCCGGCCCCTTGCCGAGATCGCATTTCTCGAGCGTGGCCTTCTTCGGGCCGCGAGCCTGTTTCCACAGGTCCTCGCCTTTGGCTTCGAACAGTTCGGCCGGGTTGCCGTCGGCGAGCATGGCGCGGTACTCGGCGATGCCGTCCGCCGTGCTTTTGGCCTGAGCCCATGCCGCCGAGGTGGCGGCCAGGGCGATCAGGCTGATGAGGGATGCTCGAATCATGGTCTCCTCACTTGTCGTTGTGATTTTCGGATGCGGGCGGGGCATCCGCCCGTCTCAGCGCCCGCCCCAGGGCGGGTGGGCAACTCAGGACACCGTCGCCTCGTCGGTGCGGGTGTCGCCCCGGTTGTCAACCCAGGTGATGGAAATCTTGTCGCCGGCCTTGGCGCCTTTCACGACGAACTGCATGAACGGGTTCTTGGAAACGGCCGGGCCCCACTGGGCGGTCATCACCACCTTGTCGTTGTGCTTGGCCGTCACGTCCTGGATGAACCAGGCCGGGATGACCTTGCCGCTGGCGTCCTTGCGTTGGCCGGTCTCCATCTCGTGGCTCATGAGAACGCGCACGGTGGCCTTGTCACCGGCGGCTTGGGCGCGAATGCGCATTGGATCTGCCATGATGCTTGACTCCTGGAAATTCGATCGGAAAGGTGTGGACAGGCTCAGCCGCCGCAGCCGCCGAGCGTGACCTTGATCTCCTTGTGCCCGTAGAGCACGCGGCCATCGTTCATCACCGCCACGGCAAACACGTCGGAGGACTGGCCCATCTTCACGCGGGTGGACACGGCCGGGTCCACCGCGTCACTGAAGTCGAACAGGGCGGCCAGCATGTTCGGGTTCTTCTCGACCAGCAGCATCATGCGCTTGACGCCCGGCAGCGTGGTCGCAGCGCCCAGCGGCACCACGGCGCCGTTCTCGGCGATGTCGGGGCCGGTGACGGTGATGTCCTTGCTCTCGGTGGGCGTGGCCAGACCCAGCGCCTTGGTCAGCTCGGCCATCGACTTGGCTTCGAAAGCGGCCTTCGCGTAACCCCCTTGCGCGAAGGCGGTGCCGGGCCACACGCCGGCGGCGGCCATCAGCGAGGCCACCGCGGCGCTGCGCTTGAGCATCTGTCTGCGAGTGTGCATGTTCAACTCCTTGATAAGTGCATGCTAATAAGCAAGAGTGGCCGCGACATTCGTGGCATCCCTAACCTTCGTCATGGTTTCGGGGCGCCTTTTGCGAGCCATTGGGCGATCGACCGGGCGTCAGATTCTGGCAGCGCCTGCGCTGGCATGGGGATGGCGCCCCAAACACCCACACCGCCAGCCTTGATCCTTCCGGCCAGGTAGTCCAGGGCATCGGGCTTTCCGGCGTACTTGCCAGCGATGTCCTTGAAGGAGGGGCCCACCAGCTTGTTCTCCATGCCGTGGCAGGCCACACAGGTGAACTTTTGTGTCAGGGCCACTGCCGAGCGGGCGTCCACGTCGGCGGTGGTGGCCGCCGCGGGCACGGCGCGCGCCCCCGGCGCTTCGGACGTCTGGCGCACCGTCACGGCGCCTCGTTGCGGGCCGACCAGCCGATTCTGGTCAGCAAGGTTGCCGTGCGCATCGCGCGCATGGTCAGGCAGGTAGGAGGACACCTTGGTTTCGGCCGGACACTGGCGCATGCACGATGAACCCTGAACGTCGGGGCGGGAGGTGCCCGAGAACTCGTTGCCGGGCCACATCGCATGGGCAGTGGTCATGCCATTGCGGTTGGGCATGCGCTGCTGCACCTGAGCGATGTTGCGGTCGCTCAGCACGAAATCGTCTTCGACGACGCCGGCAAGGTTGAGCAGGAACGCTGTCACTGCATACACCTCTTCCACCGACAGCGATTTCGGCTGGGTCCACGGCATCGCACGGTTGATGTAGTCCCACAGCGTCGAGATCTGCGACGCCTTCATCATCGTGGTGCGGCCGGGGAAGCCCTGATCCGTCAGGCGTGCCACCCGGCCGGTGGCGATGTCCTCCTTCGACGTGCCGCCCACCAGCGGAGCAAACACCTCGTTGGAGTCCCCGAAGATGCCGTGACAGGAGGCGCATTTGGCTTCCCAGACATCCTGACCCTTGGCCACCGAACCCGAGCCCGCCGGCAGGCCCGCAAAGTCAGGCCGTACATCGATGTCCCAGGCCTTGATCTCCAAGGGTGTGGCGGTGCGTCCGATACCGGGGAATCGTTCGCCCTGGGCCCAGACCGGGGCTGAGAGGACGCCCGCTGCGAGCGCGCTCAGCGTGGCGCGCAGGAGGGTGCGGTACATGCGCAGATCACGAAAGCTGGACATTCTTCACCTCGCCGTCTTCGCCCACGAGCCAGCTCTGGATCGCGTTGTTGTGATAGATCGAGCGGCTGCCGCGCACCGCCCGCAGCTGGGCATAGGTGCCCTGCACGTGACCCGTCTCGTCGGTCGCGCGGCTTTGCACGATGGCTGGTTTGCCGTCCCACACCCAGTCGAGGTTGAAGCGTGTGAGGCACTTGCTCAGCACGGGTGTCTCCAACCGAGCCTGGCGCCAGTTGCGCCCGCCATCCACCGACACGTCCACCCTGGTGATCTTGCCGCGGCCCGACCACGCCAGCCCGCTGATGTTGTAGAAGCCCTTGTCGAGCAGAACCTGCCCTCCCGAGGGGGTGGTGACCACGCTCTTGACCTCCTGGATGCTCGTGTACTGGCGGTGCAGGCCGTTGGGCATCAGATCGACGTAATGCAGCACCTCATCCTTGGTGCCGTAGGGCTGATCTCCCAGCTCGATGCGGCGCAGGTACTTCACCCAGCTCACTCCCTGCACCCCCGGGACCACCAGGCGCAGCGGGTAGCCGTTCTCGGGGCGCAGCATCTCGCCGTTCTGGCCGTAGGCCACCAGCACCTCGCCGCTTTCGATGAGACTCATCGGGATGGTGCGGGTCATCGACGAGCCATCGCCACCTTCGGCCAGCACGAAGCGCCCGCGCTTGAAGTCGGCGCCGCACATCTCCAGGAGGGTGCGCAGCGGCACGCCGGTGAACTCGCTGCAGCTGATCATGCCGTGCGTGTACTGCACCGTGGGGACGGCCACGTTCCCCCACTCCATGCCGGTGTTTGCCCCGCACTCGATGAAGTGGAAGCGCGACACGCTGGGCAGGCGCATCAGCTCGTCCATCGTGAAGACCATGGGGCGCTTGAGCATCTTCGCGTCCGAGCCGTTCACCATCAGGCGATGCTTGCTCGGGTCGATGTCCCACCAGCCCTGATGATGGCGTTCGAAATGCACCCCGCTGGGGGTGATGATGCCGAACAGCGACTGCAGCGGCGCGAAGGACACCGAGGCCTGCGTCGTCTGCGTGAGGCCAGGACTCTGGCGGCGCTGCACGTTCGCTTCGTACTTCGAGGGCTTGCCGTAGCCATCGGTGACCACGGGCTGACCCAGCCCCGTGGTGTGCTCGGGCAGCTGAAGGATGTTGGGGTCACCGCCCGTGGCCGGGACGGGGTTGGCCTGTGCCAGCGCTGCCGGCACAGCGGCCCCGGTGGCTGCGGCGGCGAAGGCAGCGCGGATGAAATCGCGTCGCCCCTGCTTCGCTTCGGAGCGAACAGCGCGAATGCCCTGCGGGTCCAGAAAATTCTCCGGCGCCTTGCGCAGGCGTCCTGAAGCTTGGGGGTCTCGGTCCACGGGATCTCCTGGGAAATCGACGAAGGGGAATCAGCGGCCGCCTGACGGCGCCGGCATGCCGATGGCCACATCGGTGCACAGCGTGCGGCACAGGCTCGCCACACGCTGGTCGCCGAGCCGGTAATACACCTGAGCACCTTCGCGTCTGCGGGCCAGCACACCGGCCCGGTACAGCGTTGCAAGGTGCTGCGACATGTTCGATTGCGAGGCATCCACCCGTTCGAGCAACTGCGAGACATTGCGCTCGCCCTGGCAGAGCTCGCTGATGATGCGCAGCCGGATGGGCGCCGCCATCAGACCGAACAGCTCGGCCGCCTTCTCGAAGACAAGAAGGGCTTCCTGCTGGTCGGCGGCGGTGGATGATTCGATCATGCTCATATAAGTGAATTCAAATATATGAGTTCGATCATGTTTTGACCTTTGGGGAAAACGAGGAGAGTTGTCAGGCAGTGCACAGATCGCGCGTGCAGACGTGCTGCGTTGCACCATCGAAGCCGGGCGTGTGCGGCCGCGAACGCACAGGCTGCCGATGCCTCTGGTGGGCGTGCTCCGAGAGGACTCGCGCCCGTGTCCGGACCAGGGTTGGGCGTTGTCGAGCGAGCCGGCCCGAGGGCCGTCGCCGTCAGCTCAGGAGCGAGTGCAGCGCCTGTGCCAGCAGGCCGGCGATGGAGACAGCATTGGTGGTGTGGGGCACGCTGTCGGTGCTCCAGACCTGGCCCACACCGGCGGCCTGCAGGCGGGCCAGCGCATCGTCCACCAGCAGGGCATGGGTCACCGCGGCGTCCACCGAGGCCGCGCCGCGCGCCAGGGCCTCGCGCGCGGCTTCCACCAGCGTGTGGCCGGTGCTGGCCACGTCGTCCAGCAGCACCACCGGCCGCCCGCGCAGGTCCAGCCCCTCGGGCAGGGCCACCGCCACGTGCCGGTCGGCATGGCGCTGCTTGGTGCACGTCGCGTAGGCCAGCCCGGGCCGCTGCGCGGCGGCGCGCACCCATTGCAGCGCCTCCTCGTCCGGCCCCAGCAGCAGCGCGCCGCGACGCTGTGTCGCGACCCAGTCGCCCAGCAGCGGGGCGGCGGTGAGCGCCACGCCGCGGCGGCCGGGCAGCACCTCGTCGAGCGTGGCCACACGGTGCAGGTGCGGGTCCACGGTGACCACCGCATCGAACGCTGCCGCCAGCAGCCGGCCCACCTGGCGCTGACTCACCACCTCGCCGGGCGTGAAGGCCATGTCCTGGCGCATGTAGGCCAGGTAGGGGCTCACCAGCGTGAGCCGTCGCGCTCCCAGCTCGCGCGCCCCGCCGGCGGCCAGGAGCAGCTCGGTGAACTTCTCGTTGGGCTGCTGCAGCCCGCGCAGCAGCACGGTGTGCTCGGGCAGTTGCGGCGGCAGGCGCAGGCGCGACTCGCCGTCCGGGAAGCGGTGCCGGTCGATGAAGGCCAGCGGGCAGGCCAGTGCGTCGGCCAGGCGCTGCGCGAGCACGGCCTCGTCGTCGAAAGCCAGCAGCATCAGGAAGCCTCCCCTGTCGTGTTTTCATGGGCCGCGGTGTCGACCCGGCCCAGCGTGTAGCCGCTGCCGTCCAGTGCCATCCGTCGCGAGAACTCGAGGTCGGCCTCAAACTGTGCGTGCACCCGATACAGCGGCTGGCCCGCGCGCACCGTGTCGCCCAGCTTCACGAAGAGGTCCACGCCGGCGCCGCGCACCTGCGGCGCGCCGCTCAGCCGCGCGATGCGCGCCAGGCGCAGGTTGTCCACGCCCACCACCCCGCCGTCGGCGGGGGCCGTCACATCGAAGTGCAGCCGTCCCACGGCCAGCGGCTCGGCGCGCCGGCCCTGGGCGTCGATGATGGCGTTCATCTGCGCCAGCGCCCGGCCCGACTCCAGGATGTCGCGCGCGATGCGGTAGCCGTCACCACCGCGCACGTCGGGGTCGAACTCGATCATGCGGCCGGCCAGGCGCAGCGCCTTCTGGCGCAGGTCCTGCGGCGCCCCGGGTTCATTGGCCAGCACCTGCATCACGTCACGTGCTTCCAGCACCGGGCCGATGCCGCGGCCGATGGGCTGGCGCCCGTCGGTGATCACCGCATCCAGCTCCAGGCCCAGGCGCGTGGCCACGTACTCGAACAGGCGCTTGAGCCGCTGGGCCGAGGCCATGCTGCGCACCTTGGCCGTGGGCCCCACGGGGATGTCGAGCACCAGGTGGGTGGCGCCCGCGGCCACTTTCTTCGACAGGATGGAGGCCACCATCTGCCCGGGCGAATCGATGGCCAGCGGCCGCTCCACCGAAATCAGGATGTCGTCGGCCGGGCTCAGGTCGGCCGTGCCGCCCCAGGCCAGGCAGCCGTGGGTGGCGCGCACGATCTCCTTCAGGCGCTCCATCGGCAGCTCCACCTCGGCCAGCACTTCCATGGTGTCGGCCGTGCCGGCCGGCGAGGTGATCGCACGCGACGAGGTCTTGGGGCACAGCATGCCGTGCGCCGCCACGATGGGCACCACCAGCATCGAGGTTCGGTTGCCCGGGATGCCGCCGATGCAGTGCTTGTCCACCACCGGCCCGGCGCCCACCTCGCGCTGCCAGTCGATGCGCTGGCCCGAGACGATCATCGCCTCGGTGAGGTGCAGCACCTCGTCGCGGTCGAGCTCGAACTGGTTGGTGGCCACCACGAAGGCGGCCAGTTCGATCTTGGAATAGCGCCCGGCCGCGATGTCCTGCACGATGGCCCGCAGGTCGTCTCGTTCCAGCCGCTCGCCGGCGATCTTGCGGTGCAGCGCCGCGATCGACGGCGGCGGCTCCGCCTGCTCGATGCGCGCCGGATGCCCTGGCGCCACGCCCAGGCGCCGGAAGGCCTCTTCGCTCAGCCCCAGCTCGCGCGGCGCGCAGATGGCTTCGTCGTCCACCACATTGAGCACCGCGATCAGCGTCTGCCCATTGGCCTGCACCTTCACCTTGGCCAGCGCCTGGAAGCCCGCCGCGCGCACGACCGGGCACTCGCGGTGCAGGAACACCACGCTTTCGCGCCAGGTGTCGATGCCCACGCGGCGGATGGGCAGGGTGGGGGTGGTCATGGAGCAACAGTGTGCCGCATTCGCGGGCAGTGCTGTCAGAGCGGCAACAAGCGTTGCAGCATCTGCGCGTTCGCAGCGCACATCCTGCGGAACCCGGCGCTGATGCGTGCGTCGGCGGCTGCCGTCTGCCAGAACACGGTGGCCGCCCGGGCGCTGGGCTCCCACCGTTCGCGCTGTGCCGGCAGCGGCAGACGGGGCTCGAAGAGGCGCGCCGGCAGCTCGACGCCGCGCACCGGCGCGTAAAGCATGGGCAGCATGTCGTAGGCGGGCGACACCTTCAGCGCCGCCTCGCCGTTCAGCTCGATGGGCTGGAACGACAGGTTGCCATCGTGCATGTCGGTGTTGCCGATGAGCTGGCCGAAGTGCCACAAGCGAGCAATTCGCTCCACATCGCTGCCATCGAGCCATCTGCGCGCGGCCAGCCGCTCTGCCGCCTCGGGCCAGAGCGCTCCCGCCAGACCGAACAGTGCAGCGTTCAGCGACGACCAGGAGGCCACGCCCGAGCGCCCCAGCAGGCCGTGCCGGTCAAAGCGATCCACCTCCAGGAACGTGCGCCCGCCGAAACGATGAACGCGCGACATGGCGGCATCGATGCCCAGATGCTCCCGCAGCACACGGCCGGCCAGGTGCTCGCACACCAGCAGATCGGCCCAGCGCTGCGTGCCCGGCGAGGTGTCGGAACCCGAGAACTTCACCAGCACATGCTGGACCTGCCCGTCTGCGAACCGGCGCACGGCCGTGAACTTGGGGAACTCACCGCCGGCCGAGGAGCCCACCACGCCCTCGGCCATGGCCTGCTCGGCCAGCGTGCCGTAGGCTTGCTCGATCTGCTGGTCCGTCAGGGGCGCATCGTGGCGCCCCAGTCGAGCCTCTTGCAGCCGCTCCAACCAGCGGCGGCAGGCCGGCTCGCCGACGATCAGGTCACCCGGCAGGTCGTCCCCCAGCAGGCACATCGCGTGCAAGGCGTGGTCGTCCGACCAGGCGGCCGGGTCCAGCGGCACCTGCAGCAACTGCGCATGTCGGCGTGCGAAATGGCGGCCTACAAAGCCCTGCGGTCGCATGTCGTTCAGCACAGGGGGCAGGCCGTCGAACCAGCCTGCCTGCATCTCGTCGTCCAGCGGCCAGCCGAAGGGTGCCAGGAACGCCAGGGCGCAGCCGTCCGGATAAGTGAGATCGAGCCGCGCGATCTCCTGCACATCTCCGTGCAGGTCCACCCGGTAGAGCGGCAGCGGCGCATGGGAGCCTCGCAGCGCCCGCCGCGCCGCATAGGTCGTGCGCCGCGCGCTCCCGCGCACCACCAGGGCGTCGCCTGCAGAGCGCACAAGGCGCATCAGCGTGGCGCGGCTGACACCCAGCGTCTGCAGCAGGGCGCCTGCCTGCAGGCGGCCTCGGGCACGCAAAATGGCCAGGATGTCAGCGGGCATGATGAAACGATTCAATAAGCCATGAAAACGCTCATTTTCATAAGAAAGACATGGCTAGATTGAATTTCATGATGAAACGATTATTGTAACAATATTCCGAGGTGAGCCAATGCATGGACGAATGGGTGCGCCTCTCACGGGTTCGGGCGCTGGAAGCGGTGCTCCTGCGTGCGGCCGCCTTGAGCTTGGAGAGCTCCGCTCTTGTCGCGACGGACTTCAGCGCGCCCTTGTCGAACGCGGACAGCAACCCGGCTTCGTGAGCATCCGTCTTCGGCATCTTGCTCACCTTGGTGCAGAGAGTCCCGCGTCGCCTTCCGGCTGGGGATGACGGTCTTGAGGAAGTAGTGGCCTTCCTTCTCGACGAAGGGAGTCCGGTTTGAGGTGACCTTGCCCGTGATCGGCAAGTCAAGCGTCTTTATCGGGTTGGCCAGAGGTGCCCTAGAGAAAAAGCCCCGAGCGCTTGGCGCTCGGGGCTTTGAGGGGGCCGTTCAGGCGAGCGAGGCTCAGAACGGAATATCGTCATCCATGTCATCGAAGCCCGTGCTGGACTTCTGGGGTGCGGGCTTGGAGGCTGCCGGGGCGCGGGCGGCCGGGCGGGAGCCGCCGCCACCACCGCCTTCGCTGCTGCGGCTGTAGCCACCGCCACCACCGGCGCCGCTTTCGTCGCCGCCGCCGTCACGGCCGCCGAGCATCTGCATCTGGTCGGCGATGATTTCGGTGGTGTACTTCTCGACGCCGTCCTTGTCCTGCCACTTGCGGGTCTTCAGGCGGCCTTCCACGTACACGGGGCGGCCCTTCTTGAGGTACTCGCCGGCGATCTCGGCCAGGCGGTCGTAGAAGACCACGCGGTGCCATTCGGTTTCTTCCATGCGCTCGCCGGAGTTCTTGTCCTTCCAGTTGCGCGAGGTGGCGATGGTCACGTTGCAGATGGCTGCCCCGTTGGGGGTGTAGCGCACCTCGGGGTCGCGGCCGAGGTTGCCGATGAGGATGACTTTGTTGATCGAGGCCATGGCCGGCTCCTGGGAATCTGAGGGTTCAACCGGGCATTATGCCGGGCCCGGGTCTTGCAGGCGTTCCCCCATCGGCGGGCTCCGCTTACAGTTGGCAACCAGATGACCTCTCCCCCTCATGAACCGGATTTCCTGGCCAATGTGCGCCGGGAACTGAGTGACACGCGCGCCTGGGTCGACCGTCTCATCGTGCTGGCTTACGCGGCCGCCGCCGGCCTGTTCATCGTGGGCTTCACGCTGCTGAGCAACGCCGCCCTGCGCCAGTTCGAAGGGCTGACCGGGCCGCGCCCGTGGCTGGCGCTGGTGTGGACGCCCGCCTGGGTGGTGGCCATCGTGTGGATCACGCAGCGCTTCTTCCCCGGCGCGGCCGGCTCGGGCATCCCGCAGGTCACGGCTGCGATGGACCCGGCGGTGGAGCCGGGCGCGCGCAGCCTGTTCGTGTCGTTGCGCCTGAGCTGCGCCAAGCTGGTGCTCACCTCGGGTTCGATGCTGGCCGGGCTGTCGGTGGGCCGCGAAGGGCCGGCGGTGCAGGTGGGGGCGGGGGTGATGCTGCACGCGCGGCGCTGGCTGTCGCCGCGTTCGGGCATCGACGACCGCGCGCTGCTGGCCGCTGGTGGTGCCGCCGGCATTGCGGCGGCCTTCAATGCGCCACTGGCCGGGGTGGTGTTCTGCATCGAGCAGTTCTGGCGCGGGCTCGACAGCCGCGCCAGCTCGGTGGTGATCGGCGCCATCGTGCTGGCGGGCCTGATGGCGGTGTCGGTGTTCGGCAACTTCACCTACTTCGGCGTCATTCGTGTGGGGGCGCTGGATGCGGGCCTGCTGCTGCCGGCCGCCGGCGTGATCGTGGCCAGTGGCCTGCTGGGCGGCCTGATGGCGCGGCTGCTGGTGGTGTCGATGACCGGCCTGCCGGACCGGGTGAGCCGGTGGCGTGCCCGCTACCCGCTGCGCTTTGCGGCGGCCTGCGGCTTTGCCGTGGCCCTGATCGGCTGGGTGAGCGGCGGGGCCACGGCGGGCGGCGGCGAGGCCCACACGCGCGAGCTGCTGGCGGGCCACGCCGACCAGCAGCCGGGGCTGTTCGTGCTGCTGAAGTTCGTGGCCACCTGGCTGTCGAACTGGTCGGGGGTGCCGGGCGGCATCTTCGCACCGTCACTGTCCATCGGCGCGGGCCTGGGGCATGACGTGGCCGTGCTGCTGGGCCATCCGGCCACGCCGGCCCTGATTGCCATGGGCATGGCCGGTTTCCTGGCGGCGGCCACGCAGGCGCCGCTGACGGCCTTCATCATCGTGATGGAGATGGTGGATGGCCACGCGATGGTGCTCAGCCTGATGGCCGCGGCCATGCTGGCCAGCCTGGTGTCGCGTTTGCTCAGTCGCCCGCTGTACGGGGCGTTGGCGGAACTGCAGTTGCTGCGGCTGATGCCCCGCGCTCAGACCGCCGCAGACGCGGGCCCGTCGGGCGAGGCCGGCGCGGCGCGCTGACGCACGGGCGGGCGCATGGGCCAGGCCAGCACCAGCCACAGCAGCAGGGCCGCGGCGCACACATGGAAGACGGCAGCATAGCCCCAGTGGGTGGCCAGCCAGCCGCCCAGGGCGCCACCGGCGAACAGGCCGAGCGATTGGGAGGTGTTGTACACCCCCAGCGCCAGGCCCTTGGCCGAGGGCGGCGCCACGCGCGACACCAGCGAGGGCAGCGAGGCTTCCAGGATGTTGAAACCCACGAAGAAGGCCAGCAGCAGGCCCACCAGCGCGGCCGGCACCTGCCACCACCAGCCCAGGCCGGCCAGGGTGAGCGCCAGCAGGGCCACGCTGCCCAGGAAGACGGCGCGCACGCGGCCGGCGCGTTCGCCCCACAGCAGCGGCGGCAGCATCAGCACGAAGGAGGCCAGCACCACCGGCAGGTAGACCCAGCCATGGCGCTGCACCGGCAGGCCCAGGTGCTCGACCAGGGCCACGGGCACGGCCACGAACATCGCCATCTGCACCAGGTGCAGCACGAAGATGCCGCCGTTCAGGCGCAGCAGCTCGGGGTGGGCCACGACCTGGGTCCATCGCAAGGCCGACGGCGGCACGGCATGCCGGGGTGCGTCCGGCACGAGCCACAGCACCACCGCGATGCCGCCCAGGGCCAGGGCACCGGTGAGCGCAAAGAGGCCGCCCATGCCGATCGCCGCATAGAGCCAGGGCCCGGCCACCAGCGACAGCGCAAACACCAGCCCGATGGAGCCGCCCACCAGGGCCATGGCCTTGGTGCGCACGGTCTCGCGCGTGCTGTCGGCGATCAGCGCGGTGACGGCGGCCGACACGGCCCCCGCGCCTTGCAGCGCCCGCCCGACGATCACCCCGGTCAGGCCCTCGGCCGCGGCCGCAACAAAGGAGCCCAGTGCAAACACCAGCAGCCCGGCCACGATGACGGGCTTGCGGCCGAAGCGGTCGGAGGCCCAGCCGAAGGGCAGCTGCAGCGCCGCCTGGGTGAGACCGTAGATGCCGATCGCCAGGCCCACGAGCGTGACCTGCTCGGCGCCGTGCAGGGTGCGGGCATGCACGGCGAACACCGGCAGGATGAGGAAGAGCCCCAGCATGCGCAGGGCGAAGATGGCCGCCAGCCAGCCACTGGCGCGGCGCTCGTCGGGGGTGAAGCGGTGTTCGGAGGCAGACATGGGCACAATCCGCCATTCTCCCAGATCGCCCCGCCTGCCTGTGCCCGCCTCGTCCAACCCCTTGTCCATCCTCCAGGAAGTCTTCGGCTACCCCGCCTTCCGCGGGCGTCAGGCCGAGATCGTCGAGCACGTGGCGGGTGGGGGCGACGCGCTGGTGCTCATGCCCACCGGCGGCGGCAAGAGCCTGTGCTACCAGGTGCCGGCCATCGCCCGCCACCGCCGCGGCTGTGGCGTGGCGGTGGTGGTGAGCCCGCTGATCGCGCTGATGCATGACCAGGTGGGGGCGCTCGAGGAAGCCGGCGTGCACGCGGCCTTTCTCAACTCCACCCTGACGCTGGAGGAGGCGCAGCGGGTCGAGCGCGAGATGATGAGCGGGCGCCTCGTGCTGCTGTATGCCGCACCCGAGCGCGTGACCACGCCGCGCTTCCTGGCTCAGCTCGACTCGCTGCACGAGCGTGGCCTGCTCAGCCTGTTTGCCATCGACGAAGCCCACTGCGTGAGCCAGTGGGGACATGACTTCCGCGCCGAATACCTGGGCCTGTCGGTGCTGCACGAGCGCTATCCCGGTGTGCCGCGCATTGCGCTCACGGCCACGGCCGACGAACACACCCGCGCCGACATCCTCTCGCGCCTGGCGCTGGAAGACGCCGGCGTCTTCATCAGCAGCTTCGACCGGCCCAACATCCGCTACCACATCGTCGAGAAGGACAACCCGCGCACCCAGCTGCTGCGCTTCCTGCGCGCCGAGCACGCCGGCGACGCGGGCATCGTCTACTGCCAGAGCCGCAAGAAGGTGGAAGAAACGGCCGCCTGGCTCAGCGACGAGGGCATCCCGGCCCTGCCCTACCACGCCGGGCTCGATGCGGGCCTGCGCCAGCAGCACCAGGACCGCTTCCTGCGCGAGGAGGGCCTGGTGATGGTGGCCACCATCGCCTTCGGCATGGGCATTGACAAGCCTGATGTGCGCTTCGTGGCCCACCTCGACCTGCCCAAGAACATCGAGAGCTACTACCAGGAGACCGGCCGTGCCGGGCGCGATGGCGAACCCGCCCAGGCCTGGATGACCTACGGCCTGGCCGACGTGGTGAACCAGCGCCGCATGATCGACGACAGCCCGGCCACCGAGGACTTCAAGCGCGTGCAGCGCGCCAAGCTCGACGCTCTGCTGGCCCTGGCCGAGGCACACGACTGCCGGCGCGTGCGCCTGCTCGGGTACTTCGGCGAAGACAGCGAGCCCTGCGGCAACTGCGACAACTGCCTGAACCCCCCGGCCACGTGGGATGCGACGCAAGCCGCGCGCAAGACGCTGTCGTGCATCTACCGCTTCCGGCCCAAGAGCTTCGGTGCCGGTCACCTCATCGACGTGCTGCGGGGCAAGCGCACCGACAAGGTGGCGCAGTACGGGCACGAGACGCTGAGCACCTTCGGCATCGGCGCCGACCTGTCGGAACAGCAGTGGCGTTCGGTGCTGCGCCAGCTCGTGGCCCTGGGCCATGTGGTGGCCGAGGGCGAGTTCAACACCCTCTCGCTGGCCGACAGCGCGCGCGCGGTGCTGCGTGGCGAGGTGAGCCTGCAGTTGCGTGTGCCGGCCGAGACCCCGCTGCGCGCGCGTGCCGGGGCGGGCGGACGCGGCAAGGCCGGCGCCCGCGCCGCCGCGGCCGATCTCGACGCGGCCGGCCAGGCCCGCCTGCAGGCCCTCAGGGCCTGGCGTGCGGAAGTGGCGCGCGAGCACAACCTGCCCGCCTACATCGTCTTCAACGACGCCACGCTGGTGCAGATGGCGCGCGAGCACCCCGACAGCCTCGACGCGCTGGCGGGCATCAGCGGCGTGGGCGCCAAGAAGCTCGAGGCCTACGGGCGAGAACTGCTGCGCGTGCTCGACGCCGTCTGAAGGCCCATGGCCTGCGCGGACGCTTGTCCCACGTGTGACGCGTTGCAGCAAGCCCTTGAATCGCTGTGGGTTTTTCGTTCCACAATGATGTAACAGGGCGCAACATTCGGTGGTGACGTCATCACCTCTTGTCACACTCCGCGATGGACTTCGCCGTATCTCAGGGTGCGTGAGGGCCGACCACAGACAGATCTGATTCAGGAGAAAACGACCATGCAAGAGACACCGACCTCGCTGCCGCGCCGCCACCTGCTGGTGGGCAGCGCCAGTGCCCTGGCCGGGGTGGGCCTGGCCACGTGGACCCAAGGGGCCGTGGCCCAGGCCGCAACAGCCAAGCCGCTGCCGGCCTTCGTGAGCTGGAAGGATGCTTCGGCCCTGATCGTGCACAGCAGCAGCACGCTGGAGACCAAGCGCAGCGCCTTCGGCACCAGCGTGATCACGCCCAGCGAACAGCTCTTCATCCGCAACAACCTGAATGCGCCGGATGCGTCCATCCTGGACAACCGCGACGCCTGGACGGTGTCCATCGAAGGCGTGAAGTCGCCCCGCGAACTCAGCGTGGCCGAACTGAAGACCCTGGGCATCGAGACGGTGGCCATGGTGCTGCAGTGCTCGGGCAACGGCCGCGGCTTCTTCCCGCACAAGCCCAGCGGCACCCCCTGGACGGTGGGTGCGGCCGGCTGCGTGGTCTGGAGCGGCGTGCCGCTGAAGAACGTGGTGCAGGCCCTGGGGGGGCTGGCCGATGGCGCGCGCTACATCACCGGCACCGGCGGCGAGAAGATCCCCGATGGGGTGGATCCGAACTCGGTGAAGGTCGAGCGCTCGGTGCCCATCGCTGCGCTGGAAGACGCGCTGCTGGCCTGGGAGCTCAACGGCTCGCCCATCTCGCTGGCCCACGGCGGCCCGCTGCGCCTGATCGTGCCGGGCTACACCGGCGTGAACAACATCAAGTACGTGAAGACCGTGGCCTTCACGCCCAAGGAAACCACTGCGGGCATCATGGCCAACCGCTACCGCGTGAGCCCGGTGGGCACCAAGGCCACGTCCGAGCATGAGTCGGTGCTGGGCATGAACGTGAAGTCCTGGATCAACGGGCCGCTGCCCGAGGACGGCAACGTCAAGGCCGGCCGCGTGCAGATCCATGGTGTGGCCTTCGGTGGCATCGAGGCGCTGCGCGGCGTGGAGGTGTCGCTCGATGGCGGCAAGACCTGGCAGGCAGCCCGCCTGGTGGGCCCCGACCTCGGCAAGTACGCCTGGCGCCAGTTCGTGTTCTCGGCCGATCTCAAGCCGGGCACCTACACGCTGGCCAGCCGCGCCACCGATGCCAAGGGCACGGTCCAGCCCGAGCAGCGCGTCGAGAACCAGGACGGCTACAACAACAACAGCTGGCGCGACCATGCTGTCCAGGTGACCGTGGCCTGATGAGCCGCTTCAGCCTGTGGGCCGGCGCTGCGGCGCTGGCCTGTTTCTCCCTCGGGGCCCAGGCCAGCGACGCTGACAAGCTCGCCCTGGGCAAGCAGCTCTTCCTGAAGGGGGCGGTGCCTGCCTGTGCCGTCTGCCACGCGTTGAATGACGCCGGGGCGGAAGGGGCGGTCGGCCCCTCCCTCGACGAGCTGCGCCCCGACGCCGAGCGCGTGGCCAAGGCCGTGCGCAACGGCATCGGCGTGATGCCCGCCTATGACAAGACCTTGAGCGCTGCGCAGATCGAGGCGCTGGCTCTGTACGTCGCGACCGTCACGAAACGCTGAGACTCAGCGCAGCACCAGCACGGGCACTTCGCTCACCCGCAGCAGCGTCGAGGTGGTGCTGCCCAGCACCAGCCGGCGCAGCCGCGAGTGACCGAAGGCGCCCATCACCAGCAGCGCCGGGCCCTGCGCCTTCACCAACGGGGGCAACACGGCCTGAGGCTCACCCGGCACGAGTTCGCTTTCGGCCCTCACCCCGCTGTCCAGCAGCGCCCGGCTGGCTTCGTCCAGCTGGCGACGCGCCAGTGCGGTGTCCTCACCCACCTGGGCCACGAGCACGGGCAGGCCGCGCAGCAGCGGGTGGTGGGCGACGCGTCCCACGCTGCGGCGGGAGGCGGCGCCGCCATCAAACGCCAGCACGACCCGTTGCGGTACCTCGAAGCGCTCGGTCGTGGCCACCAGCACGGGCGCGCTCACGCCGCGGATCACCCGCTCGACGTGATGCTCCCGGTGCACGCGGCCCGGTGCCGTGGCGTGGTGGTGTTCGCCCAGCACGAACAGGCCGGCGTCGCCCTGCATCTCGATCACGGTTTCCACGAAATCGCCATGCCGAAGCCGGCTGTCGTGTCGTGTCACCCCGGCGGCCTCGGCGCGCGCGCGTGCGGCCGCCACCAGGGCGCGCCCCGCTTCGCGGGCAGCTCTGCCGTGGCGGGCGTCGCGTTCGCTCAGGTCCTGCAGCAGCGATTCCTGCGCACCCAGGCCGATGGCGCCGCTGTAGTCCTTCACTTCGGCGCCGGCATCGGGGCGTTCGAGCACATGCAGGAACTCGAGCTGTCCTTGCAGCCGCTGGGCCGACCAGATGCCCCAGTCGATCACGGCGTCCGAGTTGGAGCGCCCGTCGATGCATGCATAAACCTTGTCCATGGGGCTTTCTCCTCAGTGCATCAGTTGTTCGACGGCGCCGGGCTTGTCGTGCACGGCGAAGCGGTCCACCAGCGTCGCGCTGGCCTGGTTCAGGCCCAGCACTTCCACCTCGGTGCCTTCGCGCTTGAACTTCAGCACCACCTTATCGAGCGCGCTGACCGCGGTGATGTCCCAGAAATGGGCGCGGCTCACGTCGATGCAGACCTTGTCGATCACCTCCTTGAAGTCGAAGGCGCTGGTGAAGCTTTCGGACGAGGCGAAGAACACCTGGCCGACCACGGTGTAGGTGCGCACGCGGCCATCGGCGCTGCTGCTGCGGTCGATGCGCAGCACGCGCCCCACCTTGTGAGCGAAGAAGAGGCCCGACAGCAGCACACCGACGAACACGCCCTGGGCCAGGTCGTGCGTGGCCACGGTGACCACCACGGTGGCCACCATCACGATGGATGAACTCGGCGGATGCTCGCGCAGCTTGCGGATGGAGTCCCAGCTGAAGGTGCCGATGCTGACCATGATCATCACGGCCACCAGGGCGGCCATCGGGATCTGGCTCACCCAGGGGCCGAGGAAGACCACCATCAGCAGCAGGAACACCCCGGCCGAGAAGGTGGACAAGCGCCCGCGCCCGCCCGACTTCACGTTGATGACGGACTGGCCGATCATCGCGCAGCCGGCCATGCCACCGATGAAGCCGGTGGCCACGTTGGCCACGCCCTGACCCACGCACTCGCGGTTCTTGTCGCTGGCGGTGTCGGTGAGTTCATCGACGATCGAGGCGGTCATCATCGACTCGAGCAGGCCCACCACGGCCAGGGTGGCCGAGTAGGGCAGGATGATCGACAGTGTCTCGAGGTTCAGCGGCACGTCGGGCCACAGGAAGATGGGCAGACTGTCGGGCAGCTCGCCCATGTCGCCCACGGTGCGAATGTCCAGGTCCAGCACCATTGCCACGGCGGTGAGCACGATGATGGTCACCAGGGGAGACGGGACCGCCTTGCTGAGGTAAGGAAAGCCATAGATGATGGCCAGGCCGGCCGCCGTCATCGCATACACCACCCAGCTCACGTTGGTGAGTTCGGGCAGCTGGGCCAGGAAGATCAGGATGGCCAGGGCATTGACGAAGCCGGTGATCACCGAGCGCGAGACGAAGCGCATCAGCGAGCCCAGCCGCAGCCAGCCGGCGAGCACCTGCAGCACGCCCGTCAGCACGGTGGCGGCCAGCAGGTACTGCAGGCCGTGCTCCTTGACCAGCGTGACCATGAGCAGCGCCATGGCCCCGGTGGCCGCCGAGATCATCCCCGGGCGCCCCCCGGTGAACGCGATGATCACCGCGATGCTGAATGACGCATAGAGGCCGACCTTGGGGTCAACCCCGGCAATGATGGAAAAGGCGATGGCCTCGGGAATGAGCGCCAGGGCCACGACAAGGCCTGCAAGCAGGTCGCCGCGAATGTTGGAGAACCAGTCGCGGTGCAAGGTGGAAGAGGTCATGAAAAAAGCGAAGTTGCCGCCCACCGGCAGACCGGTGGGCGCAGGACACGAACAAGGAAGTCGAAGAGAAGAAGCCCTCGGTGAACCCGAGGGCCGGCAGACGTCAGCGCGCGCTCAGGGCGGTGTGACGGCGCAGAAATAGCCGCGCGCCAGGCCGCAACCGGGGTAGGACACCGGTGCCGCGAAGAGGGGAGCGCGTGCGTGTTGCATTGCAGCATTGTAAACGGCCCGGGAAGAAGGGGTTGGGCCGTTGCCTCTAACATCGCACGCATCGATGGGACGGAGGGCGTGGCATGAGGTGGGCCGTGATGGGTGCGGGCGCCGTGGGCTGCTACTACGGTGGCATGCTGGCGCGCGAGGGGCACGAGGTGGTGCTGATCGGCCGGGCGGCGCATGTGGACGCGGTTCGGCGGGAGGGGCTGCGCCTTCAGGCACAGACCTTCGACGAACGTGTGCCCGTGGGGGCGAGCACTGAGGCCGCCGCCGCGGCGGGCGCCGACGTGGTGCTGTGCTGCGTGAAGTCTCCAGACACCGAGGATGCCGCGCGCGCCCTGCAGCCCCATCTGGCGCCCGGCGCGCTGGTGCTGAGCCTGCAGAACGGCGTGGACAACGCCGAGCGGCTGCGTGCCGTGCTCGCGCAGGAGGTGCTGCCGGCGGTTGTGTATGTCGCCACCGAGATGGCCGGCCCCGGCCATGTGCGCCACCACGGCCGCGGGGAGCTCGTGATCGGCCCCTCGGCGCGCAGCGCCGCGCTGGCCGACGTCTTCGGGGCGGCTGGCGTGCCTGTGCAGGTGTCCGACAACGTGGCTGGCGCCCTGTGGGCCAAGCTCATCCTCAACTGCGCCTACAACGCCCTGTCGGCCATCGCCCGGCAACCCTATGGCCCGCTGGTGCAGGGTGTGGGCGTGGCGGCGGTGATGCGCGACGTGGTGGACGAAGGCCTGGCCGTCGCCCGGGCCGAGGGGGTGACGCTGCCTGGCGACATGCACGAGGCGGTGCGCGGCCTGGCGGGCACGATGCCGGCCCAGTTGTCCTCCACCGCGCAGGACCTGTTGCGCGGCAAGCCCACCGAGATCGACCACCTCAACGGCCTGGTGGTGCGCCGTGGCGAGGCACGCGGCGTGGCCACGCCCGTCAACCGGGCCCTGTGGGCGCTCGTGAAGCTGATCGAAGCCGGCCCGGTCAGGGCGTGAGGGTGACGCTGACGGTGGCGCTGTCGGTGCGGCGGCCCACCACATCGACCGCCCGCGCGAAATAGCCCACCGACCCGCTCGCATCCGCGGGCAGCACGGTGCTCCAGGTGTAGGGGCTGCGTCCCACGCTGCCCAGCAGCACGCTGCCGCTGCCACTGCGGCGGTAGAAGATCACCTCGTCGATGCCCTGGTCGTCGCTGGCCGCGGCCGACAGGGTGACCGTGGCGCCTGCCGGGGCGCTGGTGGGGGAGACGACGAGCGACACGTCGGGCGCATGGCGGTCCCAGCCGTCTTCCCAGCCGATCCAGCCGTGTTCCCACTCCAGGTAGATGCCGCCACCACAGCCGCCCAGCACGGCCAGCGCCAGGCCGGCCAGCCCGGCGCGGCAGCGGGAGGATGCGGATCGGTCAGGGCGTGCCATGGCCACATCCTAGCGCCACCGTCTGCCACCCGGCCGTGAGTTCCTGCCAACCCTTGACGGCCCGGCGGACTATGATGTCCGGTTTTCCCAGCCTGCAGCGATCCATGTCCAAGCGACCGCCCGCCGTCCCGAGCCTGCCGGCCGAAACGCCGTCGATCCGCGTGCGCGGCGCCCGCACCCACAACCTCAAGAACATCGACCTGGACCTGCCGCGCCAGCAGCTGGTGGTGATCACCGGACTGTCGGGCTCGGGCAAGTCCTCGCTGGCCTTCGACACGCTCTATGCCGAAGGCCAGCGCCGCTACGTGGAGAGCCTCTCGGCCTATGCACGGCAGTTCCTGCAGCTCATGGACAAGCCCGACGTGGATGTGATCGAGGGCCTGAGCCCGGCGATCAGCATCGAGCAGAAGGCCACCAGTCACAACCCGCGTTCCACCGTGGGCACGGTCACCGAGATCCACGACTACCTGCGCCTGCTCTATGCCCGCGCAGGCACGCCTTTCTGCCCCGATCATGACCTGCCGCTGGAGGCGCAGAGCGTGAGCCAGATGGTCGATGCCGTGCTGGCGCTGCCCGAGGACACGCGGCTGATGATCCTCGCGCCTGTGGTGCGCGATCGCAAGGGCGAGTTCGTTGAACTCTTCCAGGACATGCAGGCCCAGGGCTTCGTGCGCTTTCGCATCGGCTCGGGCGGCGAGCCGGGCGTGGTCTTCGAGGCCGCCGAGCTGCCCAAGCTGAAGAAGACCGAGAAGCACGACATCGACGTCGTGGTGGATCGCCTCAAGGTGCGGCCCGACATGCAGCAGCGCCTGGCCGAAAGCTTCGAGGCGGCGCTGCGCATCGCCGATGGGCGCGCGATCGCGCTGGAGATGGACTCCGCGGCGGAGCACCTGTTTTCCAGCAAGTTCGCCTGCCCGGTGTGCAGCTATTCGCTGGCCGAGCTGGAGCCGCGCCTGTTCTCCTTCAATTCGCCGGTGGGCGCCTGCCCCAGCTGCGACGGCCTGGGCGAAGTCACGGCCTTCGACCCGGACCGCGTGGTGGCCTTCCCCTCGCTGAGCCTGGCCAGCGGTGCGGTGAAGGGCTGGGACCGCCGCAATGCCTACACCTTCTCGATGCTCGAGAGCGTGGCCCGGCACTACGGCTTCGACATCGACACCCCCTTCGAGGAGCTGCCCGAGGCGGCCCGGCAGGTGATCCTGTACGGCTCGGGCGAGGAGGCCATCGAGTTCGTGTACGAGGCCGAAGGCAGCGGCGGACGCAAGCGCAGCGTGAAGCGCTCGCACCCCTTCGAGGGCATCCTCCCCAACTTCGAGCGCCGCTACCGCGAGACCGATTCCGTGGCCGTGCGCGAGGAACTGGTGCGCTACCAGAGCAACAGGCCCTGCCCCGACTGTCACGGCACGCGCTTGCGCCGTGAGGCCCGCCATGTGCACCTGGTGGATGCCGCCAGCGGCACGCGCACGCCCATCTACGAGATCTCGCACGCCACCCTGGCCGAGGCCCTGCACACCTTCGAGCATCTCGCGCTCAAGGGGGCCAAGGCCGAGATCGCCGACAAGGTGATCCGCGAGATCCGCTCGCGCCTGAGCTTCCTCAACAACGTGGGCCTCGACTACCTGAGCCTGGACCGCAGCGCCGACACCCTGAGCGGTGGCGAGGCCCAGCGCATCCGTCTGGCCAGCCAGATCGGTTCGGGCCTCACCGGCGTGATGTATGTGCTCGACGAGCCCAGCATCGGATTGCACCAGCGCGACAACGACCGGCTGATCGGCACGCTCAAGCATCTGCGCGACCTTGGCAACTCGGTGCTGGTGGTCGAGCACGACGAGGACATGATCCTGGCCGCCGACCACGTGGTGGACATGGGCCCTGGTGCCGGCGTGCATGGCGGGCGGGTCATCGCCCAGGGCACGCCCGCCGAGGTGGCGGCCAGCGCGGAGTCCCTCACCGGCCAGTACCTGGCACGCAAGCTGAAGATCCCCGTGCCGGCACGCCGGCGGCGCCTCGCCGACGGCACCGATCCGCAGGTGCTGCGCATCGTCAACGCGCGCGGCAACAACCTCCAGGGTGTCACGGCCGAGATCCCGGTGGGCCTGTTCACCTGCGTGACCGGGGTGTCGGGCTCGGGCAAGTCCACGCTGGTGAACGACACGCTCTATGCTGCCGTGGCCCGCAAGCTCTACCAGAGCCACCTGGAGCCGGCGCCGCATGACGAGATCCAGGGCCTGGAGGTCTTCGACAAGGTCATCAACGTCGATCAATCCCCCATCGGGCGCACGCCGCGTTCCAATCCGGCCACCTACACCGGCCTGTTCACGCCCATCCGCGAGCTGTTTGCCGAGGTGCCCACGGCGCGCGAGCGCGGCTATGGGCCGGGGCGCTTCTCCTTCAACGTGGCGGGCGGGCGCTGCGAAGCCTGCCAGGGCGACGGTGTGATCAAGGTGGAAATGCACTTCCTCCCGGATGTGTACGTGCCCTGCGACGTCTGCCACGGCCGACGCTACAACCGCGAGACGCTGGAGGTCCTCTACAAAGGCAAGAACATCAACGACGTGCTCGAGCTCACCGTGGAAGACGCGCACGTGTTCTTCAGTGCCGTGCCGGCGATCGCGCGCAAGCTCAAGACCCTGCTCGACGTGGGCCTGGGGTATGTGCGGCTGGGCCAGAGCGCCACCACGCTGTCCGGCGGGGAAGCCCAGCGCGTGAAGCTGGCGCTGGAGCTGTCCAAGCGCGACACGGGGCGCACGCTCTACATCCTGGACGAACCCACCACCGGGCTGCATTTCCACGACATCGAGCTGCTGCTGCGGGTGCTGCACCAGCTGCGCGACCATGGCAACACCATCGTGGTGATCGAACACAACCTCGACGTCATCAAGACCGCCGACTGGCTCATCGACATGGGCCCCGAAGGTGGGGCCGGCGGTGGCACCGTGGTGGCCACCGGCACGCCCGAGGAGATCGCCCGCCACCCGGCGAGCCACACCGGCCGCTACCTGCGGCCGCTGCTGGACGCCTGAGCGCGGGCGGGGCCGGTCACTTCACGGCGTCGTACTCGGCCTTGGCGCTGGCCTTGGCCTGCGAGAGCATGGCCTTGGCTTCCTTCTTGCACAGATCCTTGGCGTCGCCGGAGCGGTCGTCGCAGCGCTCCTCGGCCACCTCGTAGTCGGCTTCGGCGATGGCCACCTGGGCCTGGTAGCGCGCCTTGGGCGTGCCCTCATAGACCGCCTTGGCCTCGGCCTCGAGCTTCTTGCGCGTGGCCTTGGCCTCTTCCTCGCAGACGTCCTTGGCGTTGCCGGCAAGGGTCTTGCACTGGGCTTTCGCGGTCTCGTACTGCGCCTTGGCCTGCGCGCGGGCGTGCTCGTAGACTGCCTTGTCGCCGGTCGCGGCCTGGGCGCCCAGGCTCAGGGCCAGGGCACCGAAGGCCAGGCCCAGGGTGCGGGTCAGCGCAGAGGGAAGGGGTGCAGGGTTCGACTTCATGGTGTCCTCCTAGACAGTGAATGAATCGGGTCCGGACCGGCCGGTGGGGACCGACCCCCAAAGGTCTCGAACCCTGAGGCGTAGCCTAGGAGCGGGCTGGCACATCGCCTGCCGGACGCACCGGCAGACGATGTGCGCGTGGCGCTGACGGCGACTGTCGGACGACACCGACAGGGCCGGCCACCGATCCCGTTCAGTACGGGCAGTTGTTGAAGTTGCGCGAGACTTCCGAGCTGTTCACCACGCGGTTGTACTCGGTGCCGCAGATGAAGGGGCTGTAGCGCGTGTCGTTGTCCACGAAGCGCTTCATCCACGAGATGCCGAG
>NZ_PSNX01000029.1 GCF_002930615.1 Caldimonas caldifontis | reverse complement strand
TGCAGGCGCAGCGCACACCGCCCGCCAGTTGGTTCTCACCCGGCCTGGAACTGGTCTTCACCAGCGCCTGCGAAACCGATGACGCGGCACTGAAGTCGGTGGCGCCGAAGGAGACGAGGTTGGAGGATTTCCGCAGTCGGATGCAATGGATCCAGCTTGCAGCGGAGCTTTTTCACAAGCGCATGCAGGAGTATCCCCAGGATATGCATCGAGAACTTGAGGCGATGGCGGCGTGGGTGAGTATGGCGGATCGATGAATGAAGCGAGCCTCTACAACCATTCTTGTCGTTCTGACGGGGATCCTCCTGCTGGCGGCCTGTTCGCCGAGCGAGTCCACCGCCCCCAGCGCTGCTCCCCATGCGGCGAGTGCATGGGCCACTGAACAGAAAGAACCTACGATGAATGTAGAAGTGCTCATCCGCCTTGGTGAATCAGGCGCAGAGTTCGCGCGCCGACACGGTGCCCTGTTGCGCAGTTGGCAATCGATCCCGAACGTGGTGCAGGACTACCGCGTCATCTGGCCGGAAGCATCGCTGGGGATTGTTCGACTTGATCATGGGCGACATGCAGTCGCGCTCCAGCATGTGATGAGCGTGCAGTCCTCCGAAGATCTCAGCGGGCGTTACGCGGTAGAAGGCCTCTACAACTTCCACATCAGCGCAGGCGTCAGCGAGGCCACCGAGATCCTGCACGATGACGCTCGGGTGAAGATTCACCATCTCCTCCAACGCATTCTGAACGCCGGCTGGCAGCCGCTGGTGGATCGAGCACAGCCACGGTTGAAGGGGCGGTACCGCCTTGAGCACACGCTGGCGACCAGCAACATCAACGGCCTCGACCCGGCCTACTTGCCCACGCTGGAGGAGTGG
>NZ_PSNX01000028.1 GCF_002930615.1 Caldimonas caldifontis | reverse complement strand
CGCCCCGAAGCCATGGTGGTGGATGACGACGGCAAAGTGCCCACCGACATGAAGCTGCCGGCCGAAGAGCTCAAGCGCCGGGGCTGGGGCGAGATCGCGGCGATGAGCTATGGCCCCGCGCTGCGCTGGCTGGAAGAGCACCTGAACGACTTCGGCTCGTACCAGAACGGCCTGCGCGCCCAGCTCAAGCGCCAAACGCTGGGCGCCGATCTGGGCGAACAGCCGCTCGGTGAAGAGGAAGTGCGCCTGAGCTACCGCTACCGCTTCCCGGTGCATGCCTTTGGCTACAACTGGCTGGACGACAACGCCCAGTCGGCCCAAGCCCTGGGCCGTCGCATCGACGAGATCATCGAGCGCTATGCGCGCGCCGATCGCATGCGCTGCGAGAAGGTCATCCTGGTGACCCACAGCATGGGCGGGCTGGTGGCGCGGCACTGCTGCGAGGTGCTGGGCTGGCGGGACAAGATTTACGGCATCGTGCACGGGGTGATGCCGGCCACGGGGGCGGCCGCGGTGTACCGGCGCATGAAGGCCGGCACCGAAGGCACCTGGGGCGTGGCCCAGGTGCTCGGCGCCGATGCGGCCGAAGTCACGGCGGTGCTGTCCGGCGCGCCGGGGCCGCTGCAGTTGCTGCCCAGCCCCGAGTACGGCAATGGGTGGCTGAAGATCCGCGCCGGCGCCCAGGAGCTGGCCTTGTCGAGATCTACACCGTGCGCGGCGCCTGGTGGGGCCTGTGCGACGAGGAGCTCATCAATCCGCTCAACGAGGAGCAAGACCCACGCAAGCGCAGGCAGCAGGTGGAGAGGGATTGGGGTCTGTTCAAAGCACACATTCGTACCGCTCGCCAGTTTCACGAAACCATTTCACAGCGCTACCACCCCCACACCCACGCCTTCTGCGGCGACAGCGCGCGGCACAAGGCTTACGGCACGGTGAGCTGGCAGGCGCAACGGCACAGCGCGTCGCTGGCTGTGCAGCAATGGTTGCAAGGCCATGCACCGAAGAAAGCGCCGGTGGGCGCCACTGCCTTCGATCAGACGGGGGTACGTCGCCACGTCATCTTGCGTGGGGCGGAGCAAGCTGGGGCCGAGTTCGTGATCAGCGCCCCCGACGAGGCGGGCGACGGCACCGTGCCGTCCCGTTCGGGCCTGTCGCCCCAGCCGCACTGCCAAAGCTTCCTGCGCGTGGCCGTCGAACACGAGCCGGCCTACAACCCCGAGGCGGGCCCGGCCAGCGTCCAGGCGCTGCACTTCACGCTGCGCGCCATCGTGCGCATCGCCCAGCGCGTGCGCGAGTCGTCCCGCATGATGTACGAGGACTTTTGATGAGACCGGACCGTCGCCGCTGGATCCTGGGTGCGCTGTGCGCACCCTGGGCCCTGTCATCAACCGCTTGCTCCCCCCGCACCCCTGCCATGACCGCTGAAGAAGCCCAACTCGTCCAAAAGCTCACCGCGCGCATGCGAACGCGCTGCATCGGCCGCCACCTCATCGACTTGCCCGAGGACTTCGTGCTCAACCCCGTCGACGGGGTGCAGATCGAAGGCGTGGAAGTGAGCATGCGACCGCTGCCGCGCGCTGTCTTCGACTACCAGTTGGAGCGAAGGACCGAGGAGCTGAAAAACCAAGTCATCAACATGCTCAACAAAACGCCCGTGCTGATGGATGTGCGAAACGTGCCCGGCGGTGTCGGCAAGGTCTTCAACCGTGCAAACAGTTATGCGTTTGCTCGGATCTGGGAGTTGATGGATTGGCAGGATGGGTTCTTGATCACTGCATCGGTCAAGGCCTTCGACTATTCGTTGGACAAGCCATTAGGCAATGAACCTACCGACTCCTCCGACGTCGAAGAAAAGTACACCCACCTGCTGAACGTGTACCGCCGCCTGCGCGGGCGACGCGACGACGAGATCCCCAGCGAGCCGGGGGATTGCTTTGCGCATGGGTTTCACCTGCTGAACGTGTACCGCCGCCTGCGCGGGCGACGCGACGACGAGATCCCCAGCGAGCCGGGGGATTGCTTTGCGCATGGGTTTCTCAGGGGTGGACCACTTGAGGATGTCGCCATCACGGCCTTTTATCACCTCAAAGACGCGCCCGATGTATTCGTGATGTTCAGTCACTCGACTCAGGTGTGGGAAGACGACACCATGCTGCAAAGAGCGTCCAGCATTGAGCGACAACTGGCCGCCGCTGGCATCAAGACCTTGCGCAAAGGCCCGCGCACGATTCACGGCCTGCCTTACGAGGAATGGCTGTCACGCGAACCCGAGACGGTCACGTCCGCGCGCGTGCCCGGGCACGGCCTGACGTTGCACGGCAACGAAGCAGCCAAGGATCCGCGCAAGCCCAACATCGAATTCACCCTCTACAACGGCCACTACATCCCCTCGCCGCCGCGTAGCCTGGAAGAAAAGGCCATGATCCCGGACCTGACGCACGCTACCCTGAGCGAAGGGCAGGTGCTGGCGCTGTGGGAGGCGATCACGGCCACGCTGAGGCCGCGGCCCGGGGCGTTGTAGGACGAAAGCAGCGGCGTGCTGCTGAGCACCTACGCCCAGGCCCCCCAGGAGCCGGCCGGTGACCCCACCCCCGGCCTGGCGCTGCTGCAGCAGGCCCG
>NZ_PSNX01000027.1 GCF_002930615.1 Caldimonas caldifontis | reverse complement strand
CTTCGGCAGCTTCGGTCAGCACCGGCGCCCACGGCGGCGCACTCCCCGCCGACTGGCAAGGACCTTACTACTCACAGTAAGACGCGAACGAGCGGACTTGCTTCTCGCGCCCGCAAGGCCAAGAGACCAACCCCGCCGGGATACGCCGGCTGGGTTTTCTTTTTTCTCGGGCCTGCCATCAACCACAGGCTGGGAACAGGATCAGGCGTCAAGATGTAACTAAAAGAAACCCAAGGAGCTGCAAGCGAGGCCGGCTCTTCTGGCGCCACGCACTGGGAGCACACCCCCTCGACTGAGGGGTATCTCACACTTGACACTTGCGAAACACGTAACCCGACCGTTACGTCGTTACACCTTCCCTTACTCAGACTTTTAGCAGCCTTTTTAGTATCCGCAGCAAGCAATCAATGCTTCTGGTGGAAACCGCACAGACAGTCGTCTGACAACACCGGGTTCGCAGTGCGCACGCAGGGTTGGGCCGCAACGCAAGGTTGTGGCTCCCTGGTGGTTAGGCACTGCTTACAGCGCCCAGCGATTCCGCCGCCACGCGTACGCGCTTGGGGATTCCGAGTTTTCCCAGTTGCCTCGACTATCATGAATATTGGTTCTCAAACCCGTCTGACCGTGCTTGCAGAAGTCATGGCTGCCTGCGCTGTCCTCGCCGCCTGCGGCGGTGGGGCCAGCGACAGCAGCAGTTCCAGCGCCGACGATGTTCTCCTAACGGCCCCTCAGGACGGCCAGGACACCCACATCGATGCCCAAGGCAAGCGCTGGTATTGGGACGGTACCCGCTGGGTGATCGGCACCAAGCCGGCTCCGGCTCCGGCTCCGGCTCCGGCTCCGGCTCCGGCTCCGGCTCCGGCTCCTGCTCCTGCTCCTGCTCCTGCTCCTGCTCCTGCTCCTGCAACGTGGACGTTCTGCGCCAACGAGTACGAGTTCTGCTCGTTTTCTGGCACGGCTCAGGTCCGCTACGGTGCCAACGGGACCTACGCGTATGGAACATATTCAAACGGCGTGGCTTGCAGCAACAGCGTCTTCGGTGACCCCATCCGGAACGTCATGAAGCGCTGCGAGGTTGCCGCCACTGGCACCAGTGCCCCTGCACCCGCTCCTGCACCCGCTCCTGCACCCGCTCCTGCACCTGCACCCGCACCCGCACCCGCACCCGCACCCGCACCCGCACCCGCACCTGCACCTGCACCTGCACCCGCACCCGCTCCCGCACCCGCACCCGCTCCCGCACCCGCACCCGCTCCTGCACCCGCTCCTGCACCTGCACCTGCACCCGCACCCGCACCCGCACCCGCACCTGCACCTGCACCTGCACCCGCACCCGCACCCGCACCCGCACCCGCTCCGGACTCCGTCACCACCCGTGCAAGCCTGCAAGCGACCCGCACCAGCGGTACCGCCCCCCT
>NZ_PSNX01000026.1 GCF_002930615.1 Caldimonas caldifontis | reverse complement strand
AGCTGCTCCATGGAGGAGGCGGTCTGCTGCAGGGAGGAGGCGGCCTGCTCGGTGCGCGAGCTCAGGTCCTGGTTGCCCGTGGCGATTTCCGCACTGGCGGTGGAGATGCTGTCGGTGGACTGACGGATGCGCGAGACGACGGCGCGCAACTGGTTCTGCATGGCCGACAGAGCCGACAGCAGATGCCCCAACTCATCCTTGCGATTGACGACGACCTCTTGCGTCAGGTCACCCTTGGCGATGATGTCGGCCGCAGCGACAGCCTGATGGAGCGGCCGGGTCACCGAACGGGTGATGGCCCAGGCCAGCAGAGCGCCCAGCACCAGGGATGCGACGCTCAGGGCCGCGAGCCAGACTTGAGCCTGCTGGATGCTGGCGGCCATGTCCTGCTCCACGGCCGCATTGCGGTCATGCTGGCGCTTGGCGTAGGCGCCGATGGCGTCCAGGTAGGCCGCGGACATGGGGACCAGCTTGGAATCCACCAGCGGCCCCGCCCCGATCATGTCGCCATTCTTCAGCATCTCGAAGATCTCGTTGCGCGTGGCGATGTAAGCCTTGCGATGTTCCGCCACCTCCTTCATCAGGCGCTTGCCCTCGTCCGTCATCGTGCGTGACTCAATCTCTTTCTGCAGGCCCGAGATGCGCTCAGTGGTCTGTCGCATCAGCGGCTGCAGGTAGTCCGACAGGGACTGCAGGCCGCCTGACTTTGCAATCGCGAGGGTGCGGGCCAGGTTGACGCCCGTTTCGCCTTGCCACTGCATGGCCAAAGCATTCAGTGTGGCCCGTTCGGACATCTGCTTTTGCATCTCGCCGATGCTGTTGAGCCGGGCGATGCTCAAGGCGGCGACGGCCAGGGCGAGGACGAGGATGACGGCGAAACCTGCGCCGAGACGGGCTCCCAATTTCAGGTCGGACAACTTCATGTGCAACTCCGTGACCGAGGAATGCCAAGCCTTGCGGGCCTGGCCCTCGTTGTTGTGTCGATCCCCGAAAGTGTCTTTTCACCCGCGAGGGGCGGTCCCGGGAAAATCGGCCATGGCCTGGGTTAACTTGAGGCTGACATTCCCGCCCTGGAGGACTGCGAGGCCGTTGTGCGAATTGCGTCACGCATCGCGCCCGTCGAGTGCTCACGAAAAAGCCCGGCCAAGGCCGGGCTGTGGGAGGGGAGAGCTTTCAGAATCAGAAGGTTTCCCAGTTGTCATCGGACGCCGCGGGCGCCTTGGCTGCAGGGGGCGGAGTGGCAGGTGCCTTGGGAAGAACGGGGGCTGCAGCGGTCGCAGGTGCTGCGGTCTTGGCCTTGCGAATGGCCGCCTCGGCCACCGAGGCGGCGCGCTGAACAGGTGCCCCGGCTGCGGTTGGAGAAGGCAGCGGCGCTTGGGGCTGGGTTTGTGCACCCAGCCGGAACGTCCCCACCACACTGGCCAGGCGCTGAGCCTGCTCACGCAGGGACTCGGCGGCGGCGGCCGACTCCTCGACCAGCGCAGCGT
>NZ_PSNX01000025.1 GCF_002930615.1 Caldimonas caldifontis | reverse complement strand
GTCGAGGAGTCGGCCGCCGCCGCCGAGTCCCTGCGTGAGCAGGCTCAGCGCCTGGCCAGTGTGGTGGGGACGTTCAAGCTCCACAGCCACAGCGCAGCCGCGTGAGCAGCGAGTCCGTGACGCCAGACACACCCTCGATCCAAGCCAGCCCCCGCCAGCCCTCAAGTCGGCCCCAGGACGGCCGATGACAGAGCAGACACCCAGCCAGGAGCCACCATGGGCATGATGCATCCCCCTTCCGCATTGCAGGCACCTTCCGCACGTGCCGGCGCCACTCGCCAGCAAGGCGGCCTGACCAAGGAATACCTGACCTTCCGCCTCGGCGGCGAGGAATACGGCATTGACATCCTGAAGGTTCAGGAAATCCGAGGCTACGAAGAGCCCACCCACATCGCCAACTCGCCGGCCTACCTCAAAGGAGTGGTCAACCTGCGCGGCGTGATCGTCCCCATCGTGGACATGCGCATGCGCTTCGGTTGCGAGAAGGTCGAATACAACGGCTTCACGGTCTCCATCATCCTGCACCTTGGCCAACGCGTCGTGGGCATCGTGGTGGACGCCGTCAGCGACGTGATGGAGCTGGCCACCGATGCCATCCGTCCCGCGCCGGAAATGTCCGCGGCCATCGACGCCCGCTACATCACCGGTCTGGGCCAGGTCGGCGATCGCATGCTGATCCTGCTCGACATCGAGAGCCTGATCCTGTCGCCCAGCATGGGGCTGGCAGGTGTGGGCAGCGAGTAAACCCATTCACAGAAACATCGAAAGTCATTCATGCTTGCCAAACTGCGATTCACCCAGAAGATCGGCTTGCTGATCGGTATCGCCCTGGGCGGTTTGCTCCTCATGGTCGGTCTGAGCATCGTCCAGACCCAGCAGCGCATCGAAGCGGGACGCCAGGACATGCTCAAGTCGGCCGTGGAGTCGATGCATGCGATCGTGGCCGGCTTTCACGCCAAGGCCGTGGCCGGTGAAATGACCATGGAAGAGGCCGAAAAGGCTGCAAAGGAAGCTGTTCGCGTTTCCCGCTTTGGTGGAGCAGACGGTCGCGCCGAGTACTTCTACATCTGGTCAATGGACGGGGTCAGCGTGATGCACCCCGTCCGGCCCGAGTGGGCCGGACAGAACAAAACCGAAACGCTCAAGGACGGCAAAGGGCGCTACACGCTGAAGAACATCGTGGCCGCCCTGAGAGCCAGCCCCGATGGTCGCGCCTTCGTCGATACCGACTTCCCCCGGCCTGGCAGCGACGTGCCCGTGCCCAAGCTGCAGTACGTGATGGAGTTCAAACCCTGGAACTGGCTCGTGGGCTCCGGGCTGTACATGGACGATGTGAACGCCCTGGTGCGGTCAGCCCTGGTCGAAACCCTGCTCCTTGGTCTGGCCGTCCTGACCGCCATCGGTGCGGCCGGCGTGGTCATTGCACGAAGCGTCCATCGCCAACTGGGTGGGGATCCTGCCGCAGCCATGCAGGCCATGGAAGAAGTGTCTCGCGGCAACCTGGCCGTGGACCTGGGTCAACCACCTGCGGGCAGCCTGATGGCTGGCTTGAAGGCCATGGTGGGTTCGTTGCGCACCCTGGTGTCCCAGGTGCGCGCCTCCACCGACAGCATCAGCACCGCTTCGACCGAGATTGCCACGGGCAACCAGGACCTGAGCTCACGCACCGAGCAGGCCGCCTCCTCGCTGCAGCAGACCGCTTCCTCCATGGAGCAGCTCACCGGCACCGTCAAGCAGTCCGCCGACGCCGCTCGCCAGGCCAACCAGCTCGCCTCCTCCGCCTCCTC
>NZ_PSNX01000024.1 GCF_002930615.1 Caldimonas caldifontis | reverse complement strand
CTGCGCTGGTCGAGGAGTCGGCCGCCGCCGCCGAGTCCCTGCGTGAGCAGGCTCAGCGCCTGGCCAGTGTGGTGGGGACGTTCAAGGTCGAGGCCCAGCACATCGCCAAGGCGCCTGCCGATACCGAGACCATCCCCCTGCCGGCTGCCACCGAAGCCCACAAGCTCATCCAGCGCGTGCAATCACAGGTCAAAGAGCCTGCTCAACCTGGACCAGTGCCCGCAGCGCCGGCAGCCAAGAGTGCCACGCCTGCCACCACCGCCTCAGCAACGTCGCGTCATGACGACGACTGGGAAACCTTCTGATTCCCCAACCGCATCACAAGACCACCAGGAGACTGCCCATGACCCTGACCCAGAGATTGTCGAACACCCGGATCGCCACCCGGTTGGGTGTCGCGCTCGGCCTGCTGATGCTGCTGATGATCGGTGTCAGCGGCTACAGCGTGAAAAAGCTCGGCGATGCCACCGCCGTGATCGAGCGGCTCACCGAGAATGAAACCCGCACGATGCAAGTCGTGGGGGAGTGGAAATCCCTGGTCGAGATCAACGTGCTGCGCATCGTCACCCACTCCAGACTGGGCACCGGCGATTTTCCCGACCAGCTCATGAAGGACTATGCGGCCGACTCCAAGAAGATCGACGCGCTGCAGCAAGGCGTCGAAGCGGCGATGGACAGCCCGGAGCTGAAGGCTCAGTACCAGAGCATCGACAACCTGCGCAAGGCCATCCTGGGCTATGGCCCCAAGATCTCCGAGTTCCGCGACACCGGGGACTACTTCGCCCTGGAAAAGCTGCTGGACGGCGAGTTCGAGAAGGCGCGCCGGGACTACATCGCAGCGATCGATGGCTTGCAAGCCGCGATCGCAGAACGCGCTCATAAAGCCTTTGTCGCTGCACAGGAAGACACGCAGTCGGCCGCCATCATCTCGATCGTCCTGGTCGCTGCCAGCCTCGTGTTCGCGGCCGGGTTCGGTTGGTGGTTGAGCCGGTCGATCTCGGGGCCGATCGCCTCGGTGGTGCAACATGCTCGCACCATCGCGGCAGGTGATCTGTCCACAGACGTCAAGGTCACCGCGGGCGGCGAGGCTGGCGAACTCCAGGCTGCCCTGGCCGAGATGCAGGCGTCCCTGCGCCAGATGGTTCTCCAGGTGCAGCAGGCCACCGAGAACATCACCACGGCCAGCGCCGAGATCGCCACCGGCAACCAGGACCTGAGTGCACGCACCGAGCAGACCGCCTCGAACCTGCAGCAGACGGCCTCCTCCATGGAGCAGCTCACCGGCACCCTGAGCCAGAGCGCCGACAGCGCCCACCAGGCGACCCAGCTCGCCCACACGGCGGCCGAGGCGGCCCAGCGTGGCGGCCAGGTGGTCTCCCAGGTGGTCTCCACCATGGATGAGATCAATGCCTCGTCCAAGAAGATCGCCGACATCATCGGCGTCATCGACGGCATCGCCTTCCAGACCAACATCCTCGCCCTGAACGCCGCGGTTCGTCCAAGAAGATCGCCGACATCATCGGCGTCATCGACGGCATCGCCTTCCAGACCAACATCCTCGCCCTGAACGCCGCGGTGGAGTCGGCGCGCGCCGGCGAGCATGGCCGGGGCTTTGCCGTGGTGGCTGGCGAGGTGCGCAACCTCGCCCAGCGTTCCGCCGAGGCTGCCAAGGAGATCAAGGCGCTGATCGGGAACTCGGTGGACAAGGTCGAGGGCGGCTCCCGTCTGGTTGCCGATGCCGGCACCTCGATGCAGGAGATCGTTGCGGCCGTGCGCCGGGTGACGGACATGATTGGCGACATCTCGGCCTCGACGCGCGAGCAAAGCTCGGGCGTGAGCCAGATCAACCAAGCGGTCACGCAGCTCGACCAGATGACCCAGCAGAACGCCGCCTTGGTGGAACAGTCGGCTGCTGCCGCGGAGTCGCTGCGCGAGCAGGCCCAACGCCTGTCCCAAGTCGTGTCGCAGTTCCGCATCGGCCAACGTGCACCCACTCTGCACTGACGCCTCCGGGGCTCAAGCCGGATGGCCTCCTGCCGATAACCCAATGAGAACCCCGGCGGTGCGCCGGGGGCCCCTTGCCGAATCACAGACATAAAGAGTGAACACCATGGGTGCCAACGAAGCCTTCATCGCACAGAACGTCCGTCCCCGCGAGTACCTGACCTTCCGTCTGGGCGGCGAGGAGTACGGGATCGACATCCTGCGGGTGCAGGAGATTCGCTCCTACGAGGCACCCACACGCATCGCCAATGCGCCCGACTACATCAAAGGCGTGGTGAACCTGCGCGGCGTGATCGTCCCCATCGTTGATCTGCGCATCCGGTTCGCCACGGCGCAATGCGAGTACAACGACTTCACAGTCGTGGTCGTCCTCCATGTGGGTGGCCGCGTGGTGGGAGCCGTGGTGGATGCCGTCAGTGACGTGCTCGAGATCGCCGCCGACGCAGTGCGTCCGGCGCCCGAGATGAGCTCGGTCGTCGATGCCGGCTGCATCGTGGGCCTGGCCACGATCGCCGAGCGCATGCTCATCCTGCTGGACATCGAGAAGCTGATGACCGATCCGGCCATGGGCCTGACCGACTGACACCACGCCACTCAGAACAGGAGTCAAGCCATGCCTTTCACCCATCTGATGCGCAGCTTCACCATCCGTGTGCGCATGATCGGCGCCATTGCGGTTGTGCTGATGCTGCTGGCTCTCGTCGGTGGCGCAGGCCTGCTCGGCATGTTCCGCCTGCAGTCGATGAACCAGGCCTTCATCGACAACGCTCACGCGAAGTCCAGCATGGTCTCCGAGCTGCGCCAGACCTTGGGCCAGATGCGACGCTACGAGAAGGACATGATCATCTTCTACGAGCAGCCGGCACGTGTGAGCGAGACCCACGAGCTGTGGAAGCAAGCAGCCGCGAAAGTCAACGAACAGGTGCAAGCCCTTCTGGCCCTGGCTTCCGGCGACGACACCGAAAGGTTGCAGGCCATCGCCAGCCACATGGATGCCTACCAGAAGGCCTTTGCTCCTGTGGCCCATCAGCTGGAAGCCAGCGGCTACGACTCGGCCACCACCGCAGACAAGGTCATGTTCCGGGCCTATGCCGCGTTGAACGAACTCGACAAAGCTTTTGCCGCTCTGGTGACCGACTTGAATGCCCAGGCGCAGGAGGCCAGCCAAGATGCCCAGCAGGCGGCAACTCTCACGATCGCTCTTTTCGGCGCGGCGGTGGCCATAGCCACGGTGGTTGTGGTGCCGCTCACGCTGCTCAACATGCACAGCATCTGCCGGCCGATCGAAACCGCCAAGTCTCTGGCCGGCGCCATCGCAGAAGGCGATCTCACCCAGGACGTGCAGGCCGAGGGCCGTGATGAAGCGGCTGATCTTCTGCGTGCTTTGGTGCGCATGCAAGAATCCCTGCGCCACATCGTCGGCCAGGTGCATACCTCGACGGAGAGCATCTCCACCGCGTCGAGCCAGATCGCCTCAGGCAACCAGGACCTGAGCTCACGCACCGAGCAGGCCGCCTCCTCCCTGCAGCAGACCGCCTCCTCCATGGAGCAGCTCACCGGCAC
>NZ_PSNX01000023.1 GCF_002930615.1 Caldimonas caldifontis | reverse complement strand
TCGAAAAGCTCGACATCATGTTCCTCGGCTTCATCACCTTCGTTCTCGTCGCTGATGGACTGCGGATGTGTTAACAGGCCCTAGTTGATGGACAGCCGTGAGGGCATGCCGAGTTCCGCCGCTGTCTTGATGGCCTTGGTGCGGCAGGCCTGGTCGAAGCGGTAGCGGTTGTCGTCGTTCACCTGGCTGAGCACGCTCAGCGCCGATTCGCCGGACGGGCCGCGCACGAGCGCCTCGTGCGCGAACACCTCGCGCGAGCGCACATCGACGATGGGCTGGTAGGCAAAGCTGAAGCGAAAGCTCAGGCGCTCCGGCCGGACGCACTCCGCACAGCGAGCCTCTTCATCAAGGGGCGCGAATTCGGACGGCGGGGTCAGGAGGCCGGGGGGCATGAGGAGCATCCAATGTGGGCGAAAACATGGCGCCGGCCCATCGGCCGTCTCCTCAATGTCGGCCGAGTTCCGCCCGACTTGAGTGCCGGGTATGCGCCAGGCCCCGGGGGCCGCGCTGTGCCTGGCCCTGCAGCGTCAGGCGCCAGCCACCGTGAATCGCCGCTGCAAATGCTTCGGGTGCTCGATCTCGTCGACGATGGCCACGGCCAGGTCGGCCACCGAGATGCCCGCCGGTTGGTCGCCCGCCATCAGCACCTCGTCACCGCCGAGGCGGTAAGCGCCGCTGCGCTCGCCGGGCTGCAGGAAGACGGGCGGCGACAGGAAGGTCCAGTCCAGTGCCGTTTCCTGGCGGATCAGGTTGAGCGCCTCCCGGGCGGCCAGCGCGCCCTGCTTCCACTCGGCGGGGAAGGTGGGCGTGTCCACCAACTGCACGCCCGGGGCCACGTACAGGCTGCCGGCACCCCCCACCGTCAGCAGGCGCTTCACACCCGCGCGTTTCACGCCCTCGAAGATGGCCCGCGTGCCGCGCAGGAATTCGTCATGGATGGCCGGGTGTGTCCAGCCCGGGTTGTAGGCGTTCACCACGGCGTCGGTGCCGGCCACGGCCGTGGCCACCTGGGCGGGGTCGGTCGCGTCGGCCTGCACCACCGTCAGGCCCGTCTGCGGTGCCAGCTTGGCAGGGGTGCGCGACAGGGCGACCACGGCATGGCCACGGGACAGCGCTTCGGTCAGCACGGCCGAGCCGACAAAGCCGGTGGGGCCGATCAGGGCAATCTTCATGGGGTCTCCAAAAAATGGGAGGGGTTGCGATGTCTGAACGATAGAGATGCAAATCAAACTAAACTAGACGGCCAATCATGCCTTTTTTATTTAGAAAAACTTTATGATTGAGCAGCTCAAGCGCATGGCAGTGTTTGCCACCGTGGTCGAGCAGGGCTCAATGAACGGGGCCGCGCGTACCCTGGGCACCACGGCCTCGGCCGTGAGCCAGCAGGTGCGCCAGCTTGAACGCGACATGGGCGTGACCCTGCTCACGCGCTCCACGCGCAAGCTGCGCCTCACCGTGGCCGGCGAGCGTTTCCATGAAGGCTGCGCCGCGATGCTGGCCGCCGCGCGCGGCGCCGGCGAGCAGCTTGCGCAGATGCGCGACGCGCCGGTGGGCGAGTTGCGGGTGTCCTCGCCGGTGGGTTTTGCGCGCCACCTGGGGCCAGCGCTGGCGCCGCTGCTGGCGGCCAATCCCGGGCTGAGACTGCACCTGCAGGTGGACGACACCCTGATTGACCTCGTCGAGCAGCGCATCGACCTGGCCATCCGCTTTGGCCGCCTGCCCGACTCCACCTGGGTGGCGCACCGTCTTGGCGAGATGTCTCTCACCGTGTGCGCCGCCCCGGCCTACCTGGCCGCGCGCGGCGTGCCCGCCGCACCGGCTGAACTGCTGGCCCACGACTGGTTGCGCACGGCCGGCGGCAGCCTGGGGACCGTGCTGGAGCTGCACGGCCCTGGTGGCGCGGTTGAGCGCCTGCGGGTGGAGGCTCGGGTGACCAGCAACAACCAGCTGTCGCTGCAGCAGATGTGCGAGGCTGGCCTGGGCCTGGCGGTGATGGGCGATCTCGACGTGGAAGACTCGCTGAAGACGGGCCGCCTCGTGCCCTTGCTGACGCACTGGCGCCCGCCGCCGCTGGGCATGTACGCGCTCACGCCGCAGCGCGATGCACAGCCTGCCAAGGTGCGCTTTGCGATCGAAGCCCTGCGCCGCGCCATGGCTGGCGTCGGTTCTAAGATGCCGGCATGAAGCAATTCCTGGCCACCCTGTTGCTGATCGTGTGCGTCCCGGCCGGGGCCCAGACCGCCTGGCTGCTGGGCGAACTGCATGACCAGCCGGATCACCAGCGCCAGGCGGCGCAGATCGTGGACGAGCTGGCCGCGCAAGGCCGCTTGCAGGCCCTGGTGCTGGAAATGGCCGAACGCGGCCGCCACACCCGAGGCCTGCCGCGCGATGCGGGTGAAGTGCAGGTGCGCGAGGCGCTGGCCTGGCACGAACCCGCCTGGCCCTGGGCCGCCTACGGCCCGGTGGTGATGGCCGCCGTGCGGGCCGGCGTGCCCGTGCAGGGCGGCAACCTGCCGCGCGCGGAGCTGCGTGCCGCGATGGGCCAGGCCCGGTGGGACGACACCGTGCCGGCGTCGGCCCGCGAACGCCTGGTGGACGCCGTGCGCGACGGCCATTGCGGCCTGGTGCCCGAGGCCCAGCTGCCCGCGATGGCCCGCATGCAGATCGCCCGCGATGACGCCCTGGCCGCCACCATCGCAGCCTCGGCGCGCGGCGCCTCCCCCGAGGCTGTCGTGCTGCTGCTCACCGGCGCGATGCACGCCTCACGTGCGACCGGCGTGCCCTTGCACCTGCCGCGCCTGGCCCCGGGCCTGGCGGTGCGCAGCATCGCCTTGGTCCCCGAAGGCCAGCCCGCGCCGGAAGGCTTCGACGAACGCCGCTCCGCCCAGAGCCAACCCTCGCGTGACCATTGCGCCGACCTGCGCGAGCGCGGCATGCCCGCGATGACACCCCCTGCCTCCCGATGAACACGAAGCCCGCCTCCCACGGCCCGCTGGCCGGCCTCAAGGTCCTCGAACTCGGCCAGCTCATCGCCGGCCCCTTCGCCGCCAAGACACTGGCCGACTTCGGCGCCGAGGTGATCAAGATCGAACCCCCGGGCAGCGGCGACCCGCTGCGCCAGTGGCGCCTTCTGCACAACGGCACCAGCGTGTGGTGGCAGGTGCAGTCGCGCAACAAGAAGAGCGTGGTGCTCGACCTGCGCGAGCCGCCCGACCGCAACATCGTGCGCCGCCTGGCTGACGAGGCTGACGTGCTCATCGAGAACTTCAAGCCCGGCATGATGGAAAAGTGGGGCCTGGGCTACGAAGAGCTCTCGCGCACCAACCCCGGACTCGTGATGCTGCGCATCAGCGGCTACGGCCAGAGTGGCCCCTACAAGGACCGCCCCGGCTTTGGCGTGGTGGCCGAAGCCATGGGCGGCCTGCGCCACCTCACCGCCGAGCCCGGCCGCGTGCCGGTGCGTGTGGGCGTGAGCCTTGGCGACACGCTGGCGTCATTGCACGGGGTGATCGGCGTGCTGATGGCGCTGCAGGAGCGGCACCGTTCGGGCCGCGGCCAGGTGGTCGACGTGGCCCTGTACGAAAGTGTCTTCAACGTGATGGAAAGCCTGCTGCCCGAGTACAGCGCCTTCGGCGTGGTGCGTGAACCGGCCGGGTCGGCCCTGCCCGGCATCGCGCCCAGCAACGCCTACGCCTGCGCCGACGGCTGGGTGCTGGTGGCCGGTAACGGCGACTCCATCTTCAAGCGCCTGATGAGCGCCATCGGCCGCGACGACCTGGGCCAGGACCCGGCGCTGGCCGACAACGTGGGCCGCGTGAAACGCGTGGCCGAGATCGACGCCGCCATCGGCGCTTGGACGGCAGCGCGCACCGTGGCCGAGGTGCTCGATGTGCTGAATGCCGCCCAGGTGCCGGCCGGGCGCATCTACACCGCCCGCGACATCGCCGAAGACCCGCACTACCGTGCGCGCGGCATGATCGAAGCCGTCACCACGGCCGACGGCCTGACGCTGGAGGTGCCGGGCATCGTGCCCAAGCTCTCGCGCACGCCCGGGGCCATCACGCGCCGTGCGCCCACCCTGGGCGAAGACACCGAGGCCGTGCTGCGCGAGGTGGGGCTCAGCGACGACCAGCTCGCCGCACTGAAGGCGCGCGGCCTGTTCTGAGTTGCGGCGCCTGAAGTGCCGGTGGAGGAGCCCTTGAGCCTGACCCCTGAAGCCGCTCATCCGAGCCAGTTCGCGCTGCTGGGCCAGCGGCGCTTCGCGCCCTTCTTCTGGACCCAGTTCCTCGGCGCAGGCAACGACAACCTCTACAAGTTCGCCTTCACCGTGATGGTGACCTACCAGCTCCAGGTGAGCTGGCTGCCGTCCTCGCTGGCCGGCCTGGTGATCGGTGCACTCTTCATCCTGCCCTACCTGCTGTTCTCGGCCACCAGCGGCCAGCTGGCCGACAAGTTCGACAAGGCCGCGCTCATCCGCGTCCTCAAGCTCTGGGAGGTGGCCATCATGGCGCTGGCGGCCTGGGGCTTCCACCGCCAGGACCCGGCGCTGCTGCTGGCCTGCATCTTCTTCATGGGCCTGCAGTCCACCGTGTTCGGGCCCGTGAAGTACGCCTACCTGCCCCAGCACCTCAACGAGCGCGAGCTCACCGGCGGCAACGGCATGGTCGAGATGGGCACCTTCGTGGCCATCCTGCTGGGCAATGTGGCCGGCGGCCTGCTGATCGCCCTGCCCGAGGTGGGCGCGCGCTGGACGGCCTGGGCCTGCCTGGCGCTGGCGGTGCTGGGCTGGCTCACCTCGCTGAAGGTACCGGCCACGCCGGCCACCGACCCCGGTTTGAAGATCAACTGGAACCCTGTGAGCGAAACCTGGCGCAACCTCAAGCTCGCCGGCGAAAGCAAGACGGTGTTCCGCTCCATCCTGGGCATCTCCTGGATGTGGTTCATCGGTGCGGTGCTGATGTCGCAGTTCCCGTCTTTCGCGAAGGACGTGCTGCACGGCAACGAGCAGGTGGCCTCGCTGCTGCTGGTGGTGTTCTCCATCGGCATCGCGGTGGGCTCGCTCTTGTGCGAGACGCTCTCGCGCCGCCACGTCGAGATCGGCCTGGTGCCGGTGGGCGCCATCGGCATGAGCGTGTTCGCGATCGATCTTTACCTGGCCTCGCGCGGCCTGCAGGCCGGCACCACCGAACACACCCTGCGCAGTTTCGTGGCCGAGCCCGCGCACTGGCGCGTGATGGCCGACCTCACGCTGCTGGCCTTCAGCGCGGGCATCTACAGCGTGCCGATGTACGCGCTGATCCAGCTGCGCTCGCCCGCCAGCCACCGCGCGCGCATCATCGCGGCCAACAACATCCTCAATGCGCTCTTCATGGTGGCCAGCGCCCTCATCGCCGGCGCCTTGCTGCACTTGGGCCTGAGCATTCCCGAGGTCTTCCTCGTGATGGGCCTGCTCAACGTGGTGGTGGGCTTCTACATCTTCCTGCTGGTGCCCGAGTACCTGCTGCGCTTCGTGGCCTTCCTCGCCTCGCGCCTGGTCTACCGCTTCCAGGTGCGCGGCGACGAGCACATTCCGGTGCGCGGGCCGGCCATCCTGGTGAGCAACCACGTGAGCTTCGTCGATGCGATCCTGCTGATGGCCGCCAGCCCGCGGCCCATCGTCTTCATCATGGATCACCGCATCTTCAAGCTGCCGGTGCTGGGCTGGCTCTTCAAGCTGGCGCGCGCCATTCCCATCGCGCCGCAGAAGGAGGACCCGGCCACCTACGAGCGCGCCTTCGAACGCGCCGCGGAGGTGCTGGCCCAGGGGCAGCTCCTGTGCATCTTCCCCGAAGGCGCCATCACGCGCGACGGGCAGTTGCAGGAGTTCAAGGGCGGCATCATGAAGATCCTGGAACGCCAGGCGGTGCCGGTGGTGCCGATCGCGCTGCGCAACCTCTGGGGCTCTTTCTTCTCGCGGGTGGAGGAGGGCCAGGCCATGGTGCGGCCCTTCCGGCGCGGCCTCTTCAGCCGCGTGGGCCTGGTGGCCGGCGAGGCCGTGGCCCCGCAGGACGTGAGCCCGGCCGACCTGCGCGAGCGCGTGGGGCGATTGCTCGCCGCCTGAGTCGCGAACCCTTCACCGAGGCGCTACAGTGAGGCCTTTGCAGGCTTCACACCAACATGCTCGCCTACCGTCATGCCTTTCACGCGGGCAATCACGCCGATGTGCTCAAGCACCTGGTGCTCACCCAGGTGCTGCGCTACCTCGGCGAGAAGGACAAGCCCTACTGGCTGATCGACACGCATGCCGGCGCCGGCGGTTACGCCCTGCACAGCCGCCATGCCCAGCAGCACGCCGAGTACCTCGACGGCATTGGCCGCCTCGTCGAGCGAGACGACCTTCCCGCGCCGGTGGACGACTATGTGGACATCGTGCGGCAGCACAACCCCAGCGGCGTGCTGAAGCACTACCCCGGGTCGCCCGAGTTGGCGCTCGCCTTGCTGCGGCCTCAGGACCGCTTGCGCCTGTACGAGCTGCACCCCACCGACCACCGGACGCTGGCACGCAACCTGGGCGGGCAGCCCCACGTCGAGGTGCACGCCGTGGACGGGTTCACCGCACTGAAGAGTCAGCTGCCGCCGCCCTCGCGCCGTGCCGCGGTGCTGATGGACCCTCCTTATGAGCTGAAGGCCGACTACGGCAAGGTGGTCGCGGCGATGCGCGAGGCCGTGCAGCGCTTTGCACAAGGGGTCTACATGGTGTGGTATCCGCAGTTGCCGCGTCTGGAGTCGCAGCAGCTGCCCCAGCGGCTCAAGGGGGTGGCGCCCAGGGGCTGGTTGCATGTGCGCATGACGGTGGCCCGTCCGGTGGAAGCCGGCTATGGCCTGCTGGGCAGCGGCATGTTCGTGATCAACCCGCCCTGGGTGCTGCACGACACGCTGGCCGAGGTGCTGCCCTGGCTCACCGAGGTGCTGGCACAGTACGACGGCGCGAGCTACCTGCTGGAGCAGCACGCGGTCTGACGCCGCGAAGGCTCACACCGGCAGGGCACCGGACAGCGAAGCGCCCGGACGGGTGGGACTCCAGCCGATGAGGTGGGTGGAGTGCCGGCGCAGCAGCTCGCTCCAGTGGGCTGCCGGCGCTGGCGCATGCAGCAGGAAGCCCTGGTAGCCGTCCACCCCCAGGGCCTGCAGGAAGGTCAGCTGCTCGGGGTGTTCCACCCCCTCGGCCACCACCTTGAGCTCCAGGCTCTTGGCCAGCATCACGATGGAGCGCACGATGCGCTCGCGTCGCGCGTCGCCCGGCAGGTCGCGCAGGAAGCTGCGGTCGATCTTCAGGATGTCGATGGGCAGGTCGGCCAGCTTGGCCAGGGACGAATACCCGGTGCCGAAGTCGTCGATCGCGACCTGGAACGACCACGCGCGCAGCCGCTGCAACTGCTCGAATGCCCGCTCCGGGCGTTCGGCCAGGAAGGTCTCGGTCACTTCCAGGCTCAGGCTGCTGGCGCCGATGCCGTGCCGCCCGACCACGGCCAGCACGGTCTCGAAGAGGTTCTCGCGGTCGAGGTCGCGGGCCGAGAGATTCACGGCCACCGGCAGGGCCGGGGCCCCTTCGGCGCGCCACGCGGCAATCTGACGACACACCTCATCAAGCACATAGTCGGTCAGCCGTGTCACCCAGCCGGCCTGCTCGGCCACGGGCACGAACTCGGCTGGCGACACGGCGCCCAGCAGCGGGCTGTGCCAGCGCAAGAGGGCTTCGAAGCCAAGCAGCTCGCCGCTGGCAGCCACCTTGGGCTGATAGACCAGCTCCAGCTCGCGCTCGTCGATGGCGCGGCCCAGGCCGGCCTCGATGGCCAGCCGTCGCGCATGGCGCTGGGGCTCGTCGATGACCAGGTCGGAGGCGTCGAGCCGGGCGCGGCGCGCACGATCCAGGGCCAGTTCACTGAGATGCACGACCTGCTCGGCCTCGTCGCCATCGGTCGGGAAGAAGGCCACCCCCACGGACATCGACAGGGGCGTGGGCCCCTGGGCCAACGCCAGGTCGGCCGGCAGGGCGTCGCGCACGCGCTGCACGGCGCCGGGTGCGGCGGCGGCCGCCAGGGCCGGTAGTGCCACGGCCAGCACGCTGCCGCGCACGCGGCCCACCTGGGCGGCACTGCCAGCCGCCTTCTGCAACGCGCGCATGCAGGCCAGGATGTAGCGGTCCCCGTGCAGACGGCCATGGCGTGCATTGATCAGGCGCAGGGTGTCCAGCCCGAAGGTCACCACGGGCAGGGTCTCGCCCGGTGCGAGGCGGGGCCGCTGAGCTTCGAGCCAGCGGCAGAAGGCCTCACGCTTGGGCAGTCCGGTGACGGCGTCGTGGCTGGCGATGAACTGCGCATGGGCCTGACTGCGCAGCAGATCGTGCTGCAGGGTGCGCAACTCGGTCACGTCGTGCAGGGCCAGCATCACCTCCCCAGTCTCGCTTTCGTGGCGGCTGCTGATGCGCAGCAGGCGCGCCTCGGCCAAGGGGCCCACGTGCCACTCGCTGCCCTGTCTCAGGTGCTCCGGCGTGGCGTCTGCCCGATCCCGGCCCGCGCCACGCAGCCACTGCGACAGGGGTTGCCCCTGGGCGGACGGCACACCGATCAGGGAAAGGAAGAGCCCGTTGGCGCGCTGAACGCGACCATCGGGTCCGCACACCACGGTGGCTGCCCCGTGGTTCTCGAACAGGGCTTCGTAGAGCACGTTGGCCTGGGCAAGGCGCCGCTGCGAGGCCTGCAGGCTGGAGACGATGCGAAAGGCCGCCAGCGGCATGCACAGGTTGAAGAAGGTGAAGAGCAGGGCGTGGATGTAGAGCGGCGCATCGGGCAGCGTCGTGTCCTCACCCAGCGGGCTGGGGGGGTGGAACCCTGTGAACGCGGCCCAGAATGGCAGCAGGTTCAGCACCATCAGCCCCAGCGCCAGGCGCCGGCTGTGCAGCAGGCCAGCCAGCAGCGGCGCGGTGTAGCAGAAGAGATAGCCCAGGCGCGCGATCTCCGGTACACGGATGAACAGCGTGATGGCCAGCCCCGCGGCATAAATGGTCACGATCAGGCCCACGGTGCTCTGCCGGGGATGCAGGTCCGACCATCGGATCGCGGCCACCAGCGCAGCATAGAAGGCCACGACGATCCACACGACGTAGTACTGGCCCTCGCGAATGCCGACCCAGGCGCTGTGCAGCCCGATGACCACCTCCACCGCCAGGCCGCTGAGCAGCACGATGCGCAGGGCGCTGAGCTGGGCGCGGGTGCCCTCCTGCACCCGCGGCGGGGCAGGCAGCAAAGTGAAGCGACGCAGGTGCGACAAGACCCGCGTTGCCCAGTGGAGGCAGCGCTGGAGCATCGTGTGGGGGTGTGATCGAAGTCGCAGAGTGTGCCCGCGATCGGACAGCGCTAGCCCGTCTGACTTCGCGCATTAGGGCGTGTTCACACTAATTGCGATGATGGTCGGGGCATTGGACACTTGGGGGCATGGAAATCACGCCCGAGCAATTCGCTGC
>NZ_PSNX01000022.1 GCF_002930615.1 Caldimonas caldifontis | reverse complement strand
TCGAAAAGCTCGACATCATGTTCCTCGGCTTCATCACCTTCGTTCTCGTCGCTGATGGACTGCGGATGTGTTAACAGGCCCTAGTCCGTAGTCTTCTCGTTGCTGTAACAGCTGTTGGAAAGTTCTGCATACCGACTGAACCGACGATGTGTACACGGATGTTCCCTCGAACGGTCCAGGTATCGGCTTGACGAACACTCGAGCTGTTGCGCACGCATCGTGCCGTTCGAGTAGGTCAAGAGAACTCGCGATGACTTGGTGGGCAAACCTGCGGTCGTTTCGCGAGGCGCCTCTGGCCTGCTTGCGGATGTCGGAACCTTTGATTTCAGCGACCATCCAGTCGTGGAAGTTGGATCCGGGAGGGATTCGGTTGGGAAAGTATTGCTGCTTGAGCTGGACCCAACCCCTAGTCAGACTGTCTACCCGCCTGGCCGGCAAAAACAAGCCAGCAAGCACGAACACAGGCTGAACAGCAGACGCTGGGCCATCCAACTCGCCAGTACAGCCGGCCTCATCAACGTAGCAGACAAACACTGGGCCCTCCCTGCACAAACAACTAGGGCCACTTTCGTGGCCCTAGGATTTGCCGCCAAGAGGGCATTGCTGTCCTTTGTTCGGCCGGGAAATTATAGCCCCCTCAAGCACGTGAGCAATCTGCGACCTGTAACAGATCTGTGACGCACGACCGACTTTTTGCTGATGGGTTGGTCGCCGCCATACCGACAGATCCCCCAAAAAGGGGGGTGGCGCGGACTCCCACGAGTTGGCTCGTGGACCCCACTGGCGTTTTCCTACGCAGCGCTTGAGCCAACCAGCAGCTTACGGTGTTTCGCTCCCCCTACTTCGCCCCCCCAATCATCGAACTGATCTGATGCGCCGCCGCCAGCAGCTTGGGCAGGAAGCGCTCCAGCATCACCACCGGCGGTGTGCGGTGCTGCTGGCCGCTCACGTTGATGGCGGCCACCACTTCGCCGTTGCGGCCGCGGATGGGGGCGGCGAGCGACACCAGGCCTTCTTCGAGTTCTTCGGCCACCAGGGCCCAGCCTTGCACGCGCACCTGTTCGATCAGGGCGCGCAGGCGGGTGGGGTCGGTTTCGGTCTTGGGGGTGCGTTGCACCAGGTCGCTGGCGGCCAGGCGGGCGTCGATCTGCTCGTCGGGGAGGCCGGCCAGCAGCACGCGGCCCATGGAGGAGCAGTAGGCCGGCAGGCGGCTGCCCACGCCCAGGTTGATGGCCATGATCTTGTGGGTGGGCACGCGCAGCACGTAGACGATGTCGGTGGCGTCCAGCACCGCGGCCGAGCACGATTCCTTGATGTCGGCCACCAGGTCTTCCATCACCGGCTCGGCCAGGTTCCACAGCGGCAGCGAGCTCAGGTAGGCAAAGCCCAGGTCGAGGATCTTGGGCGTGAGGCGGAAGAGCCGCCCCTCGGCTTCCACATAGCCCAGGTGCTGCAGGGTGAGCAGGATGCGCCGCGCGCCGGCGCGGGTGAGGCCGGCGCGTTCGGCCACCTCGGTGATGGTCTGGGCCGGGGCCTCGCCGCTGAAGGTGCGCACCACCGCCAGGCCGCGGGCGAAGGACTGCACGTAGCTGTCGCCGGGCTCGATGCGGGCAGGGGCAAGGGCGGCCGAACTTGAGTTTGCGCTCATGGTGGAGTAGAGTGTGTGTTCATAGAAAGAACCAATGTTCAATATTAGAACATTCGGCTCAGTTGTCAATCATTTGTTCGATAGGCGTTTCATGATCAACAAGATCTGTGCCTCCATCGAGGCCGCCCTCGCCGACGTGCGCGACGGCGCGACCGTGATGATCGGCGGTTTTGGCACCGCCGGCATTCCCGACCACCTGATCGAGGGTCTCATCGCCCAGGGGGCGAAGGACCTGACGGTCGTCAACAACAACGCCGGCAATGGTGACACGGGCCTGGCCGCGCTGCTCAAGACCGGCCGCGTGCGCAAGATCATCTGCTCGTTCCCGCGCCAGGTCGACTCCCATGTGTTCGACGGCCTCTACCGCAGCGGCAAGCTTGAACTGGAACTGGTGCCCCAGGGTAACCTGGCCGAACGCATCCGCGCGGCCGGGGCCGGCATCGGCGCCTTCTTTACGCCCACCGGCTACGGCACGCAACTGGCCGAGGGCAAGGAAACGCGCGAGATCAACGGCAAGCACTACGTGCTGGAGTACCCGATCTATGCCGACCTGGCCCTGATCAAGGCGGAGCGCGCCGACCGCTGGGGCAACCTCACCTACCGCATGACGGCTCGCAACTTCGGCCCCATCATGGCCACGGCGGCCAAGTGCACCGTGGTGGAAGTGCCCGAGATCGTCGAACTCGGCACGCTCGACCCCGAGGCCGTCGTGACCCCGGGCATCTTCGTGCATCGCGTGGTGCAGGTGGAACGCAAGATCACCCAGGCGGGTGGCTTCAAGAAGGAGGCCGCGTGATGAACAGGTGGACCCGTGACCAGATGGCCCAGCGTGTGGCGATCGACATCCCCGATGGTGCCTACGTCAACCTCGGCATCGGCCTGCCCACGATGGTGGCCAACCACATCCCGTCCGACCGTGAGGTGGTGTTGCACAGCGAAAACGGTGTGATCGGCATGGGGCCGGCGCCCGCGAAGGGCCAGGAGGACTACGACCTCATCAACGCCGGCAAGCAGCCGGTGACGCTGCTGCCGGGCGGCTGCTTCTTCCACCATGCCGACAGCTTCGGGATGATGCGCGGCGGCCACCTCGACGTGTGCGTGCTGGGCGCCTTCCAGGTGGCCGCGAACGGCGACCTGGCCAACTGGCACACGGGCGCGCCCGATGCCATCCCCGCTGTGGGCGGTGCGATGGACCTGGCCATCGGCGCGAAGAAGACCTACGTGATGATGGAGCACCTCACCAAGAGCGGCGAAAGCAAGCTGGTGCCCGCGTGCACCTACCCCATCACCGGCGTGGCCTGCGTGAGCCGGGTCTATACCGATCTGGCCGTCATCGACCTCACCCGCGATGGCGCCAAGGTGATTGACATGGTCGAAGGCCTGAGCTTTGATGAGCTCCAGAAGGTCACGGCCATCCCGCTGCAGCGGGCGTGATCCCCACCTTCACTGAACGAGCGAGACCTTTTTCCATGACCCAAGCCTTCATCTGCGACGCCATCCGCACCCCCATCGGCCGCTACGGCGGCTCGCTGTCGTCCGTGCGCACCGACGACCTGGCCGCGGTGCCGCTCAAGGCACTGATGGCGCGCAACCCCAACGTCGACTGGGCGGCCGTCACCGACGTGATCTACGGCTGCGCCAACCAGGCCGGCGAAGACAACCGCAACGTGGCCCGCATGGCCGCCCTGCTGGCGGGCCTGCCCATGGACGTGCCGGGCGCCACCGTCAACCGCCTGTGCGGCTCGGGCCTCGATGCCCTGGGCACGGCGGCGCGCGCCATCCGTGCCGGCGAGGCCGGGCTGATGATCGCCGGCGGTGTCGAGAGCATGAGCCGTGCGCCCTTCGTGATGCCGAAGGCGGAATCGGCCTTCTCGCGCAACAACGCCGTGTACGACACCACCATCGGCTGGCGTTTCATCAACCCGCTGATGAAGGCGCAGTACGGCGTGGATTCCATGCCCGAGACGGCCGAGAACGTGGCCACCGACTGGAAGATCAGCCGTGAAGACCAGGACAGGATGGCCCTGGCCTCGCAGCTCAAGGCCGTGGCCGCGCAGAAGGCCGGCTACTTCGATGCCGAGATCACGCCCGTGACCATTCCCCAGAAGAAGGGCGACCCTCTCGTCGTGAACCGCGACGAGCACCCGCGCGAGACTTCGCTGGAAGCGCTGGCCAAGCTCAAGGGCGTGGTGCGCCCCGATGGCACGGTGACGGCCGGCAATGCCTCGGGCGTGAACGACGGGTCGTGCGCGCTGCTGCTGGCTGACGAAGCCAGTGCGACGAAGTACGGCCTGACGCCGAAGGCCCGCGTGGTGGGCATGGCCACCGCCGGTGTGCCGCCGCGCGTGATGGGCATCGGCCCCGCGCCGGCCACGCGCAAGGTGCTGGCGCTCACCGGCCTCTCGCTCGATCAGATGGACGTGATCGAACTCAACGAGGCCTTTGCGGCCCAGGGCCTGGCCGTGCTGCGCGACCTGGGCCTGAAGGACGACGACCCGCGCGTGAACCCCAACGGCGGCGCGATTGCGCTGGGCCATCCGCTGGGCGCGTCGGGCGCCCGCCTGGCCACCACCGCGGTGAACCAGCTCGTGAAGACCCGGGGCCGCTACGCGCTGTGCACGATGTGCATCGGCGTGGGCCAGGGCATCGCCGTCATCCTGGAACGCGTCTGATCACTCGGCCGCGCTGAACTCGGCGAGCTGTTCAGCGTACTCGTAGAGCGCGCCCAGGATCTCCTGGCCGCGCTCGTCGTCGTCGGCCAGCGCTTCACCCAGCGCGTCGATGCGCTCGAAGTACTGTGCCAGCGTGGGCAGCCCATGGGCGCCGTCGTGCAGGCGGGCATGGCAGTGCTCGCGCCATCGGGCCAGCTCGGTCTCGCTCAGCGTGTGCGGGAAGTTGCGCGCGCGGTAGCGGAAGAAGAGCTCGTCCAGGCGTTCGTCGTCGAAGCTGGGCGTGCGCTCGGCCAGTTCCTCGGGCTTCGCGGTGCGCAGGCGCTGCAGGCGGCGGCGGTCTTCGTTGCCGATGAAGCCGCCGTACAGGTCCTCGTCCACGTCCACCGGCCCGGAGGCTTCGGGTCGGGCAAACACCTCGGGCCACAGGCCGGCGAGCTTGGCGCCGTCGCGGCCCGCCACCTCGGCGTGGCGCAGGGCCTGATCGATGTCGAGTTTCCAGCGTTCGATCACCGCCGGCGTCAGCGCCTTGAGGTTGCCGATCACGATGGGCGACTTGTTGATGTGCAGGGTCTTGATCGGCAGCCGCGTCACACCTTCGGGCAGGTCTTCGGTGCGGGTGTAGAGCCGCTCACGCACCTGGGCACTGCTCAGTTCGAAAAGTTCGGCCGGGTCGTGGGCCAGGTCCCAGACGATGATCTCGTTCTTGTTGTTGGGATGGGGCGCGAGCGGCCAGACGATGGCCAGGCCGCCGCGTTCGACACCGTACATGCCCGAGAGGTGCACGAAGGGCCGGCCGGCACCCATCTCGGCGAGCACGGCGTCCTTCTTGCGCAGCTTCAGGCAGAAGTCCCACAGGCGTGGCTGGCGGGTCTTGATGAGGCGCGCCAGCGCGATGGTGGCCCGCACGTCCGACAGCGCATCGTGGGCCGCGTCGTGCACGAGGCCGTTGGCCGCGCTCAGGTGTTCGAGCTTGAAACTGGGCCGCCCGTCGTCGTGCGTGGGCCACTCGATGCCCTCCGGCCGCAGCGCCCAGGTGGCGCGCACCACGTCGAGCAGGTCCCAGCGGCCGCAGTCGTTCTGCCACTCGCGGGCATAGGGGTCGATGAGGTTGCGCCAGAACAGGAAGCGCGTGACCTCGTCGTCGAAGCGGATGCTGTTGTAGCCCAGGCCGATGGTGCCGGGCCGGGCCAGCTCGGCTTCGATGGCCGCGGCAAAGGCATGCTCGGGCACACCGTGCTGTTGGCAGTGCTGGGGCAGGATACCGGTGAGCAGGCAGGACTCGGGGTCGGGCAGGGTGTCCGGCGTGGGCTGGCAGTACAGCATCACCGGGTCGCCGATCTCGTTCAGCTCGGCATCGGTGCGGATGCCGGCGAACTGGGCCGGCCGGTCCCGGCGGGGCACCCGGCCGAAGGTTTCGTAGTCGTGCCAGAAGAAGGTCAGATCGCTCATGACCGCGACCATACCTGAACGGCCGCGGTCCTTTCCCGGATCAGAGCGAGCCCAGGAACTCGCGGATCGTCTGCTCGAAGGCCCGCGGCTCTTCCATCACGCTGATGTGCGAGGCGTTCTCCAGCACCACCAGCTTCGCGCCGGGGCGGGCCTGCACGATGGCTTCGGACATGGCCACCGGCGCGCCCTGGTCGCGCGCGCCTGCGATCACCAGCACCGGGCAGGCGAGGGTGGGCAGGGCCTCGCGCCAGTCCACCCTGGCCACCGCATGGCAGCAGGCCACATAGCCGGCCGGGTCGGTGCGCAGCAGCGTGGCGCGCGCAGCGGCTTCGGCCTCGGGGTGGGCGGCGCGGAAATCCTCGTGGAAGTAGCGGCCCATCACGGCGTCGGCAATGGCCGCCAGCCCTTGCGATTCGACGGTGGCGATGCGCTGCGCCCACATGCTCTGCGCCGCCTCGGGGTACCACGACGTGGAGTTGGCGATCACCAGCGCCTTCACCAGATCGGGATGGCGGGCTGCGAGGCCCTGGCCCACCATGCCACCCATCGACAGGCCGATCCACACCACCGGGCTGCGGCCCCATTCGCGCACCACACGCGCCGCATCGTCCACCAGATCGTCCATCGAATAAGGGCCCGCCGGCGAGGCCGATTGCCCATGGCCGCGGTGGTCGTAGCGCAGCACCTCGCAGCCCTGCGCGGCCAGTGCGCGCGCCAGGCCATCCCACAGGTGCACGTCCATGCCCAGCGCGTGGCTCAGCACCACGGGTGTGCCCTGGCCCTGTCGCAGCACGTGCAGCTCGGGCGTGCTGAAGGTGCGGTGCGTGCTCACGCGGTGTTCGGGCGTGAGGGGTTGGGGGTCGATGGCGATGCCCATCTGCTTGAAGAGGTCGAGCGCCAGCTTGAAGGCGGTGTTCGCAGCCGGCACGCCGCAGTAGATGGCCGACTGCAGCAGGGTTTCCTTGATCTCGTCGAGTGCGATGCCGCCGGCCACGGCGGCACGCAGGTGCAACTCGTACTCCTCCCACCGGCCCTGGGCGATGGTCATGCCCAGCACCAGCAGGCGGCGTGTGCGGTGGTCCAGCCCGGGGCGGCCCCAGATGTCGTGCCAGGCATAGCGCGTGATGAGCGACTGGAAATCGGCGTTGAAGGCGTTGGCGTTGGACAGCGAACGATCGACCCAGGCGTCGCCCAGCACGGTGCGGCGGTTGCGCAGGCCCTGGTCGAAGGGGTCGGTGTGGTCGGGCGTGGAGGGCTTGGTCATATCGGGGCGAGGTCAGGAGGGAAGGGGCGATGCCTGCAGGCGCCGGGCCTCGGCGTCGAGGGTCTCGAGCTGGTCCAGCGCGATGCGGGCGGCGGGTTCGGCGGCCCGGTCGATGTCGAACAGGGGGGCGAGGCGGTCGTGCAGGCCCGCGAGGGCTGCGTCACGGGTGATGGCGTCCAGCGTCACGTCGCGCAGGTGGCGGCCCGAGGCCAGGGCCTGGCGCGTGAGGCTCTCCATCAGCGCATGCGCCGCGGCCTTGCCCATCGTGGAGGCCAGCAGCATCGACACGGCCTCGGCGCTCACCAGGCCTTGCAGCGCCTCGATGTTGGTGCGCATGCGGGCCTCGTCCACCCCCAGGCCCTGGGCGGCATCGGCCAGCGCCTTCACGGCGCCATGGGCGCTGATGAACAGCCCCGCCCATTCCGCCAGTTCGGCCTGCCAGTTGCCCAGCCCCCGTTCATGCTCCTGCGGCATGCTGGCCAGCAGGGCCGCCACGCGCTGGGGTGCGCGGGTGGCCGCGGCCAGGGCCACCATCGATGACACCGGGTTGCGCTTGTGCGGCATGGCCGACGAGCCGCCGCGCCCGCCGCCCGCGGGCTCGGCCAGTTCAGCGATCTCGCCCTGGGCCATCAGCGAGAGGTCGCGCGCCATCTTGCCCAGGCTGCCGCACAGCACGCCCACCTCGCTGCCCAGTGCCACCCATTCGTCGCGCTGGGTGTGCCAGGCCAGAGGGGACCACGGCAGCTGCAAGGCCTCGGCCATCCGACGGGCAACGGCCGGCCCCTTCGGCCCCATGGCCGAGAGGGTGCCCACGGCGCCGCCCAGCTGCAGCCGCAGAGCCCGCGGGGCCGCCTCCCGCAGCCGCGCCTGGCGCCGCAGCAGCGGCGCCACCCAACCCACCAGTTTGTAGCCCAGGGTCACCACCTGGGCCGGCTGCATCAGGGTGCGGGCCAGCACCGGGCTGTGCGCATGGGCACGGGCCAGGCGCAGCAGGTCGGCATTCAGACGGGTGAGGTCGCGGTCGATGAGCTGCAGCGCCCGGCGTGTGACCAGCACCATGGCAGTGTCGATCACGTCCTGGCTGGTGCTGCCCCAGTGCACATAGCCGGCCGCCGGCTTGTCGAACAGGGCCACCGTGTCGGTGAGCTTCTTCACCAGCGGAATGGCCAGGCTGCCGGCGCGCCCGCTTTCGGCGATCAGGGCGGGCACGTCGTAAAGGTCGGCCTTGCAGACCCCCGCAATCGCCTGGGCACACCCGGCCGGCATCAAGCCCTCGTCGGCCTGGGCCTGGGCCAGGGCGGCCTCGAAGTCCATCATGGCCTGGACGACCGCGGCTTCGCTGAAAACCTCGAGCACCTCGGGCGTGGACAGGAATCCCTCAAAGATGAATGCCGACATGACGGATGGGTTGCATCGCAGCCTCAATGGTCGTAGAGCGACGATGTGGTCTTTGAAATTTTCAATGGGCGCGATAGTCGCACCGTTGGTTGTTGGTCGAACAACGCCAGCCAATCTAGGCTATATTGCCCCGCGGAACAAGCCTTCCGCGCAGGTGGATGCGGTGATCGGTCCTCCCGTGCGTGGAGCGCGCACATGAAGGGTCCTCCTATGTCTCTCACCGCCATGTCCGGTCCGGAATTTCAGGTTCAGAAGCGTGACTTCATCGCGGGGCTGGAAAAAGGCCTGGCGGTGATCGAGGCCTTCGACCAGGACCAGTCCCGCCTGTCCATGACCGAGGTCGCGCAGCGCACCGGGTTGACGCGCGCCGCGGCACGGCGCTACCTGCTCACGCTCACGCAGCTGGGCTACGTGGCCTACGACGGTCGCATGTTCTCGATCACGCCCAAGGTGCTGCGCCTGGGCCAGTCCTACATCCACTCGGCCCGGCTGCCGCGCATCGTGCACCCGCAGTTGCACAAGCTGGCGCACGCGCTGCAGGAAGCATCGTCCGCCGGCGTGCTCGATCATGGCGATGTGATCTGCATCGCGGCCACCACGGCCGGCCGGGTCGTATCGGCCACGCTGCAGCCCGGCACCCGCGTGCCGGCCTATTGCACGGCCAACGGTCGCGTGCTGCTGGCGTCGCTGCCGCAGGAGAAGGTTGATGCCTGGCTGGACGAGCAGCACCTGGAGCCGCTCACGCCGCACACCATCACCCACAAGGACCGGCTGCGCATCGAGATCGCGCGTGCCCGGGCCCAGGGCTATGCGGCCGTCGACCAGGAACTGGAACTGGGCCTGCGCACCTTGTCCGTGCCGCTGAAGAACCTGCGCGGGGACTCGGTGGCGGCGCTCAACGTGAGCGTGCACGCGGCGCGCATGTCGATGAGCGAACTGCAGGACCGCTGCCTGCCGGCCCTGCTGCAGGTGCAGTCCCAGGTTCGCAATCTGCTCTGAGGCCGTCGGGTCAGCCGGTTGCGCCGGCCGGTTCCACCCGGAAGGTCTGCACCAGCGACATCAGGGTGCCCACCTGCTGCTGAAGGCTGTGCGCCGCCGCAGCCGACTCCTCGACCAGCGCGGCGTTCTGCTGCGTCATCTGATCGAGCTGGGTGACGGCCACGTTGATCTGGCCGATGCCGTCGTTCTGCTCGGAGGCCGCGGCGGTGATCTCGCCGATGATGTCGGAGACACGGCGCACCGAGGCGACGATCTCGTCCATGGTGGAGCCGGCGTCCTGCACCAGCTTGGAGCCGGACTCGACCTTCTCGACCGAGGC
>NZ_PSNX01000021.1 GCF_002930615.1 Caldimonas caldifontis | reverse complement strand
CTTCGAAAAGCTCGACATCATGTTCCTCGGCTTCATCACCTTCGTTCTCGTCGCTGATGGACTGCGGATGTGTTAACAGGCCCTAGACGCTGACAGAGGATGTCATAGCGCCTGAGGTAGGAGGCGCCCTTGAACTCCTCAAACACCGGGAAGTGCGGGGAAGCATCTCGTACGGGTGAGCGCGACTCCGGCGCATCCTCGACTACCATGAGCCAGCCCACGAACGGCTTCGGGTGATCCTTTCCGAAGGCGTTCTCTCGGTATGCGGTCCAGAGGCAATGTGCGGTGCCGATGGCCTCCTCAGTCCGGTTGTTGAAGTTGTTGCCGAACGACGGGCCAACTTGGCTCTTGAACTCCAGGGCCGCTACCAGCTTTCCCTGGTTCACGATGAGCATGTCCCAAAGCTTGGTTGGCCGAAAGTAGCCAGGCAGAGTCACAAGCGACCTGGCTAGGTGGATCTGAGCCTGATCCATTCCATTCGCGCGAACCAGATCCTCTATCAAGGCGAAGAAGCCGTCCAGGTTCTTGCCGCTCGTGACGCCAGCGCGCTCGCCTTGATCAATCTTCCCCGCGGCGATCTGCTTCTGTCGTGCTTTCTCCCGATTGCCCCAGAAGGCCTTGATCGCATCCCGCGCCTTCTTCTCGTAATCCGCCAGTTCCAACGCCAAAGTCGAGCCCTCCTAGCCAGGTTGGCGTCGATTGTGCAACGAATCGTAAAGCGCGCGAGGCGTGCGACAGATGAATTGGCTGGATCTCCTGGAATGCCTCAGTGTTGATCCAGCGCTAGAAGCTCCTTGGCGCTCAAGCCATACAGCTCGCACGTGGCCTTGTCGCATTCCTCCAGATCCAGCATGTCTGCCGCTTCGCTTAAGCGCTTGCGCATGGCAAGCGGCACGGTGTCCCACAGGGGGAGTCTGATGCGCCGAAGGTACTGAGCCTGGAATCTCAAGAAGCCGCCTCGCATTTTGGTGGAGTAGGTGGCGACGAAGAGACGTGTCAAGCGCGACAGCAGGATCGCCTGAAGCGCCTTGAGCTCCCAAGTGTCGGAGACGACGAAATAGAGATTGTGGTGGGGGTAGAGCTGACCATCCTCGTAGACGACCTGCGCCTGACCTTTGATGTCTGGGATGAGCAGCTTTTCGCGCCTAGCAAGGTCCGGGGTGATCCTGTCAATCGTCCGGTACCAGTTCGCGGGCATCTTCTGAGCAACGTGACGACCAGCGATCTGGTCTTTCCTCGCTTCCAGGTAGGCCCTCAGCTTGGGGAACTCTGCGAGATCTACCAGCCGACCTTCGTCCGTGAAGGGGTTGATTACCCCTTTTCCTTGCCAGTTCACCCTTCCACTGTCGATGTCTCGGGTCATGACGAGGGGCAGCTTGCGATCAGGCTCGACGTCGAGCTCCTCGATGGGGCCGATGAATGCCTTGTCAGCGCCGGTTGCCACGCCAATCCCAACTTTGCAGCCCGCCGCCTCTAGTGTGGGGAAGGAGCTCTCGATTCGGCGAACTAGATCGAGCGTGTCCGATGCGTGCAAAACCCAGGGCTCCGATCCGCTGGCGACTCCCGTTAGTTCACGCACAAGAGGGGACGGCTTCTTGGACTCTCCGCGCAAGCTCTTTGCCAAGGTCTTGAGCGAACTCGCAGACAGTTCAGGGCGCTCTGCGACGCGGGTGGGGCCAGGCGTTTCCCGCCCGATAACTGTGATTGCTGGATACGCAATGACATCGGAGTGAAACGCGGGTGTGTCGACCATATCCACATACACCCGCAAGTGATAGTCGCGCGCTACCAGTTCTCGCAGGGGTCCGCCATAGCGGTTCTTCATCCAGCGGTCTGCGCAGATGAAGCTGAGTACTCCGCCACCGGATAGCAGCTTCAAACTCCTCTCAATGAACGGGATGTACAGATCAGCTCGGTCGTATAGCGTCGAAAAGCGCTTGCGGTACACGGAGAGAAGCGCGTTGGGTATGAGCTCCTGGCGCACGTAGGGCGGGTTGCCCACAACGAAATCGAAGCACCCCTCGATAGGCGAAAGCAGGAAGTCGCCCTGAATAAGCCAAGCTGAGGTAAGCCGGCTCGCCTCACGCCGCTCTATACCTGCGGCCAACAGCACTTCAATGACAGTGTCCCTCGTCCGCATCCAACTGTCTTCGTGCAGCTCGACTGCTCGGATGCATTCAGCCAGATCCCCTACAGGCTGCTTCGCCTTCAGCGCTCTGTCCCAGCTACGCAGCAGCCGTTCCACAGCGGGAAGCAGAAAGTCACCACCACCAAAGGAGGGCTCGAGCAGGCGCTGCGTGTGCAACGGCTTGTCGTCGGTATAACCAACGAGATCGAGGATGAACTCAACCACCTCGCGCTTGGTGAAGATTGCGCCTCGGCGCTCGTCGGCTCGCTCGCTTCGCGCGAGTTCTTCTACGGCCTCTGACACGGGGCAGAAGCCGTCCAAAGCGAGCTGATCTAGATCGAGGTTGGTCACGGTTGGGGCTTCCAAAGTACTGGATAGATTATCAGTTCCTTTGGTCGGACTTGGGAAGGTCGAAATCGTGTCCGAGATTGTCAGCCCCCACCAACCCCCCCAACCCCACCGCCGCCGTCATCCTCAACACCCGGCTCACCTGCCCACTCAGCGGCGTGGGCTGCGGGTTGATCTCCACCACCGGCACCCCGCGTGCCAGCGCTTGCGCGGGCAGGCTGGCGGCGGGGTGGACGAGGCCGGAGGTGCCCACCACCAGCAGCAGGTCGCAGGTGGCCACCGCGTCCAGGGCGGCCTGCCAGGGGCCTTGGGGCAGCGCTTCGCCGAACCACACCACGCCGGGGCGCAAGGGGCCGGCGCAGTGGGGGCAGGCGGGTGGGGTGATGCGCAGCTCGGGCTGCCAATCTTGGGCCCGTGGCGCCACGGGCTCGCCGGGCGGGCGGCCGCGGGTGAAGCAGCGGGGGGCGAAGAGGCTGCCGTGCACGTGAATCACGTCGGGGCTGCCGGCGCGTTCGTGCAGGTCGTCCACGTTCTGGGTGACGATGCGCAGGCCGCTCCGGTGCCGGGCCCAGCGGGCCAGCGCCATGTGGCCGGCGTTGGGCTGGGCCTGGCGCACCAGGTGAGCACGCCATTGGTACCAGGCCCACACCAGGGGCGGGTCGCGTTCGAAGGCTTCGGCGGTGGCCAGGGTTTCGGGGTTGAAGCGGGCCCACAGGCTCTGGGGCGTGTCGCGGAAGGTGGGCACGCCGCTTTCGGCCGACATGCCGGCGCCGCTCAGCACGCAGGGGCGTTGCGCGGCCTGCCACCAGGCCAGCACGTCGGCAGGGACATCGGGCGCAATACCAGACGGAACGGCGGGCGCGTTCACAGCCCTTCGCTGCTGAGCGCCTCGCGCACCGCCGCCACCTGCCGGCGCGACACGGCCAGCCATTCGTCCAGGCCCTGCAGGCGCACGGCCCAGCCTTCCTTGCCGTTGTCTTCATCGTCGCCGGGCACGCTGCGGCGCTCGAGCGCGCGCACGGCGCGGCGGGCCACCAGGGCGTTGCGGTGGATGCGCAGGAAGCGCTCGCCCAGGCGTTCTTCCAGCACGGCCAGCGAGTCGTCCAGCACGTAGGTGTGCTCGGCGGTGCGCAGGGTCACGTACTTGAGTTCGGCTTTCAGGTAGAGCACTTCGTGCACCGGCACGCGGGTGATGCGGCCGCGGTCGTTCACCACCAGCACGGGGGTGGCGTCGTCGGGCTGGGTGCGGGTCTTCAGGCGTTCGGTGGCGCGGTCCAGCGCGGCCTGCAGGCGTTCGCGGCGCACGGGCTTGGTGAGGTAGTCCACGGCGTTCAGCTCGAAGGCCGTGACGGCGTGCTCGGGGTGGGCGGTGACGAAGACCACCGCTGGCGCATCGGCGCGGCCTTGCAGCTCGGCGGCCAGGGCGGTGCCGTTCAGGCCGGGCATCTGCACGTCCAGCAGCACCACGTCGCAGCTGTGTTCGGCCAGCCAGAGGCGGGCCTGTCGGGCGTCGGCCGCTTCGGCGATCACCTGGTTGGGTGGCATACCGGGCTCCTGCAGCAGGCTGCGCAGCCGCAGGCGGGCCAGTTCTTCGTCGTCCACGATGAACACCTTGAGCATGGTGCGTGGTCCTCCCCTGTTCAGCTTTTCAGCGGCACGGCAATGTGCACGCGCCAGGTGCCATTCTCGGGCCCGGCGGCAAACTGTGCGCTCACGTCATGCATCAGGCGCAGCCGTTCCTTCACGTTGCGCAGCGCCATGCCGTGGCCGGGCGCCACGGGGCTGTCGGGCGGGGGCAGGGTGTTGGTGACCGACACCACCGCCAGCGAGCCGCGCACCTGGGTGCGGATGCGCACCACACCGCCTTCGGGCGAGGGCTCCACGCCGTGGCGCACGGCGTTCTCCACCAGGGGCTGCAGGATGAGCGGGGGCACGCGCACTTCGCTGGCGCCCGGGTCGAGGTCCCATTCCACTTTCAGGCGGGTGCCGAAGCGGATCTGTTCGATGGCCAGGTAGCGCTGGGCCAGGTCCACCTCTTCCGACAGGGCCACGGCGCGGCCGGTGTCGATGAGGGCCACGCGGAACAGCTCCGACAGGTCTTCCAGCACCGATTCGGCCCGGGCCGGGTCCACGCGCACCAGGGCGATGGCGGTGTTGAGCGTGTTGAAGAGGAAGTGCGGCCGGATGCGCGACTGCAGCTCGGCCAGGCGTGCGCGGGTGGCCGCCGGCAGCTGGCTGCTGGAACGCAGCTTGAGGGCGTAGAAGATCATGGCCGCCAGCGCCGCCCCGGCCAGCAGCGGGGCCAGGGCCGAGACGGTCTGGGTGAGCGGCAGGCCCACCAGGCCCACCTGCCACCAGCCATAGGCGCCGCACAGGGCGCCCAGGCTCACGGCGGCCACCCATTGCATGGCATCCGACGCCTGGGTGAGCACGCGCTTGAGGGCGCAGCACAGCACCAGCCACAGCAGCGTGGCGGGCAGGGCCACGGCGGCGCCGTAGGCCAGGTGCATCAGCCAGTCTTCAGCGCCCTGGGCAAAGAAGCTCAGGGCCACGCCCAACACGGCATGCACGAAGAGCACCGCGCGCAGCACCACGCCCACCTGGCAGGCGTCGAAGGGCGAGCGCGCCGCCCGGGCCGCCGCGCCACCGGGCTGGAGCTGGTCGAAGATGGTGGTGCCGAACTGGCTGGTGGGCACGGTCGGGCGGGGCCGGCCGCCAGGGGCGGTTCGCGGTGAGGGGGTGCCGTTGGTGGGCAAGCGAGGGTCTCCAGGGGGCGGCCAGGCCAAGCCTCTAAAATCGGGCGGTTTCCCGGTGGGGCTGCCGCCCACCGTCGCCGCCGATTCTCCCGGACGCAAGGCCTGCGCGGCAAGCCGCCGTCCCCCACGTCCATCCTTCCGGCCTGCGCCGTTCATCCGACATGTCCGCCAACCAACTCGACAAGAAATCCGAAGCCTGGTCTGCGCTCTTCTCTGAACCGATGAGCGAACTGGTCAAGCGCTACACCGCCAGCGTCTTCTTCGACCAGCGCCTGTGGCGCGCCGACATCGAAGGCTCGCTCGCGCATGCCGAGATGCTGGCCGCCCAGGGCGTGATCTCGGCCGACGACCACGCCGCCATCCAGCGGGGCATGGCCACCATCACGCAGGAGATCGAATCCGGCGCCTTCGAGTGGAAGCTCGACCTGGAGGACGTGCACCTGAACATCGAGGCCCGCCTGACCCAGCTCATCGGCGACGCCGGCAAGCGCCTGCACACCGGCCGCAGCCGCAACGACCAGGTGGCCACCGACGTGCGCCTGTGGCTCAGAGGCGAGATCGACCTGATCGGCGGCCTGCTCACCGACCTGCAGAAGGCCCTGGTGGACATCGCTGAGAAGAACGCCGAGGTGATCCTGCCCGGCTTCACCCACCTGCAGGTGGCGCAGCCGGTGAGCTTTGGCCACCACATGCTGGCCTATGTGGAGATGTTCGCGCGCGATGCCGAACGCTTTGCCGACGTGCGCCGCCGCACCAACCGCCTGCCGCTGGGCGCGGCCGCTCTGGCCGGCACCAGCTACCCGCTCGACCGCGAGCGCGTGGCACGCACCCTGGGCATGGACGGCGTGTGCCAGAACTCGCTTGACGCGGTGAGCGACCGCGACTTCGCGATCGAGTTCACCGCGGCCGCGTCGCTGGCCATGGTGCATGTGTCGCGCCTGTCGGAAGAACTCATCCTGTGGATGAGCCAGAGCTTCGGCTTCATCGACATCGCCGACCGCTTCTGCACCGGCTCGTCGATCATGCCGCAGAAGAAGAACCCCGACGTGCCCGAGCTGGCGCGTGGCAAGACCGGCCGCGTGGTGGGCCACCTGATGGGCCTGATCACGCTGATGAAGGGCCAGCCCCTGGCCTACAACAAGGACAACCAGGAAGACAAGGAGCCGCTGTTCGACACGGTGGACACCCTGAAGGACACGCTGCGCATCTTCGCCGAGATGGTGGGCGGCATCACCGTGAAGCCCGAGGCAATGGAGCGCGCGGCCCTGAAGGGCTATGCCACCGCCACCGACCTGGCCGACTACCTGGTGAAGCAGGGCCTGCCCTTCCGCGACGCCCACGAGGTGGTGGCGCATGCGGTGAAGACGGCCATCGGCCTGGGGGTGGACCTGTCGGAGCTGCCGCTGGCCACGCTGCAGGGCTTTTCGCCCAAGGTGGGCGAGGACGTGTACGAGGTGCTGTCGCTGCGCGGCTCGCTCAACGCCCGCAACATCCTGGGCGGCACCGCGCCGGCCCAGGTGCGCGCCCAGGTGGCACGCCACCGGGCGCGGCTGGGTTGAGGTCTACTGCCCCAGGAGAGCCTGGACGCGGCTGTAGTCGCGGTCGGGGTGCCGTCGTTGCATCTCCTGCGCCAGCTCGCGCATGGACCGGCCGTCAGTCGTCTTGACATCGGCATGGGCGCCGTGAGCCAGCAGGAGCCGGACGACCTGAGGTTCGTTGACGGCGACGGCTGCTTCGAGCTGCGACGGCTGACGAACCGTCTGGGCTCGTGCATTCACATCCAGGCCTCGTTCAACATAGCGCTGGAAGACTTGCTCCAGAAAGTGGTCATCCTCGATCACGCCAAGAGCGTGCGCTGACGCCTCCGCATTGATCTCCGCGACGTCCCGCTCCCTGGGCAAGACCGTGGTCAGCGCCGAGCGGGCCACCCATCGGTACAGCGGTCCGTACACGCTGTCGAGGGGCCCCTCGAAACGATGCTGACTGCTGAGCACGACCAGCATGGCTGGCATGCGGCTGAAGCTGTACCAAAGGCTTGCGGCCCACACCGAGACAAGCGCCAGCAGCGCGATGCCGATCCATCGAGACACCGTGGATCGCATGATCATCACCCCCAGACGGCACCGACGTTGTGGCCGGCGACGAACTGCACAGTGAAGGGGCGACGAATCTGGTGGACGAGCGTGCCGTTCAATGCTTCATCGAAGCGCATGCGCAGATTCGTGGCAATCTGGTCGCGAACCCTGTCGTAGACCCGCACATCCTGCAGGTCGTTGGCGGTGGCGTACCTGAACCAATGCTTGGCGGTGCCCTGGGTCAACTTCCTGGCAAAGCCCTTGAGCCAGGAATGTCGGTTGGGCATGAGCGAGGCCAACAGGGCATGGACGAAGCCCAAGGCGTAGGATCCATCAATGGCTGCAACCAGCATGGTCTGGGCCAATCGGCGGCACGCGTTGTCGATGGGCATCGACTCGACGGCGGCGGACCGGGAGGGATAGAAGAACTTCAGGATCTGCCGGGTTTCATTCGCGTCAAAGACGAGTTCGGCGTCGACGAAGTCCGGCACTGTGACGATGTACTGCCCCATGTTTCCTCCTGCTTGTTTTGTTGGGGTGCGGCAATTCTCCGGAGCCTGAAGCCGCCCGAGAACCACCTTGTGGGGGGAAGTTGGAAACAGGATGTACGTTCCCCTTGCAGTCATGCGATCGAGCAAGGGTTGATGCGGAGCAAGGTCAGATGGACGCGATGCTTCTAGGCTGCAGGCTCGTTCCTGAAGACCCCTCCTGATGTCTGCCCTTCCCGCCGCCTTGCAGTGGTCCGACGCCCTGGTCCTGGGCAACGAGGCCATGGACCGCACCCATGAAGAGTTCGTCGCGCTGCTGCAGGCCCTGCAGGCGGCCCCCGACGACGCATTGCAGCCGGCGCTGCGCACCCTCATCGAACACACCGAGGCCCACTTCGGCCAGGAAGACGCGTGGATGGTGGCCACCGGCTTTGCGCCGGACAACTGCCACCAGCGCCAGCACACGATGGTGCTGGACCTGATGCGCACCGTGGAGCAGCAGGCCGTGCAGGACTTGACGCTGGTGCGTCGCCTGGCCGAAGAGCTGGCGCTGTGGTTCCCCCAGCATGCGCAGATGATGGATGCCGCCCTGGCCTGGCATTGCGAGCAGGTGGGCTTTGATACAGCCACGGGGGCCTTGCGGCCGGGCGCTGCAGCCCAAGCGCTGCCCGACACGCCGCTTTCCCACTGCGGCAGTGCCGGCTGCGCTACCCGCTAAGCCGCTTGCGCGTGCGCCTTCAACTCGTGCCGCGCCTGGCCGACGACACGCACCGCCGCACTCACGCCCAGGCCGGCCATCACGGTGGCCACGATCAGGTCGGGCCAGGCGGTGCCGGTGCCGAACACGCCCAGGGCCGCCAGCACCACCATGGCATTGCCGATGGCGTCGTTGCGCGAGCACAGCCACACCGACTGGGCGTTGGCGTCGCCCCCGCGGTAGCGGTAGAGCAACAGGGCCACCGCGACATTGACCACCAGGGCCAGCACGCCGATGACGCCCATCGTGGCCGGCTCCGGGGTCGACCCCACCCAGGCCAGCCGCCCTGCATAGGCCAGCACGCTCAGACCGTACAACCCCATCATCCAGCCTTTGAGCCAGGCCACGCGCGAGGCCCAGATGGCGGCCAGGCCCAGCACGGCGAGCGACAGGCCGTAATTGATGGCATCTCCCGCGAAATCGATGGCATCAGCCAGCAAGGCGGCCGATTCGGCCTGCCAGCCCGCCCAGAGTTCCACGCCGAACATGGCGGCATTGGCGATCAGCGCGATCCACAGCACCCGCCGCCAGCCTGGGTCGCGGGCGAGTTCACGGGCGTTCGACGACGAACAGGCGTGGTCGTGGCAATGGGCAGACATGGGCGATTCCTTGGCAGTGTTACCGAGCCGGCATTTCGGCGTACAGTCATTGGAAACCCTGTAGCCACTCCAGAGTCAAGCATGAAGATCGGTGAACTGGCCGAACGCGCCCACACCCCGGTGGAGACGGTGCGCTACTACGAAAAAGCGGGCCTGATGCCGGCCCCTTTGCGCACCGACGCCAACTACCGCCGCTACGACGACGGTCATGTGGCGCGGCTGCGCTTCATCCGCCACTGCCGCGCGCTCGACCTGTCGCTCGATGAGATCCGGGCCCTGCTGCGTGTGCGTGATGACCCCCAGGCCGACTGCACGGCCGCCAACGAGCTGGTGCATCAGCACCTGGCCCATGTGCAGCACCGCATGAACGAACTGGCGCAGCTGCGCGACCAGCTTCAGGCGCTGGAGCGCCTGTGCAGCCAGGGCCGGCCCAGCGCCGAATGCCGCATCCTGGCCGAGCTGGCCCAGGAGCCCGAGGGCGGCTGCTCGCCCGCGCAGGCCTCCGGCGCCGCCTGCCTGGGCGACACCCACGGCCGTCGCACTCCCGGACCCTGACCATGACACCTGCACCTGCCCTTGCTCCTGCCGCGCTGCCCGCCGTGCGGTCCCTCAGCCCCACCCGTCCGCTGCGCTGGCTCGTGGCGGGCCACCACGACCTGGCGCGCGCCATGGGCCTGAGCCTCACCCACGGGCTGGTGGTGATGCTGGGCGCCGTGGCCATCGCGCTGCTGGGCTGGCGCCATTTCGGCGTGCTGGCTGGCGGCTACACCGGCTTCCTGCTGGTGGCGCCCTTGCTGGCTACCGGGCTCTACCAGATCAGCCGGCGGCTGGCGCAGGGCGTGGAACCCACCTGGGCCGACGTGCGCCAGGCCTGGCGCCTGAGTGGTGCGCTGATGCGCTTTGCGGCGTTGCTGGCGCTGATCGGCACCTTGTGGGTGGGATTCTCGGCGGTGGTGGTGCTGGCCATGTCGGGTGAGCCCTGGGCCGGGCTGCAGGGCTTTTTCAGCCCGCGGGTGCTGCGATCGGCCGACTTCGTGGCGCGGGGCCATCTCTTCGCGCTGTGGCTGCTGGCCGGCGGCCTGCTGGCGGCCTGGGTGTTCGCGATCTCGGTGGTGGCCATCCCGATGCTGCTGGAGCGGCGCGTGCCGATGTCGCTGGCAGTGCTGGCCAGCGTGCGCGCCGTGGGTCACAACCCGGTGACCATGGTGGTGTGGGCCGGGCTGATCTTCGCCTGCACGGCGCTGGGTCTGCTCACCCTGGTCGGGTTGATCTGGTTCGTGCCCCTGCTGGGGCATGCCAGCTGGCATGCCTACACCGACCTGGTCGATGCCTCGGCCTGGCCCGAGCGGCGCTGACGAGGGCGCGGCATGACCGAGGAACAGTTCTCGCACTACGGCGTCACGATCGGCCTGGCGGCCTTCATCGCCTTCATGCTCTTCATCATCTGGGACCTTGCGCGCAAGTCGCAGGCGGGCCGCTTCGGCACCTTCGTGCTCTTCTTCGTGCTGGCCTTCGGCATGCTCGGCTTCATCGCCAAGAGCGTGCTGCAGTGGATCCTCGACATCGGCCCCTGAGCTGCGACCTTCAGCGCACCCGCACGGTGAAGGTCACCGACGGGGTCTCGGGGGTCGAGGCATCCCAGCTGCGGCGGTATTCGAAGCGCAGGATCTGCTGGCCGGCCGTGGGCGCCCGGAAGCGGAAGACTTCGAGGCCCGGGGCCCCCACGCGCGAGGCGGCGGCCGGGTCGGTGACGTAGGCCGGGTTGGCCGAGGGCTCGAGGATGGCCTGGGGGTCGGGCACCATGCGCCAGCCGTAGCCCATGGTGCGGTTGGCCGGCAGCAACAGCACCATCTCTCCACCGAGGCGCAGGTCGGTGAGGCTGCGGCTGTCGCCCGAGGTGAGCACGGGGGTGTCCGGCGCCACGTCGTCGGGCACGCGCACCAGGCTGCGCGGCACGTTGGGGGGCAGCTCGTTGCGGCTGCGGTCCAGGGCGCGCAGCACCAACTCGCCCACCTGGGCAAAGTAGCGCTCACGTTCCGGCACACCGGGCTCCAGCGTGAGCAGCGTCAGGTCGGGCTGTCCGGTGGGCTGCTGTTGCCAGCGCCCGGTGGATTCGAAGCTGCGGTTGCCGTCGCGCGTGCCCACGTAGGTCTCGCGCAGAGCAAAGCCGCTGGGGTTGTTGCCGCTGCGATACAGCCGCAGATCGGTGCGGATGCCCGCGCAGTCGGCGCAGGGCAGGGTGCCCACGTAGCGGGCCGAAGGCGTCTGTCCGCGCAGGTCCACCGGCGCATTCGGGGCCGTGGCGCAGGCGGCCAGCGAGAAGACGGCGAGCAGGCTCAGTCGGGACAGCAGGGGCATCCGGAGGTTCCTTTCTGCCCGCACGGTAGCGGCCCTGCGGCGGCGGAGCAAGTGCCCCGGCGCCGCGGGAGTCTATTCGGGCTGTGCTTTGACACACCTGTCTTTTTGCACCCGGACAGGGCGCGGTGGTACGCTGCGGACGCAGTCCCCCCTTCCACGCCCCGCCGACCGTGCCCACATGAACCCTGGCGCTGCCCGAGTGCTCGTGCTGCAACTGACTCTCACCGGGTTGGGCTATGCGGCCCTGAGCTGGGCGGCCGTGACCCTGTCCCTGCCCTGGGGCTTTGCCTCGCCGCTGTTCCCGGCGGCCGGCCTGGCCCTGGCTTGCACCCTGGTGTGGGGTCCGCGGGTGCTGCCCGCCATTGCGCTCGCCAGCGGCCTGCTCACCCATGTGTTCAACGGGTCGCCCACGCTGTCGGCCCCGCTGAACTGGGTGGTGCCGCTTTCGGTGGGGCTGGGCGCCATGGCGCAGGCAGCCCTGGGGGCGTGGCTGGTGCGGCGCTTCGTGCGCGGGCCGCTGGAGCTGGATGGGCCGGAGGAGATCTTGCGTTTCATGCTGCTGGGCGGCCCCCTGGCCTGCCTGGTCAGCGCCAGCGTCGGCACCGTGGCCCTGGGCGTCACGCAGGCGATGCCGGCGGACACCCTGGTCGTCACCTGGGCCACTTGGTGGTGCGGCGACACCTTGGGGGTGCTGCTGGCCGCGCCCCTGGTGCTCACCTTCATCGGCCAGCCGAACGACGCCTGGCGATCGCGCCGGCTGACCGTGGCCCTGCCGCTGGGCGTGGTGATGCTGATGCTGGCGCTGGCCATCGACCAGGTGAGCAACCGCGAACTGCTGCGCCGCGATGCCATGGTGATGCGCGACGCCGGTGCGGCGATCGACCGTGTGAAGCGGGAGCTGCAGCGCAACGTCGATGCCCTGGAGGCCCTGCACGGGGTCTTCCTGGCCTCGGACGATGTCACCCGCGATGAGTTCCGCCGTGCGTCCCAGCCCTGGCTTCAACGCCTGTCGGGTGTGCAGGCCCTGGGCTGGCACCAGCGGCTGCATCCAGGGGAGGTGGCCGCGTTCGAGGCGAGGGTGCAGGCCGAGGGCCTTTCGGGCTTCAAGGTGTTCAATCGCAGCGACGGGCTGCCCCCGCCGGCCGACGACATGCTCGTGATGCACTACATCGAGCCGCTGATGGGTAACGCCTCGGCTCTGGGAGTGAATGTGCTCACCATCCCGGCGGCCGCGGCGGCCATCGACCGCGCGCGGCGCGACGACATCGCCGTGGCCACCGCGGGCTTCCGCCTGACGCAGGAGTCGCAGCAGCAGGTGGGGGTGGTGCTCTATCGCGCCGTGTATCGGGGCGAGCCGCGCAGTGAAGCCGAACGAGTGGATGCCACGCAGGGCCTGGTCTTCCTCACGCTGCGCATGGACGATGCCCTGCGCCAGCTGGCCGCCGACATGCCCGCCCACCTGAGCCTGTGCCTGGTGGATCGAGGGGCATTGAGCGTGCCCCCCGGGACACCACGCTTGCGCCAGCGCCTCGCGGGTGCCCCGGGCTGTGAGTCTGGGGTGTCCTCTGGGGCGCTGGTGCGCTGGGTGGATGCCGGTGTGGATGTGGCCGGGCGCGACTGGGAGGTGCGCGTGCGCATCGACGAGTCGCTGCTGCCCGGCTCCACACCCTGGACGATCTGGGTGTTCGCGATGGCCGGGCTGATGGCCGCCACCATGCTCAGCATCCTGCTGCTCACCATCACCGGCCGCACCCGGCGTATCGAGTCGGCCGTGCGCGAGCGCACCGCGCAGCTGCAGCGCGAGATCGCCGAGCGCAGTTCCGCCGAGATTGCCCTGCGCGAAAGCGAGCAGCGCCTGCGCAACATCTTCAACACCGTGCCCACCGGGATCGTCTACACCGACCTGCAGGGCCGCATCATCCAGGCGAATCCCGGGTTCTGCCAGCTCACCGGTTACACCACCGAAGAGCTCAGCCGCATGGCCACGGCCGACCTCACGCACCCGGCCGACCGCTCGGCCGATACCTCGCTGCTGCAGCGCATGGCCGCGGGCGAGCTGCCCACCTACCGCCGCACCAAACGCTATCTCACCCGCGATGGCGAGGTGCGGTGGGTGCGCATCCAGGTGCGCCCGCTCTTCGACGCCACCGGACGCCCCTATCGCACGGTGGGCGTGGTGGAAGACATCAGCGAGCACCTGAAGCTGGAGGAAGCCGAACGGGCTCGCAAGCTGGCCGAGGCCTCGAACCGCGCGAAGAGTGACTTCCTCTCGCGCATGAGTCACGAACTGCGCACCCCGCTCAATGCGATGCTGGGTTTTGCCCAGTTGCTGGGCCTGGAAGGGCGGGCGTCGCAGTCGGCGCGCGAGAAGGAGTGGCTGGGGCAGATCCAGACGGCCGGATGGCACTTGCTGGACATGATCAACGACGTGCTGGACCTCTCGCGCATCGACCTGGGCACGGTGAAGCTGCACACCGAAGCCTTGCCGGTGCGGCGCCTCCTGCGTGATTCGGTGGCGCTGGTCGAGGCCGAGGCCTTGCAGCGAGGGGTGCGTGTGGAACTGGACGACACGGGCGCGGGCGACCTCGCGGTGGTGGGCGATGCCACGCGGGTGAAGCAGATCCTCACCAACCTGCTGAGCAATGCGGTCAAGTACAACCGCGAGGGCGGCAAGGTGACCTTGAGCGCCCGCGCGGCTGAGCGGCCGGGCCACCCCGAAGGTGAGGTGGTCGAGATCGCCGTGCAGGACACCGGGATGGGGCTGAGCCCGGAGCAGATGGCTCACCTGTTCGAGCCGTTCAACCGCCTCGGGCGCGAGGCCTCGGGCGTGGCCGGCACGGGCATCGGTCTCGTCATCAGCCGGCGCCTGGCCGAAGGCATGGGCGGCGAACTGCGGGTGGACTCGACCGAGGGCGAGGGCTCCACCTTCACGCTGGTGCTGCCCAGTGCTGCTGCGGCCCGCGGCGCGGTGTCGGGCTGGGGCGACCTGGGTGCGGTGGCGCCGAGCTACGGCACGCGCCGTGTGCACTACATCGAGGACAACGAGATCAACGCCGAAGTCATGCGTGGCGTGCTGGCCCAGCGCCCGCAGATCGACCTGAGCGTCTCGGCCACGGCGGCCGAGGGCATGGCCTCCATCCGCGACCGCTCACCCGACCTGGTGCTGCTGGACATGCACCTGCCGGACATGGACGGGATGGAGGTGCTGGCCCGGTTGCGCAGCGATCCGCGCACGGCCGACGTGCCGGTGGTGGTGGTGTCGGCCGATGCACTGCAGGACCAGATCGAGGGGGCGCTGCACGCGGGTGCGCAGCGCTACCTCACCAAGCCCGTGGATGTGCGCGAAGTGCTCAGCATCGTCGATGAACTGCTGGGCGCGCGCGAGGCGCGCCCAGCCTGAGGCGGTGCAGCGCTGGACTCAGGGGAAGAGCCAGCGCACCACGCCGAGGGTGATGAACGGGAAGAAGAGCAGCAGCGCCACGCGCAGGAAGTCGCTCAGCAGGAAGGGCAGCACGCCGCGGTAGGTTTCGCTCATCGGCACGTCCTTGCACACGCTGTTGACCACATAGACGTTCAGGCCCACGGGCGGCGTGATCAGGCCGATCTGCACGATCATCAGCACCAGGATGCCGAACCAGATGGCCTTTTCCTGCATGTCCAGCCCGAAGAGGTCCAGGCCCATGATGGCCGGGAAGACCACGGGGATGGTCAGCAGCAGCATCGACAGCTCATCCATCACGCAGCACAGCACCACATAGAAGGCCAGCAGCGTGGCCACGATGGCCAGCGGCGGCACCTGCAGGTGCGAGACCCAGTCGGCCAGGTTGGCGGGCAGCTGGGTGAGCGCCAGGGCCGAGTTCATCATGTCGGCGCCCAGGAAGATCATGAAGACCATCGCCGAGGTTTCGGCCGTGCCCAGGAAGGAGCGTTTGATGCCCTCCAGCCCCAGCTCGCGCGAGGCGAGCCCCGCGATGAAGGTGCCGATGGCGCCCACGGCCGCGCCCTCGGTGGGCGTGAAGATGCCGGCGTAGATGCCGCCGAAGACCATGATGAAGATCGTGGCGATGGGCCACACGGCGACGAGGGCCTTCCAGCGCTGCGCCCAGGGTGTAGGCTCGGAGGCCGTGGCCAGGTCGGGCCGCACGCGGCAATAGATGTAGATCACCACGATGTAGCCGAGCATCGCGATCAGGCCTGGGATGAAGGCCGCCGCGAAGAGCTTGGCGATGTTCTGTTCGGTGAGGATGGCATACACCACCAGCGGCACCGAGGGCGGGATGAGGATGCCCAGCGAGCCGCCGGTGGCCAGCACGCCGGTGGACAGCCGTCCCGAATAGCCGTGCGCCTTCATCTCGGGGTAGGCCACCTGGCCGATGGTGGCCGTGGTGGCGACCGAAGAGCCGCACACCGCGCCGAAGCCGGCAGCGGCCATGATGGCCGCCATGCCCAGGCCGCCCTTGATGTGCCCGATGAAGGCGGCAGCGGCCTTGAACAGCGCCCGCGACAGGCCACCTTGCGTGGCGAACTGACCCATCAGCAGGAAGAGCGGGATCACCGAGAGGTCATAGACCGTGAGCCGCGCCACCGCCGAACCCTTGAGCATGTTGAGCAAGGCCAGCTCGTTGGTCATGGCCCAGTAGCCCACTGCACCGGGGATGAACATGGCGGCGGCAATGGGAATGCGCAGGGCCATCAGCCCCAGCATGGCCGCGAACATCACGAGGCCGATCATGGTGGGGGTCATGCCGTGGCCTCCGACTCGCGACCGAGGAAATGCATGAGGGCCTGGTAGATCGCCACCAGGGCGGTCAGCGCCAGGCCGGGGGCCAGCACCGCATAGACGATCCACATGGGCAGGCCCATGATCATCGAGGTCTCGCCGGCTTCCTTGACCGACACCGCGCCTTCACCGGTGCGCCAGGCCAGCAGGATCACCATCGCGGCCAGCAGCAGGGCGCCGATGCCGTCCAGCACCTGGCGGCTGCGCTCGGAGGCCTTCAGGGTGAAGAAGTCCACGATGATGTTGCCGCCGTGCAGCTGGCACCAGGGCAGGCACAGCGAGATGGCCAGCGCGATGCCGAACTGGGTGAGCTCGATATCACCCTGGATGGGGGTGGACCACAGGGCGCGCATCACGATGCTGGCCACGGTCATGCAGCCGACAGCGGCTGCGGCCAGGCCGCCGACGAGCGCAAAGACCATCGAGGTCCATCGTAGGAGTGAGTACATGCGGGTGGGCTCCAAAAAAGGGCGGGCGTGCCTTCAGACACGTCCGCCCTTGTCCGACGACACGGCTGATTGTCAGTGCGCGTCGTTCGTCCCGGTGAGGGGATTACTTCTGATGCTTGGCAATCATGGCACGGGCGTCTTCCAGCATCTGCTTGCCCGGCAGGCCGGCCTTGTCCATCGCAGCCACCCAGTCGTCATACAGAGGGGCCGAGGCCTTGATCCAGTTGTCCACTTCCTCGTTCGGCAGGGTATAGAAGGTGTTGCCGCGGTCTTCCGCGGGCTTGCGCCCCGGGGCGCGCGCGGCGTCCCAGGTCCTGCCGGCCGAGGCCGAGAAGCCGGCGCCGCTGTTTCGGTCGATGATGGCCTTCAGGTCGGCCGGCAGACTGTTGTACTTGGCCGGATTCATCGCCAGCACGAACACCGAGGTGTACAGCGCCGGGCGGTTGTCCGGCGTTTCGGTGTGGAACTTCACCATCTCGTGCAGGCGCACCGAGGGGATCACTTCCCAGGGCAGCACGAAGCCGTCGATCACCCCCTTGTTCACCGCTTCGGCCACGGCCGGCAGCGGCATGCCCACGGGCGAGGCGCCCAGGCTGGCCAGCAGGCGGTTGGTCTGGCGGGTGGGCGCGCGCATCTTCAGGCCCTTGAAGTCGGCCAGGGTGCGGATCTGCTTGTCGCGCGTGTGCACATAGCCCGGCTCGTGCACCGAGAACATCAGCGGCTTGACGGAGGCGAACTCCTTCTGGCCGTACTTCTCGTAGAACTCCCAGGCCGCCTGGGCGCCGGCCTCGGCCGAGCGGATCATGAAGGGCAGCTCGAAGACCTCCATGATGGGGAAGCGGCCGGCGGTGTAGCCCGGCAGCGTGAAGGCGATGTCCACCACGCCGTCACGGGCCTGGTCGATCAGCTGCGCCGGCGTGCCACCCAGCTGCATGGCCGGGAAGATCTGGCACTTCATGCGGTTGTTCGACTCGGCGGCGATCTTGTCGCACCAGGGCATCAGCACCTTGGTGGGCGGCATGGCCTGGGCAGGCCAGAAGTGGTGCACGCGCAGGGTCACGTCCTGGGCCTGGGCGGCCAGGCCGAAGGCGGCCGTCAGGGCCACTGCGCAGGTCTTCAGCAGCGTTTTCATGTCTCAGTCTCCTTGTTGTGGGCAGTCGGGGTCGGGGAGGGGTCAGCGTCGAGGGGCTTCCGGGGCCGGCAGCACCGTGCCCAGGCAGTCGGAAAAACCGATGCTGCGGAAACCAGGCCGCTCGCAGCGCGCCCGCAGGACGACAGTATCCCCATCCTCCAGGAAAGTGCGAGTCTCACCGTTCACCAATCGCACCGGTTTGGATCCACCGCACGTAAGTTCGAGAAGCGAACCGCCTTGGTCATCGGCCGGGCCGGATTGGGTGCCGGAGCCGAGCAGGTCACCGCTCTGGAGGTTGCAGCCGTTGATGCTGTGGTGGGCGATCATCTGGCCCACCGTCCAGTAGGCGTCGCGGTAGTTGGACTGCATCAGCCGCTGCGGTTCCTGGCCGTTTTCCCGCATCTTCGGTGTCTGCAGCCACACCTCGAGCGTGATGTCGATGGCGCCACGTTCGCGGGTCTCGGCCGAATCGAGGTAGGGCAGGGGTTGCGGGTCGCCCTCGGCGCGGGTCCAGGCGCTGCGGAAGGGTTCGAGCGCTTCCATCGTGACGATCCAAGGCGAGATCGTCGTGGCGAAGTTCTTGGCCAGGAAGGGCCCCAGGGGCTGGTACTCCCAGGCCTGTACGTCCCGGGCCGACCAGTCGTTGAGCAGCACCAGTCCGAAAGCGTGGTCTTCCGCCTGCTCAATGGCAATGGGCTCGCCCAGGGCGTTGCCGGCGCCCACGAAGACGCCCAGCTCCAGTTCGTAGTCCAGGCGTTTGCTCGGGCCCAGGACCGGTGTGTCGGCTGTGGGGGGCTTGAGCTGACCCAGCGGACGGCGGAAGGCCTGGCCGCTCACTGCGATGGACGAGGTGCGGCCGTGGTAGCCGATGGGCACCCACTTGTAGTTGGGCAGCAGCGGGTTGTCGGGCCGGAAGAGCTTGCCCACCGCGGTGGCGTGGTGGATGCCGGTGTAGAAGTCGGTGTAGCCGTCGATGCGGCAGGGCAGGGCGTACTCGGCCTGGGCCTGGGGCACGAGGCAACTCGACAGCAACGCCTGCTGGGCGCTGCCGCGCTTCAGGCCCTGCGACAGCGCCCGGCGCAAGGCCACGCGCACGGCCCGGCCCTGGGCCATGAAGGCGTTGAGCTGGCCGGGCTCGCAGGCGTTCAGGGCCGAGGCCACATCGGCCGGCAGGGCCCCGGCCTGGCGCGCGGCGCTCAGGTCCACGATCTGGTCGCCGATGGCCACACCGGGACGGAAGGCCTCATGGCTGCCGGTGCGCCGGAACATGCCGATGGGCAGGTTCTGGATCGGGAAATCGGTGGCCGGATCGTTGGCCGTCTCGACCCAGGACATCAGGGCCGGGTCGTGGGTGTCATCCAGGCGGGTGGTCATGCCTTGGCTCCTCGGAACTGGTCCTTCAGGCCCTGCCAGCAGTGGGCATAGGCGGTGTCGAGCGTGCCGGACGTCATGGCGTACTGGGTCGGCACGAAACGGTAGCGGCTTTCGAACATGAAGGCCAGGGTGTTGTCGAGCTTGTGCGGCGACAGCGGCGCGGTGCTGGCCTTCTCGAAGGCCTCGGCGTCGGGGCCGTGGGGCACCATGCAGTTGTGCAGCGAGGCGCCGCCGGGCTTGAAGCCTTCGGGCTTGGCGTCGTACTGGCCATACACCAGGCCCATGAACTCACTCATCAGGTTGCGGTGGTACCAGGGCGGACGGAAGGTGTCCTCGGCCACCATCCAGCGCGGCGGGAAGATCACGAAATCGCAGTTGGCCGTGCCCGGGGTGTCCGAGGGCGAGGTCAGCACGGTGAAGATCGACGGATCGGGGTGGTCGTAGCTGATCGAGCCGATCGTCATGAAGTGCGCGGTGTCGTACTTGAAGGGCACGAGGTTGCCGTGCCAGGCCACCACGTTGAAGGGTGTGTGGCCTTGCGTGCTGCGCCACAGGCGGCCGCCGAACTTCTTGATGATCTCGTATTCGCCCGCGCCATCTTCCCAGGCCGCCACGGGGGTGAGGAAGTCGCGCGCGTTGGCCAGGCCGTTCGAGCCGATGGGGCCGAGTTCGGGCAGGCGGAAGAAAGCGCCGTAGTTCTCGCACACGTAGCCGCGCGAGGGGCCGTCGGGCAGCTCCACCTTGAAGGCCATGCCGCGCGGCACCAGGGCGATCTCGCCCGGCTTGGCTTCGAGCACGCCCAGTTCGGTGACCAGGCGCAGCCGGCCCTGCTGCGGCACGAAGAGCATCTCACCGTCGGCATTCACCAGCGCACGGCGATCCATCGAGCGGCTGGCCAGGTACACATGCGCGGCGATGCCCGTCTGCGCGTCGGCATCGCCATTGGCCACGACCGTGCGCAGGCCATCGACGAAGTCATGCGCGGCCTCGGGCATCGGGAAGGGGTTCCAGCGCAGCGGCTCGGGCGGCACCACCACGCCGCCGGCGGCGCCGGTGGTCCACAGCGGCTGCTCGTAGGGCTGGTAGGCGCCCGTCACCACCGAGGGTTGGCGGCGATAGAGCCAGGTGCGGCGGTTGGCCGCGCGCGGCGCGGTGAAGGCGGTGCCTGAGATCAGCTCCGCATACAGGTCGAAGGGCGCGCGCTGCGGGCTGTTGCGCCCGATGGGCAGGGCGCCGGGGGCGGCTTCGGTGGCAAATTCGTTGCCGAAGCCACTGAGATAGGACAGGGGGGCGTCAGTCATGGACATCATCCTGCAGTGGAGGGGGAAGAGAGCACACTGGCGCGTGCGGCGTCGAGGGCCTGGCGCAGCACGGCCGTGTCGCCGATGTGGTTGGCCAGCAGCAGCACGAGCTTGGCGTTCAGCTCGTGGCTTTGCGCGGTGGTGAGTTCACGGTGCGCGTCGATCAGCGCTTCATAGAAGTCGTCGGGCGCGTCGAGGTGGGGTGTGGTGATGAGCGACATGGCAGCGCCTTTCAATGCAGGGCCAGCGCGCGGCGCAGGGCGGTGCGCACGGCGTCGGCCGAGGGCTGGCGCCAGCGGGCGCACACATGCTGGTCGGGGCGCAGCAGGTAGACGGTGCCGGGCTGGGCGTCGTAGCGCTGGGCGACCAGGCCTTCGGCATCGACCACGCCGAGCGCGCCGTCAACCGCGCGGGCGGCCTCGCCCACCAGCAGCACGTCGAGCGCGGCCAGGCCTTCAGCCGCGGCGCGCAGGGTGGCGATCTGCGCCTGCGCCGCGGGGCCGTCGAACACCAGCGCGGCGAAGCGCGAGCCCTGCAGCTGGCGCAGCAGCCAGCCGGGCTGGCCGTCCACCGTCACGGGCGCGTCGGCGGCCGGGGCACCGGGGCGCATGCGGCCTTCGAAGCGGTCGGCATCGGGGGTGTTCAGCGGTGACTCGGCGAGCGTGGCCGGCACCGAGAGCCGACCGCTGTTGACCAGGCTGCGCGCAAACGCGTGCTCCTTGGCCAGGTCGAGCACCGCGTCGCGGAAGAGCCGGCTCACCTCGCTCTTGGGTGTGATGAAGTCGGTGGCGCGCGTGGAGTTGCGGATGTTCTCGTCGGCGGCGTACTCGCGCTCGGCGCCGTAGCTGTCGAGCAGCGCCTCGCCGGCCTGGCCGCGCAGCACGGTGGCCAGCTTCCAGGCGAGGTTCTCGGCGTCTTGCACGCCGGAGTTGGCACCGCGTGCGCCGAACGGCGACACGAGGTGGGCCGAGTCGCCCGCGAAGATCACGCGGCCGTGGCGGAAGGCCGGCATGCGCAGGCACGAGAAGGTGTACACGCTCACCCACTCCAGCTCGAAGGGCACGTCCTCGCCCAGCAGCGCCTTCACCAGCGGGATGACGTTCTCGGGCTTCTTGGCTTCCTCGGGGTCGGCCTCCCAGCCGAGCTGGAAGTCGATGCGCCACACATCATCCGGCTGGCGGTGCAGCAGCACGCTCTGGTGGGGGTGGAAGGGCGGGTCGAACCAGAACCAGCGCTCGGTGGGGAAGCCACCGGGTTTCATCTTCACGTCGGCGATCAGGAAGCGGTCGCGGAACACACGCCCCTGGCTTTCCTGGCCGATCATGCCGCGCACCGGCGAGCGCGAGCCGTCGCAGGCGATGAGGTAGCCCGCTTCCAGCGTGTAGGGGCCCTCAGGCGTGTCCACTGTCACCACCACGTGGTCACCCTGCGGCTGCACGCCGGTCACGGCGTGCTTCCAGCGCAGGTCGATCAGCGGCAGCTCTGCAATGCGCTCGGCCAAGTAACCTTCGGCGTAGTACTGCTGCAGGTTGATGAAGGCCGGGCGCTCATGGCCCGATTCGGGCAGCAGGTTGAAGCCGTAGATCTGTTCCTGGCGGAAGAAGACCTTGCCCACGTTCCACGACACGCCTTTGTCCACCATGCGGTCGCCGCAACCCAGGCGGTCGAAGATCTCGAGCGTGCGCTTGGCAAAGCAGATCGCGCGCGAGCCCACCGACAGCTTGCAGTCGTTGTCGAGCAGCACCACGGGCACGCCCTGCTGGGCCAGATCGATGGCCAGGCTCATGCCCACGGGGCCGGCACCCACCACCACCACGGGGTGGCGCACCGGTGCGGCCGCATCCTGGTCGGGTGAGCGTTCGTAGTCGAAGCTCACTGCCTGGTAGTCCATGCCCTGGCCGTGGGCCCGGGCCAGCTCGGCGACCTTCATGACTCCAGCGCCTCCCACATCTGGCGGTCGCGCTCGGCCGTCCAGATGCGCGGGTCGGTGTACTGCGTGGCTTCGTCGTAGCAGCGCGTCACGTCGAAGGGCATGCAGTGGTCGAAGATCACCCAGTGGCCGTACTTGGGCTTGAGCCTGGCGTAGGTGTCCTTGTAGACGGTCTTGAGGTCCTTGCCCGCCGCAACACCTTCCTGCACGCTGGCGTACACGTCGGCGATGAAGCTGCGCGTGCCAGCCAGGCCGGCTTGCACCTGCTCGGGCGTGGTCAGTGCCGCGCCGCGACCGGGCACGAGCTTTTCGGGCTTCAGGGCGGCGATGTTGTCCAGCGTCTGCGGCCAGTCCTTGAAGTAGGCGTCGCCCGCATAGGGCGTGGCGTCGAACTCCACCAGGTCACCCGAGAACAGGATCTTCTGCTGCGGCAGCCAGGCCACGGTGTCGCCCTTGGTGTGGCCGCGGCCCAGTTGCAGCAACTGCACTTCCAGCTGGCCCAGCCACAGCGTCATCTTGCCGCTGAAGGTGAGGGTGGGCCAGGTCAGGCCGGCCGGCACCGTCTCGACGTTGCGGAACAGGCGCGGGAAGCGGCCGATCTCGCTGGCCTTGTCCTGCTCACCGCGCTCGCGGATGAGGTCGAGCGTGTCGTGGCTGGCGATGATGTGTTCGGGTTGGTAGGCCGAGGCGCCCAGCACGCGCACCGCGTGGTAGTGGGTGAGCACCACGTACTTGATGGGCTTGTCGGTGACCTCGCGGATGCGGCGGATCACGTCCTGCGCCATCGCGGGCGTGGCCTGGGTGTCGAGCACCATCACCGCGTCGTCGCCGATGATCACGCCGGTGTTGGGGTCGCCCTCGGCGGTGTAGGCATAGGCATTGTCCGACAGCTTGGTGAAGCTGACCTGCTTCTCCTCAAGGTCGGCCTGGCTGGCAAAGGCTTTCTGGCTCATGGGGGCTCCTGCACGTGGGCGGCTGGGTTGATCGCAAAATTCGTCTTAGATGAAGCGATTCGATATGGCTGAACTTCGCTTGATCGTAGTCAACTTGTTTGCTAATGTCTAATGAATTTGATGAGTGGCCACCCGAATCGCGGGTAAACCCTGATCTCAAGGATCAAGGCTCGACGGGCCTGGAAAGAACATAGACCGTGGACGACAACAACGCGAAGGCCGAACGCGACCGGCGCGGCATCCAGAGCGTGGAGGTGGGGGGGCAGCTGCTGCGGGCCCTGGCCCATGCCGGCCGGCCGCTGCCGCTGAAGGACCTCGCCCGCGAGGCCGGCATGGCGCCGGCCAAGGCCCACCCCTACCTGGTGAGCTTCGGCAAGATCGGTCTGATCGAGCAGCACGAGGCGAGCGGCCACTATGGCCTGGGGCCGCTGGCGCTGCAGCTCGGCCTCATCGCCCTGCAGCAGGCCGACCCGGTGCGCATTGCCACGCCGCTGATCGCCGACCTGGCCCAGCGCATCGGTCACACTGTGGCTGTGGCGGTGTGGGGCTCGCGCGGCCCCACCATCGTGCGCATCGAAGAATCACCCGCCGCGGTGCATGTGAACATGCGCCACGGCACGGTGGAATCGCTGCCCGGCACGGCCTCGGGCCGCCTGTTCTCGGCCTATCTGCCGGCCGAGAAGGTGCGGGCGGCCCTGGAAGAGGAGCGCGCCCGCGAAAAAACCTTGGGCCTGCGCACCCAGCCTGGCATGCCTCCACCCAAGCCCTTGCCCCGCTGGGAAGACTTCGAACCCACCCTGGCCGAGGTGCGCGCCCACGGCATGAGCCGCTCCGAAGGTGCCGTGATCCAGGGCGTGAGCGCCATGTCGGCCCCGGTGTTCGATCACGCCGGCCACATGGTGATGGCCGTCACCGCCATCGGGCCCTCGGGGGTGTTCGACACACGCTGGGACGGCGAACTGGCGCAAGCCCTGCGCGAGTGCGCGCGGGCGGTGTCGCAGAGGTTGGGGGCACGGTAAGTGCGGTGCGCCGTGTGCCCCTAACACAAGACGTTTGCGGATTGCAGGCCCTGGCGTATTAGCCGAAGAGAACCGTCGAAGGCCGATGAGATACGCGGTCGGTCAAAGATATACCGCCGTGCCAGTGGCCGTTTTGATCGCGGAATCTGTGCTGGAGCGCTTGCAACCGAGGCCCAAACTTCTCCACAAGCTTTGCGTAGTGAGGAGAGCAGTGTGTTTGGTTGGTCAAGGCAGTTGACGCACAACGATACACAGCTATTGGGAACAAGAGTGCCGAACAAAGAACATCTGTGAGTTGTAGGCCCGCATGATTGTCACTGTGCCCGAAAGTAGGGACCTCCACGATCCTGTTGTATGGATCCCCTGCTGCCGAGTAGCGTTGGGTAAAGATCGAGTGGGAAACGTTGGTGTTCTTTCCCTTGTTCCTGCTATCAGCGATGACTAGGGCGTGTTCACACTAATTGCGATGATGGTCGGGGCATTGGACACTTGGGGGCATGGAAATCACGCCCGAGCAATTCGCTG
>NZ_PSNX01000020.1 GCF_002930615.1 Caldimonas caldifontis | reverse complement strand
GGCAGCGAATTGCTCGGGCGTGATTTCCATGCCCCCAAGTGTCCAATGCCCCGACCATCATCGCAATTAGTGTGAACACGCCCTAGCGCAGACTCACTTCGTGTCCTTGGCCTGCCCCGCCTGCTTGATCAGCGTCAGCAGGTCGATGGGCATGGGAAAGACGATCGTGGACGCCTTGTCCCCGGCGATGGTGCTCAGGGTCTGCATGTAGCGAAGCTGCATGGCGCCGGGTTCGGAAGACAGCATGTGGGCGGCCTGCATGAGCTTCTCGGAGGCCTGCAGTTCGCCTTCGGCATGGATGATCTTGGCGCGCCGCTCGCGTTCCGCTTCGGCCTGCTTGGCAATGGCCCTCACCATGGAGTCATTCAGGTCCACATGCTTGATCTCGACATTGGCCACCTTGATGCCCCAGGCATCGGTCTGCGCATCCAGCACCTGCTGGATGTCCAGGTTGAGCCGCTCGCGCTCGGCCAGCATCTCGTCCAGTTCATGCTTGCCCAGAACGGCACGCAGGGTGGTCTGGGCCAGCTGGCTGGTGGCCACCATGAAGTTCTCGACCTGGATGATGGCCTTCTGCGGATCGACCACGCGGAAATAGACCACGGCATTGACCTGCACCGAGACGTTGTCGCGCGAGATCACGTCCTGGGTGGGCACGTCCAGCACGATGGTGCGCAGGTCCACCTTGACCATCTGCTGCACGCCGGGAATCACGATCACGAGGCCTGGGCCCTTGACCTTCCAGAAGCGCCCGAGCTGGAAGATCACCCCGCGTTCGTATTCGCGCAGGATGCGCAAGGACGCCGCGATCAGCGCCAGCACGGCAATGGGCAGCAAGCTGCCGAATCCGAGGTTGCCGAAGTCGAGGATCATGATCCTTCTCCTTGAGGTGTGTCGGTTGGAATCACATCGAGCGTCAGGCCGTCGCGGGTGCTCACCTGAACCCTCTGGCCCTCGCGCAATGGGGCTGCGCTGCGAGCCCGCCAGCGTTCACCGGCCACCTCGACCCAGGCGCCTTCAGGGCCGCAGGCGACCACCCGTGCAGCCTGGCCCACAACGTTGGCGTCTCCGCTGACCACGGCCCGGCGACGCGATCGCACCGCCATGCCGGCCAGGCCGATCATCACGCCGGCGCTGAGCACGGCCATCGCGGCGATCAACCCCAACGGGATGCCGAAACCCGGCACCTCGGTGTCGATCAGGATGATGGCCCCCAGCACGAAGGCCGCGATGCCCCCCAGGCCCAGGATGCCGAAACTGGGCATCAGCACCTCGGCCGCCATGAAGGCCAGCCCCAGGGCCATCAGGGCCAGGCCTGCATAGTTCACCGGCAGCAGCTGCAGGGCGTACAGGCCCACCAGCAGGCAGATGCCACCCAGCACGCCCGGCACCAGCGCCCCCGGATTGGAGAATTCAAAGAACAGGCCGTAGATGCCCACCATCATCAGGATGAGGGCTACGCTGGGGTCGGTGATGACGGCCAGCAGGCGGATGCGCCAGTCGGGTTCTTCGCGCACGATGGCTGCGCCTGCGGTCTGCAGCGTGAGCGACCGACCCTCGAGGGTCACCGTCTTGCCGTCGAGCTGGTTCAGCAGGTCGGGCACGTCGCGGGCCAGGTGTTCGATGACACCCTGCGCCAGGGCTTCGGCGGCGCTGAGGCTTGCGGACTCGCGCACTGCCTTCTCGGCCCACTCCACGTTGCGCCCGCGCATCTGGGCGAGTGAGCGGATGTAGGCCACGGCATCGCTGAGCTGCTTCTGGCCCGATACGCTGGGCGTCGGGCCCTCGCCGCGGTCGGGGGCCGAGGCGCCGGACGCGGCAGGCGCCGGCGCCCGCGAGGGGCGTTGTGCGGGTTCGGCCGGGCCGCCGAGGGCCACCGGCGTGGCAGCCCCGAGATTCGTGCCCGGTGCCATGGCCGCGATGTGGCTGGCGTAGAGGATGTAGGTGCCGGCGCTGGCGGCGCGTGCCCCGCTGGGACCCACGAAGCTGGCCACCGGCACGGGCGAGGCCAGAAGGTCACGGATGATGCGGCGCATCGAGGTGTCGAGCCCACCGGGGGTGTCCATCTGCAGCACGACCAGCTGGGCGCCGTCACGTTGCGCATGGGCCAGACCGCGCCGCACATGCTCGGCCGTGGCGGGACCGATGGCCCCTTCCACGGTGATCAGCGTGACGGAGGGAGGGGTCGTGGGGCGGGGCGGAGGGTCTGCCGCGGCGGCCGTGAGGCACAAGGACATCCCCAGGGTGGTGGTGATCCACCGCAGGATCCGGGGCAGGGCGGTCGCACACATGGTCGATGGGCGAAGTCCGTGCCGGGCCACCCGGCACGCGGGTTGCGCAGCGGGTGTCGCCGGACGGTTCGGCCCATTATGAGAGGCGGGCCTGCCTCCGTCCACCATGGAAGCGAGAAGCCCCCTGACTCAGTCGTGGATGCCGGTGCCCGGCGAGAAACGGTCGACTGCGTCGGTGATGATCCCGTCGATGCCCAAGCCCACCAGGCGACGCGCCTCGGCCGGGTCGTTCACGGTGTAGGCCAGGGCCTTCATGCCTGCCGCGTGGATGGCCTCGATGCTGGTGGCATCGAAAAGCGCATACAAGGCCGCCACCGCGCGGCATTGCAAGGCACGGGCCTGATCGAGCCAGCCCTCGCGCCACTGCTCGAGCAGCAGACCGCGGGGCAACTCGGGCGCTTCAGCCAGGGCCGCCTCCAGAGCAGCCGGCTGGAAGGACGTGAGCAGCGGAGGCGCCACCGCTGGCGTGCGCGACGCGGCCCAGAGCTCCGCACAGCGCCGGGCGACGGCGGCGCCGGTGGCTGCCTCGGTGCCTGGTGTGGGTTTGATCTCGATGTTGAGCACGAAACCATTGCGCAGCACATAACGCGCGATCGCCTCCAGCGTGGGCAGCGGTTCGCCTGCGTACGACCGCCCGTGCCACCCCCCTGCATCCAGGCGGCTCAAGGTCGCCCAGTCCAGTGTGCCGGCCACGCCCTGGCCATCGGTGGTGCGATCCAGCGTGGCATCGTGCAGCAGGAAAAGCTGGCCGTCTGCGCTGAGCTTCACGTCACATTCGAAAGCGCGATAGCCGAAACTCGCCCCATGACGAAATGCCGCCAGCGTGTTCTCGGGCGCCAGCTTGCCCGCGCCGCGATGGGCGATCCACAAGGGGTAGGGCCAGTTCATGCGATGCGCCGGTGGGTGTTCGCGTCGAACCAGTGCAGTTTGGTCGGCTGCGCCGTCATGTAAAGGGTTTCACCGACCTGCGGGTGCTGGTGGCTGTCGTCGGCTCGCACGACCACGGACGCCGTCCCCAGCTTGCCATAGATCAATCGTTCGGCGCCGAGCACCTCGACCATCTCGACCACCAGCGGCCAGCCCTGGTCACCCAGGATCAGGTGTTCGGGCCGCACCCCCAGGATCACGGGGCCCGTCACCGGGGCCGAGGTGTCTTTGGGCAGGTCGATCTCGATGCCGCCGACGGCATAGCGCCCCGAGCCCGTGGCCTGGCCTTCCAGCAGATTCATCGGCGGTGAGCCGATGAATCCGGCCACGAAGGTGGTGGCCGGGCGGGCATAAACCTCGTCGGGTGTGCCGAACTGTTCCATGTTGCCCGCGTTCATGACGATCATGCGCTGGGCCAGGGTCATGGCCTCGACCTGGTCGTGGGTGACGAACAGCGAGGTGATGCCCAGCTCGCGGTGCAGCTTCTGGATCTCCAGCCGGGTCTGCACGCGCAGCTTGGCGTCCAGGTTGGACAGCGGTTCGTCGAAGAGGAAGACCTGGGGCTCGCGCACGATGGCCCGGCCCATGGCCACGCGCTGGCGCTGGCCGCCCGAGAGCTGGCGGGGCTTGCGGTCGAGCAGGTGCGACAGCTCCAGGATGCCGGCGGCCTTGTCCACCCGGCGGCGGATCTCGTCGGCGGGCAGCTTCTTGATCTTCAGGCCGTAGGCCATGTTGTCGAACACGCTCATGTGCGGATAGAGCGCATAGTTCTGGAAGACCATCGCGATGTCGCGATCGGCCGGCTCCAGCTCGTTGACCACCCGCGGGCCGATCAGGATCTCGCCGCCGGAGATTTCCTCCAGGCCGGCCACCATGCGCAGCAGCGTGGACTTGCCGCAGCCCGAGGGGCCGACGATGACGATGAACTCGCCGTCGGCGATCTCCGCATTGACCCCATGGATGACCTGCAGCGACTGCTTGCCCTGGTGGTAGCGCTTGATGACGTTCTTGAATGAGAGGGATGCCATGTCTTTGCTTGCTTATTTTTCCGTGTCGACCAGGCCCTTGACGAACCACTTCTGCATCAGGATCACCACGAGGGCCGGGGGCAGCATGGCCAGGAAGGCGGTGGCCATCAGCACATTCCATTCCGTGTAGGACTCGCCCGAGACCAGGCGCTTGATACCCAGCACGATGGGGTACATGTCCTCGTTGGTGGTGATCAGCAACGGCCAGAGGTACTGGTTCCACCCATAGATGAACTGGATCACGAACAGCGCTGCGATGCTGGTGCGCGACATGGGCAGCAGCACGTCCCAGAAAAAGCGCATCGGCCCGGCGCCGTCCACCCGGGCGGCTTCGACCAGCTCGTCTGGAACCGTCAGGAAAAACTGGCGGAACAGGAAGGTGGCCGTGGCCGAGGCGATCAGCGGGATGGTGAGGCCGGCATAGCTGTTGAGCATGCCGAGGTTGGACACCACCTCGTAGGTCGGGCCGATGCGCACCTCCACCGGCAGCATCAGGGTGACGAAGATCATCCAGAACACGAGGTTGCGCAGCGGAAAGCGGAAATAGACGATGGCAAAGGCCGAGAGCAGCGAGATGGCGATCTTGCCGACCGCGATCACCAGGGCCATCACCAGGCTCACCCACATCATGGGCAGGGCAGGGGGCAAGGTGCTGCCTGCCGCAGTCTCGCCTCCGAACAAGGCCACCCGATAGGTTTCCCATAGATTGCTGCCGGGCAGCAAGGACATCGGGATGGTGGATGCGATGTCCTGTGCGGTCTGTGTCGAGGCGACCAGGGTCAGATAGACCGGGAAGGCCACGATGGCCACGCCAACGATCAGGATGAAGTGGGACAGGAAGGTCAGTCCCGGGCGTCGTTCGATCATGTCAGTACTGCACCTTTTTCTCGACGAAACGGAACTGGATCACCGTCAGCCCGATCACGATGGCCATCAGCACCACGGATTGCGCGGCCGAGCCCCCCATGTCCAGCGCCTTGAAGCCGTCGTAGTAGACGCGATAGACCAGGATGGAGGTGGACTTGCCGGGCCCCCCCTGCGTGGCGGCATCGATGATGGCAAAAGTGTCGAAGAAGGCGTAGACGATGTTGATGACCAGCAGGAAGAAGGTCGTGGGCGACAGCAGCGGGAAGACGATGGTCCAGAAACGCCGCCAGAAACCCGCGCCGTCGATCGCCGCCGCCTCGATGAGCGATTTCGGGATGGACTGCAGCCCGGCCAGGAAGAAGAGGAAGTTGTAGGAGATCTGCTTCCACACCGCGGCCATCACGATCAGGGCCATCGCATGGTTGGGGTTGAGCAGGTGATTCCACTCCAGGCCCAGCAAGCGCAGCAAGTAGGAGATGGTGCCAAAGGGTGAGGCGAACATGAACAGCCAAAGCACCCCGGCCACCACCGGAGCCACGGCATAGGGCCAGATCAGAAGGGTCTTGTAGAAACCCGCCCCTTTGAGCACGCGGTCGGCCATCACGGCCAGCAGCAGCGAGACGGACAGGCCGACCACCGCGACCAGAATCGAAAACACGGCCGTGGTCCGGAAGGACGCGATATACGTCTCGTCGTTGATCAGCCGCTCGAAGTTCTCCAGGCCGACGAACTCTGTGGACATGCCGAAAGCGTCCTGGCTCAGCACGCTCTGGTAGAGCGCCTGCGCTGCCGGCCAGAAGAAAAAGATCAGCACCACGGCCATCTGGGGGGCTACCAGCAGCCAGGGCAACCACCAGGACTTGAATCGGACGCGTTTTTCCATGGGTTCAAACAGTCAACGCCTGCCGCATGCACGGGGCATGGGCAGGCGCGGGAAAGTCAGGGCCCGGACGGGTGTCCGGGCAAAAGGGCGCGATTTTACGAGCGGCCGCTGTTCGCGCGCTGGAAGCGCTCGAGTTGTTCGTTGCCGCGGCGCACCGCGTCATCCAGGGCTTGCTTGGCGGTCTTGCGGCCCGACCAGACCTGTTCGAGTTCCTCGTCGTTGATGGTACGGATCTGCACGAAGTTGCCCAGGCGGATGCCGCGCGACTTGTCGGTGGTCTTGCGAATCATCTGCTCGACCGAGACGTCCGTGCCCGGGTTCTGCTTGTAGAACCCCGACTTCTCCGTCAGCTCGTAGGAGGCCTTGGTCAGCGGCAGGTAGCCGGTGCGCTGGTGGCTCTTGGCCGCTTCCTCGGGTTTGGACAGGTGGGCGAAAAACTGGGCCACGCCCTTGTAGTCCTCGTCCTTCTTGCCGGCCATCACCCACAGGCTGGCGCCGCCGATCACGGTGTTCTGCGGAGCGCCCGGCACGTCGGGGTAGTAGGGCAGGGTGGAGATGCCGCTCTCGAACTTGGCGTTGCGCTTGATGTTGCCATACAGCGCAGACGATCCCGTGGTCATGGCGCACTCGCCGGAGACGAAGGTGGCGTCTGCGGCGTTGCCGCGGCCCTTGTAGACAAACAGGCCTTGCTTGGCCATGTTGCCCAGGTTCTCGATGTGGCGCACGTGCAGCGGGCTGTTGAAGGTCAGGCGGGCATTCATGCCACGCATGCCGTTACCCATCGTCGCAAACTCGGTGTTGTGCCAGGCCGAGAAGCTCTCCAGCTGGGTCCAGCTCACCCAGCTGGTGGTGAAGGGGCACTTGTGGCCGCTGGCCTTGAGCTTGGCGGCCGCCAGGGCCACCTCGGGCCAGGTCTTGGGAGGCGCGTTCGGGTCCAGGCCGGCCGCCTTGAAGGCGTCCTTGTTGTAGTGGAAGACGGTGGTCGAGCTGTTGAAGGGGAAGCTCAGCATCTGGCCGTTGGGGGCCGTGTAATACCCCGCCACGGCTGGCACATAGGCATCCGGGTCAAAGGTCACGCCAGCCTTCTTCATCACCTCGCCCACGGGCACGATGGCGTTGCGGCTGGCCATCATCGTGGCCGTGCCCACCTCGAACACCTGCAGGATGTGAGGGGCGTTGCCCGCGCGGAAGGCGGCGATGGCCGCCGTCATCGACTCGTCATAGCTGCCCTTGAAGGTGGGGACGATGCGGTAGGCGGTCTGGCTGCTGTTGAAGTCCTTGGCCAGGTCGTTCACCCACTCGCCCAGCGCGCCGCCCATCGAATGCCACCACTGGATTTCCACCTGGGCGTGGGCCGGCGCGGCCGTGACGGCGACGATGGCCGCGGAAAGAGCGAGAGATTTCAGTTTCATGACAACTCCGTGAAAGGTGTGCGGGTAGAAACAAAGCCCGCGAAGGCTAGTGCCTGTTTATGACAGGAGCGTTTCTGTCACGGATCGCGGGGGTATCGCAACCGGGTAAGTCCCATGGTTTGTCCTGACTCAAAGATGCAGGAGCGTTGAGGGGCGCCCGCACCAGTAGGCCCGGGGCCGGTGCGGTTTCGTTCGGGGGTGTCCCGGCGCTGTGCTGCGCTGCGGTACGATTGCCCTTTGCGCGTCCGAAAATCCACAAGCCCCACGCGCCAGGCGCCCATGAATGCACCGCTGCCCCTGAAGGACCTTGCCGCCCCTGCGGCCGAGGCCGCCCTCGCCGCGCCGCCCCGGCTGCGCGAGATCCCCTACAACTACACCTCCTTTTCGGATCGCGAGATCGTCATCCGGCTGCTGGGCCCGCGTGCCTGGGAGGTGTTGCAGCTTCTGCGGGAAGAGCGCCAGACGGGACGCTCCGCCCGCATGCTGTACGAGGTGCTCGGTGATATCTGGGTGGTCGAGCGCAACCCCTACTTGCAGGATGACCTGCTCGACAACCCGCGTCGCCGCCGGTTGCTGATCGAGGCCCTGCATCACCGGCTGCGCGAGGTGGAAAAGCGCCGCACGCCCCAGGCCGACCCTGAGCGCGATGCTCTGGTGGGCGAACTGCTGGTGGCGGCACGGGCTGCGGTGGAATCCTTCGCCCGTGGCTTCGACGAGGTGGACGCCCTGCGCCGACGCGCCACCCGTGTGCTGGGCCGACACACCCAGCGCGACAACATCAAGTTCGATGGTCTGAGCCGGGTGTCCCACGTCACCGACGCAACCGACTGGCGCGTCGAATACCCCTTCGTCGTGCTCACGCCCGACACCGAGGCCGAAATGGCCGCCCTGGTGAAGGACTGCATCGAACTGGGCCTGACCATCATCCCGCGCGGGGGCGGTACCGGCTACACTGGCGGGGCCGTGCCGCTGACCTGGAAGAGCGCGGTGATCAACACCGAAAAGCTCGAGGCCATGACCGAGGTCGAGATGGTGACGCTGCCCGGCGTGGACCATCCGGTGCCCACTGTCTGGACCGAAGCGGGCGTCGTCACCCAGCGGGTGGCCGATGCCGCCGAGCGCGCAGGCTTCGTGTTTGCGGTGGACCCCACGTCGGCCGAGGCCTCCTGCGTGGGCGGCAACATCGCGATGAACGCAGGTGGCAAGAAGGCCGTGCTCTGGGGCACCGCCCTGGACAACCTCGCCTCCTGGCGCATGGTCACACCCGAGGCCCAGTGGCTGGAGGTGGTGCGCCTGAATCACAACCTCGGCAAGATCCACGACGTTGAGGTGGCCAGCTTCGAGTTGCGCTACTTCGAAGCCGACGGCAAGACGCCGATCCGCACCGAGCGGCTGGATATTCCGGGCCGGACCTTCCGCAAGGAAGGTCTGGGCAAGGACGTGACCGACAAGTTCCTGGCCGGCCTGCCGGGCATCCAGAAAGAGGGCTGCGACGGTCTCATCACCAGCGCGCGCTGGGTCGTGCACCGCATGCCGGCCCATGTGCGCACCGTCTGCCTGGAGTTCTTCGGCAATGCCCGCGAGGCGGTGCCCAGCATCGTCGAGATCAAGGACTTCATGTTCGCCGAGGCAAAGAAGCCTGGCGGTGCCATCCTCGCCGGGCTGGAGCACCTGGACGACCGCTACCTCAAGGCGGTGGGCTACGCCACCAAGTCCAAGCGCGGCACCTTGCCCAAGATGGTGCTGATTGGCGACATCGTCGGCGACGACCCGGACGCCGTGGCCCGTGCCACCTCGGAGGTGGTGCGCATCGCCAACGCCCGCTCGGGCGAGGGCTTCATCGCCATCTCGGCCGATGCGCGCAAGAAATTCTGGCTCGACCGCAAGCGCACGGCCGCCATCAGCCGCCACACCAACGCCTTCAAGATCAACGAGGACGTGGTGATCCCGCTGCCGAGGATGGGCGAGTACACCAACGGCATCGAGCGCATCAACATCGAACTCTCTCTGCGCAACAAGCTGGCCCTGGTCGACCGGTTGGAGGCCTTCTTCACCCAAGGCCACCTGCCACTGGGCAAGACCGATGACGCCAGCGAGATCCCCAGCGCCGAGCTGCTGGAGGACCGTGTGCAGCAGGCCCTGGCGCTGCTGCGCGAGGTGCGTGCACTGTGGGCTCAGTGGATGAGCCAGCTCGACGTGGTGCCAACCGACGGTGAGCGCAGCATCTTCGAGCGGCTGCAGGATCACAGCCTGCGCGCGTCATGGAAGACGCAGATCCTCAAGCCGCTGCAGACGGTGTTTGCCGGCGCGGCGTTTGCGCCCATCCTCGACGAATGCCGGCGCATCCACAAGGAGGTCCTGCGCGGCCGCGTCTGGGTGGCGCTGCACATGCACGCCGGCGATGGCAATGTGCACACCAACATCCCGGTCAACTCCGACAATTACGAGATGCTGCAGACTGCCCACGAGGCGGTGGCGCGCATCATGAAGCTGGCGCGCAGCCTCGATGGCGTGATCTCGGGCGAACACGGCATCGGCATCACCAAGCTCGAGTTCCTCACCGACGAAGAGATCCGCGACTTCGCTGCCTACAAGCAGCGAGTCGATCCCCAGGGCCGCTTCAACAAGGGCAAGCTGCTGCGCGGCGTGACGGTGGGGGGCGAGACGCTGCATGCCGATCTCACCAACGCCTACACGCCGAGCTTTGGGCTGATGGGCCACGAATCGCTGATCATGCAGCAGTCGGACATTGGCGAGATCGCCAATTCGGTGAAGGACTGCCTGCGTTGCGGCAAGTGCAAGCCGGTGTGTGCCACCCATGTGCCGCGTGCCAACCTGCTCTACAGCCCGCGCAACAAGATCCTGGCCACCTCGTTGCTGGTCGAGGCATTCCTGTACGAGGAGCAGACCCGTCGCGGCGTGTCGATCAAGCACTGGGAAGAGTTCGAGGACGTGGCCGACCACTGCACGGTCTGCCACAAGTGCCTCTCGCCCTGCCCGGTGAAGATCGACTTCGGTGACGTGTCGATGAACATGCGCAACCTCCTGCGCAAGATGGGCAAGAAGAGCTTCCGCCCGGGCAACAGGATGGCGATGATGATGCTCAATGCCACCCGTCCCGAGACCATCAAGCTGCTGCGCACGGCCATGGTGGACGTGGGCTTCAAGGCCCAGCGCCTGGCCAACGACCTGCTCAAGCGCGTCGCGCGCAAGCAGACGGCCCGACCGCATGCCACGGTGGGCACCGCCCCGGTCAAGGAGCAGGTGATCCACTTCATCAACAAGAAGCTGCCGGGCGGCTTGCCCAAGAAGACGGCGCGGGCTCTGCTGGACATCGAGGACAAGAACTACGTCCCCATCATCCGCAACCCCAAGACCACGACGCCCGAAACGGAAGCGGTGTTCTATTTCCCGGGGTGCGGGTCGGAGCGCCTGTTCAGCCAGGTGGGCCTGGCCACGCAGGCCATGCTCTGGCATGCCGGTGTGCAGACCGTGTTGCCGCCGGGCTACCTGTGCTGCGGCTATCCCCAGCGAGGCTCAGGCCAGTACGACAAAGCAGAAAAGATCATCACCGACAACCGGGTACTGTTCCACCGCGTGGCCAACACGCTGAACTACCTCGACATCAAGACCGTCGTGGTGAGCTGCGGCACGTGCTATGACCAGCTCCAGGGCTATGAGTTCGAGAAGATCTTCCCCGGCTGCCGCATCGTCGACATCCACGAATACCTGCTGGAAAAGGGCATCAGGCTCGACGGCCAGGGCGCCTACCTGTACCACGACCCCTGCCACAGCCCCATGAAGCTGCAGGACCCGATGAAGACCGTGCAGGCGCTGGTCGGTCCGCAGGTGCTCAAGAGCGAGCGCTGCTGCGGCGAGTCGGGCACCCTCGGGGTGACCCGACCGGACATCTCCACCCAGGTGCGCTTCCGCAAGGAAGAGGAGATCCGCAAGGGTGAAGCCGCGCTGCGTGCCACTGGGGCGGTGCGCGCTCAGGAGAACATCAAGATCCTCACGTCCTGCCCGAGCTGCCTGCAGGGGCTCACGCGCTACGGGGAGGACCTGAACAACGGCCTGCTCGAAGCCGACTACATCGTTGTCGAGATGGCGCGCCACATCCTGGGTGAGGACTGGATGCCGGCCTACGTGAAGGCCGCCAACGACGGCGGCATCGAGCGCGTGCTGGTGTGAGCGCACGGGCGATGTCCGAGTCTTCCACGCTCGTGTTCGACCCGGCTCGCCAGCCGGCGCCAGGGTGTGAACTGTGCCGATCCCCTGGCGGTCTGCTGGTGGCCTGCAACGGCGCTTGGCGCGCCATCCGCGTGGACGATGAGGCCTATCCCGCCTTCTATCGCCTCGTTCACCGTGAACACGTGGCCGAGATGAGCGACCTGGCCGCGTCCGAGCGCGCGCGTTGCCTGGAACTCCTGGTCGGCATCGAGGAGATCTTGCGCGAGGTGCTGTGCCCGACCAAGATCAACCTGGCCTCTCTGGGCAACATGGTGCCCCACCTGCACTGGCATGTGATCGCCCGCTTCGACTGGGACGGCCATTTCCCGCAGCCGGTCTGGGGCACACGACAGCGAGCGGACGATGCGTTGCGCCTGGCGCAGGTGCGCGCCAGGCTGCCTGAAGTGGATCACCGTGTGTCCAGGCTGTTTGAAGCGGGCGTGTGAGCGCCGACTCCCGCGCCGGGACTCCCCGTTCAGAGGGTTGGCCCCAGGCAGCTTCGGTGATGTAATCAGGAGTTTGCACCTGAGCCTTTCTTGAATTGCCGCCAGTCTCGGCCCATGTCTTTCACGCACACCCTGCCATCCACCTCCATCGCATCGCCATGGGGCGCTGCCGGGAGCCTGTCTTCGAGAGGGCGGGCATGATGACCGGATGGCTGAGGGTCATGGCGGGCGCCCTCCTGTCCCTGGGCACCACGGCTTGGGCGCAGGAGCCCCCTGAAACCCCCGAAGGTGGGTTCAAGGGCTTCGCCATCATGGGCGAGAACCCTTTGAGTGCCGGAGAGACCGCCGCCTTGCTGGCCCCTCTGCTGCGTCAGCAGCCGTCGGCCCAGGTCCTGGAGCAGGCGGCGGTGCGTCTGGAGCGGGCCCTGCACGATCGTGGGTATGTGCACTACCGGGTGGTGCTGCCCGTTCAGGCGCCTTCGGACACCATCAGCCTCAACGTCCTGCGCCGCACGGTTTCGCGCGTGGAGTTCGTGGGGGTGGGGGCGTCCGTCGATGAAGCCGCCCTGCGCGCGGCCCTGCCCGAGCTTCAGGAGCGAGCCTCTCCCAACGCGCAGCGCCTGGCGCGTGAGCTCGCGATCGCCCAGCGCAACCCGTCCCGCCAGATGGAGGTGGACTGGGTGCCCGATGCCGCAACCGACACCGTGACCGCGCGGGTCCGCGTGCAGGAGTCCCGCCCCTGGTCGCTGGGGGCTTCCTGGAGCAACGCGGGGACCCGCGAGACCGGCCGTGACCGCCTCCACGTCGGTGCCAGCCATCACGATGTCCTCGGGGGGGGTGAGCTTCTGTCGGTGGCCTACACCACGTCTGCCGACCGTCCGTCGAGGGTCAGCCAGATCGGTGTTCGCGCCGAGGTGCCATTCCCCGCCTGGGGAGGGGTCCTGCAGGCACAGCATTTCCGCTCTGACGTCGTGGGCCGCTTTGGCGTGGATCGCCCGGACCGAGGCCTTGCAGGCTTTGACTCGACAGGTCCGGGGCACGAGACGCGCCTGGGCTATGCCTACCATGTCGGCCACCGCTCGGTGGGGCGTCAGTCCTACTGGCAGGTGGCCATCGACGACAAGCGCTTCGAAGCCTCGGACCTCGAAGGGCAGCCACAGGCCACAGGCGTTCGGCGCTCGCGCCCCTTGTCGCTGGAGTATGCGGCGCGGTCCGCCACCGGGGTCACGCAGTGGTCCTACGAGATCGGGTTTGCCGCCAACGTTGCCCGCGGCGAGGGCAACGACCTGACCGCCTACCGGACGGAAAACGCGGAGATCGAGACCACCCATTGGAAGGTCTGGCGGGCGGCATTGGACGCCACCACCGAATGGGGAGAGGGGTGGCAGGGGCTGGCTCGCCTTCACGCCCAGTACAGTCCCGATCTGCTGCTGGCGGGGGAAGCCTTCGGTCTTGGCGGCATCGGCTCGATCCGCGGAGTACCCGATCGAGCGCTGTATGGCGACAGCGGCTGGGCCGCCACGCTGGAGGGGCGCACCCCGCCGCTGTGGCAAGGCCTGCGTCTGCTCGCCTTCATCGACACGGGGGCCGTTTACAGCGACCTCACCGACAGCCCGGTTCGTCGCCGCAAGGATCGGCTCACCAGCGTGGGTCTGGGGGTGCGCTACGCCCACGCCAACGGTGCCAGCCTGAGGGCCGACTACGGCCGGGTGGTGACCGGCAGCCGTGCTGACGCCGGGGCCAATCCGACCGCGCCGACCCAGGGGGACGATAAACTTCACGTGAACGTGTCCCTGGCATTCTGAGGCGCAACGCCCCGCCTGGTGCTCGTGAGCACTTGAGTTTTCCCCAGCGGCACCCCGGAGGTGCCGGAGATGGATCCCATGGCCGGCCTTGAAAAATCCACCCCCACGCCCACCGAGATCACGGTGCACCAGCAGTCGCGTGTGCTCGAGCTGCGTTTCAGCGACGGCGCTCATTTCCGCGTGCCGTTCGAGCTGATGCGGGTGTATTCGCCGTCAGCCGAGGTGCAGGGCCATGGTCCTGGACAGGAAGTGCTGCAGACGGGCAAGCGGGAGGTTGGCATCACCTCGCTGGAGCCCGTGGGCAACTATGCCGTCCAACCCACCTTCAGCGATGGGCACGACTCGGGCATCTTCTCCTGGGACTACCTCTACTTCCTGGGAGCCCAGCAAGAAAAGCTCTGGTCCGACTACGAGCGTCGCCTCGCCGATGCCGGCGTCGATCGTGACGCGCCGATGCCGGCCGCTGCTGCTGCTTCCTGCGGTCATCATCACTGAAACCCGAGCGCGCAAGCCCCGCTGCATCTCGGGGTTGTCGCAGCATTCATGACGGCCGACACTTAGGATGTTCACCATGAGCAGCACCCATTTCGGATTCCAGACGGTTGACGAGGCCGAGAAGGCGCAGCGCGTGCGCGGCGTGTTCGACTCCGTGGCTTCGCGCTATGACTTCATGAACGACCTCATGTCGGCGGGGCTGCACCGGGTCTGGAAGGCCTACACCTTGGCAGTGTCCGGCGCCCGCGCGGGGCAGCAGGTGCTCGACATCGCTGGAGGGACGGGTGATCTGGCAATAGGTTTTGCCCAGCGTGTGGGACCCTCCGGCACGGTGGTGCATACCGACATCAACGAAGCCATGCTGCGTGTGGGCCGAGATCGCCTGACGGATCGCGGCCTGCTGCTGCCCACGGTCTTGTGCGATGCCGAGCAGCTGCCCTTTGCGTCCAACCGTTTCGATGTCGTGAGCGTGGCCTTCGGCTTGCGCAACATGACGCACAAGGACCGGGCCCTGACCGAGATGTGCCGGGTGCTTGCACCGGGAGGCAAACTGCTCGTGCTGGAGTTCTCGAAGGTGGCGGCCCCCCTGTCCAAGGCCTACGACTGGTATTCCTTCAACGTGCTGCCCCGACTGGGGCAATGGGTGGCGGGCGATGCCGAGAGCTACCGCTATCTCGCCGAATCCATCCGCATGCACCCCGACCAGCAGACCTTGAAGTCCATGATGAAGCAGGCGGGCTTCGGGCACGTGGACGTTCACAACCTGACGGGCGGCGTGGTGGCCCTGCATGTGGGGATCAAGTGCTGAGCATGGATGTGGGTGCCGGGACGCCCTGGCTCCTTGGCCTGGGCATGCTGGGGATGGTGGGGGCTCTGGCCTGGCTGGGGTGGCGCCGACGTGCCCACGGCGATCGTGAACCCGGCGCGATGGCCCGGCCTTCGGATCCCCGTCGGGGGGCGGCACGCTCGTCGCTGGCCAGCGGCGACTATGACCCGGCCGACTTCGCACCCGAATCCAGCGTGCATCTGACCCGCACGCCGGCCGCGGACGCAAGTGCCCGCGCCCACGGGCCATGGTGGGGGGTGCCCGAGGGGTTCGACGCCGAGGCCTTCCTCGACGCGGCCAAACGCAACTTCGTCGTTCTTCAGCAGGCCTGGGATGCGGCCGACCTGGCTCGCCTGGGCGAAATGATGACCGACGACATGCTGGCCAATGTCCGCGCCCAGCTCGCCGAGCGCGGGGACCAGCCCAACCGGACCGACGTTGTCACCCTGCAGGCCACCTTGCTGGGCGTGGAAGACCTGGGGCCGCAATTTCTCGCCAGTGTCGAATTCTCCGGCATGATCCGCGAGGAAATCAGCGCCGGCGCATCACCGTTCCGGGAGATCTGGAACCTCACCAAGTTGCGTGACGGCGGCAGTGGCTGGCTGCTGGCCGGGGTGCAGGCGCTGCAATAGGCGTCCTGCCCCTCAAGTGAGGGCTGGTTCACCCGTTGTCCGCGGGGCTAGACTGCGCAGCAGTCAGCCTGCGGTCCAGGTTCCAGACTGCAGCCCATGTGGGTTGACCCGGCTGGAATCGCCTGTCGTAGGGCCAGATGAGGGGATCGGACGTCGGGTTCTCGCGTCGGTCCGTGAGGCAGTTCCAGTTCACACCCGTCCGACTCCAGGGAAACACATGATGATGCGACGCTGGCTCCTGAGCTGTCTTGTCCTGCTGGGCGCATGGGGCCTTGCACAGGCTCAGCGCGCGGAGCACCTGCTCGGCCCGGGCGACGTGGTCCGCATCGCTGTGTACCAGAACCCCGACCTCAGCCTGGAAACCCGCATCTCGGAACTGGGCGAAATCGCCTTTCCACTGATCGGTAGCGTGAACCTTGCCGGCCGTTCGACCACCTCTGCGCAGAACGAGATCGCGCGCTTGCTGCGCGAAGGCAACTTCGTGAACAACCCGCAGGTCAGCGTGGCGCTCATGCAGGTGCGCAGCGCCCAGGTGTCCATCCTGGGACAGGTTGCCCGTCCCGGTCGTTATCCGATCGAAACGGCGGGGAGCAAGGTCTCCGAAATGATCGCCGCGGCCGGAGGCATCAACCCCGAAGGTGGCAACGTCGTCACCCTGACGGGCACCCGCAATGGCCAGCCGGTGAAGATCGAAATCGACCTGCCCGCCGTGCTTCAGGGAGGGCGCGCCGATCTGGATGCACCTGTGGCCAACGGCGACACCCTCTTCGTGGACCGCGGCCCCGTGTTCTTCATCTATGGCGAGGTCCAGCGACCGGGGCAGTTCCGGCTGGAACGCGGCACCACGCTGATGCAGGCCCTCGCCCAAGGGGGTGGGCTGACCCAGCGCGGCACCGAGCGAGGCATGCGTGTGCATCGCAAGGACGCCAACGGCAATGTCCGGGTGCTGCAACTGAACCTGACGGATCTGGTCGAGCGCGACGACGTCATCTACGTGCGCGAATCCATCTTCTGAGGCAACGCCGATGCCGCAACTCTCGCTCATCCAGTACCTGCGCATCATCTGGGCACGAAAGTGGCTGGTGCTGGCTGTGTTCGTCAGCGTGGCCACGGTGGGCATCGTCACCGTACTGAACCTGCCCAAACAGTACACGGCCAACGCGATGATGGTCGTTGAGGTGCGGCAGGATCCCATTCTCGGGGCTTTGGCAGCACCCTTCAACATGGCCACTGAGCTTGAGATTCTGCGCAGTGAGGTGGTCGCAGCACGTGTTGTGCGCATGCTTGGCATGCTCGATGACGCTCAGGTGATCGAAGACTGGCGAAAGAATACCGATGAAAGGATTCCGCTGGATCGCTACTTGGCTGGTTTTGTCCAGCGCAGCATGTCAGTGGAGCCCGTTCGAGGAAGCAATGTGCTGAACGTGGGGTTCAGTCATAGCAGCCCAGCTGTTGCCGCAGCTGCGGCGAATGCTCTGGCGCAAGCCGCTATCGATGTGTCCGTTGAGATGCGTGTGGGGCCGGCCCGTCAGTCTGCAACTTGGTTCGAGGATCAGAGTCGGGTCTTGCGCAATGAGCTTGAAGCAGCCCAGGCTCGGTTGTCCCGGTTCCAGCAGGAGAAAGGCATCGTTGTTACCGATGAGCGTCTGGATCAGGAAACGGCTCGTTTGAACGCTCTTACCGCCGAACTCGCGACGGCTCAAGCTGAAAGGTTGGAGGCACTCAGCCGGCAGCGCAACATCGGCGATACCTCTCCTGATGTGTTGCAAAGTGCTGGTGTTAACCAGATTCGCTCCCAACTCAACCAGGCAGAGACTCGTTTGAGTGAGATCAGCCGCAACCTGGGCGTCAACCATCCCCAGCGTATTCAGCTGGAAGCTCAAATCCAAGAGCTGAGGCAGCAACTCGATGCAGAGATGCGGCGCGTTTCCAGTGGCACGACCGTCATCAGCCGTGCCAGTGCTCAGAAAGTGGAAGCCCTGCGCGGCATGATTGAAGCTCAGAAACGTCAGCTCCTGGAAATGCGCTCCGCTCGCGACCAGATCGCCGTGCTGATGAGGGATGTGGAAACGGCGCAGCGAGCCTATGAAGCCGTGAGCCAGCGCAGCAGTCAACTCAACCTCGAAAGCCAGGCCAGTCAGTCGATTTTGCGTATCCTGAGTCCTGCAGTCGAACCGCTCGAGTTCACAAGTCGCAAGGTCAAGATCGGCGTCTTAGGATCGCTGGTGGGCGGGCTCGGCCTGGGCCTTCTGTTGGCGTTGGGTCTGGAGATCTGGGATCGGCGCGTGCGTGGGGTGGAGGATGTGGACGGCATCGAGGGGATCCCCTTGATCGCGACACTTGGGACGGCAACTGCTGGGTCCGGGCGCCGGCCAAATCTCCCGCGCCCGCACGCCCCTGGGTCGCCTCCTGCCCTTCAATTGCCTGGGGCTCGTGGATGAAGATGTCGATGTCGGTGGTGCCATCCGTTCAACGGATGAGCAGGCCGATCGGGGCCATCCTGGTCGACGCAGGCAAGTTGTCTGCCCAGGAGGTTGAGCAGGTGCTTCAGGCTCAGCGACAGCATGACCTGCGGTTCGGGGATACGGCGGTCAAGCTCGGGCTGCTCACCACTCAGGACGTCCAGCATGCGCTGGCTGAGCAGTTCGCCTTCCCCTACCTGAGAGCCTCCGACCATGGCCGAGCCATGAGCGAAGACCTTGAGGCTGCGTATCAGCCCTTCGGCAGTGCCGCAGAGCGGATCCGCTCATTACGTAGCCAGCTGATGCTGCACTGGTTCAGCAAGACCGAGAGGCGTCAGATCCTTTGCGTCGTGGGGGCCCAGCCGGGTGAAGGGCGAAGCTATCTTGCGGCCAATCTGGCCATCGTGTTTGCCCAAGCAGGGGAGCGTACGCTGTTGATCGACGCGAACCTGCGCCGTCCTCGGATCCACGACATGTTCGCCCTGAACAACCGGAGCGGGTTGTCCACGCTTCTGTCGGGGCGTACAGGCAACGAGGCGATCGTTCATATCACTGAACTGGCGGGGCTGTTCGTGTTGCCATCGGGACCGACTCCGCCCAATCCCGTCGAACTGCTTGGCCAAGTTGCGTTTGCCGACTTGCTCAATAGTGCACGAGCAAGCTTCGACATCGTGATCATCGACACCCCCGGACTGTCAGACGGCGACGATGCCATATTGGTGACAGCCCGCGCCGGGGCAGCCCTGACAGTGGCGCGGTCAAGACACACAAAAGTCGAGGCTTTTCGCAGCATGCTTGCGGAGATGAAGTCCATGGGGGTGGTCATGACAGGGACGGTCCTGAACGATATCCCGGCCAATCGGGCCGTGGCGTCATGATGAGTAAGTCCCTGGTTGGAAGCTGCCGCCAGCACGCGTCCCGGTGGTCCTGACTGCAGGCCGCCCCAGGCCGCGTGTGACTTGCCATGCCAGAGCATCTCAGAGCCCTCGTCGTCATCCTGGGCATCGCTATCCCAGCCTTCTGGCTGGCGCGTCGGGCGCTCTGCGACGGGTTGATGCGGGCAGAAGACTTCGACCGGCGCCGCAACCTGTGGTTTGCCGTGACGTTGTTGGCCTTCCTGTCGCACAGCTTCTGGCTCTACATCGCCCTATGCGGCGTCATGCTTCTGGTTGTCGGTTCCAAGGAGCGGAATCCAGCAGTTCTCTATGCACTGTTGATCTTGGCCGTTCCGGGTTTCGAGCAGTCAGTGCCAGGAATGGGTTTGATCAACTATGTCTTCGATATCAACCATATCCGGTTGCTTAACCTCGTGATACTGCTTCCTGCCGCCCTTCGGTTGGGGCAGTCCCCGGCACTGGCGGGGTCAGGGCGCTGGAGGCTGTGCGATAGATTGCTTGTCGCATACATATTGTTTTCTCTGCTGCATCGGGCTTCATTTGATTCGGCAACTGGAACACTGAGGTTTGGTTTTTATCTTTGGCTGGATATATGGCTTCCGTACTTCGTGGTATCGCGGTACTTGAATTCGATTAGGGATTTCAAGGAGTTCATTGCTGCTTTTGTGCTGGGGGTTGCGATTACAGCGGTGATCGCTGCATTCGAAACAACTCGGCACTGGTTGCTGTACGAGAGTCTGCGATATGCATTGAAGCTCCCAACGGTTCTACCGATGTATCTGACCAGAGGAGAAGGAGGAGGGTTGCGTGCTTATGTGACCACACTCAACCCGATCGCATTGGGTTACACAATGATGGTGGCCTTGATCTTCGCTCTGGCATTGACGAGGGACGTTGCCGCCAGGTGGCAAGCTGCGCTCCTCATCGGTGTGCTGGTCATTGGCTTGTTCGCCCCGCTATCCAGAGGGCCGTGGGTCGGTGCAGCTGTGGGTTTGCTGGGGGCCATGGCATTTGGACAAGGCGGCGCCCTGCGAGCGATCAAACTACTGGCAATTGGTGCGGTTGTGTTTGGTTTGCTCTTAATTTCGCCATATGGGCCTAAGGCGATTGATCTCCTGCCGTTTGTTGGCTCCGTGGAGGCAGAGAATGTCACGTATAGGCAGAGATTGGTCGATGTATCGATGATTGTATTTTGGGAGCGACCTCTTTTCGGTTCTCCTGATTACCTTCTGCACCCGGCACTCGAGGAGATGCGCCAAGGGCAAGGGATCATTGACGTGGTGAATACTTACCTTGGTGTGGCGCTCTACTCCGGTTTTGTGGGATTGCTGCTTTTTCTGGCTCCGTTCTTGGTCGCAGGGTTCTTCGTGTGGCGGAGCTTGCGCAGACTCCATCCACTTCAAGATGGCTACCAATCGCTCGGGCGGGCCGTTCTGGGAGCACTTATAGGTGCAGCAATCACGATAGCAACTGTCAGCAGCATCACAGTGATTCCGACCATCTACTGGCTGCTCCTCGCCTTGGCAGTTTCGTTCATCGGCTTGGCCAAGCACGATCCATCGTCGATCGACGCCACCGCGGCGTCCACCGACGGTCCGAATCATCGCGCGGCGGCCTATGCATACAGTAGGCAGAGCCGGGCCATGAGTCATTACACCGCTTGCAGCCATGCCTGACCTGTCTCAATCGGCTGCTCACCCCGTTCCTCCACAGTTGGTTTCGACTGGTTCGAAGGGGCTGAGCGGCAACGTTGCACGCGGCACTGCCTGGGTGCTGCTGGGTTTCGGCTTATCCCAGGTTGGACGACTTGTCGGCAACATTCTGCTGGCGGCACTGCTTTTCCAGGAGGCGTTTGCGCTCATGGCAATCGTCGGCGCCATCATCCAGGGCCTGGTGATGTTTTCGGACATCGGCCTGGGCCCGAACATCGTGCAGAACAAGCGCGGGGATGACAGGGACTTCCTCGACACTGCCTGGACCCTGCAAGTGCTGCGAGGCATCGTCCTGGCGGCGCTGGCCACGGCGCTGGCCTGGCCGCTGGCAGCTTTTTACGCCCAGAACGATCCTGCAGCCTGGGACCTGCGATGGCTGATCCCGCTGGTGGCTGTGGGCCTGCTGGTCGAATCCTTCCAGTCCACGAAGCTCAAGACGGCTGCCCGGCACGTGAATCTTTCCCGGGTGACGTTGATCGAACTCGGGTCCCAGTTTGCCGGCCTCGCCGTGATGCTGCTGACGGCATGGTGGACGCGCTCCGTGATGGCGATGGCGCTGGGTGGCGTCGTGACCATGTCGCTGCATTGCCTGCTCAGCCACCTCATGCTCCCTGGCGCGGGCAACCGGTTTCGCTGGGACCGCTCAGCGGTCTGGGACATCGTGCACTTCGGCAAGTGGGTGTTCCTCAGCACCGTGATCAGCTTCTTTGCGCTGCAGATCGACAAGCTTGTTTTCGCCCGCCTGTTCCCTTTGGATGAGGTGGGGGTCTACGCCATCGCGGCCAGCCTGGCCATCATGACGCCGATGCTCATGGGGAGATTGCAGACGGTGATTGCTTTCCCGCTGTATTCGCGCATGCTGGATCGCAACGAGCCGCTTGCCGATGTGGTTGCGCGGTCGAAGCCGCCGATGCTGCTCGCTGGCGCCTATCTGGTGACGGCTGCGATCGTGTGCGCGCAGAGTTTCGTGGATCTTGCGTATGACGACCGCTATGCGGCCGCAGGGACCTTCATCATGGTCCTCTCTGTCGGAGCTTGGTTTGCCATCATCGACGGCATCTATGGTGCGGCCTTCCTGGCGACCGGGCGTGCACACTGGGTTGCCGCCGTGAACGCCACCAAGGTGGTGTCCTTCTGCATCATGCTGATGCCTGCGGTGGCTTGGGGAGGGATCCTGGGAGCGGTGTGGGCGGCAGCCCTGTCCGACCTCATCAAGCTGGGGTTGGCCATGGTCCTTGCCAGACGCATCCACCTGCTCAACCTCTGGCCTGAAGTGCGCTACACCGCCGCCGTGGTACTCGCTGTTAGCGCCATCCTCGCTCTGCCGATCCTGGCTCCCGTGTTGCCCAACCTTCATCCGGCATGGCGCCTGCTTCTCCAGGCGTTGCTGGTCACGGCGTTCTTTGGCTGGCCCTTGGCGAAGATGGCTCGCGCATGGCTTCGCCAGTCTCGGCAGCCCTAGGACAGAACTGCAAGATCGATCCTATGCACACGAAAAGTCCCACGTCCATGGACCCTGGACATCCGCGCCCCGACATCTCCGTGGTCATCCCCTCATGGAACACGCAAGGGCTCACCCGCGACTGCCTGCACTCGCTCCTTCACCAGGACCACGGTTGCCGCCTGGAGGTCGTGGTGGTGGACAACGGCAGCCATGACGGCTCCGCGGACATGATCGAGCGCGAGTTCCCGGAGGTGGTGCTGATCCGCAACGAACGCAACGAGTACTTCTCCAAGGCCTGCAACCAGGGGGCGGCGGTGGCGACCGGTCGCTACGTCTGCTACCTCAACTCCGACACCATCGTCACCCCCGAAGCGCTTCGTCGCATGATGGCATTCCTGGAGCAGCATCCCGGGCATGGCGCGGTGGCACCTCGCCTGGACAATCCTGACGGGAGCGTGCAGCCCATCTGCCGACGGTTTCCAAGGCTCATTGAGGTGCTCATCGATCAGTTCGGATTCGAACAGTATGAGTTTGCCCGGCGCTACCGGGATCATGCGGCGATGAAGGATTTCGATCACCTCTCTTCGGCGGACGTGGAGCAGCCGCCGGGCGCCTGCCTGCTGATGCGTCGCACCGATGTCGATGAAATTGGCGGCTTCGATGAGTCGATGCCTCTTTTTTACAGCGATGTGGACCTGTGCCTTCGCATCTGGCGTTCGGGTCGCCCTATCCGCTTCCTGGCCGAGGCACACATCTTCCACGTAGGCAGCGCCTCGGTGGTGCGCCACCCGCTGTGGCGAGCGGAATTCATGCGCAACCAGGTGCGCTACTTCCGCAAGCATGGCGGCCTCGTCACAGCGCTGGCCGCCAAGGGCATCATCCTCGGCTCCGGCCTGCTGGTGGCATTGCGCACGCTGGTCGGGCCCCGTCCCTTGCGTGAGAAGCGTGAGCTCATCGGCCAGCTTGGGCGCTCCATGCAGATCGCTTTGGGGGGGTGAAACCCGTGAATGCGATGCTCCAGCAGCCCACGTCCGGACCGGCCGTTCCAGCAGACCTGCAACTGGGCGAGGTCGCCGGGCTGCAGACCTGGTGGGACTACCAGCCCAGCGAACCAGACCTGCGTATCCGGTGGAAGCGCCTCGCTGCACGGCTGTTCCACGAGCGGCCTCGGCCGGCGTCGATGCCAATCAAGCCGGTGGTGCCCCGCGAGCGCTGGGTGGCCTACTTTGCCTTCCTGCCTCAGGGCACCCTGAGCGATGCCCATCGGTTCACCTTGGGCCGCCTGCGCGATGAAGGCTGCCACGTGCTCGTCATCTGTGCGACGCCCGCGGCTGACGTGGTCCCGCAGGAGTTGGCGCGGTATGCCGATGCGCTGTACTGGAAGGGCTTGGAGGGCTACGATTTTTCGGCCTACACGCTCGCCCTGGAAGCGATCGCCGAGCGCTCGCCGCACGCCGATGTGCTCATCCTCAATGACTCGATGTTCGGGCCTTTCCATCCTGTGCAGCCTTTTTTCCAGGGCCTGTACTGGGATCTCACCGGCTTCACGGGGTCGGCGCTCAACGAGAACCATCTGCAGTCGTATGGGTTCATGGTCCGGGCTCTCGACGAGAGCCGGCTGGCTCAGTTGCGGGGCGTCTTCTTTGCCCACAAAGCCTTCGATAGGGCAGATCAGGTGATCTGGGCACAAGAGCTGCTGCTGGCCCGTCTAGCGTCGCGGCACATGTCGGTGGGAGCCTGCTGGTACAGCGATGGCTCGACGGTTGACGACCCTTGCCTTCGGCGTCCTTTTGAGCTGGTGGACGCCGGTTTCCCCTTCATGAAGAAGTCCCTGCTGGGCAAGATGATGCAGTTCCAGGACCCGGAACGGGTGCGCGCCCTGCTCAGAGCCCAGGGACATCCGGAGCAATGACAGGATCCCCCATGAAAAATACCGTCCATCCGCTTGAAGACAAGCCCTGGCCCGATGCGCGACGACTGATGTGGATCGTGGTTGCAGCCGTGCTGCTGCGCCTGATCTGGGCCCTGCTGATCCCGGTGGTGCCTCTGTCGGACAGCGCGGGCTACGACATCTTTGCCCGCAATCTCGTGGAGCATGGGGTCTTCGGCTGGACGCCGGAGCAACCCTTCGCCTTCTGGCCTCCGGGCACGTCCTTCCTGTATGCAGCGATGTACTGGGTCTTCGGCTACGGCCACACAAGCCTGATCGTGCTGCACATCCTGATATCCGTCGGGCTCATCCTGACCTCGGCACGCGTGGCGCATCGTTTCTACGGCGAGGATGCGGCCCTGTGGTGCGGCACCCTGCTGGCGGTGTGGCCCACGCTGATCATGTTCACCACCATCCTGGCCAGTGAACTGCTGTTCGCGCTATTGACCGTGGCGGCCCTGGATGCCTGGACGGCACGTAGCGGCTCGGCTTGGCGGCGTGGGGTCCTGGCGGGCCTGCTGCTCGGCATGGCGGCGCTGGTGCGTCCACAGGCGCTTCTGCTCCCGGGCGTCTACGGGCTGGCCCTCGTGCTGTCGTCACCGAACCCCCGTCAGGTTCTGGGGCTCCAGCTGAGAACGGCGCTGATGTCGGGCCTGGTCATGGCGGTGCTGATCGCACCGTGGGCCTGGCGCAATTACCAACTCTATGACGAGTTCGTGCTCATCTCGACCAATGGCGGCATCACCCTGTGGATGGGCAATACGCCGGGGACGGGCGGCAGCCACATGAACGTGCCCGCGTCTATCGCCGAGCTGCCCGATAACGAGCAGGCCCGCGTGCTGGGCGCCATGGCCCGCGAGTACATCCTGGCCGACCCGGCGGCCTTCGCCATGCGGGCCGTGCGGAAAGTGTTCCTGCTCTATAGCAACGAATCGATCGGGGTGGGCTGGAATTCCGAAGGCATTGCGCAGCGCTTCGGCGAGGCCTCCGTGCTGTGGTTCAAGCGATTCACGCAGGTCACCTGGGCGGCGCTGTTTCTGATGAGCCTGTACGGCGTTTGGGTGCTCCTGCGTCGTGAAGGCGCTTGGCGCCTGCTCGTGTCGCCGGTGATGCTCACGGTGCTCTTCTACACCGCGATCCACAGTGTGGTGGTGTCCCAAGACCGCTACCACCTCAACTTCGCAGGCCAGATTGCGATGTTCTTCGGCATCGGCATGGCCAGCCTCGCGCACCGCCGGGGCAGGGCCCCATCGCCCCCCCGCACGGCGCATGAGCCGCGACGAGCCCTGCATCCGCATTGATCCCCTCACGCTACGGTCCATGGATACGAACCTGTCCTCCTTGTCGCCCCAGTTCAGCACGACGGCACTATCGGCCGAGGCACGGGCCCTCTATCAGGCGGAGCCCGATGCGAGGATCCGGCTTCTCCAGGGACTGAGGCCGCATATCTGCCCTTTCGGTGATGTGATGGCGCAGATTCCCGCAGGAGCCAGTGTCCTTGATGTGGGCTGCGGCGCGGGGCTTTTTCTGCTCCTCCTCGGGCGGCAGGCACACATACGGGATGGCCTTGGCTTCGACGTGTCGGTGCCCGCCGTCGAGGCGGCGCAGCGTGCCGCCGAAACCTCGGGCCTGGCCGAAACGCTGACGTTCCAGGTCCGCTCGATCGAGGAGGGCATGCCGGAGGGGCACTGGAACGTCGTCACGTCCGTGGACGTTCTCCACCATGTCCCCGTCAGCCAGCAGCGCTCCTTTGTCGAATCCTTGTGCGAGCGTGTACCGCGCGGTGGCCGACTGGTGATCAAGGACATGGTGGCCCGGCCCCGCTGGCGGGCGTGGGCCAACCAGATGCACGATCTGGTGATGGCACGTCAGTGGGTCCACCAGGTGGGGCCCGAGGAAGTTGACGGCTGGATTCAGGCCAAGGGCCTGAGTCGTGTCTATCGCAGCCGGATCAACAGTTGGTGGTACGGGCACTGGACCCTGGTCTACGACCGCGCCTCGTGAGCGCAGGAGACCTTCAGGCCATCAGGAAAAGCACGGCGGAGATCGCGACCACGAGCAGGCTCTGCCAGTCGCGCACGGCAAACACGACCGGATCGTCGTCCACCTCACCACGGTGGGCCTTCATCCACAAGCGGCTGACCCAGTACAGCAGCAGTGGCGGCACCAGCCACAGCCATAGCGGGTTGCTGTAGATCTCGGTGATTTCAGGGTTGTTGATGTACAGGGCGAACACGAGCACAGCCACCATCCCCGAGCCGGTCCCGATGGACATCAGCACCGGCAAATCCTGGACCGTGTAGCCGCGGCCCGCCGGCTGATCCTTGTGCTGCTGCAGGGTGATGAGCAATTCCGAATAGCGCTTCACCACTGCCAGGCTCAGGAAGATGAACATCGAGAACGCCAGCAGCCAGAAAGAAGGCACGATCGCAGTGGCGGCTCCTCCGGCGATCACACGCAAGGTGTAAAGCCCCGCCAGCATCAGCACATCGACGATGACCCGGCGCTTGAGGACGAGAGAGTACGCCAGGGTCAGGCAGAAGTAGAACGCAAGGACCAGCACGAAGCCTGTCGGCAGCAAGGCAGCCAGTCCGAATGCGCCCACGAGAAGGACAGGAACCATGAGGCTGCCTTGCCAGATGGGGATCAAGCCTGACGCAAAGGGCCGGTTGCGCTTGCGTACATGACGTCGATCCGCCTCGAGATCCACGAGGTCGTTCAGCACATACACCGCTGAGGCGCAAAGACTGAAGGCCATGAAGGCCAGCAGCGCTGCCCTCACGCCGTCGGGGGAGTCCCAGGCGTGGGCGGCCACCAGGGGGACGAAGACCAGCAGGTTCTTCAGCCACTGGTGCACCCGCAGTCCCTTGAGGTAGGTCTTGAAGCCCGGACGGGGCGGCGTGATGACCCGCTCCACGTCGGTGACCTGGCGCGCCGCATGGGCCAGGGAGTCGCTGGCGGATACCACGGTGCCCTTGCGGGCGCGAGACCAGACATCCAGGTCCGCACGGTCGTTGCCGATGTAGTCGAAACCGCGCTCACCGTATCTGGATGCCAGGTCGTTGCCTTTGTGTCTGCCGCAGAGATTGAGTTGCGCGTCCGAAGCCAGAACGTCGTCGAAGAGGTTCAGGTGACGTGCGATGCCCTGTGCCTGCGTGTGGTGTGAGGCCGTGGTGAGCACCACCGTCCTGCCGGAGGCCTTGGCCTCGCGGACCAAGGCGACCACCTCATCATTGAACGGCAAGGTCCCCCACGAGAAAGACACGAGCTGGGCCAGCCGGTCCTTCAGGTAGGCCTTGCCCTTCAAGAGCCACCAGGGCAGGAGCATGATCTTCCAGGGTGCGCTCTTGACCAGGAGGAAGACGGCTTCGTGCAGGAGGTCGGTGCGCAGAAGGGTGCCGTCGCAGTCGACGCACAGGGGCACGGTCTTGGTCACGGGGTCCATTTCGAGATCAGCTCCGAGCGAGCACCGCCACACCGGCGGCAATCAGGAGCGTGCCACCGACGCGCGCGAGGCTGAGGGCATCGCCATGGAGCCACCAGCCCAAAAGCATGGTGACGACAAAGCCCAAGCCCACGAATGGATAGGCGAGGCTGACTTCCACACGGGCGAGAACCAGCAGCCAGATCACGGCACTGGCAAAGTACATGGCCAGGCCCGCGATGACGAGGGGGTGGCTGCCCACAACCCAGGCTGTTGACCACCGAGCACCTTGGGACAGGCTGGCCTGGACTGCGTCCGCGCTCATGCCGGCTTTGAGAATGACCTGAGCGAGCGAAGTCAGCAGCACATTCACGAGAATCAGGCCGAACACCGAGCGGGTCATGTTTGCATCCACCATCAACGAAGGGCCCAGGAGGGCGCTGCCCGACCGGGCCGCTCGGGCCAGGAGCGTGCGCAGTGTGACTCAGGACCGGGCACGTGGTACACGCCCAAGTGGGGGGTCGCAGCGCGGCTGTGCTCCGGAAAATAATCCGTACACCCCTTGGGAACGTCTCGGGGGGGGCTCTGCGCCCTTTCCCTTTTCTGCATAGCCCGTCTGTTCGGACATCCATGCCCCTTGCGTCATTGTCAGCCTTGTCCCCCAAGCAGCTCGGGCGTCGGGTCCTGACATCGGGCGGTGTGTATCCGCTGGTGCGAGCGCGGGCATTGCGCGGCGATCCCGTGACGGTACTCATGTACCACACGCTGGGCGCCGACAACGAAACCTTCGATGCCTGGACGGTCGTTCGACGTTCGGACTTTGTGGCGCAGATCTCGCTGTTGCGCCGCGACTACGACATTGTCTCGCTGGATGAGGCGACGGCTCACGTGCGCGACGCAGCTCCCCCAGGGCGCCCCAAGGCCGTGATCACCTTTGACGACGGACACACTGGCCTGCATCGTTACCTGTTCCCGATGCTCGAGGAACTGCAGCTTCCGGTCACCATCTACGTGGCAACCGGACACATCGCGAGTGGCCGTCCCTACTGGTTCGATCGTGTGATGAATGCCCTGCAGGTGAGCCGCCCCGCGAAGCTTCACCTTGCCGACCACGGCCTTCCTGGCTTCACCATCGAGGCAGGCTCAGGCGAGGAGCGCTGGCAGGCCCTGAGAGGCTTGCTCGAGGCGCTCAAGAGGCTGGAGCCCGGGCGCAGGGAGGCGGCGGCCGATGCCGTGGTCGCGCAGCTGGCATCTTGCCGACGCACTGATTTTGAGCCCCTGGAGCCGCTGACCAAGGAGCAATTGCTGGCGTTGGCGCAATCGCGGTGGGTCACCCTGGGAGCGCACACCGATTGCCACAGCCTGCTGGATCAGATTCCACCTGATGTCGCCCAAGCCTCCATGGAGCGCTCGGCCCATCTGCTGCGCGAGTGGACGGGGCGCGCCGTGCACCACTTTGCCTATCCCAATGGCAACCACAACCGCGAATTGATGGCTCGTGCCCAGGCGGCCGGCTTCGCAACGGCACTGACCACCGAAAAGGGGCTATGGAGGCGCACCGATTCCCAGTTCGCCGTCGCGCGCATTCCTGTGGGTCGGTACGACGATCTGACACGATTCAAGTTCAATCTCCTGGCAGGGCAATGGCGTCACTGATGCCTGTCACGCACACCCGGCGTTCAGCGCCCTAGAGCTCACCCCGATTGTCATACTTTCTTCCGACATGAGCGCCTAGTCATGAGCACTGGCCAACGCTACGTCCTGATCTCGCCGTGCCGCAACGAGGCAGCCTACATGCGTCAGACGCTCGACAGCGTGCTGGCCCAGTCGGTCCTTCCGGCGAAATGGGTCATCGTCGATGATGGCTCCACCGACGAGACACCCCTGATCCTGCAGGAGTACGCCCAGCGCTACCCCTGGATCCAGATCGTTACACGCTCGGATCGCGGGCACCGGGCCGTTGGGCCAGGCGTGGTGGATGCTTTCTACAGCGGGTATGCGGTAATCGACCCCGCGGAGTACGATTTCCTGTGCAAGCTCGACCTCGACTTGCGCCTGCCGCCGCGTTACTTCGAGATCCTGATGCGACGCATGAACGAGGACCGGAGCATCGCCACCTGCAGTGGCAAGGCCTATGTCGAAGAGAACGGCGAGATGATCAACGAACGCCATGGCGACGACACGTCGCTGGGCATGACCAAGTTCTACAGGGTGTCGTGCTTCCAGGCGATCGGCGGCTTCGTGCGTGAGGTGATGTGGGACGGCATCGACTGCCATCAGTGCCGCATGAACGGCTGGCAGGCCTGCAGCTGGGATGAGCCCGAGCTGCGCTTCATCCACCTTCGGCCGATGGGGTCCAGCCAGAAGGGCATCTTCACCGGGCGCATGCGCCATGGCTATGGGCAGTACTTCATGGGCACCGGCTTCGTCTTCATGGCAGCCAGTGCCGTATCCCGCTTGAACCAGAAGCCCTATGTCCTGGGAAGTCTGGCCATGCTGTGGGGCTGGCTCAGTGCTGCGATCCAGCGCAAGCCGAGATACGACGATCCGGCGTTCCGCTCCTTCCTGAGGCGCTACCACCGCCGCGTGCTCCTGGTCGGCAAGCGCCGGGCGGTGGAAGAGATGCAGCGCGTGCCCGTGCCAACGGCCTCCTGACCCTTTCGCCGACTTCTTCACCAACTTTCCAAGAACCATGTGCGGCATTGCCGGCATCGTCGGCCAGATCGACGAGACTCACCGTGCCGCCCTGCGGCGCATGTCTGATGCCATGACGCATCGCGGACCGGATGCCGATGGTTTCTGGGAGGCCGAACCCGACTCCGCCGGGTGGGGCCCGATGCTGGCCCATCGCAGGCTGGCCATCCTCGATCTGTCGCCCAGCGGCGTGCAGCCCATGATCGACGGCCCTACAGGGGACGTTGTGGTTCTCAACGGGGAGATCTACAACTACCGCGCGCTGAGGGCCGAACTGCCCCAGGGGGGAGCGGACCTGGGCTCCAGCGGGGATACGGCCGTCATGCTGCGCTCGCTGAGCCTGCACGGTGCAGCAGCGATACCGCGGTTGCGCGGCATGTTCGCCTTTGCCCACTGGAGCCGCCGGGATCGCCGCCTGACCCTCGCGCGGGATCCCCTGGGCATCAAGCCACTCTATCTCGCGCGCAACCCGGATCCGAAGGGCCGGTGGTCGCTCGCCTTTGCGTCTGAGCTGCGTGCCCTGCTTGCCAGCGGGCTGCTCGGGCGGGCCCGCCTCGACCCGACCGCCGTGGCCAGCGTGGTCTGGAACGGCTTCACCGTGGCACCCAACACGGTCGTCGAGGGGATCGAGACGATGTGGCCTGGCGAACTCCTGGTGGCAGACGCCCGGGGAACGACGCTTGAGCGTCGCGCCTACTGGCAACTTCCGCGTCTTCGGAACCAGGAGGACTTTTCCGAGGAGGCGCTCGCGGCCGCGCTGAAGGACTGCGTGCATCTGCACCTGGCCAGCGACGTGCCCCTGGGCATCTTCCTCTCCGGCGGCGTCGATTCCTCGGCCGTGGCGCACCTGGCGCAGCAATCTTCCCAGACGCCGGTCCACACCTTCACGCTCGCTTTCGAAGAAGCCGAGCACAATGAGGGTGAACATGCCCGTGCCATCGCCAAGGCCATCGGCACCGAACACCGCGAGTTGCTGCTCACCGAGTCGCTGTTCACCTCCCGCCTGGACGACGCCCTCGCCAGCCTGGACCAGCCCAGCTTCGATGGCTTGAACTCCTACTTCATGTCGCATGCCGTGGCTCAGGCAGGGTTCAAGGTGGCCCTGGTGGGCAGCGGTGGCGACGAACTCTTCGGTGGCTACACCACCTTCCGTGATCTGCCGGTGCTGGCTCGCTGGGCCCGGCGCACGCAGTGGCTGCCAGCCGCTCTGAAACGCGATCTGGCCCGGCGCGTGGCACGTTTCAAGCAGCCCTCGGGGCTGGGCTTTCCGGCACAGACCCGCTGGGCCAAGCTTCCGGAGATGGTGGCCCGAGGCGATGACCTGCTCGGCCTGTACCAGATGGCCTACGCCCTGTTCCTGCCGCAGCAGCATCGCGAACTGCTGGGCGCGCAGGGTCGAGACCGCCTCCATGACGGCCTGCCGGAGGCCATGCGAATCTGGCTGGGCGAGTCGATCGCCGCACGGTCCGACCTGGGCGCCATCAGTGCGCTGGAGCAGCGCCTGTTCCTGGGGGAGCGGCTGCTGCGCGACACCGATGCTGTCAGCATGTCTGCCTCGATCGAGGTGCGCTTGCCTCTGGTGGACCAGATGCTGCTGGAGCAGGTGGGGCGTGTGCCGGACGCCGTGCGCTATCACCCGATCCGTCGCAAGACCTTGCTGCGGCGCGTGGGCCTCAAGGGCCTGGATCCCGCGCTCTTTGACCGGCCCAAGACCGGATTCGAGCTGCCCTACGACCGATGGCTACGAAGCCAGCTGGGCCGGCGCATCGACGACACCTTGAATGATCCCGCGCTGGTGCGCCCGGCCGGACTGGACCCACAGACCGTGGCCAGGCTGTGGAAGGCCTTCAAGGACGGTGCACCGGGCCTGTACTGGTCGCGCATCTGGGCGCTGTACGTCCTGGTTCATTGGTGCCATCGCCATCGTGTCTATGTCTGAACACTCTTCGTCCCGCGCGGTAGACGGCCAGGCGACGCGTGTCGCCTACCTGGTCAATCAGTATCCGAAAGTCAGCCACAGCTTCATCCGGCGGGAGATCCTGGCCGTCGAGCGGCAAGGGATCGCGATCGAACGCTTCGCCTTGAGGGGCTGGGACGAACCCGTGGTCGATCCGCAGGATGTCAGTGAGCGGGCCAAGACCCGCTACGTGCTCCAAGGCGGGCTCATCGCATTGCTCGCGGCCACTGCACACGCCGCACTCACGGCGCCCGGGCGGTTCGCGCGAGCCCTGTGGCTCGCCACCCGCCTGGGTCTCCGCTCAGACCGTCCCTTGCCTGTGCACTGGATCTACCTTGCCGAGGCCTGCGTGCTGGCACGCTGGCTGCGGCAGGCCCAGGTCTCGCACCTGCATGCTCACTTCGGGACCAACCCCGCCGAGGTGGCCATGCTGGCGGGGGTGCTCAGCGGGCTGCCCTACAGCTTCACGGCGCATGGTTCCGAGGAAACCGACAAGCCCCAGTTCATCGGCCTGCCCGAGAAGATTCGCCGGGCGGCCTTCGTGGTGGCCGTCAGTTCTTACGGGCGCGCACAACTTTATCGCTGGAGCCGTCTGGAAGATTGGCCGAAGATCCACGTGGTTCACTGTGGATTGGAGCGTGGCTTCTACGAAGCGGTGACGGTGCAGCCGGTCGAAGCGTCCAGGCTGGTGTGCGTTGGCCGCTTGTGCCAGGAAAAGGGGCAGCTTCTTCTGCTACGCGCTCTAAGATACCTGAGGGACGAAGGTCTGGACTGCGAACTAGTCCTCGCCGGGGATGGCGAAATGAGAGCAGCCATCGAGCACGAAGTGGATCGCCTCGGCTTGCGAGGCCAGGTGTGTATTACTGGTTGGATTTCCAGCGAGCGGGTACGCGAGGAAATACTTGCCGCACGAGCTTTGGTGTTGCCCAGTTTTGCTGAGGGACTACCGGTCGTGCTGATGGAGGCGATGGCGCTGGGGCGGCCGGTGATTTCAACTTACGTGGCAGGAATCCCGGAGCTCGTGGTGGAGGACGAATGCGGCTGGCTCAGCCCGGCAGGTGATCTTGAGAGACTTGTCGAATCCATCAAGGAATGCCTTCGAGCGTCACCACGACGTCTCGAGGCGATGGGTGCCATTGCTCGAGAGCGAGCCGTGCTGCGACACGATATTGATACCGAAGCGGCGCGGCTGACCGTGCATTTCCGCGCCAGTGGGCGAGTCCAACAGGTCTCGTCTTGAAATCCGTGCGAGACAGAATCAGCACATGGTGAACTCAACGGGTACCGCAGGAAAAGCGCATGCGGACGTGGCTCACATCTCCCACGAGTACCGGCGCGACATCGACAGCTTGCGGGCTTTTGCCATCCTGCCCGTGGTGTTATTTCACGTGGGCGTCGGGTTCCTGCCGGGCGGATTCGTTGGTGTTGACATCTTCTTCGTCATCTCCGGGTTTCTGATCACGGGCATCATCATCCGTGAGATTCAGGAGGGAAAATTCTCGATTGCGCGCTTCTACGAGCGCCGCGCGAGGCGGATCCTTCCGGCATTGATTGCGGTCGTAGTACTCACTTTGATCTGCGGATGGGTGGTCCTCAGGCCAGATGAACTCGATGGGCTCGCGAAGTCGGCGATTGCCGCCATTGCCTTTTCCTCGAACATGTGGTTCTGGAAGTCTTCGCTCGAGTACTTTGGTACCGCTGTCGAACTGGAACCCTTGCTGCACACCTGGTCACTGGCTGTAGAAGAGCAGTTCTACATCTTTTTCCCGCTGTTGATTCTCCTTGTGAATCGGCTGGCGCCGAAGCGACTGGGCCAGGTGGTTCTGACGGTTACCCTGGTTTCGTTTGCCGCTGCATGTCTGATGGTGTACTGGAAACCCAGTGCGACCTTTTATCTCTTGCCCACTCGCGCATGGGAGCTTGGGATCGGGGCCTTGCTTGCAATCTATCCCTTGCGAACGCCCCCTGGAACGAGGTTCTGGACGAACGTTGCCGGGTTGGCCGGGGTGTGTCTGCTTGTACTCCCGGTGTTGCTTTACTCAAAAGCAACCCCGTTCCCGGGAGTGTCTGCCTTGCCGCCGTGTCTTGGGGCTGCTTTGCTGATTGCACTTGGTCGACGCTCCATGCCTTCAGTGCTGAAGTTCATGCATTGGATGCCGCTGGTCTTCATCGGAAAGATTTCCTACTCGCTGTATCTGGTCCATTGGCCGATCATCGTGTTCTTCAAGTACTTGTCGAGCACGACGGAGATCTCCAGTACCGCAGCGCTGTGGATCTTTGCCGCATCGTTCGTCTGCGCTGTTGGATCCTGGTGGTTGGTAGAGCAGCCCTTTCGGGCGCGGCCGAACCACCGGCACCAGGTGTTTGCCTGGTCTGCGGGGGCCATGGCTCTCGTGAGTGTTGTTGCGCTCAGTCTGATTCATGTGGACGGTCTGAAGTACCGCCTCTCTTTCCCGCAGCAATCGATCGTTGACGTTTCGAGCGACCGAGCAGAGGTGCCGTCCGAGTGCGAGCGATTCGTGCTGGGAGAAGGTCTCTGCCCGATCGGCGCACCCAGTCAGGTCGGGCGATCGTATGACTTCGTCCTTCTCGGAGATTCGCATGCTCTCTCCCTGTCACCTGCAGTGAGCGAAGCGGCTCGATCTGCGGGCCGCTCAGGCCTGATGGGCAGCATGATCTGCCCCCCATTGCTTGGGGTGACACGCCTGCTTGAGCCGAGGTGTACGGAGTTCACGGAGTCCGTTTTGCACGAGATCGCCGGGAGACCTGACATTAAAACGGTCATTCTTCACGCCAGGTGGGCACTTTACGAATCTGCCACCGTGGTGCGAGGCGAAGCTGGAGGACAAGCACCAAGCTTGTTGCTGGTTCGAGATGAACTTGACAAGTTGGGCCAATCACCCCATGAGGTTTTTGAACGGGGGCTGCGACGGACCATGGAACTGTTGCTGGCCAGCGGACGAGATGTCGTGGTTGTTGAGGGTACTCCAGAGATGGGTTGGAATGTCCCGAACGCTCTTCTGATCAAGGATCGATGGGGCATTGACCATCCGCCCGCTCCAACGCTTGAATCGGTGCAGGCGAGACAGGCCGGCGTGAAGGCCGTGTTTGAGCGATACAAGAATCATCCTCAGGTGCGATTTATCGATCCGGCGCCCGTTATCTGTTCTGATAGTGCTTGCTCGGTAGAGGTGCATGGTCTGCCTGCATTCTTTGACGACAATCACCTCACAAGAACCGCAGCGAAGGCATGGTTCAAAGATATCCTTGAGCGTGAAGTCTTCGGAAGATGATGCCGCTTCTGAGCGAAAACGGGGCGCAAGATGCGCCCCGAGTGTCAATGTTGGAGACGACCCCGCGTCTTACTGTGAGTAGTAAGGTCCTTGCCAGTCGGCGGGGAGTGCGCCGCCGTGGGCGCCGGTGCTGACCGAAGCTGCCGAAG
>NZ_PSNX01000002.1 GCF_002930615.1 Caldimonas caldifontis | reverse complement strand
AGCTGCTCCATGGAGGAGGCGGTCTGCTGCAGGGAGGAGGCGGCCTGCTCGGTGCGCGAGCTCAGGTCCTGGTTGCCCGTGGCGATCTCTGCACTGGCGGTGGAGATGCTGTCGGTGGACCGCTGAACCTGAGTGACCGTCTCGCGCAAAGAGGACTGCATCTGAGCGAGTGCACGTACCATCTCGCCGATCTCATCCTGGCGCCCTTCCTGCAATGGGGTGGCCAGGTCGCCCTGTGAGATGCGCCGGGCGGACTCGACGGCCCGCTGCAGCGGGTCACGGATCGAATGGATCAGCCAACGTGTGCCCACCACGAGCAGCGTGAGCACCAGCACAGCGGCCACGCCCGCCATGGTGATGGTGGCTTGGCGCTGCGACTTGAACGCGGCTTTGAACTGGGTGGCCGAAGATGCCATCGCCGCCAGAAGAGCTTGGTGGACGTCCTGACCCGCGCGGGTAGATGCCGGAATGTCCGAGGCAAGCAGCGTCTCGAGTGCTGATCGGTCATTGGACGCGCGCAACTGGACGGCTCGCTCCGCCAGTGCCACCAGCCGGGAGTGGTGTTCAAGAGCCTGCTTGAGCGCCTCGCGCTCTTCAGCCGACAACGCGCTGGCCTCCAATCGGGCGGCTTGGCTTTGGATGTTGCGGTGCGCCACTTCCACGCCAGCCTGGACTTCACGCAGTGCGGCGCTGTCATCCAACGCCAACGCCAGAGTTTGCGTTCTCGCCGTGAGGGCTGCCCGTTCGGCCTGCCATTGCATGGCAGCATCGAGCTTGGCCTCATGGGCTGACTGGTGGGTGTCGAAGAACTGGGTCGAGGATGCCGAGCGCACGCCGGAGATGGCCACCAGGCCGAGCTGACAGACGGCGATGACGGCCGTGGCGCACCACAGCTTGGTTCCGATTTTCATGACGATGCGGCTTGCGTGAAAAGAGCCCCTGATGGGGCTCTTGAGAGATGGACTCAGTGGCGCGACCGCCTGACCAGACTGCCCACATCCAGGATCAATGCCACACGGCCGTCGCCCATGATGGTGGCGCCGGACACGTCGGGCACTTTGCGATAGTTGGCCTCGAGGTTCTTGACCACCACCTGCTGCTGGCCGAGGAGTTCGTCCACCATCAGCGCCACCCGGCCGCCTTCGGCTTCGACCACGACCATGATGGAGCTCACGTGTTCGAAGTCGAAGCGCGGCACGTGGAAGACCTGCTCGAGCTCGATGACCGGCATGTATTCGGAGCGCACCTCGACCACGCGGCCGCTGGTGCCCACGGTCTTGATCATGCCGGGTTGGACCTGGAAGCTCTCGACCACCGAGGACAGAGGCAGGATGTAGCATTCTTCGCCCACGCCCACGCTCATGCCGTCCATGATGGCCAGGGTGAGTGGCAGGCGCACCGAGACGCGCATGCCGTAGCCCTCGGCCGAGTCGATCTCGACGGTGCCATTGAGCGAGGCGATGTTCTTCTTCACCACGTCCATGCCCACGCCGCGTCCCGACACATCGGTGACCTCGTCAGCGGTGGAGAAGCCCGGTTCGAAGATCAGGTTCCACACTTCCGCATCGGTGAGCGTATCGGGGGCATGGATGCCGCGCTCGCGGGCCTTCTTCAGCAGCTTCTCGCGGTTCAGGCCGCGGCCGTCGTCGCGCACCTCGATCACGATGGAGCCGCCCTGGTGCGAGGCTGACAGCGTGATGGTGCCCGTCTCGGGCTTGCCGGCGGCCAGACGGTCGGCCGGCAGCTCGATGCCGTGGTCGCAGGAATTGCGCACCAGGTGGGTCAGCGGGTCGGTGATTTTCTCGACCAGGCCCTTGTCCAGCTCAGTGGCTTCACCGTGGGTGACCAGCTCGACCTTCTTGCCCAGCTTGCCGGCCAGGTCGCGCAGCATGCGGGGGAAGCGGCTGAACACGGTGGACATGGGGATCATGCGGATCGACATCACGGCTTCCTGCAGGTCGCGCGTGTTGCGGTCCAGGTCGGTCAGACCGGCCAGCATCTGCTGGTGCACCACGGGGTCCAGGCCGCGGCTGTTCTGGGCCAGCATGGCCTGGGTGATGACGAGTTCACCCACCAGGTTGATGAGCTGGTCCACTTTCTCGACGGCCACGCGGATCGTGGCGGCGTCGAGCGCGGCACCGCCGCCGGTGCGCGCCTCGGCGCGGGAGGCTGGCTTGGGTGCGGCAGGCTTGGCCGGGGCAGGGGTGGCCGCCTGAGTGCTCGGCGCGCCGGGCGAGTTTTCGAAGAAGCCGTAGCCCGGATCCTCGGCCGCCGGGGGCGGGGCCACCACGGCAGTCTCAGCCTGCATCGGCTTGAAGCTCACATGCTCCTTGGACACATGGAAGGTGAAGAGGTCCAGCAGTTCGGATTCGCTGCTGCGGGTGGTCACCTTGAAGCGGCGCACGCCACCTTCGGCCCGTCCGCCATCCAGCGCCTCGATCTTGCCCAGGTCCACGATTTCCTTGAAGAGATCGACGAGGTTGTCAGCCACGGAAGGGTCGGGCAGCGGGCCCACGGTCAGTTCCAGGCAGCGTTCGCCGTTGGCCGCCATGGGAGCTGTCGCCACGGGTTCGGCCGGGGCCGGTGTCGGGGCGGGGGTCACCACCGGGGCGGCAGCCACCGGCGCCGGGGGCGCCTCGCCGGCCACCATGGCGCGGATGTTGAACAGCAGTTCGGTGGTGTCCACCTCGCTGCCCGCGCCGGTCTGGTGGCGCGAGAGTTGGGCCTTGAGGGCATCGCCAGAGGCCAGCAGCACGTCCACCATCGACGGGGTGGGCTGAAGCTCGTGACGGCGCAGCTTGTCCAGCAGCGTCTCCATCTGGTGCGTCAGCTCGGCCACGTCGGCAAAGCCGAAGGTGGCGGCGCCCCCCTTGATGGAATGGGCGCAGCGGAAGATGGCGTTCAGTTCCTCGTCGTCGGCCGCCTCGATGTCGAGTTCAAGCAGCAGCTGCTCCATGCGGTCGAGGTTCTCGCCGGCTTCCTCGAAGAAGACCTGGTAGAACTGGCTGAGGTCGAAGCCCGCGCTGAGCTGGGAGCCTTCGGAAGTCATTTCGCCCACGGCGTACTCCTGATGCGGTCGGATGGAAACAAGGGGTCGGGCAGGTCGGCGACGGGCCGGCTCACTTGATCACTTTCTGGATCACTTCGATCAGCTTGTTCGGATCGAAGGGTTTGACCAGCCAGCCGGTGGCGCCCGCGGCGCGCCCGGCTTGCTTCATCTGGTCGCTGGACTCGGTGGTCAGGATCAGGATGGGCGTGCTCTTGAACTGCGGGTTCTCCCGAAGCTTCTTGGTGAGGCTGATGCCATCCATGCGGGGCATGTTCTGGTCGGTGAGGACCAGATCGAAGCTGCGACCGCCGGCCTTCTCATACGCATCCTGGCCGTCCACCGCCTCGACGACGTTGTAGCCGGCGTTCTTCAGCGTGAAGGCGACCATCTGGCGCATGGAGGCGGAATCGTCCACCGCAAGGATTGAATGCATGGCTCTCTCTCCGGGATTTCTAGCTGGGTATCGGTGCTTGGGGCGAAAACTTGAGGGTGGGCTCAGAACAGTTCGATCGAGCCCGCATCCATCTCCGCCTGGGTGACGGGGTTGGGGCGCAGGGGCAGCGTCTCGACGACAACCTGGCCATCCTCGTCATCCCCCATGGCTTCGCGGGCAATCTGGTCTGCGCAGTTGCGCAGCCGGCGGTTCGTGTGGTTGATGAGCTGCGAGGCCATGTCCTGGAACTGCAAGGCCGTGACAGCCGCCCCAAGGTTCTGCAATACGGGGGTCAGTTCGCTGGCCTGGATGCGATGGTCGGTGGCCGCCTGCATGAGCCCTTCCATCTGCTGCACCGCCGAAGAAAAGCGCAGCATCAGCCCGTCGCAGGCGTCGGCCAGAAGACCTTGCAGGCGTTCGAGGTCATTGGTGGCCGTCATCAGGTGATCCTGGAGGTCGGCGGCCATCAGCAGGGGCAAGGTCTGCCCGGTCTCGGGGCTGGGCGATTCGTTCATCTGCATGGGGTCTCCATGGCTCGGTGAAGGCAGGGTCGGTTTCGTCTCAGCCGGCGCTAGACTTGCTCGCATCCGGGGCGCGGCCAGCGCCCTGAGCTTGCGGTCCGGGCGCGTTCTTCCCTATTTCGGCCGGCGGGCTGCCACCTGTAGTCCAAAATCGGGAAAAATCCACACATGCCTGCCCCTGAAGCCCCGCGCCACCTGAGGGTCCTGCACGTCGAGGACTCGGATCTGGATCACCAGCTCATGCTGACGCAGATGCGCCGCGCAGGGCTGGAGATCGAGGCGCAGCGGGTCGAATCGGCCGCGGGGTTTGAAGCCGCCCTGGCGCAGGGACTGCGAGGCGCTCCTTGGGACGTGATCCTCTCCGACTACAACCTGCCGGGGTTTTCCGGCCTGGTCGCCCTGGAGATGCTCAAGGCGCGGGGGCTGTTGATCCCTTTCATCATCGTCTCGGGTGAAATCGGCGAGGACACGGCGGTGGCGGCCATGCGCAACGGAGCGGCCGATTACCTGCTCAAGAACAATCTGGCTCGGTTGGTGCCGGCCATGCTCCATGCGATCGACGCCCATCAGGCGTTGAGGGACAAGCAACTGGCGGATGCGGCGCTGGCACAGTCCCAGGAGCGTCTGCGGGAGCTGGCGCAACACTTGCAGACCAGTGTGGAGCTGGAGCGGGCTGCCATCGCGCGCGAGATCCATGATGACGTTGGCGGTTCCTTGACGGCGCTCAAGTTCGACCTGGCCTGGATCGCCCGCCACACCCAGGACCCAGCCGTCCAGCAGCGAGCCCAGTCTGCGCTGGACACCGTGAGCCAGGCCCTGGAGGCCAGCAAGCGCATCATGCACAACCTGCGTCCGGCCATTCTGGAGCAGGGGCTGGTGGCCGCTTTGCAGTGGATGGCGGCCACTTTCGAGAAGCGCACCGGCATCGAAACGCGCTTCCGCTCCAGCCAGGAGCAGCCCAGGCTGCCGGCCGGCGTGCCACTCGTGGCCTACCGCACGGCCCAGGAAGCCTTGACGAATGTTTCCAAGCACGCCCATGCGACGCGAGTGAACGTCGACCTCACGATTGCCGCCGGCGTGCTGTCACTGGAGGTCAGTGACAATGGACGCGGCCTGACACGGACCGACCTGGCCAAGACGCGATCCTTCGGCATCCGTGGGCTGCAGGAGCGCGCCGGCACGGTGGGCGGCTGGGTGGACCTGAGCAGCGGACCCAGCGGCACGACGCTGATCCTGTCGGTGCCTCTGGGCGATGTCGTCAACGGCGAAAACGGCCTGCATGACGCTCCCCGCCTGCATGAGGTACGCTCTGATGACGACCCGACCTTCTGGGGTGAGCTGTGATTGAAGTGATTCTGTGCGACGACCACGCGCTCATACGTCGCGGCATCCGCGACACGCTGTCCGATGCCCCTGACATCGAAGTGGTGGGTGAAGCGGGCGACTACGGCGAGTTGCGGGCCTTGCTGCGCCGCCAGAGCTGTGACGTGCTGGTGCTCGATATCAATCTGCCCGGGCGCAGTGGGCTGGACGTGCTGCATGCGCTGAAGGACGAGGGCTCGCCGGTCAAGGTGCTGGTGGTGTCGATGTACCCCGAGGACCAGTACGCCATCCGCGCCCTCAAGGCCGGTGCGTACGGATATGTGAACAAGGGCGGTGACCCCGCCCAGTTGGTGGCCGCTGTGCGCATGGTGGCGCAAGGGCGCAAGTACGTGACGCCGGACATGGCTCAGATGCTGGTGGAAAGCCTCACCGCCCCCACCACGGAAGCGGCACACGAGAGGCTGTCCGACCGTGAACTGCAGACCCTCACCATGATCGCCTCCGGCAAGCGTCTGTCCGACATCGCCGAGGAACTGACCCTCAGCCCCAAGACCGTGAGTGTCTATCGCGCCCGGGTGCTGGAAAAGCTCGGGTTGAGCAACAACTCCGAGCTGACGGTCTACGCGATCCGCAACGGGCTGGTCTGAGCCCAGTCCCGTGCGGCCGCCAGGGCGTCATGCAAGGCCGCCGGGCGCGCAATGGCGAAGCCCTGGAGGGCATCGTAGCCCATGGCCGCGAGCGGCTCGATCAGTTCTGCGCGCTCCACGCCCTCGGCCACGGCCTGCATGCCCAGTGCGTGGGCGAGTTCCACCGCCGCACGTGCAATCGTGGCGCTGCGGGGCGTGTCGAGCAGCGGACGCACGAAGATCTGGTCCACCTTGATGGCATGCACGGGCAGGTCCTGCAGGTAGCTCAGCGACGAGAACCCGGTGCCGAAGTCGTCGATCGACACACGAACGCCCAGTTCCGCCAGCGCCTCGATCTGCTCACGGGCGAAACGGGGGCTGGACAGGAAGCTGCTCTCGGTCAGTTCCAGTTCGAGCCGGTGCGCCGAGACGCCCGTGCGCTCCAAGGCGTCGGCGATCTTGGGAACCAGGCGCTCGTCCAGCAGATTCTTGGCCGAGATGTTGACGGCGACCGACAGGGCGAGGTGTTCGGGCAGCGACGCAAGGTCGGCCAGCGCCTGGTTCAGCACCCATTGGGTCACGGGGTGGATGTAGGCCGTCGTCTCGATGAAGGGAATGAACTCGGCCGGCTGGACCTCGCGGCCCGTGACGGGGTGGGGCCAGCGGATCAGGGCCTCCAGACCCACGAGGGTGCGCAGCCGGGGGCAGACCTTGGGCTGGTAATGCAGGACGAACTGCTGCTGAGCCACTGCCTGGCGGATGTCGGCCCGCAAGGACAAGTCGCGATGCTGCGGCGTGTGTGCATGGGAGGGCGTGTGCAGGACCACCGAGCGACCCCGCTCACGCGCCAGACGCTTGGCCTGATCGGCTCGCCACAGCAGCGAATCGATGGAGTCCCCAGCCACCGGGCCCACCGCGACCCCCACGCTCAATGTCAGTGACAGGGCGTGGCCGCTGACCTGCATGGGCTCGTTCAGCCAGGCCACCAGATTTTCGAACTGCGCGGTCCAGTCACAGGCCTGACCCCGGTTGGCCTGACACAGGATGACGAACTCATCGCCCCCCAGCCGGTACGCACACGGCGTGGCGGCCATGGGGTTCCATCGCGCGATGCGCGCGGCTACCGCTTGCAGGGTTTCGTCACCAGCGCCATGCCCGAGCTGCTCGTTGATCTCGTGGAAGTGATTGATGTCGAGCACAGCCAGTGCCAGCGTGCCGGCGGGGAGATCGGAGCGCGCCTGCAGTGCATCGTAGAGGGCGCTTCGGTTGCCCAGGTTCGTGAGCGCGTCCACCAGCCCTTCGCCGGCCCGCCGGCTGGTCCCGAGTGCGTTCACCCGATGGTCGAGTTCGGCCAGCGCCAATGGCGTGAACAGCGTGAACAGGTGCTGCAAGGTGTGAACATCCTCCAGCGGTTCTCATGACAGTGCCACCAGCAGGCCGCGGGGGGTGCCGCTGCGATCGACGAGCACCCGGCCTGCGTATCCCTCGATCCCGTGCTCAGCCAGCTCTCTGTCTTGCGGAAACGCCTGCGCGGCGCCCTGAGGGTGCACACACCATCCGCGGCGCACGGTCACGTCGCAGGGCGTTCCCTGGAGCGCGTAACGAAAGTGCGCGGTGGCGCGGCCGCGAAGCCACCCATCGACGACGGTGACGATCGGCTCCCCGCCTTGTGCCGGCAACTCCCCAAGCAGCACGCCGTCCAGTCCCATCAGGTGAGCGAGGGTGGCAGCCAAGCTGCCTTCGCCCGGACCGGCAGCGAGCAGCGCTTCCATGGCCAGGCTCACCCGGGCCAAGGGCGAGGCATCGGCCGGATCGGCAGGAAGGCTTACTGCGGCGGTCATGGGAAGTCGGGAGGCAGCTTGTCCATGCTCGGTTGACCGTTGCAGTCTAGCGGCGAGTGTGACGGTCGGGAGCCCGGAGTTGTTCACTGAAAGTGACTCAATGCACGTTCAAGGGCCATCACGAAGGGTTGCTCCATCATCGGCAGCATCAGGAGCAGGCCCAGCAGGCCCACCGACAGGGTGATGGGAAAGCCGATGGCGAAGATGTTCATCTGCTGGGCCACCCGCGAGATCACCCCCAGCACGAGGTTGGCGAACAGCAGCATGGACATGATGGGCAGGGCGATCCATAGGCCGAGCTTGAAGACCTCGGCGCCCCAGGTGTGAACCTGCAGCATGCGCACGAAGGCCATGGGCTCCGGTCCGACCGGGAACACCTGGAAGCTCTGGATCACGGCCGCCACCAGGATGAGGTGGCCGTTGATGACCACGAAGAGCAAGGCGGTGGTGGCACCGAAGAAGCGGCTCACCGCGTTGGCCGCGCCGCCCTGCGCCGGGTCGAAGAAGGCCGCGAAGCCCAGACCCATCTGCAGGCCGATCAACTCACCGGCGTACTCGACACCGGCAAAGACCAGGCGTACCGCGAAGCCGATGGTGGCCCCGATCAGGATCTGCTGCAGCAGCACCAGCAGGGCCTCGGGGGCGTCCAGCGGGATCGGGGGCACGTCCGGCATCGACACCTGAGCGGCCAGGGCCACGAAGAAGGCCAGCGCGATCTTCACGCGCGTGGGCACAGCCCGCTGGGAGAACACCGGCACCGTCATGAACAGCGCCAGCGCCCGGAAGAAGGGCCAGAGCACCGGCGTCAGCCAGGCGCTCAGCTGGGCATCGGTGAAAGTGAGCATGATTCCCCGGATGCCGGGCTCACTGCACCATGCCCGGGATGCCGGTGATGGTGCGCTGGATGAACTCCACCAGGGTGTTCATCATCCAGGGCCCGGCGATGCCGAGCACGATCACGGCACCCACCAGCTTGGGCACGAAGGACAAGGTGGCCTCGTGGATCTGGGTGGCGGCCTGGATGATGCTGACGACCAAGCCGATGCCCAGGACCGTGAGCAGCAGCGGTGCGGCCAGCATCAGCAGGGTGTAAAGCGCCTGCTGGCCGATGGTGAAGACGTGGGTGGCGTCCATGGAGGCCTCGCGTTGTTCAGGTCACGAAGCTGGCGGCCAGGGACCCGAGCAGCAGGTTCCAGCCATCGGCCAGCACGAAGAGCATCAGCTTGAAGGGCAGGGCCACCAGCACGGGCGAGAGCATCATCATGCCCAGGCTCATCAGCACGCTGGCGACGATCATGTCGATGATCAGGAAAGGGATGAAGATCATGAAGCCGATCTGGAAGGCGCTCTTGAGCTCGCTCGTGACGAAGGCCGGCACGATGACGCGGAAGGGCGCGTCCTGGGCGGTCACCGAGGGGTCGAGCTTGGCAAGCTTGGCAAAGAGCGCGAAATCGGACTCGCGGGTCTGCTTGAGCATGAACTCGCGCACCGGCACCTCGGCGCGTTGCAGCGCCACGTCGAAGTCGATCTGCTGGTTCGAATAGGGCTGGTAGGCTTCGGTGTAGACCCGGTCGATGGTGGGCCCCATCACGAACATCGTGAGGAAGAGCGACAGGCCGATGATCACCTGATTGGGCGGAGCCGACTGCGTGCCCAGGGCCTGGCGCAGCAGGCTCAGCACGATGACGATGCGGGTGAAGCTCGTCATCAGCAGCAGAACTGCTGGAATGAAGCTCAGGGCCGTGAAGAAGAGCAGGGTCTGGATGGGTACCGAATAGCTGGTGCCGCCGGGGCCCTGGCCGATCACGAGCGGCAAGGATCCGCCGGGCGCGCCCGGGGTGGCCTGCGCTAAAGCCGCTTCAGGAAATGCCGACATCAGCGACAGGGCGGCGAGCCCGCCGAAAGCGGCCAGGCGGCGCAAGGTCGGGACGCTGACGAGGTTCATCACGACGCTTTCCGTGCCTTGTTGAACAGGGTCGCAAAGGCGGGTCCCGGGGTCTGTGCTGCCGCCGCCGGCAGGTCTTGCGCGGGCAGCGTGTGCACGGTCTGGATCGACTGCGCGGTGACACCCAGCACCAGCCACTGTCGGGACTCACCCTGGCCGACCTCGACAGTGACCAGGCGCTGCGTCGGGCCCAGTGGGGTGCTGGAGATGACACGGGTGGTCTGCACGCCGCTCATGCCGCCCATGGGCGTGCGCTTGAGCAGCCACAGCGTCAGCGGAATGGCCGCGACGATGAGGGCAAACCAGAGAACGAAGGAGCCGACAGAGGGCATGGCACGTGGAAGCAGTGGGACCGTTGCTGGGCATTGTCGGCAGGCGGCCCAGAGTGCGAAGCCAAGAAGAAAGGGGCCCATGGCCCCTTGCTTTCGGTTTTGATCGGCGGCCTGTGCACGGCGTCACGGCCCCTTGGCCCTCACATGCCCCGGCTGAGCCGACGCATGCGCTCCGAAGGCGTGACGATGTCGGTGAGGCGAATGCCGAACTTGTCGTTGACCACGACCACCTCGCCTTGCGCAATGAGGTAGCCGTTCACCAGCACGTCCATCGGTTCGCCGGCCAGGGCATCGAGTTCGATGACCGAACCCTGGGCCAGCTGAAGGATGTGCTTGATCGGGATGCGGGTGCGCCCCAGTTCCACGGTGAGCTGCACCGGGATGTCCAGGATCATGTTGATGTCGTTGCCCGCGGCATTCGACGTCGTCGGCGTGAAGTTCGTGAACGCGGCCGGCGCCACCTGCTCGGCCGGCGTGGCCATCAGTTCGTCGGCTGCACCGCCGGCGGGCTTCTGCTGGGCCAGGGCGGCTTCCCACTCTGCGGCCATGGCGTCCTGTTCGTCGGTGCTCTGCTGGTTCTCAAGTGACATGGGACTCTCCCAACCAGCCGAAGTCCTGGCCGGTCAACAGTTTTTCGATGCGGATGGCGTAGCGGCCATTGGAGGTGCCGTACTGGCATTCGAAGACGGGAACGCCATCGACCTTGGCCTCGATGGCCGGTAGCAGGTCGAGTTCGAGGAAGTCGCCGGCCTTCAGGGACAGCAGCTGTTCGACCGTGGCCGGGGCGGTGCCGAGCTCGGCCACCAGCTCGACCTCGGCCGCCTGGATCTGGTGCGTGAGCAGCTTCACCCAGCGGCGATCAGGCTCGGCCGAGTCGCCTTGCACGGTGGAATAGAGGATGTCGCGGATGGGCTCGAGCGTGGCGTAGGGGATGCAGAAGTGCACCGTGCCGGTGGTGTCACCCACTTCCAGCGTGAAGGAGGTGGTGACCACGATCTCGCTGGGCGTGGCGACGTTGGCGAACTGCGGCTGCATCTCCGAGCGCTGGTACTCGAGATCGAGCGGGTAGATGCCGTGCCAGGCCTTCTTGTATTCCTCGCGCACCACATCGACAAGGCGGTTGATGATGCGCTGCTCGGTGGGCGAGAAATCGCGCCCTTCAATGCGTGTGTGGAATTTGCCGTTGCCGCCGAAGAGCGAGTCGATGACGGCAAAGACCAGTGTGGGGTCGCACACGATCAAGCCGGAGCCGCGCAGCGGCTTGACCGAGACGATGTTGAAGTTGGTGGGCACCACGATCTCGCGCAGGAAGGCGCTGTACTTCTGCACCTTGATTGCACCGACCGAGACTTCGGGGCTCTTGCGGATGAAGTTGAACAGTCCGATGCGGATGTTTCGCGCGAATCGCTCGTTGATGATCTCCATCGTGGGCATGCGCCCACGGACGATGCGCTCCTGGCTCGCGATGTCGTAGTCGCGGATGCCACCGGAGGGGGCTTCTTCTTCCTCGAGCTTCTGGCTCTCACCGGTGATGCCCTGCAAGAGGGCATCCACCTCGTCTTGCGACAGGATCTGCTGGTTCATCGCCAGGGCTCCATGACGTGACGCGGTGGGGCCTTCATCACTGGATGATGAAGTTCGAGAAATGCACGGCCACGATGGGGTTGTGCACCCGGGCACGCGGGCGACGGCCATCGGCCTGAGCGGCCTCCTGCGCTGCCAGGTCGATGCCCAGCGGCCGCACCGACTCGCGCATGATGTCCATGGCGAGTTGTTCCTTGCCGGAGCGGTCCATCAGCTCCACCGAGGTTTTCTGCGACAGCACCAGCAGGATGTTGCTGCGGATGGCCGGCATGTAGGCCTTGAGCCGCTCGGCCGTTTCCTTGTTCTCGACTTCGAGCGTGACCCCGACCTGGGCATAGCGCTCGGCGTTGCGGTCCGCCAGGTTCACGGTGAAGGTGTCCAGCGGCAAAAAGGTCGGCGTTGCCGAAGAATCGGCTTTGCGAGATGCCTGGGTGGCAGGGGGCGCATCCCAGTCGTCTTCGTCCGCGTGAGCGTTTTTCTTCAGAAGCAGCAGGGCAGCCACACCGGCAATGGCAATCACCACCACCGCGGCAAGGATGATGAGGAGGAGCTTCTTGCCCCCCTTGGCAGGGGCGGCGTCGGCGGCGGCTGCTGCAGACATGACGGTGTCCTTCAATGGCGGGTGCAGGCTCTGGGGCCGCACCGGGAGGTTTGCGGTCGATTATTCGCCCGAGGGCCGCCGAGGAAGCGGCGAATAGCGGTGGTTTTCCGGCCTTGCCGTGAGGTTTCGCCGCAAATGGGCAGGAAGCGCTCAGGCATAGAGGTCCAGCCGGCCGGACGGAAGTCGACCAAGCGGGCGGGTCAGGGCCGTGGTTTCAGCCGACGCCTCGCCCTGGGTGGGGCGCGACCCTGTCGAGGAGGCTTCCTGCGAGGGACGTCGCGGCAGGGTGTCCTGGGACACACCGCCACCGGTCAGCGTGAGGCCTGCACTGTGCAAGGCGGCGGCGAGGTGGGACAGGCTGGCCTCCAGAGCCGCGCGGGTGGCGCTGGCGCTGGCAGCAAAGTCCACCTGGGCCTGCTGTCCGTTCACGGCGATGTGCACGCTCACCGTGCCCATCTCGGCAGGGTTGAGGTGGAGCTTGGCCTCCTGCACGCCCTGCCGGGTGAGCACGGTGATGCTCTGGGCCAAGGCTTCGGGGAAGTCGGGGTCGTGGACCGGGGTGGCCAGCGTCTGCTGGGCCGCCGACGGGGTGGCGGTGGCCCCGGACGCCGCAGCGCTCGCCTGCGTCGGCGACAGGCCCGACACCCAGGGCAAGGGCGTGGCCCCGGGGCCCTCGGCGGCGCGCGAGGGGGTGGAGGTCGCAGCGGGGAGCAGCGGCGTCATGCCCTCCATGAGATCGGCCCCGACCGGCGCTGGGTCCTCCGCAGCAAGGTCGACCAGGGGTTCGGCGGCATCGTGGTGCGCCGAGTCGTCAGCGTCCTTCGTCCGCGCCCCCGAGGCCGGCTTGCCGGCCAGGCCGGCCCCGTGGGCGGCCAGGGCTTCTTCCAGATCGCCGCCTTCGCCGGCAGGCAAGGGCGGCTCGGGCAGCACCAACCACCAGGCACCGGGCAGTTCGCCGCTGACCGGTTCACGCGCTTCCTCGTCTGCCGGTGGTGTTTCGTCCTGGGGCTGTGGTGGGTCGGCGTCGGCGGCGGTGGGCGCGGGCGCAGGTGACGGCGCATCGGCGCGACGCGCGTCGGGGCTCGTGCGCTGGGCCTCGGGGTCTTGAGCCTTCGGCGCGGGCATGGCCCGGGGGGATGTCGCCTGGGGTTGGGCTTGCCGAAGCCAGTGGCTGAAAGCGGTGCCGGAGCCTTCGGGGCGGGGTGCGGCCGTGCTGCGGGCCTCGAGCGTGGCCCCCAGGCCGCCTGCAGAGCCGGTCAGAGGAAAGAGGAGGGAGGTGAGGGACATGTCTCAGAGGCTGCGCAGGAGGTCAGGCGATGGCGAGATCGTTGGAGCCAGCCGCACGCCGGGCCCAGGCGATGCGCGATGCCTGCTCGTCCGTGAGCTTCTGCTCCTGCCGCGAGCGGGCCTTGTCGATTTCGTTCTGACGCCGCTCGATCAGCTTGCGGATGGAGGCGGCGCGCATCTCGCGCTCGCGCAGCACCTGCACAGCCTGGTCGAGGTGGTGCTGGATGCGCTGCACGGCGGCTTGCTGATGAGTACCGGCCTGGTCCAGCCGAGACATGAAGCCGTGGTAGCAGTGCATGATCTGCACCGAGCCCTGCGTCTGGAAGCGCTCGCCCCAGCGCTGCTGGTAATCGCGACGGTAGTCTTCGAGCTGGCGGGCCTGGGATTGGGCCGCTTCCATCTGGTGGCGCAGGCGCAGCACGGTCGATTGGGCCTGGTCGCGGTCCCGCTCGGCCACTTCGAGTGCAAGCATCAGGGGTTGCAGGCTGGGGTGCATGGTGGGGTCCTGTTTCGGGTGTCAGCGTCATCGCGGCGCGATGCAGGCCTTCATCTGGCGCACGCTGTCATCCAGGGGTGCGCGGTCGCGCATGTTCTGCTGCAGCAGCTCGCGGATGGCGGGGAAGGCCTGCACGGCAGCGTCGAGTTCGGCGTCCTGTCCGGGCACATAGGCCCCCAGTTGGAGCAGGTCACGGCTGCGGTTGTAGCGAGCCAGCATCTGGCGCAGGCGGCGGGCGGCGTCGAGGTGTTCTGGGTCGGCCACGTTGTGCATCACGCGCGAGGCCGACTTCTCGATGTCGATGGCCGGGTAGTGCCCCGCTTCGGCCAGTTCGCGGGTGAGCACGATGTGACCGTCGAGGATGGCGCGGGCCGCGTCGGCGATCGGGTCTTGCTGATCATCGCCTTCACTCAGCACGGTGTAGAAGGCGGTGATGGAGCCGGTGCCGTTCAGGCCGTTGCCGCTGCGCTCCACCAGCTGGGGCAGTTTGGCGAAGCAGCTGGGCGGGTAACCCTTGGTGGCCGGGGGTTCGCCGATGGCCAGGGCAATCTCGCGCTGGGCCATCGCATAGCGGGTGAGCGAGTCCATCAGCAGCAGCACGTGCATGCCGCGGTCGCGATAGTGTTCGGCAATGGCGGTGGCGTAGGTGGCGCCTTGCATGCGGGTCAGGGGTGGGGCATCGGCGGGTGCGGCCACCACGACCGAGCGCGCCAGACCTTCCTCGCCGAGGATGTCCTCGATGAATTCCTTCACCTCCCGGCCGCGTTCGCCGATCAGGCCCACGACGATGACGTCGGCCTGGGTGTAGCGTGCCATCATGCCCAGCAGCACCGACTTGCCTACACCGGAGCCGGCGAACAGGCCGATGCGCTGGCCGCGCCCCACGGTGAGCAGGGCGTTGATCGCGCGCACGCCGGTGTCCAGGGGCTCACGCACGGGGTCCCGGTCCATGGCGTTGATGGGGCGGCGTGCCAGCGGCTCGTTGTGAACGTTCTCGATACGCCCTTTGCGGTCCATCGGGCGGCCATGCGGGTCGATCACGCGACCGAGCAGACCATCGCCCATGGGCAGGTGCAGGCTGCGGTCCTCGGTGCGGCGCCAGGGGTGGCTGACCTGACCCAGGCGTGGGGGCGTGATGGGGCTGGCCAGTGGCACCACACGGGCGCCGCTGGCGAGCCCATGCACCTCACCAGTGGGCATGAGGTAGGCTCGGTCGCCCGCAAAGCCCACGACTTCCGCCTGCACCGCAGGCTGGCCTTCCATGCGCACCTCGCACACTGAGCCGACCGGCACGCGAATGCCGGCCGCCTCCAGCACCAGGCCGGCCACCTTGACCAAGGTGCCCTGGGCTTCGAGGCCCAGCGGGGCGGCTGCAAAGGCGCGCAGGTCTTCCAGGTACTGGTGCCAGGCCCCCAGCTTGATGGCCGGGGCGTCGATGCCACTCATGGGGTGTCCTCCTTGGAGGCCGCATCCGGTGCGGGTTGCACCCATTCGTCTTCATGCCCTAAGGCGGCGGCAGCGCGGCGCCACCGGGCCTCGATGCTGGCGTCGATGACGCCGATGTCGGATTCCACGATGCAGCCACCCCGGGTGATGTCCGGGTTGCTCACCAGGCGTGCATCGCGCGCATCGAGATCGAGCTGTCCTTGGGTGGTGAGCAACTGGTGGTCGTCGGGGTGCAGGTGCACGCGGATGTGCCGGGCGGAATGCACGAGAGAACTCAGCGCCTCCTGGGCCACGGCCTCGATGAGCTGGGGGCGTATCGTGAGTTCGCTGCGCACGGCCTGGCGCGCGATCTCGACGGCCACCTGCGACAGGCCGCGCGCCAGCTGCTGCTCCATGGCGTCGAGCTGGGCACGGAAGGCGGCCGCTACGGCAGCCACCTGAGCGGTCACCTGGGCCGCATAGCTTTGCTTGAAGTTCTCGAGGGCGACCAGGCCATCGCGGTAGCCATCCTTGTAGCCGGCCTGCCGCGCTTCGGCGAGCTGGGCCTGATGCTGGGCGGCGCGCTGCTCGGCCGTGGGCTCCGGCGGCGGGGCTGGCGGCACACCGGGGCCATGGCCTGAGGTCTGCTCTTGGCCGGAGAACGAGTCGGGGCTCCACGCAGAGAAGGAGTGCAGCTCCTCGCGAGGGATGAAACGGCTGTGCAGGGGCGTGCCCATGGTCGATGCGGTGCCGGAGATTCAGGTCAGACGAAGCCGTCGTCGCCGCCGGTGGCCAGCACAATCTGGCCTTCGTCGGCGAGGCGGCGCACGATCTTGAGCAGTTCCTTCTGCTCGGCCTCCACCTCGGACAGGCGCACGGGACCGCGCGACTCCAGGTCCTCGCGCAGGGTTTCGGCCGCGCGGGTGGACATGTTGCTGAAGATCTTCTCGCGCAGCTCGGGCGTGGCACCCTTGAGAGCGATGATGAGCGACTCGGTCTGCACTTCCTTGAGCATGGTCTGGATGCCGCGGTCGTCGATCTTCAGCAGATCGTCGAAGACGAACATGTTGTCCATGATCTTCTGGGCCAGTTCGGGGTCGGTCTGGCGGATGTAGTCGAGCAGCGGGCCCTCGATGGAGGAGCCCATCATGTTGATGATCTCGGCCGCCGTCTTGACGCCGCCCAGGGAGGCCTTGCGCAGCTTGTCGCCGCCGGCGAGCACCTTCGAGAGAACATCGTTGAGGTCCTTCAGCGCCGAGGGCTGGATGCCGTCGAGCGTGGCGATGCGGATCATCACTTCATGGCGCTGGCGTTCGACGAAGTGCTTGAGCACCTCGGAGGACTGGTCGTAGTCCAGGTGCACCAGGATGGCGGCGATGATCTGCGGGTGCTCATTGCGCAGCAGCTCCGCCACCGAACCCGGGTCCATCCACTTCAGGCTCTCGATGCCCGAGACGTCGCCGCCCTGGAGGATGCGATCGATCAGCAGATTGGCCTTGTCGTCGCCCAGGGCCTTGCGCAGCACCGACTTGACGTACTCATCCGTGTCGTTGACCAGCATGCTCTGGTCGGACGCATCGTTGGCGAAGCGGTCCAGCACGGTTTCCACACGCTCGCGCGGGATGACCTTCATCTTGGCGATCGTCTCGCCCAGGCGCTGCACCTCCTTCGGCGTGAGGTGCTTGAAGACTTCGGCAGCCTCCTCTTCGCCCAGCGACATCAGGAGGATCGCCGAGTCCTGCAGTCCTTCTTCATCCATGGTCGTGTTCTCGGTGTGGGGCGCAGGCGGCTCAGGCCGCAGCTTCCTTGGTGACCCAGCCGCGCACGATGTTGGCGACAGCTGCGGGGTTGTCCTTGGCCAGCTGGCGCACGGCTTCGAGCTTGTTGCTGTTCATGGGGGCGGCCAGCAAGGGAATGCCGGCGCCACCTTCGCCTTCGTTCAGCGGGGGGAGAACCTCGTTGCCGTCGACGACCGCATCCACCATCTTCTGCGGAGGGGCCGGCGGCGCGGCCACGGCTTTCAGTGCCGGGCGAACGACGCCCAGAATCAGCAACACGGCCAGCAAGGTGAGCGCCCCGGGGATGGCGAACTGGCGTACCAGGTCCAGCATCTCCGGCTGTTTCCACAGCGGCAGCTCCTCTGGCGTCTCCACTTTCGGGGTCTGGAAGGGGGCGTTGATCACCTGGAGCGAATCGCCCCGGTCAGCGGAGAAACCCATGGACTCGCGCACCAGGGTGGTGAGCTTGGCGAGCTCCTCCTCGCTCAACGGCACCTGGGTCGTGCGACCCCGCGCATCGGTCTGGCTGCGGTGGTTCACCACGACGGCAGCGCTCAGGCGCTTGACGGTGCCGGTGGCATTGCGTGTCACACGCACCGTCTTGTCGACCTCGTAGTTGGTGACGGCCTCGCGGCGCATCTGGGTGTTGCCCGCTCCCGCACCATTGGCCCCCTGCAGGGCCTGGGCCGGGCCGTTGATCGGTGCCTGGGCCGGCACTGGCGGCTGGTTGGTGGCAGCGCCGGGCACGCCCGTGGGGGTGGCGGCGTCGGCCTGGGTGGACTCCAGGCTCTGCATGCTGCGCACCGCGGCCGGCTCATTCCCTTGGTTGGGACGGAACTGTTCCGAGGTGGACTCGCTCTGGGAGAAATCGACTTCGGCCGTGACCTGGGCGCGCAGGTTGTCGCGCCCGACCACGGGTTCCAGGATGTCGGTGATGCGGCGCGTCAGCGTGGCTTCGATCTGGGCCACGTACTGGAGCTGGTTGGCGTCCAGTCCCTGGGTCTTGGCGTCCGGCGACTCGGTCAGCAAGGTGCCGTTCTGATCCACGATCGACACGGCCTTGGGTGCAAGCTCCGGCACACTGCTCGACACCAGGTGCACGATGCCGGCAATCTGGGCGCGGTCGAGGCTGCGGCCGGGGTGCAGTTGCACCAGCACCGAAGCCGAGGGCTTCTGCTGTTCACGGAAAAAGCCGTTCTGGTTGGGCAGGGCCAGATGCACGCGAGCGTTGCTCACGGCGGCCAGCGCCTCGATGGAGCGGGTCAGTTCCCCTTCGAGACCGCGCTGAAACGTCAGGCGCTCCTGGAACTGGGTGATCCCGAAGCGGGCGTTGTCCATCAGTTCGAAGCCCACGGTGGACCCCTTGGGCAGGCCGGCTGAGGCGAGCTTGAGCCGCACGTCATGCACGCGGTTGGCGGGCACCAGGATGGCGGCGCCGCCGTCGGCGTGCTTGTACGGCACGTTCATCTGCGAGAGCTGGGTGATGATCGCCCCGCCGTCCTTGTCGGACAGGTTGGCGTACAACACCTTGTAGTCGGGGCGCGAGGACCACATCGACAGCGCCACCACGATGGCTGCCAGGCCGGCCAGGCCCGCACCCAGCAGCAGCTTGCGCTGTGCGGGCAGGGCGTTCAGGCGCTGAACGAATCCCTGAGGGGCCGGTTCGGCGGCCAGGGCGGGGGGCAGGTTCTGCGGCAGAGCGACGGCGTTGTCCATCGTTGGTGTTCCCGAGGTTCCGTGGGCCCCGGGATGGGCGCAGCCGCCATCGGTCCCAGGGTCTCATTGGGGACCGATTATTCGGAGGGGGAGGGGGGAACCAAGGGCAGAAGAAGGGCGCAAACCTGCACCAGTTCACCGCATCGCCGGCGCCTTGCACGCCTACCATCGGCATATCGGCAAGCCAGGCCCGGACTTGAGGCGAGCCTGCAGGAGAGCTTCGATGGACGTACGACTCAAACCCTTCAACTTCCAGCAGGCCCTGGCCAAGAGCGGCATGGTGCTGCCCTCGGACGCCGCCCGGCCGGGCAAGGTGGAGTCGGGCACGCCCGCGGTGGGCTTTTCGCAAGCCTTGAACCAGGCGCTCAAGTCGGTCAGCGCGACCCAGCTGCAGGCCACAGAGATGCAGCGTCAGGTCCAGCTGGGCAATCCGACAGTGTCTCTGGAGGAGACCATGGTCACCATGCAGAAGGCCCAGATCGGCTTCCAGGCCACGCTGCAGGTGCGCAACCGCCTGGTGCAGGCCTACACCGACATCATGAACATGACGGTCTGAAGACCGCCCCGCCTCAGAAGCCCAGGCTGGCCAGCAGGTCGTCGACCTGTTCCTGGTTGGTCACCACGTCGGTGCGGCCTTGCGGGTTGACCACGGGGCCGTTGAGGAAGGTCTGCTCCACCTTGTGCACCTGGTCAGGCGGGGCGGTTTGCAGCAGCAGCTTGACGAGCTGGTCCTCGATGTCGGCGGCCAGCTTCACGACGCGGGCCACCACCTGGCCGGTGAGGTCATGGAAGTCCTGGGCCATCATGATGTCGGTCAGGTGCTGGTCGATGCGGGCCGTGGTGGCCTCGACGTCGCTGACGAAGTTCATCACCCCGCCGCTGGCCACGGCCTTGACCGGGTCGGCGACGATGGCCTGGGCCATGCGCCGCGTCTCGGCCGTGATGTGGTCGTGCTCGGCCTTGGCCTGATCCACGAGGTTCAGCACCTTCTCGGCCGCCTCGCCGGTCTTCTCGGCGATGTAGGTCAGGCGGCTGCGGGCATCGGGCAGGCTGTCGGTGATCTCGCCCAGCTTGGGCATGAAGCCCAGTTGCGCCAGCGTGTCATGCAGGCTGCGGGTCATCTCGCCGATCTGCTGGAACACCTCGGGCGAGGTGGTCAGTGCCGCAGCGGCGTGCTTGGGGTCATGGGCATGGCTCATGGGAGGCTCCTCACTTGCCCAGCTTCTGCATGATCTTCTGGACCTTTTCCTCCAGCGTGGCTTTCGTGAAGGGTTTCACGATGTAGCCGGCGGCGCCGTCCTGGGCGGCACGCACGATGTCCTCCTTGCGCGCCTCGGCCGTCACCATCAGCACCGGCAGGTGCTTGAGCTTGTCATCCTTCTTGATCGCGGCCAGCAGGTCGAAACCGTTCATGTTGGGCATGTTGATGTCGCTGACCACGAAATCGAAGTTGCTGTTCTGCAGCATCTGCAATGCCACGGCGCCGTCTTCGGCTTCCTCGGCATTGTTGTAGCCGATCTCCTTGAGCAGGCCGCGCACGATGCGGCGCATGGTGGAGAAGTCATCGACGATGAGGAATTTCAGGTCGGTGGCGGTACTCATGGGGAGCGTCCTCGCAGGCAAAAGTGGGCGTTCGCTGGCTTATCGGCCGGGCGCCGGAAAACTGAAGTTCTCGCCGACGGGCGGGGCAGTGGGCGTGGGCAGGGCCTCGGTCACTGCGGGGGCCGAGCCGGCCTCGATGTCGCCGCCACGCTCGAAGCGTTCCTCGGCATCCTTGTTCATCACGATGATGCTGATGCGCCGGTTGACCGGGTTGAGCGCGTTGTCCTTGTCCAGCAATGAACTCGAGGCCAGGCCCAGCACCCGCACCACCTGGCCTTCACGCAGGCCGCCAGCCACGAGCTCGCGGCGCGAGGCATTGGCCCGGTCGGCCGAGAGCTCCCAGTTGCTGTAGCCGCGTTCACCGCTGCTGTAGGGAGCCGCGTCGGTATGGCCGGCCAGCGTCACCTTGTTGCTCACTTCCGCCAGCACCTTGCCGATCTCGCGCAGGATGGTGCGCATGTAGTCCTTCACCAGCGCGCTGCCCGAGTCGAACATCGGTCGGTTCTGCTCATCGACGATCTGGATGCGCAGGCCATCTTGCGTGATGTCGATGCGGATTTGTGACCGGAACTGCACCAGGAGCGGGTTGTTCGTGACGGATTGCTCGATCCGCTGCTTCAGTCCCTCCAGGCTGGCCGCTTCCTCGCGGGCAGCCTGTTCCTTGAGCGCCTGCAGGTTGATGGTCTTGCGCTCGGCCTCGATGTCGCCGTTGCGCACCTGGCCGGTGGTGCGAGTGAGATCGGTGCCACCGCCCTTGATCACATGGGAGGCATCGCCCGCACCGCTGCCGCCGCTGAGCAGGGCGATCTTCAGGGGCGACGAGAAGTAGTCGGCAATGCCCTTGCGGTCACCCTCGGTGGTGGAGCCCAGCAGCCACATCAGCAGGAAGAAGGCCATCATGGCCGTCACGAAGTCGGCGTAGGCGATCTTCCAGGCGCCGCCATGATGGGCATGGCCGCCCTTCTTGATCTTCTTGACGATGATCGGCTGCAGTTTCTTGGAATCGCCTGCCATGATGGACCCCGATCAGGCCTTCTTGCCCTTGACGTGGCCTTCCAGCTCCGAGAAGCTGGGGCGTTCGGTGGAGTACAGGACCTTGCGGCCGAACTCCACCGCGATCTGCGGTGCGTAGCCCTGCATGCTGGCCAGCAGGGTGGTCTTGATGCACTGCAGCTCCTTGGTGCCTTCATCGTTCTTCTGCTCCAGCAGGCCGGCCAGCGGCTCGACGATGGCGTAGGCCAGCAGGATGCCCAGGAAAGTGCCCACCAGGGCCGAGCCGATCATGCCACCCAGCACCTGTGGTGGCTGACCGACGGAAGCCATGGTGTTGACCACGCCCAGCACCGCCGCGACGATGCCAAAGGCCGGCAGGCCGCCGGCCACGCGCTGGATGGCGGCCGCCGGGGCATGGGCCTCGTGATGGTGGGTCTCGATTTCGCTGTCCATCAGCGCTTCGATCTCGTGGGCGTTGAGATTGCCCGAAACCATCATGCGCAGGTAGTCCGTGATGAACTCAACGACATGATGATCGTTGCCCACCGTGGTGTACTTCTTGAAGAGAGGGGATTCGTGGGGGGTTTCCACGTCCTTCTCGATCGCCATCAGGCCTTCCTTGCGAGCCTTCTGCAGGATCTCGTAGAGCAGCGCCATCAGTTCCATGTAGCGCGCCTTGGTGTACTTGGAGCCCGACAACAGCTTGGGGATGGCGGCAAATGTGGCCTTGAGCACCTTGGGCTGGTTGTTCACGATGAAGGCGCCAAAGGCTCCCCCCACGATCACCATGGTCTCGATGGGCAGCGCGGCGAGCACGACGCCGATGTTGCCGCCGTGGATGATGAAGCCGCCGAAGATGCAGCCCAGCGCCACGATGTAGCCGATGATGACGAACATGTTGCAGGTCTTTCCTGGTGGGGCCGCGCGCCGCGGAAGATGCCGCAGGCCTCGCGCTTGAACCGGGTTCCCAAGGGATATCGACCTGTGGGCGGCCGACTTGAGGTACACAACATGCCAAAAAAGCACGGGCTCGCGAGGAGCCCGTGATCAAGGCGCCGCGGGGGCGCTCAGGAGGAGACAGCAGGAAACTCAGTGCAGCTGCAGGCCGCCGCTGGCCTTGCCCTTGCCGGCGCGTGCCGGGGGGTTGCACATGCCGCACACGAAATGCTTGGCGATCTCGTGCGGGTGGGTGACGAAATGGCCACCGCACTTCGAGCAGGGCGTCATGGTCAGCATGCCGTTGTCCACGAACTTCACCAGGCGCCAGGCGCGGGTGATCGACAGCTGGGGCTCCAGGCCCTGGGACTGCGTCTGCTCGAGGTAGAGGCGGTAGGCCTTGATGACCACGTCGATCTCGTCGAGTTCGACGGCCTTGTTCAGGTATTCGTGGATGTTCAGAAACAGCGAGGCGTGGATGTTGGGCTGCCAGGTCATGAACCAGTCGGTCGAGAAGGGCAGCTGGCCCTTGGAAGGCGACTTGCCGGCCACTTCCTTGTACAGGCGCAGCAGGCGCTCGTAGGACAGGTCGGTCTCGGACTCGAGCACCTGCAGGCGGGCTCCCAGCTGGATCAGCGTGACGGCGCGTTCGATCTGGCGGGCTTCGGTCAGGATGCTCTTGGTACGCATGGCAGGCTCTCTCGGCGTTCGTGGCAGGGCGGGCAGCGCGGGTTCAGGCGGCTTCCTGATGGCGGCCGGCCATCAGGATGCTGGCGTGAAGGCGGGACGTGGCGTCGTTGGCGGCCGTCTTGCCGTGGTTGGTCAACAGGCCCCAGACCAGATCGTCGTCCATGCGGAAGCGGCACAGCAGGGTGTTGCCCGAGGCCACGCGCATGATCTGGGCCGGGCTGAGCACGGCGATCATGTCGGCGGTTTCCTCGGAGATGCCCAGGCGGAACAGGGCCTCGGCGCGATCGGCGCGGATCAGGTTCTGCGCCAGCATGAGGTAGGACAGGTTGGCTTCGCGGATCTCGGCGAGGATCTGTTCGGTCTGTTGGCTCATGGTCGGCTCCGTTCGTCGGTCGGTTGATTTGCTGTGTCTTCCTGGGCTTGCTTTCGCTTGCACCGTGGGATGAACTTTAGGCAGACCGGAAAAGAGCCGATATCAGGTCCCTTCTGTTCGGCGTGTCGCGGTTTTCGTAGGCCCTTGTCAGGCAACTTCTTACAAGGAAGTCGCCTCAGGGCTGGGTCCAGGCCGCACGCCAGGCGTCCAGCGCAGCACCTTCCAGCATCCAGTGGGCACGCACCTGCTCGCGCAGGGCATCGCCGGCCCGGGCTGCGGCGTTCAGGTCCTGGGTGTGCATGCGGATGGCGTCCACCCATTCCTTGAAGCGGTTCTTCACCCGGGTGACTGGCAAGCCGTCCTCCTGGTAGCAGCGGATGTCGCTGCACACCACGGGGTAGCCGCACACGCCGTACTCGATCAGGCGCAGGTTGCTCTTGCACTCGTTGAAGAGGTTCTGCTCCAGCGGGGCCAGCGCCAGGTCCAGGTCGAGGCTTGCGAGCTTGGCGGGGTACTTGTCGATGGGCACCCCCGCATGCACTTCGTGGACGAAGGGGAGGATCTCGGCCGGACACAGGCCAAAGAAGACCCATTCGACCTCCTCGGCCAGTGCCTTGACCACATCGATGATCAGGGCCAGGTCGCCCGCATGCCCGGCGCTGCCGGCCCAGCCGACACGGGGCTTGCGGCCGCGCAGCCGCTGCGGTGTGAAGCCGGACCACCAGGCGGCGGGCAGCCGGTTCTTGACGATGCGGATGTCGGGGTGCAGGCCCTCGAAGGCCTCGGCCAGGGCGTTGGTGGACACGACAAAGCGGTCCACGTAGCCCAGGCCCTTGCGCAGGGACTTCAGTGCGTCCTTGGGGATGCCCTGGCGGTAGGCACTCTTGAGTGGCAGGTTGGGCAGGTAGTCGTCCAGCTCGTAGACCTTGAAAGCGCGGGAGTAGGCCTTCATGCGACGCATGGCCTCCAGGCGCTGCTCGCCGATCTGGCGTTGCAGCACGATCACGTCGGGGTCCAGTCGCGCCAGCTCGGACGGCAGCAGCGCCGCATCCGTCAGCAGGCCCTCGATCTGGCCGGCCTCGCACAGGGCCTCGAAGGGCTGGATCACCCGGTAGTGCCCGCAACCCCAGCGGTCGGCCATGTGAGCCAGCACCACGGGAGCAGGCCGCCAGGCCAGCGGATGCCAGACGAGGTCGCTGCGGGCCTCGTATTCGAAGCCCTTGCCGCGCAGTGAAAGATTGGGGTTGTAGGCGGGGTCACGGGCGATCTGGGGCAGCCACTTCGCGTACAGCGCGTCCTTTTCGGCGGCGAAGCGCTCCTTGCGGCTGTCCAGGTCGCCCGCGTCGACGAGCTTCTGGCTGGCGCTGCCTTCATGCATCACCAGGGCATGTGGTGTCCACACGTTGAGGTAGCCGGCGGCCGCCAGCTTCAGGCACAGGTCCACGTCGTTGTACGAGACCTTGAAATCGCCCTCGTCGAGGCCGCCCACCTCCTGGTAGAGCGACTTGCGCACCATCAGGCAGGCGGCCGTGAGCGCGCTGTAGTTCTGGTCGACGCGCAGGCGCTGCATGGTGCCATGCGCGTCCATCGCCTCCCCGAGGAAGGGGTGCTCGGCCGGGCCGCGCAGGCCCAGCACCACGCCGGCATGCTGGACCGTGCCGTCCGGATGGAGCAGCTTGGCCCCCACGGCGCCCACCTCGGGGCGCTGGGCGTGGTTGAGCAGGGCGTCGAGCCAGCCGGGCTCGATGATGGCGGTGTCGTTGTTGAGCAGCACGAGGTAGTCGCCGCGGGCCTGCTCGACCGCCAGGTTGTTCATGGCCGAGAAGTTGAAGGGGTGGGGGTAGCGCAGGACCCGCACGCGCTCGTCGCCCATGCCGGCCACGCCGTCCAGCCATTGGCGGGCCTCCTCGGTCTCGCTCTGGTTGTCGACGATCAGCAGCTCGTAGTTCGGATAGGCGGTCTTCTCCAGCAGGCTCTCGACGCAGCGCTGCAGCAGGGGCAACTGGTCACGTGTCGGGATGATGATGCTCACCAGCGGTTGGGCAGCATGGCCGTACTCGATGCGGTACTGCCGGGGCAGGTCCTGGTGCACCCGGGCCTGCGCGTAGCCTCGCGCCTGCAGGTGGCGCTGCAGTGCGGCGCGTTCGCCAGCCTGATCGGCGGCCGATGGGGTGTCGGCGATCAGCAGGGGTTCGGCCACGTGGCCCAGGCCCGCCAGGCCGCCGTGTTCCACCAGGCGCAGCAGCAGGTCGAACTCGGCGGCGTCGCCGAATTGGGCATCCAGGCCGCCCAGTGCCAGGAAATGGTCGCGCTGGAACCACCAGTGCGCGGCCATCGCCGCAGGAAAGCTCAGCAGGAGGTCGAGGTTGAAGTCGGGCCGGAAGGCCGCGCCCAGGGCACCGTCGGCACCGCGGTAGAGCTCGTCGGCATAGACGGCGCGGCATCCTTGCGCGCCGATGAGGTCCAGGGCCAGCACGGTCAGGCCGTTGGGCGTGAAGACCTCGCCGCTGCGGGCCAGCATGATCCAGTCGGCGTCGCAGTCCGCCGCCGCCCGGTTGAAGGCCGCGACGGTCTCCCCGGGCATTGCCGAAGTCAGCCGGGGTGTGCCGGGCAGGGCTTGCGCGTCCAGCCCCGGGGGGATGATCACCGTGACCGTGGTGCGCAGGCCCAGGCGGCGGGCGTGTTCCAGGCTGTTCAGGGTGTCCACCAGGCGCTCGCGCGAGCCGTCGGTGGCCTGCACGATCACGGCCAGGCGCGGGCCGCCCTCCTGGCTCTCCAGCCGTTCGCGGATCTGGTCTTCCTGGCTCGGGGTGAAACGGCGGCTGCCGAGCCACTCCTCCAGGGTCTTGGCGCCCGGCTCCTCGGAGGGGCTGGACAGGTCGGCCGGCAGTGGCGCCACGTCCAGGCCGCACTTGAAGGCCAGCAAGGGCATGAGCCGCTCGAGCGCATGGGCCAGGGTGCCATCCAGCTGCCCGGCTTCGGGTTCGAAATCAGCCGCCTGGATGTCGAGGCGGCGCAGTTCGGCCAGCACACAGCCGCGCATCCAGAACATCGTGCCGGCGGCGAACGCGTAGTCGCCGGCCTCCACCTCGAATCCCAGGCGAGCGGCCCAGAGCTTGAGGGTGGGCAGGTTCTTGGCGTAGCCGGCCGTGTTGCGCAGGCTCACCAGCCACTGGGCCGGTGCCGCCAGCCCCACCTGGGGGTGGCGCTCCAGGTGCTCCAGCAGATCCGCCACCCGGCGGCTGGGGACCAGCGACTGCAGCAGGGAGCGCCGCCAGCGTTCGCCCTGTCCGGGAGACAGGTGGGGAGAGCGCTTGGTGTGGAGCTTGAGCACGTAGTCGTAGCGGTCCAGCGGCTCGGTGCGCAGCAGTTCGATCAGCGGGGCCACGTCGCGCCCCCGGTTCTCGCAGGCCCGGATGCGAGCCTGCGGGAAATCCGCCTGGACCAGCTTGCTCGCCAGGAGGAGCTTGTCCGCGGGTGTCGTGATGTAGAGGTCTGTTCCCTCCGGCAGTTCGGCCAGGGCCTGTGCGAAATCGGCCCAGTATTCCGGGTAGAAGAGATGCAGGACGACCGCCAGGCGGGGCATCCCTTGCCTGCGTTGGCTTGGAGCGATCTGCTCGAGGTCGACCAGGCGCTTGGGGCGTGGAGGGTCGAGCTGTGCAGCCGCTGCAGGATGCGGCATCTGTCCGCGCACGCGCAAGGGGGTTCTGAAATCCTGGGGCTGCGGCTGAAACACCGTGACCGACTTCTGCAGCATGGCCTCGGCATCCAGCAAGGCTTGGAGGTCGCAAGGGCTGTTCAGCAGTTCGCTGGTCGCCCTGGCACTGATCTCTGCGATGTCGGCTGGCACGTCGCCGCGAGGCGCAGCCACGCAACCCACGCGGGTCAGGGAGTGATAGAAGCCCCGGAAGACGACTCGCTCAAGCGGGACGCCTGCACCGTCGACCCACTCAAGATCGATGAGGCGGCCCCGACCCTCGGCATCGATGAGGAAGTTGAAGGGGGTGGCATCGAGGTGGTCGGGCGGCACACACGGGCCATGTGCAGCGGACTGCAACGCAGACATCAGGGGACGGTACCAGGCGACCAGGTCCGCAATGCACCAACCCGCCCGGTTGACCACGGAAAGCAGCCCGTTGAACAAGCTTTCTCCCTCGACCAGAGGCTCTTCTTCGGGAAATCGCATGCCCTCGGGTGTGGGCCCTGCGTGAAGCAGGCGTCGCCGCACCACCACCCCATTCTCGCCTGCCTGCAGGGCGACCTCCTTGCGGTAAGCCTTCCTGCGGCCATCGGAATAGACAAAGGCCAGATCCCGGTCGCCGCCGGTGCGGGGGGCGCTGCGCGCAGCAGCCACCACGAGAAAGGAGTTGGCCAGTTCTCCCAGGAGCCGGTTGTCCGCGAGAGCCAGCAGCGCAGCGTTCTCGGAGAACGTGCGAATGTAGGGCTGGGCCTGATCCGGGGCATGGCAGGTTGACACCAGGTTGCGCAAGACGGCGGCGGGTTGTCCAAGGGCCTGCTCGGTGAGCACGAGGCTGGGCAGTTTGTAGTCAGGGTAGGGATAGTAGAAGTCGGTGCGGGCGAACCCGGCTGCCTGCATGAGCGCTTCCAGTTCGCGCCGGCCGAAGGTCACCGGGGTACGGTCCCCGTACAAGCCGTGGACGCCGTAGAACGGCAGTCCGAGATGATCCTCCGGGGCGCCGGCCAAGTACTTCAATCCCAGCTTGTTCTCGATGGCAACGAGCAGGATGCCATCTTCCTTCAGGAAGCTGCGTGCAAGATCGAGCGCCGTGGCGACGGGATCCTTGCCCGTCAGGAAGGCGCGGCTGTACTCCAGCACGCCGATGAGCGTCACGACGTCGTAGCGCTGGTCAGGCTGAAAGTCCTGGAAGTTGTCGTTGAAAACAGCCACGTTGGGCAGGTCGCGGCAACGCAGGGCCGTGATGGAGGCTCGCCGCGGGCTGCCTTCCACGCAGGTCAGTTCGCAGTCGAGTTCCCCAAGGTAGCGGCTGATGGCGCCACACCCCGATCCCAGTTCCAGGACCCGCTTGCCACGCAGCAGGTGCTCGATGGGGCGCAACAGATTGGCCCGTGCAGCGCTGAGGTGATAGAGCGTGGGCCAGTCGGTGATCTGGCGGACCAGATCGTCCGAGCCGCAGCTCACGTCGGACGACGAGGAGATGATCCCGTGGATGGCCATCTCGACCGCATCGCCGTCGTTGTAACGGAAGGGCGGTGCGTCGGCGCGCCGCATGACCCCCGAGGCCTCGTCGAGCACGTAGGGGTTGTGACCCTCAAAGGGCTGGCGCTGCGGTGTCGGACGGGACGGCATCCGTGAACTCCTGCTGGACATGGATCGTTCGAATGTAGCGGCCTCGACCCGGCCGGCAAGGCGGAATTAGGCAAGGCTTTGTCTGCCAGTTGTGTCGGCAGGCCGCCGTTCGAAGTCGGTACGCCTCAATTTCGCACACGGGGTGCCGATACCGATGCTAGGAGTTTGGGTGGTGTCGAGGAATTGCGTGAGGAAGTTCCTTCTTCTCGCGGTTGACAAAGTCCTAAAGTCGTTCCCGACACATGCCGATAACTCCCTCAACGGGCCCGAGCGATCGGTCACCCGGGGTCCGGGGAACAGCCGGCCGACGGTTCGAACAAGGACGAAAGCCCTTCGATCGCATCCGAGGTGACTGCCGCCGGACGCAGCCAGCGAAAGCTGGCAAGGCATCGGGTCCGAAAGGCCCCGGCGCTGAGGCAAAGCCGGCGTCCATGCCGGGAGTCATTGATCTTGAAGGAGAAATCATCATGACGATGTCCGTCAACACCAACGTCGTTTCGCTGAACGCGCAACGCAACCTCTCCGGCACGGCGTCCTCGCTGGCCACCACCATGCAGCGCCTGTCCTCGGGCCTGCGCGTCAACAGCGCCAAGGATGATGCCGCCGGTCTGGCCATCGCCGAGCGCATGGGCGCCCAGGTTCGCGGCATGAACGTTGCCATCCGCAATGCCAACGACGGCATCTCGCTGGCGCAGACCGCTGAAGGCGCCCTGGGCAAGATGGGCGACATGCTGCAGCGCATGCGTGAACTGGCCGTGCAGTCGCGCAACGCGACCAACAGCGCAGGCGACCGCGACAATCTGCAGAAGGAGTTCTCCGAACTGCAGAACGAAATCGACCGCGTGATCAAGTCGTCGAACTTCAACGGCAAGGCCCTGTTCGACTCGGCTGGCACGGGCTACGAAGCCACCCTGTCGTTCCAGGTGGGTGCCAACACTTCTGCGAATGATCGAATCGACGTGGACTCGGTCAACCTCGCTGGCGCCGCTGCCGAAGGCAGCACGCTGACCAGCGCCTCCACCGCTGACGTTGTGATGGCCACCGTGACGACGACTGCCGCGACTGCGGCGGGCAACGGCATTGCCATCGGCGGCTGGTCGACGGCGCCCTCCGATGTTGGCGCCGAGATCGATGAGGCCATCGAAGCCATCGACTTTGCGCTGACGGCAGTGAACGATCAGCGCGCCACCTTCGGTGCCGTGCAGAACCGCTTCGAAGCCGTGATCCAGACCCTGCAGGTGAGCGTGGAGAACCAGACCGCATCGCGTGGCCGCATCATGGATGCCGACTTTGCGGCCGAGACGGCCAACCTGTCGCGGGCCCAGATCCTGCAGCAGGCCGGCACCACCATGGTTGCCCAGGCCAACCAGCTGCCCCAGCAGGTCCTGTCGCTGCTGCGCTGATCGCTCAAGCGCGAAGCGCCCCCCCAAGCCCGGCCCCGGCCGGGCTTTTTCGTGGCCGGTCGAAATCTGGGGGGCAAATCCCCCCTTTATCGCGCTCTTCCCCGCCAGGTCGCTCTCCCACAATCAGTCTGACCGAATGGGTAGAGCCGGCGCTCAAAGCCGGAGTCAGTCTTGATTCTTGAAGGAGAGCTGCCATGCCTCAGACCATCAACACGAACGTTGTTTCGCTGAATGCGCAGCGGAACCTCAATGCTTCCCAATCCTCGCTGGCCACGGCCATGCAGCGCCTGTCCTCGGGCCTGCGTGTCAACAGCGCCAAGGACGATGCGGCCGGACTGGCCATCGCCGAGCGCATGAACACCCAGATCAAGGGCATGAACGTCGCTGTGCGCAATGCCAACGACGGCATCTCGCTGGCCCAGACCGCGGAAGGCGCCCTGGGCAAGATGGGCGACATGCTGCAGCGCATGCGTGAACTGGCGGTGCAGTCGCGCAATGCCACCAACAGCATCGGCGACCGGGCCAACCTGCAGAAGGAGTTTGCCCAGCTGCAGGATGAAATCGAGCGCACCGTGATGTCCTCGCGCTTCAACGGCAAGGCGCTCTTCAACAGCGGCGACGCCACTTTCGAGGCCACGCTCACCTTCCAGGTGGGCGCCAACACTTCGGCCAACGACCGCATCGACGTGACCTCGGTCAACCTGGCCGGTGTCGCGGCCGAAGGCAGCACCATCACCAGTGCAACGGCATCCGAAGACATTCTCACGACGGCGTTCACGACCGCTGCCACCGACGCCGGAACCGGCATCGCCATCGGCGGCTGGACCACCCTGCCGGCGGATCCGGGTGCCGAGATCGACGAGGCCATCAATGTCATCGATCTGGCGCTGAACGTCGTCAACGACCAGCGGGCCACCTTCGGCGCAGCGCAGAACCGCTTCGAGGGCGTGATCTCGAATCTGCAGACGGCGGCCGAGAACCAGTCGGCGGCCCGCGGGCGGATCATGGACGCTGACTTTGCGGCGGAAACGGCCGAACTTTCACGTGCTCAGATCCTGCAGCAGGCCGGCACGGCCATGGTGGCCCAGGCCAACCAGTTGCCTCAGCAGGTGCTGTCGCTGCTCCAGCGTTAAGAAATTCCGCTCAAGGCCGCTCCCGGGTGGCCGATAACCCGGTCAGGAGCCATGGTCCGCAGGGAACGTCTTGCGATCTGATGGCCCTTGAGGAGAATCTTTGATGGCGACCATCTCGGCAGCGGGGATCGGCAGCGGGCTCGATGTCGACAGCATCGTGTCCCAACTCGTCGCGATCGAGCGGCGGCCCATCGATCTGCTGAAGCAGCAGGCCACGAAGCTGTCGACGCAGCTCTCGTCCTTCGGCTTGATGCAGAGCTACGTGGGCAACCTGCAGTCTGCGGCCAGCCAGCTCACGGGCACCACCCTGTGGGCCAAGACCGCTGCCACCTCGTCCGACGCCACCAGCGTGGGCGTGACCCCTTCGGCCGGCGCCGCGGCCGGCTCCTACAGCATCGAAGTCAGCCAGCTCGCGCGCTCTCAATCATTGGCCACAGGGGCGTATGCCGACAGCGCAACCGTGCTGGGGCAGGGTACCCTGACCTTCACCCGCGGGGATGGCAGCACTGCCGAGGTCGTCATCGGTGCCGACGACACGACGCTGGCGGGCATCCGTGACCGCATCAACGCATCCAATGCCGGCGTCAGCGCCTCGATCGTGAACGACGCTTCGGGCGCCCGGCTGGTGTTCACGGCGACCAGCACCGGCCTGGACGCGGCAGTGACGCGCATCGACGTCGTCGGCGACGCCGGCCTGCAGGCCCTGGCCTTCGAGCAGGGCGTTGGCGGCAGCGTGACCGAAACCCAGACCGCCCGAAATGCCCTGGCAAGCATCAACGGCCTGGCCATCGAGTCGACATCCAACACCCTCACCAACGTGGTCGAGGGCTTGACCCTCACGCTGTCAAGGACCACCACGTCTGCCGTCAACGTGCAGGTGTCGGCCGACAACGAGGCGATGAAGAAGGCCGTGCAGGACTTCGTCAATGCCTACAATGACATCAGCAAGTACCTGGCGAAAGAGACGGCCTACGACGAGGCGACCAAGAAGGCCGGAAGCCTTCAGGGAGACCGCACTGCGATCGGCCTGATCGGCCAGCTGCGCTCCCTCGTGTCCCAGACATCAGGCGCCTCATCGGTGTTCACTTCTCTGTCGAGCGTGGGCGTCGAACTCCAGCGTGACGGCACCCTGAAGCTGAACGAAACCCGCTTCAACGACGCGCTGACGCAGCGCACCGAGCTGGCTCGGGCCTTCTCCAACTCTGACGATGACAACCCCGGCAACAACGGATTCGCTGAACGTTTCCGCCTGCTGACGAATGCCGTTGTGGGTGCCGATGGCCTCCTCACGGCGCGCAGCGAAGGACTGAGGGCAACGATCCGTCGCAATGAGCAGCAGCAGGAACGCTACGAAGACCGCATTGCACTGGTCGAACAACGCCTCTTGCGACAGTACACGGCCCTGGATGCCAGCATGGGGCAGCTCAACAGCCTGAGCAACTATGTGAACCAGCAGATGACGGCCATCAGCAACTGGAACAAGTCCAAGTAGTGTCTCGTCCCGCGCCAGGCATCCAGGGGCCCGCCATGCGGGCCCCCTGCGTTTGAGGGGAAGGCTGGCGGGGATTCCCGTCCATTTGTGTCTCAAGTGACGGACTGCGGCAGCCGATATCCAGGCAGACCCATTCATCAACGCGAGCAATGACCATGTTTGCACCCTTCCGAAGCCAAGCCACTGCCTATGGGCATGTCCAGGTCGAAACCGGCGTTTCCGGGGCCGACCCGCACAAGCTGGTGGAGATGCTGTATGACGGCGCGATCGATGCCATGGCGCGCGCCCGTGGAGCCCTGGCCCGCGGCGACATCGAGGCCAAGGGCAAGGCCATCGGCCAGGCGGTGCGCATCATCGAGGAGGGGCTGCGCGCGGCCCTGAACCACCAGCAAGGTGGCGAGGTGGCGGAGAACCTCAACAACGTCTACCTGTACATCACGGCCCGCCTGACGCACGCCAACCTGCGCAACGACGATGCCGCGCTGCAGGAATGCGTGAAGCTGCTCACACCCATCCGTGAAGCCTGGGTGGCCATGAAGCCCGCCGCGCGCCCCTGAGCGACGTGACCGAGGAACACGACGACATGCTGAACACCGCACGCACCGATTCGAGCGCCGCACGGGAGCCCGCCATGGACGACAACGCGCTGCTGGACTGCTACGAGGCCATCGAGCGCGCCAGCGAGGAAATGCTCGAAGCTGCCCGAGCCGGCGATTGGGATCGCGTGGTGCGCCTGGAAGGAGCCTGCGCGGTGCTGATCTCGCGCCTGAAGCAGGCGGCGGCCGACCGCCAGCTCGACGAGGAGCAGGCCAAGGCCAAGAGCCGGGTGATGACGCGCATCCTGCGCAATGATGCACAGATCCGCAACCTGGCCGAACCCTGGCTGGACGATCTGGACCGCCTGCTGGCCGGTTCCCCGCGTACACTGCACTGAGTGCACGGGGCCGAAGGGCTCCATACGCGCCGCACTGCCAGGGAGGCTGCCATGGAAACGATGCCCATGCCCCTGTCGCCCGACGAGCCCGAGGCCCGCTCGGCACTGGACGACTTTCGCATCACCGAACCCTTCGAGATCCTGTCGCTGCTGCGCCAGATGCAGGAGCACCACTCGCTCATCACCATCGCCACACCCCGCGGGGCGAGCTTCGTGACCACCATCTTCGAGGTCAACAAGGCCAAGGGGGTGGTGCGTTTTACCGTCGATGCCCATGAGCCCCAGCTCGAACGTGTGCTGGATTCGGACGAAGTCGTGGGCGTGGGCTACCTGGACAGCGTCAAGATACAGTTCGATCTGGACGGCCTGGTGCACGTGCACGCCGGCCAGGGCCAGAGCGCGCTCAACGGCCGTCTGCCCAAGGAGCTGTTCCGCTTCCAGCGCCGCTCCAGTTACCGGGTGCGGCCCCTGGTCAAGTCGGGTCCCTCGCTGCGCCTGCGGCACCCGGCCATGGAAGACGTGTGGCTGGACCTGCGCGTCATCGACGTGAGCCTGGGCGGCATCGCCGTTTTTGTCCCCGACAACACGCCCCTGATCGAGCCGGGCACCCTGATCACCCAGACCCTGATCGAACTGGACGACGACACCCGCTTCAATGCCAGCCTGCGCGTGGCCCATATCACGGGGGTCAACGACACGGCCAAGGGCGTGCGCATGGGCTGCGAGTTGGAAGGCATGAGCGGTGAGTCGCTGCGCGCGCTGCAGCGTTTCATCGACCAGACCCAGAAGCAGCGCCGCCTGATGGCCCTGGACGGCTCCTGAGCCGCCCCCTGCGCGAACTGGCGGGATTTCCCCCGCTATTCCGGCTCAAGTTTGCAGCCGGCCTTTCCACAATGGCGATGACGCAATCTGCCCATCGCCATGTCGAACGACGCCCAAGACCGCAACCTGCCAGCCACCGAGCGGAAGATCCGCAAGGCGCGCGAGGACGGCCAGGTCGCGCGCTCGCGTGACCTGGGGCATTTCCTCATCGTGGCCGGCGGCATTGCCGTGGTGATGGTGGCCAGCCCCTGGATGACGGGCTGGATGCTCGATCTGATGGCCAGCGAGCTCCGCTTTGGCGCGACCGACCTGCAGCAGACGGCCCGCATGGGGGAACGTCTGACAGGCGCCGTGGCGAAGTTCCTGGCCGTGACGGTGCCCCTGGGCATCGTGGTGGCGGGTGTGGCCACGCTGGGGGCAGTGCTCTCGGGCGGATGGAACTGGACCATGAAGGCCATGGCCCCCAAGTTCTCGAAGATGAACCCGATCAAGGGCCTGGGCCAGTTGTTCTCCAAGGACAATCTCATCCAGGCGCTCAAGGCCAGTGTGCTGGCCATCATCCTGGGCGCCATTGGCGCGCTCTATCTCTATCGCCAGCTTGACGCCTTTCCGGCGGTGCTGGGGGTGGCGTTGCCGGCTGCAGTCGGGCGCGCCACGGAACTCATCGTTTGGGGCGTGGCCCTGCTGCTGCTCGCGCTGGGCGCTTTCGCAGCGATCGACGTGCCCTTGCAGCGTCATCTGCTCAAGAACCGCCTCAAGATGAGCCATCGCGAGGTGAAGGACGAGCACAAGGAGCTGGAGGGCAACCAGGAGGTCAAGGCCAAGGTCAAGGCGGTGATGCGCGAGGCGGTGAAGCGCCGCATGATCGCTGCGGTCCCCAAGGCCGATCTGGTGGTGATGAACCCGACCCACTATGCCGTGGCGCTCAAGTACGACGACGCACTGATGGGTGCGCCGCGCGTGGTGGCCAAGGGGGCCGACCTGCTCGCCCTGCGCATCCGCGACGTGGCCAAGGATGCCCAGGTGCCGGTGCTGCAGGCCCCCATGCTGGCCCGTGCCCTGTACGCCCACGCCGAACTCGACCGCGAGATCCCTGCTGCCCTGTACGCCGCCGTGGCGCAGGTGCTGGCCTATGTGTACCAACTGCGCGCGGCCATGGCGGGCCAGGGGCCCATGCCGGGCGAGCTGCCGGCGCTGCAGGTGCCCGAAGAACTGGACCCCCATCACGGCAAGACGAGCGCCGGGACTGCCGAGGCTGAATGATGAACAACGCTTCCAATGCTGCCATGCTGCGACCGCTCCAGGACCTAATGGGGGGCATCCCGCTGAAGGTGCTGGCCGCGCCTTTGCTGGTGGTGATGATCCTGACCATGATGGTGCTGCCCCTGCCGCCCTTCATGCTGGACCTGCTGTTCACCTTCAACATCGCCTGTGCGCTGATGGTGATGATGGTGTCGGCCTACATGGTGCGCCCGCTGGACTTCGCCGCCTTCCCCGCGGTGCTGCTGCTCACCACGATGCTGCGCCTGTCGCTCAACGTAGCGTCCACCCGGGTGGTGCTGCTCGATGGGCACACCGGCACCGGGGCCGCCGGACAGGTGATCGAAAGCTTCGGCCATTTCCTCATTGGCGGGAACTTTGCCGTGGGCCTGATCGTGTTTGCGATCCTGGTGGTGATCAACTTCGTGGTGGTGACCAAGGGCGCCGAGCGCATTGCCGAGGTGGGCGCGCGCTTCACCCTGGACGCCATGCCGGGCAAGCAGATGGCCATCGATGCCGATCTCAATGCCGGCCTCATCGATGAAAAGGAGGCCAAGCGCCGCCGTGCCGAGGTGGGCGAGGAAGCCGAGTTCTTCGGCTCCATGGACGGTGCCTCCAAGTTCGTGCGGGGCGATGCGATCGCCGGCATCCTGATCCTGATCATCAACATTGTCGGCGGCCTGGTCATCGGCATGGCTCAGCATGGGTTGGGGGCTGGCGAAGCGGCCAACTCCTACATCCTGCTGGCCGTGGGCGACGCACTGGTCGCGCAGATTCCGGCGCTGCTGATCTCCATCGCCGCTGCCATGGTCGTGTCGCGCGTGGGCAAGGAGCATGACGTCGGCACGCAGATCACCGGGCAGGTGCTCAACTCGCCCAAGGCCCTGGGCATCACGGCCGCCGTGATCGGCACCATGGGGGTGATCCCCGGCATGCCGCACGTGGTGTTCCTGGGCATTGCCAGTGGCCTGGCCTATGCCGCTTACCGGGTTCACCAACGGCAAGAGCGCGCCAAGCTGCAGGCCCAGCACACGCCGGCGGCAGCCCAGCAGGCCAGCCCGAACGCCGAGGCCACCTGGGACGATCTGCAGCCCGTGGACATCCTGGGCCTGGAGGTGGGCTACCGCCTGATCCAGCTCGTGGACAAGGACCGCCAGGGCGACTTGCTGGCACGCATCAAGGGCGTGCGCCGCAAGTTCGCGCAGGACGTGGGCTTCCTGCCGCCTTCGGTGCACATCCGCGACAACCTCGAGCTCAAGCCCAGCGTCTACCGGATCACCCTGCGTGGCGCCGTGGTGGGCGAGGGGGAATGCTTCCCCGGCATGTTCCTGGCCATCAACCCCGGACACGCCAGCACGCAGCTCATCGGCACTGCCACCACCGACCCGGCCTTCGGTCTGCCCTCGGTGTGGATCGACGAAGCACAACGCGAAAGCGCCCAAATGGCCGGGTATACGGTGGTTGATTCCTCGACCGTGGTGGCCACCCATCTTTCACACTTGATGCAAGTCCATGCCGCCAAGCTGCTCGGACGCACGGAGGTGCAGCAGCTGGTGGATCACGTGACGAAGTTGGCACCCAAGCTCATCGAGGACGTGGTACCTAAGGTGGTTGGGATTCCCACATTGCAGAAAGTGCTTCAGATGCTGCTGGAAGAGTCGGTGCACATCCGCGACATGCGCACCATCGTCGAGACCCTTGCCGAACATGCTGGCACCGTCACCGATCCTGGTGAACTGGCGCGCCGCATCCGTGTCAACCTGGCCCCGGCGATCGTCCAGCAGATCTACGGCCCGGTGAAGGAGCTCGACGTGATTGCCATCGAGCCCGAACTGGAGCGCCTCGTCACGCAGGCCCTGACCTCGCCGCACGGTGCCACGCTCGACCCCGGCGTGGCCGACCATCTGACCCAGTCGGCCGCACGTGCCAGCAAGAAGCAGGAAGACCTGGGTGTGCCGGCCTGCCTGCTGGTGCCCGACGCCATCCGCCCGACCCTGGCCCGGCTGCTCAAGCGCGCCGCTCCTCGGCTGGCCGTGCTGGGCCACAGCGAGATTCCTGACACTCACACCATCCGCATCGGCTCCGTGATTGGAGGCACCGCATGAACGTCAAACGCTTTGTCGCGAAAACCTCGCGAGACGCCCTGGTGCAGGTGCGCCAGGCCTTCGGCGAAGACGCCGTGATCCTGTCCACCCGTCCTTGCAAGGAAGGCGTGGAGGTGCTGGCGATGGCCCCGGAAAGCGTGGCCGCACTGGAGACCTTCAACGAGCCTGCGTCGGCCGCGCCGTCGCGCAAGGCGGCTTCAACGGCGCCCAAGGCCAGGCCAGCGCCCCCCCAGGCACCGCAGGCCGCTGGGCAGGCCGTCGCCAAGGACGTGGAGCAACTGGCCATGAGCACGTTGTCCTTCCAGGACTATGTGCGCGAACGCATGCTCAAGCGCCGCCAGGCCGCCCTGCAGCAGCAGGCCCAGACGGCTGCCGCGGCGACGCACCCGACGTCGCTGGCGGCTGGCAGTGCGGCTCCCGTGGGCAAGGCGCCTGCCAGCCTGCCGCTGGAGCAGCGCCTTGCCGAGCGTGCGGCCCAACGCAAGGCCGAGCGCCTGGCCCAGGAGGCAATGGCCCAGCCTCCGGCCCCCGCCATGCGCACCCCGGCGCCTGTGGCCGCCACTCAGGCCGTGCCTGCGCTGGCCGACGACGCGGCCTGGACGGCGCCGGCACCCGCCGCAGCCCCTGCAGCCGAAGGCCGCGCGATGATTGCCGAACTCCGTGAGATGAAGGGCCTGATCGAAGAACGCTTCGGTGCCCTGGCCTTCATGGAGAAGATGCAGCGCAACCCGGCCCAGGCCCAGCTCACCCAGAAGCTCCTGGACTGTGGTTTTTCGCCGGCCCTGATCCGCAAACTGGCCGCCCACACGCCGAATGACGGCGGTGACCTCAATGCCTGGGTGTCCGGTGTGCTCGAGCGCAACCTCATCACCGGGGAGAACGGCCCGGCCCTGGAGGATGAGGGCGGCGTGTACGCCCTGGTGGGCTCCACGGGCGTGGGCAAGACGACCACCACCGCCAAGCTCGCGGCGGCCTTTGCCGCCAAGTACGGCGCCTCCAATCTCGGTCTGGTCACGCTCGACGCCTATCGGGTCGGCGCTCACGAACAGCTGCGGGCCTACGGCCGCATCATCGGCGTGGCCGTGCACACGGCCCATGACCGTGCGGCGCTGGAAGACCTGCTTGAGCTGCTGTCCTCCAAGAAGATGGTGCTCATCGACACTGCCGGCATTGCCCAGCGCGACAGCCGCACCCAGGAGCTGCTGGAGATGGTGAGCCATCGCAGCATCCAGCGTCTGCTGGTGGTGAATGCCGCTGCCCAGGGCGAGACGATCGAAGATGTGCTCATCGGTTACCGCGCGAACCAGTGCAAGGGTGTGCTGCTGTCCAAGATCGACGAAGCCGTGAAACTCGGCCCCGCACTCGACGCCGTGATCCGCCACAAGCTGCCGGTGCTGGGCGTGGCCAATGGCCAGCGCGTGCCGGAAGACTGGCACCGCATGTCGGCCCAGGCCCTGGTGCATCGCGCGTTGCGCGGCGGCGGCAGTGCCGCCTACCGCCTCGACCGCGACGACGTGAACCTGGTCTTCACGGCACCGCCTGCTGCGCGTGCTGGCCAGATGGGGGCTGTGCATGTCTGAACGCGCCTTCGATCAGGCACACGGCCTGCGCCGGCTGTTTGCTCACCACACCGTGCACCTGCTGCCGGTGGCCGCCAATCCGTATGCACCGGGCGCCCATGTGCTGCTGGAGGGGCTGTGCCAGGGCTTTGCCGCGCAGGATCTGCACACCCTCGTGGTGGATGCTGCGCCCAGCCCCTACACCACCGGCGTGGACGTGGCCGAGGCCATCGCGCGCGACCTCGATCTCGGCCAGTGGATCGACGAGCTCGATGCCCACACCTCGGTGCTGGCCGCCAGCCCGACGCTGGCCTGGTTCGGTGAGGAGCCCGGTTCGGCAGATCTGCTGTTCGAAACCTTGCGCGAGGCCGCCCCGAGTGCCGATGTCATTGCTTTCCATGCGGACGCAGCCATCCTGAGCGGCCTCTTTGCCAACCGCCGCGTGCGTCCGCTGGTGCTCACCAGCGACGATCCGGCCAGCCTGACCGAAGCCTATGCCGCCATCAAGATCCTCCTGCAGTACGCCGGCATCGGCGAGCATGCGGTGGTGATGGATCTTGCGGCCCCCACGCTGGGCGTTCCCATGGCGGCCACGCGGCTGGCGCGCTGCGTCCAGGATTTTCTCGGCGGCACGGTTCACCTGGCCGCGCTGACCAGCACGGCGATGCAGTCCGAGACCGAGCTCGCACAGGCCCTGCATCTGCTGTCGACCACCTTGCTGCATCACGCCTTGCCGTTCTCGGTGCAAGGCGGCGATGGCGACGACTGGTCCGGCCCCGCTCTGCGGGCGCAGGCCAGTGCTGCCCATCACGCGTTCAACTGAACCCGGAGCGCTCCCTCATGTACACCGCCAAAGGCCGTCTCGACAACAACGCGATGCTGCAGCAGTACAGCCCGCTCGTGCGCCGCCTGGCGCACCAGATGATTGCCAAGCTGCCGGCGAACGTGGAGATCGACGACCTGATCCAGGTCGGGATGATCGGCCTGAACGATGCGCTCAGCCGCTTTGACACGGGGCAGGGCGTTCAGTTCGAGACCTTCGCCACCCAGCGCATCCGCGGCGCCATGCTCGACGAGCTGCGCGGCGCCGACTGGATGAGCCGGGGCAGCCGCAAGCAGCAGCGCTCCATCGAGGCAGCCGTCCACAAGCTGGAGCAGAAGCTGGGCCGCGCGCCCATGGAAAGTGAGATCGCCAAGGAGATGGGCATCAGCCTGTCCGAGTACCAGGAACTGCTGGGCAAGGTGCGTGGCACCCAGCTCGTGTACCTGGAAGACATGAGTGGCGATGACGGTGACCAGGACTACCTGGACCGTCACGTGGCCGACAAGGAAGCCGATCCGCTGAGTCAGCTCAATGACCACCGCCTGCGCGCGGCACTGGTGGCCGCCATCAAGACCCTGCCCGAGCGCGAGCAATACGTGATGAGCATGTATTACGAGCAGGACATGAACCTGAAAGAAATCGCCGCCGTGCTGGGCGTGACGGAATCGAGGGTGTGCCAGCTGCACAGCCAGTCGATCGCACGCCTGCGCGTGAAGCTGCGCGAGTGGTAGGACGCCCACCTTGGCGCCCAGATCGAGGAGACTGAAAATGCTGTCTTTGTTCCGTGGTCGAGAGGGCCAAGGCCCTGCCCAGGAGGTATCCACCTCAACGCCCTCGCCTGGCATGGACGCCAAGGCCTTGATCCAATCACTGCAAAAGGAGACCTCCGGCCTGGGCCGAGAGGCGGCCGAGGTGCGCGGGGTGCTGGATGACAGCATCAAGGGGGCCGAGCGGCAGCAACAGGCGGTGGCCACCCTGGCCGGGCACCTGCAGGCGATCGTCAAGTCCCAGGATGGCATCAGCGAGGTCACCGGGCACAGCCTTCAGTCGGTGGCCAAGGCGCGCGGGGCGGTGGAGGACGTGGGCCGCGAAGTGGCAGGTGTCGTCGATACTCTGCGCGAAGTGGCGGAGGCTGCCCAGCAGATCACGCAAATCGCCATGCAGACCCGTCTGGTGGCCTTCAATGCATCTGTCGAGGCCAAGCGTGCCGGCGAGGCCGGGCGCGGCTTTGGCGTCGTCGCCGATGCCGTGAAAGACCTGGCCGCCAAGGTGGAGGCCTCGTCCAAGCAGATCATGGGCACCGTGGGCACGCTGGACTCGCGCATCGGCACCCTGGCGCGCGAGATCCGCAGCGATGGTGCGGATGGCTGGCAGGGCGCCTTCCACGTGGCGTTGGCCGAGGTGGAGCAAGGCGTGGACCGCATTGCCCAGGCCGCCGCCCACAGCCGCCAGCTCAGCCAGGGCATGAACGAGGAGATGGCGCTCATCGAGCGCGAGACCCGCGGCGCGGCACAGGCCCTGCAGCAGGCGATGGCACGCAGCGAGTCCTTCCTGAAGGTGAGCGAGCACCTGATGGAACTCACCGCCGCCAGCGGCATCGAAACCGAGGACACCCCCTACATCCAGGCGGCCCAGCAAGCGGCCGCACAGATCAGCAAGCTCCTGGAAGATGCCGTTCGCACCGGTTCCATCAGCGCCACCGATCTGTTCGATGAGCACTACCGTCCGATCGCCGGCACCAACCCGCCGCAGGTGGAGACCCGGTTCGTGGGACTGGCCGATCGGCTGTTCCCGCAGGTTCAGGAAAAGCTGCTCGAACTCTCGCCCAAGGTCGTCTATTGCATCGCGGTGGACCGCAATGGCTATGTGCCCACCCACAACCGCAAGTACTGCCAGCCCCAACGCCCCGGCGACGTGGTGTGGAACACGGCGAACAGCCGCTATCGCCGCGTCTTCAACGACCGCACCGGCCTGGCGAGCGCCCGCAACCGCCGACCCTTCCTGCTGCAGACCTATCGCCGCGACATGGGGGGCGGGCGCTTCGTGCTGATGAAAGAAGTCTCTGCGCCCATCCTGGTGGACGGGCGGCACTGGGGAGGGTTGAGGCTGGCCTACCAGTTCTGATTCGAGTCAAAAGGGCGCAGATGGCGCCCTTTTCCGTGATGGATCGCACAATTGGCCTGAGGCGGGCCCCCTCATGTAGGCGGTAAGCGGGAGAAGGGCGTTCAATACAATTAGACACAAATTCTGAAAGATTTCCCTTGACGGAGTCGTTGGAGCTGATCTTTGTTCACTGACTTGCTCGCCGCTTCGGCCGACGAGACCCGCCGCCTGCACGTGGCCGTCCTGCGGGGGCCTCGTGCATCGGACCCGTCCACCCGTGGCGCCGCCTATGATTCATGGGAGGCCTTCACGGCCGCGGGGGTGGAGGCATTGGCGTTCTACCTGACCGGGTGGGACGATGCCGGGCGGCGCGCCCTGGTGGAGCAGATCCGCCGATCGGCCTGGTGGGACCGCCCCGTGTGGTCGGAGGAGGCTGGGGCGGCTGCATCCTGGATCGACGGGGAAGGCCGCGTGGAGCAGGCGCGCCAGGCCGGTGAACGCGCCCTGGCCGTGCGTCGCACGCTGGGGCTGGACCCCGCTGGCCTGCACTTTGATGAACGGGTGCTCTACTTCCTGGCGCAGCGCGATGGGGCCGAACTGGCGCCGGTGTGCGACCGGCACAGCCTGGCGCTGTACCGACACCCGGTGATCGAGCTGCTCGCGCGCGAAGGCGAAGATGCCGGCGCCGGCGTCGTGGCCCTGATCCGGCGCGGGCTGCTCGAGCCTTCCCGGCTCATCGACCGAACCCGCCACTGCCGGGGTTGTGGCAGCGCCCATCTGCACTATCTCGACGTCTGCCCGCACTGCAGCAGCATCGAGATCCACAAGTCGCTGTCGCTGCACTGCTTCACCTGCGGGCATGTGGCGCCCGAGGCCGACTTCCGTGGCGACACCGGCCTGAGTTGCCCCAAGTGCGCGGCGCGCCTGCGCCACATCGGCGTGGACTACGATCGCCCGCTCACCCAGCTCGCCTGTGCCAGCTGCCACCATGTGTTTGTCGAGTCGTCCGTGGTGGTGCGCTGCCTCGATTGCGCGACCACCGCCGAGCCCAGCGAACTGGATGTGCGTGAGGTGAGCGCCTTGCGGCTGAGCGCCCATGGCCGTGCGGCGCTGCGCGCCGGCCAGGTGAAGGAGTCGATGGCCGCGCTGGACAGCGCCAACTATGTGGTGCCCGCCCAGTTCCGCCAGCTGGTGGACTGGGCCCTGGCCGCGCAGTCGCGCCATGCCGAGATGCGATTCGGGCTGATGATGGTGGAGTTCCTCAACTCCGCCGAGTTCGTCGAGCGCCACGGTGCGGCGCGGGCCTATCTGATGCTCGACGAATTCGCGCGCCGCCTGCACGAGCTGCTGCGCACCTCCGACGTGAGCACGCGCACGGCCGAGGAGCGCTTGTGGCTCTTCCTGCCCTTCTCGCATGCACCCGGCCTTGCGGCGCGGGTGGAGGCCCTGCTGGCGCAGCAGGCCGGAACAGATCCCGACGCCTCGCTGCGCGCGCGCATCACTTGCCTGGCCGCCCCAGAGGACGTGCGCCCCGGCGATGATTGCGAACGCCTGATGCAGCGTCTGGCAGAAGCCTGAGCATGTGGGACCAGGCCGTCCATGCCTTCGGTACGCTCATCCTGTCGACCAGCGAGCAGGGCTGGCTGGAGATCGCCCTCAAGTTCTTTCCTTTCGTCCTGCTGCTGGAGCTGCCGCTGTACCTGCTGGTGACGGCCGGCATCGTGCGCTTCGGCCTGCGCGAGCACCGGCCCGACCGCCAGCGTGAGCGCTATCCGCGTGTGTCCTGCCTCATCACCTGCTATTCGGAAGGCGAGGATGTGCGCAAGACCATCCACAGCCTGGCGCAGCAGGACTACCCTGGTCACATCGAGATCATCGCGATGATCGACGGTGCCGTGCAGAACCGTGCCACGCTGGAGGCTGCACGGCGTGCGCAAGACCTCGTCGAAGGCGTGCCGAGGCGACGCCTCGTCGTGTTGCCCAAGTGGCAGCGTGGCGGGCGGGTGTCGGCTCTCAATGCCGGCCTGCAGATGGCCACGGGGGAGGTGGTGATGGCCCTGGACGGCGACACCTCCTTCGACAATGACATGGTGCGCCATGCCACGCGGCACTTCGATGACCCGCGCGTGGTGGGCGTGGCCGGCTGCCTGCGCGTGCGCAACGCCAAGAGTTCACTCGTGGCGCGGCTGCAGGCTCTGGAGTACATGCTGTCCATCGGTGCCGGCAAGACGGGCTTGTCGGAGTTCAACCTCGTCAACAACATCTCCGGTGCCTTCGGGGTGTTCCGCACCGCCTTCATCCGCAACCTGGGCGGCTGGGATGCCGGCACGGCCGAAGACCTGGACATGACGCTGCGCATCAAGCAGTACTTCGGCCGCCACCCGGGCCTGCGCATCGTCTTCGACCCGCACGCGGTGGGCCACACCGACGCACCGCACACCTGGATGGGCTTCTTCCGCCAGCGTCTGCGCTGGGACGGTGACCTCTTCTACCTCTACGTGCGCAAGTTCCGCCACAACCTGCGCCCCAGGCTGCTGGGCTGGCCGAACTTTCTGTTCGTCACCTTCAACGGCCTGTTCCTGCAGGTGGTGATGCCCTTCATGATCGTGGCCTACACCGGGTTGCTGTTCTGGACGCTGCCGGCCGGGGCCGTGCTCGGGATCCTGGGCTTCGTGTACCTGGTGTATCTCGCAGCCCTGCTGCTGTTTTTCCTGCTCTACGTGGTGGTGGTGTCCGAACGCCCGCGGGAAGATCTGGGTTATCTCGGGTTGGTGTGCCTCTTTCCGCTCTTCGCCTTCGTCAACCGTGTGCACTGCTCGCTGTCCACCCTGCAGGAAGTTTTCCTGAAGGCGCACCTCGATTCCTCGATGGCGCCGTGGTGGGTGCTGCGCAAGACCAAGTTCTGACCATGCAGCTGCTGCGTCTCCTCACAGCCATGACCCTCTCAGCCCTGGGCTGTGCCGTTGCGGCCTCGGAGCCCTTGCCGCTGCCCGCGCTGGAGGCGGCTGCCGTCGAGCATGCCCTCGCCGTGCGGCTGAGCGAGGCCGAGCTGGCTGGCCGGCGCCAGGGGCTGGAGGCCGTGCGGGCCCAGGACGGGCCGCGCCTGCAGGCGGGTGCCGGGCTGGCCCGCGTGCGCGAGCCCGTGACCGACACGGCCGTGCGCCGCTACGAACGCGGCCAGGCCCAGGTGGGCCTGCGCTGGCCCCTGCTGGGCAGCCGTGAAGCCGCGCAGCGCGCAGTGGACGAGGCCGATGTGGCGCTGGCCGTGGCCCACCTGCAGGTGGACGAAGCCCAGGCGCTCGTGCGCCAGCAGGTCCGCCGCAGTTATCTCGACCTCGTGGCCGCCCGCCAGCGGGCCAGCGCTGCACGCGCCTGGCTGGGCAGCCAGGCGACCGTCGCGCAAGCCCTCGCCCGGCGCGAGGCCGCCGGGCTGCTTCTCGGTGCCGATCACCTGGCCTATCAGACCCAGGCCGACACGGTCGAGCGCGATCTGGCCCGGCAGGACGTCATCGCCCGCAACGCCGCGCGTGAATTGCGAGCCTGGGCGGGCGCGGCGGCGCAGGGGGTGGACGAGACGGCGCGCGAGCTGGCCTGGCCGAGCTGGCCACAGGCATGCCGCAGCCGCGAAGCACTTCGCGCGGCGGCTGAAGCGCAACCCGCGGTGGCCCGGGCGCGGCTCGAAGGCGAGGCCGCCCGCCGCGCGGCGCAGCGCGGGCGGCTCGACGGCATCGAGGCCGGGGTCACCCTGTCGCAGAGCCTGAGCCGTGACGTGGGCGGCAGCGGGGGATACAGCAGCTTCGTGGGCGTGGATGTGAGCCTGCCCCTGCAATGGCGCCGCTGGAACGATGCACGCCAGGCCCAGTCGCTCAGCGCAGCCGAGCAGGCCGAAGCCCGGCTGGCGATGGAGCGTGAGCAACAGGCGCTGGCGCTCGACCGTGCGCTCGACGAGCTGGCCCTGCGCGAACGGGAGGTGGAGATCTACGCCCGACGGGTGAGCGCCGCCCTGGAGGCCTGGCGCATCGCCCGACTGCGCACCCAGGCGCTCGAAGGTGACGGATACGAGCGCGCCGTGCAGGCCCGCTATGCGCTTTACCAGGCGGTGATCGAGCATGTCGATGCCCGTGCCCGGGCCCATGGTGCCGAGATCGAATTGCTGGCCTGGGATCCGTCCTGCGGCAGCCCCTTGGTCGGAGAGAGGGCTCCGGGGGAGGATGTGCTGGCGGCGCTGTCCCTGGTGCCGATGACGCCGATCGTGCCGATGGCACGACCGGCGACGGGCCCGATGGGGTGGTATGTGTGGGATGGCGAATCGCTGCTGGCACACCCCGATCGGCTGACCCGGCTGCCGCCGTCCACGGGGCGTCTGCTGTTGTCGTGGCGGTCTGCCACACTGGACCGCGTGGCACGCGAGCCATCGCAGCAGGTGGCGCTGCGATCGCTGCTGGGCCAGCTTCGTGAGCGTGGCTGGCGGGTCGAATGGCTGCTCGGTGAGCCCAGCTGGGTGCGCCCCGACCGTCGCGCCGATTTGCTTCAGCTGCTGCGCCGCTTCGGTGACTGGCCCTTCGACGCCCTGCACCTGGACCTCGAGCGCAGCCAGTTGCCTGCGCAAGATCAGGGGATGTGGGATGTGTGGGTGATCGACACGCTGAGGGCGGTGCGGGAGGCCACCGCCTGGCCCTTGCACCTCACCACACATTATCGTGAACTCACCGAGGCCCGACTGGGTCAGAGGCTGCTCGATGCTGGCGTCAGCGAGGTCACGGCCATGGTCTATGTCACCCGCAGCGAGCGGGCGCTGCAACTGGCGCGGCAGGCGCTGGATGCAGCTCCAGCCGGACTGCAGGTGGCGCTGGCCTGGAGCATGGAGCCGGAACTCGACGAGCAGCACAGCCACTTCCAGCGCGGCCGGGCCGCCGCTCTCGCGCGTTGGCAGGCGTGGCACCGATCGCTGTCGAGCCACCCGCGCTACGCGGGCTGGGTCGTGCAGTCCCTTGAACACTATCTCGATGCCGCTCCATGAAGATCCGCTTCGACGCCCCGCCCGGCGCAGGCCAGGACCCCACCGGTGTGGCCGTGCGCTACGCCGCGGCCAAGCGTCAGGTACCGCGCTGGCGCTGGTACCTGTTGCTGGCCCTGGTGCTGGCGGCGCCGACCTACCTGGCGCTGCGCTTCCTGGCAGGCCTGCTGTGGGCGCAGGTGCCTGCCACCGTCGTGCTCGAACAGAGTGTCGTGCGGGTGCCGTCGGCCGGCGTGGTCGCGCAGATCGCGGCCGTGGGCGACCGGGTGCCGGCCGGGGCTGCGGTGCTGCGCATGCAGGCGCCGGTTCAGGACACACCGACGGCGTCGTTGGCGACCACCCCCCCCCTGGCTTCGCAGGCGAACGCCGGGCAGTCGTCGGCACGCGAACGGGCGCTTCGCCAGGCCGTGAGCCTGGCCGCCCAGCAACTCCAGCTGCGGCGCGACCGACTGGTCCGCATGGAGGCCTTGGCTGCGCAGTCGGCCGCCACGCGTCCGGAAGTGGAGGCTGCCCGTGTGCTGTGGCTGCAGGCGCAGGGCGAACTCGGTCGCAGCCAGGCGGAACTGGCCGAGCATCTTGCAGCACAGACGGCGCGGTCCGCGGCGTCTGCACCTGCAGCGACACCGGCTGCCTTGCCCCGCGCTGCTGAGCTTCAGGCGCCTTTCGAGGCGCGCGTGGCCCAGGTCTACCTTCACGCCGGAGAATGGCAACCCGCAGGCACCGAGGCCCTGCTGCTGCAGTCCACCGCTCCTGCCCTGGTGCAGGCCTACGTGGAGCCCGCAAGGGCCTCGCGTGTGCAGCCAGGGCGCCGCGCCACCTTGCACTTTGCGGATGGTCACCGCGCACCTGCCGAGGTGATTGAGATCATTTCCCACGTCGAGCGACTGCCGGCCGAGCGCGTCTCCCCGCTGTCGCCGCGCACACCGTCACTGCTGGTGAAGTTGCGTCCGCTGCAGCCGCTGCCCGAACATCTGCGCATCCATGCCCTGCCGCTGGATGTGCGATTCGACGGCTTGTGGTAACTCGTGACACCGATGCCCCCCAGGGCATGGGGATGTCATTGCGCCGTCACTGACGGATCATCGCGGTTCGGGGAGGGGCATGCGTCCTCCTCTGGACGTTCATGCCTGCTGCCCCTATTGACACCTTCGCGCCTCTGCGTCTCACACCGTCCCCTGCTCCTGATGGCATCAGCCGACTCGGCGATCTCGTGTGGCGGCGTGCGCTCGACCAGCCCGATGCCCTGGCCTACGCGTGGCTCGATGACGACGGGGGCGTCGCACAGACCTGGACCTTTGCAGGGTTGCAGGCCAGCGTGACGCCGCTGGCCCAGGCTTTGCAGGCGTATGCATTGCCGGGTGAGCGGGTGGTGCTGGCTTTCGAGGGCGGGCCCGACACCATCGAGTTGTTCTGGGCCTGCCTGGTGGCTGGCATCGTTCCGGTGCCCGCGCCGGCGCCGGACCGGCGACTGGGGGAGCGTGGCTGGGAGCGGCTGCAAGGCATCGCCCGCGATGCGCAGGCCGTGCTGGGTGTGTGTGCCGACGGTGGAGATGAGGTCGGGGCCTCGGGCACCGGTACACGCTGGATCACGGCCGCCGCCTTGCGGCGCAGCGCGGGTACGCCGGCCGAAGCGCGGGACTTCCAGTCGCAGCCCGCAACGCACGCGCCGGCCTACCTCCAATACACATCGGGCTCCACACAAACCCCCCGTGGGGTGGTGCTGACCCACGCCCAGGTGCTGGCCCACTCCCAGGCGCTGGCGCAGCGCTTGCGGGAGCGCGTGGCGGGGGTGCGCATCCTGAGCTGGCTGCCGTGGTTCCACGACTACGGTCTGGTGCAGGGCCTGATCCAGCCGCTGTACATGGGGGTCCCGTGTTTCCTGATGTCGCGTGCGGCCTTCATGCGCCGCCCGCTGCGCTGGCTGGAAGCGGTGGCGCGCCATCGCATCACAGTCACTGGGGCGCCCGACTTCGCCTATGCGGCCTGCGCAGCCGAGCGCCGGCGCCGGCCGCAGTGGACGGCCGATCTCAGCAGCTGGCAGCTGGCCGTCTGTGGGGCCGAGCCGGTGCGCTCGCGCACCCTGAGCGACTTCAATACCGCCTTCGAGGCCAACGGCTTCCGTCCACAGGCCTGGGCGCCGGCCTATGGACTGGCGGAGGCCGTGCTGACCGTGAGTCTGCCGCCGTGGTGCGAAGCCCCTGTGCTGAAGACCGTCTCGAGATCAGCGCTGGAGCAGGGGAGGGTGAGCCTGCGCGAACCCGGTGAGCCCGACACACAGATCCTCGTGTCTTGCGGAACTCCGATCGACGCCCTGGAGGTGCGCGTGGTGGACCCGCAACACGGCATGCCGGTGGGCGAGGGCCGGGTGGGCGAGCTCTGGGTGCGCGGACCGAGTGTGAGCCAGGCCTACTGGGGGCAGCCGCAGGCCAGCGCCCAGACCTTCGCGGCGCGCCTCGCCGGCTCGGAGGATTCGCAGGGCTGGCTGCGCACGGGGGACCTGGGCACCCTCATCGATGGGGAGGTGTTCGTCACCGGGCGCCTCAAGGACCTCATCATCGTCGCCGGTCGCAATCTGCATCCGTCCGACCTCGAAGCCCGGGCGGCCATCGCGCATGCCGCCGTGCGCCCGGATGGCGTGATGGCCTTCGGTGCGGACGACGGCCATGGCCGAGAGGCCGTGGTCCTGCTGGCCGAATGCCGCGGCCAGCCGAGCCCTTCGCGCACGCGCGAAGTCCGCGAAGCCCTGCGAGGGGCGGTCTCGTCGGAGTTCGAGGTGGATGTGGCGGATGTGGTGCTGCTGCGCAGCGGGAGCCTGCCACGCACCTCCAGCGGCAAGCCGCAGCGTTCTGCCGCCCGGCAGCGCTACCTGAGAGATCGATGGGCCGGGGTGGCCTGGGCTTCCGGCGCTCCCGAGTCCGAGTTGGACGGCGCCGCATCCATCCCTCAGGCGCTGCGCGAGGCGTGGGAGGCCGTCCTGGGCCCGGGGAGTGCTGAGGATCCGCAGGCCAGTTTCTTCGCGCTGGGCGGTGATTCCCTGAGTGCCACCCAGCTGGTGTCCCGGCTGCGGGGCCCGGCGGGTGCCGATCTGCCGCTGAGGGCGATCTTCGAAACCCCGACGCTCGCCGGTCTTGCGCGCCAGTGGACCGTGGCCGGCCAGGCAGGGCCGTCGCCGATGCAGGCCTGGGGACACCGTGCGGTGCAGCCCGTGCTCTCGTATGCCCAGGAGCGCATGTGGTTCATGCAGCAGCTCGCGCCGCAGAGCACCGCCTACCACATGCCCCTGGCGATCCGGCTGACGGGGCGTCTCGACCGCCCTGCGCTGGAGGCTGCCTTTGCCGAGATCGTGGCGCGCCACGACATCCTGCGCACCGTGTTCATCCAGGACGAGCAGGCCGTGCGACCCCGGGTGCAGCCTCAGCTGTCGATGCCGGTGCAGGTCGTGCCGCTCTCGGAGGGCATCACATCGGTGCACGATGCGGCTCTCCAGGCCGAGCTGGCCCGTCTGGCGGCCGAGCCCTTCGACCTGAGTCATGGCCCTCTGATGCGCGTGCACCTGCTGCCGCTGGGTCACGAGGAGGCCGTGCTGCTGATCGTGCAGCATCACCTCATCGGAGATCAATGGTCTTTCGCCGTGCTGGCCCGCGAACTGAGTGCGGCCTACGGGCGGCACCTGCACGGCCGCCCCTCGCCCGTGGCGCCGGCGTCCTGGCAATACGCCGACTTCGCCGCCTGGCATCGCCAGTGGTATGCCGGTGAGCGGCATGACGAGGAACTGGCCTACTGGCGCGAGCAGCTGGCCGGCCTGGAACTGGCTGAACTGCCCACCGATCACCCCCGCCCCGCGCGGCAGGGCTACCGCGGCGCGCGGGTGAGGGCGCCGCTGGAGCCGTCGCTGATCCGCGCGCTCACCGAGCTGGGGGCGCGGCAGCGGGCCAGCCTGTCGATGGTGATGATGGCCGTGTTCAAGCTGCTCCTGCACCGCCATACCGGGCATCGCGACCTTGCGCTGGGCGTGCCCATTGCCAATCGGCATCACCTGGCCACCGAAGACCTGTTGGGCACCTTTGTCAACACGCTGGTGCTCCGATCGGTGCTGGACCCGCGCCTGCCGTTCAGCGAGTGGCTGACCCAGGTGCGCCAGACAGCACTGGACGCGTATGCCCACCAGGACATGCCGTTCGAGCTGCTGGTGCGCGAGCTGGGCCTGCCACGCGACAGCAGCCGCTCGCCCTTGTTCCAGGTGCTCTTCAACGTCGTCAACGCACCACTGGGCACTCTCGAGTTCGACGCGCTTCAGTGGGAACGTGTGGACTTCGACCGGCAGGCCACCCAGTTCGACCTGACCGTCACGGTGGATGCCGAGCTGGACCGCTCGATTGTCTTCGAGTTCGCGACCGACCTTTTCGATGCGTCGCGCGTGGAAAGGCTGCTCGACCACTACCTGCGCCTGCTGGCCGCCGTGGCGTCGTCGCTGGACACGCCGGTGTGCGAGCTGCCGATGATGTCGCCGGCGGAGCAGCATCAGCTGAACGCCTTGGCGATGGGGCCCTCACGGCCGTTGCCGGCGCCGGATGTCTGGTCGCTGCTTGCGCCGTCCTTTGTGGCCCATGCGGACGCCACGGCGGTGGTCTGCGGGGGGCAGACGCTGAGCTACCGCGCACTGGCCCAACGCAGCGCAGCCATCGCCCAGACCTTGCACCAGCGGGGCATCGGCCTGGGCCACCGGGTGGGCCTGTGCTTCGATCGTGGCCTTGACCTGGTGGCCGCGGTGCTCGGCGTGCTGCGCAGCGGGGCAGCTTATGTGCCTCTTGATCCGACCTATCCCTCCCAGCGACTGGCCGACATGGCCGAGGATGCTGCCTTGTCGTTGCTGCTGGTGGACGCCACGCGCCCGCAGTGGGCGGCCGATCTTCCCGTTGTCGCGCTGAGGTCACTGACACCCGGAGACGGGCGATCGTGGACGCCGCCCGACCCGGGGAGCTTCGACGCAGCCTACGTGATCTACACCTCCGGGTCCACGGGCCGCCCGAAGGGGGTCGTGGTCGCTCACCATGGCGTGGTGAACTTCCTGGCCAGCATGCGCGACACCCCGGGCATCGAGGCGACCGATCGCTGGCTGGCGGTGACGACGCTGAGCTTCGACATTGCCGTGCTGGAACTGCTGCTGCCGCTGACGGTCGGGGCCTGTGTGATCCTCGCCTCCCAGGAGGAGGCCGCCAGCGGCGCCGAGTTGCGCAGGCTCATCGACGTTCACCGCATCACCGCGCTGCAGGCCACGCCATCGCGATGGCAGATGCTGATCGACGCCGGATGGTCCGGCACCGCTGGGCTCAAGGCGCTGGTGGGGGGCGAGCCCTTGCCGCACGAACTGGCGGCTCAGCTCATCACCCGCGCCGCCGAGGTATGGAACATGTACGGCCCGACCGAAACCACGGTGTGGTCCACCTGCGCGCGCATCAGGTCGGCACGGCGCGAAGAGATCCACATCGGGCGCCCCATCCACAACACCGAGGTCTGGGTGCTGGACGACCAGCGCCACCCTTGCCCCCTTGGCGTCGCAGGGGAGCTCTATATCGCAGGGCAGGGCGTCGCGCGGGGCTACTGGCAGCGCCCGGACCTCACGGCCGAGCGCTTCGTCCAGTGGTGCCCGGGGTTCGACCCATCTGCCCGTCGGCTGTACCGCACGGGCGACCGCGTGCGCTGGCGCGCCGATGGCCATCTGGAGCACCTGGGTCGACTGGACGACCAGATCAAGCTGCGCGGCCACCGCATCGAGCCGTTCGAGATCGAGGACGTGCTGGCCAGCCATGACCGCGTGTCGCGCGCAGTCGTGATGCGCCGAGAGGACCGACCTGGCGATGTCCGTCTGGTGGCCTACATCCTCAGCGACGAACCCGCGGCCGAACGGGATGACCTGCGGGATGCCCTGCGGGCCCGGCTGCGTGAGCGACTGCCCGATTACATGCAGCCGCAGCATCTCGTCTTCGTGGACCACCTGCCGGTCCTGCCCAACGGCAAGCTCGATCGCAAGAGCCTGCCGCCCCCCGCGGACGATGTGTCAGGGGGGGAGTCGAGCGTGCTGCCTCGCAACGGCGCCGAACAGGCGCTGTGGACGCTGTGGACCGAGGTACTGGGGCACCGGCAGTTCGGTGTGCATGAAGACTTCTTCGATCTGGGCGGCCACTCGCTGCTGGCGGCACGCCTCGTGCACCGCATCGAGGCGGAGCTGGGCCTGCCCTGCAGCCTCGCCCAGCTGTTCGCCCATCCGACCGTGGCGCTGCTCAGCCAGGCCCTGGACACCCAGCGGCGTGTGGAGGCCGCCAGCATCGTCTGCCTGCAGCCGCGGGGCACCGAACCGCCGCTGTACTGCGTGTGTGGCGTGCACATCTATCAACCGCTGGCCGAGCGCCTGGCGCCGCACACACCGGTCTTCGGCCTCTTCGTGCCGGCAGAACTCGGATTCCTGGATGCGCGCAGCGATCCGTTGCGAGCGGCCGTGACGGTGGAGCAGATCGCGGCAGACTACGTGCGTGTGCTGCGCGAGCACCAGCCGGACGGCCCCTACCGGCTGGCCGGCCTGTCCTTCGGTGGGCTGCTGGCCTATGAGATGGCGCAGCAGCTGCGCCAGCAGGGTGACGAGGTGCAGTGCGTGATGCTGTTCGACACGAGCTGCCCCCAGGGGCGCTGGGCGCTCGCGGGCCGCTGGCTGCGCTGGCAGTATCAGCGATTGTCCTCGCAAGGCTGGGCCGGCCTGTGGCGCGCGGGCGCCAGGCGCCTCGGTCAGCTGCGCACCCTGCTGGCCCCCCGGTTAGGGCCGATGCACCGGCTCGACGCTGATGCACGCGAGGACCTGGCCCAGGCTCACGCACGCGATCGCATCTATCAGCGCGCCAGGCGTCTGTACCGCCCGCGCGAGCTGACGGTCCCGGTGCTGCTGGTGCGCGCCAGTGATTCGCCCTCGCCGGACCCCGACCTCGGCTGGCACCATTGCGTCAGGAGGCTCGACCTGTGTGTCGTGCCGGGCGACCACCTGAGCATCTTGCAGCCGCCCGGCGTGGATCGACTCGCTTCCCACCTGCGGCACACGCTGCAGCACCTCGGCAGCGGCACCCCATGAAAAACGCCCCGCGCGGGCGGGGCGTCAGGTTTGCGGTGCCGCTCCAGGGATCAGGCGTGGATGGAGCCCCGGCTGTGGCGTGCGGCATTGCCGTAGGCCGAGGCACCCGGCGCGCCCCGATAGACCACCTCGGGGCTGCGCGGCATCAGCACGTCCATCGCGCGGTCAAGCGCTGCGGTGGCGCGCGAGAGGCTCTCGCGCTGCGCAGCCACGGCCCCGGTGGCCTGCACGAGCCGCTGGCGCAAGGCCGGGTTGACGGCTGCGCCGCTGCGGGCGGCCAGGCTGAAGCCGTTCACCGCCTCGGTGAGCGCCCGGTGGAGTTCGCTGGCGCAACGCTCCATGGCCGCTGCATCGCGCGCCATCAGGGCCTCGCCGAGCGCGAGAAGACGCGACTCCACGGCAGCCACGGCGGGCTCGAGATGGGTGGCGTCGGTGGTCGGTGCAACGAGGGCAGGGGCGTGCGCGCGCATCGGTGGGCGAGTTCCGTGTCGGGTGAAACGAGGGTGCAAAGCCGCCGGCTCAGCGGCGCTGGAGCAGTTCCTGGGCGTTGGCGATGAGCTTGTCGGCGATGGCCTCGGCGTTGGGCTTGAACGTGCCGTCGGCGATGGCCTGGCGGATCGCGGCCACCTTCTCGGCGTCGAATTCGGGCGTGCTGGCCATGAGGCCGGCAGCGGTGCTGGACAGCTTCACGGTGGCACTTTCGCTGGAGGTGGAAGCACCCGCCGTCGGAGAGCCCGCGGCGGTCGGGCGCGCCTCGGCCGCGGCAGGACGGGCCTGGCCGGCGGCTAGGGCAGCGGTGTCTGGGGTGTGAACGATCTTCATGACCTGCTCCTGGACCGGGTCCGGTCCGACATGATCGGCTTATCGACCTTTGGACGGACAACTTGAGCCTGGCATCCGGAAATGTTACGTTCTTTCACAAATTCACCTCCAGCACCCCTTCGGCACGGGCCACGCCGGTGACGATGCGACCGTTGTCCGTGCGCACCCGGGCCGTCCGGCCGGCCAGGCCGGGCGTGAGCGCCCGGCCCTGGCTGCTCACGGCAAAGCCTTTGCCGCGCGCAATGACACGCACGGTATCACCGCTGGCAAACCACTGTATCGGCCGCAGATGGCTTTCTCTCAAGGGCTGATCGGCGTGCAGGGCGCGGGCCAGCATCCGACCGTCCAGTTCTGCGGGGTTGGTGACCACGGGAGAGCGCTCGGCGGCCCAGTCGGCCTCCCGGGTCGTGAGCAGGGACGGCTGCAGCTCGGTGCCGGCAGGCAGCGGGCTGACAGCCACCACCACGGGACCGAACACGCGCACCGTCACCGGCAGGAAGACATTCCAGCGCGTGGGTCCTTCCAGGCAGCGCACCCCGATGCGGGTGCGGCCCCAGGCTTGCATGCCCGGGGGCAGGTAGGGCTCCATGCGTGCACACGGCGCCAGGCGCACCCGGCTGTCGAGCGCGCCCACCTCCACCTCGATGCGGGTGGCCTGGGGTGCGGGCTGGCCCGCGGCGGCTGACAGTTGCTGATGGTGGGCCTGTGCCATCGAGCGCACATGGGCTTGCAGATCGAACTCGACCTCGGCGGCTGCCGCTCCCAGGCAGACACACGCAGCCAACGCGAGCAGGCCCGCCGCGGCCAGGCGGCGGGGGATGCGGAGCGATGGCGGGCGAGTGTGGGTCATGGGGCGTGAGGTGTGATGGGCTGCACTGTAGGCCGGAGAGACGGCGGGCAGGGGAGGGAATTGGCCGCGTTTTGGGCCGCTATTCCCGCTAATGTTGGACCGGCCCCGGCAGAACAATGGCCTCCAACCTGCCGGCCCTGCATCCCCACCGGGTTGCCGAGCCGGACGCCGCGCCCCGCATGGGCGCACAGGAATGGCGCCATGTTCGACCGACTCACCCAATCGCTGAATTTCCAGTCCGAAGCCCTGGTGCTGCGGGCCGAGCGCCAGCGCGTGATCGCCAGCAACATCGCCAATGCCGACACGCCGGGCTATGTGGCGCGCGACATGGACTTCGCCGCCGCGCTCAAGCAGGCCACGGCCGGACAGGGCGGGGCGGCTGCGTCGCATGCGCCTCGTGTGGTGGCCACCACCCACGCCGGCCACATCGGTCCGGCGCCGGGTGTGCGCGTGGCCAGCACGCTCAACTTCGCGCGGCCAGCGCAGACCAACCTGGACAGCAACACCGTGGACATGGACCGCGAACGCGCGAACTTCGCCGACAACGCCGTGCGCTACGAGGCCACGCTGCGCTTCATCAACGGCAGCGTGCGCACCATGCTCAGCGCCATCACCGGACAGTGAGGGAGAGCCCCATGTCGATGTTCAACATCTTCAACATCTCCGGCAGCGCGGTCAGCGCGCAGTCGCAGCGGCTGAACACCGTGGCCAGCAACCTGGCCAACGCCGACACCGTGGCCGGCCCCGACGGCCAGGCCTACAAGGCGCGCCAGGTGGTGTTCCAGACCGTGCTGATGGGCGCCCAGTCGGGCGATGCCTCGGCCGCCGGCGTGAAGGTGGCCCAGGTCACCGAAGACCAGACCCCCGGGCGTCGGGTCCACGATCCGGCACACCCGCAGGCCGATGGCGAGGGCTATGTGACCTACAGCAACGTGAACGCGGTGGAGGAGATGGTCAACATGATCTCTGCCTCGCGTTCGTATCAGAACAACGTCGAGGTCATGAACACGGCCAAGAGCCTGCTGCTCAAGACCCTGCAGATGGGCCAGTGAGCCCGGCTTTGTGAAGGCAGATCATGAACCTTGCCAGCATCAACGGTAGCGGCACCAACACGGCCAACGGCATCTCCACCAAGAACGAGATCGGCGCACAGGATCGCTTCCTGAAGCTGCTCGTGGCGCAGATGCAGAACCAGGATCCGCTCAACCCGCTGGACAACGCCCAGGTCACCAGTCAGATGGCGCAGATCCAGACCGTGACCGGCATCGAGAAGCTCAACGGCAGCCTGGAGATGATGTCTTATTCATTCAACCAGGCGCAGGCCCTGCAGGGCGCGGCCCTGATCGGGCGCGACGTGCTGGTCTCGGGCAACCACATGAACGTGGTCGAAGGCGAGGGCCGCGCGGCCTTTGAGCTGCACGGCGACGCCGACCTGGTCAACGTCGAGATCACCGATGCCTCGGGCCAGGTGATCGACCGCCTCAGCCTGGGGGCGATGGGCAAGGGCCGGCATCACTTCTTCTGGGCGCCCGAAGGGGGCACCGATCTCTCGCAGGTGAAGTTCAAGGTCACGGCCTCTTCGGGCAAGACCGAGATCCCCGCCGACACCTTCGCCCGCGAGACCGTCGGCGCCATCAGCACCACGGCCAACGGCCTTGAACTCGACCTCTTCAGCGGCAAGACCGTGGCCTACAACAAGGTCGCGGCCGTCGTCTACCACTGAAGCGCTTCCATTTCCTCACGCACAAGGACACCGCACCATGGGCTTCCAGCAAGGTCTTTCCGGTCTGAACGCCTCCAGCAAGAACCTGGATGTGATCGGCAACAACGTCGCCAACGCGGGCACCTTCGGGGCCAAGTCCTCGCGTGCAGAGTTCGCCGACATGTATGCCGCCGCGATGAACGGCACCGGCGCGAACAACATCGGCATCGGCGTGAACCTGGCCGCCGTGGCCCAGCAGTTCACGCAGGGCAACATCACCACCACCGAGAACCCGCTGGACCTGGCCATCAACGGCGCCGGCTTCTTCCAGGTGGCCGATGTGGCGAGAGACCCCAACGCGGCGCCCAATACCGCGCCCACGATGGACGGCCCGCCCATGTACACCCGCAACGGCCAGTTCAAGGTCAACCGCAACGGCTACATCGAGAACAACCAGAAGCAGGTGCTGCTGGGCTACGTGGCCGATGCCAACGGCGTGATCGCACCGCAGCAGGCGCGCCCCATCCAGCTGCCCACGGCCGGCATCAACCCGCAGGCCACCACCGGCATCGACCTGGAGTTCAACCTCGACTCGCGCTCGGCCATCACGGTGCCGGCCACCGGAGGCATCAATTTCAACGACCCCACCACCTTCAACAATGCCACCTCGGTGACGTTGTTCGACGCAATGGGCCAGGATGTGGCGGTCACCTACTACTTCCAGAAAACGGCTGCCAACACCTGGGACGTGTACGCCACGGCGAATGGCAATTCGCTGATGACCAACGGCGCTGGCGACGCGATGCCGGTGGCCACCATCAACTACCCGCCCACCTCGGGCGGCAACCCCACGGCGGGCGGTGGCGGCTCCATCGCCTACTACATGGGTGGCGGCGGCACGTCGCTCGATGGGCGCATCCCCATCGACGTGCCCGCCACGGTGCGTCCGGACGGCAGCTCCACGCTGCCCATCGCCGGCATCCAGCTCAACATGGGCAACTCCACGCAGTACGGCACGACCTTCGGCGTGACCGACCTCACGCAGAACGGTTTTGCCGCCGGGCAGCTCGTGGGTGTGAGCATCGACAACAGCGGCGTCATCATGGCGCGCTTCTCCAACGGCCAGTCGCGCCCGGCCGGCCAGATCGAACTGGCCACCTTCCGCAACCCGCAGGGCCTGCAACCCCTGGGCGGCAACATCTGGGCCGCCACCTATGCCTCCGGCGACCCGACCGTCAGCACCCCGGGCTCGGGGAACATGGGGGTGCTGCAAGCCGGTGCCCTGGAAGAATCGAACGTGGACCTCACCGCCGAGCTGGTGAACATGATCACCGCCCAGCGCGCCTACCAGGCCAACGCCCAGACCATCCGCACCCAGGACCAGGTGCTGCAGACGCTCGTGAGCCTGCGCTGATCCCCCACGCCTGAGACGCAGGAGCTTCCATGGACCGCATGATCTACCTGGCCATGTCTGGCGCCAAGGCCACGATGCAGCGCCAGGACGTCCTCGCGCACAACCTGGCCAACGTGTCCACCACCGGCTTTCGCGCCGAGCTGCAGGCCTTCCGGGCCGTGCCGGTGCGTGGCGATGGCGCCAGCACCCGCGTCTATGCGCTCGAAACCACCACCGGCTACGACGCGGCTCCTGGTCCGGTGCAACACACCGGCAGGGCGCTGGACGTGGCCCTGCAGGGCAACGCCTGGTTGGCGGTCCAGGCCCTGGACGGCACCGAGGCCTACACCCGTGCCGGCTCGCTCACCGTGGCGGCCGACGGCACGCTGATGACCCAGGGCGGCCTCGTGGTGATCGGTGATGGCGGCCCCGTGCAGGCACCGCCCAATGCCCAGCTCAGCATCGCCCCCGACGGCACGATCAGTGCACGCAACCCGGACGGCCAGACGGTGCCCGTCGCACGCCTGAAGATGGTCACCCCAGAAGCCCCGCTGCAGCGCGGCCTCGACGGATTGTTCCGCGACGCCGCCGGCGAGGAACTGCCGGCCGACCCCAATGCCCGCCTGCAGGACGGGGCGCTGGAAGGCTCGAACGTGAGCGCCATCGAAACCATGGTGGCCATGATCTCCGCCGCCCGCCAGTTCGAGCATCAGATGAAGATGCTCAAGACGGCGGAGCAGAACGAAAACGCGTCGGCCAAGCTGCTGTCGACCAACGCCTGAAGGAGCCCCTCGCCATGATGCGTTCCCTGTGGATTTCCAAGACCGGCATGGAAGCCCAGCAAGTTCAGCTGGACCATGTCTCGAACAACCTCGCCAACGTGGCCACCACCGGCTACAAGCGCTCCAACGCGCAGTTCGAGGACCTGATCTACCAGAACCTGCGCCAGAGCGGCGCCAACACCGCCGAACAGGCCCAGTTGCCCACCGGGCTGCAGGTGGGCCTGGGCACGCGTGCCGTGGCCACCGCGCGCAGCTTCGCCCAGGGCAGCCTGCAGCAGTCCACCAACCCGCTGGATGTGGCGATCAATGGCAATGGCTTCTTCGAGATCCAGCTGCCGGACGGCACGTCCGCCTACACCCGCGACGGCTCGTTCAAGACGGATGCCAACGGCCAGCTGGTCACCAACAACGGCTTCCTGGTGGCGCCGGGCATCACGATCCCGCCCAACACCAGCACGGTCACGATCGGCGCCGGTGGCGTGGTCACCGCCGTCGTGCCCGGCTCGGCCCAGCCCGTGCAGCTGGGCACGCTGCAATTGGTGAGCTTCGTCAACCCGGGCGGTCTGGAGCCGCGCGGACAGAACCTTTACGTCGAGACGGCCGCCTCGGGCGCACCGGCCGCGGGCGTGCCGGGCAACGAAGGCCTGGGTACGCTGCAGCAGGGCTTTCTCGAAACCTCCAACGTCAACGTGGTGGAGGAGCTCATCGGCATGATCCAGACCCAGCGGGCCTACGAGCTCAACTCCAAGGCCATCCAGACCTCCGACCAGATGCTGCAGCGCCTGGCGCAGCTCTGATCCTGCCTGCAAGGACCCATGATGCGACGCCTGATCTCCTGCGGCTTGGCGATGGCCACTGGACTGCTCACCGGTTGCCAGACCCTGGCGCCCAAGGTCGAGATGCCCGACACCATGACGGCCCGGCCCCAGCCCGTGGCCTACGCCCCGGCCAACAATGGCGGCCTGTTCCAGACGGCCAGCTACCGTCCGCTGTTCGAGGATCACCGCGCCCGCCTGGTGGGCGACAGCCTCACCGTGAACATCGTCGAGCGCGTGCAGGCCAGCCAGCGCTCGGCTTCCACGGTGGAGAAGAGCGGCAGCATCAGCGGCGGCGTGACCGCCTTGCCCGGCATCAACCCCAACTCCTTCGGCCGCGCCAGCGTCGGCGGCAGCTCCGAGAACAGCTTCTCCGGCAAAGGGGGGACCGAGGCAGCCAACAACTTCACCGGCACCATCAGCGCCACCGTGCTGGAGGTGCTGCCCAACGGCCACCTCGTCATCGGTGGCGAAAAGCAGATCGGCCTGAACCAGAACGTCGAAGTGATGCGGTTCACGGGCCGGGTGGACCCGCGTGCCATCCAGCCGGGCAACGTCGTGAATTCCTCACAGATCGCCGATGCGCGCATCGACTACCGCGGCCGGGGCCAGCAGGCTGAAGCGCAGGGAATTGGCTGGCTCGCACGCTTCTTTTTGAGCGTTCTCCCCTTCTGATCGCGGCCAACAATGTCCTCAAGATTTGAGGACACTGGCCGATGAACACCCCCTCTGACCGATTCCTGCGCATGGCGATCGCGCTGGCCGCCCTGGCGGCCAGCACCGCCTTGTGGTGGCCCCTGCCGGCCCAGGCGCAGCGTATCAAGGAAGTCGCCTCCGTGCAGGGGGTACGTCCCAACCAGCTCATCGGCTACGGTCTTGTCGTGGGCCTGGATGGCACCGGCGACCAGACCACCCAGACCCCCTTCACCGCCCAGAGCATCGCCGCGATGCTCCAGCAGATGGGCGTGACCGTCCCGCCGGGCGTCAACATGCAGCTCAAGAACGTGGCGGCCGTGATGGTCACGGCCCAGCTCCCGGCATTCGCGCAGCCCGGGCAGGCCATCGACGTCAACGTGGCATCGCTTGGCAACGCCAAGTCACTGCGCGGCGGCATGCTGATCGCCACGCCGCTCAAAGGGGCCGACGGCAACATCTACGCGCTGGCGCAGGGCAACCTCATCGTCGGGGGGGCTGGAGCGTCGGCCGGCGGCAGCAAAGTTCAGGTCAACCACCTGAGCGCCGGGCGCATCCCTGCCGGGGCGACGGTCGAACGCAGTGTGCCCACGCCCCTGCACCAGGGCGAGTTCCTGCAGCTCGACCTGAATGCGGCCGATTTCCACACGGCGCGCCAGGTCGCCCAGGCCATCAACCGCGCCAAGGGTGAAGGGGTGGCCGAGGCCATGGATGGACGCACCGTGCGCGTGCGCGCGCCCCAGTCGCCCGGCGAGCGCGTGGCTTTCCTGGCCGATATCGAGAACCTCCCCGTGCAGGGCGCCGCACCGGCGGCCAAGGTCGTGCTCAATGCCCGCACCGGCTCCATCGTGATGAACCAGGCCGTGACCTTGCTGCCGGCCGCAGTGGCCCACGGCAATCTCTCGGTCACCATCAGCTCCACACCCGTCATCAGCCAGCCGGCTCCGTTCTCGCGCGGCGAGACGGTGGTGGCCGAGCAGGCCGACATCCAGATCAGGCAGGACGGCGGCTCGCTCATCGAGGTGCCGGCCGGCACCAAGCTTACCGACGTCGTGCGTGCGCTCAACTCCCTGGGGGCCACGCCCATGGACCTGCTGGCCATCCTGCAGGCCATGAAGGCCGCAGGCGCCTTGCAGGCCGAACTCGAGGTGATCTGATGAACAGCCCCCTGGCGTTGCAGCACGGCCTGTCCGGCGATGTGAAGTCGCTGGACACGCTGCGCGCGCGCGCCAGCCAGGACCCGCGCGCGGCGGTCAAGGAAGCCGCGCGCCAGTTCGAGGCGGTGTTCATGCAGGAACTCATCAAGAGCATGCGCGCCACGACGATGAAGTCCGGCTTCACCGACAACGCCGGCTCCGACATGGGCACCGACCTGCTCGACCAGCAATACGCGACCACGCTGGCGGGCCTGCCCGGCGGCCTGGCCGACATGATCGCGCGCCAGCTCGAGCGCAACATGGGGCTCTCCAGCACCCCGGTGAGGCCATCCGCGCCGGGCCCGGTGGCCTCCCGCCCCCTGCCCACGGCCCTGGCCGCCCCGCGGGTGGCCGGACCCCAGGGCGAGTTCCTGCGCGAGCACTGGGATGCGGCGCAGATCGCCTCCCGCGAGACCGGCATCCCCGAGCACTTCATCCTGGCCCAGGCGGCCCACGAATCGGGCTGGGGCCGCCGCGAGATCAGGAATGCCGACGGAACCTCGTCGCACAACGTCTTCGGCATCAAGGCCACGGGCGGGTGGCAGGGCAAGGTTGCCGAGGTGACCACCACCGAATACGTGAACGGCCAGCCGCGCAAGATGGTGCAGAAGTTCCGCGCCTATGACTCGCTGCAGGAGGCCTACCGCGACTATGCGCGCCTGATCAAGAACAACCAGCGCTATGCCCGTGTCATCGAGCAGGGCCACACCGCGCAGGGCTTCGCGCAGGGTCTGCAGGACGCCGGCTATGCCACCGACCCCGCCTACGCCGACAAGCTCACGCGGGTCATCAACACCACCTTGCGGCTGCAGCGCGCCACCAGTTAAGGACCCCTCATGAGCGGACTCATCAGCCTGGGCACGCGCACGATGTTCGCCGCGCAGGCACAGCTCAACACCACGGCGAACAACATTTCCAACGCCAACACGCCGGGCTATTCGCGCCAGACGGTGCAGCTTGAAACCGCGGGGGGGCAGTTCACCGGGGCGGGCTTCTTCGGCAAGGGCGTGAACATCTCCACGGTGCAGCGCGCCCACAATGCCTTTCTCAGCGCCGAAGCATCGAACACCGCCGCCGTGGCTGCAGGCGATGCCGCGAGGCTGGACTACCTGCAGCGCATGGAGCAGGCTTTTCGCATGGGGGAGTCGGGCCTGGGCTTTGCGGCCGGACACCTGCTCAACGCGTTCGTGGACGTGGCCAGCAATCCGTCGGATTCATCGTCGCGCCAGGTGGTGTTGTCACGGGTGGAGGAACTTGCATCCCGGTACCGCTCGGCAGCCGGAGAACTGACGGCGCTGCAGCAGGGCATCACCCAGGATCTGAAGACCTCGATCGCCACCGTCAACGAGCTGACCAAGCGCGTGGCCGACCTGAACCAGCAGATCGCACGGGTCAAGGGGCTGGGGCACGAACCCAATGACCTGCTCGATCAGCGCGATCGCCTCATCGGCGAGATCAGCCAGTTCCTGCAGGTGACGCAGATTCCGGCGCCCGATGGCACCGTGGGTCTCTTCATCGCCGGCGGGCAGCGCCTCGTGCTGGGCAACGATGCCTTGCCGCTCACGCTCGTGGCCGATCCTTACGACAACAGCATCCTGCGTCTGGGCCTCCGCGAGGGCGGCGTGGATCGCCCCCTGGTGGAAAACAGCCTGGGTGGCGGCACGCTGGCCGGCATGCTGCGTTTCCAGAGCCAGGATCTGCCGGCGGCGATCAACCAGGTGGGGCGCATGGCCGCCGTGCTGGCGGCCCGCCTGAACGAACAGCAGGCCCTGGGTTTCGACCTCAATGGCAATGCCGGTGGGCCGCTGCTGAGCACAGGGTCGCCTCGCACCCTGCCGCATGCGGCCAACACCGGCACCGCTCAGGTGACGGCCACGATCACAGGCGCCACAGCGCTGGAGGCCAGCGATTTCGAGCTGCGCTACCAGGGCGGTGCGTGGCAGCTGCGTCGCATACCCGACGGCGGCTGGGCGGCCTACACACCGGGCACCGAGGTCGCGGGGGTCACCCTCGCGGTGCCGGCCGGCGCACCCGCCGAAGGGGATCGATTCCTCATCCAGCCTGTGCGCTTTGCCGGCACCGACCTGCGCGCCGCGCTCACCGATCCGAACGGCATCGCCGCCGCGTCGCCGGTGGCCGCGGTGGTCGATCCGGCCAACCAGGGCACCGTGGGCGTCACGACCCTGCTGCCCAAGCAGGCCGATGCCAACCTCGCCCAGCCGGTCCAGATCGTCTTCACCTCACCGACCACCTTCACCATCGTCGGACCCGTGAGCGGAACTCCCAGCACCACGCTGGTGCCGGGCGAGCCGATCCGGATCAACGGATGGGAGCTGACCCTCAACGGCGTGCCGCAGGCCGGTGACCGCATCGACGTGGTCTCCACCGCGGCGGTTTCCGGTGCGCTGGCCAGCAACAACGGCAATGCCCTGGCCCTGCTGGGTCTGCGCGATGAGCCCATGGTGCGTGGTGAGACCATCGCCAACGCCTACGCCAGCGTGCTCGCCGATGTCGGCATCCGCGTGCAGGGGGCCAAAGCCTCTGCTGACATGTCCAAGGCCATCGCCCGGGATGCCCAGGCTGCGCGCGACAACCTGTCGGGCGTCAACCTGGACGAGGAGGCTGCCCGGCTCATCCAGTTCCAGCAGGCCTACCAGGCCGCCGCCAAGGTGCTGCAGGTGGCCCAGCAAGTCTTCGACACCATCTTGCAGACCGCCGGCCGCTGATCCTGTCTGACCGACCCGAGACCACACCATGCGCATCGCCACTGCCAGTGCCTACCAGGCCGCGATCCAGAACCTCCAGGACCGTCAGCTGGACCTCACCGACGCCCAGGTCCGTCTCACCAGCGGCAAGCGCGTCCTGCGCGCCAGCGACGACCCGACCGCCGCAGCCCGGGCCGAGCGGGCGCTGGCCACGACCGAGCGAGCCACGGTGTCGCAGCGGGCTGTGGAGTCCAGCCGCACGGCCATGACCCTGGCCGAGAGTGCGCTGGGCGATGCGGTGGGCCTGCTCCAGGCCGCCCGCGAATCGCTGGTGGCCGCCGGCAACGGCACTTACACCGCGGCCGAACGACAAGGCCTGGCCCAACAGCTCCAGCAGTATCGCGACCAGCTGCTGTCCATCGCCAACCGGCAGGATGGCGCGGGCAACTACCTGTTCGCGGGACAGGGGGCTGCAGGAGCGCCTTTCATCAACACCCCGGGCGGGGTGCAGTTCACCGGCATCGGCGGGGCCGTATCGGTGGCCTCCGGCGAGGTGCTGCCGGCCACTGTCGATGGCCAGATGACCTGGATGAGTGCGGGCACGGGCAACGGCGTCTTCGAGACCCAACGCACCGCCGTCAGCGGTGCGGCCTGGATCGATTCAGGACGAGTGACGGACCCTGCCCAGGTGCAGGGGCTGCGGTATGACGTGACCTTCAGCGTGGCAGCGGGCGTGACCACCTACAGCGTCCAGCCCCGAGACCCCGGCACAGGCACCCCGGTGGGGGGGGCCATCACGGGGCCTTACACCTCTGGCGCTGCCATTGCGATCGACGGCATCTCTTTCAACATCAGCGGCACACCCGCTGACGGAGACGAGTTCCGCATCCTGCCCAGCGAGCCCTCTCTGAGCGTGTTCGAAGCCCTGGACCGGGCCATCGCCGGTCTGCGCAACGGCAACGCCATCCCCGCCGAGGTGGTGCAGACCACGACCGACGGACTGCGCAACGTCGACTCCGTGCTGGGTCGCCTTCAGAGCGTGCGCAGCGCCGTGGGCGACACCTTGAACCGCATCGATGGGGTCGAGGATCGTCTGTCCTCCATCAAGCTCGCGGCCCAGGTAGATCGCTCGAATGCGGAAGATTTGGACATGGTGCAAGCTATTTCCGACTTCCAGAACAAGCAAACCGGCTACGATGCGGTCCTCAAGACCTACGGCACGGTCCAGCGGATGAGTCTGTTCCAGTATCTGGGCTGATCCTTCGCGGGGCGTGCCGGCCCAAACACTGCATCGAACCCTGCCGCTGCCCATGGACAACGACGTTCTGCGCAACATTGCGCTGAGCTACTCTCCGATGGTGGACCGTAACCGCAAGGTCACGGCCACCCGTCTCACGGTCTCATCCCTGCGCACCCAGGAGGCGCTCAAGGCGGACCACCTGCTTGCGGCCATCGCCGAGGTCTGGCCCGAGGGCGGTCAGCCTGTCTCGCTCAACATCATGAGTGAAACGCTCCTCAATGACCTGCTGCGCGCCAAGCCGCTGTCGTCGGTCATGGTGGAAATCCCGTCCTTCATCGCCTGCGACCCGGCCAATACCGAGGTCATCGCGCAGCTGCACGCCAACGGGAACACGCTGCTGTTGCATGGTCGCCCTCCGTCGCTGCTGCCGCGCGAGATCCTGCCGTGCTTCAAGCATTCCATCATCGACCTGGCAGACGACCGCCGCAAGAACGAGATCCCCGGCCATGTCGAGCCCGGGGTGGTGCGTTCCATGGGCTTCATTCAGAGCAACGTGCGCACCGTGGCCGAGATGGAGAACAGCTTTGCCCGCGGTGCCCTGGCCATCCTGGGCTGGCCCATCGAGGACGTCACCAGCACCGAGAGCCCGGCGGCCAGCCGTGCCGGCCAGCCAGACATGGCCGTGCTGGTCGAGCTCATCCGACGGGTGGACGAGGGCGAAGACATCGACAAGCTCGAGGTGGTGCTCAAGCGCGACCCCACGCTGGCCTACCAGCTCATGCGCTACATCAACTCGCCGGCCTTCGGCCTGTCGGTGGAGATCGGCTCCTTCCGTCACGCCATCATGATGCTTGGCTACAAGCGTCTGAAGCGCTGGCTTGCCCTGCTGCTGGCCACGGCCAGCAAGGACGCCAACATGCGCCCGGTGATGTTCGCCTCGGTGCGCCGGGGCATCTTCATGGAGCAACTGGTGGCCCACACGGGGGATGATGAGACCCGCGGTGAAGTCTTCATCTGCGGCGTGTTCTCCCTGCTGGACAAGCTGTTCCAGAAGCCCTTCGGCGAGCTGCTCAAGACCATCCCGGTGCCCGAGCGGGTCTACCAGGCCCTGGTTGAAGGTGAAGGTCCGCACCACCCCTATCTTGAGCTGGCGCGAGCGGTCGAAACCGAAACCGCGCCGGTGATCAACGAATATGCCGAGCATCTGCTGATGAGCCTGCAGGAAGTCAACCGGGCCGTGCTCGGTACCTTGACCATGGCCAATCAGCTGGAGTGAAGCCGCGCGCCCCCTGAGCCGGGGGGAGGGTGGGGCTCATCACAGGCGCCCGGGCCTGCTCTACACTGGGGCGCGATGAGCGCCGTCAATGCCAACCCGCCCCCCCAGGTGGCGGTCGACTTCGAGTTGCACACCGACCCGGGGCTGTGGCTGGACAAGGCTGGCCGTGTCGAGGCGGCCAACGCCGCAGCGCTGGAACGCCTGCGTGTGGCGCCGGGCGGGACGGTGCAGTCGCTGGTCGGCGCCTTGGGGCTGGGGGCCGTGCAATGGGTGCTGAGCCAGCTCCGGCAGGGCGGGCGGCAGCCGCCGGCCCAGGGGCCGCAGCCCTGGATGCTGGGGCCTCGCGTCATGCTGGCGGGTGGGCAGGCCGTGCGTGTGGCGCTTTCTCAGCAGCCGTCCCGGCGTTGGTGGCTGAGGCTGAGCCTGGCGCAGGCCATGGAGCGCTCCGCGCCGCCCCCGGCGCCAGCATCGGCGGCCGACGTTCCCGCGCTGGGCGAACTGCGCCGCATGTTCTGGGACTCTCCCTTTCCGGCCACCGTCCAGGACGCCCAGTTGCGTCTGGTGGATGTGAACCAGGCGCTGATCGACTACACCGGGTTTCCGCGGGACTACCTGATCGGGCTCGACCCTCTCGTGCTGCTCCATCCCGAGGACCGCGATGCCCAGCGCCTGAGCCGCCAGCAGCTCAGCCTGGCGCTGGGCGAGGGGGAGGAAGCGTCCGCCTTCTCGCAACGCCGACTCATCGATGCGAAAGGGCAGACCCGCTGGTACCGGGCAGTCACCCACCTGGTGCGCGGCGCGGCAGGTGCCAACCCCTGGCGGTTTTCCGTGCTGCAGGACTGCACGAGCGAGCATCTGGCCCGCGAAGCGGCCGAGCGCTCCGTGACCGAACTCGGGCATTGGTTCGACCTCACCCCGGTGGGCATGATGCTCTTCGACGAGGACGGCCTGATCGTGCGGGCCAATACGGCGCTGGCCCAGCTGGTCGGGGAGCTCCCGAGTTCGCTGGTTGACGTGCACGACAGCTTGCGCGAACTGCTGGGCTGGTACAGCGGCGGACCGCTTGCCGGCCTGCATCCGGGCAGCGCGCCTGTGCATCGCCATGGCTGGGTCGAGCACCCCGGCGGTGAGGAGCGGGCTTTGCGCGCGGTGGTGCGCTGCCTGGAAGCCCACCGGGGGCGGCGCCGTTTCATGTGTGTCATCGAAGACCGGACGGCCGAAGACGAGCTCGACCGGGCCCAGTCGCAACTGGGTGCGTTGGTCGAGACCGCCCATGCCGGGCTGGCGGTGTTCGATGATGAGCGAGGCCGTTTTGCCCCGTCGGGCGCGGCGGCCAGCGGACAGGTGCTGCCCTCCAGCCAGCTCAAGGCCATCAGCCGGGAACTCGTGCGCTCAGACACCCTGGCCGAGTTCGACCGCGTACAGCGCGCGCTTCGCAGCGGCGAACGCACCGAGGCCCGCTATGCCATCGTGCATCCCGAACTGGGCCTGCGCTGGCTGCTCACCCGCGTTGAGCCCCGTGTGCTCACCTCGGGCAAGCGCAGCACGTCGGTGGTCACCCTGGATGTGACCGATCAGCACCAGGCCCAGCAACGCAACGACCGCCTGCTGCGCGAACTCACCACCATCCTGGAAAGCACTTCGGCCGGCATCGCCTACCTGCGAGGACAGACCCTGCTGCGCTACAACCGGCAGTTCGAGCGCCTGCTGGGCCTGGATGGTGGCGCCACGCTCGAGCCGCGCCTGGGGGAGTTGCTGGTCGATGCCGGCCAGGAGCAGGATCTGGCCGACGAGGCGCTCAACACGCTGGCCTCGGCCGGCCAGTTCGAGACCGAGATCGAGGTGCGTCTGCCCGGCCGCGAGGCGCGCTGGTGCGCCCTGTCGATGCGACGGATGGACAGTCCCGGCCCCGAACTGGAGTCCATCGCGGTGCTGTCCGACATCACCCGGCTGAAGTCCCAGCAGATGGAGCTCGAGGCCGTGGTGCGCGACCGCGAGCTCATGTTCAGCCTGTCTGATGTGGGCATCGTCTTCCTGCGTCACGGTCGCGTGCAGCGCGCCAACGAGGGCTTCAGCCTGCTCAGCGGCTACTCGCTGGACGAACTCGAGCAGCGTCCCGAGTCGTCGTTGTTCGACGCCGAGTGGGACCCCGCCGGGCGTGACGACGCCGAGTCGCGCGCGCTGGTCGAGGTGGGCCACTGGACGGGCGAACGCGTCCTCAGCCGCAAGGATGGGCGCCTGCAGTGGGTGCAGGTGAGCAAGCGGCTGGTCCGGCCAGGTCACCCCGAAGGCGGCGTGATCGCCTCCTATGTGAACGTCGATGCCCGTCACAGGGCCGAGCAGGCGCTCGTCACCCAGGCCGAGCGCACCCGGGCCATCCTGGATTCGGTGTTCGTGGGCATCGTCACGGTCGGGCCGCATGGCATCGAATGGATGAACCGGTCGGCCCGCCGCATGTTCGGCGGGGAACTGGGCGATTTCGCGGGCAAGCCCATGAGCGTCGTGGCCGCCGAAGATCCGTCTCATCCCTTCCGCGACCAGGCACTGCTGGCCCGGCTCGACGAAGGACAGACTCACAACTTCGAATGCGAAGTGGCAGCCTTGGATGGACGGCGCTTCTGGGTCGTGGGCAATGCCGTGGTCACTGGGGCGCACGCCCTGGGAGGCCGCGAGCTGACCTTCGCCCTGCTGGATATCGACAGTCGCCGCCAGGCCGAACGCCGCATCGCCCAGGCCCAGGCCTCGCTGCAGCGCATCATCGAGCTGGCGCCTCTGGCCATCACGCTGCGGGACGCCCGCACGCTCAAGGTGCTGCAGATCAACCAGACGGCGGCCGACATTGCCGAGCGCCGCATTGACGAACTGGTCGGCACCACACCCGAAGACATCTACGGCGACCGGGCGGCCGCCCAGTTCCGCGCCGACATGGAGGAAGCCTTGCGCAGCGAAGGTGTGACGCACAAGGAATACCGTGTCCGGGTGAAAGGGCAGCCCACGGTGTGGGATGCGCGGTTCGTGCCCCTGGCCCAGCCGGGCGAATCGCCCGACCAGCTGCTGCTGGTGGCGGCCAACGTGACCGAGCAGCGGGCAGCCGAAGAGGCCCGGCTGGAGGCGGCGATCGCCCAGCGCGAGCTGCTGGTGAAGGAAGTTCACCACCGCATCAAGAACAATCTGCAGGGGGTGGCGGGTTTGCTTCAGCAGATCGCCCAGCGCAAGCCCGAGATGGCCGGCCCGATCAGCGAGGTCGCCGGCCAGGTCCAGGCGATCGCCCATGTGTACGGCCTGCAGGTGGGAGCCTCAGGGCCACTGCGCCTTCACAAGGTGGTCGAGGCCATCACGGGCTCGGTGCAACGCACCTTCGACCGCAGCATCGTGCTCAGCGTGGCGGGCGATGGTGCACAGCAATGGGTGCTGCCCGAGGCCGAGTCCATTCCCATTGCCCTCACGCTCAACGAACTGCTCACGAACGCCGTCAAGCACAGCCTGGCTGGCGACATCCATTGCCACCTGCAATGCGAGCCCGATGTGGTCACGATCGACGTCAGCAACCCGGGCACCCTGCCGCCCGGGTTTACCCTGGATCAGGTGCCCGCCGGGGTGTCCGGCCTGGGCCTGATCCGTGCCCTGTTGCCTCGGCGCAGCGCCCGTTTCGCCCTGGAAGGCGGCGATGGTGTGGTGCACGCCACAGTCCGGCTGATTCCTCCGGGGGTGTCGCGTCTGATGGCGTGATGCCGGGCTGTAGTTGGACGACAATACACTTTTGCGATGTTGCCGGCAGCACAAGGGACAGCGTGACGAACAAGGGCAAGATCCTCGTGGTCGATGACGACCGGCTGGTGCTGGCCACGCTCACCCATGGCCTGTCCCAGGCCGGCTATGAAGTCATCGATGCCGACAACGGCGACGATGCCATCCTGCTGGCCCGCCAGCACCGTCCCGGCCTGGCCCTGCTCGATATCCGCATGGAGGGCAAGAGCGGATTCGACGTGGCCGAGTACCTGCGCGCCTCGCTGCACACCCCCTTCATGTTCCTGTCAGCCTTCTCGGACGATGCCACGATCGAGAAGGTCAAGGAACTCGGTGCAGTGGCCTACCTCGTCAAGCCGCTGGACATCCGGCAGATCGTCCCGGCCGTGGAGGCCGCCTTTGCCCACCAGCAGTCCCATCGTGTGGAGCCGGTCGCTCCGGCCAACGATCCCGGCCGCCCGGCCGGAGGGGACGATGAGGCCCTGAAGGATGTCGTTGCGATCGCCGTGGGCATCGCCATGCACCGTTTCTCGCTCGATCGCCGTCAGGCGCTGGAGCGGCTGCGTCGCCAGGCCACCCATGAGGGTCTGAGCCTGGACGAGCAAGCCCGCCGTTTCGTGGCGGCGCTCGAAACCCTCAGCGCGCCGGGCGCGTGAGGGGGGCGGCAGTGGCCGCCTCGTTCAGCGTGAAGTAGAAGCACGCCCCCGCTCCCACCTCCGATTCGGCCCAGATCTGCCCACCGTGACGGCGCACGATGCGTTGCACCGTGGCCAGGCCCACGCCGGTGCCGGGGAAGTCGTTGGCACTGTGCAGGCGCTGGAACACGCCAAACAGCCTGTCTGCAAAGCGCATGTCGAAACCCGCGCCGTTGTCGCGCACGTGGTACACGCAGCGCCCGGTGTCCTGGCGGGCACCCAGCTCGATGCGTGCGGGGTCCGAGCGGGCCGAGTACTTCCAGGCATTGCCCAGCAGGTTCTCCAGCACCACACGCATCAGCGTGGGGTCGCCCTGCACCACGAGGTTTTCCTGGATGTGCACCTCGACACGCCGTTGCGGCGCCTGGCGGCGCAGATCTTCCACGATGTAGTGGGCGAGCTGGCTCAGGTTCACGGGTTGGGCCGCGATGGGCTTGGCCGTGAGCTGCGACAGGGCCAGCAGCGCATCGATCATGCCGTTCATGCGCGCCGCGGCCCCCAGCACCCGGTCGAGGTGGTCGTTGCCGATGCGGTCCAGCGCGTGGGCGTAATCCTCCTTGAGGATCTTGGCAAAGCCCTCGACCACGCGGATGGGCGCGCGCAGGTCGTGAGAAACCGTATAGCTGAACGATTCCAGCTCGCGCTCGACCGCGAGCCGCTCCGCCTGGGCGGCTTCATCGGCGGCAGAGGCCGCCGGGGTGCATACCACCAGCAGAGCCTTGCGCTGGGATCCCCCATGCTCAAACAGGAAGGGCTCCACTCGCATCTCCCAGCGGCGGGCCATCTCCGGCGACTCAGCATCCTGGGGGGGCGTCGGTTGTCCCAGCGCGGACAGCAGGGGTTGCACAGGCCATGACGCCACGCTGCGCACGGTGGCCAGCAACTCCTGCCCGGGCAGCAGCGCCGCCGACTGGCCGATGCATTGCGCCGCCCTTTCGTTGACGTGCCGGATGCGGTAAGGGGCTCCAGCGCCTTCAGCGGCTTCGGCCAGCAACACGGCGCTCGGCACGGTGTCGAGCAGGTGCAAGCCGATCTGGCGGTCGAACTGGAGTTCCACGCGGGCCGAGACGTCGCGGGCCGTCCCCAGGTAGCCGGTGAAGCGGCCCTGCTCGTCGAACCGCGGGCGACCACTGAGCAGCCACAGGCTGGTGCGGCCCTCGGGCTCGTTTCGGTGGGTGGGCAGGCCGGTGAACGGGCGCTGTGCGTCGAGCATGCCGCGGTAGGCCTCCCAGGTGCCCGCCTCACTGACAAAGTCTTCCCACAACGGCCGTCCCAGCCGGGACTGCACCTGCCACTGGCCCGCGGGAGCCTGAGGGGGCGGTCGCAGCCGTGTCAGACGGTGGGAGGGGTCGGTTTCCCAGTACCAGAACGGCAGCAGTTCAAGCAGTTCGCGGTGCTGGGCGCGGGCACGCTGCTCAGCCTTTCTCGCCGCTTCGTGTCGTTGCACGAACCACCAGGCCAGGGCGCCATTCAGGGCCAGACCGATGGCGAGCACCATCAGCAACAGATCGGAGCCCACGACCGCCCGCACGCCCTCGGCCCAGGACGCATGCACCCAGGCTGCACCGGCAAGGCTCAGGCCAAGCCAGATCAGGGTCAATGCGGCGCCCAGGCCGGCCGCGAGCAACAGATGGACGGCCTGGACGGACGGCGGGCGCGTGGCGGGGAAGGGGGCGGGTGCGGCAGGCCGTTCGCTCATGGCCGGCATTGTAAGGACGTGTTTTTGCCAACTGTTTCTCGTTTCTCCCGGTTCCCCGCAAGCTTGGGGCCTCAGATGCCCGAACATCGGCCCTCAAGTCGCCGCACCGCGCGCCGAAGACCTGACAAGTGCCTTCCCACGGATGGGAGGGTCCGCCCATCCTGCCCATGACGACTTCTGCCGTCCGCCCCGCCGCTTTGCCGTTCGACCCCGTCACGGGGCCGACGCCGGCGCATGCTCAGACCCTGCCGGAGGCGCTGGTCGAGTGCGTTCTCGCAGCCAAGAGCCTGGGCGCGGCTCTGGAAGCCGTGGCCCGGCACCTGGCGCAACACTGGCAGGCCACGGGCTGGAGCCTGTGGCGGGTGGACGACTGGAACGGCTCCACCGGGCTCATCTATCCGTGGGAAGAGGATGCCCGTGAGGCCCACCATCACGTGGATCTCAGCTTGTTGTCCACCGTGCGGCACGATGATGCGCAAGCCGGCGAGGCCATCGCTCGCCACGCGCCGCTGCGGGCAGCCGATCAGAGTGCCCTGTGGTTGCCCGTGTGGAGCGACGAAACGCCGGTGGCCGTGATGCATTGGCAGGGCATGGCCGCCATGGACGACCCTCAGGCGGAGCGTTTGCTCGATCTGGCATCACGCCAGCTGGGTTTGCTGGCGCGTGCCGAAGTGGCGTGCAACGGCCTCGCCACCCACATGGAACACCTGCGCCGTCTGACGCTGGTGGCAGCGCACGCCACCAGCGGCGTGATCGTGGCCGACACCGACGGGCGCATCGAGTGGGTCAACGACGGGTTCACGCGCATCACCGGCGTGCCGGCCGACCATGCGGTGGGCTGCGAGGCCTGGGAGTTGTTCCAGCTGGGGCCCTCGCCCGAGGCGGCGGCGCAGCGCCTCAAGCGCGCCGTACAGGCCCGTCGTCCCTTCCGCCTGCAGTACGAGGCCGAGCGGCCTTTGCCGGGTGGCGCCACCGAGCCCTACTGGGCCGAGATCGAGGCGGCCCACGTGCTGGACGAACACCGCGCGCGTTTCGTCTATCTGGGCATCCTGACGGACGTCACCGAACGCCAGCGCCACACCGAGCAGATCGAGCGCGAACGGCGTTGGCTCGATACCTTGATCGAGCACCTGCCGGTGAGCCTGTTCGTGATCAACCCCACCGACCTGCGCGTCATCCAGGTCAATCGCCAGGCCGAGCGTGAATTCGGCCTGCGCCGCGAGGACCTGCTGGGGCTGCCCCCGGCCGAGGCCTACGGCCATCGCCTGACCGAACTGCTCGTGCCCTCGGTCCGGCGCGCGCTGCGCGACGAGTCCTGGATCGAGGACGATGTCACCTGGACCACCCGCCAGCGGGGAGAGCGCCATCTGAATGTGCGCTACCTCACCCTGCGCCAGAACGACGGGGCGCCCCACGCCTTGCTGGTCGTCGCGCGCGATGTGACCGACAGCCGAAGGGCTCAGGCTGCCCTGCTCGAGTCCGAGGCCCGTTTCCGGGAGTTCGTCGATACCGTGGACGACCACGTCTTCATCACGACCCCAGACCGGCGCAGCTACGACTACCTCGGCCCACGCCTGTATCACTTCTGGGGGGTGACACCCCAGGAGCTCACGGTGGATCCAGCCCGCGCCTACGCGCGCATTCCTCCCGAAGACCGCGCGGCGATCGAGCGGCGACGTGAGATGGAGGAGCAGTTGCTGCCGACGGACGTGGTGCACCGCGTCATCCACCCTGACCGCGGCCTGCGCTGGATGCGCACGCGCACCCGCAGCCAGCGGCGTGCCGACGGCAGCGTGTGCGTGCATGGCATCACCACCGACGTGACGGCCGAGCACGAGCGTGAGCAGGAGTTGCAGCGCGCGCGGGACCAGGCCGAGTCGGCCAGCCTGGCCAAGAGCCAGTTCATGGCCAACATGAGCCACGAGATCCGCACGCCGATGAACGGCATCCTGGGCATGACCGAGCTTCTGCTGGGTACGGCGCTGTCCGAAAAGCAGCGACGCTTCGCGCAGGCCGTCTACCGTTCGGGCGAGAACCTGCTGGAGATCATCAACGACATCCTCGACTTCTCGCGCATCGAGGCCGGCAAGATGGAACTGGCGCGCAGCGACTTCGTGCTGCGCTCGGTGGTCGAGGACACCCTGGAACTGATGGCGCCGCGCGCCCACGAGAAGCGGCTGGAGCTGACCTTCCGCGAGGCGCCCGGCGTGCCGCCGCTGGTGCACGGCGATGCCCTGCGCCTGCGCCAGGTGCTGACCAACCTCGTGGCCAATGCCATCAAGTTCACCGAGTCCGGCGAGGTGGTCGTGGACCTGGAGGCCCGGGACGCGCCCGAGGATCTGGGCCTGGCCCTGGAGCCCGACCAGAAGGCGGTGCTCCTGTCGTTCACCGTGCGCGACACCGGCATCGGCATCGAGCCCGACGTGCTGCCCCGGCTCTTCAGCGCCTTCACCCAGGCCAACAGCGGGACGGCCAAGCGCTACGGTGGCACGGGCCTGGGCCTGGCCATCTCCCGCCAGCTCGTGGAACTGATGGGCGGCAAGATCGACGTGCGCAGCCTGCCGGGCGTGGGCTCCGCGTTCAGTTTCACCGTCCCGGTGAGCGTGTCGCCCTTCTCGAATGCGGCCGCCGAGCTCGACGCGCTGGACATGCCCAGCCTCAGGCTGCTCGTGGTGGAGGATCACGAGACCAACCGGGCCGTGCTCGAGAACATGCTGGGTGCGTGGGGGCTGCATGTGACCTGCGCGGTGGACGGTCAGGACGCCCTGGAGGTCATCGAGCGCGAAAACCGCGAGGGCCGGCACTTCGATCTTGCGCTGGTGGACATGCAGATGCCGCGCCTCAACGGCGTGCAGTTCGCGCGCGTCCTGCGCGACAGCCGCCCCGAACTGCCCACCAAGCTGATCCTGCTGTCGTCGGTATCCTCGCCGGACGACGTCCGTCTGGCGCACGAGGTGGGCTTCCAGCGCTATCTGGCCAAACCGGTGCGCAAGGTGGAACTGCGTCAGGCCATCCTGGGGGTGTCCAGCGGCCCGGCGCGGACGTCCGCACCCGCCCCCCGTTACCCGCACCGCGTCCTGGTCGTCGAGGACAACCCGGTCAACCAGGAAGTGATCCAGCAGATGCTACGCCGCCTGGGGTGCCAGGTGCACATCGCCACCTCGGGACTGGAAGGGCTGCGCAGCTTGTGCGAACATCGCTTCGAACTGGTGCTGATGGACATCCAGATGCCCGGCATGGACGGTGTGGAAACGCTCAGGTGGTTCCGGCGGGGTCCCGGCGGCCGTTTTGCCTTCGTCACCCCCTCCCAGACGCCCGTCGTGGCCGTCACCGCCAACGCCCTGGGGGGCGATGAAGAGCGCTTCCTGGACCTGGGCTTCAACGACTATCTCTCCAAGCCCTTCCGGCAGAACCAGTTGCTGGCCGTGCTCGCCCGCTGGCTGCCCGAAGCCGAGCCGCTGGCGGCCATGGCGCCCGAGCCGACGGCCCCTCAGCCCGATACCTCGCTGCCGGAGACCCGCATGCGCACCCCGGACCCCAACATCTTCGACCCGCAGGCCGTCCAACGCCTGCGCGATCTCGATCCCAAGGGCGAGAACCAGCTTCTGGACCGGCTGTTTCGCACGTTCGAGGCCTCCCTGCAGCGCCTTATCCCCCAAATGGTGGAAGCCCACGAAGTGCGGGATATGGCGACAATCCGGCTGACGGCCCACACGCTGAAGTCGTCCTGCGCCAGCGTCGGGGCTTTGAAGCTGTCGGCACAATGTGCCGATATCGAATCCGTGATCCGAAGCGGGTCCGCTGAGCCGCTGGACGAGCGCATCGTGGCCGTCCGGGACGAAACCGACCGCGTGCTGGAAAGCCTGAAGACCTACTTGCGAGACGTGCCGACCACCTGACCCCATGAGCTACGCCGCGCCCTCCGACGACATCGACCTCGAGCAGCCCAAGGTGCTGCTGGTCGACGACGACGAGGTCAACCTGCTGTTGACTTCGATCGCGCTGCGCGAGCGTGGCTTTGCGATCACCGAGGCGTCCAGCGGCGAGAAAGCCCTGCGCATGCTGGCCGACTGGTCGCCCGATGTGATCGTGCTCGACGCCATCATGCCCGGCATGGATGGTTTCACCACCTGCCGCGAGCTGCGGGCGCTGCCGGGCTTCCATGCCACACCGGTGCTCATGCTCACCGGGCTCGACGACGACGCCTCCATCACCCGCGCCTACGAGGCCGGAGCCACCGACTTCTTCGTGAAGTCCACCCAGTGGAGCCTGCTCTCAGGCCGGCTGCGCTACCTGTTGCGCTCCTCGCGCACCCGGCAGGCACTCGAGCGCAGCAAGGCCCAGCTGGCCCGCGCCCAGGACCTGGCCCGCATGGGCAGCTTCGACTGGCACGTGGACAAGGGCACTCTGGCCCTGTCGGTGGAAGGCCTGCGTGTGTTCGGTCTGGGGCCCGGCGACCACATGAACCTGCGCGACGTGCTGCACATGGTCCCGGCCGACGAACGCAAGGGGTTCATCGCCATCCTGCGCGAGGTGCTGCGCCACAACACCGTGCTGTGCACCGACATCCCCGTCAATCTGGTGGATGGCCGCCAGCGAGTCGTTCACGTCGAGGCCGAGCCGGAGTTCGACGAACACGGCAACCTCAGCGTGTACAACGGCATCGTCCAGGACGTGACCGACCGGCGCATTGCCGAGGACAAGATCAAGCACCTGGCCAACTTCGACTCCCTCACCGGACTGCCGAACCGGCGCCAGATCATCTGGCGGGCCGAACGTGCCATCGAGCATGCCAAGCAGCTCCATCACGAGGTGGGCCTGCTGCTGATCGACCTCGACCGCTTCAAGATCATCAACGACACCCTGGGCCACGCGGCCGGCGACGAGCTCCTGATGGAGGTGGCGCGCCGCCTGCGCGCCTGCGTCCGCCACTCCGACCAGGTCATCGATGCACCGCTGGATGCCCTGGGGTCGCGGGCCCACCGCACGCTGGAGGCCGTCGGGCGTCTGGGTGGCGACGAGTTCGTGGCCTTGCTGCCCGAAGTGGGCGGGGAGCGCGATGCGCAGCGGGTGGCCCAGCGCATCCTGGAGGCCTTGCGCGAGCCGGTGCTCGTGGGGGGGCAGGAGTGCTTCGTCACGGCCAGCGTGGGCATCGCGCTGTTCCCGCGCGATGGCACCACGGTGGCCGACCTGCAGCGCAACTCCGACGTGGCGATGTACGCCGCCAAGAACCAGGGTCGCAACGCTTCCGCCCTCTACTCGCCCGAGCTGGCCGGCATGGGTCGCGAGAAGCTCGAACTCGAGTCGGCCCTGCACAAGGCCCTGGAGCGCGGCGAGCTTGTGCTGCACTACCAACCCAAGATCGACGTGAGCACCGGCACCATGACCGGCGCCGAGGCGCTCATGCGCTGGCAGCGCGGCGACCAGCTCATCTCGCCGGCCGACTTCATCCCCTTGGCCGAGGAAACCGGCCTGATCGTTCCCATGAGCTACTGGGCGCTGCACGAAGCGGCCCGTCAGGCTCATCAGTGGGAGCGGTCGCTGGGCATGCCGCTGCCGGTGGCTGTCAACCTGCCCAGCCGCATGTTCCTGCGCACCGACCTGATCGACAGTCTTCAGGCCCAGCTGGCCGAACTCCAGGCACCAGCCTCCTGCCTGCAGCTCGAGATCACCGAAACCGGCCTGATGAAGGATCTCCAGAACGTCATGCCCTCGCTCAAGCGGTTGAACCAGCTGGGCCTGGAAATCTCCATCGACGATTTCGGCACCGGCTACTCGTCGCTGGCCTACCTCACCACGCTGCCCATCGGTGAGCTCAAGATCGATCGCTCCTTCATCCGCGATCTGGGCGCCCGGCCGGAGAGCGTGGCCGTGGTGACCGCCATCATCGCCTTGGCGCGGTCGCTGGGCCTGCGCGTGATCGCCGAGGGCGTGGAGACCATGCTCCAGATGGAAGTGCTCAACCGCCTGGGCTGCAGCGTCATGCAGGGTTTCCTGTTCAGCCGGCCCTTGCCTGCGGCCGATCTGGAGTCATGGCTGCGCCAGACCGTGCTGCCGCGCAAGGCTCCATGGATCAGCAACACGGGCAAGGGCGAGACGCTGCCGTCAGCGCCTCGGTCTCAGACCACCCGGGTGGCCGGCTGAGCATGAGCACCTCCCCCCAGCCCACCCAGCCCGCGCCACTGGGCGGTCCCCAGACGCCTGCCCAGCTGGCCAAGGCGGCGCTGCGCCGACTTGCGCTGGAGCGCCTGGAGCCCACGCCCGAGAACTATCTCAAGGCCTATCGCACCGAGGCCGGCGAGCCCGTCCCGGAGGTGACGATGCCATTGGCCGTGCAGCGGCTCGTCGAGCGGCTGGCCCAGCGCCTGCCCGATGCGGGGCCTCTGATGGAGGCAGTGGCCAAGGGGCGCTACGACCAGGCCGAGCGCTGGCTGGCCACGGTGGCACCGGCCGCCGGCAGCTCCGACGCCAACACCTGGGCCCAGCTCATCGGCCGCCTCGTCAAGGGGGTGGAGCGTGGCGGACGTCAATGGACCAGCGCCCGCAAGAAGGACAGCCTGCAGCGCGTGCTCGCCGGCAGCCGCAGCGACCCGGGGCGTCTTCAGCAGCGCCTCTCCCAGCTGGTGGCAGGCTGGGACAGCGACACCGCCGGCGACACCCCGGACGTGCTCGATGATCCGGTCCTGGCCGAGGCCATGGCCTCCGGACCCGCCCCCCTGCTCACGCAGCCGGCCCCGCTGGATGAGCCATCCCGGCCTGAATCCCCGGCGGGTGAGGGCGAGGGCCTGGGTCCCACCTGGGCCGAGGTGGTGGCGGATCTGGCGCAGGCCATCGCGGCGGCGCTGCCCGACGACGACCCGCGTTGCACCCGCCTCAAGGCCCGCCTGGCCGACCTGCTGGCCCCGCTGGCCGAACAGCCCGACGACGACCTGGCGGCCGACTGGCGAGGCTGGGCCGCAGACGCCCAGCGCCTGACCGAACACCGCCAGCACCTCACCGAACAGTTGCGGGGGCTGTGCGACGAGCTCAGTGCCAGCCTGGGCGACCTGGCGGAAGACGGCAGCTGGGTGCAAGGGCAGAGCGAGATGATGCGCGCGCGACTCCAGGAGGGGCTGACCGCGCGCACCGTTCGCTCGGTGAGCCACCTGTTGCACGCCACCCGCGAGCGCCAGGGCGAGATCAAGGCCGAGCGGGCGCGCTCGCGCGACATGCTCAAGCAGCTCATCAACAGCATGGTGCAGCGCATCGGCGAACTGGGCGCGCGCACCGGCAGCTACCAGAGCAGCATGGACCGCTACGTCCAGGTCATCCAGCAGGCCGACACCCTCGAAAGCCTGGCTGGCGTCGTCAAGGAACTGGTGGACGAAACCCGCAGCGTGCAAAGCGCGGTGCAGGACACCCACGAACAGTTGCGCACCGAACACGCCCAGGCCGAGGCCCTGCAGACCCGCGTGCGCGAGCTCGAAGCCGAGCTGCAGCGCCTGTCCACCGAGGTGTCCACCGACCAGCTCACCGAAATCGCCAACCGCCGCGGCCTGATCCAGGCCTTCGAGGTGGAACATGCGCGCATGCAGCGCCAGGGCGGTGAACTGGCCGTGGGCCTGCTCGACATCGACAACTTCAAGAAGCTCAACGACACCCTGGGCCACCAGACCGGCGACGAGGCGCTGAAATTCCTGGCCAACCACGTCAAGCAGGCCCTGCGTCCCATGGACACCGTGGCCCGCTACGGCGGCGAGGAATTCGTCGTGCTGCTGCCCCAGACCACCACCGAAGAAGCCAGCGTCGTGCTCACGCGGCTGCAGCGCACGCTCACCGCCAACTTCTTCATGCACAACGAGCAGCAGGTCTTCGTGACCTTCTCGGCCGGCGTCACTCTGTTCCGCCCCGGCGAGCGACTGGAAGAAACCCTGGACCGCGCCGACGAGGCGCTCTACGAGGCCAAGCGCACGGGGAAGAACCGGACCTGCGTGGCGTGACCCCGAAGGGGGGTGTAATGACTTCGTCGTTACGGCGTGTTATTGTGTGGACCTGAGACCTCAGAGACCGCGCATGACCACCGCCAGCACCACTAAGACACGCCGGGACACGCTGAATCTGCGCATTCCGCCGGCCGAGCGCAACCTGATCGATCGTGCCGCGGAGTCGGCCGGCAAGACCCGCACGGACTTCATCCTGGAAGCCGCACGCCGCGCGGCCGAAGAGGCGCTCCTGGATCGCGCCCTGATGGTGGTCAGTCCCGAGGCCTATGGCGAATTCCTGAAACGGCTTGACCGCCCGGCACAGCCCAACGAGCCGTTGCGGCGGACGATGCGCAGCAAGGCACCTTGGCGCACCGCCTGAAGCGGATGCTGCGCGCCCCCGAACCGTTCACTGCAGACCACGACATCGACGGCTTCGATTGCGGAGTCCCGTCGCTCAACCAATGGCTCGCACGCCGCGCGGCGGCGAACCAGGCCAGCGGCGCCTCACGCACCTTCGTCGCGTGTGATGGCCACAAGGTGGTCGGCTACTACGCCCTGGCGTCCAGCGCGGTCGCCCCTGCGGCCGCCCCCGGCCGCTTTCGTCGCAACATGCCCGATCCTGTCCCGGTCGTTGTGCTCGGGCGGCTGGCCGTCGCCACAAGTCATCGAGGGCAGGGGCTTGGTCGCGCACTCTTCCAGGACGCCGCATTGCGCGTCCTCCACGCCGCCGACGCCATCGGCATCCGTGGCCTGGTCGTCCACGCTTTGTCTGAAGAGGCCAAGACCTTCTACCTGCGCCTCGGCCTGGAAGAATCGCCGCTCGATCCGATGACGCTGATGGTGACGGTCGCCGACCTGAGGGTTGCGGTGGGGCCGTGACGTTAGCCAGCACGGTCAATGCTCATTCTGGCGGAAGCGGTGAGATTCGAACTCACGAACGGTTGCCCGTTGCCGGTTTTCAAGACCGGTGCAATCGACCACTCTGCCACGCTTCCGAGAGGGATTCGATTCTAGCGCCGCCCTCTATTCGGGGCGTTGGGCCGGCTCGCAAGCCACCTGAATGACTTCGCGCCTTCCGCCGTCGATGCGAACCGCAGTGAGCTGGCCGCCCCAGACGCAGCCGGTGTCAATGGCCAGCAAGTCCGGGCGGTTGATGAGGCCGAGCGTGGACCAGTGGCCGAAGGCGATGGGCGTGCCGGCGGTGCGGCGTCCGGGGGCTTCAAACCAGGGGAAGTAGCCGGCCGGGGCGGCGTCCAGGCCTTCCTTGGTGGCGAACTCCAGGCGGCCGTCCGCTGTGCAGTAGCGGATGCGGGTGAAGGTGTTGATCACGAAGCGCAGGCGGTCGTGGCCGGCGAGGTCGTCGTGCCATTGCGCCGGATCGTTGCCGTACATCACCTGCAGGAACTCGCCCAGCGCGTCGCTGCGCAGGTGTGCCTCGGCCTCGGCGGCCAGGGCCAGGGTCTGGGCGGCGTCCCACTGCGGCACCACGCCCGCATGCACCATCAGCCAGCCATGAGCCTGCACCGCCAGCCGCTGCTGGCGCAGCCAGGTGAGCCAGGCCTCGCGGTCCGGTGCGTCGAGGATCGGGCCCAGCGTGTCGTTGCGATGGGGCTTGCGCACCCCATGGGCCACGGCCAGCAGGTGCAGGTCGTGGTTGCCCAGCAGGCAGGTGGCCGACTCTTCGAAGGAGGCCAGGCGCCGAAGAACATCCAGCGAACGCGGGCCCCGGTTGACGAGGTCGCCCAGGGCATAGAGGCGGTCGCGTGACGGGGAAAAATCGATGTCGGCCAGCAGCCGGTCCAGGGCATCGCAGCAGCCCTGCAGGTCGCCGATGAGGTAGATCATGGCCCCGATTCTGCTACGCTCCCTCACTCCTGTAACAACTCACCCCGTCGGCAGCGCCTGCGGGGGGCCGCATGGACGTTGCGATACTGACCTTCCTCATCGTGCTCAACGGCGCCTTTGCCATGTCGGAGATGGCGCTGACGGCGGCGCGCAAGGCACGCCTGCAGGTGTTGGTGGAAAGTGGGGCATCGGGGGCCCCGGCGGCGATGGCGCTGCACGAGAATCCCACCAAGTTTCTGTCCACGGTGCAGATCGGCATCACATCCATTGGCATCCTCAACGGCATCGTGGGCGAGGCGGCCTTTGCCGTGCCGCTGGCCGAGTGGATGGTTGAGGACTGGAGCCTGCAACCCACGGTGGCCAGCGTCGTTTCGACCGGCTTCGTGGTGGTGGTCATCACCTTCCTCACCATCATCTTCGGTGAGCTGGTGCCCAAGCGGCTGGGGCAGATGTACCCGGAGACGGTGGCGCGCCTCGTCGCTCGGCCGATGGAGTGGATTTCGCTGGCCGCGCGCCCATTCGTGGTGATGCTGTCGTGGGCGACCGGTACGGTGCTCAGACTGCTGGGCATCACCGATCAACCCAACCGGTCCGTCACGGAAGAAGAGATCGCCGCCAGCCTGGAGGAAGGTCTGGATGCCGGCGTGATCGAGGCGCACGAGCATCAGATGGTGCGCAACGTGTTCCGGCTGGACGAGCGACAGATCACGTCGATGATGATCCCGCGTGGCGACATCGTCTGGCTCGATGCCGAGGCGCCCGTGTCCGAGGCGCTGGCCCGGATTGCCGAGGCCGAGCATTCTCGCTACCCCGTGTGTCGGGGCGGTCTGGACGACGTCATCGGCATCGTCACGGCCCGCCAGCTGCTGCAGCAGATGGCGCAGGGGCAGGACATCAGCCTCACCGATCACCTGCAGGCGCCGGTCTTCGTGCCGGAAACGCTGACGGGCATGGAGTTGCTGGAGAGTTTCCGCGCCTCGACCATGCAGATGGTGTTCGTGGTGGACGAGTATGGCGAGATCCAGGGCGTGATCACCCTGCAGGACGTGCTGGAGGCCATCACGGGCGAGTTCAAGACGGCCGAGCCCGAGGACGCCTGGGCCGTGATGCGCGAAGACGGTTCGTGGCTGATCGACGGTCTCATCCCAGTGCCGGAGCTGAAAGACCGGCTGGGGCTGAAGGAACTGCCGGAGGAGGACCGCGGGCGCTACAACACCCTGGCCGGCATGGTGATGCTGATGCTGGGCCGTCTGCCGCAGACGGCCGACGTGGTGCAGTGGGGCGGCTGGCGCTTCGAGATCATCGACATGGACGGCAAGCGCGTGGACAAAGTGCTGGCGACGAAGCTGCCCGAAGACACGCTCGCCGACGAGGTGTTCGGAACCGAACCGCGAAGGCAGGGCTGAAAACCCTGTTCTGCCATAAGACAAAGGGCCTGACGTGCGTCAGGCCCTTGTGCTGGGTGTGTCTGGTGCCGGTGACCGGATTCGAACTGGTGACCTTCGCATTACGAATGCGCTGCTCTACCAACTGAGCTACACCGGCGACAGCCTTCCATTATAGCCATGGAAAACCCGCTCGGGGAAGACTATGGGTTGCGCTGCAGGAAGCGAGGGAGGGACAGGAGGTCTTGCCACCAAGCGCCTCGACGGACGGGGGCCGCAGCGCTGGCCAAACGCGGCTTGTGACGCAGTTCGTCCATGTGGGCGGCCAGCCGGGACGCGCTTTCCTCGGCGCTGCCGCCATGGCGGGTGGTGGCGCGGGCGGTGGCGGTGGGGCGGGGCGAGTCGGCGGTGGCGATCGGGCGGACCGGCTGCAAGGGCATGTCCTCCGGGGAGCTGACCGGCGCCGGGTTCAGGAACACCGGCTCCAGCCAGTCGAGGATGGGGGCCCATTGCTGCATGTCGGCCTCGGCCTTCGAAGGCGGCAGGTCGAACAGGGTGAGCCCGTGCTCGATGCAGCGCACATAGGCCTGGGTGTCGCGCAGCACGCCCAGGAAGGGCAGACCGCGGTCGTCGGCCCATTGCCGCAGCACGTCGCCGGCCTTGGTGCGCGCATCCACACGCATGCCGACCACGGCGAGCTTGCAGCGCCCGCTGGCCACACGCGGCAGGTTCATGAGCTCGGCGTGGCATTGGGCGGCCGAATCGCGGTCGAAGACGGAGTCGCACAGCGGCATGACGATGGCGTCAGCCGCCATCACCACGCGGGCGAGGTCGCTGTCCTTGAGCCCCCCGGGGGTGTCGAGGATGAGGTGCCGGATGCCTGTGGGCGGACGCAGCACGTTGCGGGCATCGACCACCCAGCTGGTGATCGGGGCGCGCTGGCGAGGCAAGGTCTGGGTGCTGCGCAGACGCAGCCAGGTCAGGGTGGACTGCTGGCGGTCCACGTCGCCCAGCATGACGGGGATGCCCCGGTTGGCGCAGTGGGCGGCAAGGTGTGTGGCCAGTGTGCTTTTGCCACTGCCTCCCTTGCGATTGACGACCGCCACGACCGGCATGAGATTCCCCTCGCACCCGACCTTGCACCCGGCGGGTGCAGCGTTGTGGATTGTCAGCGGCCGGGGTGCTGCAGAAAACGGCAACGTTGTGCGGTCGCCACAACGTTGCGTGGATGCCGGGCCTTTCGTGACTTCCGCACTGGCCCGGCGGGTCGGCGTCAGCTGTCGCGGTGGTAGGCGGTGACGCGCTCAACCTCGTTCTTTGATCCGAGGATGACGCTCACACGCTCGTGCAGCTTGGTGGGTTGGATGTCCAGGATGCGCTGGTGGCCATTGGTGGCTGCACCGCCGGCTTGCTCGACGATGAAGCTCATGGGGTTGGCTTCGTACATCAGCCGCAGCTTGCCGGGCTTGTCGGGCTCGCGTTTGTCCCAGGGGTACATGAAGATCCCGCCGCGGGTGAGGATGCGGTGTACGTCGGCCACCATCGAGGCGATCCAGCGCATGTTGAAGTCCTTGCCGCGCGGGCCGTCCTTGCCGGCCAGGCATTCGTCGATGTAGCGCTTCACCGGCGGGGCCCAGTGGCGCATGTTGCTCATGTTGATCGCGAATTCCCTGGTGTCCTCGGGGATGGTCACACCATCCTGCGTGAGCACCCACGAGCCTTGCTCCCGGTCGAGCGTGAACATGGCCACGCCGTCACCCACGGTGAGCACCAGGGTGGTCTGGGGCCCGTAGATGCAGTAGCCGGCTGCGGCCTGCTTCGAGCCGGGCTGCAGGAAGTCCTGCTCGCTCACGCCGGCGTGGGCGTCGTCCTTCTTCAGCACCGAGAAGATCGTCCCGATGCTCACGTTGACGTCGATGTTCGACGAACCGTCGAGTGGGTCGAACATCAGCAGGTACTCGCCCTGGGGGAAGCGGTTGGGTACCAGGTAGATGCCATCCATTTCCTCCGAAGCCATGGCCGCCAGGTGGCCGCCCCATTCGTTGGCCTCGATCAGCACCTCGTTGCAGATGACGTCGAGCTTCTTCTGCACCTCGCCCTGCACGTTCTCGGTGCCGGCGCTGCCCAGCACGTCGCCCAGGGCGCCTTTGTTGACGCTGATGGCGATGCGCTTGCAGGCGCGTGCCACCACCTCGATCAGCAGGCGCAGCTGTGCAGGAATGTGGCCGTGCATGCGCTGCTGCTCGACCAGGTACTGGGTCAGGCTGACTCTCTTGCCCATGTCGTGTTCCTCGAAGTTCTGCGAAATCAGTCGGCGAGCGCGCGGGTGACGATCTCGCGCACATCGTTGCTCAGCTCGGCCCGGGCGGCCACGCGCGCAATGGCTTCGCGCGCTGCGCTTCGGTAAGGCTCGGCGAGCTGCTTCCAGCGGTCCATGGCCCGGGCGACGCGGGCGGCCAGCTGCGGGTTGATGGCGTCGAGCTCCAGCACGCGATCGGCCCAGAACACATACCCGGCGGCGTCGGTGCGGTGGAAGGCGGCCGGGTTCATGAAGCACAGGGCGGTGATGAGGCTGCGGGCCCGGTTGGGGTTGCGCAGCGAGAAGTCGGGGTGCGAGAGCAGCTGACGGGCCCGAGCGAACACCCGGCCGTCCTTTTCGCTGGCGGCGGCCTGCAGCGCAAACCACTTGTCGATCACCAGGGCCTCGTCGCGGAACAGGGCATGGAAGCGCTGCAGCGCAGCTTCGGCCAGTTCGGCGTGACTGTTCACCAGCGCGCTGAGGGCGCCCAGGCGGTCGGTCATGTTGGTGGCGTCCTTGAAGCGCTGGTAGGTGCGGCCCGGCCACACCGGGTCGTGCGTGACCGAGGCTCCCAGGCACAGATAGGCGAGCGCCAGGTTGGCCAGGGCGCGCTGGCCCGCCGACACGGGGTCGGGCGAGTAGCCGCCACGCACCTGGTGGGTCTCGAAGGCCCATTCCCAGTCGTGGTGCAGAGCCTGGGCCAGCTGCAGTCGCGCGGCTTCGCGCACCTGGTGGATGCGCTGCGGATCGACCTCTTCGAGCTGTTCGGCCAGATAGCCCTCGCTGGGCAGGGTCAGCACCAGCTCCTTGAAGGCGGCATCGAGTGTCGGATGACGCAGGACGCTGCGCATGGCCTCGATGTAGGCCGCATCCAGGTGCAGGGCCTGGCCGGTCCGGATGGCGCCCAGCAGACGGTTCAGTGCCAGTCGCTGCCCGGCCTCCCAGCGGTTGAAGGGGTCGGCGTCGTGCGCCAGCAGGTGCAGCAGGTCGGCATCGCTGAGGTGGTCTTCCAGCAGCACGGGGGCGGAGAAGCCGCGCAGCAGCGACGGGACCGGTTCGACATCGAGGCCCGTGAACTCGTAGCGCTGGCGTTCTTCGTGCAGGACGAGCACCCGTTCCGTGCCCACCGGGGCGTCTTCCCCCACGAGTTGCAGGGGCAGGTGCTCACCTCGCGGGCCGATCAGGCCCATGGCCACCGGGATGACCCAGGGCTCCTTGGTGGGCTGGCCGGGCGAGGGCAGGCCCTGCTGGGAGAGCTCCAGCGTGTAGGTGCGCGCATCGGCGTTGTAGTGGCCGCGGGCCTGCACGCGCGGGGTGCCGGCCTGGCTGTACCAGCGCTTGAAGATGGCCAGGTGGGTGGCCAGCGCGCTGCCCGGGTTGGCGTCGGCGATGGCCTGGGCGAAGTCGTCGCAGGTCACGGCCTGGCCGTCGTGGCGCTGAAAGTACAGCGTCATCCCTCTGGCAAAGCCGTCGCGGCCCACCAGGGTCTGCATCATGCGCACCACCTCGGCGCCCTTGTCGTAAACGGTCGCGGTGTAGAAGTTGTTGATCTCGACGTAGCTGTCGGGCCGCACCGGGTGCGCCATGGGGCCGGCGTCCTCGGGGAACTGGTGCTGGCGCAGCGTGCGCACGTCCTCGATGCGCTTGACGGCCCGGGCGCTGGGGCTGTGCACCAGATCCTGGCTGAACTCCTGGTCGCGGAAGACGGTGAGCCCTTCCTTGAGCGAGAGCTGGAACCAGTCACGGCAGGTGATGCGGTTGCCCGTCCAGTTGTGGAAGTACTCGTGGCCCACCACGCTTTCGATGCCGGCGTAGTCCGCATCGGTGGCGGTGGCCGGGTTGGCCAGCACGTACTTGGTGTTGAAGATGTTGAGGCCCTTGTTCTCCATGGCCCCCATGTTGAAGTCGCTCACCGCCACGATCATGAAGCGGTCGAGGTCGAGCGAGAGGCCGAAGCGCGCTTCGTCCCAGGCCACCGAGGCGATGAGCGAGTTCATCGCGTGTTCGGTCTTGTCCAGGTCGCCCGCGCGCACGTACACCTGCAGCAGGTGCTCGCGGCCCGAGCGGGCGCGGATCTTCTGTTCGCGGCACACCAGGTTGGCAGCCACCAGGGCGAAGAGGTAGCTGGGCTTGGGGTGGGGGTCCACCCACTTCGCGTAGTGCTTGCCGCCGTCGAGCGTCCCTTGCTCGACGAGGTTGCCGTTGGACAGCAGCACGGGGTACTTCGTGGCGTCGGCCTTGAGCGTGACGCTGAAGGTCGCCATCACGTCCGGGCGGTCGAGGAAGTAGGTGATGCGGCGGAAGCCCTCGGCTTCGCACTGCGTGAAGAAGCCGCCGCCCGAGGTGTACAGGCCCGAGAGCTGGGTGTTCTTCTCGGGCGCGCAGGTGGTGCGCACCTCCAGCGTGAACGGCGTCTCGGGCAGGTTGTCCAGCACGAGTTGCTGGTTCTCCACCCGGAAGGACACGGAGTCTCCGTTGACCAGCACGCGCGTGAGGTTGAGTTCCTCGCCGTCCAGGCGCAACGCCTGGGCCGCCACGGCCGGGTTGCGCTCGACCTGCATGCGGTTGACGACCAGCGTCTTGGCCGGGTCGAGGTCGAATGTCAGGTCAACGCTGCGGATCCAGTAGGCCGGCGCGGTGTAATCCTCGCGGCGGATCAGGGGGGAACTGCCTTCACGCATGGTCTTCTTTCTCAGATGCCTTGTTTGAGGCTGGCCTCGATGAACGCATCCAGGTCGCCGTCCAGCACCTTCTGGGTGTTGGAGATTTCGACGTTGGTGCGCAGGTCCTTGATGCGGCTCTGGTCGAGCACGTAGGAGCGGATCTGGTGGCCCCAGCCGACGTCGGTCTTGCTGTCTTCGAGCTTCTGCTGTTCGGCCATGCGCTTGCGCATCTCGTGCTCGTACAGGCGCGAGCGCAGCATCTGCCAGGCCTCGTCGCGGTTGCGGTGCTGCGAGCGGTCGTTCTGGCACTGGACGACGATGCCCGTGGGGATGTGCGTCAGGCGCACCGCGGAATCGGTCTTGTTGATGTGCTGGCCGCCCGCACCGCTGGCGCGGTAGGTGTCGGTGCGCACGTCGGCAGGGTTGATCTCGATCTCGAAGGAGTCGTCCACCTCGGGGTAGACGAAGACGCTGGCAAACGAGGTGTGCCGACCGCCGGCGGAATCGAAGGGGCTCTTGCGCACCAGGCGGTGCACGCCGGTCTCGGTGCGCAGGTAGCCGAAGGCATAGTCACCCTCGACTTTGATGGTGGCGCTCTTGATGCCCGCCACATCGCCCTCGGACTCCTCCATCACTTCGGTCTTGAAGCCCTTGCGCTCACAGTAGCGCAGATACTGGCGCAGCAGCATGCTGGCCCAGTCGCAGGCCTCGGTGCCGCCGGCACCGGCCTGGATGTCGATGAAGCAGTTGTTGGGGTCGGCCGGGTTGCTGAACATGCGCCGGAACTCGAGCGCCTCGACGTCGTGCGCGAGCGATGCGGTCTCGGCCTCGATGGCCTGCAGGCCGTCATGGTCGTCCTCGGCCTTGCTCATCTCGTAGAGCTCAAGGTTGTCCGACAGCTCGCGCTCCAGGCGGGAGATCGTCTCGACCACAGCCTCGAGCGCCTTCTTCTCGCGACCCAGTTCCTGGGCGTGCTTGGGGTCGTTCCAGACAGCGGGGTCTTCCAGCGCGGCGTTGACCTCGCTCAGGCGGATGGACTTGTGTTCCCAGTCAAAGATACCTCCGTAGATCGGCGGTGCGCTGGCGCAGGTCTTCCAGGGTGGTGCCGATGAGGTTGATGCGTTCTGCTTCCATGGTGCTGTCCTTGTTCGTGCGGGGCGGGGAGGCGCCAAGGCCGGCCCGACGCGGCTGCTGCCGCGAAAACGGGCATTTTCGCACGGGAGGCGGTGCTGGCGGCGTTCAGGCCAGGAAGGCGTCGAGGTGGGCGGCCAGGGCTTCGGGCTGGTCGTGGTGCAGCATGTGACCGGCGGGGGAAAGCACCCGCCGCTCGAGCTGTTTCACCACCTGGAGCCGGGATTCGAAATCGGCGCGTGGGTAGCGGTCGCCCCACCACTTGGCCACGTCGGTGCGGTCGCCTTCCACCCACAGCACCGGCGCGGCGATGGCGGCCCAGCAGGCCAGCACCTCGTCCTTCTGGTAGAGCACCGGGTTGCGGCGCTTGTGGGCGGGGTCGCCCAGGATCTCCCATTGACCATCCTCCCGCTGTCGCGCCCAGTGCGGAGCGAGCCAGTCGGCGAACTCGGGTCGCAGCAGGGGGTTGTTCTTGCGCAGGCGCTGCGCCACGGCTTCCAGGCTGGGATAGGGGCGCAGTTCCTGCGGGGTCTTGAGTTCATCCAGCCAGGCAGCGTAGTTCTTCGGCGCGCTGGTGGGCCGGGTGGCGGGCAAACCGAAGCCTTCGAGGTTGACGAGCCGACGGACGCGCTGGGGTCGGATGCCGGCATAGAGCATCGCCACATTGCCACCCATGCTGTGGCCCAGCAGGTCCACGGCCTGGTCGGGCAGCAGGTGGTCCAGCAGGGTGTCGAGGTCGCCGAGGTAGTCGGGGAACCAGTAGCTGTCGGCCCGCGGAGCCTCGCTTTGTCCGAAGCCGCGCCAGTCGGGGGCGATCACGTAGCGCTGCACGGCCATGGCATCGACCACGAACTGGAAGGAGGCGCCCACGTCCATCCAGCCATGCAGCATCACCAGGGCTGGCGTGTCCGGCGTGATCCACTCGGGTGAGCCCCAGCGGTGCACGTGGTAGCGCAGGCCGCGGATGGGGATCCACGCCGGGCGGGAGGGACGGCGGGCAACGTAAGGGTTCGACGGGGTCACGCTCACTCCATCGCCTGGGCGCGCACCATGCCGGCGTAGAGCCCGCCCTGGGCCATCAACTCGTCATGGCGACCGGACTCGACCACCCGTCCGTCGGAGAGCACATAGATGCAGTCGGCGTTGCGCACCGTGCTCAGACGATGGGCGATGAGCACCAGGGTCTTTTCGCCGTGCCACTGCTCGATGGACTGCTGCACGATGCGCTCGGACTCGGTGTCGAGTGCCGAGGTGGCCTCGTCGAAGACCCAGATGCGGGCGTCCTTGTAGAGTGCTCGCGCGATGGCCAGCCGCTGGCGCTGACCGCCTGAGAGCTTGCTGCCGTTGGCGCCGACGTTGGCGTCCAGGCCCTCGGGCTGGGCCTGCACGAAGTCCCACAGGTTGGCTGCCCGCAGGGCGGCCTCGATGCGAGGGCGATCGGGCGCCTGGGCGTAGGCCACGTTCTCGGCAATGGAGCCGTCGAAGAGCACGATGTCCTGCGACACCACGGCAAACTGCCGGCGCAGCGAGGTCTTGCGGATCTCCTGGATGTCCAGGCCGTCGAGCTGGATGCGGCCGCTGCTGGGGGCCACGAAGCCGAGCATTGCATTGACAGCGGTCGTCTTGCCCGAGCCGGAGGGGCCGACCAGCGCGATCGTGCGGCCGGCCGGAATATGCATCGTCAGGTCGCGCAAGGCGGGCTGCTCGCTGCCAGGGTAGACGATCTGCACCTGGTCAAAGCGGATGTCGCCGCGGCACTGGGCCGGGTCGAGCTCCCGTGTGCCAGGGTCGGGCTCAGCCGGAGTGTCCATCAGCTCGAAGCAGGCCCGAGCCCCGATGAGGCCGCCGATGATGGGTTGCATCACGTCGGTCAGATGGCGCATCGGCGAGATGGTCATCAGCAAGGCCGCGATGAAGGCCACGAACTCGCCCACGGTGGCTTCGCCGCGGTGGGCCTCCACCAGCGCGAGCGTGAGGATGATCGCCACCCCCAGGCTGGCGACCACCTGGGTGAGCGGCGTCATGGTGGCCGCAGCCGCCACGTTCTTCAGCGTAGTGCGGCGCAGCCGCTGCGCCTCAGCGTCGAAGCGCTTGCGCTCGAACTCCCCGGCGTCGAAGGTGCGCACCACGCGCCACGCCCGCGAGATGTCATCGACGATGCGCACCAGGCGGATCTGCGACTCGTAGGCCTGCGTGCCCACCGAGAGCACGCGCCTTTGCACCTTGCGCACCACGAAGGCCAGCAGGGGCATGATGATCAGCGACAGCAGCGTGAGCTTCCAGTTCAGGTAGACGAGGTAGCCCAGCAGCGCGAAGAAGGTGGTGCCGTCACGCAAAGCCGTGGTCAGGGCGCGCGACAGCGAGGCGGTGGCCGTCTGCGGGTCGTTGATGACCTTGGCCGCGGCCACGCCCGGGCTCATGCGGTTGTACAGGCTCGCGTCGGCGCGCATGACGGCGCGCATGAGGTCGGAGCGCAGCGACAGCACCGCGTGCGACACCGACCAGTTGAAGAGATAGGTGCCACAGAACGCCAGCAGGCCCCGCACGGCGAACAGGCCGATGACGGCCAGCGGCACCACCCACAGCGGGAAGCCCAGCTCGGCCTTGAAGCCGCTGTCGAGCAGCACCTTGAGCAAGGCCGGCACCAGGGGCTCGACGGCCGCTGAAAGGAAAAAACAGACCACGCCCAGGCTCACCCCCGCCTTGTGGGGCAGAACATAGCTCAGCAGACGCTTGGCAACGGTTTTCAGGCTCATGCAGGTCGAGTCGGGGCGGGCGCGAGGGGGCATTGTGCCTTGACCGGGGGCGGGGCCGGGGCAAGTCCGAGGTGCAGCCCGCCCGCAGGGCTGGCACCATCGACCCAGCTTGCAGCCTCAGGATTCTTCCGTGACACGCTCCCGACCGTCCTTTCTTTCCGACACCCACACCCGCCTGCACACGGGATTTCGCTGGCAGGTGCCGCCGTCGTTCAACATCGCCCAGGCCTGCTGCCGCCGTTGGGCAAAGGACGGAGGAGGGCGCACAGCCATCGTCTATGAACATGAATCTGGCCGGCGGGACACGCTGAGTTATGCCGATCTGCTGGCCCAGGCCAACCGGCTGTCGCATGCGCTGGAGCGGCTGGGCGTGCAGCCGGGCGACCGCGTGGCCCTGGTGATGCCGCAGCGCCCCGAGACCGCCATTGCGCACATGGCGGTCTACCAGATGGGCGCGGTGGCGATGCCGCTGTCCATGCTCTTCGGGCCGGAGGCCCTGGCCTACCGCCTGTCCCACAGCGAGGCGGTGGTGGCCATCGTGGATGAGACCTCGATCGCGAACCTGCGTCAGGCGCGTGCCGAATGCCCGGCGCTGCGCCACATCGTGGCCGTGGGTGACGCCTGCGGCCAGGGTGATGTCGACTGGGAGGCGGCGCTTGCCCGTGAGTCGGCCCTCTATGTGGCGCAGGCCACCCGGGCAGACGATCCGGCCGTGCTGATCTACACCAGCGGCACCACGGGCCCGCCCAAGGGAGCGCTCATTCCGCACCGGGCGCTGATCGGCAACCTGCCGGGCTTCGTGGCCAGCCAGAACTGGTTTCCCCGCGAAGGCGACGTCTTCTGGTCACCGGCCGACTGGGCCTGGACGGGAGGGCTGATGGATGCGCTGCTGCCCACGCTCTATTTCGGCCAGCCCATCGTGGCCTACCAGGGCCGGTTCAGCCCGGAGAAGGCCTTCGAGCTGATGGAGCGCTACAAGGTGACCAACACCTTCCTCTTCCCCACCGCCCTCAAGGCGATGATGAAGGCCGTGCCTGCGCCGCGCGAGCGCTACCGGCTGGCGCTGCGCGCCATCATGAGCGCCGGCGAGGCGGTGGGCGACGCGGTGTTTGCCTATGGCCGGGATCAGCTGGGCGTGACGATCAACGAGATGTTCGGCCAGACCGAGATCAACTACATCGTCGGCAATTGTGGCGAGTTCGTGGATGCTGCCGGGCGGGTTCACCCGGGCTGGCCAGCCAAGCCGGGCAGCATGGGCCGGCCTTACCCGGGCCACCGCGTGGCGGTGATCGATGACAACGGTCAGGTCTGCCCGCCGGGCGTGCCGGGCGACGTGGCGGTGCACCGCCGAGACATCCATGGCGATCCCGACCCGATCTTCTTCCTCGGCTACTGGAAGAACGAGGAGGCCACGCGCGCCAAGTTCACCGGCGATCCCGACGACGCCTGGTGCCGCACCGGCGACACCGCGGTGATGGATGAAGAGGGCTACCTCTGGTACCAGGGGCGCAGCGACGATGTGTTCAAGGCCGCGGGCTATCGCATCGGGCCCAGCGAGATCGAGAACTGCCTGGTCAAGCACCCGGCCGTGGCCAACGCGGCCGTGGTGCCCAAGCCCGACCCGGAGCGTGGGGCAGTGGTCAAGGCCTATGTGGTACTGGCCCCCGGCCATGTGGGGGGCGCAACCCTCGTTGAAGACCTCCAGCAGCACGTGCGCGGGCGGCTGGCGCCCTATGAGTACCCCAAGGAAATCGAGTTCATCGAGGCCCTGCCGATGACCACCACCGGCAAGGTGCAGCGGCGGGTGCTGCGTCTGCAGGAAGAAGAACGGGCTCGCCACGTCGCGGCGCGGGGAACCGGTGGACGCATCGGCGATCCCAGCCCACAATGATCCGTGTGATGCGCTTGAAGACCCGGCTCCGTCTGGCACTCGCCCTCGTCGGCCTGACCGTGGGCGGGGCGGTGCACGCACAGGAGGCTCCCGTGGCGGGCCCCTGGGCGGCCAGCTTCGCGGCCTTCGACGCCGCGGATCAGGCTCGGCCGCCCCCGGCGGGGGGCGTGGTGTTCGTCGGCAGCTCCTCGATCCGCCTCTGGGAAGGGCTGGAGGAGGCCTTCCAGGGGCCGCCGGTGGTGCTGCGAAGAGGCTTCGGCGGGTCCACCCTGGCCGATTGCGTGGCGCATCTCAAGCGGCTGGTGATTGCCTATCGTCCTCGCCAGGTGGTGGTGTACGCCGGCGAGAACGACCTGGCCCAGGGGCGTCGCCCCGAGGAGGTGGCCGAGCGCTTTCGGGCCCTCGTGGAGGGCTTGCGCGCCGACCTGCCCGAGGTGCGCATCGCTTACATCTCCATCAAGCCCAGCCCGGCGCGCGTGCACCTGCTGCCGGAAGTGAAGGAGGCGAACCGGCAGCTGAAGGCCCTGGCGGCCAGCTACCGGGACGTGGAGTTCATCGACGTCTTCCATGACATGCTCGATGAGCAGGGCCTTCCGAGGGCGACGCTGTTCGCCGGGGATGCCCTGCACCTGAATGCCTCGGGCTATGCCCTGTGGCATCAGCGCCTGGCAGACTACGTCCGCTGACCGGCCCACCGTGGTGCCGGCGGATCGGTGGGTCGGTCCGCGCTGGCGTGGGCCACCACCGTGAGCGCGGCAAAGCAGGCGGCCAGCAGGCTCAGGTCGACCCACAGGGCCCGTTCGGCCGTGGGTTCGCCCACCAGCGCCAGGGCCAGCAGCACCAGCACCAGGTGGGCACAGAACACCGGCAGTGAGGCGGCCCCCAGGTTCTGCAGCCACGTCATCGGCGGCAGACGTCGCGCGAGGGCCGGGCCGTAATGCAGGGTCAGCACCAGCAGGGCGAACAGATTGAGCAGGCGCAGCGGCCCGAGCTGCCATTTGCTGAACAACAGGTTCAGCCCGGGGTCCCCCGGAAACGGCACCTGGCCCACCCCATGCCGCCACAACAATCCGATGCCCGCGACGACCACGGCCACCCGGACCAGCCACGCCGGCATGGTCGGCAAGGGCTCACCGCCCGCCTGGGTCGCTCCCATCCACAAGCCCAGCACCCACAGGAACTGCCATGCGTACATGGCGAAGGCCCCGGTGGCCTCCGGCGGCACGGTCAGGCCGGTGGCGTCCGTCACGGCGCGGTACAAGGCATCCCCCAGGCCGAACTGCGCCAGCAGCCACAGCATCACGCTGATCGCCAACACCCCGCCCCAGCCCCGCGCGAGGGCATGGGCCAGCACCCAGGGGCTGACCAGCATGAAGAGCACGTACAGGGGCAGGATGTCGAGCAGGGGCGGCTCATAAATCAGCAGCAGGCTGCTCCACAGCGCGGTGACGGGCTCGGCCAGGTAGAACGACAGCAGGTTGGTGATGGCCGGCTGGTCGATGCGCAGGCCCAGCAAGGCGATGACGGTGAACAGGAACAGCAGCATGGCGGCCTGGCAGGCGTAGATGAGCCCTGCGCGGCGCACGAAGGCGGTGCGCATGGCGGGCAGGCCATCACGCAGGCCCCGGCGGGTATAGACCAGCCCGGCCATGTAGGCCGACAGCAGAACGAAGCCTTCGGCCGCAGAAACGAAGCCCAGCGGTTGACCGGTCGGGCCGGCCCAGCGTGTGGGCAGATGGGTCAAGGTCATCAGGACCAGCATCAGCCCGCGCAAGGCATCCAGTTCCCAGCGGCGATTCACGGCGTACAGACTCCAGGCAATTCGCTGCAGTCTCGCCTGAGCGGCACGGCGGGCGCCGTCGGCGCTCTGGCGGCAGCTGTGTCGGTGGTGTCTGACGCCACGGAGCGCGAAGCGTTCCCACGTGTGACCGATGTCGCGGTCCGCAGACAAATGGGCCGCCTTTTGGCGACATTCCCGCGCCAGCTCAGGGGCCGTGCGGAGTGACAATAGCTTCACCCATGGAACTCCTGGACATCCGCACCCTTTTCATGGCCGATGCCTTGGTCGGGCTGAGCCTGGCCAGCGTCGTCTTCGTGGCGCGATGGGGGCTGCCCTCGCAGGTCCGGGGCGTGTGGGTGTGGGCCGCGGGGGATGCCGTCGCGGCGGTCGGTCGAGCGCTGTTCGTCGTGCGAGACGAGTTGCCACAGATGCTGGGCATCCTGGTGCCCAACTCCCTGCTGCTTGGGGGCTTTCTCCTTCATTACCTGGCGTTGCGACTGTTGTTCGATCGGCGGGTGCCGATCGGATGGATGGCGGTGGCGCCTGCGGTGATCGTGGGATCCTTCGGGGCTGCGGCCGTGTTCAACGCCCCGTTCTCGGTGCGCGTCGTGCTCTTCACGCTGCTGGCCGTGGCTCTGTGTCTGGCCTGTGCGGCCGTGGCGTGGCAGGCGCGGCAGCGTTCCATGGGGGCGCGGGTGATGGTGCTGGCCTTCCTGCTGATGGCCGCGATGGCCTTGCTGCGGGTCGTGGGGGGCACGGCGCCGGGAGTCACCGACGTCTTTGCCATGTTTGCCGGCCAGCATGTGTCTGTCCTGGGCGCCATCGTGCTGCAGATTGCCATCACCGTGGGCTATCTGCTGTGCCTGAACGAGACGCTTCGGCGCGAGTTGGAGCGTCTGTCGGGCACGGACATGCTGACCGGTGCCTACAACCGCCGTGGTCTGCTGGCCGAGATGGCCCGCGACCTCGACCGCGCACGCCGACTGGGGCATCCCGTGTCGCTCGTGATGTTCGATATCGATCACTTCAAGCGGGTCAACGATGAGCGCGGGCACCCCGTGGGGGATCTGGTGCTCACGGCGTTCGCCGAACTGGTGACCCGGCGCATGCGGTCCACTGACCTGCTGGCCCGCTATGGGGGCGAGGAGTTTGTTCTGGTGCTGCCCGGGGCGACGTCCGAGGAGGCCAAGCTGGTGGCCGACCGGGTACGCAGGGAAGTGCCGGCGGCCGCGCTGGCCCCGGGACTGGACGGCATCACGGTCAGCGCCGGTGTGGCCTGCTCCGACGAGCCCGGCCTGGGGCTTCAGGCCCCATCGTTGATTGCCGCGGCCGATCGCCGCCTGTATGCGGCCAAGCGCACCCGCAATGCGGTCGTTGCCCATGACGACGGCCCGGGTGGCCCTGTACCGCTGAGCGCAGCCGCCTGAGCCGCTGCAGCAGGCTGGACGAAATCCCGCGCCTGAGCGAGCATCTGGGCTTCGCCAACGGAGAGCCCATGGATTTCGTGAAGGAAATCGAGCGCTTGCAGCGCGAACAGAGCCGGAAGCTGGGGCTCAAGGACGCCAACGCTCCCGGTGCGGTCATGCCGCCTTTGGCGCCCGACCCGGCTTCGACCCCTGCCGAGGAAGCCGGCACCGTGCGTCAGCGCGCATCGGCATCGAAGCCCGGCCCCTCGGGGGCGGCGCCGGGGGCGAGTGCAGCCCGCGGCGCAGCGGCGGTTGTGGCGGGCATGGCCTTGCTGGTGCCGGTGGCCATCCTCGTGGGCTTTGCGCTGTCGGGTCTCGGCGACGCCTGGGACGGCGAGTATCTGTACCCCATCGAGGCGCTGTTCGTCGTCGGTCCGCTGGTGCTGGCCGCGGCCGTGCTGCAGGTGCGGCGCCAGATCGTGAGTGCCGTGCGGGCCGGGCGCACGGCAGCCCCGAGCGGGCCACGCGTGCCCTGGCTGGTGCCCGTGCTCGGCGCACTGGTGATGGCGGCCATCGCCCTGTCGAGCGTCTTTCCCCGCGGAGTGCCGTTGGGCTACTGAGGCCGCTGGCGGGTCAGTGCGACAGGACCACCGGGATCGTCATCTGGGTCAGCAGCGAACGGGTCGCACCGCCCAGCACCCATTCGCGCAGCCGCGAGTGACCGTAGCCACCCATCACGAGCAGGTCGCTGCCACGGTCTGCCGCATACGACAAGAGGGCATTGCCCACGTCGATCACCTTCGGCTCACGCGAGGCCGAATGCCGCACGCCATGGCGGGTGAGCCAGGCCGAGAGATCATCAAGCTGGGCCGTGCCGGCTGGTGTACCCGCCTCTTCGAACACCACCACGTCCACATGGCCCGCCGCCTGGAGCAGCGGCATGGCATCGGCCACCGCCCGCGCGGACTCGCGTGTGGGCTTCCAGGCCAGCAGGATGCGTTGGCCACAGGTGGCTGGTGCACCGATGTAGGGGACGACCAGCACGGGCCGCCCGGACAGCATCAGCACCTGCTCGGCCAGCGCCCCCCCGGCGGTCTCCAACAGATCGTCGGGGTGGTGCTGTCCCACCACGACGAGATCGCTGCAGCGGCCGTGCATCACGACCGCGGGTGCACTGTCCTGTTCCTCGATCACCGCGTGCGCGCTGCGCAGCCCCTGTACCTGCGTGCGGAACCGCTTGGCCGCCTCCTCTGCGCGGCGTCGCAGGTGGTCCATCGACAACTGCACATAGTTGGGCGAGCCCATGGCCATGCCCACGTCCACCGGCATCTGCACCCAGCCCGTGGGTGCAAGGCCCGTGAGATGCGCGTCGAACCGCCGGGCGAGGTCGCATGCCAGGGCCACACGGGCTTCGCAGGCAGGGCTGGTGTCGAGGTGAACCAGCATTTGGCGGATGTTCATGGGGCCTCCGGATCCGGCGTTGCAGTGGCCTGATTCTGCGCAGGCCACGGCCCGCGGGCTTGATCTGGCTCAAGCCGGGCGGTCCGCCTCAGCCGAACACCGCCACCACCTGGGAGCCCAGAGCAGCCAGGCGGCCGTCCGGGCTCCACAGGTGGGTGCTTTCGCTGACATAGCCGCCAGCGCCGGCGTGCGTGTCCTTGTCCACGCGCCACCACCCGGTCGAGGCCGTCGCGGCATCGGGCAGCGCATGAGACTGAAGCTCCAGCGACCATGACACGGAACTCGCCGGGGTCGGGCCATGGAAGCGGCTCAGCGCAGGCGTCGGTGCAGCATCGGCCAGCATCACCGCCAGCAGCTCGGCATCCACCCCCTGGGCGTCATGCAGGCGCAGGTGGATGCGCGAGTGCCAGGTGTCCGTGCCCGAGAACGGTGGGGCCCCCTCGGCCCAGCGGAAATCCACATGCTGCGTGAAAGCGGGGGCAAGCCCCGGCACATAAGGTCGCCCGATCGACGCGTCAGGATCGAGCGCCACCTCGGGACGGCGAGGATCCAGCGTGGGCAGGCGGGTTTCGCGTCCGATGCCGAACACGCCCACCAGCACGGCGGCCACCTGCCCCGCCTGCGTCACCTGAGCCTGGACCTGGCGCACGTTGCGGCCCTCACGCAGCAGGTGCACGCACACCTGCACCTCGCCTGCAGCCACGGGAGCGATGAAGTTGGTCTGCAGCGCACGCAGCGGCCATTCGGCGCCCGCCACATCGCGCATGGCCTCCACGCCATAGACGGCGATCAGACCGCCAAAGGCGGTGCGCCCTTGCTGCCAGTCCGGTGTGAGGGGCAGCGTGACGGTAGCGTCCTTGCGGTGGCGCTGGGTCAGCAAGCGGGAGAGGGGCGTGGGCGTGTCCATGAAGCCGGTCCTGAGCGTTGACGAGAGGCAATTATCGAACGATCGTTCGATTTTTATGTCGCCCAGGCGTCATATGTACCCAATCGTTACGGCTGTCGGCCCTGGCTGACAGCGGGTCCGAGTCGCTTCCGACAGTCGCGGCAATGGGGCCTTCCTAAAGTTCCGACAACCGCATCGCTTCGATCGGTCCGAGTCGCCAGGGCTCTCGGCCCAGGTGACATCAGCCGCCCAGCGCGGCACAGACGACTTGAAAGGAGAAACGCCATGAAGAAGACCGCCATCCTTGCCGGCACCGTGATCACCGCCCTGGCCCTGGTGGGCTGCGGAAAGTCGGAGGAAGAACTGACCCTGGGCCAGCGCGCCGACACGAACATCGCCCAGGCCGAGCAGTCCATGCGCGACATGGGTCAGGAGGCCCGTCAGGGCATGGAGCGTGCCGGCGAGGCCATCGGCGAGCAGGTGGAGCGTGCCGGCGATGCCATTGGCGATGCCGCGATCTCGGCCCAGGTGAACGCCGCACTCGCGAAGGATCCGCAGCTCAGCGCACTCGACATCGACGTGGACACGACCGCCGGTCGCGTCAAGCTCAGCGGGACGGCCCCCACACCCGAGGCACGCGACCGAGCCACCCAGCTTGCGGCCAGCGTGAGCGGTGTGCAGAGCGTGGACAACCTGCTGCAGGTCGAAACGCGTCAGCAATAAGCCCGCAGGGCGGCACTGAACGGCCGGTGAGCCCTGTGGGCCACCGGCTCTTTGCGTCAGGCCGCATCGTCGTCGGCCACCTGCAAGACCAGTTTGCCGAAGTTCTCGCCGTTGAAGAGCTTGAGCAGCGTCTTGGGAAAGTTGTCCAGGCCGCGCACCACGTCTTCGCGTGAGCGCATGCGGCCCTCACGCAGGTAGCCCGCCATCTCGGCGATGGCCTGGGGGTAGCGGTCGGCGTAGTCGAACACCACCATGCCTTCCATGCGGGCACGGTTCACCAGCAGTGACAGATAGTTCTTCGGACCGGCCACCGGCGTGGTGTTGTTGTACTGGCTGATGGCGCCGCAGATGATGATGCGGGCCTTGCGGTTGATGCGCGTGAGCACGGTGTCGAGGATGTCGCCGCCCACGTTGTCGAAGTAGATGTCCACGCCTTGCGGGCAGTGCTCCTTCAGGCCGGCACGCACATCGCCGCCCTTGTAATCGATGCAGGCGTCGAAGCCCAGTTCGCGCACCACCCACTCGCACTTGGCCGGTCCACCGGCGATGCCCACGACGCGGCATCCCTTGATCTTGGCGAGCTGCCCCACCGTCTGACCCACGGCGCCCGCCGCACCCGACACCACCACGGTTTCGCCAGCCTTGGGCTGGCCGATGTCCATCAGGCCGAAGTATCCAGTCATGCCCGGCATGCCCAGCACGTTGAGCCACTGTGTCCAGCTGCCGGCCCGCAGATCGATGCGGGCCAGGCCCGCCCGGCGCAACTCGTTCTCGGCGAACAGCGCATACTCCTGCACGCCCAGGCTGCCGGTCACGGCATCGCCGACGGCAAAGGCCGGGTTGTTCGAGGCCACGACGCGGCCCACGCCGCCGGCGCGCATGACTTCCCCGATGCCCACGGGCGGGATGTAGGACTTGCCCTCGTTCATCCAGCCGCGCATGGCCGGGTCGAGGGAGAGGTAGAGCGTCTTCACCAACACGCCGCCCGGGCCGGGTTGGGCGACGGGTTCGGTGGTGAACTGCCAGTTGGCATCGGTGGGCAGGCCGACCGGGCGGGCGGCCAGACGGACCTGGTGGTTCATGGGGGTGCTCATGGCGTCTCCTGGTGGACCGGGCTCAGGGCCCCGGAAGGCGGCAATGAAACCACGGACGGCCCCGGCTTGCCGTCACCTTGGCGACGCAGGCGGGGGCGCTGGCGGAGGTAGCGCTGCGGCGGCGTCGCGGTCGGCCTGCAGGCGCAGCGGGGCGCGCGGCTGACGGCGATCAGGGCAGGCGGGGTCGTCGAGCTTGCGCATCGCGGTCTCGGCGGCCACGTTGAGGAAATCCAGCATGATGGGGGCACTGTCGATCAGGGTGCGACGATCCTGGTGGAACTCGGGATGCCACTGCAGACCGCGGGCGTAGCCGTCGCCGGTCCAGCGGATCGCTTCGACCACACCGTCCAGCGAGGACACTGCCTCCACCACCACTTGCTTGCCCAGCTGGTCCACGGCCTGGTGGTGGATGCTGGTCACGCGCAGCTGGGTCGATTTCGGGTACAGCTGGGCCAGCTGCGAGCCCTGCAGGAAGGTGATGTCGTGCTCGAACTGGTCGTACAGCTCGGAGTCGACGTGGCGATGCGTGTTGGGGCACTGCGTCTGCAGGTCCTGGTAGAGCGTGCCGCCAAAGGCCACGTTGAGCAGCTGACAGCCGCGGCACACGCCGATCACCGGCTTGCCCTGGTCGAGGAAGGAGCGCAGCAGGGCCAGCTCGTAGCGGTCACGCACCGGGTCTCCGCTCCAGCGCGGGTCGATCGGTTCCTGGCCGTAGGTCTGCGGGGCCACGTCGGCACCGCCTTGCAGCACCAGGCCGTCGAGTTCGGCCACGTATTCGTCCACCGACAGGTGCCGGGCGGCACGGCGGCTGTCTTCGGCCACGGCCGGCACCATGAAGGCCATGGCGCCGTGTTCCATGATCCAGTGGGCGAGCGATTGCTCCAGGTACTGCAGGGTCTTGTTGCGAAACCCCAGCTCGGGAGGCACCTGGTAGAGAAGACGCGCCGAGATGCCGATGCGCAAGGGCCGCGTCGGAAGAGGCGAGTAGCGAGTCATGCGTGATTGTGATGCCAGCCTTGCAGCCCCGGTCAAGCCGGGGGATTGCAAGCGGCGAAAAAAAACCGCAGCAGATGCTGCGGTTTCTTGGTCGGGCGAGAGCCCGAGGGGCTCACAGCGGGCGGATGTTGGCCGCTTGCAGGCCCTTCTGGCCTTGCTTGACTTCGAATTCGACGCGCTGGTTTTCCTGCAGCGTCTTGAAGCCGGTGCCCTGGATGTCACGGAAGTGGGCGAACAGGTCGGCGCCACCGGCGTCCTGGGCGATGAAGCCATAGCCCTTGCTTTCGTTGAACCACTTGACGGTGCCGGTTTGGGTGCTCATGGAGCTTTCCTTCAAATAAAAATGGATAAAACAAGGCAGGCGCGCACAGCGTGCACGATGCACCTGCAGGAAACACTCAAGAGACGGAACCCGGGGGATTCAAACGAGGCTTGTGCGGGCATGCCCGGACAAGACGGGGAAGACCTCAAAGACCGACGGTCTGGCGTGTACCTGAACCTGACTGTACACCATTCGCACCGTTCGTGGGCGCGATGGGCGACTTTCGCCATTTCGGGGGGAAAACCCGGTGCATCGGCCCCGCGGCCGGGCTAACGTGACATGTTGTTCTTTCCGGACGTTCCAGTGGAGACGTTGATGTTTGAAACCACCATTGCCGGCAGCCTGCCCAAACCCGACTGGCTGGCCGAAACCCACAAGCTCTGGCCGCAGTGGCGCGCCCAGGGCGAGGCCCTGAAGCAGGCCAAGCTCGACGCCACGCTCCTGTGGATCAAGGCTCAGGAGGATGCGGGCCTGGATGTGGTGACCGACGGCGAGCAGTCGCGTCAGCACTTCGTCCATGGGTTCCTGGAGCAGGTCGAAGGCATCGACTTCGAGCACAAGGTGAAGATGGGCATCCGCGACAACCGCTACGAGGCCATGGTGCCGCAGGTGGTGGGGCCGCTGCGCCTGAAGGGGCGGGTCCATGCGGACGAGGCCCGATTCGCTCGGGCGCACACGAAGCGCAAGCTCAAGTTCACGCTGCCCGGTCCCATGACCATCGTCGACACGGTGGCCGACCGCTACTACGGCGACAAGGTCAAGATGGCCATGGCCTTTGCCGAGCTGCTGAACCAGGAAGCCCTGGCCCTGCAGGCCGACGGTGTGGACATCATCCAGTTCGACGAGCCGGCCTTCAATGTGTACATGAAGGAAGTCAATGAATGGGGCATCCGTGCGCTGGAGCGCGCGGCTCAGGGGCTCGCCTGCACGAAGGCGGTGCACATCTGCTACGGCTATGGCATCCAGGCCAACATCGACTGGAAGAAGTCGCTGGGCGAGGAATGGCGGCAGTACGAGCAGATCTTCCCGGCGCTGGCATCCAGCAGCATCGACCAGATCAGCCTGGAGTGCTACCACTCGCATGTGCCGCCTGACCTGATGGGCCTGCTCAAGGGCAAGGACGTGATGGTGGGCGTGATCGATGTGGCCAGCGACACGGTCGAAACCCCGGAGGAAGTGGCCGACACCATCGGCCGCGCCCTGCAGTTCGTGCCCGCACGCCACCTGCTGCCGTGCACCAACTGCGGCCTCGCGCCCATGGACCGTCACGTTGCTGAGCGCAAGCTGCGCGCCCTGGCCGAAGGTGCGGCGCTGGCGCGCCAGCGCTACGGTGGCTGAGGCATCATCGGGCCCCATGAAGCTGTCTCGCATTTTCCAGCCCCGCAATCCGCTCTTCTGGCTGATGCTGGCCTTCAGTGTCCTGTCTTCGGTGTGCGCCTGGGCCTTGCGCGCCATGCCGCTCACGACGCTGGGGCTGGTGCTGGTCGGCAGTGTGGGGCTGGCCAATGCGCTCATCAGCCTGGCGCTCACCTGGCGCCTCATCCGGGATTGACGGCAACGCATCACGATCCCGTCATACGCCCGGCCTATCGTTCGCGCCATCCAACCGAGGAGAACGCGCATGACGACACAACGACGCACGGTCCTGATGAGCCTGTGGCTGCTGGGGGCTGCAGCCCTCCTGCCGGCCACCCCGGTGCAGGCCCAGGGCCCCAAGGGGCCAGGACGGGCGGGCCAGGCCGAGCCCCTGGTGATTGCCCACCGCGGGGCCAGCGGCTACCTGCCCGAGCACACGCTGGCGGCCTACTGGCTGGCCATCGAACAGGGGGCCGACTATGTGGAACCCGACCTGGTCATCACCAAGGACGGGGTGCTGGTGGCTCGCCACGAAAATGCCATCGCCATCCTCAACGCCGATGGTTCGGTGCGCGAAGCCACCACCGACGTGGCCGAGCGGCCGGAGTTCGCGGCGCGCCGGACCACCAAGATGATCGACGGCCAGGCCATCACGGGCTGGTTCACCGAAGACTTCACACTCGCCGAACTCAAGACCCTGCGAGCGCGCGAGCGCATCCCCCAGCTGCGGCCGGCCAACACCCGCTTCGACAACATGTTCGAGGTGCCCACCCTGGAAGAGGTGCTCCAGCTGGTGGAACAGGCCAACGAGCGCCGCCGCCAGCAGGCGAAGGAGGCCGGTGGCAAGGGCAAGGCAACTGCGTTCCGTCCCATTGGCGTGTACCCCGAGACCAAGCACCCCACCTACTTCCGCAGCATCGGCCTGCCGCTGGAGGAGCCGCTGGTCAGGGTCCTGCACAAGTACGGCTACCGCCACCCGGATTCCCCGGTCTTCATCCAGTCCTTCGAGGTGGGCAACCTGCGCCAGCTGCGCCAGATGACGCGTGTGCCGCTGGTGCAACTGCTCAGCGCCAGCGGACGCCCCTACGACTTCGTGGTGAGCGGCGATCCGCGCACCTATCGGGACCTGGCGCAGCCCGCCGGCCTGGCCGAGATCGCCACCTACGCCCAGGGCATCGGCGCCAACACCAACCTGATCATCCCGTTGGTGAGCGGCCGCCTGGGCACGCCCACCACACTGGTGCGCGATGCCCACCAGGCCGGCCTGGTGGTGCACGGCTGGACCTTCCGCGCCGAGAACCAGTTCCTGCCCAACGACTTCGACGTGGGTGACGACCCGCGCGGCCTGGGCGACATGGGGGGCTGGGTGCGCGCCTTCCTGCAGCAGGGCATGGACGGCTTCTTCACCGACCAGCCCTATGAAGGCCGCCTGGCCCGCGACGCCCATATCGGGCGCTGAGCCAGCGGGGTGAACGCCTCGGCGCTACAGTGAAGGGCTTGCGAGCCCCTCATTGAACGCCCGATGCTGTTGCCCCCACCCCTGACGCCGCCCACCCTGGTGGGCGATGCCCTGCGAGAGCGTGGCTTTGCCGTGCTCGATGCCGCCGGCCTGGCCGCCCTGAGCGGTGTGGGCGAAGGCGGCTTTGCCGACCTGGCGCCGCTGTGGAACGACCTCCCGCCCGACGCCTACCTGCGTGACGGCGGGCGCTATCGACGGCGGCGGCACGCCTGCCTCGTGGCTGACGGCGACCGGTTGACCGTGGCGCCGCACCGGGCGCACTGGCAGCCCGTGGAGTACAACGCCCTGCACGGCGGGCTGGAGCGCTGGTTCGAGCCGGTGGCGCCGCAGATGATCGAGGCGACGGCCTTCCGCCGCATGGTGCACGCCCTCGCCGCATGCGCGAGCGAACTCAAGGGCGCTCAGCCCTGGTACGTGGAAGTCCATCAGTTCCGGATCGACACCACCGATGGGATCGGACGTCCCACGCCAGAAGGCGCCCACCGGGACGGCGTCGACCTCGTGGCAGTCGTGCTGGTGGACCGGCACCACATCAAGGGCGGTGAGACCCGGGTGTTCGAGGCCCACGGCACCCATGGCATCCGGTTCACGCTCACAGAACCCTGGTCGGTCCTGCTGTTGGACGATGCCCGCGTCATCCACGAGAGCACGCCGATCCAGCCGCAGGGCGAGGCAGGTCACCGGGATACCCTGGTGCTGACCCTGCGCGCCAATGGCTTCCAGGGCCCCTGACCGCGTCAGTGCCGGGGGGCGTGCCGCTGGCGGAGCAGCCAGTCTTCGAAGGCGTCGCGAGGAAGGGGCAGGGTGATGACTTCGCCCTGCAGTTCCTCGCAGCCATGGGCCGCAAGGAAATTGCGCTGGGCGGATGTCTCCACGCCCTCGGCGACGACGGCATGCCCCAGGTTGTGCGCCATCTGGATGATGGCGCGGGCGATGGCCGCTGAATCGACAGCCACCGGCAGGTCCTTGACGAAGGAGCGGTCGATCTTCACCTTGTCCACCGGTAGTTCGCGCAGGTATCGCAGCGAGAAGTACCCGGTGCCGAAGTCATCGACCACGATGGTGGACCCCAGGGCCTTGAGTCGCGACAGGCGACGCTTCACCTGGGGCACGTCGTTCATCAGCAGGCGTTCGCTGAGCTCGAACTCCAGCCAATCGCCCCGTGCCTCCTCCTCGGTCAGCAATTGCTCGATGCCTTCGACAAAGCCCGACGCCTGGAACTGCACCGCCGAGAGATTGACGCTGATGCGCACGTCGGTCAGTCCTTCGGCGCGCCAGCGCCGCGCCGTTTTCAGGGCCTCGCGCACCACCCAGTGTCCGATGGGCAGCATGAGCCGCTGCTCTTCGGCCACGGCGAGGAAGTCGCCAGGCATGAGCAGCCGGCCATCGGGATGTTGCCAGCGGATCAGGGCTTCGACGCTGCTCAGGGCACCGTCGATCGCGCGCACCTGGGGCTGGAAATGCAACCGGAACTGGGACTCGGCAAGCGCCTGAGACAGCTGGCTTTCCAGTTCGAGTGCCTCGTAGGCAGCGCTGGCCAGCGCCGGATCGAAGAAATGGTAGGTGGCGCGGCCATGTCCCTTGGCCTGGTACATGGCGCTGTCTGCGTTCATGATCAGTTCGCCGGGCGACTGGGCCTGGGTGGGGAAGAGCGCAATGCCGATGGACGGCGTGACGCTCAGCCATCGGGCATCCACCTCGACGGGGCGCTGGATGGCATCCAGGAGCTTGCGCGCAACGTCTTCCACATCGCCGCGCTGCTGAACGCCGCCCAGCAGCACCATGAACTCGTCACCACCGAACCGGGCGACCCGGTCGCTGGCCCTCAGGCTGTCGGTGATGCGCTGCGCCACGGTCTGCAGCAGCTTGTCGCCGGCCAGGTGGCCGAGCGAGTCATTGACCCGCTTGAAGTCATCGAGATCCACGAAGAGCAGCGCCAGGGATTCGCCGGTGCGTCGCGCGAGCGCCATGCGCTGATCCAGGTGCTCCATGAACGACATGCGGTTCGGCAACCCGGTGAGGGCGTCATGGTGCGCCAGATGGTGGATGCGGGCCTGGGCGGCCTGTCGGTCGCGGATGTCACGCACGATCGACATGCGCAGGCGTTCGCCGTTGCGCATCATCGAACGACCGATGAACTCCACGGGAATGCGCTGGCCGTCCCGGTGGATCAACTCGCTTTCGTAGGTGGCGTCCTGCGCCGCGGCGAGCAGCGCCAGGACCTTGGGGTGATACTCCGGTGGAACGAAGTCGAGCGCGTAGCGGCCGATCAGTTCGTCACGGCTGCGGCCGGTCAACTCGCAGATCGGCTGGTTGACGTCCTCGATGATGCCGTTGCGATGAAAGACGACCCCTTCGGCGCTGGCCTGCATGAAGCGCGCCATGCGCTCTTCCGACTCCCTCAGAGCCTGCTCGGACTGGCGCTGCTGGGTGACGTCGGTGATCAGCACCAGGGCGGCCAGCGCGTTGCCCGCGGCGTCCAGATGCGGCATGAGGTTGACCTTGATCCACTGGGCTGAGCCGTCCGGGCGGACGACACGGCGCTCATAGCTGATGGTGCGGTGCTCCCGCAGCATCGCTTCCACATGCGGCTGGATCTCCCGCGCAGCCTGCTCGCCGATCACCTCGGCAAAAGTGCGGCCGATGATGGACTGCTCATCCCAGCCGAAGCCCTGGGCATAGGTCCGGTTGGCGAAGATGCAGCGAAAGTTCTCGGCATCGTAATAGGCCAGGGCCGAAGGCACGTTGTCGGCCAGCAGGCGCAACTGCTCGGCCTGCGTGCGCGCTGAGTGCATGAGCGCCGACACGTCGTGCAGGAGGCAGACGTAGTGCTGGGCCACGGGATCCCAGTGCGCCACGCAATCGACCCACAGGTCCTGTCCGTCCCGACGACGCAGGGTCAGCTGATGCGAGAAAGAACGCTGGCCAGCCAGGGCCGTGTGCAAGGCTTCTCGGGAAGCGGGCTCAAGGGTTGCGTCCCAGCCGGAGCCTCGGGCCGGATCGAGCGCCGTGCCGGTGGCCTCGGCGTAATCCTGGCTGATGAACAGGCCCTGCCCCTCGGGCGTCAGCACCAGCACCATGCCGGGGATGCGCTGCCACAGCACGCTCGCATCGACCAGCGGGGCGACCAGGGGGAGGGGGTCGGTGTGCATCGGGGGCCTGTGTCTGCCTGTCGGCATCGACGGCATGATAGGCCCCGGCGCCGCCGACGCCCAGCCCTCAGGCCTCCCCCAGGGGTGGGAAACGGCCTCCCCCTTGAGGGGGAGGCGCGGAGTCGGGCTCAGGCGTCGCGCACGTCGGCAACCGGGCTGACCCCGAAGTCGTGGCGGGCCAGGTAGGCCAGCAATCGACGGGCCGCGTCATCCGGCGTGCTGAGCTGCCCCTGGACTTGAAGCTGCACGAAGCGTCCCCGGTCCGGGAAGCCGGCGGGGTCGCTGCCACGCAATTGAACCTGCATGTCCGTGTCGATCACCCCCGGGGCCAGGGACACGATGCGCGCGCCGTGTGGCAGGGCGGCTTGCTCGAGGGCCACGCTGCGGGTGAAGTGGTCCATGCCGGCCTTGGCCGCGCAATAGGCAGCACTGCCCGCCATCGCGCGGCGACCGAGGCCGGAGGAGACATTGAGCACCTTGCGCGGCGCCGTCCAATGCCGTGTCGCATCCAGGAAGGCCGACGTCAGCAGCATGGGCGCCTCCAGCCCCACCCGCAGGGCGTTGGATACGTCAGCGTCGTCGCTGTCTTCCAGCGCCCCGATGCGGGAGATCACGCCGGCATTGTTGATGAGCGTGGCACTCGCGCACGCGGCTGGATCGAACGTACGCAGCCAGGCGCGCAGACGCTCCGCCGCGGCGGGCGCGTCGGCCAGATCCTGGGTCCACTGCTCGCACGTGCACCCGCACGCCTTGGCTTGCGCAGCCAGGTCGGCTTTGATGCTGCGAGCGATGCACAGCAGGTGATGGGAGGGCGACAGGAGCTGCTGCGCGAGGGCCAGGCCCAGGCCGCGCGAGGCGCCGGTGAGGATGTAGAGGTGGGGCATGTGCGGAGTCCGGGAACTCAGAACCAGTCGACCAGGCCCGACTGCTGGGCGTTTTGCGGATTGGAGCCGGCGGCGATGACCTGCTCGAGGGCCTGGTCGCGAGAACAACCCAGCTGCTTGAGGATGCAGGCGGCTACCGTGCCGGTGCGGCCGATGCCCGCAGCGCAATGCAGCAGCACCGATTCACCCGCGCGCAGGCCATCGGCCAGCCCCTGGATGCGATCGCGGTAGGCGGCCTCGTCGAGCGGCAGACCGAAGTTGCGCATCACGAGCTGCTCCCATCGGCAAGGAAGTTCCCCCTGCCCGATCGCCTGGGCGTAGGGGGGTGCCAGCGACGCCACTTCGTCCAGGCTGGTCAGGCAGACAACGCGGTCCAGGCGATGGCGCGAGGCCTGCGCCAGGAAGTGGCTCCAGGGCTCGAACCGTCCCGGCATGGCATCCAGCCAGAGCCGGCCGGGGATTCCCGGGGGCAGGGTGAGCAGGCGGAACATGGTGGACGTTGTCAATCGATAAACCCTTCATTGTGCCGCTGACGCACGGGTTCGCGCGTGACTGTCCCTATCATGGGTCGTTCATCCCCTCAACCCCAACTCCCGAGGAGACGCCCACGATGGCCTACACCCGTGCCCAAGCCCGAAAGCTGCTCACTGCGACCGAGTTCGATCTGTTCGAGCAGACCACCGGCCCCGCATTGAAGACCCTGACACTCGCCCGCCTTCGCAGCAAGCTGGGTCGTGCACGCCAGTTGCGCGACAAGTTCCAGGACCTGTATCGGCGCCAGACCGTCGCGCTGCGAGGCAGTGCGCGTGCCGGTGCGGCGGCTGCCAACGAACGAACCCAGGCCAAGGCCGTGATCTTCGGGGAAGTGCTCGCGCGGGTTCAGGCCCAACTGGGCAAGGTGGAAGCTGCCGCCGCCAAGGCCGCCGCCACAAAGAAGCCTGCCGCGAAGAAGGCCGTTGCGAAGAAGGCTGCCGCCAAGAAGCCCGCAGCCAAGGCGCCTGCAAGGAAGACGGTCAGCCTGACCCAGGCCGTGAAGAAGGCAATGGCGAAGAAGGCTCCGGCCTCCAAGAAGGCCGCCCCCAAGAGCAAGAAAGCGGCATCGGGCCAGGCACCTGCTGCGACCAAGTCCTTGGCAACGACTCCGAAGCCGCGGAAACAACCAGCTGCCGCTGCGCGGGGCCCGGCGCTCAAGACGCCCCGCAACCAGGCCATCAGTGCGCACGTGGGGGCGCGCAACCAGCGTGCCCAGGCGCGTCGTGACAACCGCGGGTAGCCCAGCAAAAAGAAGAAAGGGCGGCCCCAGGGCCGCCCTTTTCCATGTCAGACAGGCTGCGCGTCAGTGCATGGCGTTCTGGGTGATGCCCGCAATGGCCCACTCGCGGCTGTCATCCAGCGGCTTGACGAAGTGCCAGACCTCGTCGAAGGATTCTGCCGGGGCTTCCGCCGCCTCGCGGATCAGGCCGTGGAAGCGCACGCTCACCACCTGCTGCCCGTCTTCCTGGGCAACGTCGATCACCTGGGCATCGAGCTGCAGCACGTCGGTCTGCTGCGCAGCCCCTTGGCGGTCATGCAGGTCCAGTCGGACCGCGGCGAAAAGCTCGGGGGTGGTGAACTTGCGCAGGTCGTCCAGGGCCCCCGCATCGTTGGCGGCTTGCATGCGGATGAAGAGCATCTTGGCGATGCGCTCGAAACCTGCGGCGTCGAAGTCCGCCGGCAGGGCCTGGGCCTGTGGTGCCATGACGGGCTGAGACGCCGCGGGCGAGAAGGCAGGCGAGGGTGCCGCAGTGCCGGCAGGCCCCTGAGGCTGCCAGCCCGTCGTGCCACCGGCTGCGGACGCTCCGGCATACTGCATGCCGCCTCGTGCCGGCTGAGGTGCCATGCGGTTCATGATCCAGCGGATGGCGACAAAGGCCACGATGGCCAGCAACGCCAGCATCATGAAGTTGGCCAGACCCTCGCCAAAGCCCAGATGGCTGGCCAAGGCCGCCAGACCCAGGCCCGCAGCCAAGCCCGCGATCAGACCCATCCAGGAGCGTTGGCCGGCCGCAGCAGCGCCGCCAGCGGCCTGGCTGGGGTTGGTGGCGGTGTTGCCCGGCTGCTGGGCCGGTCGCGCCGGGGTGGTATCGGCCGGGCGGGGCGGGGGCGCCTGGCGCTGCATGCCCGCTGAGCCGCCGCCACCAAAACGGCGGGCCTCGGCCTCCACCGGGGCAAAGCCCAGCCCGACACCGGCCACTGCCATCGAAAGTGCAACCAGGACTGCTTTCAAGCCGATCTCCTTGTGTTCTGCATGCGTGAAACGGCGAACCTGACGTCCGCGACCCTGCATTCGACCAAATCCAGGCCCGTGGGTTCACCAAATCCCCAGAAGGTGAAGGAATTGCCGGTGGGGATTGACAGCGTCACGACTGTTACTTCCGGATAAACCCCAGCGCGGCGCAGGGCTGGGCTGGCCGTCGCGACCCGGGGCGTCCACACTGTCCACCGACACGTGCACCTTTGGAGGACGCTCATGCAGTCTCGATGGACGAGCTGGGCCGTTGGCGCGCTCGTGGTCGTGTTCCTGGCCGCAGCGGCTTGGCTGGTGTGGCAACGGGTGGCCCCGCCGACGGCGCCCGCAGCTCAGGCACCTGCGGTGCAAGCGGCACCTGCCGCAACGCAGCCGCCGGGCACCGCCCAGACGCCGGCCGTTCGCCACCCGGTGGACGAGCTTGCGGTGGCTGTACCGCCTGCCGCGTCGGCGCCCTCGGCGCCATCGGCCGGCGATCCGGTGCTGGACGGCCTGATGACCCTGCTCGGACGCGAGGCCTTGCTGCGCTTCGTCAACACCGACGCCTTCGTGCAGCGGGTGGTGGCCACGGTGGACAACCTGGCGCGCGACCAGGCGCCGTCCCGGCTGTGGCCGGTGGTCCCGGCACCCGGGCGCCTGGAGCTGGACACGCGCGATGGTCAGAGCGTGCTGGCGGCCTCGAACGCGGCCCGCCACGAGCCCTACGTCCGCGTTGCCGAGGGGGTGGACCTGAAGTCGGCAGCGGCCTGGTACGTCCGGCACTACGCGCGCTTCCAGTCGGCCTACGAGGACCTGGGCTTTCCGGGGCGCTACTTCAACGATCGCATGGTGGAGGTGGTCGATCACCTGCTGGCCACCCCCGAGCCGGACGGGCCGGTGGCCTTGCGCCTGCCGGAGGTCCGGGGGACCGTGCCCCCGGCCCGGCCCTGGGTGATGTACGAATTTGCCGATCCACAGCTCCAGCACCTGTCGGCGGGGCAGAAGCTGCTGCTGCGCCTGTCGCCTGACCAGCGCGCACGGCTGAAGCTGCGGCTCGCGCAGTGGCGTGAGCTGGTGACGGCTCGTGCGGGCACCAGCCGTTAAACTTTGCGCCTTTTGCCAAGGCTTGTCGATGGCTGCGATTGCCGGTACGTCCCTGCCCGCCCTGTTCGAGTTGCGCAGCGCCTCGCTGACGCTGGAGGCCCTGCTGTTGCGCACGCGTGACCTCGCTGCACTGCGCCAGTCGCTCGAGGAGCACCTGGGTGCCACACCGGGGGCTTTCGATGGTGAGCCGGTGCTGCTGGATCTTGGGCCGGCACCCGAGGAAGCGCCGGCGCTCGACCTTCCCGCGCTGGTGGCGATGCTTCAGGCGCACCGCCTGCGCCCGGTGGCGGTGCGTGGGGGGACGTCGGACGACCTCCGGGCGGCGGCAGCGCTGGGCCTGATCGAAGCCCCCGAGACTTCCGGGGCGCGCGAACCGCGCACCGTGTTCAAGGAGGTGGTGCACGAAGTGCGCGTCGAGGTGCCGGTGGAGGTCCCGGTGGAAGTGCCCACGCTCGTCATCGACAAGCCGTTGCGCTCGGGCCAGCAGGTCTATGCCAAGGGGGGCGACCTCATCGTGCTGGCCGCCGTGAACTTCGGCGCGGAAGTGATCGCCGATGGCCACGTGCACGTGTACGCACCCTTGCGCGGCAAGGCCATTGCGGGTGCGCGGGGGAACACCGAAGCGCGCATCTTCAGCACCTGCCTCGAGCCCGAGCTGGTGGCCATCGCCGGCACCTACCGCACCACCGAGACGCCGCTGCCCGCCGAGGTGCTGGGCAAGCCGGCCCAGATCCGCCTGGAAGGCGATCGGCTCGTCTTCCAGCCCGTGTGAGCTTCATCCAACGTTTCACCATCTTCAGACACAAGGACTGCCTTCCATGGCCAAAATCATCGTGGTGACCTCCGGCAAGGGGGGCGTGGGCAAGACCACCACCAGTGCCAGCTTCGCGTCAGGCCTCGCGCTGCGTGGCCACAAGACCGCCGTGATCGACTTCGACGTGGGCCTGCGCAACCTCGACCTCATCATGGGCTGCGAGCGGCGCGTGGTCTATGACCTGATCAATGTCATCCACAAGGAGGCCAACCTCAACCAGGCGCTGATCAAGGACAAGCAGTGCGAGAACCTCTTCGTGCTGGCGGCCTCGCAGACGCGCGACAAGGACGCACTCACGCACGAGGGCGTCGAGCGGGTGCTGGCCGAACTGGAGGAGATGGGCTTCGAGTACATCGTCTGCGATTCGCCAGCGGGCATCGAAACGGGCGCCCTGATGGCCATGCACTTCGCCGACGAGGCCCTGGTCGTGACCAACCCCGAGGTGTCCTCGGTCCGCGACTCCGACCGCATCCTGGGCATGCTCAACTCCAAGACCAAGCGTGCCATCGACAAGCGCGAGCCGGTGAAGGAGCACCTGCTCATCACCCGCTACAACCCGAACCGGGTGGAAGGCGGGCAGATGCTGTCGCTGGAGGACATCCACGAGATCCTGCGCATTCCGCTGATCGGCGTGATCCCCGAATCCGAGGTCGTGCTCAATGCCTCCAATCAGGGCGTGCCGGCCATCCACATGCAGGGCAGCGACGTCTCCGAGGCCTACAAGGACGTGGTGGCCCGTTTCCTGGGCGAAGACAAGCCCATGCGCTTCGTCGAGGCCGTCAAGCCGGGCTTCTTCAGGCGCCTGTTCGGAGGGAAGTGACATCATGGGCTTCCTCTCCTTCTTCCTCGACAAGAAACCCAGTTCCGCGAGCACGGCCAAGGAACGCCTGCAACTGATCCTGGCCCATGAGCGCAACGGCCGCAGTCGCAGCCCGGACTACCTGCCCGAGCTGCAGCGTGAGCTGATGGCGGTGATCTCGAAGTACGTGTCGGTCAACCCCGACGACATCAAGGTGCATCTGGAGCGCCAGGACAATCTGGACGTTCTGGAAGTCAAGATCGAGTTGCCTGAAACCAGTCGCTGACCGGGAGTGCATCGTCTGGGCCTGCGCGGCTGGCGCAAGCCCGGCAGGCGAGCCGCCGGCAATCCTCATGATGTGTGCAGGAACGCACACCTCGAGCCTCTGTATGGCAGCTGGCTGAGCACGATCATCCGAAGCCGCCGTAAGCTTCGAGGGTGATGAACAGCCTCCCCGCCATCGCCTACTCGGGCCTGCAGGCCGCTTCTGCCCAGTTGGGCGTGGCCGCGCACAACATCGCCAACGACCAGACGCCGGGCTTTCGTCGTCAGCAAGTGGTGCAGGAGGCGCAGGCCTCGGGCGGGGTGCAGGCCACGGTGGTGCCGGCCACGGTGCCGGGCATGTCGCTGCCTCAGGAAGTGGTGCAGCAGATGGTGGCGAGCTACGCCTACAAGGCCAACGCACTGACGCTGCAGACGCACCAGCGCATGGTGGGCAGCCTGCTCGACACGCAGGCCTGACGGGGTCAGAGCACGCGGCCGATCGTCGCGATCCCGTACACCGCCACGCCCAGACCCAGATTGACTGCCACCAGGCGCCGGATGCCGTCCAGCGCCGGCGCAGCCGCTTTCCACTCGCTGGAGGCCACCGCGCGCTGCAGGCGGGGATAGGCCGCCCATCGGATGTGGCCGAACACAGCCATCATCACCAGCCCGAGCGTGAACATCGCATGCACGCTCCAGTGGGCTGCACCGAAGCCGCCACGCCCGAAGACCATGGCCAGACCGGTGACGAGGATCACCACGATGGCCGCTGTGACGCCGTCGAAGAAGCGCCCCAGGGCTGCGGTCATGAAGGGCAGGCGCTGGGGCGGATCGAGCCGGGCCACCGCCGAGGGTCTCACGGCGAAGTGCATGCAGGCCATGCCGCCCACCCAGAAGGTGGCGGCCAGAAGGTGGAGAAAGAGGAGCGAGGCATACAGGGTCATGGCATTGATCCCGGTGTGAGGAGCGTCACGGACATTGTTGCAGCGTGTCAGGCAACTTCCTACGACCGGGATGGAAGGCGGCCGACCCCTCGCATGGGGGAAGGAGCAGTGAAGACCGGCCGAGGCGCGACTAGATTGAAGACATCAGGCCATGCCGTTTGGGAGATGCTCACCATGGATGCCGTTCTTGAGATGCAAAGACCTGCCGCGTGTTTCCAGTTGCGCTTCCAGTCGCTGTTCCATCCTGGTCGGGGGCTGTGTTTTCCCTGCGATGAACAGGGGCACGTGGACCTCGATGCACTGAGCGATCGTGCGCGCGAGAACTACCTCTATGCTCGAGCCGTGATCGGCCGGGAGTATGCAGTCCCCGCTGTGGTGCCCGCGATGTGAGAGTGCCCGGCAGTCACCGGGCCCAGGAGTCTTTCAGCCCGGTGATGCGGTTGAACACCGGCTGGCCTGCGGTGTGGTCGATACGGTCGGTACAGAAGTAGCCGTGACGTTCGAACTGGAACTTCTCGTCAGGTTCGACCTGGGCCAGTGAAGGCTCGATGAAGGCCTGGATCACACGCTTGCTGTGCGGGTTGAGCGAGGCCTTGAAGTCCTTGCCGCCCGCGTCGGGGTGGGGATCGGTGAAAAGGCGGTCGTACAGCCGTACCTCGGCGGCGAGCGCTTCATGCGCGGCGACCCAGGTGATGACGCCTTTGACCTTGATGGCGTCCGCGCCTGGCGTGCCGCTCTTGGTGTCAGGCAGCACGGTGGCCAGCACGGCAGTCACTTCACCGACAGCGTTTTTCTCGCAGCCCGTGCATTCGATGACGTAGCCATACTTCAGGCGCACCTTGTTGCCCGGGTAAAGCCTGAAGAAGCCCTTGGGCGGCACTTCCGCAAAGTCCTCGCGCTCGATCCAGAGTTCCGGCCCCAGGCTGAAGCTGCGTTGGCCCAGCTCGGGGCGGTGGGGGTGGGCAGGCGCGGCACACGGTTCGCGGTGGGCCTCGCTGCCGAACACCTCGGCCCAGTTCGTCAGGCGCAGCTTCACCGGGTCCAGCACGGCCATCGCCCGGGCCGCTTTACCCTCCAGATCGTCGCGCAGGGCGATGTCCAGCGTGCCGTAGTCGATCCAGGAGTCGCTCTTGCTCACGCCGATGCGTTCGCAGAAAAGCTGGATCGCCTCGGGGGTGTAGCCACGGCGACGCAGTCCCACGATGGTGGGCATGCGTGGGTCGTCCCAACCGTCCACGACGCCTTCGTCCACCAGCTGCTTCAGTTTGCGCTTGCTCGTGATCACATAGGTGAGGTTGAGGCGGGCAAACTCGTACTGATGGGGCAGGTTGTAGGGCTCGATGCGCCTTTCCTCGAGGGCATGGGCGAGCAGTGGGGTGAATTGCTCCGGATGCTGCCTGAGCAGGCCGAAGAAGGCTGGCAGGTCCTTCAGGACCGCCTCCCGGTCGTGTTCCCATCGGCGGAACATACTCAGCATGCGCTGCTCGGGCTCGCTGCCGAAGAGCTTGTGCGCGAGGTTGTGGCAATGCAGTGCAAACTCCTTGCCAGCTTCCAGGCCTTGAGCTTCTATCGCTTCGACCAGCTTGCGGCCTGCTTCGTACTGTGGCGCCCGCAGAATGGGGACGATGCGCTCGAGCACCCAGTCGTAGAAGGGGCGCTGATCCTCGAATTCGAGCGTGCAGATGCTGTGGGTGATGTTCTCCAGCGCGTCCTCGATGGGATGCGCATAGGCATACATCGGGTAGATGCACCAGCGGTCGCCGGTGTTGTGGTGGGTCGCGTGCTTGATGCGGTAAATGGCCGGGTCGCGCAGGTTGATGTTGGGCGAAGCCATGTCAATCTTGGCGCGCAGCACCATGGCGCCGTCGGCGTGCAGGCCGTCACGCATCTCGCGGAAGCGCGCGAGGCTCTCCTCGCGCGGGCGGTTGCGGTAAGGGCTGTCGGTGCCAGGGGTGGCGAAGTCGCCGCGGTTGGCACGCATCTGCTCGGGTGTCTGCTCGTCCACATACGCATGGCCGGTCTCGATGAGGTACTCGGCCGCTCGGTACATGAAGTCGAAGTAGTTGCTGGCGTAGTACAGGTGGGAGGTGCCATGCGCGTCCCAGCTCCAGCCCAACCACCGCACCGCATCCAGGATGGCATCGACGTACTCCTGCTCCTCTTTCTCGGGGTTGGTGTCGTCGAAACGCATGTGGCACACGCCCCCATAGTCGCGCGCCAGTCCGAAGTTCAGGCAGATGCTCTTGGCATGGCCCACATGCAGGTAGCCGTTGGGTTCGGGGGGAAAGCGCAGGCGCACGCGCGCAGGGTCGGCCACGCCCTTTGCGTGGTGCGCACCGTCCCCTGGCGAGCCGCCGAAGGTGCGCCCGCGATAGCGGCCCTCCAGCAGGTCGCGCTCGATGATGCCGCGCAGGAAATTCGTCGGCTTGGCGTCGTCTTTGGAAGGCTTGGGCGGGGCGGATGCCGTCATGGAAGTGCTGGGGGTGCAAACGTTGAGCGGTCATTCTATCGACCGGGCCTCCCTCTTCAGGGGGTGTGCGCTTCCCCCTTTTGGTTGTGTCCGGGTGGGGGCCTGTGGCCTAGATTGAAGAGACGGACACGCGCGGAGGTGTGCCATGGAAGAGCAGAACTTCGACGACCTCCTGGCCGACACTGCGGACGAGGTTGTCACCTTGTGGGCGGGGGCCATCGGCTTCGTGCTGGTGACGGGCCTGGGCCTGATGTTGCTCGGCTTCAACATGCTCATGTGAGTGAGCGCTTTCGATTTCGCCCCTGATCGACTGAATCTTTCGGTCTGCGTGCCGTGTGACAAGGCGTGACAGTGTTGTCCCTGCTTGGCGGTTTCGTAAAGAAGTGCGAAACCAGACCACGACTGCGCCGGACGATGCGTTAATTCGGTCAGGCCCACTTTCCAAGGGCCGATCAGGAGAAGCGATATGAACCGACGAGTCCTCTTTGCCAGCCTGGCCGTGGCCGCGACGACCGCCCTGGCAGCGGTACCGGCTCACGCCGACAAGGTCTACTGGTCCATCGGCATCAGCTCGCCCGGGGTGTCCACCACGGTGTCCAATGCCCGGCCCATCGTCCACTACGCCCCGCCGCCGGTGGTGTATTACCCGCCTGCGCCTGTGGTGGTGCACCCGCCCGTGGTCTACCAGGCGCCGCCTGTGGTCTATCGGCCGCCGCAGGTCGTCTATCAGCCGGCCCCCGTGGTGGTCTATCCCCATCCTCACGGCCACTGGAAGGAGCGCAAGCACGGGCAGCGGCATCACCAGAAGGGTTGGGAGCGGGCTCACTACCCGCACTACCGCTACTGAAACTGCATGCTGGGGGGCTCAGCGGCGCCGGCCGCCCAGCAGCCCGCCCAGCACGCCGCGGATGATCTCGCGGCCCACGCTGCTGCCGATCGAGCGCGCAGCCGACTTGGCCATGGCATCGACAACACCTTCGCGCCGACCTCCCCGCGGGCCGGTGGACCCGAAAAGGACGTCACCCAGGCCCCCGAGCATGCCGCCGCCGGTGCCGGCGCCTGGCGCCGGAGCCGCTTCGGTCTGCGCACGCTCCGCCCCGGCCTGGGCGCGGGCCTTGAGGTGCTCGTAGGCCGACTCGCGGTCTTGCACCTTCTCGTACACCCCGGCCACCAGCGAACCCTGGACGAGCGCGCGCCGCTGCTCCGGCGTGATGGGGCCGATCTGGCTGCCTGGCGGCAGCACGAAGACACGCTCGGTCACACTGGGGCGGCCCTTTTCGTCGAGGAAGCTGATGAGCGCCTCGCCCACCGCCAGCTCGGTGATCGCCGCCTCGGTGTCGATCTTCGGGTTGGCGCGCATGGTGCTGGCGGCAGCCTTCACGGCCTTCTGGTCACGCGGGGTGAAGGCCCGCAGGGCGTGCTGCACGCGATTGCCGAGCTGGGCCAGCACGCTGTCAGGAACGTCCAGCGGGTTCTGGGTGACGAAATACACACCCACGCCTTTGGAGCGCACCAGCCGGACCACCAGCTCGATGCGCTCGATCAGCGCCTTGGGCGCGTCCTTGAAGAGCAGATGGGCCTCGTCGAAGAAGAACACCAGCTTGGGCTTGTCCAGGTCCCCCACCTCGGGCAGGGTGTCGAAAAGTTCCGACAGCATCCACAGCAGGAAGGTGGCGTACAGGCGTGGCGCATTCATCAGCCGGTCGGCGGCCAGGATGTTGATGACGCCCTGGCCGCGCTCGGTCTGCATGAAGTCGCCGATATCGAGCATGGGCTCGCCGAAGAACCGGTCGCCGCCCTGTTCTTCGATGCGCAGAAGGCCGCGCTGAATGGCGCCCACGCTAGCAGCACTGATGTTGCCGTACTCGGTGGTGAACTGCCTGGCGTTGTCGCCCACGAACTGCAGCATGGACCGCAGGTCCTTCAGATCCAGGAGCAGCAGCTGGTTGTCATCGGCGATCTTGAACACCAGGGTGAGCACGCCCTGCTGCGTTTCATTCAGCTCCAGCATGCGTCCCAGCAGCAGCGGGCCCATGTCGCTGATGGTGGCGCGCACAGGGTGCCCCTGTTCGCCGAACACGTCCCACAGGGTGGTCGGGCACACCCAGGGTTCGGGCGCAGGCAGGCCGCGGTCGGCCAGGATCTTCGCCACCTTGTCGGGCAGGCTGCCGCGCTGCGAGATGCCGGTGAGGTCGCCCTTGACGTCGGCCATGAAGACAGGCACCCCGATCTTCGAGAAGTTCTCGGCCAGCGTCTGCAAGGTGATGGTCTTGCCGGTGCCCGTGGCCCCGGTGATCAGGCCGTGGCGATTCGCCAGGGCAGGCAGCAGGTGGCACTGGATGTCGCCGTGCTGGGCGATCAGGAGCGGGTCAGCCATGGCGGGGTGGGGTGGTGGCACAAGTAAAATCGCAGTCTATCCAACAAAACCACATTGCACGCGGTCCGCCGGCCGTCCCGGTTGCGCGTGCCGCCCTCCAGGAGCATTCCCACCATGGCCGGACATTCCAAATGGGCCAATATTCAACACCGCAAGGGCCGTCAGGACGAAAAGCGCGGCAAGATCTGGACGCGCGTGATCCGCGAGATCATGGTGGCGGCCCGCCAGGGCGGAGCTGACCTCACTGCCAACCCCCGGTTGCGCCTGGCCGTGGACAAGGCCAAGGCCGCGAACATGCCGGCCGACACCATCAAGCGCAACATTGACAAAGCCACCGGCAACCTCGAAGGCGTGCAGTACGAGGAAGTCCGCTACGAGGGCTATGGCATCGGCGGGGCGGCGGTGATCGTGGATTGCATGACCGATAACCGCGTGCGCACGGTCGCCGAGGTGCGTCACGCTTTCAGCAAGTATGGCGGCAACCTGGGCACCGAAGGGTCCGTGGCTTTCCAGTTCAAGCACTGTGGCCAGTTCGTGTTCGCACCCGGCACCAGCGAGGACAAGGTCATGGAAGTGGCCCTGGAAGCCGGGGCCGAGGATGTGCTCACCGATGACGACGGCAGCATCGAGGTGCTGTGCGCACCCGCCGATTTCGAGGCGGTCCAGCGGGCGCTGGAGGCTGCCGGGCTCAAGCCCGAGGTGGCCGAGGTCACGATGCGCGCCGAAAACACGGTTTCCCTGGAAGGCGAGGACGCCGCGCGCATGCGCAAGCTGCTGGACGCGATCGAAGACCTCGACGACGTCCAGGAGGTCTATCACAACGCCGAGATCAACGACTGATCCCGATTCACACGGACATTCCCCGAATGAAAGTTCTCGTCATCGGCTCCGGCGGCCGCGAGCACGCCCTGGCGTGGAAGCTGGCCCAGTCGGGCCGCGTACAGATGGTCTATGTGGCCCCCGGCAATGGCGGCACGGCGCTGGACAAGCGCCTGCGCAACGTGCCGATCACGGACGTGGCAGCCCTGGCCGACTTCGCCCAGTCCGAGAAGATCGCACTCACCGTGGTCGGCCCGGAGGCGCCGCTGGCGGCCGGTGTGGTCGATGCCTTCCGTGCGCGTGGGCTGCGCATCTTTGGCCCGACGCAGGCCGCGGCCCAGCTCGAAAGCTCGAAGGCTTTTGCCAAGGACTTCATGAAGCGCCATGGCATTCCCACGGCAGCCTACGAGACTTTCAGCGACGTCGCGGCCGCGCACGCCTATGTCGATCGGGTGGGCGCCCCCATCGTGATCAAGGCCGACGGTCTGGCCGCCGGCAAGGGGGTCGTCGTCGCCATGACCCTGGCCGAAGCACATCAGGCGGTGGATTGGATGCTGCTGGACAACACGTTGGGCGTGCAGCACAACCAGGGCGGCGCCCGTGTCGTCATCGAGGAGTACCTTCAGGGCGAGGAAGCCAGCTTCATTGTGTTGTGCGACGGCAAGAACGTGCTGGCCCTGGCCACCAGCCAGGATCACAAGCGCCTCCTCGACGCCGATGCCGGCCCGAACACTGGCGGCATGGGCGCCTATTCGCCTGCACCGGTGGTCACGCCCAATGTGCATGCTCGCGTGATGCAGGAGATCATCGGGCCCACCATTGCCGGCATGGCCAAGGATGGCATCCCCTTCACCGGTTTCCTGTACGCTGGCCTCATGATCGACGCCGACGGGCGCGTCAGGACGCTGGAATTCAACTGCCGTATGGGCGACCCTGAAACCCAGCCCATCATGATGCGCCTGCGCAGCGACCTGCTGGAGGTGCTGCTCGCCGCCACCGACGGCACGCTGGACAAGGTGGAACTCGACTGGGACCGTCGCGTGGCCCTCGGGGTCGTGATGGCTGCCCACGGCTACCCCGTGAGTCCGCGCAAGGGAGACGTCATCGAGGGCCTGCCGCCCGAGACCCCCGATGCCATGGTCTTCCACGCCGGCACGACGCTGGACGCCGAGGGCCGCACGTGCACCTCCGGCGGGCGTGTGCTGTGCGTCACCGCCCTGGGCGATTCGGTCAAGACGGCCCAGCAACGAGCCTATGAGGTGCTGGACGGCATCCGCTTCGATGGCATGCAGTACCGTCGCGACATCGGCTACCGTGCCATCAAGCGCTGATCCGGCTCTGCAGGTGCTCGAACTGCACCCGGTGCCTTTCCGGGGCAGCCGCCTGGCGCGCGGGCTGCTGCGACTGGGCGGGTGGGAGGTCCGCTTCCAAGGCCTGCCGGCCGACCAGGGGGTGATCGTGGTCTACCCCCACACCTCCAACTGGGATTTCGTGGTGGGGGTGCTGGCCAAATGGTCCATCGGCCTTCCGTTGAACTTCTGGGGCAAGGACAGCCTGTTCCGCATCCCCCTGCTGGCGCCTTGGCTGCGTTGGCTCGGGGGGATTCCGGTCGATCGGCAGTCACCGGGGGGCATCGTCGGGCAGATGGCGCAGGACCTGCGTGCGGCCAAGGAAGAAGGTCGCTTCCTCTGGCTGGCGCTGGCTCCGGAAGGCACACGCCGCCACCAGCCGCAGTGGCGCTCGGGCTTCTACCGCGTGGCGCTCGAGGCCGACGTTCCGCTGGGTCTGGCCTACATCGACTACCGCGAGCGGGTCGTCAGCGCCGAACATTTCGTGCGCCTCAGCGGCAACGCCACCGATGACAAGGCGGCCGTGCGGCGCTATCTTGGGGCCCGGCAGGGGCGCCACCCGGCGCAGGCTGCCCCCATCGACTGGAACACATGAACATTCAAGACGTTCGCCTGTACCTGCTGGGGCTGCAGGATCGCATCATTCACGCCCTCGAGGCGGCCGATGGGCATGCCTTTGTGCGCGACGGGTGGACCCGAGCGCCGCAAGAGCGACTGCAGGGGGATGGCCTGTCGCGGCTGGTGGAGAACGGCGCCCTGTTCGAGCGGGGGGGCTGCAACTTCTCACATGTCCGTGGCCCCCAACTCCCCCCATCGGCCACCCAGCACCGCCCCGAACTGGCAGGCGCGCCGTTCGAGGCCCTGGGCGTGTCCCTCGTGCTGCATCCTCGCAACCCCTATGTGCCCACGGTCCATATGAACGTGCGCATGCTGGTCGCCCTGCCCGCAGGTGGCGAGCCGGTTGCTTGGTTCGGTGGTGGCATGGATCTGACGCCCTACTATGGCTTCGAGGAGGACGCCGCGCATTTCCATCGCACCTGCCGTGATGCTCTCGCGCCCTTCGGCGAGGACAAGTACCCGCGCTTCAAGCGCTGGTGCGACGAGTACTTCTTCCTGAAGCACCGCAATGAACCGCGGGGCATCGGGGGCATCTTCTACGACGACTTCAACGAAGGCGGGTTCGACGCCGGCTTTGCGATGACCCGCGCGGTCGGCGATGCGTTTACGGCCGCCTATCTGCCCATCGTCCAGCGTCGGCGTCACCTGGCTTACGGCGAACGTGAGCGCGACTTCCAGGCCTACCGTCGCGGTCGCTACGTCGAGTTCAACCTCGTGTGGGACCGTGGCACGCATTTCGGCCTGCAGTCGGGCGGGCGCACGGAATCCATCCTCATGTCGATGCCGCCGGTGGCCCACTGGCGCTACGGCTGGTCGCCGGAGCCGGGCACACCCGAGGCCCGCCTGTACACGGACTTCCTCGTGCCCAGGGACTGGGCGTGACCCCCATGAATGCCCGGCGCGTGGGCCTGTTCGGCGGCAGCTTCGATCCGGTGCACAATGCCCACCTGGCGTTGGCCCGCCTGGCGCTCGATCACCTCGGCTTGGACGAGGTGATCTGGGTACCGGCCGGCCATCCGTGGCAAAAGGCCCGCCGACTGGCGCCGGCCGAAGATCGCTTGGCGATGGTCCGGGCGGCCATCGAGGGTGAACCTCGATTCCAGGCAGATGACTGCGAAATCCGCCGGTCCGGACCGAGCTACACGCTCGACACCGTGCGCGACCTGGCCGTGAGGCGGCCCGACGTGGGGGCGTGGTTTCTCATCCTGGGGGAAGACCAGTACAGCGGTCTGCCGACCTGGCAAGGCTGGCAGGAACTGCTGCGGTGCGTCACGCTCGTGGTGGCAGCCCGGGATGGAAGGCAGCCGCAGCCCGGGCAGCTTCTGCGGGACACGCCCCACCGGCTGGTGGTGCTGCCCTTGCCGCCACTGGCCATCTCCTCCACCCTCGTGCGCAGCCGGCTGGCGGCGCGTGAACCCATCGACACCCTGGTTCCTCCAGCGGTGGCAGGCTATATTGCTCGCCATCGACTCTACCTCCCCGACTGAATTGCCGGAGCTGCCCTTTTCAATGGATATTCGCAAACTGCAACGCGCCATCGTCGATGGCCTGGAAGACGTCAAGGCCCAGGACATCGTGGTCTTCAACACCGAACATCTCTCTCCGCTCTTCGAGCGGGTGATCGTGGCGTCGGGCACTTCGAACCGGCAGACCAAGGCGCTGGCAGCCAGCGTGCGCGAGGAGGTGAAGAAGCAAGGCTTCCCGGTGATGCGCACCGAGGGCGAGGACAACGGCGAGTGGATCATCGTGGACTGCGGGGCGGCCGTGGCCCACATCATGCAGCCGGCCATTCGCCAGTACTACAACCTCGAGGAGATCTGGGGTGACAAGCCTGTGAAGCTGAAGCTGGGCGAGGCCAAGGCCCTGCCGAAGGCCAGCGAGCCTGAGGAAAAGACGCCAGCCCGCAAGGCGGCCAAGCCGGCGGCTTCGGCGGAAAAGCCTCCTGCGGCGAAGAAAGCGCCCGCGGCCAAGAAAGCTGCCTCCACGAAGACGGCCCCCGCCGCCAAGAAGACGGCGGCCACCAAGACCCCGGCCAAGGCCCCGGCGACCAAAACAGCCTCAGGCAAGACGACGCGGACCACGGGGACGGTGTCGCGCAGCACGCCGGCGCGCTCCACGGCGGGCAAGACGGTGGCCGCCAAGAAGACCGCTGCGGCGAAGTCGCTCACCAAGTCGCCGGCGAAGAAGGCCGCACCGCGCAAAAAGGCATGAAGCTCGCCGTCGTCGCGGTCGGCCAGCGCATGCCGGGCTGGGCCGAGACGGCCTATGAGGACTATGCAAAGCGCTTCCCGCCCGAACTGCGGCTGGAGCTCAAGGCCGTCAAGACCGAGCCGCGCGGCTCCAAGGCCCTGGAGACCTTGCTGGCCGCAGAGCGCGCGCGCATCGAAGCGGCCTGCCCCAAGGGCGCGCGCATCGTCGTGCTGGACGAGCGCGGCGACCGCCTCACCACCCAGCAGCTGTCGGGGCGCCTGAAGGCCTGGATGCACGAGGGGCGCGACGTGGCCCTCCTGATCGGCGGCCCCGACGGCCTCGATCCCGACTTGCGCGACGCTGCCGACGAACGCATCCGCTTGTCGGATCTCACGCTGCCGCACGCGATGGTGCGTGTGCTGCTGGCCGAGCAACTCTACCGGGCCTGGTCGCTCATGGTGGGGCACCCGTATCACCGTGAATGAGGCCGACCCTGGCATGACGACGCCTGACTTCATCTACCTGGCTTCCCAGAGCCCCCGTCGCCGGCAGCTGCTCGATCAGATCGGCGTGCGCCACGATCTCCTGCTGCCCGATGACGATGAGGACGCAGAAGCTCTGGAAGCGGTGCTGCCGGGCGAAGCGCCACCCGATTACGTACAGCGCGTCACCCAGGCCAAGCTCGAAGCCGCACTGGCCCGGCTGAAGCGCAGGCGGTCTCCATCCGCCCCCGTGCTGTGCGCCGACACCACCGTGGCACTGGGTCGGCGCATTCTCGGCAAGCCCTCGGATGCCTCCGAGGCCCGGGAGATGCTCGCGGCCTTGTCCGGCCATGAGCATCGGGTGCTCACCGCAGTGGCCATTGGCCAGGGCCGCCGGCGTGAGATGCTGCTCAACGTGTCGCGCGTGCGTTTTGCGCCGGTGCCTCCCGAGCAGATCGAAGCTTACGTGGCCAGCGGTGAACCCATGGGCAAGGCGGGGGCCTATGCCATCCAGAGCCGGGCGGCGCTTTGGATCGAGCGCATCAACGGCAGCTACTCCAGTATCATGGGCCTGCCCCTGCACGAGACCGGCCTGCTGCTGCAGCGCTTCGGCGTGCGCTTCTGAGTGAACGGCCGGAGCGCTGCATGCAAGACATCCTGATCAACTGGTCCCCGCAAGAGACCCGGGTGGCCATCGTCGAAAACGGAGCCGTGCAGGAGCTGCACGTGGAGCGCACGCTCGAGCGCGGCCTCGTCGGCAACATCTACACCGGCAAGGTGGCGCGAGTCCTGCCCGGCATGCAGTCGGCCTTCATCGACATCGGCCTGGAGCGCGCGGCCTTCCTGCATGTGGGCGATCTGGTGCAGCGCAATGGCAACGGGGATGGCGGAGCAGCCACGCCGATCGAGAAGCTGGTCTATGAAGGACAGTCGCTCACCGTGCAGGTGATCAAGGACCCGATCGGCACCAAGGGGGCCCGTCTTTCCGCCCAGATCAGCATTGCCGGGCGGCTGCTGGTGTTCCTGCCGCACGACAACCACATCGGTATCTCCCAGAAGATCGGCTCGCCCGAACTGCGCGAGCAACTGCGTGCCCGGATGGCACGGCTGGCGGGATCGTCCGAAGGCGGGGACGCAGGCGGCTTCATCCTGCGCACCAACGCCGAAGACGCCAGCGACGAGGAACTGGCCGCCGACATTGCCTACCTGCGCAAGACCTGGGCGGGTGTGCGAGAACGCGCCTTCAAGAGCCCGCCGGGCACTTTGCTGCACGAAGACCTGAACCTCGCTCAGAGGGTGCTCAGAGACCTCACTGACGACGAGACGCACACCATCCGCATCGACTCGCGCATGCAGTTCGAGGCGCTGCAGGCCTTCGGACGTGAATTCACCCCCGGCGCCGTGGGCAAGCTCGAGCACTACGCCGGAGAGCGGCCCATCTTCGATCTCTACAACATCGACCAGGAAATCGAGCGGGCCCTGGCACGTCGCGTGGATCTGAAGTCGGGCGGCTACCTCATCATCGACCAGACTGAAGCCCTCACCACCATCGATGTCAACACCGGCGGCTATGTCGGCGCGCGCAACTTCGACGACACCATCTTCAAGACCAATCTGGAGGCGGCTCAGGCCATTGCGCGTCAGCTGCGCCTGCGCAACCTGGGCGGCATCATCATCATCGACTTCATCGACATGGTGCGCGAGGAGCACCAGGACGCAGTGCTGTCGGAACTGCGGCGTCAGCTCGCGCGGGATCGCGTGAAGATGACGGTCAGCGGCTTCACTCAGCTGGGTCTGGTGGAGATGACGCGCAAGCGCACCCGAGAGTCGCTGGCCCACATGCTGTGCGAACCTTGTCCCACCTGCCAGGGCAAAGGCTCCGTCAAGACCCCCCGCAGTGTGTGCTACGACATCCTGCGCGAGATCCTGCGCGAAGCACGCCAGTTCAATCCCAAGGAGTTTCGCGTCGTGGCCAGCGCCGCCGTGGTCGAGATGCTGCTCGATGAGGAGAGTCAGCACCTTGCGGGGCTGAGCGACTTCATCGGCAAGCCGATCTCGCTGCGCACCGAGCCCACGCTCTCGCCCGAGCAGTACGACATCGTGCTGCTCTGAGGCAGGCTCAGGCCTTGGCCCGGGGGATCCGGCCCATCAGGTAGAACTCGTCATTGGGCCGCAGGTTGATCAGGTTGGCCATGCGGTTGGACAGACCGAAGAGGGCGGTGATGGCGCCAATGTCCCAGATGTCCTCATCAGAGAAGCCGTGCGGGCGCAAGGCCTCGAAATCTGCCTCGGTCACCTCGTGGGAGTGCAGGCAGACCTTGAGCGCAAAGTCGAGCATGGCGCGCTGGCGTGGGCTGATGTCTGCCTTGCGGTGATTCACGGCGACCTGGTCGGCCAGCAGGGGCTGTTTCTCGTAGATGCGCAGGATGGCCCCGTGGGCCACCACGCAGTACAGGCAGTGGTTGGCTCCACTGGTGGCCACCACGATCATCTCCTTTTCCCCCTTGCTCAGGCCCGACTCGCGCAGCATCAGAGCGTCGTGGTAGGCCAGAAAGGCCCGGCATTCCTGCGGCCGGTGGGCCAGTGCGAGGAACACATTGGGCACGAAGCCGGCCTTGTCCTGCACCTCCAGGAAACGCTGGCGCAGGTCGTCGGGCACCTCCAGCAGGGACGGAACGGGATAGCGGCTGATCGCAGCAGAGCTCATGGCGACGGGCTCGGAAGTGGGGGCCTGTGCATTATCCCGGTGTGCACGGGACTGGGGCTGCGGGTCTGCACCAGGGGCCGATGGCACCCGTCCGTTTAGATCTGTTGCATCTGCCGGCGTCCGACAGGCCGCATCGGGGCGACAATATTCGATTGGGGTCGCACGGAACCTGTCAGCGCGATCCGGCTCACAGACGTTGACCGGTGGGCCGACCGTGGCTGGCGTGCGGCCGTGTGCTCCAAGACAACAAGGCAGAGGAGTTTGATGACAATGTGGTCCCGACGTTCCTTCATGGCCGTTCCGGCTGCGGCTGCCGCCTGGCCGGTCATGGCGCAGTTCCGGGTCGACATTTCCGGGGTGGGCGCCACCCAGTTTCCCATCGCCGTGGTGGCCTTCGACGGCGAGGCCGGCCGCACCCAGCAGGTGTCGGCCATCGTTCGCGCCGATCTGGAGCGTTCGGGGCAGTTCCGGATGGTGCCCACCGACGGGGCCGTGCTCAACGAGCGAGCCAACCCGGTCATGACCGCCTGGCGCAGCCGGGGGGCCGACGCTTTGGTGGCTGGCAGCATCACTCGCCTGGCCGATGGCCGGGTGGACGTGCGCTTCAAGCTCTGGGATGCGGTGCGCGGTCAGGACCTGGGCGGCGAGGCCCACGCCGTTGCCGATGCCGACCTGCGCCTGGCGGCCCACCGCATCGCCGACTACATCTACGAAAAGCTCACGGGTGAGCGAGGGGTGTTCGCCACGCGCATCGCCTATGTGACCCAGGCGGCCCAGCGCCACACCCTGTGGGTGGCCGACTCGGACGGGGAGGGGGCGCAGGTGGCCCTGGCGAGCGCCGAACCCATCATTTCCCCGGCGTGGTCTCCGGACGGTCGGGAACTGGCATACGTGTCCTTTGAAACCCGCAAGCCGGTGGTGTACGCACAGGATGTTGCCACCGGCCAGCGACGGCCGATCGCCAGCTACAAGGGGTCGAACAGCGCACCGGCCTGGTCGCCCGACGGGCAGCAGATCGCTGCGGTGCTCACCCGGGACGGTCTGTCCCAGATCTATACGTTGAACCGCAGCGGCAATAATCTGCGCCGGCTCACCACCAGCGCCGGCATCGACACCGAGCCCGCCTTCACGCCCGACGGCCGCAGCATCTACTTCGTGAGCGATCGCGGCGGCAGCCCACAGATCTATCGCATGCCTGCAGCGGGGGGCTCCGCGGAACGGGTCACCTTCAGCGGCAGCTACAACATCAGTCCGGCCATCAGCCCGGACGGTCGCTGGATGGCCTACATCACCCGCGATGGCGGTGCCTTCCGATTGCAGCTGATGGAACTGGCCTCCGGCACGGTGACCACGCTCACGGCCACGGCCCATGACGAAAGCCCGAGCTTTGCGCCCAACAGCCGTCTGATCGTCTATGCAACGCGCGTCAATGGGCGCAATGTGCTGATGACCACCACGCTGGACGGCCGTATCAAAGCGACCTTGCTGTCCAACCGGGGCGATGTGCGCGAACCGGCCTGGGGGCCCTACGGCCGATGAACCCGTTTTCCATGCGCCACCTGGCGTCGTTGTTTCAGTCCCACCTTTCCATCCGGAGAAAACACCATGAACCTGCGTTCCCTCGTCACTCTCGGCGGTACCGTGCTGCTGGCGGGCGTCCTCTCGGCCTGCGGCTCGAACGTCAAGCTCGATGAGACGCCGCCCGTGGAGTCGCGCACGGCCACGCCCGTGGGCGGTGCCGGCCAGTCGCAGTCCCAGGTTTCGACGGTCACCGCACCGAGCGGTTCGGCCAGTTCGCTCGATGCGGCCAGCCAGCTGGCCCGTGTCGTGTACTTCGATTTCGACAGCTACGTGCTCAAGGACGAGTTCCGTCCGACCGTGTCGGGCTATGCGCGCCTGCTCACGGCTGATCCTCAGCGTCGTCTCATGATCGAAGGCCACACCGATGAGCGCGGTGGCAGCGAGTACAACCTGGCGCTGGGCCAGAAGCGTGCTGAAGCGGTGCGTCGCGCCCTGGAGCTGCTGGGCGTGCGCGAGAACCAGCTCGAAGCCGTGAGCTATGGCAAGGAGCGTCCGGCCGTCGCGGGCTCCAACGAGGAGGCCTGGGCCAAGAACCGTCGTGCCGAGCTGATCCTGCGCTGATCCTGCGAGAATTCACCCATGTGGAAGAACCTCAGCCGGCGTGTGCTGGTCGCCCCCGTGGGCGCCTGGCTGGCCGCCGTGGCCTTGTGGACGCCCACCGGCGCCCACGCCCTGTTCGGCGACGATGAGGCCCGTCGCGCCATCCTCGACCTGCGTCAGCGCTTCGAGCAAAGCAGCGAGGCTCAGCGGGCCGAGCAGGCCCGCACGGCTGAGCAGTTCGACCAGCTGCGGCGCAGCCTGCTCGAACTCAACACCCAGCTCGACCTGATGCGGGGCGAGATTGCCCGCCTGCGTGGACGCAACGAGGAACTCACCCGTGAGATTGCCGAGTTGCAGCGTCGTCAGACCGACATCGTCCAGGGAGTCGAGGAGCGTATCCGTCAGGTCGAACCTCAGCCTGTGATGGTGGACGGCAAGGAAATCCTGGTCCGTCCGGACGAGCGGCGCGACTACGAGGCAGCGCTCGACATCTTCCGCAAGGGTGACTTCAACAACGCGGCCGCAGCATTTGTCTCCTTCCAGCGCCGCTATCCCGGCAGTGGTTACGCCGAGGCCGTGCTCTACTGGCTGGGCAACGCCCACTATGGACGGCGCGACTACAAGGAAGCGCTGGCGACTTTCCGTCAGCTCGTCACCACGGCGCCGGATCACCCGCGGGCGCCCGAAGCCTGGCTGTCGATCGCGATGTGCCAGATCGAGCTGAAAGACCGCCCGGGCGCCCGGCGCACGCTGGAAGACCTCATCAAGAACCACCCTCAGTCCGAAGCCGCGCGCGAAGCCCGTGAGCGACTGGCTGCGCTGAAGTAGGCCCGATCCCGGGGGGATCCCGGGGCCTCATTTCCGGGGAGGCATGCGCACACGCACGGGCGCGCATGCCTACAATCCCGGCCATGCAAGACATCGACATCTCCGCGCTCACGAGCCAGGTGCTGTGGGCCGCGTTTGCACTGGCCGCGGTTTTTGGTGCGATCGCCCAAAGGACCCACTTCTGCACGATGGGGGCCGTCTCTGACATCGTCACGATGGGGGACTGGACCCGCATGCGCATGTGGGTGATGGCCATGGGCGTGGCCATCGTCGGCTTCAACGCCATGGTGGCTGCGGGATGGGTCTCGGCGTCCAACACGATCTATGCCTCGCCTCGCGTGCTGTGGCTGTCGGCGCTCGTCGGGGGCGGTCTGTTCGGGTTTGGCATGGTCCTGGCCTCGGGCTGCGGCAGCAAGACGCTGGTACGCATCGGTGCGGGCAATCTGAAGTCCCTGGTGGTCTTTGTCGTTCTGGGGCTGGCCGCATTTGCCACCCTGCGTGGCATCACCGCCGTGCTGCGCGTCCGTACCGTCGATACGGTATCCATCCAGCTCGACGGGCCGCAGGATCTGCCCAGCCTGATGAGCGCGGCCACCGGTTGGGAGCTTTCAACGGCCGCCCTGGCGCTGGGTTTGCTGATCGGTGGTGCCTGCCTGGCCTGGGCCTGGGCCCGACCCGAAGGGCGAAGTGGCAACACACTGCTGGCCGGGCTCGGCACAGGGGCAGTGATTGTCGGCATGTGGTGGGTGTCGGGACGCCTCGGCTTTGTCGCCGAGCATCCTGACACGCTCGAGGCGACCTTCCTGGCCACGAACTCCCAGCGCATGGAATCCATGAGCTTTGTCGCACCTTACGCATACACCCTGGACTGGCTCATCTACTTCAGCGACACCAGCAAGGCGCTGACGCTGGGCATCGTGTCCTGCGCGGGGGTGATCGTGGGGTCTGCCGCCTATGCCCTTGCCACCCGCAGCTTCCGATGGGAGGGCTTCCGCGATGCCGAGGACACGGCGAATCACCTCGTGGGGGCCGTGCTGATGGGGGTGGGCGGTGTCACGGCCATCGGGTGCACCGTCGGCCAGGGATTGTCCGGTCTGTCCACGCTCTCGGTGGGCAGCTTCCTCGCTCTGGCGGGCATCCTGGCTGGCGCCCGGCTGGCCTTCAAGTATCAGATGTGGCGCCTGGAGCGCATGGTCTGAGCGGGATGGATCTGCGGGATCTCTCCTCACTCACCGAGGCGCCCGACCTGGAGCGCCGGTTTGGCGGGCTTCGGCGACTGTATGGTGATACCGGTTACGGACGCCTGCGTGCAGCGCGCGTGGCGGTCGTCGGTGTCGGAGGGGTGGGCTCGTGGGCGGCGGAGGCCCTCGCGCGCAGCGGCGTGGCCTCGCTCATCCTCATCGACCTGGACCACGTGGCCGAGTCGAACATCAACCGGCAGGTGCAGGCTGTGGGTGCCACCGTGGGCCAGGCCAAGGTGCTGGCCCTGAGAGATCGGATCGCCGACATCCACCCAGGCTGCGAGGTGTGGCCGGTCGAGGCCTTTGCCGAACCCGACAACTGGCCTGGGCTCTTGAGTGGGCGGCCTGTGGATGCCGTGATCGACTGCTGTGATCAGGCCCGTGCGAAGCTGGCGCTGGCACGCTGGGCCCTGGCCCAGCGGGGCCTGGTCCATGTGTGTGTGGGCGCGGCCGGGGGCAAGCGCCATGCCCACCAGGTGCAGCTCGACGATCTGAGTGCCACCACCCACGACCCCCTGCTGGCCTCGTTGAGGCAGCGGTTGCGCAAGGAAGCCGGGGCTCCGAGGCAGGGACGCATCGGGCTGCCCTGTGTGTACTCGCGCGAGCCGGTGATGCGTCCCGACGCGTCCTGCGGCACCGACGGCAGCCTGAACTGCCATGGTTACGGCTCGGTGGTGTCGGTGACGGCCACCTTCGGCCTTGTGGCGGCCGGCGCCGTTCTGGATGCGCTGGCCCAAGGCCCGGGAAGGCCTTGATCGGTTCGCCCGAAGTTGTCTATAATCTAAGGCTTTCCGGGTCGTTAGCTCAGTTGGTAGAGCAGCGGACTTTTAATCCGTTGGTCGCAGGTTCGAATCCTGCACGACCCACCACCTTGGCCCTGGCCGGGCGTGGTCCGACCGGAATCGGGCTCTTAGCTCAGTTGGTAGAGCAGCGGACTCTTAATCCGTAGGTCGAGTGTTCGAGTCACTCAGGGCCCACCAGATCGTCAAAAGATGCCGTCGTGCGCGCAAGCGTCGACGGCGTTTTCTTTTCCGGGGCTATCGGCGGTGGAACTGCGGGGGCGCCTGTGTCTCCAACGGAGCGGCTATCGTTCTGTCAGGAGTGACACGATGACATCGATCCAAGGGCTGAAAGCCGCAGCGCTGGGGGCGGGCGTGCTGCTGCTGGCCGGCTGTGCGGGCTATGGGCCCGGGCCGCTGGCCTCAGGAGCGACCGAAGCCGAGGTGGTGGCCCGGATGGGGGCGCCCACAGGCGACCACGTCGGGCCGGATGGCAAGCGCCGTCTGGAGTTCGCCCGCGGTCCCTATGGACGGCACACCTACATGGTGGATCTGGACGGGCAGGGGCGGATGCGATCTTGGGAGCAGGTGCTCACCGAGAACCATTTCAACGCCGTGCCGGTGGGCGCCAGCCGTGCTGAGGTTCTGTACAGCCTGGGTCGTCCTTCCGAAGTGATCTCGATTCCCCGACGCAATGAGCTGGTCTGGTCCTACCGCTACGAATCGCCGTTCTGCCAGTGGTTCCAGGTGAGCCTGGACCGGACCTCGGACAAGGTCACGTCCACCGGCTACGGGGTCGATCCGCTGTGCGATGGCGACAAGGAGTTTCCGGATTGACCCGGGAGCGGGGCGCGGCCACACTGCCGGCCCATGATCACGCTCTACGGCATTTCCAACTGCGACACTGTCAAGAAAGCCCGCCGCTGGCTCGATGACCAGGGCGTCGCCTACAGCTTTCACGACTTCAAGAAGCAGGGCGTCCCTCCGGCACAACTGGATCGGTGGATGCGCGCCGTAGGCGCCGCCCGGCTGGTGAACCGACAAGGTACCACCTGGCGCAAGCTGGACGCGGCGGCCCAGGCGGCAGCAGCGTCCGACGCCGGCGCGCGTGCGCTGATGCTCGCCCAGCCCAGCGTGATCAAGCGACCCGTGGTCGAGGCGGGAGAGCGTGTGCTGGTGGGCTTTGACGAGGCGTCCTACGCCACGCTGAAGGGCTGAAGGAGCGCCCGCCGGGCGGCGGGCGCCTCCTTTCTTGCGGGCCTCAGGCCGCCAGCAGCTGGCGCAGCACGTAGGGCAGGATCCCGCCGTGCTGGTAGTACTCCACTTCGATGGGCGTGTCGATGCGCAGTGTCACCGTCACCTCCTGGCGGCTGCCATCACCGCGATGGATGACCAGGGTCACATCGGCCTGGGGCTTGAGTTCACCGCCGATCACCACGTCGATCACCTCATCCCCCTTGAGCCCCAGGCTTTCCCAGGAATCCCCGCCCTTGAACTGCAGCGGCAGCACGCCCATGCCGACCAGGTTGGAGCGGTGGATGCGCTCGAAGCTGCGCGCCACCACCGCCTTGATGCCCAGCAACTGCGTGCCCTTGGCCGCCCAGTCGCGGCTGGAGCCAGTGCCGTACTCCTCTCCGGCAAAGATGACCGTGGGCGTACCCTGAGCGATGTACTTCATCGCAGCGTCGTAGATGAACATCTTCTCACCGCCCGGCTGGAAGAGCGTCACCCCGCCTTCTTCGCGTGAGCCGTCCTCGCGCGGCGGAATCATGAGGTTCTTGATGCGCACGTTGGCGAAGGTGCCTCGCATCATCACCTCGTGGTTGCCGCGGCGCGAGCCGTAGCTGTTGAAGTCGGCCTTGAGCACATTGTGGGCCTTGAGCCACAGGCCTGCGGGCGAGGACTCCTTGATCGAGCCGGCCGGCGAGATGTGGTCGGTGGTGATCGAATCACCGAACAGGGCCATGATGCGGGCGCCCTTGACGCCCGGGTCACTGGCTTGCGGCTGGGCCGTAAAGCCCCGGAAGAAGGGGGGCTCGGCAATGTAGGTGGAGGTGGGCCAGTCGTAGACCTGACCCTTCACACCTTCGATCTGGTTCCACAGCTTGCCGGGCTGGGTCTTGACCTTCTCGTAGTTCTGCTTGAAGGCCTTGCGGTCCATTGCGAACTTCATCAGCTTGTGGATATCGTCGCTGGTCGGCCAGATGTCGCCGAGGAAGATGTCGCGCCCACCCTTGCCCTGGCCCACTGGCTGGGTCATCAGGTCGCGCGTGACGTTGCCGGCAATCGCGTAGGCCACCACCAGTGGCGGGGAGGCCAGGAAGTTGGCCTTGAGGTTGGGGTGGATGCGCGCTTCGAAGTTGCGGTTGCCCGAAAGCACGGCCGCGCACACGAGATCGTTCTTGGTGATGACCTCGTTGATCTCCGGGGTCAGGTCGCCGGCGTTGCCGATGCAGGTGGTGCAGCCATAGGCGGCCACGTTGAAACCAAGTTTTTCAAGGTAGGGCAGCAAGCCCGCCTTCTCCAGGTACTCCGTCACGATGCGCGAGCCCGGGGCCAGGGAGGTCTTGATGTGCGGTGCCACCTTCAGGCCGGCCTCCACTGCTTTCTTAGCGAGCAGACCGGCGGCCAGCAGCACACCGGGGTTGGAGGTGTTGGTGCAGGAGGTGATCGCGGCGATCAGCACGTCGCCGTTTCGGATCTGCAGGCCATTGGACGTGGTGAAGGTCTGGCCCAGCTTGTCGGCTGGCTGATTGAAACCGTTGGCCTCGATGGGCTTGCTGAACAGTTCGGTGAACTTGGTCGACAACTGGCCGATCTCGATGCGATCCTGGGGGCGCTTGGGGCCGGCCAGGCTGGGTGCGACCGTGCCCAGGTCGAGCTTGACGACCTTGGAATATTCGATGTCGCCGCCGGCAAACCCCTGGGTGCCCGGGATGCCGAAGAGCTTCTGGGCCTTGAAGTAGGCCTCGAAGGCTTCGATCTCGGCCTTGGTGCGGCCCGTGCCCTGGAAGTAGTCGATGGTCTTCTCGTCCACCGGGAAGAAGCCCATCGTGGCGCCGTATTCGGGGGCCATGTTGGCGATGGTGGCCCGGTCGGGCAGTGACAGGCTGCGCGTGCCCTCGCCGAAGAACTCCACGAACTTGCCCACCACCTTCTCGCGGCGCAGGATCTCGGTCACGGTGAGCACCAGGTCGGTGGCGGTGACGCCTTCGCGAAGGGCGCCGGTCAGCTCGAAGCCCACCACGTCAGGCGTGAGGAAATAGACCGGCTGGCCCAGCATGCCGGCCTCGGCTTCGATGCCGCCCACGCCCCAGCCCACCACCCCAATGCCGTTGATCATGGTGGTATGGCTGTCAGTGCCGACCAGGGTGTCGGGGTAGTAGACCCCCGCAGCGGTCTTGTGGACACCGCGTGCCAGGTACTCGAGGTTGACCTGGTGCACGATGCCGAAGCCCGGAGGCACCACCCCGAAGGTGTCGAAGGCCTGCATGCCCCATTTCATGAACTGGTAGCGCTCGCGGTTGCGCTGGAACTCCAGCTTCATGTTCAGGTCCAGGGCCTGCTTGTTTCCATAGTGGTCGATCATGACCGAGTGGTCCACCACCAGGTCCACGGGTACCAGCGGCTCGATGGTCTTGGGGTTGCGGCCCATCTGGGCGGCGACGGAGCGCATGGCGGCCAGGTCGGCCAGCAGCGGCACGCCGGTGAAGTCCTGCAACACAACGCGGGCCACCACGAACGGGATCTCGTCCACGCGTTCGCCGTTGGGCGCCCAGTTGGCCAGTTGCTGCACGTGCTCCGGGGTGACCTTCTTGCCGTCACAGTTGCGCAGTACCGACTCCAGCACGATGCGCAAGGACACCGGCAACTTCGACACATTGGGGAACTGCCTGGACAGTTCAGGCAGCGAGAAATACTGACCCGATTTGCCGGAGGCGGTCTTGAAGGTCTTCAGGGTCTTGGCAAAGGCATGCACAGGGGCTTTGGCCATGGAGGACTCCGTGAGGCGTGGGTATGGGAAAACTGTAGGCTTGAGGACGGAGACATTGTCTCCACAGAGCGTGACGTTAGGGCGGGCAGGGCCTTGCGGTCAAGCGTCTGCGAGCATGGGCTGCCAAAGAAAACGGCCCCTTGGGGAGGGGCCGTTTCAGGGGAAGGGGGGCGGGGGTCAGACCGTCACGGCCTTGGCCGTGTCCGCGTACTCCTCGATCTGATCGAAGTTCATGTAGCGGTACACGCTGGCGGCATCCTTGTTGATGATGCCCATCTCGGCGTGGTACTCGGCCACGGTCGGGATGCGCCCCAGTTTGGAGCAGATGGCCGCCAGCTCGGCTGAGCCCAGGAACACGTTGGTGTTCTTGCCCAGGCGGTTGGGGAAGTTGCGGGTCGAGGTCGACATCACCGTCGCACCCTCGCGCACCTGAGCCTGGTTGCCCATGCACAGGGAGCAGCCGGGCATCTCGGTGCGTGCGCCAGCGGTGCCGAAGGCGGCGTAGTGGCCTTCCTTGATCAGCTCGTTCTGGTCCATCTTGGTGGGCGGCGCCACCCACAGCTTCACCGGGATGTCGCGCTGGCCGCCCAGCAGCTTGGCGGCGGCGCGGAAGTGGCCGATGTTGGTCATGCACGAGCCGATGAAAGCCTCGTCGATCTTCGTGCCGGCCACCTCGGACAGGAACCTGGCATCGTCCGGATCGTTGGGGCAGCAGACGATGGGCTCCTTGATGTCGGCCAGGTCGATCTCGATGACCGCGGCGTACTCAGCGTCCTTGTCGGCCTCCAGCAGCTCGGGCTTGGCCAGCCAGGCCTCCACGGCCTTGATGCGGCGCTCGAGCGTGCGCTTGTCCTGGTAGCCGTCGGCGATCATGTTCTTCATCAGCACGATGTTGCTGGTGAGGTACTCCTTGATCGGCTCCGGGTTGAGCTTGATCGTGCAGCCGGCGGCCGAGCGCTCGGCCGAGGCGTCGGACAGCTCAAACGCCTGTTCCACCTTGAGGTCGGGCAGGCCTTCGATTTCGAGGATGCGGCCCGAGAAGATGTTCTTCTTGCCCTTTTTCTCGACCGTCAGCAGGCCGGCCTTGATGGCATACAGCGGGATGGCGTGCACGAGGTCGCGCAGGGTCACGCCCGGCTGCATCTGGCCCTTGAAGCGCACCAGCACCGACTCGGGCATGTCCAGCGGCATCACGCCTGTGGCGGCGCCGAAGGCCACCAGGCCCGAACCGGCCGGGAAGGAGATGCCGATGGGGAAGCGCGTGTGCGAGTCGCCACCGGTGCCCACGGTGTCGGGCAGCAGCAGGCGGTTGAGCCAGGAGTGGATCACGCCATCGCCCGGGCGCAGGGCCACGCCGCCACGGTTGCTGATGAAAGCGGGCAGCTCGCGGTGCATCTTCACGTCCACGGCCTTGGGGTAGGCGGCGGTGTGGCAGAAGCTTTGCATCACCAGGTCGGCCGAGAAGCCCAGGCAGGCCAAGTCTTTCAGCTCGTCGCGGGTCATGGGGCCGGTGGTGTCCTGGCTGCCCACGGTGGTCATCTTGGGCTCGCAGTACGTGCCCGGTCGGATACCCTGCCCTTCGGGCAGACCGCAGGCGCGGCCGACCATCTTCTGGGCCAGCGTGAAGCCCTTGCCGGAATCTGCCGGCGCCTTGGGCAGGCGGAACACGGTGGAGGCGGGCAGGCCCAGGAACTCGCGCGCCTTGCCGGTGAGCGAGCGCCCGATGATCAGGTTGATACGCCCGCCGGCACGCACCTCGTCAAGCAGCACCTCGCTCTTGAGCTGGAAGGTGGCGACCGTCTCACCGTTCTTCACGATCTTGCCGTCGTAGGGCAGCACGTCGATCACGTCGCCCATCTCCAGCTTGCTCACGTCCACCTCGATGGGCAGGGAGCCGGAGTCTTCCTGGGTGTTGAAGAAGATGGGGGCGATCTTGCCGCCCAGCGTCACGCCACCGAAGCGCTTGTTGGGCACGTAGGGGATGTCTTCGCCGGTGGCCCAGATCACGCTGTTGGTGGCGGACTTGCGGCTCGAACCCGTGCCCACCACATCGCCGACATAAGCCACGAGGTGGCCCTTCTTCTTCAGATCCTCGATGAACTGGATGGGGCCGCGCTTGCCGTCCTCCTCGGGCTTGAAGGCCGCATCGGGACGGGTGTTCTTCAGCATCGCCAGGTAGTGCAGCGGGATGTCCGGGCGGCTCCAAGCATCGGGGGCGGGCGACAGGTCGTCGGTGTTCGTTTCGCCGGGCACCTTGAAGACGGTGACAGTGATCTTTCGGGCCACCTCGGGGCGGCTCGTGAACCACTCGGCATCGGCCCACGACTGGATGACTTCCCGGGCCTTGGCGTTGCCGGCCTGGGCCTTCTCGGCCACGTCGTGGAAGGCGTCGAACATCAGCAGGGTCTTCTTCAGGCCCTCGGCCGCGACACCGGCGACGTCGGCGTCGTCAAGCAAGTCGATCAGCGGCTTGACGTTGTAGCCGCCCACCATGGTGCCGAGCAGCTCGGTGGCCTTGGCACGGCTGATCAGGCCCACCGTGATGTCGCCATGGGCCACGGCGGCCAGGAAGCTGGCCTTGACCTTGGCCGCGTCATCCACGCCCGGCGGCACGCGGTGCGTCAGCAGGTCGAGCAGAAAGGCTTCCTCGCCAGGCGGGGGCGCCTTGATCAGCTCAATCAGCTCGCTGGTCTGCTGGGCCGACAGGGGCAGGGGCGGGATGCCGAGCGCAGCGCGTTCGGCGACGTGGTCGCGGTAGGTTTTCAGCATGAGGCACTCCGGAGGGATCGGCCAGCCCGAACGGGATGGTCGGCTCTCCTATTTTATGTCTTATATAAGACTTGCGCCAGAGATTGGTTCTTTCCTGTCTGAAAGCAGAAAAGCCACCAGGGCGGTGGCTTTCATCAGTGGCCGCCGCAGATCCGGCTTTGCCGGTCCGCCAGCGGCGCCCCCTCGGGGGCGGCCGAAGGCCGTGGGGGGTGGGCCTCAGTTCGCGGCGATGCCAATGCTCTCACGCTTGTGAGTGGCCATGGCTTCGCGGTGCTTCGGGTGGACGCAGTTGTCGGCCACGCGGTAGCCCAGCGCGGTGTTCATCAGCATCGACTTGTCGGCGATCTGCAGGTACAACGCCTGACCACGCACGTCCTCCATGCGCAGTGCGCCCGTGGACGACACCATCGGCTTGACCACCCAGGTCTTGCCCGCCAGCGTGATGTTGAAGTAGCCGGGGTGCTCCGGGTGGGGGGTCACGGTGACATGTTGCCCGAACTCGCAGTCGCTGCGGCCCACGTACACGCGGGTGGCGGCTTCGAGTTGCTCGGGACTTGCCGCGGCCAGCTTCATCGGCGCCGCCGGGGCCGTGGCGGCCGGTGGGCGGGGCGCCTGGGCGGTCTTCTTGGCCGGGGCCGGCTGCTGCTGTTGTGCCAGCACTGCGCCGGAGGCGGCCAGGGTCAGGGCACCCACCAGACTGATCGCAAAACGTTGGAAGCTCATCGGTAATCTCCTGCTCCAGGACGAGACAGGAGCGATTGTGGGGACGTGCATTTGGTAACACGGTGAATTTGCACGGCGGTGGCCCCGCAAATTGAGACATTTTGCAGCTTCGCCCTCTGCACGTGAGGTCAGGCGGGAGGGCGCTCAGTGGAAACCCTGAAGAAAGCGCGTGCCACCTCGTCGGGGAGGGCGCAGCCGGTGCGATGGGCGCGTTCGAGCACGTGCCAGAAGTAGCGGTAGCTGGCCCTGTCGTGCAAGGTGTCGATGCCCCGTGTGCGATGACGGATCGGCCCCCATTGGGCTGCCTGGGCTGCCAGCAGAATCTCGCTTGCTGCGTCGATTTCGTCGGCATCTGGCGCAAAGGCCTGCACGATCGGCTCGATCTGATCCGGGTGAATGCTCCACATGCGGGTGTAACCCAGCTCGTGAGCTGCTCGCCGCGCTGCCTGTCCCAGCGCAACCCGGTCCTTGAACTCAGTGACCACGCAATGCGACGGCGTCTTGGCATGCCGATGGCAAGCCGCCGCGATTTCGAGTTTGGCGCGCACGACGAGTGGATGGCTGAACTGGCCACCGGCGCTCATTCCGCCCGAGCCGATGGCGCCCCGGTGTGCGGAGACGAAGTCCATCAGTCCGAAGGACAGTGACTCCACCCGCGGATGCGCGGCGATGCGGTCCACCTCATGCAGGGCGCCGTGCGTCTCGATCAGCACATGCACTGGCACCTGCCGCGACAGACCCAGGCTGCGGGCGATGGCGTCGATGCGTTCGATGCCGATCTCGGCGTCGCGGGCGTCGCGAGGCTTGGGCAGCATCAGGTAGGCCAGACGCTCGCCACAGCGTGAGAGAAGATGATCGACTTCCGCTTCGAACGCCGGGTGATCGACCGGGTGCACCCGGGCGCCCACCCGGTCGAAACAGTTGTCGGCGCTGTTCACGAGCTCGGCGATCAGCGCGACATGCTCCAGCTCACCGCCCACCGGGGCGCCGTCCTCGGCATCCAGCGTGGCGTCGAACAAGGCGCGGCCATGGGCCTTGCCCATGGCAGCCTGCAACGCCAGGCTCTTGCGCATGCGCACCTCGACGCCGGCGTAGTGGTCGCACACGGGCAGGTCCGGCAGGGACTCGCCCGTATCGAGCAACGCCTGACGCGGATGCATCACAGCAGGTGCTTGACGCCGTCCTGCTCACCCTGCAGTTCGGCCAGGGTCTTGTTGATGCACTCTTGGGAGAAAGCGTCGATCGGCAGGCCTTCGACGATCTTGTACTTGCCGCCTTCACAGGTGACCGGGTAGCCGAACATCACGTCCTTGGGAATGCCGTACTCGCCGTTGGAAGGCACGCCCATCGTCACCCATTCGCCGTTGGTGCCCAGGGCCCAGTCCCGCATGTGGTCGATCGCGGCGTTGGCGGCCGAGGCGGCCGAGGACAGGCCGCGGGCCTCGATGATGGCGGCACCGCGCTTGCCCACGGTGGGCAGGAAGACGTCCTTGTTCCAGGCGTGATCGTTGATCATGTCCTTGACCGAGGCGCCGTCGATGGTCGCGAAGCGGTAGTCGGCGTACATCGTGGGGGAGTGGTTGCCCCACACGCACAGCTTCTTGATCGAGGCCACGGGCTTGCCGGTCTTGGCGGCGATCTGGCTCAGTGCGCGGTTGTGGTCCAGCCGCAGCATGGCGGTGAAGTTCTCGCGCGGCAGGTCCGGGGCGCTCTTCATCGCGATATAGGCATTGGTGTTGGCCGGGTTGCCCACCACCAGCACCTTGACGTTGCGCGAGGCAGACTCGTTGAGCGCCTTGCCCTGGGCGGTGAAGATCTGGGCGTTGGCGGCCAGCAGATCGGCGCGCTCCATGCCCGGGCCGCGCGGACGGGCGCCCACCAGCAGGGCGTAGTCGGTGTCCTTGAACGCCGCCTTGGCATCGCTGTGGGCTTCCATGCCGGCCAGCAGCGGGAAGGCGCAGTCTTCCAGCTCCATCATCACGCCCTTGAGCGCCTTCTGGGCCTTCTCGTCGGGGATCTCCAGCAGTTGCAGGATGACGGGCTGGTCCTTGCCCAGCATCTCGCCGGAGGCGATGCGGAACAGCAGCGCGTAGCCGATCTGGCCGGCGGCGCCGGTGACGGCGACGCGAACGGGTTTCTTGCTCATGGTTGGCTCCAAGGGGGAAGGGGAGGTTGTGACCGTTCCGAAGTTTAGGCCAAAGTGGGGCGGGAAACCACGAGGTTTGTCATCTTATGTCTTATATAAGACATCTGTCCCTGGACTTCGTGCAAACGATATGTTGCAATCCCGGCCATGGCACAACAGCCCTCTCAGAGCCCGATGGATCCAGCCTCGCCTGATGCGGCGGGGCCGGCGTTCAGCCCGCTCTATCAGCAGATCAAGGCACTGATCACCCGCAGCTTGCAGGGTGGGGAGTGGCGCCCGGGCGAGGCCATTCCCAGTGAGGTGGAGCTGGCGGCCCGCTACCGTGTGAGTCAAGGCACGGTGCGCAAGGCCATCGATGAGCTGGCGGCCGAGAATCTCCTGGTGCGCCGCCAGGGCAAGGGCACCTTCGTGGCCACGCACGCCGAAGAACGGGTGCAGTACCGGTTCTTGCGCCTCACACCGGATGAGCCGGCGACCGTGCCTTTCGAGCGCCGCGTGATCGACTGCCGCCGCCTGCGTGCGCCGGCCGAGGTGGCGCGGGCCCTGGAGCTCAAGTCGGGCGACACCGCGCTGCAGATCCGTCGCCTGCTCAGCGCGAAAGGGGTGCCGGTGGTGCTGGATGACATCTGGCTCAATGGTCAGCTCTTCAAGGGACTCACGGCCGAGCGTCTGGGGGAGTACCGCGGCCCGATGTATGCGTTGTTCGAGACCGAATTCGGCGTGCGCATGATCCGCGCTGACGAGAAACTGCGCGCGGTTGCAGCGGATGAATTTTCCGCGGGACTGCTGTCGGTGGCGCCGGGATATCCCCTGTTGAGCGTGGAGCGGCTCTCCTTGACCTACGGTGATCGCCCGGTGGAGTTTCGTCGCGGTCTCTACAACACGGCAACGCACTATTACCGCAACGAGGTGCAATGACGGTGCGTTGCTCGCAACGGTTCAGCGGCGCGCCTGCTGCGTTGCAATAAAATCAGTCGGTTTCACATCTGTTACAGACAAGGTTGGGTATGTCAGAGATCGCCAAAGAAAGACCGGTCTACCGCAACATCCACGTCACGGAGATCATCAAGTACCGGCTGCCGGCGGCCGGCATCGTGTCCATCTTGCATCGCGTGAGCGGCGCACTGATGTTCCTGCTGATGCCGCTGGTGATCTGGATGTTCGACACCAGCGTGAGTTCCGAGGTGTCTTACGACCTGTTCACGAGTGCGTTCAGTGTCGGTCTCGGTTTTGTGCCTGGCTGGCTGCTCAAGCTGGTGGTTCTGGCACTGATCTGGGCTTATCTGCACCACTTCATTGCCGGCTTGCGTCATCTGTGGATGGACATGTACCACACGGTCTCCAAGGAGCAGGGCAAGAGTTCGGCCGTCGTGACGCTCGGGCTGAGCGTGCTGCTGACGGTGGTGCTGGGTGCCAAGCTGTTCGGGCTGTACTGACCAAGACCAGAGAACAGGATTTCCACGATGAGCAAGAACTACGGTTCCAAGCGCCTGGTCGTCGGGGCGCATTACGGTTTCCGCGACTGGCTGGCCCAGCGCGTCACGGCGGCGCTGATGGCGCTGTTCACCATCGTCCTGCTGGTGCAGGTCCTGATGCCTGGGGAACTGGGCTATGACCGCTGGGCAGGCATCTTCTCGAGCCAGTGGATGAAGGTGCTGACCTTCGTCGTCATCATTTCGCTGCTCTACCACGCCTGGGTGGGCATGCGCGACATCTGGATGGACTACGTGAAGCCGGTGGGCATCAAGCTCACGCTCCAGGTGTTCACGATCGTGTGGCTGGTCGGCTGCGCCGGCTGGGCAATCCAGGTGTTGTGGAGGCTGTAAGAAATGCATATCGGAACTTCTCTGCCCAAGCGCAAGTTTGACGTCGTCATCGTCGGAGCCGGTGGCTCCGGCATGCGGGCCTCGCTGCAGCTCGCTCTGGCCGGCCTGAACGTGGCCGTGCTGTCCAAGGTCTTCCCGACCCGCTCCCACACCGTTGCAGCCCAGGGTGGCATCGGGGCGTCGCTGGGCAACATGTCGGAAGACAACTGGCACTACCACTTCTTCGATACCGTCAAGGGGTCAGACTGGCTGGGCGACCAGGACGCCATCGAGTTCATGTGCCGCGAGGCGCCGAAGGTTGTGTACGAGCTCGAACATTTCGGCATGCCCTTCGACCGCAACCCGGACGGCACGATCTACCAGCGTCCCTTCGGCGGTCACACGGCCAACTACGGCGAAAAGCCCGTGCAGCGCGCTTGCGCCGCAGCCGACCGCACCGGGCACGCGATGCTGCACACGCTGTACCAGCAAAACGTGCGCGCGCGCACCCAGTTCTTCGTCGAATGGATGGCCCTGGATCTGATCCGTGACGCCGAGGGCGACGTCGTGGGCGTGACGGCGCTGGAGATGGAAACCGGCGACGTGCACATCCTCGAGGCCAAGACCGTGCTGCTGGCCACCGGCGGTGCCGGGCGCATCTATGCAGCCTCGACGAACGCCTTCATCAACACTGGTGACGGTCTGGGCATGGCGGCGCGCGCCGGCATCCCGCTCGAGGACATGGAGTTCTGGCAGTTCCACCCCACCGGGGTGGCCGGCGCCGGGGTGCTGTTGACCGAAGGATGCCGCGGCGAAGGCGCCATCCTGCGCAACAGCAACGGCGAACGCTTCATGGAGCGCTACGCCCCGACGCTCAAGGACCTCGCGCCGCGTGACTTCGTCTCGCGCTGCATGGACCAGGAGATCAAGGAGGGCCGTGGCTGTGGTCCGAACAAGGACTACGTCGTGCTCGACATGACCCACCTGGGCGCCGACACCATCATGAAGCGCCTGCCCTCGGTCTATGAGATCGGGCACAACTTTGCCAACGTCGACATCACCAAGGAGCCGATCCCTGTGGTGCCGACCATCCACTACCAGATGGGCGGCATTCCGACCAACATCCACGGCCAGGTGGTCATGCCCCAGGGCGGCAACCCCAATGCTGTCGTCAACGGCCTGTACGCGGTGGGGGAGTGTTCCTGCGTGAGCGTGCATGGCGCCAACCGCCTGGGCACGAACTCGCTGCTGGACCTGCTGGTCTTTGGTCGGGCGGCGGGTAATCACATCGTGGAATCCTTCAAGCAGACCCGGTCGCACAAGCCGTTGCCCAAGGACGCTGCCGACGTGTCCTTGGCCCGCCTGGCCCGCCTGGATGCCAGCACCTCGGGTGAGTACGCCCAGGACGTGGCCAACGACATCCGCAAGACCATGCAGCAGCATGCGGGCGTGTTCCGCACCCAGGCCAGCATGGACGAGGGGGTGGTGAAGATGGCCGAGATCGCTGAGCGTGTGAAGGCCATCACGCTGAAGGACAAGTCCAAGGTATTCAACACCGCGCGCGTCGAGGCGCTCGAGGTCGAGAACCTCATCGAGGCGGCGCAGGCCACCATCGTGTCGGCGGCAGCTCGCAAGGAAAGCCGTGGCGCTCACACGGTGAACGACTATGCCGACACCCCCGAGTTCCCGAACGGCCGCAACGACCGTGACTGGATGAAGCACACCCTGTGGTACAGCGAAGGCAACCGTCTGGAATACAAGCCGGTGAACCTCAAGCCGCTCACGGTGGAGTCCATCCCGCCCAAGGTCCGTTCCTTCTGATGTCTGCGCCCGGAGTATCCTCATGACCCTGCGAACCTTCCAGATCTATCGCTACGACCCGGACAAGGACGCCAAGCCCTACATGCAGACCCTGCAGGTGGAGCTCGACGGCTCCGAGCGCATGCTGCTGGACGCCCTCGTCAAGCTCAAGGCCGTTGACCCCACCTTGTCCTTCCGCCGTTCCTGCCGTGAAGGCGTGTGCGGCTCGGACGCGATGAACATCAACGGCAAGAACGGCCTGGCCTGTCTGACCAACATGCGCACGCTGCCTGACACGGTGGTGCTCAAGCCCCTGCCGGGCCTGCCGGTGGTGCGGGACCTGATCGTCGACATGACGCAGTTCTTCAAGCAGTACCACTCGATCAAGCCCTACCTCGTCAACGACACGCCGCCGCCCGAGAAGGAGCGCCTGCAGTCGCCCGAGGAGCGAGACGAGCTCAACGGCCTGTACGAGTGCATTCTCTGCGCGAGCTGTTCCACCAGCTGCCCGAGTTTCTGGTGGAACCCCGACAAGTTCGTCGGTCCGGCGGGCCTCCTGCAGGCCTACCGCTTCATCGCCGACAGCCGCGACCAGGCCACGAACGAGCGTCTCGACAACCTCGAGGACCCGTACCGCCTGTTCCGCTGCCATACCATCATGAACTGCGTGGATGTCTGCCCGAAGAGCCTGAACCCCACGAAGGCGATCGGCAAGATCAAGGAGCTGATGGTCCGCCGGGCGGTCTGATCAGCTTGATGCAAGCCAGATGATGGACACTGCACTCGACGAACGGGCTCTGAGCAAGCTTCGCTGGCGCTGCCGGCGCGGCCTGCTGGAGAACGACCTGTTCATCGAGCGCTTTTTTGCGCGCCACGGGTCTGCGATCACCATGCGCCAGTCTGAAGGGCTCGAGGCCCTGATGGAGCTGGCGGACAACGATCTGCTGGACCTGCTCCTCGCCCGCAAGGAGCCGCAAGGTGAGCTCGATCGCGCCGAGGTGCGTGAGGTGCTCACCCTGCTGCGCCAGCGCGGATGACGACTTTCGATAGCCTCAAGGAAGAGCCATGACACCGTCCGATGTGAAAGCCACCCTGTCGTTCTCCGACGGCAGCCCTTCGATGGAGCTGCCCATCTACAAGGGCACGATCGGCCCGGATGTGATCGATATCCGCAAGTTGTACGCTCAGACGGGCAAGTTCACCTATGACCCGGGTTTCCTGTCGACAGCATCGTGCAACTCCGCCATCACCTACATCGATGGTGACAAGGGCGAGCTGCTCTACCGCGGCTATCCCATCGAGCAGCTGGCCGAGAACTGTGATTTCCTCGAAACCTGCTACCTGCTGCTGTACGGCGAGTTGCCCAACGCGGAGCAGAAGAAGGACTTCGATTCGCGTGTGACCAACCACACGATGGTCAACGAGCAGATGCAGTTCTTCCTGCGGGGCTTCCGCCGTGATGCTCACCCGATGGCCGTGCTGACGGGCCTGGTGGGAGGGTTGTCGGCCTTCTATCACGACAGCACCGACATCAACAACCCGCAGCATCGTGAGATCTCGGCCATCCGGCTGATCGCCAAGATGCCCACGCTGGTGGCGATGGCCTACAAGTACTCCATCGGCCAGCCCTACATCTACCCGAAGAATTCGCTGTCCTATTCCGCGAACTTCACCCGCATGATGTTCGGAACCCCCTGCGAGGAGTACGAGCCCAACGACGTGGTGGTGCGCGCCCTGGACCGCATCTTCATCCTGCACGCCGATCACGAGCAGAACGCCTCGACCTCCACGGTGCGCCTGTGCGGCTCGTCGGGCACCAACCCGTTTGCGGCCATCGCTGCGGGCGTGGCCTGCCTGTGGGGTCCGGCCCACGGCGGTGCCAACGAGGCCTGCCTGAACATGCTGGAAGACATCCAGAAGATGGGCGGTGTGGCCAAGATCGGCGAGTTCATCACCAAGGTCAAGGACAAGAACTCCGGCGTGCGCCTGATGGGCTTCGGCCACCGCGTGTACAAGAACTACGACCCGCGCGCCAAGCTGATGCGCGAAACCTGCCACGAGGTGCTCAACGAGCTGGGCCTGGGCAACGACCCGCTGTTCAAGCTCGCCATGGAGCTCGAAAAGATCGCGCTGGAAGATGAATACTTCGTGGCCCGCAAGCTGTACCCGAACGTCGATTTCTACTCCGGCATCGTCCAGCGCGCCATCGGCATTCCGGTGAGCCTGTTCACGGCGATCTTCGCGCTGGCCCGCACGGTGGGCTGGATTGCCCAGCTCAACGAGATGATCGGCGACCCCGAGTACAAGATCGGCCGTCCGCGCCAGCTCTTCGTCGGCTCCGAGAAGCGCGATGTCAAACCGCTAGCCCAGCGCGGCTGACGGAGGTGCCAGGCCGGCCCTCCGGCCTGACACAGCCCCGACGGAACCCGGCCTCGAGCCGGGTTCTTTGTTTCGAAACGCTTAAAATCACAGGTTCCCCACCCGACGAGACAGCCATGGGCCGCACGCTGTACGACAAGATCTGGGACGAGCACGTCGTCCATACCGAAGACGATGGCACCGCCATCCTCTACATCGATCGCCACCTGGTCCACGAAGTGACCAGCCCCCAGGCCTTCGAAGGCTTGCGCCAGGCGGGGCGCAAGGTCTGGCGCGTCAGTTCCATCGTGGCCACCGCCGATCACAACACACCCACGACAGGGTGGGAGCGAGGCTACGACGGCATCGCCGATCCGATCAGCAAGGAACAGATCACCACGCTGGACGCCAATATCAAGGAGTCGGGTGCGGCCGCCTACTTCCCATTCCTGTCCAAACGCCAGGGCATCGTGCACGTGATCGGTCCGGAAAATGGCGCCACGCTGCCCGGCATGACCGTGGTGTGCGGTGACAGCCACACATCCACCCATGGGGCATTCGGAGCCCTGGCGCACGGCATCGGCACGAGCGAGGTCGAACACGTGATGGCCACGCAGACGCTGCTCGCCAAGAAGGCCAAGAACATGCTGGTCAAGGTCGAGGGCACTTTGCCACGCGGGTGCAGTGCCAAGGATATCGTGCTGGCCATCATCGGAAAGATCGGCACGGCCGGCGGCACCGGCTACACCATCGAGTTTGCCGGCAGCGCCATCCGTGCGCTGAGCATGGAAGGTCGCATGACGGTGTGCAACATGGCCATCGAGGCCGGAGCCCGCGCCGGCCTGGTGGCCGTGGATGACACCACCATCCAGTACGTCAAGGGCCGTCCGTTCTCACCCTCCGGCGTTGAATGGGACCAGGCGGTGGCTTACTGGCGCACCCTGTACTCCGATCCCGATGCGCATTGGGATGCAGTGGTCGAGCTGGACGCCAGCCAGATCCGTCCTCAGGTGACGTGGGGCACCTCGCCCGAAATGGTGCTGTCCATCGAAGATCGTGTACCGGATCCCGACAAAGAGAAGGATCCCATCAAGCGCGGGGCCATGGAGCGGGCCCTGAAGTACATGGGGCTTGAGCCCAACAAGGCGCTGGCGGATGTGCGCATCGACAAGGTCTTCATCGGATCTTGCACGAATTCGCGCATCGAAGACCTGCGTGAGGCTGCCGCGGTGGTGCGCCGTCTCGGTGGCAAGGTGGCCGCGAATGTCAAGCTGGCGATGGTGGTGCCTGGCTCGGGCCTCGTGAAGGAGCAGGCCGAGCGCGAGGGCCTGGACCAGGTCTTCAAGGCGGCCGGTTTCGAATGGCGCGAGCCTGGCTGCTCGATGTGCCTGGCGATGAACGCCGATCGACTCGAACCGGGCGAGCGTTGCGCATCCACCTCGAATCGCAACTTCGAGGGGCGTCAGGGGGCGGGTGGTCGCACCCATCTGGTCAGCCCGGCGATGGCGGCAGCAGCGGCCATCGAAGGTCATTTCGTCGACGTGCGTCGGATTGCATGAGGAGAGTGGCGATGAAACACCTGTGGATCGTTCTGATGTTGGCGAGCTTCGGCCTGACAGGCTGCAACACCATCCAGGGACTGGGCAAGGATGTCCAGAAGGTCGGGGAAACGATGGAAGAAGCGGCCAGCCGCAAGAAGTGACGCCATGAACCCGTTTACCGTACACAAGGGCCTGGTCGCGCCGATGGACCGGGAGAACGTCGACACCGACGCCATCATCCCCAAGCAGTTCCTGAAGTCGATCAAGCGCACGGGCTTCGGCCCCAACCTGTTCGACGAATGGCGCTACCTCGACGTGGGGCAGCCCGGTCAGGACCCGGCTTCGCGCAAGCCCAACCCGGACTTCGTGCTCAACCAGCCGCGCTACCAGGGCGCGTCGGTGCTGCTGGCCCGCAAGAACTTCGGCTGCGGCTCCAGCCGGGAGCATGCGCCCTGGGCGATCGAGCAGTACGGGTTTCGCGCCCTCATCGCGCCCAGCTTTGCTGACATCTTCTTCAACAACTGCTTCAAGAACGGCCTGCTGCCCATCGTGCTGCCTGAGCATGAGGTGGCCCGGCTGTTCGATGAGGTGAACGCCTTTGTCGGCTACGAGCTCACCATCGATCTGCCGCGTCAGGTGGTGGTCAAGCCCGATGGCAGCGAACTGTCCTTCGAGGTGCAGCCGTTCCGCAAGTACTGCCTGCTCAACGGCTTCGACGACATCGGCCTGACCCTGCGCCATGCCGACAAGATCAAGGCCTTCGAGGCCGAACGCCTGGCACGCAAGCCCTGGCTCAACCATCGACTGGTCGGCTGAAACTGGCCCCCGGATTCCAAGACACAAGGAAGACAATGAAGATCGCAGTCCTGCCGGGTGACGGCATCGGCACCGAGATCGTGGCCGAGGCCGTCAAGGTGCTTCGCGCGCTCGACCTGGGTTTCGAGATGGAGGAGGCCCTGGTCGGCGGTGCCGCCTATGAAGCACAGGGCCACCCTCTGCCGGAATCCACCCTCAAGCTGGCCCAACAGGCCGATGCCGTGCTCTTTGGTGCCGTGGGCGACTGGAAGTACGACAAGCTCGAGCGCGCACTGCGTCCCGAGCAGGCCATCCTCGGCCTGCGCAAGCACCTGCAGCTCTTTGCCAACTTCCGTCCGGCGATCTGCTATGAGCAGCTCACCCACGCCTCCAGCCTCAAGCCCGAGCTGGTGGCGGGCCTGGACATCCTCATCATCCGTGAGCTCACCGGAGACATCTACTTCGGCCAGCCGCGCGGTCGTCGCGCGTCTCCCGACGGTGCCTTCCAGGGCGCACCCGAGGCCTTCGACACGATGCGCTACAGCCGCCCCGAGATCGAGCGCATCGCCCATGTCGCCTTCCAGGCGGCCCGCAAGCGTGGCAAGAAGGTCACCAGCGTCGACAAGGCCAATGTGCTGGAGACCTTCCAGTTCTGGAAGGACGTGGTCACCGAGGTCCATGCCCAGTACCCGGATGTCGAGCTCGACCACATGTATGTCGACAACGCCGCGATGCAGCTGGTGAAGGCCCCGAAGAACTTCGACGTGATCGTCACCGGCAACATGTTCGGCGACATCCTGTCCGACGAGGCGGCGATGCTCACGGGCTCCATCGGCATGCTGCCGTCGGCGTCTCTCAATGACCGCAAGCAGGGCCTGTATGAACCCAGCCACGGTTCGGCGCCTGACATCGCCGGGCAGGGCGTGGCCAATCCGCTGGCCACCATCCTGAGCGCGGCGATGATGCTGCGCTTCAGCCTGGATCAGGCCGAGGCGGCCGACCGCATCGAGCGGGCCGTGAAGGATGTGCTGGCGCAGGGCCTGCGCACGGCCGACATCCACAGCGAAGGCACCACCCGTGTGGGCACGAAGGAGATGGGCGACGCCGTGGTCGCCCGCCTGAAAGCCCAGGGCTGACATCCTGCCCGGAGCCCGGTGGGCTCCTCACCCGAACAGCAACTCTTCTGGCGATAGACAACGATGGCAACGACTCTGGTAGGTTTGGTGGGCTGGCGCGGCATGGTCGGCTCGGTACTCATGGATCGCATGCAGGCCGAAGGCGACTTCGACCTCATCGAGCCGATGTTCTTCAGCACCAGCAATGCGGGCGGCGCTGCTCCTTCAATGGCAAAGAATGAAAAGACGCTGAAGGACGCCTTCGACCTGGGGGCGCTCCAGCGCTGCGACATCATCATCACCGCCCAGGGTGGCGACTACACCTCCGAGGTGTTCCCGAAGCTGCGTGCGGCAGGCTGGAAAGGTCACTGGATCGACGCCGCCTCGACGCTGCGCATGAAGGATGATGCGGTCATCATCCTCGACCCGGTCAACATGCCGGTGATCAAGAACGCGCTCGCCAAGGGGGGCCGCAACTGGATCGGCGGCAACTGCACGGTGAGCTGCATGCTGATGGGCGTGGGTGCGCTCTACAAGGCGGGATTGGTCGAGTGGATGAGCTCGATGACCTACCAGGCCGCCTCCGGGGGCGGGGCTCAGCACATGCGCGAGCTGCTGACGCAGTTCGGCACGCTCAACGCCGAGGTGCGCTCGCTGCTGGACGACCCCAAGAGCGCCATCCTGGAGATCGACCGGCGCATCATCGGCAAGCAGCGCAGCCTGTCGGCCGAGGAAGTGGCCAACTTCGGCGTGCCCCTGGGCGGCTCGCTCATTCCCTGGATCGACAAGGACCTGGGCAATGGCGTGAGCCGCGAGGAATGGAAGGGTGGGGCGGAGACCAACAAGATCCTGGGGATCGGGGAAGCCTTTGGAACCCCGGCCATTCCGGTGGATGGCTTCTGCGTACGCATCGGCGCCATGCGGTGCCACAGCCAGGCCCTGACCTTCAAGCTGAAGAAGGATGTGCCGCTGGCCGACATCGAGGCGATGATCGCCGCCGACAACGACTGGGTGAAACTCGTGCCGAACACCCGCGAGGACACGATGCGCGACCTCACGCCGGTGGCGGTCACGGGCACGCTCACCATCCCGGTGGGCCGGGTGCGCAAGCTCGCGATGGGGCCGGAGTACCTCGGCGCCTTCACCATCGGCGATCAGCTGCTCTGGGGGGCTGCTGAGCCGTTGCGGCGCATGCTGAGAATCATCATCGGGCAGTGAGCGACGGAATTTGTGGCGTCAAGCCCACAGTTTGTGCAATGTTTCCGGCATTCGAAGCTGGCATAAATGTCAGCCATTGCATGAGCTTGTCAGTGTATCTACTTGATGCTATTGTGATTTCTGTCTTTCCTGCGGAAAATCGCATTGATTGATTGTTCTGCAGGCCTGCTTTTGCTGGCGGCGGCTTGATTCATTGGGAGACGCCTTGAAACAATATTCACATTCGCTTGGGCGTTTCGCTCTGTCCGGGGTGGCTGCGGCTGCCATGTTCCTGGCTGCCGGCCAAGCCGCTGCTCTGGGGCTGGGCCGGCTGACGGTCCAGTCGGCTTTGGGTGAAACCTTGCGGGCCGAGATCGACGTCACGAGCCTCACGCCGGAGGAGTCAGCCAATCTCACCGCTCGCGTTGCGCCTCCGGACGCCTATCGTGCGGCCGGGGTCGAGTACAACGCGGTCTTGACCGGCACCCGCGTCACGCTGGAGCGTCGTCCGGATGGGCGCCCCTACCTGCGCGTCGTGAGCGACCGGGCTGTGCAGGAGCCTTTTGTCGATGTGATCCTTGAGTTGTCATGGACATCCGGACGACTCGTGCGCGAGTACACCTTGCTGCTGGATCCTCCGACCCGTCGTGCCGCCGCACCCGCACCGGGCACGGCGCCCATCCTGAGCGCTCCTGCGCCGTCACCTGCTCCCGCCCAAGAAAGCCGTCCCGCTGCCACGGCGCGACCGAGCGCCCCGGCACCCGCCGCGACGCCGGCTCCGGCCCCGAGGGCCGACGCCGTTCAGACCGATGAATACCAGGTCCGTCGCGGCGACACTCTCTATGGCATCGCTGCGCGTGTGCAGCGCCCGGGAGCCTCTCTGGATCAGATGCTGGTGGCCTTGTACCAGGCCAACCCGCAAGCTTTCATCGGCGAGAACATGAACCGGCTGCGTGCCGGCGCCGTGCTCAGTGTGCCGGGCGCCGAACAGGCCCAGTCTGTGAGCCCCGGGGAAGCGCGCCAGATCATCCAGGCCCAGAGCGCCGACTTCAATGCCTTCCGTCAGCGCTTGGCCTCGGCAGCCCAGCAGACGGCGGCCGACGAACCCAGCCGCCAGGCCTCCGGACGCGTGGAAGCAGCGGTGGAAGACCGCCGCCCCGCTGGCGATGCGGCGCCGGACCGACTCACCCTCAGCAAAGGCGCAGTTGCTGCGGCGCCTGGCGCCTCAGCGGAAGACCGGATCGCCCAGGAGCGTCAGCGGCAGGAGGCGGCTTCGCGCGTGGCGGAGCTGTCTCGCAATGTGGAGGAGCTCAAACGGATCGCCCCGGAAGGAACGCCTGCGGCTGCGGCCCCCGCGCCGGCCGCAGCGCCGTCCCCGGCGCCCGCGGTGACTGTGCCGGTCTCTCCCGTTCCCACCCCGGCGCCTCAGCCGCAGGCAGTGGCCCAGGCTCCCGCGGCTGACACCCCGGCGTCCGCTGCCAGCGAACCGGTTGCCGCCGCGGAGGCGGCCGCCAGTGCAGCCGAGGCTCCGGCGTCCGAACCCGCCGTGGCCGAAGCGCCCCCGGCGCCTGCGCCGGCCCCCCGTCCGGCACCGGTGCCCGTCGCCCCCGAGCCCAGCCTGATCGACGACCTGCTGGCCAACCCGCTGGTGCTGCCGCTGGCCGGCGGCCTGGTGGCGCTTCTGGTGGGTCTCGGGGTGTACCGCCTGCGTTCTCGCACCAAGAAGGACAGCGGTGAGACGTCCTTCCTCGAAAGCCGGTTGCAACCGGACTCCTTCTTCGGCGCCAGCGGTGGCCAGCGTGTGGACACCAAGGACGCCTCTGGCGCTCCGTCCTCGCTGAGCTACTCCCTGAGCCAGCTCGACGCCATCGGTGATGTCGATCCCGTGGCTGAGGCCGACGTGTACCTGGCCTATGGCCGCGACCTGCAGGCCGAGGAGATCCTGAAAGAGGCCATGCGTGCCAATCCGGATCGCCTGGCCATCCGCACCAAGCTGCTGGAGGTGTATGCCAAGCGCCGTGACAGCAAGGGCTTCGAACTCCTGGCCACACAGTTGTATGGCCTGACGGCGGGGCAAGGTGAGGACTGGGCGCGTGCCCAGGAACTGGGTCGCCAGATCGATCCCGACAATGCGCTGTACCAGCCGGGTGGCGCGCCTGCCGAGTCGGCGAAGTTGCCCCAAGGTGGCTACGAGCCGTTGGGGGCCAGCACCATGCCCCAGTCGGTGATGCCCACGCCCTCGAAGTTCTCGGATGTGCCACCTGCCCGGGGCGATGTTGACCTGGACCTGGACCTGCCCATCCCGGATGAGCCGCCGGCGCGTGCATTCGACACGGAAGCCACCAAGCCCCTCGCTGCCGCACCGGCCTTCAGCGCATCCAGCCCGGCCCCGGCTGAGCCCGATGCGGGCATGTCCTTCGAACTGCCCGACCTTCCGGCCGTCGAGGCGCCGGCCGAGGCTGTGCGTGCTGAAGGGCCGAGCTCTCGCTCGATGGATTTCGATCTGGGTGATATCTCCCTGGATCTGGGATCGACGGCGCCTGGTCAAGGGGCCGCCTCCGACGATCTCGCCAGCCTGGATCTGGGCGAAGCTGGCGAGACCGGGGACCCGATGGAGCGCAAGCTCGAACTGGCCGAGGAGTTCCGCCAGATTGGCGACCGGGAGGGCGCGCGAGAGCTCCTCCAGGAAGTGGTTTCCAAGTCCAGTGGGGCGCTCAAGGCCAAGGCTCAGAGCATGCTGGCCGAGTTGGTCTGACACGGGTAGCTCTCCCGGAAGGGGCCAGGGCCTGGTGAGGTGCCTGGCCCTTCTTGCTTGTGAGCGACCCTGAAAGCGGAAGGTCTGGTTTGAGAATCGCGCTGGGCGTCAGTTACCGTGGCACCGCCTACCAAGGCTGGCAGAGCCAGCCGGGGGGACACACGGTGCAAGACCACCTGCAGGCGGCCCTGTCGCGGTTCGCAGATCGTCCGGTGCAGGTCATGTGTGCCGGGCGCACGGATGCGGGCGTACACGGCCTCAATCAGGTGGTTCATCTGGACACCGACGTCGTGCGAGAGCCCTTCTCCTGGGTGCGAGGCACGAACACCTTCCTTCCGGCCGACATTGCGGTGCAATGGTGCCGGCCGGTGCCGGAGGGCTTTCACGCGCGCAACAGCGCCCGGTCCCGGCGCTATGCCTACGTGCTGCTCCAGTCGCCCGTGAGACCTTCCGTGGAGGCGGGGGCTGCGGGCTGGGTCTTTCGCCCGCTGGACGCTCAGGCGATGCGCGACGCGGCGGCCTGCCTGATCGGCGAGCATGATTTCAGTGCGTTCCGGTCGTCGGAATGCCAGGCCCGCACACCCGTCAAGACCCTCTACGAGATCTCCATCTCGCGCCATGGTGCCTACTGGCGCTTCGAGTTCGAGGCCAACGCCTTCCTGCATCACATGGTGCGCAACCTGATGGGCTGTCTGCTGGCCGTGGGAACCGGCACACGGGCTCCTCAGTGGGTGGGGGCGGTGCTGGCTGGCCGAGACCGCAGCATGGCAGCGCCGACGTTTGCGCCCGACGGGCTCTACTTTCTGGGCCCGCGCTACGATGCGGCGCTGAACCTCCCCGACCGGACGCCGGCTCACGACTGGCTGCCCGGCCCTGACAATCCGGAGATGCCTTCATGACCGTGCCTCCTCAACGCACCCGCATCAAGATCTGCGGCCTGACCCGCGAGGAGGATGTGGACGCTGCCGTGCAGGCGGGGGCTGACGCGATCGGTCTGGTCCTGTACCCGAAAAGCCCCCGCCATGTGAGCCTGGAGCGTGCCGTGGCGCTGGCTCGGCGGCTGCCTCCTTTCGTGACACCCGTGGGCCTGTTCGTCAATGCGACAGCCGACGAGGTGCGCCGCGCTTGTGAGGCCATTCCACATCTGGTGCTTCAGTTCCATGGGGACGAGGCGCCCGAGGCGTGCGAAGCCCATGGCCGACCCTACCTGCGTGCCGCCCGGATGGCACCGGGGTTCGATTTGCTACACTTTGTTCAGCGGTTTGCCACCGCCCAGGGCGTGTTGCTGGATGCACACGTGGAGGGTTATGGTGGCGGTGGAAAGGTTTTCGATTGGTCACTCATCCCCTCCGACGTGCCCTCTCCGGTCGTTTTGTCTGGTGGGTTGAATCCTGCAAACGTGACCGATGGGGTGCTTCAGGTCCGGCCCTGGGCCGTTGACGTGAGTTCCGGCGTCGAATCCGCCAAAGGCATCAAGGATGCCGTGGCCATGCGCCGGTTCTGCGAAGCCGTCCGCGAGGCTGACGCGCGCATCGCGGCCGCCATCGCCTGACACCTTTCACCTGAAGTCATGTTGAACTACCAGCAACCCGATGCCCGGGGGCATTTCGGCCCCTACGGCGGCTCCTTCGTCGCCGAAACCCTCACCCATGCCTTGGATGAACTCAAGGCGGCCTATGAGCATTACCGCCACGACCCGGAGTTCCAGGCCGAATTCCGCAGCGAACTGGCCCACTTCGTCGGCCGCCCGAGCCCCGTCTATCACGCCGCGCGTCTGAGCCGCGAACTCGGCGGTGCCCAGATCTACCTCAAGCGCGAGGACCTCAACCACACCGGCGCGCACAAGGTGAACAACACCATCGGCCAGGCCCTGCTGGCACGCCGCATGGGCAAGCCGCGCGTGATCGCCGAGACGGGCGCCGGCCAGCACGGCGTGGCCACGGCCACGATCTGTGCCCGCTACGGCATGGAATGCGTCGTGTACATGGGCAGCGAGGACGTCAAGCGCCAGTCGCCCAATGTCTATCGCATGCACCTGCTGGGCGCGACCGTGGTGCCGGTGGAAAGCGGCTCTCGCACCCTCAAGGATGCGCTCAACGAGGCCCTGCGCGACTGGGTCACCCATGTGGAGAACACCTTCTACATCATCGGCACGGTGGCCGGTCCGGCACCTTATCCCGCCATGGTGCGCGACTTCCAGAGCGTGATCGGAGAGGAATGCCTCGTGCAGATGCCCGAGATGACCGGCCGCCAGCCCGACGCCGTGATTGCCTGCGTAGGCGGTGGCAGCAACGCCATGGGCATCTTCTACCCCTACATCCCGCACGAGTCGGTGCGCCTGATCGGCGTCGAGGCGGCCGGGGAGGGGTTGGACACCGGCAAGCATGCGGCTTCACTGAGTGCGGGTACGCCGGGCGTGCTGCATGGCAACCGCACCTACCTGTTGCAGGACGACAATGGCCAGATCATCGAGACCCATTCCATCTCGGCCGGCCTGGACTACCCCGGTGTGGGCCCGGAGCATGCCTACCTGAAGGACATCGGCCGCGCGGAATACGTGGGCGTGACCGACAAGGACGCACTCGACGCCTTCCACCGCCTGTGCAGCACCGAGGGCATCATCCCGGCGCTCGAATCCAGCCACGCGGTGGCCTATGCCATGCAGCTGGCGCCCACGATGCGCCCGGACCAGACCCTGCTCGTGAACCTGTCGGGCCGTGGCGACAAGGACATCGGCACGGTGGCCGACCTGTCGGGCGCCGAGTTCTACTGCCGTCCGTCCTGTCGCGGGCAGAGCGTGAAGGGCGGCGACGCCCAGGCGATGAAAGGGCCGAAATGAGCCGCATCGCCGCCACCTTCGCTCGCCTGCGCGAGCAAGGCCGCAAGGCCCTCATCCCCTACGTCACCGCTGGCGATCCTTACGCCGACGTCACGCCCGAGCTGATGCTGGCCCTGGCCGAGGCCGGGGCCGACGTGATCGAACTGGGTGTGCCCTTTTCCGACCCCATGGCCGACGGCCCCGTGATCCAGAAGGCCGCCGAACGGGCGCTGGCCCGCGGCATCGGCCTGCCCCAGGTCTTCGACCAGGTGAGGGCCTTCCGTGCGCGCAACACGACCACCCCGGTGGTGCTGATGGGCTACGCGAATCCCATCGAGCGCTATGACCAGCGGCACGGGGCGGGCGCTTTCGTGCAGGCCGCACGCGAGGCCGGCGTGGATGGCGTGCTGGTGGTGGACTACCCGCCCGAGGAATGTGAAGCCTTTGCCGCCACCCTGCAATCCCAGGGACTGGACCCGATCTTCCTGCTGGCGCCGACCTCCACCGACGAGCGCATGCGGCAGGTCGGCCGGGTGGCCAGCGGCTACGTGTACTATGTGTCCCTGAAGGGTGTGACGGGCGCCGGCCACCTGGACACCTCGGCCGTGGCGCAGATGATGCCCCGCATCCGGGAGCACGTGTCCGTGCCGGTCGGTGTGGGTTTCGGCATCCGTGATGCCGAGACCGCCCGGGCCGTCGCCGCGGTGTCCGATGCGGTCGTGATCGGTTCGCGCCTCGTGCAACTGCTGGAAGATCAGCCGCGCGACCGCGTGGCACAGGCCGGCCGCGAGTTCATCGCGCAGATCCGTGCCGCCCTCGACAGCCTGGAAGGAGTTCATCGATGAGTTGGCTTGAAAAACTGCTGCCCCCGAAGATCCAGCAGACCGACCCGGCCGAGCGCCGTTCGGTGCCGGAAGGGCTGTGGATCAAGTGCCCGTCGTGCGAGTCGGTCCTGTACAAGACCGACCTTGAGCAGAACCACTACGTCTGCCCCAAATGCGCCCATCACCACCGCATCAATGCACGGGCGCGGCTGGACAAGTTCCTCGATGCCGAGGGGCGCTACGAGATCGGCCAGGAAGTCATCCCGGTCGATGCGCTCAAGTTCAAGGACAGCAAGAAGTACCCCGATCGCCTGAAGGATGCGCTTGAAACCACGGGCGAAACCGATGCGCTGGTGGTGATGGGGGGCGCCGTGCTCAGCATGCCTGTGGTGGCGGCCTGCTTCGAGTTCGACTTCATGGGCGGCTCCATGGGGTCGGTGGTGGGTGAGCGCTTCGTGCGGGGCGTCGAAACCGCCGTCGAACAGAAGACCCCCTTCATCTGCTTCACCGCCACCGGGGGCGCGCGCATGCAGGAAGGCCTGCTGAGCCTGATGCAGATGGCCAAGACGAATGCGGCGCTCACCCGCCTGGCCAAGGCCAAGCTGCCCTACATCAGCGTGCTGACCGATCCCACCATGGGCGGTGTGTCGGCCAGTTTCGCCTTCGTCGGTGACGTGGTCATCGCCGAACCGAAGGCGCTCATCGGCTTCGCCGGCCCGCGGGTGATCGAGAACACCGTGCGCGAGAAGCTTCCCGAAGGCTTCCAGCGCTCCGAGTTCCTGATGCAAAAAGGCGCGCTGGACATGATCGTCGATCGGCGCGAGCTGCGTCCCACGGTGGCCCGCCTGCTGGCCATGCTGCAGCGCCAGCCGGCCGACGCCGTGGCCTGACGCGTTCAAGCTGCGGTTTCGGGGCCGGCTTCGCGCCGGCCCTTTGCATTCACCGTCATTGACACTGCGGCCATCCGGGCAACCGTCTGGCCGCTTACCATCGCTCCATGAGTTCCCCCACGACATTGGCCGACTGGCTGGCGCACTGTGAGCGCCTGCATCCGAGCACCATCGATCTCACGCTGGACCGCGTGCAGGCGGTGGCCACCCGGCTGAAGCTCCGATTCGACTGTCCGGTGGTGACGGTGGCCGGCACCAACGGCAAGGGCTCGACCTGCGCCATGCTGGAGGCCATCGCGCTGCAGGCGGGCTACCGCACCGGCGTCTACACCTCGCCCCACCTCGTGCATTTCCAGGAGCGCTGCCGCATCCGAGGCGAGGTGGTGTCGGCCGAGGCCCTGCTGCCGCATTTCGAGGCGGTGGAAGTCGCCCGCGAAGGGCAGGGTCTGACGTATTTCGAGTTCACCACCCTTGCCATCCTGCGGCTGTTGTCGCAGGCAGCACTCGACCTCGTGGTGCTGGAAGTGGGCCTGGGCGGGCGCCTGGATGCGGTCAACGTGATCGATGCCGACTGTGCCGTCATCACCAGCATCGATCTGGACCACATGGACTACCTGGGCCCCGACCGGGAGAGCATCGGACGCGAAAAGGCCGGCATCATGCGCGCCGGGCGGCCGGTGGTGGTGAGCGACCCCATGCCGCCACGCAGCGTGCTCGAGCACGCCCAGGCGCTGGGGGCCGACCTGCATCTGTCCGGGCGGGACTTCCGCTACAGCGGCGACCGCCAGCAATGGAACTGGTCGGGCCGCCACCGCCGCTACAACGCCCTGGCCTACCCGGCACTGCGCGGGGCCAACCAGTTGCTCAATGCATCCGGCGTGCTGGCGGCCTTCGAGACCCTGCATGAGCGGCTGCCCCTCAACGCCCAGGCCGTGCGGAATGGCCTGGCCATGGTGGAACTGCCCGGGCGGTTCCAGATCATTCCGGGCCAACCCACGCTGGTGCTGGACGTGGCCCACAATCCGCACGCGGTGGCCACGCTGGCCGAGAACCTCGACCAGATGGGCTTCTTCCCGCGCACGCATGCCGTGTTCGGCGCGATGGCCGACAAGGACGTCAATGCCATCCTGCTGCGCATGCACCCGTTGATCGATGCCTGGTACTTCACCGACCTGCCCACGGGCCGAGCATTGCCGGGCACCGACCTGAAACGGCGATGGGAGGCCTTGCCGGCCCGCCCGGGCGGAGCGGCCGCCTCGGCCTCCTGTCATCCGAGCCCGCTCGATGCGCTGCACGCAGCCCTCGGCGCGGCAGACCCGACTGATAGAATCCTTGTCTTCGGCTCCTTCTTCACCGTGGGCGGCGTGCTGCAGGACGGCCTGCCCCGCCTGGCAGCCCGGCACCTGGGCTGACCAGGGCCAACTTCCGAGACGCATGGGTCTGCTCTCCATCTTCAAGCGCAACGCCGCCTCGGGCGAGGCTCCAGCGCCCAGGCCGGGCAGCGAGGACAGCATCGAGCAGGCACGTGCGCGAGCCCGTCATCGCCTCATCGGCTCGGTCGTGCTGGTCGTGGCTGCGGTGATCGGCTTCCCATTGCTGTTCGAGACCGAACCGCGTCCGTTGCCCACCGACCTCCCCATCGAGATTCCGGCGCGCGACACGGCACCGCCTCGACCGGCGGCGCAGCCGGCCCCGCCTGAAACCCAGACCGCGCGTGCCCCTGGACGCACAGTGATCGAGGAGCCGGCAGCGCCGGCGGGGCGTGATGCGCCGGAGCCGGTCACAGCCGCACCGGTGCCGGCCAGCGCTGCACCGCCGCCTGTGCCGGCGCCTGCCCCTCCCGCAGCGGTGGCGCGCCCGACTCCCTCACCATCTCCCGCACCGGCCCCGCCTGCCCGCGCTGCCGAGACCGAAGCCGCACGGGCTCGCGCCCTGCTCGAGGGCCGACCTGCCGCTGCCGCGCAGCCCGAGGCCGCCGGGCGCTTCGTCGTCCAGGTGGGGGCCTTCAGTGAAACGGCCAGCGCCCGTGACGCCCGGGCCAAGGCCGAGAAACTGGGCCTGAAGACCTACACCCAGGTGGTCGAGACATCGGCCGGCCAGCGCATCCGCGTGCGGGTCGGGCCCTTCACCTCGCGCGAGCAGGCGCAGCAGGCCGCCGACAAACTCAAGGCGGCCGGCCTGCCCGGTGCCATCCTCACGCTGTGAGCCATGAGCCTCCTCGGCTGGGTTGACATCGCCCTCATCACCTTGCTGCTGGTTTCGGTGGTGCTGGGCATCATCCGCGGCCTGGTGTTCGAGGTCCTGGCCCTGGCGGGCTGGGTGGTGGCCTTCTTTGCAGCGCAATGGATCACCCCCTTGTGGAGTGCGGCCGTGCCGATCGGCACGCCCGGCTCGGCGGTCAATCATGTCGCCACCTTTGCCATCGTCTTCATCGCCACGCTCTTCGTCTGGGGCATGCTCGCCTGGCTGATCAAGAAGCTGGTGCACGCCAGTGCGCTGAGCCTGCTGGACCGGCTGATGGGCGCGGCCTTCGGGCTGGTCCGTGGCGTGCTGATCGCGCTGGTCGTGGCCCTGCTCGTCACCTGGACGCCCCTGGCGCGCAGCGAGCCCTGGCGGGAATCGCATGGGGCGGAGCTGCTGCAGCAGATGCTCCAGGGACTCAAGCCCCTCATGCCTCGCGAGCTGGCCGACCGGCTCGCCCCCCGTTGAAGTCTCTGTTGGAAGGTAAATCATGTGCGGCATCGTGGGCGTCATCTCGAAGACGCCGGTCAACCAGCTGATCTACGACGCGCTGCTGCTGCTGCAGCACCGCGGCCAGGACGCGGCGGGCATCGTCACGGCGATGGACACCAAGTTCTTCATGCACAAGGCGCGTGGCATGGTGCGCGATGTGTTCCGCACCCGCAACATGCGTGCCCTGCCCGGCACCGTAGGTCTGGGGCAGGTGCGCTACCCGACGGCCGGCAATGCCTACAGCGAGGAAGAAGCGCAACCTTTCTATGTGAACGCACCTTTCGGTCTGGTGCTGGTGCACAACGGCAACCTCACCAACGCCCATGCGCTGCGCAAGGAGCTCTTTGCCATCGACCGGCGCCACCTCAACACCGAGAGCGACTCCGAGGTGCTGCTCAACGTGCTGGCCCACGAACTGGAGCTGGCGGCACGAGACTTGCCCCTCACGCCGGAGGAAGTCTTCAAGGCGGTGCGCGGCGTGCACAAGCGCATCAAGGGGTCTTATGCCGTGGTCTGTCTGATCGCGGGCTACGGTCTGCTGGCCTTCCGCGATCCCTACGGCATCCGCCCGCTGTGCTACGGCCAGGCCGATTTGCCCGAAGGCCCCGAAGTCATGGTGGCCAGCGAATCGGTGGCGCTGGAAGGCACCGGGCACCGCTTCGTCCGTGACGTGGCGCCTGGCGAAGCCCTCTTCATCGATCTCGACGGTCAGGTGCATGCGCAGCAGTGTGCCGAGCGACCCAGCCTGAACCCCTGCGTGTTCGAGTTCGTCTATCTCGCCCGCCCGGACTCCATCATCGACGGCATTTCGGTCTACCAGGCGCGGCTGAACATGGGCGAGACGCTCGCCCAGCGGCTGATCTCGACGATGCCGCCCAGCGAAATCGACGTGGTGATCCCCATTCCCGAATCGAGTCGCCCCTCGGCCATGCAACTGGCACAGAAGATCGGCAAGCCCTATCGCGAGGGCTTCGTGAAGAACCGCTATGTGGGCCGCACCTTCATCATGCCGGGCCAGTCTGTGCGCCGGAAATCCGTGCGCCAGAAACTGAACGCCATGCCCCAGGAGTTCAAGGGCCGCAACGTGCTGCTGGTGGATGACTCCATCGTGCGGGGCAACACCTCGCGCGAGATCGTGCAGATGGCCCGCGAGGCAGGAGCGCGCCGGGTCTACATGGCCTCGGCCGCGCCGCCGGTGCGTTATCCCAACGTGTATGGCATCGACATGCCCACCAAGAGCGAGCTGATTGCGCATGGACGCAGCATCGAGGAGATCCGCGAGTTCATCGGCGCCGACGCCCTGATCTACCAGGACGTCGCGGCGATGAAGAAGGCCGTGGGCTCGCTCAACACCGGCCTCGACGGCCTGGAGGCCTCTTGCTTTGATGGGCACTACATCACCGGTGACGTGAGCGCCGAAGACTTCGCGGCCATCGAGACCCAGCGCACCTCGCAGGGCGAGGAAGAGGAGTCCGGTCGTACTCGCCTGGCGCTGCAGAGCGCGGGCGACGCCTGAAGGGGAGGAGGGGCGATGAGCGACAAGCCTGGCATCCCCCGCGTGGACCTGCCCCCCGGTGTCCACCTGGACACCCTGGCGGTGCGCGAGGGGCTGCCTGCCACCCCCTGGGGTGAGAACTCCGAGGCGCTCTTCCTCACCAGCAGCTTCGTGCACCCGGACGCTGCCACGGCGGCCGCACGGTTTGCCAACGAGGAAGAAGCCTTCGTCTACACGCGCTTCACCAACCCCACCACGATGATGATGGAGCGGCGGCTGGCGGCCCTTGAAGGCGCCGAAGCCTGCATCGCCACCGCCAGTGGCATGTCGGCCATCCTGCTGCTCGTGATGGGCCTGCTCAAGGCGGGCGACCACGTCATCTGCTCGCAAAGCGTGTTCGGTTCGACGATCAAGCTGCTGGGTGGCGAGATGGCGAAATTCGGCGTCGAGACCACCTTCGTCTCCCAGACCGACGTGGCCCAGTGGCGTGCGGCGCTCAGGCCCAACACCCGCCTGCTCTTTGCCGAGACACCCACCAACCCGCTCACCGAGGTCTGCGACATCGCCGCGCTGGCCGGCATCGCCCACGGCGCCGGGGCCTGGCTGGCGGTGGACAACTGCTTCTGTTCGCCGGCCCTGCAGCAGCCCCTGCAGCTGGGTGCCGATTTCGTCATCCACTCCGGCACCAAGTACCTCGACGGCCAGGGGCGCGTGATCGCCGGGGCGGTGTGCGGCCCGCAGGCCGAGATCGAGGGCAAGCTCGTGCCCTTGATGCGCAGCGCCGGCATGTGCCTGTCACCCTTCAATGCCTGGGTGGTGCTCAAGGGCCTGGAAACGCTGTCCATCCGCATGAGGGCCCAGAGCGAACGCGCGCTGGCTCTGGCGCAATGGCTCCAGACGCACCCGCAGGTCGAGCGCGTCTACTATCCTGGCCTGGCCTCGCACCCGCAGCACGAACTCGCCATGCGCCAGCAGAACGGGCAGGGCGGGGCGGTGCTGTCCTTCATCGTGAAGGGCCAGGCCCAGGGTGGGCCCGAACTCGCGCGCCGGCATGCCTTCCATGTCATCGACAGTACCCGCATCTGCTCGATCACCGCGAACCTCGGTGACACCAAGACCACCATCACCCACCCGTCCAGCACCTCGCACGGACGCCTGAGCGAAGACCAGCGCCTGGCCGCCGGCATCACCCAGGGCCTGATCCGTGTGGCCGTGGGCCTGGACGATGTCCAAGACCTGCAGGCCGACCTTCAGCGTGGCCTCGACACCTTGACCACATGACCCAAGTCCGCACCCGTTTTGCCCCGTCCCCGACGGGCTTCATTCACCTGGGCAACATCCGCTCGGCGCTGTATCCCTGGGCCTTCGCGCGTGCCAACCAGGGTGTTTTCATCCTGCGCATCGAGGACACCGACCTGGAGCGGTCCTCGCAGGCGGCGGTGGACGTGATCCTCGAGGGCATGAAATGGTTGGGCCTTGACCCGGACGAGGGCCCTTACTACCAGATGCAGCGCATGGACCGCTACAAGGCGGTGATCGCGCAGATGCTGGAGCAGGGCCTGGCCTACCGCTGCTACATGTCGCCAGCCGAGCTGGACGCGCTGCGCGAACGCCAGATGGCCGCCAGGCAGAAGCCTCGCTACGACGGTACCTGGCGCCCTGAGCCGGGCAAGACCCTGCCGCCGGTGCCCGAGGGCGTGCAGCCGGTGATCCGTTTCAAGAACCCCCTCGGCGGGGCCGTGGTCTGGGACGACAAGGTCAAGGGCCGCATCTCGATCAGCAACGACGAGCTCGACGATCTCGTGATTGCCCGGCCCGACGGCACACCCACCTATAACTTCTGCGTGGTGGTGGACGACATCGACATGGCCATCACCCATGTGATCCGTGGCGACGACCATGTCAACAACACGCCGCGCCAGATCAACATCTTCCGCGCGCTCGGCAAGGAGCCGCCGGTGTATGCCCACCTGCCCACCGTGCTGAACGAGCAGGGCGAGAAGATGAGCAAGCGCAACGGCGCCAAGCCGGTCACGCAATACCGCGACGAAGGCTACCTGCCCGATGCGATGGTCAACTACCTCGCGCGCCTGGGCTGGAGCCATGGCGACGACGAGATCTTCTCGCGCGAGCAGTTCCTGCAGTGGTTCGATCTCGACCATCTGGGCAAGAGTGCAGGCCAGTTCGATGAGGCCAAGCTGCGCTGGGTGAATGCCCAGCACCTCAAGATGACCGAGGACGTGAGGCTGGCGCCGCTGGTGCGCGAGCAGCTCGCGCGCCTGGGCCTGCAAGCCGGTGACGACGCGACACTGGCGCGCATGTGCGGCCTCTTCAAGGACCGCTGCAGCACCACCGTGGAACTGGCGCAATGGCTGGCGATGTACTTCGCGCCGGTGCAGCCCGGCGCTGAAGACCAGGCCGCCCACATCACCGAAGCCGTGAAGCCTGCGCTGCGCACGCTGCGCGACAAGCTCGCCACGGTGGCGTGGGAGAAGGTGGCGATCCAGCAGGCCATCAAGGAGAGCATCGGCGCCCATGGGCTGAAGATGCCGCAGCTGGCCATTCCTGTGCGCGTGCTGGTGTGCGGTCGGGCCCAGACGCCGTCGATCGATGCGGTGCTCGAACTGTTTGATCGCCAGACCGTGATCGACCGCTTGCAAGCCTGAGAAATTTCGGTATATACTTTCAGTCTCGCTTGAACGGCGCGACGCAAACAGAAGTCAGCGATGATTTCTGGCACCTCGTAGGGGGTATAGCTCAGCTGGGAGAGCGCTTGCATGGCATGCAAGAGGTCAGCGGTTCGATCCCGCTTACCTCCACCAACAAGGTGGCGCGCGGTTCAAGTAGTACGAAGATCTTGACCCCTTCGTCTAGAGGCCTAGGACACGACCCTTTCACGGTTGTAACAGGGGTTCGAATCCCCTAGGGGTCGCCAAGTTTGGCAGCGCTTGCGGAGCAATCCGGAATGCTGCCCCGACGCGGAGTGGTAGTTCAGTCGGTTAGAATACCGGCCTGTCACGCCGGGGGTCGCGGGTTCGAGTCCCGTCCACTCCGCCAAGTCTAGAACGGGTTGATTCGCAAGGATCAACCCGTTTCTCTTTGGGGCGTGCAGTTCCCCACATTGCCGCCTCACCCCTCGCGATTCAGCTCCCTCCGCAGTTCCTGCTTCGATCGCTGGCGTTCGGATGATCGCCCCCTGCGATGTGCGCCGGCCTTGCGCTGCTGAGCGGGCGCCACCAGTGGGTTGCGGGGTTTGGGGGCGGGGATGCGCAGCTTGCGCTTGCGGGTCGAGGTCATGGCTTCGCCGTGGCCTGCACCTGTTCGATCACCGTCTTGGCCGCGCGGAAGCCCTCGATGGCGGCAGGGAAGCCGCAGTAGATGGCCGAGTGCAGCATCATCTCCTTCAGTTCCTCGACGGTGACGCCGTTGTTCAGTGCGCCGCGCACGTGGCCCTCGAGTTCCTGGCGCTTGCCCAGGGCCACGAGCATGGCCACGGTGATCATGCTGCGCGTCTTCGGGTCGAGACCGGCCCGGGGCCACACCGTGCCCCACGCCAGCGAGGTCACCAGCTGCTGCAGGTCGGCGTGAAAGTCATCCGCGTTGGCAAAGGCGCGCTCGACGAAGTCCGGGCCCATCACGCGCTGGCGCATGGCCAGGCCGTCGCGGAAGGCGTCGCGGCTGAGGTTGAGCGTGAGGTCGGCAGTGGCGGGGTCGGGGATGTGGCTCATGGTGCAGGCAAAGGCAGGTCAGAGCGCCGATTCTCGCTCAGGCGCCTGGGGCAGAACCTTGGGCTTGCCGCGCGGGATCAGGCCCGTGACAAGGGCTGTGCCCACCAGGATGACGGCGCTGTCCGCCAGCATGGCCGGCGTGACGGCTTCGTCCAGGAAGCCCCAGCCCCACAGCACCGCAAAGGCCGGGATCAGGAAGGTCACGGTGATGGTGTTGGTGGGCCCCACGCGGCTCATCAGCCGGAAGTAGAGGATGTAGGCCAGCCCGGTGCACACCAGGGCCAGTGCCAGGGCCGAGGCCCAGGCGCTGGCCGAGGGCATGGCCTCGGGCCACCACCACCAGGCCGGCAGCAGCAGCGCCAGCGTGGCGCCGATCTGCGTGCCGGTGGCCACGGCCAGTGGGGGCACGTCCGACAGATGGCGTTTGGTGTAGCTGGCCGAGAAGCCGTAGCACAGGGCGGCCGCAAGGGAGGCCAGCACCGCCCAGCCGGTGTCGCCGCCGGGTGCATCCGGGCGGAAGCTCGCCTTGTCCCAGGCCAGACCCACCACGCCGGCAAATCCGATCGCCAGGCCGAGCACCCGGGGCCAGGTCAGCCGGTTCTTCAGCCACAGCCAGGCGATCAGCGCGCCAAAGAGCGGCGTCGTGGCGTTGAAGATGGAGGACAGGCCGGCGGTGATGCTCAGCGCCGCATAGCTGAAGCCCAGGAAGGGCAGTGCGCTGGTGAACAGGCCCGCGACGAAGAGCGGCACCGCACGGCGCGGCAGCCAGGCGGCCTGGCCGCGCCAGGCCAGCAGCGGCAGCAGGAAGAGGGCGGCCCCGGCCACCCGCACGGCCACCAGGGCGATCGGGCCGAAGGGGCCGGCCGCCAGGCGCATGAAGAGGAAGGAGGCGCCCCAGATGGCGGCCAGGAGCACGAGTTCGGTGAGATCGCGGGGCTTCATGCGGCCAGCACCCCTTCGAGGCGAAGCAGCGCGACCTTGCGTTCCAGGCCGCCGGCATAGCCGGTGAGGCTGCCGTTGCTGCCCAGGATGCGGTGGCAGGGCACGAGGATGGACACCGGATTGCGCCCCACGGCCGCGCCCACGGCGCGCACGGCCTGTGGGCGGCCGATGCGCTCGGCCAGGTCGCGGTAGCTCAGCGTGTGTCCCTGGGGCACTTTCAGCAAGGCCTGCCACACCTCGCGCTGGAAGGGCGTGCCATGCAGGTCCAGGGAGAGATCCCAGGCCAGGGTGCCATCCCGCCAGTAGTCGGCGAGCGCGGCCTCGACGGCCTGTAGCAAGGCGTCGTCGTCGCTCAGGGGGGCGTCGATGGTGTCCGGTGTGTCCTTCTGACCTTCGGCGAACCACAGGCCAGCCAGGCCAGCGGCGGTGCGTGCGGCCCAGATCGTGCCCAGTGGGGAAGCCCAGCGGCGCTGCGCGGTGTAGGGAATGTTCATCATGACAGCGGTGAATGGGGGGGTGTCGGGCTGAGCGAGGCCCACAGGCGAACCACGGCGTAGGCCCGCCAGGGGCGCCAGGCCTCGGCCAGTTGCTCGGCCTCGCGCACCGAGCACGGTCGTCCGAGCCGCTGCGTCAGGGCCTTGAGCACGGCCACATCGCCGGGCGGGAAGGCGTCGGGCCACCCCAGCGCACGCATGGCGATGTAGTGGGCCGTCCAGGGGCCGATGCCGGGCAGGGCCTGCAGCGCCTGCACGGCCGCGGGCAGCGGGTCGCTCGGGCTTCCCGGGGCGGGGGCCTGGAGCAGGGGGCTCAGTGCGGGCCACGCACGGGCCAGGGCGCCGATGGCGCCCACCCGCTGTCGCACCAGGCCCAGGCGACCCAGGGCGTCCGGCGGCGCCTCGGCCAGGTGCTCGGGCCGGGGGAAGCAGCGTCGCACCTCGGGCCAGGGGCTGTCGACGGGCTCCCCGTAGGCGTCGACCAGACGGGTGGCCAGCGTGCGGGCTGCAGCAACGGTGACCTGCTGCCCCAGCACGGCGCGCACGGCCAGCTCGAAGGGGTCGAGCGCGCCCGGCAGGCGCATGCCGGGATGGGGCAGATCCTTCAGACGCGCATCGACCTGCTCGGGCTGGGCGTCCAGGTCCAGCCAGCGGCGCACGGCCGGCAGCAGGGTGCCGCTGGCGGCCACCAGGGAGGGTGAGAGCTGAAGCTCGACCCGGGCGTGAGGCGCATCGAAGCGCACGGCCAGCCAGCCGCTCAGCCAGCGGCCGTCCTGGGTGGGATGGGGCCATTGCAGGCTGCGGCGCCATCCCTCGGGCGCCGGCGCCTCGACACCGGGAATGGCCCGCTGCGCGAGGAAGGCCCACAGCGCGGGCGGATCGTGCGGCGGCCGGTAGGCCAGGCGCAACGCCGGGCCCTGCGGCTCGGGCACTATCGGACGCTGGCGCCGCAGCTCGGTGGGTTGGAGGCGGTAGTGCTCTGCGAACGCGGCGTGGAAGCGCCGCAGACTGCCGAAGCCGCTGGCCAGGGCCACGTCGGTCACGCAAAGGTCGGTGTCGGTCAGCAGCTGCTTGGCCAGCAGCAATCGGCGGGTCTGCAGGTATTGCAGCGGGGTGACGCCATGCTCGGCCTGGAAGATGCGGCGCAGGTGTCGGTCGCTGATGCCCAGCCGTTGGGCCAGCTGGGCCACGTGGGGCCCATCGGGCAGGCTGGCCTGCGTGTCGAGCCAGGCCGAGGCCTGGCGGGCCAATGTGCGCGAGGCATCCATCACGGACCAGGCCAGGCGCTGGCCCGGCGCCACTTCCGGGCGGCATTTCAGGCAGGGACGGAAGCGCGCCGCTTCGGCCTGGGCCGCGCTTGCGAAAAAACGGCAGTTGCGTTGCAGCGGCGTGCGTACACGGCACACCGGCCGGCAGTAGACGCCGGTGGAGGTGACGCCCACGAAGAGCTGCCCGTCGAAGCGGGCATCACGCGATTGCAGGGCGGCGTAGGCGGCGTTGTCATCCAGCATGCAGCCATTATGGGCGTCGCCCGGCGCAGGACTCGCCGTTTTCGGACATGTGGTCGAGCCCGATGGCGACCCTCCCTACAATGAGCGGTTGGACCAGACCGGACAGAAGGGACCACCGTGCAGCCAGCCGCATCGATCTTCAAGGCCTACGACATCCGTGGCATCGTCGGGACCACCCTGGACGAGGCCGTGGCCGAGCACCTGGGCCGCGCCTTCGGGACCGAAGCTCGAGCGATCGGCGAAAAGGCGGTGGCGGTGGGCCGTGACGGCCGCTTGTCGGGCCCGTCGCTGTCGGCGGCGCTGATCCGGGGCCTGCGCTCCACCGGCGTCGATGTCATCGACCTGGGCGCCGTGACCACGCCGATGAGCTACTACGTGGCCGCCACGCGGGGCGAGCAGGGCTGCCATTCGAGCATCCAGGTGACGGGCAGCCACAACCCCAAGGACTACAACGGCTTCAAGATGGTGCTGGCCGGGCGTGCCATCTATGGCGACGAGATCCAGGGTCTGCGCCGCCGCATGGAGGCCGAGGACTACGTGCAAGGCGAGGGCGCGCTGCAAGTGCTGGACGTGCTGCCCGAGTACACCCGGCGCATCGTGGGCGACGTGACGCTGGCCCGTCCGATGAAGATTGTCGTCGATTCCGGCAACGGCATCCCGGGCGCCTCGGCGCCGGGCATCCTGCGCGCCCTGGGCTGCGAGGTGATCGAGCTTTATTCCGAGGTGGACGGCGACTTCCCCAACCACCACCCCGACCCGTCCAAGCCCGAGAATCTGGCCGACCTGATCGCCGCCGTGCGTGAGCATGGCGCCGAACTGGGCCTGGCGTTCGACGGCGACGGCGACCGTCTGGGCGTGGTCACGCGCGAGGGCCACAACATTTACCCCGACCGCCAGATGATGCTCTTCGCGCGCGACATCCTGCAGCGCAACCCCGGCGCGACCATCATCTACGATGTCAAATGCAGCCAGCGCCTGGCCCAGGTGATCCGCGAGGCCGGTGGTGTGCCAATGATGTGGAAAACCGGTCATTCGCTGGTCAAGGCCAAGCTGCGCGAGACCGGCGCACCGTTTGCCGGCGAGATGAGCGGGCATGTCTTCTTCAAGGAACGCTGGTACGGCTTCGACGACGCCACGTACACGGCTGCGCGCTTGCTGGAGATCCTCAGCCGCCATGAGGACCCGAGCGCCGTGCTCGATGCACTGCCTACCAGCTACAGCACGCCCGAGCTCAACATCGCCTGCGCCGAGGGCGAGCATCATCGCCTGGTGGAACAGCTGCGCGAGACGGCTCGCTTCGACGGAGCGCGCGAGGTGGTGGACATCGATGGCCTGCGGGCCGAATTCGACGATGGCTTCGGGCTCGTGCGGGCGTCCAACACCACGCCGGTGCTGGTGCTGCGCTTCGAGGGTCAGACGCCGCAAGCGCTGGAGCGCATCCGCGAGCAGTTCCTGGCGGCCGTGCGCGCGGTCAAGCCCGACGCCCAAATCGGCGGGGCGGCCCATTGACCACCCCCGGGCTGCGCCTGGCGGAACGCTGGGCGCTGCGAACCTATGCCGCGCTGTTGTGGCTGCTGCAGCCGGCCTATGGTCTGAAGCTGTGGTGGCGGGGACGCCGCGAGCCGCTGTACCGCTGGCGGATGGGCGAACGCTTCGGCTGCTATCGCGACCCGGCCCCGGCGCCCGGTGCGCTGTGGCTGCACGCGGTGTCCCTGGGCGAAACGCGTGCGGCCGCGGGTCTGATCGAGGCCTTGCGTGCGAGGCAACCGGACGTGCGTTTGCTGCTCACGCACGGCACGGCCACGGGCCTGGAGGCCGGCCGAACCCTGCTGCGCGAAGGTGATGCCCAAGCCTGGCTGCCCTACGACACGCCAGGGGCGGTGCGGCGTTTCCTGGCTCATCACCGCCCGACGCTGGGCCTGTTGATGGAGACCGAGGTGTGGCCGGTGCTTCAGCAGGCGGCTGTCCGGCACGGCGTGCCGATGGTATTGGTGAATGCACGCCTGAGCGAACGCAGCCTGCGCCAGGGGCAGCGGTTGCGAGCCCTGATGCAGCCGGCGGCGCGCAGCCTGGCCCTGGCCCTGGCGCAGACCGAAGGCGATGCTGCCCGCCTGCGTGCGATGGGGGTGATGCGGGTGGAGGTCTGCGGGAATCTCAAGTTCGACATGACCCCGCCCGAGGCGCTGATGACCCAGGGTCAGGCTTGGCGCCAGCAATGGCAGGGCGGGTTGCCGCGGCCGGTCGTGCTGGCGGCAAGCACCCGCGAAGGCGAGGAAGGACCGCTGCTGGCCGCCTGGCGCAGCCTGCCGGTGCCGCGTCCGCTGCTGCTGGTGGTGCCCCGCCACCCTCAGCGCTTCGACGAGGTGGCTGCGCTGATGTGCGCTGACGGCTGGCACCTGCTGCGGCGCTCGAACTGGGGTCACACCCCCCCGCCGATGGCCGGGGACGTGGACGTGATCCTGGGCGACAGCCTGGGCGAGATGCCCGCCTACTACGCGGCGGCCGATGTGGCCTTGCTGGGGGGCAGCTTTGCGCCGCTGGGGGGGCAGAACCTGATCGAAGCGGCAGCCTGTGGCTGCCCGGTGATCATGGGCCCGCACACCTTCAATTTCGCCGAAGCGGCGGAGCTTGCTCTGCAGGCGGAAGCGGCCGAGAGGGTGACGTCCATGCAGGACGGTGTCGCCCGGGCCGTGCAGTTGGCGACTTCACGGCAAGTGCAGTCGGAGATGTCACAACGCTCGCGCGCTTTCGCTACAGCTCATCGAGGTGCCGCGGCGCGCATGGCACAGCAGATCCTCGCGCTCAGCGGGACAGCAATCCGTTGATCGCAGCGAGGTCTTCGGGCGACAGCACACCGGCGGCCTGACGCAGGCGAAGGCTGCCCACGAGCACGTCGTAGCGTGCGCGAGCCAGGTCGCGCTGTGTGGAAAAGAGCTGGGTCTGGGCGTTGAGCACATCCAGGTTCACCCGCACACCCACCCGGTAGCCCGTCTGGGTGGCTTCCAGGGCCAGCTTCGAGGAAGCCTCGGCCGCTTCCAGTGCCCGCACCTGGGCCTGCAGGGACTGTACACCCAGGTAGGCCTGGCGGGTGCCCAGCGTCACCCCACGTCGAGCAGTCTCCAGGTCGTTGCGCGACTTCTCCTGCAACGACAGGGTTTCCTTCACGCGGTTCTGGACTGCAAAGCCGGCAAACAAAGGCAGGTTGAGTTGCACCCCGACGCTGGCATTGGTGCTGGAACCCGCCGTGCGCTGGGCCTCGTAGAGTGACCCATTGTTGCGGTTGCGCGCCAGCGTGCCCACCAGGTCCACCGTGGGCAGGTGCCCGGCGCGGGCCTTGTCGGTTTCGAGCTGGGCGATCTCGTAGGCGAGCTGGGCGCGACGCACCGTCGGGGCCTCCACGGCCTTGGCCACCCAGACGTCCGGGTCGGACGGGGTCACTGGAGGCAGGGCCACGGGCTGGGCCAGCGGCTGAGGCGTGATGCCGCTGCGACCGACGAGCTGGTCCAGTGCGAGCTGGCGGGTGCGCAACTCATTCTCGGCGGCCAGCTCCTGGGCGCCTGCCAGGTCGAAACGGGCTTGCGCCTCGCGCGTATCGGTGATGGTGGCTGTGCCCACCTCGAAGTTGCGCCGGGCCGAGGCGAGCTGTTCCGAGATGGCGGTCTTGTTGGCGCGTGCCGTGGCCAGTGCGTCCTGCGCAGCCAGCACATCGAAGTAGGCCTGGGCCACCCGCACGATCAGGTCCTGTTCGGCACTTTCCAGCTCGGCGCGTGAAATCTGGAGCGCCCGGTCCGCCTGGTCGATGCTCACACCATTGCCGCGATTGAAAAGCGGCTGCTTGGCCTGCAGCGCCAGCTGGTGGGAGGTGCCGGACAGATCAGTGCCCTGGGGTGGATCGGACTCCGTGCGGGTGCTGGAAGCGCCGAGACCCACGGTAGGCAAGCGCAGGGCGCCCGACTGAGCGGCGCGGAATTCGGCCGACTCCGCCTGGGCCCTGGCCGCCAGATAGGTGGCGTCGTAGCCTCGCGCCGCCTCATAGACCTCCATCAGGCTCTGGGCCGGCACGGCCGCTGCCCAGAGCAGGCCCACCCCCAGCAGGAGCGGCCGCAGCGGCACAGACAGGCTGCGCATCACGGCGTTCTTCGGGGAGGAAAGGTCTGAGCGCGGACGCGAGGGCATGGAGGATCCTTGTGTCAGAAAGTGAAGCGCGAGGGCTCATCGAAGCCCAGCAGGCGCGCAGCGACGGTGTCGAAGATCTCGACGGTGCGGAATTCATGTTCGCCCGTGCGCGTGACGATGACCGCGCGCATCACCGGTTCCTGGCCGACGATGGCCGCAAGTCGGCCGCCCACCTTGAGCTGGGACAGCAGGCTTTGCGGCACCTGGGCCACCGAGCCCGAGGCCAGGATGGCGTCGAAGGGGCCCTCGGCCAGCACGGTCTTCGAGCCATCGGCCTGACGGACCTCGGCGTTGTGCACGCCGGCGCGACGCAGGTTCTCGGCGGCCATGCGGGCCAGCTCGGGATGAATCTCCAGGCTCACCACGCGCTGCGCCTTGTGGGCCAGCAGCGCGGCCATGTAGCCCGAGCCAGCGCCGATCTCCAGGACCTTCTCATGCTTGCCCAGGGCAAGTTCCTGCAGGAGCCGGGCCTCGACCTTGGGCTGCAGCATGCACATGCCCTTGGCACCGCCCTCGAGCAGGGGCACTTCCATGTCGACAAAGGCCATGGCGCGGTAGGCGGCGGGCACGAAGTCCTCGCGGCGCACCACCGAGAGCAACGACAGCACCGACGGATCCAGCACCTCCCAGGGGCGGATCTGTTGCTCGATCATGTTGAAGCGGGCTTGTTCGATGTTCATGACTGGGTCCTGAAGGCCGTTCTAGGGGAAGACACGGATTTTATTTCGCCTCGCTCGTGAGGTCCGTCGGCACGGGCGGAGTTCCCGCACCGAACTTGCGCCGCAGCCAGTTCGACAGATCGTCGAGGTAGCAATACACCACCGGCACCACCACCAGGGTCAGCAGGGACGACGTGATCACGCCCCCGATGACAGCCTGTCCCATCGGGGCGCGCTGCTCGGCGCCTTCCGACAGCGCAAAGGCCAGCGGCACCATGCCGAACACCATCGCCAGCGTGGTCATCAGGATGGGGCGCAGGCGCACGCGGGCCGCCATCATCAGGGCTTCCTCACGCCCCAGGCGCTGGCCTTCCAGCCCTTCGGCGCTGTGGCCTTCACGGGCGCGATTCGCAAAGTCCACCAGCAGGATCGCGTTCTTGGTGACCAGGCCCATCAGCATGATCACGCCGATGATCGAGAACATGTTCAGCGTCGATCCGAAAACCAGCAGGATCAGCACCACGCCGATGAGGGTGAGCGGCAGCGAGGACATCAACGCAATCGGTTGCACGAAGCTCTTGAACTGCGAGGCCAGGATCATGTAGATGAAGATGACGGCCAGGCCCAGGGCCGACAGCGCATAGGCGAAGGACTCCTGCATGTCGCGTGTGGAGCCGCCAAAGCTCACGCGATAGCCGGCCGGCAGAGCCAGACGGTCGATCACCGTGCGGATGTCGGCTGACACCTCGCCCAGCGAGCGTCCGGTCACGTTGGCTGTGATCTCCACTTCGCGGTTGAGGTCGCGGCGATTGATCTGGCTGGGGCCCACCGAGGGTACGAGGTCGGCCACTTGCGACAGGCGCACGATGCGCGCGCTGCCATCGGCCTGCTGGCCCACGGCCAGGCCGAGCCCGGCCAGATCGTCTGCCTGCATGCGAGCCTGCGGCGCCAGCCGCACCTTCACGTCATAGCTCTGGTCGTCCTCGGCGCGCCAGTTGCCCACGGTCTGGCCGGCCACCAGGGCGCGAAGGCTGCTGGTGATGGCGCCGACGCTCAACCCCAGGTCGGAGGCAGCGTCACGCCGCACCTGCACGTCCACCGTGGGCTTGTTCGGCTTCATGCTGGTGTCCAGATCCACCAGCCCGGGAATCGTGCGCAACTGATCGAGCAGGGCCTGGGTCTGGCGCTGGAGTTCGCGCAGGTCGTTGCCTTGCAGCGACAGCGAAATGGGCTTCTGACCCCCCACCGCATCGAGCAGGCCCACTTGCGTGACGGTGATGCCGGGCACGGTGGCCAGTCGCTCGCGCAGCGGAGCTGACATCTGATCCACATTGCGTTCGCGCTGGTCGCGATCCACCAAGCGGACATAGAGGCTGGCCTGGTTCTTGTCAGGCGCCGAGCCGGTGTTGATCGTGGCCACGGTGTAGCGCACCTCGGGAAACTCGCGCAGGATGGCGTCCACCTGGCGCACCTTGGCCTCGGTGGCTTCCAGCGAGGAGCCGGTGGCCGTGTAGAAGCTCACGTTGGTGTCGCCGAAATCGGCCTTGGGCACGAACTCGGTGCCCAGCAGCGGCACGAGGGCGAAGCTGGCGACGAGGCTGGCCACCGCAATGCCCATCGTGGCCGCCTTGTGCCGCAGCGACCAGGCCAGAATATCCTGGTAGGCCTCACCCAGCCAGTGCGAGAAGCGGTCCATCGCGCCGGTCACACGTCCCAGTGTGCGGTCGTACAGGCTCTTGCGCGTGCTGGCATGCGGCATCACCGCCGGGTCATGCCACACGCTGGAGAGCATGGGGTCGAGCGTGAAGCTCACGAACATCGAGATCATCACCGCCGCGACCATGGTGATGCCGAACTCGTGGAAGAACTTGCCGATGATGCCGCCCATGAAGCCAATGGGCAGGAACACGGCCACGATGGACAGGGTGGTGGCCAGCACGGCCAGGCCGATCTCGTTGGTGCCGTCCAGGGCGGCTTCGCGCGGGCCCTTGCCCATCTGCATGTGGCGCACGATGTTCTCTCGCACGACGATGGCGTCGTCGATCAGCAGGCCCACGCACAGGCTGAGGGCCATCAGCGTGACCATGTTGATGGAGAAACCGAACGCATGCATCACGCCGAAAGTACCGATCAGCGCAATGGGTAGCGTCAGGCCGGTGATCACGGTGGAGCGCCAGGAGTTCAGGAAGAGGAAGACGATGGCGACCGTGAGCACGGCGCCTTCGATCAGCGTCTGCCGGACATTCTTCACCGCCACGCGGATGGGCCGTGAGTTGTCGCTGACCACGTCCAGGGCCATGCCCTCCGGCAGCTCGGGGCGGATCTCGGTCAGGACTCGGTTCAGGCCATCCACCACCTCGATGGTGTTCTGCCCCTGCGCTTTCAGCACCGTGAGAGCGAGCGTGCGCTGCCCGTTGTAGAGGGCCAGCGACTCGATTTCCTGTGGACCATCCACCACGCGCGCCACCTGGCCCAGCCGAACCGGCACGGCGCTGCCGGCTCCGCGCCGGGCGACGATGATCTGGGCGAAGTCCTCGGGTCGTTGCATCCGGGCGTTGACCTGCACCACCCGCTCGGACTGCCCCGTGCGCAGGGCCCCAGCCGGCAGATCCCGGTTTTCCGTGCGCACGGCCTGCACCACCTGGTCCACCGTCACGCCCAGGGCCTCCATGGCCTGGGGGTCGAGGTAGATGTTGATCTCGCGCTTGACCTCGCCCACCAGCGAGACCGAGCCCACACCGGGCACGTTCTCGAGGCGCTTCTTCAGGATCTGATCGGCGTAGGTGCTCAGGTCCACGGCGCTGCGCGAGCCGTCCGGCGAGGTCAGCGCCAGGATGTAGATCGGCCGGCCCGCCGGGTCAAAGCGCAGCACGCGGGGTTCCTCCACCTCATCGCGCAGGGCCGGCCGCAGGATGGACATCTTCTCCCGCACATCGTCCGCGGCGCGGCGATCATCCACGTTGAGGTTGAACTCGATGATCACCACCGAGCGGCTCTCGTAGCTGCGCGAATACAGTTTCTTGATGCCGGCGATGGAGTTGACGGCTTCCTCGACCTTGCGCGTCACCTCGGTCTCGACGATCTCGGGCGACGCGCCGGGGTAGTCGACCTGGACCACCACGATGGGGAATTCGATGTCGGGGAACTGATCGACCTTGAGCCGCTGGTACGAGAACAGGCCCAACACGACGAAGGCCAGCATGACCATCGTGGCCATGACCGGGTTCTGGATGGAGACGCGGGTGAACCACATGGTATGCGTTGGTGCTGATGATCAGCGTGCCGGCTGAGACGCCACTTCGGTCACACGCACGCGCACGCCATCGCGCACCAGGCCGACCGATCCGGCCAGTACACGGTCCCCTGCGGCCAGGCCGTCCACGATCTCGACCAAGGTTTCGCCGCCGTTGGCATCGCGTGCCGTGCGGCCCGTCCTGACCTCGCGCTGCTCGACGCGATCGTCATGCACCACCAGCGCGATCGTGCGACCGGCGTCCTGGCGCAAGGCCGACGCCGGGAGTGCCAGGCCGCGAGTGCGATCGAGCACGATCTCGCCCGTGGCGAACAGGCCCTGACGCAGGGCCGGGTGGGGGTCGAGCGCGAGATAGACCAGCACAGCGCGGGTTCCCGGCTGGGTGCTGGGGTTGATGCGTGCGAGCGTGGCCTGCACCGGTTCGGCCAGGCCATCCACGCGCAGACGGGCGCGGGCCCCTACGGCCAGCTGGACCACCTGCTCGGCTGGCACGGGGGCCTCCAGTTCCAGGCGGGTCAGGTCCACGATGTCCACGATGCGGGCTTCCACGGCGACGCGTTCACCGGGCTGGGCATTGCGCGCCGCAACGACGCCATCGATGGGCGCACGCAGCACGGTGTCATTGAGCGCCTTGCGCGCCAGATCCACGCCGGCACGGGCCTGCTGGAGCCCTGCACGGGCCGCGGCCGCGTTCGAGACGGAGGTGTCCAGGGCATTGCGCGAGATGAAGCCCTGGTCCACCAGGGCCCGGTTGTTCTGGAGGCTGCGCTCGGCAATGTCGAGCTGGGCCTGAGCCGCCGCCACTTGCTCCTGGGACTGCCGCAGGCGCGCCTCGTACTCGGCCGGATCGATGCGCCCGAGCACCTGGCCGGCTCGCACCGACTCTCCCTCACGCACGGCCAGCTCGCGCAGTTCCCCGGCCACCTTCGCCTTCACCTGGGCGCTGCGCACGGCACGCAGTCCTCCGGACACCGCCACCGACTGGTCCAACTCCGTTTCCTTCACGGTGACCAGATCGGTGGGCGCCAGCTCGATCTGGGACGGGGTGCTGGTGTTCTGGCTGGCCAGAGCGGCGGCCGCTCGGCGATGCTGGACGGCGCGCAGCGCACTGGCAGCCACGATGGCCACGAGCAGGATCACAGTCAGCCAGAGCGCGGTGCGCTTTGAAGTGCGGTTCATGAGGTGGAGGCGCTCAATGCTGACCGGGCTGGCAGCACAGCCCATGGAGCATCAGGTCGATGTGGTTGTGGATGAAGGCGCGAGGGTCCTGGGTGGCCACGTCGCCCGAGCAGGCCCCCACCGAGTGCTTGTGCAGACACAACATGAGCATCGGGAAGATGAGTGCGTGAACGGTGTCGTCCAGCGGGACCGCACGGAACTCCCCGCGAGCAATGCCACGCTGCAGCAGGGCCTTGAGCAACTGCCGGCCGGGTTCGATCACTTCGGCAGCGTAGAACTCCGCAAACTCCGGGAAGTTACGCACCTCGGTGATGATGAGCTTGAAGATGCCCGACGCCTGGGTCTCCCCCACGCGCTCCCACCAGGTCATGGCCAGCAGGTGCAGCAGTTCATGCGTCGAGCCGGGGAATTGCGCCACCAGATCACCACCCTGGGCGATCGTGAGGGACAGGTTGTGCCGGATCACCGCCTTGAGGAGTTCTTCCTTGCTGGGGAAGTAAAGGTAGACGGTGCCCTTGGACACACTGGCCAGGTTGGCCACGTCCTCCATCTTCGTTGCAGCGAAGCCCTTCTCGACGAACACCTGCAGCGCAGCATCAAGCAACTCCTGCGGTCGGGCTTCTTTGCGACGCTTGCGGGCGGGTTCGGTGTCCGGCGTGGCGACAGGTGTGGAAGTGGGCATCTGAAATACTGACTGACGAGTCAGTAATGTATCCCTCTGCGCACCAGGGGTCAAGTCGGGGCCTTGGGCGTGTCCAGCCCCGCATTGCGGGAGCGGCTCCCGAGGGGCATTGGCTAAGATGCACGGTTTGCTTGGATGCCCGTGGGGAGGTGGTTTGGATCTGGTATTGCTGTGGAAAGCTGCCCTGATGGGTGTGGTGGAGGGGCTGACCGAGTTCCTGCCCATCTCATCGACCGGGCATCTGATCCTGGTGGGCGCCCTGCTCGACTTGCAGGGCGACAAGGCCAAGGTCTTCGAGGTGGTGATCCAGGTCGGGGCCATCCTGGCCGTGCTGTCGGTGTATGCGGCCAAACTGCGCGAAGTTCTGGTCGGTCTGCCGCGGGGCGAAGAACGTGCCCGCCGCTTCACGGTCAACGTGCTGCTCGGCTTCGCACCGGCGGCTGTGATGGGAGTGCTCCTGGCCGATCTGATCAAGAACGTCCTCTTCAACCCCCTGGTGGTGGCCACGGGGTTCATCGTGGGCGGGCTGATCATCCTGTGGGCCGAACACTGGCAGCGCGACGGCCGCCATGTGCGCGTTCACGAGGCTGATGATGTGGGCTGGCGCGATGCGCTGAAGGTGGGCCTGGTGCAATGCCTGGCCCTGATCCCGGGCACGAGCCGCTCGGGGGCCACCATCATCGGTGGCATGTTGCTGGGTCTGTCCCGTAAGGCGGCCACCGAGTTCAGCTTCTTTCTGGCGATCCCCATGATCGTCGGTGCGGCCGTCTACGACCTGGCGCGACACCGCGCGCTGCTGCAGATGGTGGATCTGCCCTGGTTCGCCGTGGGCCTGATCGTGTCCTGGCTGTCGGCCTGGGTCTGCGTGCGCTGGCTGCTGCACTTCGTGGCCCGGCACAGCTTCGTGGTCTTCGGCTGGTATCGCATCGCCTTCGGGCTGGTCGTGCTGGGCACGGCCTGGGCCGGATGGGTCGACTGGCACCTCTGAGTCTGCCCCCGGGGCGAGGGGCCTCTCACAGGCGGGTGAACACCAGGTCCCACACCCCATGGCCCAGCCGCAGGCCCCGGTTCTCGAACTTGGTCACCGGGCGGTAGCTCGGGCGAGGGGCGTAGCCGACCGCCGTGTTGCGCAGTGCCGGCTCGGCCATCAGCACCTCGAGCATCTGCTCGGCATAGGGCTGCCAGTCGGTGGCGCAGTGCACGTACCCCCCCGGCTTCAGCCGTGAGGCCAGCAGCGCCACCAGCGGCGGCTGGATCAAACGGCGCTTGTGGTGACGCTTCTTGTGCCAAGGGTCCGGGAAGAACACGTGAACGCCGTCGAGGCTGGCCGGGGCGATCATGTGCTGCAGCACCTGCACCGCATCGTGTTGCACGATGCGTACGTTGTCCAGGCCCTGCTCGCCGATCCGCTTCAGCAGTGCGCCCACGCCGGGCTCATGCACTTCGCAGCCGATGAAATTGCGGTCCGGCAGGGTTTGGGCAATCTGAGCGGTGGCTTCGCCCATGCCGAAGCCGATCTCCAGCACGATGGGGGCATCGCGCCCGAAGACACGCGACCAATCCAGCGGATCGATCTGGAAGGGCACGAGGAAGCGCGGCGCCCAGGTCTCGAAGGCTCGGGCCTGGCCTTCGGTGGTGCGGCCGCCTCGTTTCACATAGCTGCGCACGCCTCGGCGGAAGACCGGCGCGGCTTCGTCGGGAGCCTGAGGAGGCGGGGGAGGGCTGGGGGTGTTCATCGGGCCGCGATTCTAGAGCGCGCCCGAGGTGTCAGGTCGTTGCCGCCCGAGGTTGGGTGCTGAGCTTGAGCTTGCGGTAGATCGCCTTGATGTGGTCGTTCACCGAGAGCCACTTGATGCCCATGAGGCTGGCGATCTCCTTGACCGTGAATCCCTTGCTGAGATAGGTGAGCACTTCGTTCTCGCGCGGGGTGAGGCGATCGTGCTCCGACAAGGCCGGGCTGGGGTCCAGCGGTGTATGACCCGAGTCTCCAAACTGCGAGCTGCTGTAGCCGGTGTCGCGGAAATGTGCGAGCAGGCGGCGGGCGATGGCCGGAGACAGGGGCGGTTGCCCACGCACGATGCGTTGCAACTCCTCCACCAGCACCTCGTAGCGATCTTCCTTCAGCAGATAGCCATCGGCACCTTGCTGCAAGGCAGGAAAGAGGTGCTCGTCGTCGGCGTAGAGCGTGGTCACCACCTTGAGGGCCGGATAGTTTGACATCTGGCTCAGCAACTCCAGCCCGCTGCCATCGGGCAGTTCGAGGTTGACGATCACGAGGCCAAAGGGTGGGGTGGATCCCTTGGGAGCGTTGGCGTCGAGCAGCGGGCCTGCGGTGTGCAGGTCACCGGCCTCCGACAGATCCAGCGCATCGCTGAAGCTGTCGCGCACCACACGGGCCAGGAAGCCGCGGGTCATGGGGTTGTCGTCGACGATCAGGACAGGAACGGCCATGGCGCGCGCGGACAAAATGCGAAGGAAGGCTGGCATGGTAGCCCAGGCCTGGGCCTCCACCCACCCTCGGAATGGAGGGTGGGCCTTCAGCGGCTCAGGCGGGGTTGGTCAGCACCAGCTTGCCTCGCACCTGCCGGGCGGCCATCAGGTCGAAGGCCTTGGGCAGGTCGGTCATGGCCAACTGGTGCTCGATCACGGGACGGATCTTGCCTTGGGCGTACCAGGTGGCCAGCTCGGTCAGGGCCTGCGCATTCCGCTGGGGCTCGCGACGGGCGAACTCGCCCCAGAACACGCCCACGATGGAGGCGCCCTTGAGCAAGGCCAGGTTCAGGGGCAGGGAAGGAATGCTGCCCTGGGCGAAGCCGATCACCAGGTAGCGTCCGCGCCAGCCGATGGAGCGGAACACCGGCTCGGCGAGATCGCCGCCGACCGGGTCATAAACCACATCGGGCCCCTTGCCGTCGGTCAGGGCCTTGATCTCGTCGCGCAGGTGGCCCGTGCTGTAGTTGATCGTGGCATCGGCCCCGATCTCCCGACACAGGGCGCATTTGTCATCCGACGAAGCGGCCGCGATCACGCGGGCGCCGGCGGCCTTGGCGATCTGGATGGCCGCCGTGCCCACGCCGCCCGCAGCACCCAGCACCAGCACGGTTTCGCCGGGCTTCAGCGCGGCGCGGTCCATCAGCGCGTGGTGGCTGGTGCCATAGGTGCACAGGAAGGCCGCGGCGTCAGGAAAGCTGAAGCCCGCCGGCAGCGGCACCACCGAGGCCGCCGGCACGACGGCCTGCGTGCCGAAGCCGCCCAGCCCGCCAAACGCCGCCACGGCATCGCCGGGCTTCACATGTCGCACGCCCTCACCCACGGCCTCGACCACGCCCGAGAACTCCGAGCCCGGAACGAAGGGCAGGGGAGGCTTCATCTGGTACTTGTTCTGGACGATGAGCAGGTCCGGGAAGTTCAGGCTGGCCGCGCGGATGGCCACACGCACCTCACCCGCCTTGGGCTCGGGCGTGGGCACTTCCTTCCAGGTCAAGGCCTGCGGGCCGATGGGGTTGTCGCAGATCCAGGCATGCATGCGCGTGTCTCCTTGGTCGTGGTGTTGATCGATGATAAGCAGCCCGGTCGGGCGGGCGAGTCGCCGAGGTGACGAATCCCTACAATCTCCCGCCATGCGCATCCTGATTGCCAACGACGACGGTTACCTCGCACCCGGCCTGCAGGCCCTCGTCGAGGCCTGCAAGGGCCTCGCCGACATCGATGTGGTCGCCCCGGAGCAGAACGCGAGTGCCACGTCCAATGCCCTCACGATCAACCGCCCGCTGAGCGTGTTCACCTCGGCTCAGGGCTATCACGTGGTCAATGGCACGCCGTCGGATTGCGTGCACGTGGCGCTCACCGGCATTCTGGGGCGCCGTCCGGACCTCGTCGTCTCAGGCATCAACAACGGTGCCAACATGGGCGAGGACACCTTGTATTCAGGCACCGTGGCGGCGGCCATGGAGGGCTACCTCTTCGGCATTCCCGCCATTGCCTTCTCCCTGGTGGACAAGGGTTGGCAGCATCTCGACACGGCCGCGCGCGTGGCGCGCGAACTGGTCCAGCAGGCGCTGGCCCGGCCAGCCACCTCCGGCCCCTACCTCTTGAGCGTGAACATTCCCAACCGCCCCTATGAGAAGCTCACGGGTCGGCAGGTCTGCCGCCTCGGTCGCCGGCACGCCAGTGCGGGGGTCATCCGCCAGGCCAACCCGCGAGGCGAACCGATCTACTGGATCGGCCCAGCCGGCGACGCGCGCGAGGCGGGAGAAGGGACGGATTTCCATGCCGTCGCTCAAGGGTGTGTGTCCATCACGCCGCTGCAGTTCGACCTGACCGATCACGCGGGCGTGCCCGCTTGGCGGGATTGGCTGGCCCGGGCGTGAGCAAACACCTGCACTGGAGCCGCTGACATGGCCGATTCCCGCCAGCGTCCGCGCACGTTTCCCCTCAGCCTGGACAAGGTGGCACCCAAGGCCACGCCTGCCGCCGCGCCGCCGCGGCGCAGCGATGAGCTCCTGCGCCCCCAGCGTCCGGTGGAGGCGGCCGCCAGGGATCAGCGCCAACGCAGCGCTCCGGTCGGCCTGGGTCTGGACTCCGACTACGTCAGGCGCCGCATGGTCGATCGCCTGCGGGCCCAGGGGGTGCGCGACGAAGGCGTCCTGGCAGCGATGTTGCAGGTGCCTCGGCATGCGTTCGTCGACACGGCCCTGGCCACCCAGGCCTACGAGGACACCAGCCTGCCCATCGGTTTGCAGCAGACCATCTCGAAGCCTTCGGTGGTGGCGCGCATGATCGAGCTGATGTGCGCCGGACGTGGGCCGGCAAGCATGGGCCGGGTGCTGGAGATCGGCACAGGCTGCGGCTACCAGGCCGCGGTGCTCAGTTTTGTTGCTCGCCAGGTGGTATCGGTGGAGCGCCTCAAGCCGCTGCATGACAAGGCGCGTGAACTTCTGGCGCCTTTGCGGCGTCACAATCTGCGCCTGGTGTATGGTGACGGCATGCTCGGGCATGCCCCGAATGCCCCGTACGACGGCATCATCGCAGCTGCCGGGGGGCAGTATCTGCCCCAGGCCTGGCTGGATCAGCTCGCACCGGGGGGGCGTTTGGTCGCGCCCATGGTGGCCCCTGGTGGGGGCCAGGTGCTGGTCCTGGTTGAGAACCGCGAGGGCCGTTACGTGCGCAGCGAGCACGAAGCCGTGCATTTTGTCCCCTTAAAATCAGGCACGACCTGAGTTCTTGCAAAGGAAGTCATGAGTTTCCGTTCCCCAGGCCGTCCGTGGTGGTTCGTCACTGTGAGCATGGCAACGGTGGTTCTGCTGTCTGCCTGTGCCTCACCACGTCATCGCGCGCCGGTCGAAGAGCGCAACCTCAACGCCTTGGGCACGCCGCCTGCTGCCGCCAACGGCATGGCGACCGCTCCCGCGACGAACCCGAATGCCGGCCAGCCGGGCTATTACACGGTCAAGCCCGGCGACACGCTCATCCGCGTCGGTCTCGAAACGGGCCAGAGCTGGCGGGACATCATGGCCTGGAACAACCTGGAGAACCCCAACGTTCTCGAGGTCGGCCAGGTCTTGCGTGTCGTCCCGCCAGCCGCCAACGCGGCGGTGGCGTCCACCAATCCGATCAGTACCGCGCGGGTCGAGTCCCGACCCCTGGACGCCAGGGCGCCGGCGCCAGCAGCATCCGGGCCGGCTCCCGCCACGCCTGCGGCCGCCGCACCCGCGGCTCCGGCGGCTGCCACCACCCCCGCTGCGCCAGCCCCCGCTGCGCCGGTGGCGACCGGGCCGGCTCGCGAGGTGGATGACATCAACTGGACCTGGCCCGCGGCCGGCACGGTCGTGGCGACCTTCGACGATGCCCGGAACAAGGGGCTTGGCATTGCCGGCAAACCGGGCGACCCTGTCTTCGCCGCCGCCGACGGCAAGGTGGTGTACGCTGGTTCGGGCCTTCGCGGCTATGGCAACCTCGTGATCGTCAAGCACAACAACAGCTACCTGACGGCCTACGCACACAACCAGGCCCTGCTGGTGAAGGAAGATCAGTCTGTGAGGCGGGGGCAAAAGATTGCGGAAATGGGCTCCACCGACGCCGATCGCGTGAAGCTGCACTTCGAGATCCGCAAGGAAGGCAAGCCGGTCGACCCGGCTCGTTATCTGCCCCCGCGCTGAGCGCCGATCCAGGATCCTCCCATGACCAGGAAGCGTGCCGAACCCAACGGACATGCGAGGCCTGGACTGCAAGGGGAGGGAGCTGATCCTGCCGCGGAGTCGCCGGTGTCCGATGACGACATCGCTCCGGTGCCGCCGGTCGGTGCGGCCGATGGCGAGCGCGAACTCGATGCCGGTGAGCCGGAAGTCGGCAACACGCTGCAGACCTATCTGCGCGAGATCCGCCGCACTCCGCTGCTGACACCCGAGGAAGAGTTCGCCACGGCCACGCGGGCGCGGGAGGGTGATTTCCAGGCGCGCCAGGCCATGATCGAGCACAACCTGCGCCTGGTGGTCAGCATCGCCAAGAACTACCTCGGGCGTGGCCTGCCCATGACCGACCTCATCGAGGAAGGCAACCTCGGCCTGATGCACGCCATCGGCAAGTTCGAGCCCGATCGGGGTTTCCGCTTCTCGACCTATGCCTCCTGGTGGATCCGCCAGAGCATCGAGCGGGCCATCATGCACCAGGCCCGTCTGGTGCGCCTGCCGGTGCACATCGTGCGTGATCTGAACCAGGTGCTCAAGGCGCGTCGTCAGATCGAGGCCCGCAGCGATCGCCTTGTCGAGGGGGACCGCCCGGCGCGGGTGGAGGACGTGGCGGCCCTGCTCGGGCGACCCGTCCAGGAAGTCGCCGAGTTGCTGCGCTTTGCGGAGATGCCCACGTCCCTGGATGCCCCGCTGGAGCGCGATGCCTCCGAAACGATGATCGACATGGTGGCCGATGAGCAGGCCACTGACCCCATGGGCCTGGCTCTGCACAATGAGGTCGAGCAGCTGCTCGACACCTGGCTGGCCGAACTCAGCGAGCGTGAGCGCGAAGTGCTGGCAGGCCGCTACGGGCTGCGCGACCGTGAGCCCGAAACCCTGGAGGTGCTGGCCGAGCGACTGGGTCTCACGCGCGAGCGCATCCGCCAGATCCAGCAGGAAGCCCTCGTGAAGCTCAAGCGTCGCATGGCGCGCCAGGGCGTGGATCGCGACTCGATCTTCTGAGCCGCGCCGGGCGCTCGGGCAGGGATAATCCTGCCCATGAGTGAACCGAACGAATGGCTGCGCGTCGAGTCCCTCGACCTCGAAGCGCAGGGTGTGGCCCATGACGGCCAGGGCAAGGTGGTCTTCATCGAAGGTGCGTTGCCGGGCGAGGAGGTGCAGGTCAAGGTTGTGCGCCGCAAGAACCAGTGGGAGCAGGCGAGCGTCGTGGCCATGCGTCGCGAAAGCTCTCAGCGGGTCATGGCTCGTTGTCCCCACTTCGGTACCTGCGGCGGCTGCAAGATGCAGCATTTCCATGTGGCGGCGCAGGTGGCGGTGAAGCAGCGTGTGCTGGAGGACAACCTCTGGCACCTGGGCAAAGTGAAGCCCGAGCGTGTGCTGCGGCCCATTGAAGGCCCCGCCTGGGGCTACCGCTATCGCGCCCGGCTGTCGGTGAGGCATGTGCCCAAGAAGGGCGGGGTGCTGGTGGGTTTTCACGAGCGCAAGTCCAGCTACGTGGCCGACATGCAGCGCTGCGAGATCCTGCCTGCGCATGTCAGTGCCTTGCTGATGCCCCTGCGTGCCTTGGTGGCATCGATGGACGCCCGCGACCGCCTGCCTCAGATCGAGGTGGCCGTCGGCGACGCCGCCGAACGCACGGTGACGGCCCTGGTGCTGCGCCACCTCGAACCGCTCAGCGAGCCCGACCTGATGCGTCTGCGCGATTTTGCGCGGACCCACGACGTGCAGTGGTGGCTCCAACCCAAGGGGCCCGATACCGTGCATCCGCTCGACGCGATCGACGTACCGTTGTCCTACCGGCTGCCGGAGTTTGACGTCGAGATGCCCTTCCGGCCCACCGATTTCACCCAGGTCAATCACCACATCAACCGCGTGCTCGTGGGCCGCGCGCTGCGCCTGCTGGAGGTGTCGGCGCAGGAGCGGGTCATCGACTGGTTCTGCGGGCTGGGCAACTTCACATTGCCACTGGCGCGCCACGCGCGCGAGGTGCTCGGGATCGAAGGCAGCGAGACGCTCGTGCAGCGTTCTCGGGAGAACGCGGCTCTCAATGGGCTGGCCGAGCGAGCCCGTTTCGAGGCCCGTAACCTGTTTGAACTCGAAACGGCCGACCTGATGCGCTATGGCCCGGCCGACAAGTGGCTGGTGGACCCGCCCCGCGAAGGCGCGTTCGCCCTGAGCAAAGCCCTGGCCGACATTCATCAGGAGCCGCAATCGGCGCCAGGTTTCGTTCCGCCCCGGCGCATCGTCTATGTGTCCTGCAACCCAGCCACCCTGGCCCGGGACGCAGGATTGCTGGTGCACCAGGCCGGCTACCGTTGCACCCAGGCGGGTGTGGTGAACATGTTCCCGCACACGGCGCACGTCGAGAGCATCGCCGTGTTCGATCGAGAGTGAGTTGGCGCCTGCGCGGCGCGCCAATGAAACAAGGGCCCTCGAGAGGGCCCTTGTCCGTTGCGCAGCGGTCCGGGTCAGTCGCCGTCGCCGCCGAAGATGCCCAGAAGGGCCAACAAGGACTGGAACACGTTGTAGACGCTCAGGTAGATCCCCAGCGTGGCCATCACGTAGTTCGTCTCGCCGCCATCGAGGATGCGCTTCACGTCGTACAGGATGAAGGCCGAGAACACGCCCAGGCACAGCACCAGCAGGGTCAGCATCAACGCCGACGATTGCAGGAAGAAGTTGGCGATGAAGCCGACCAGCACGATCAGGGCACCCACGGTGAGGAATTTGCCCATGCCGCTGAGGTCACGCTTGACCACCGAGGCCAGGCTGGCCATCACGAGAAAGATGCCAGCCGTGCCACCGAAGGCCATCATCACCAGCGTGGAGCCGTTGCGAAAGCCCAGCACCGCACCAATCATGCGCGAGAGCATCAGGCCCATGAAGAAGGTGAAGGCCAGCAGCAACAGCACGCCGGTGGAAGAATCCTTGGTCTTCTGGATCGCGAACATGAAGCCAAAGGCCCCCGCGAAGAAGACGATCATGCTGATGCCAGGGCTCAGCAGGGTGGTGATGCCGGTGGCGACCCCGATCCAGGCGCCCAGCACCGTGGGCACGAGCGACAGCGCGAGCAGCCAGTACGTGTTGCGCAACACGCGGTTGCGCTGCTCGGCCAGGACGCCAGAGCCGGAATAGGCGGCTTGCAGACTTTCGTTCATTGATCAGCTCCTCTCTCAGGATTGTGTTGCGGACGCGGCTTTCACCGCGACTTCCTTCAGATCACGGCGGCCGATTCTAGTTCCCTGCGATCCAGGCACCAAATTCGTCCCGGCGAGGCCCATCTCGGGTAGGCTTTGCACGACGGCGGGGCAGGCTCGCCTTACATTTGTGGATGGACACATGAAGCAAAAACACCAGTTGACGCTGGAAGACGTCAAGAAAATCGCCCAGGCCGCCGAGGCAGAGGCCCTGGCCAACCACTGGGCGGTGAGCATCGCCATCGTCGATGACGGCGGGCATCTGTTGTGGCTGCAGCGCCTGGACGGTGCCGCACCCATCTCCGCCCAGATCGCGCCGGCCAAAGCTCACACCGCGGCCCTCGGGCGCCGTGAAAGCAAGGTGTATGAAGACATCATCAACCAGGGCCGCACGTCCTTTCTCAGCGCTCCCGGGCTCCAAGGGCTGCTCGAAGGTGGGGTGCCCATCCTCGTGGAAGGGCAGTGCGTGGGGGCCGTGGGGGTGAGCGGCGTCAAGTCCATCGAGGACGCCCAAGTTGCCAAGGCGGGCATCGCCGCCTTGCTGGGCTGACCTGACTTCGCGGGCCAGCGCTCCGGATGGCGCGCTCCCGCGGACGATCACTTGGTGAGAATCAGCTTGCCGAACTTGGTGGCACGCAACTGGTAGAGCGCACCGTTGTGCTCGATCTGGACCGACTTGCGGCCCTGCAGCAGTCGGCTGCTGGACAGCGCCGGCTCTGCCGCGGATCCCGCGGGCGGGGGGGACGTGTCGGCCATGCCGCTGTGCTCCGAGGGCTGGGCCGCAGGCGGCCGGGGTGGGGTCAGGGTCGATTTCATTTCACAGACCTTCGCGGCCGCTCTGGCCGTGGGTGCATGACGTTGGATTGACATCGCGGGCGCCTCAGGACAGCGCCCACCAGGCGGCCGCAGCCACCACCAGCAGACTGAGCAACCACTCCACGGAAGCCCTCCCGCCGGGTTCAGGCCGGAACCAGAGCCCCTGCCGTGGCAGGCGGGCGGGACACCATGCCCCGCCCCGGCGCGCAAGCTTCCAGCGTGGCTTGCGCACAATCGGCGCAGCGGCCACAACAGGTGGCCACCCCCAGCTCCATCTGAAGCTCTTCGAGGGACGCGCAGCCACCAAGGGCGGCCCGCTGGATATCGCGTTCCGAAACACGACGGCACACACACACGATCATCGGGGCTTCCTTCAGGGGATTGATCGAGTAAGAGTATAAATAAGAATGATTCGCAATACAACAGTGACCTCTGTAGAAAACCCTGCAAAGGCTTGCAATCGGTTGCGATTCCAGGGGTGGATTCCCACCTCTGGGGGGCGCCAGGCCAACGGCGGCACCGCATACTGCCGCCGCGGCGCCCCTGGATGGGCGTTGCGTGTTCATTGCTTGTTCACCCACCTGTCCACGATCTGCCATGACGCCTCCACTTCACCCCGTCGTCTGCCAGCCCTCCATCTGCGCCCTGCGGCCCGTGGGGAGCTTTGCATGAAGCCCTTGCAGGCGGCAGCGGCTCAGGGTCGCAACAACGCCACGGCCGGCGTCTATGGGGCGCGTCTGCGGTTCTGGTTTCCGATCTTCCTGTTCGCGCTTGTGCTGGTGGCTTACTTCTGGCGCAGGGGGGAAGACTGGCGCTGGCCCGAACTCGCCTGGGCGGTGGCGGCCTTGCTGCAGGCGGCGATCCGCTGGCCGCACGTGCAGGCCAACCGGGCGAACCAGGTTCGGATCCAGCGCGTGGACCGCCTCGAACAATGGCTGATGTTCGCCGTGTTCATGGGGCTGCTATGTCTGCCTTTGCTGCATCTGGCCACCCCCTGGTTCGACGCGCTGGACTACCGCCTGCCTGACGGGGCCCCTTGGGTGGGGGCGGTGATGATGCTGGTCTCACTGGGCTATTTCCATCGCGCCCATGTGGACCTGGGGCGGAACTGGTCGCCATCCTTGGAGGTGCACACCGAGCATCGTCTGGTCACCCAGGGGGTCTATGCGCGCGTGCGGCATCCGATGTATGCCTCGATCTGGCTGTTTGCGCTGGCGCAGCCACTGCTGGTGCACAACTGGCTCACCGGCGCCTTCGGGGTGCTGGCCTTCGGCTTGCTGTACGCGTTGCGGGTGCCCCGGGAAGAGGCCCTGATGCTCGACACTTTCGGCGACGAGTACCGGGCCTACATGCAGCGCACCGGCCGTCTGTGGCCAGTGCCGCAACGCTGAGTCACGACACTTCGCCCATCTGGGACTGCAGGTAGTTTTGCAGTCCCACCTTGCCCACCAGTTCGATCTGGGTTTCCAGGAAGTCGATGTGTTCCTCGGTGTCGTCGAGGATGTCCTGCAGCAGGTCGCGTGAGACGTAATCGCGCACCGTCTCACAGTGGGCGATGCCGTCCTTCAGGGTGGTCTGCGCCGCAGTTTCCAGCTTGAGATCGCAGTTCAGGATCTCCACCACGTCCTCGCCCACCAGGAGCTTGCCCAGATCCTGCAGGTTGGGCAGGCCATCGAGCATGAGGATGCGGTCCATCAGCCGGTCGGCGTGCTTCATCTCGCCGATCGACTCCTCGTATTCCTTCTTGGCCAGCTTGTCCAGGCCCCAGTGTTTGAGCACCCGGTAGTGCAGGAAGTACTGGTTGATGGCTGTCAGTTCGTTCTTGAGCTGGGCATTGAGGTATTCGATGACCTTGGCATCACCTTTCATGGGGACCTCCTCTGGGGATGAACGGATGGTGGCGTGTACGCACTCATTCTGAACGGCCCGGCGCAGAAGCTCAATCCATTCGGTTCGCCTCACGGTGGAGAAGCTCGGCTGCGCAGGCTATAATTGATAGGTTTACCTGCAACCACCCCCCGCCTAGCGAAACTCCCCGCCGTTTCCTCACCGGACGTCTGCTGGAAGAGCAGCGCTGGGCGCGCACAACACCGGAGAACCCCGTGCTGCCGCAACTGCCCCAAGCTCTTTTAGCACTCGCAGACGGCACGGTCTTTCGTGGCACCTCGATCGGCTCGGCCGGTCATACGGTTGGTGAAGTGGTGTTCAACACCGCGCTCACCGGCTACCAGGAAATCCTCACCGACCCCAGCTACTGCCGGCAGATCGTCACGCTGACGTATCCGCACATCGGCAACGTGGGGGTCAACGACGAGGATGTCGAGGCCTCGAAAGTCCATGCCGCCGGCCTCATCATCAAGGACCTGCCGGTCCTGGAATCGAACTTCCGCAAGACCCGCACCCTGTCGCAGTATCTGGCCGACGAAGGCACGGTGGCGATTTCGGATATCGACACGCGCCGCCTGACCCGCATCCTGCGCACCACCGGGGCCCAGAACGGCTGCATCCTGGCGCTGCCGGCCGGGCAGGCCCTCACGCAGGCTCACGTCGAGGAGGCCATCGCCAAGGCCAAGGCGGCGCCCAGCATGGCGGGCCTCGACCTTGCCAAGGTCGTGAGCGCCACCGAGCGCTACGACTGGACACAGACCGAATGGCGGCTGGGCAGTGGCTACGGCACGCAGGCCGCGCCGCGTTTCCACGTGGTGGCCTATGACTTCGGCGTGAAGTACAACATCCTGCGCATGCTCGCCGAACGGGGCTGCAAGGTCACGGTGGTGCCTGCGCAGACGCCGGCCCGCGAGGTGCTGACCCTGCGTCCGGACGGCATCTTCCTGTCCAACGGCCCCGGCGACCCGGAGCCTTGCGACTATGCGATCGCGGCCGCGCGCGAGCTGATCGACACCGGCATCCCGACGTTCGGCATCTGTCTGGGGCACCAGATCATGGCGCTGGCCTCGGGTGCGCGCACCTTCAAGATGAAGTTCGGCCACCACGGGGCCAACCACCCCGTGAAGGATCTGGACAGCGGTCGCGTGAGCATCACCAGCCAGAACCACGGCTTTGCGGTGGATGAGACGACGTTGCCAGGGAACCTGCGCGCCACCCACGTGAGCCTGTTCGACGGCACGCTGCAGGGCCTGGCCCGCACCGACAAGCCGGCCTTCTGCTTCCAGGGCCACCCCGAGGCCTCCCCAGGACCCCATGACATCGGCTATCTCTTCGACCGGTTTGTGTCGCTGATGGAGAACAAGAATGCCTAAGCGCACAGACATCCAGAGCATCCTCATCATCGGCGCCGGCCCGATCATCATCGGCCAGGCCTGCGAGTTCGACTACTCCGGCGCCCAGGCCTGCAAGGCGCTGCGCCAGGAAGGCTACAAGGTCATTCTGGTCAACAGCAACCCGGCGACCATCATGACCGACCCGGACACGGCCGATGTGACCTACATCGAGCCCATCACCTGGCAGGTGGTCGAGCGCATCATCGCCAAGGAGCGTCCGGATGCCATCCTGCCCACCATGGGTGGCCAGACCGCACTCAACTGCGCACTCGACCTGCATCGGCATGGCGTGCTGGCCAAGTACGGCGTCGAGATGATCGGCGCCAACGAGCATGCGATCGAGAAGGCCGAGGACCGCCTGAAGTTCAAGGAGGCGATGACCAAGATCGGCCTGGAATCCGCCAAGTCGGGCATTGCCCACTCGATGGAAGAGGCCTGGGCGGTGCAAAGGCGCATCCAGGCCGAGATCGGCGGCTCCGGCTTCCCGATGGTGATCCGGCCGAGCTTCACGCTGGGCGGCACGGGCGGCGGCATCGCCTACAACCCCGAGGAGTTCGAGGAGATCTGCAAGCGCGGCCTCGACCTCTCGCCCACCAACGAGCTGCTCATCGAGGAGTCGCTGATCGGCTGGAAGGAGTATGAGATGGAAGTCGTGCGCGACCGCGCCGACAACTGCATCATCGTGTGCTCCATCGAGAACCTCGACCCGATGGGCATCCACACCGGCGACTCCATCACGGTGGCACCCGCGCAGACGCTGACCGACAAGGAATACCAGCTGATGCGCAATGCCTCGGTGGCCATCCTGCGCGAGATCGGCGTGGACACCGGCGGCTCGAACGTGCAGTTCTCGATCAATCCGCGCAACGGCCGCATGATCGTGATCGAGATGAACCCGCGCGTGTCGCGTTCGTCGGCGCTCGCCTCCAAGGCCACGGGTTTTCCCATCGCCAAGGTGGCGGCCAAGCTGGCCGTGGGCTACACGCTGGACGAACTGCGCAACGAGATCACCGGCGGCGCCACCCCCGCGAGCTTCGAGCCGAGCATCGACTACGTCGTCACCAAGATCCCGCGCTTCGCCTTCGAGAAGTTCCGCGAGGCCGACCCGCACCTGACCACGCAGATGAAGTCGGTGGGCGAGGTCATGGCCATGGGCCGCACCTTCCAGGAAAGCTTCCAGAAGGCCCTGCGCGGCCTGGAGACCGGAATCGACGGGCTGACCGAACGCAGCACCGACCGCGAGGAGATCGTGCAGGAGATCGGCGAGCCCGGCCCCGAGCGCATTCTCTTCCTGGCCGATGCCTTCCGCATCGGCATGAGCCTGGATGAGGTGTACGAGGAAACGGCCGTCGATCCCTGGTTCCTGGCCCAGATCCAGGAACTGGTGCGCCTCGAGCAGCAGCTGGGGGGGCGGACCCTGGCCTCGTTGTCGGCCGAGGAGCTGCGCTTCCTCAAGCGCAAGGGCTTCTCGGACAAGCGTCTGGCCAAGCTGCTGGGCACCAACCAGCATGAGGTGCGCAAGGCTCGTCACGCCCTGGGCATCCGCCCGGTCTACAAGCGCGTGGACACCTGCGCGGCGGAGTTCGCCACCCAGACCGCCTACATGTACTCCACCTACGACGAGGAGTGCGAGGCCGAGCCGACGAGCAAGAAGAAGATCATGGTGCTGGGCGGCGGGCCCAACCGCATCGGCCAGGGCATCGAGTTCGACTACTGCTGTGTCCACGCTGCGCTCGCGATGCGCGAAGACGGCTACGAGACCATCATGGTCAACTGCAACCCCGAGACCGTCTCGACCGACTACGACACTTCCGACCGTCTCTACTTCGAGCCGGTGACCCTGGAGGATGTGCTCGAGATCGTCGAGAAGGAGAAGCCCGTTGGCGTGATCGTGCAGTACGGTGGCCAGACGCCGCTGAAGCTCGCGCTCGACCTCGAGGCCAATGGCGTGCCGATCATCGGCACCACGCCTGACAGCATCGACATCGCCGAAGACCGCGAGCGCTTCCAGCAACTGCTGCACACCCTGGGGCTGAAGCAGCCGCCCAACCGCACCGCGCGCACCGAGGAACAGGCCCTGCAGATGGCCCAGGACATCGGCTACCCGCTGGTGGTGCGTCCGAGCTACGTGCTGGGCGGCCGCGCGATGGAGATCGTGCACGGGGACAAGGACCTGGAGCGCTACATGCGCGAGGCCGTGCGGGTGAGCGAGAAGTCGCCCGTGCTGCTCGACCGCTTCCTCGACGATGCCATCGAGGTCGATGTGGACTGCATCGCCGATGGCGAGTCGGTGATGATCGGCGGCATCATGGAACACATCGAGCAGGCTGGTGTGCACTCGGGCGACTCCGCCTGCTCGCTGCCGCCCTACACGCTGCCTGCCAGCCTGCAGGACGAGCTGCGCCGCCAGACCGCCCTGATGGCCCAGGCCCTCAAGGTGGTGGGCCTGATGAACGTGCAGTTCGCCATCCAGGGCGAGGGCGACGCGGCCACGGTCTACGTGCTGGAAGTCAACCCGCGCGCCTCGCGCACCGTGCCCTATGTGTCCAAGGCCACGGGCCAGCCGCTGGCCAAGATCGCCGCGCGCTGCATGGCCGGGCGCAAGCTGAAGGACCAGCAGGGCCTGGGCGGGCGCCCGCCGCACGAGGTGATCCCGCCGTATTACTCGGTGAAGGAAGCGGTCTTCCCCTTCAACAAGTTCCCCGGTGTCGACCCGGTGCTGGGCCCCGAGATGCGTTCCACCGGCGAGGTGATGGGGGTGGGACAGACCTTCGGCGAAGCCATGCTCAAGAGCCAGCTCGCCGCCGGCTCACGCCTGCCGGCCAAGGGTACCGTGTGCATCACGGTGAAGGATGCCGACAAGCCCCGGGCGGTCGAGGTGGCACGCGAACTCCACGCCCTGGGCTTCCAGCTGGTGGCGACCAAGGGCACCGGTGCTGCGATCGCCGAGGCAGGGATTCCGGTGCGTGTGGTGAACAAGGTCAAGGACGGCCGCCCTCATATCGCCGACATGATCAAGGGCGGCGAGATCCAGCTGGTCTTCACCACCGTGGACGAAACCCGCACGGCGATTGCGGATTCCCGCTACATCCGCACCGCCGCCCTGGCCAACCGCGTGACCTACTACACGACCATGGCAGGGTGTGAGGCGGCCGTGGAAGCGATGAAGCACCAGGCCGACCTGGTCGTCTACTCGGTGCAGGAATTGCACAAGGCGCTACACTAAACTCAAATTTTTCAGACCCCAGGCCGCCGCCGGCCGTCCCGCAGTGGACCCGGCGGCGGCTGATTTTTTACTGACCCACCGTTCCAGATCCAAGAGCAAGCCTATGGCCACCATTCCATTGACCAAGCGCGGCGCCGAGAAGCTCAAGGCCGAGCTGGTGCGCCTGAAGACCGTGGAGCGCCCGGCGGTGATCAACGCCATTGCCGAGGCCCGCGCCCAGGGTGACCTGTCCGAGAACGCCGAATACGACGCGGCCAAGGACAAGCAAGGCTTCATCGAAGGCCGCATCCAGGAAATCGAGGGCAAGCTTGCCGTGGCACAGATCATTGACCCGGCCGCACTCGATGCCGGCGGGCGTGTGGTCTTCGGCTCGACCGTCGACCTCGAGGAAGAAGAGTCCGGCGAGGCCGTGACCTATCAGATCGTCGGCGACGATGAGGCCGACCTCAAGCAGGGCCTGATCTCCATCAGCTCGCCCATCGCCCGCGCCCTCATCGGCAAGGAGGCGGGGGACGTGGCCGAAGTGCAGGCCCCGGGCGGGATCAAGCGCTACGAGATCGTCGAGGTTCGCTACGTCTGACGGGAGGCCTGCCGTGCTGCAGCGATGGATGGCGTGGTTGGCGGGCCTGTGGGCCGGCCTGGTGCTGACCATCGGCGCGGTGGCGGCCCCCTCGGCCTTCGCGGTTCTGGAGCGGGCCCAGGCGGGCCGCTACGTGGCACGGGTCTTCGCGATCGAGGCCTACGCCAGTCTGGCCTTGGCCGTGGTGATGATCCTGCTGGCCCGTGCCCAGGCGTCGGCCACGGCGGGGGAGGGTGCCGGGTCGCGGTTCAGCCTGGAACTCGGTCTGGCACTGGGAGCTCTGTTCTGCACCGTGGCGGGCTATTTCGCCGTCCAGCCCCTGATGGATGCAGCGCGGGCCGGCCAGGGCAGCCTGTCCTTTGCGGCCCTGCATGGCATCTCGCTCGGCTTTTTCGGCCTGAAGGGTGTGTTGCTGCTGGTGCTGGCCTGGCGGGCGAACGCGCCGGCCCGGCGCTGAGCTGGCACGGGATCAGGATTCGAGGGCGCGCTTCTTGCGGCTGGCCACACGTTCCTTGGCGCGCTTGACCGTGCCGCCCTGGGTGAGACGCTGGTTGCCCAGCACAGTCACCTTGCGTACTTCGGGGCGCTGGCCGCCCCGCTTGGAGTATTTCAGGACCTTGACCACCTTGGGGCCGGCCTTGCGTTGTTCGTCCGGGGTCTTCTCCTTCGGGGGAATCGGGCGCCACAGCACCAGCAGCTTGCCGATGTGCTGGATGGGGGCGGCTCCGAGCTGATCGCTGAGCTGGGCCAGCATGTCTTCGCGGGCCTGGCGGTCGTCGGAGAAGACACGCACCTTGATGAGGCCGTGGGCCTTGAGGGCGGCGTCGGTCTCCTTCAGGACGGCCTCGGACAGACCCTCGGCACCGATCAGGACGACCGGGTCGAGGTGATGGGCCTCGGAGCGCTTTTCCTTGCGCTGGGCCGGAGTGAGTGTGATCGCGGGCATCCGCCTATTATCGTCGGGCAATGAAGATCAAGACAAAAAGCAAGAAGGTCAACAAGGCGTGGCTGCACGACCACCTGACCGATCCCTATGTGAAGCTGGCCCAGAAAGAGGGTTACCGCGCGCGCGCGGCCTACAAGCTCAAGGAGATTGACGAGACCCTGGGACTGCTCAAGCCCGGGCAGCTTGTCGTGGACCTGGGGGCTGCACCGGGCGCGTGGAGCCAGTATGTGCGGCAGCGCTTTGCACCCAAGGAGGCGGGCAGCGGTGGGGCCGCCGTGGGCGCGCTGAACGGGCAGATCATCGCCCTGGACCTGCTGGATTTCGAACCCATCGAGGGGGTCCAGTTCATCCAGGGCGATTTCCGCGAGGAGGCTGTGCTGGCGCAACTCGAAGCGGCCGTCCAGGGGCGCGCCGTGGACGTGGTGATTTCGGACATGGCTCCCAACCTCTCCGGCATCCCTTCGTCGGATTCCGCCCGTATCGCCCATCTGGTGGAACTGGCAGTGGAGTTTGCCACCCGGCACTTGCACCAAAATGGTGCAATTGTTTGCAAAGTCTTCCACGGCAGCGGTTACAGCCAGCTGGTTCAGCTTTTCAAGCAGCATTTCCGCGTGGTCAAGCCGATCAAGCCCAAGGCCTCGCGGGACAAGTCTTCGGAAACCTTCCTGGTCGGCCTCGGTCTGAAGCAAAGCGGCAAGTCGTGACGCTATCGCGGTCATAGCGCAGGCGTTGCAACACGATGCGCTGGCATGGGTCAAACTTCGGCAGGAAACGGGGTCACCTGTCGAGAGTCGCAAGGCTTGACTCGTCTAGAATGACCCTCATCTTGCTTGTCAATAGGCAATTCATGTTGTTCGGATCGGAGAAGGAGCCGCGGTGAACAATCAATGGTTCTCGAAGGTGGCTGTGTGGCTGGTGATCGCCCTGGTGCTGTTCACCGTCTTCAAGCAGTTCGACCGCACGGCGGCCACCACCGGGCAGATCGCGTACTCCGACTTCCTGGATGAGGTGCGTGCCAAGCGCATCAAGAGCGTGACGCTGCAGGAAGGCGCCGGCGGCGGCACCGAGATCGTGGCGATCACCAACGATGATCGCCGCATCCGCACGACCGCCACCTACCTCGACCGGGGTCTGGTGGGTGATCTCATCAACAACAACGTGCGCTTCGATGTGAAGCCCCGTGAAGAGCCGTCCCTGCTGATGAGCATCCTCATCTCCTGGGGGCCGATGCTGTTGCTCATTGGTGTGTGGATCTACTTCATGCGCCAGATGCAAGGCGGCGGCAAGGGCGGGGCCTTCAGCTTCGGCAAGTCGCGCGCCCGCATGCTCGACGAGACCAACAACTCTGTCACCTTTGCCGACGTGGCCGGCTGCGACGAGGCCAAGGAAGAGGTCAAGGAGCTGGTCGATTTCCTGAAGGACCCGCAGAAGTTCCAGAAACTGGGCGGCCGCATTCCGCGCGGCGTGCTGATGGTCGGCCCCCCGGGTACCGGCAAGACGCTGCTGGCCAAGTCCATCGCCGGCGAAGCCAAGGTGCCCTTCTTCTCGATCTCCGGTTCCGACTTCGTCGAGATGTTCGTCGGCGTCGGTGCAGCTCGCGTGCGCGACATGTTCGAGCAGGCCAAGAAGAACGCGCCTTGCATCATCTTCGTCGACGAGATCGACGCCGTGGGCCGCCACCGCGGTGCCGGCCTGGGCGGCGGCAACGACGAGCGCGAGCAGACGCTCAACCAGATGCTGGTCGAGATGGATGGTTTCGAGACCAACCTGGGCGTGATCGTGATCGCCGCGACCAACCGGCCCGACATCCTCGACCCGGCACTGCTGCGCCCGGGCCGCTTCGACCGCCAGGTCTATGTGACGCTGCCGGACGTGCGCGGGCGTGAGCAGATCCTCAATGTGCACATGCGCAAGGTACCCATCGGCACGGACGTCAAGCCCGACATCCTTGCCCGCGGCACGCCGGGTTTCTCGGGCGCTGACCTGGCCAACCTTGTGAACGAGGCGGCTCTGTTCGCTGCGCGCCGCAACGCCCGCGTCGTGGAGATGCAGGACTTCGAAAAGGCCAAGGACAAGATCCTGATGGGCCCCGAGCGCAAGTCCATGGTCATGCCCGAGGAAGAGCGCAAGAACACCGCCTACCACGAGGCTGGCCATGCCCTGGTGGCGAGGCTGCTGCCCAAGACCGACCCGGTGCACAAGGTCACCATCATTCCGCGTGGCCGCGCGCTGGGCGTGACGATGCAACTGCCCGAAGGCGACCGCTACAGCATGGACAAGGAGCGCATGCTCAACACCATCGCGGTGCTGTTCGGTGGGCGCATCGCTGAAGAGGTCTTCATGAACCAGATGACCACCGGCGCCAGCAACGACTTCGAGCGGGCCACGCAGATCGCCCGCGACATGGTCACCCGCTACGGCATGACCGATGAGCTGGGCCCGATGGTCTATGCCGAGAATGAAGGCGAGGTCTTTCTGGGTCGATCGATCACCAAGCAGGTGAACGTCTCCGAGGAGACGATGCAGAAGGTCGACAAGGAGATCCGCAAGATCATCGATGAGCAGTACGCCCATGCACGCCGTCTGATCGAGGAGAACAAGGACAAGATGCACGCGATGGCTAAGGCCTTGCTGGAATGGGAAACCATCGACGCCGAGCAGATCGACGACATCATGAACGGCAAGCCGCCGCGTCCGCCCAAGGACTGGACGCCCAGCAGCACGAAAGGGGCTGGAGGGCCGACCCCGCCGGTCAACCCTGATCAGGCGCCGGCAGCGGCCTGAGCTGAAATACGAGTCGCACACACTCGACGGGGCTTCGGCCCCGTTTGCACTTTCCGAGCTCCCATGCATTGGCAGACCACCCGTTACGACATCGACCTGAGCCGCCCCCGGGTGATGGGGATCGTGAACATCACGCCGGATTCGTTTTCCGATGGGGGGCAGCACGGCGATACGCGGTCGGCCTTGGCGCACTGCGAGCAGCTGCTGCGAGAGGGGGCGGACATCCTTGATCTGGGGGGAGAATCCAGCCGACCCGGGGCCGAGGCGCTCCCCCTGGAAGAGGAACTGAACCGTGTGCTTCCGGTGCTGCGCGAGGCCGTCCGGCTGGGAGTGCCGGTCTCTGTGGATACCTACAAACCCGAGGTGATGCGTGCAGCGCTCGACACAGGCGCGGACATCATCAATGACATCTTTGCTCTGCGCAGTCCCGGCGCCGAGGCTGTGGTCGCCGAGCATCCTCGCTGTGGGCTGTGCCTGATGCACATGCAGGGCGAGCCCAGATCGATGCAGGCCGCGCCACACTACGATGATGTGGTCGCCGAGGTCCACGAGTTCTTGCGGGAGCGGGCCGAGACGCTGCGCATCCAGGGCGTGGCAGCCGCACGCGTGGTGCTGGACCCAGGCTATGGCTTCGGCAAATCCGTCGAGCACAATTTCGAGTTGCTGCGCCGGCAGGCTGAACTGCTGGCCTTGGGCTACCCTGTGCTGGCCGGCTGGTCGCGCAAGTCGTCGCTGGGGGCCGTCACCGGTCGCCCGGTGAGCGGGCGGCTGGCGGCCAGCGTGGCCGCAGCGCTGGCCGCCGTGGAGCGCGGGGCCCGCCTCGTGCGCGTGCATGATGTGGCTGCCACGGTGGACGCCCTGAAGGTGTGGTCCCACGCCGGGCTGCCACGGGCGCAAGAGGCCGTGGCATAGTCCTTGTCCTTCAAGCGGTCATCCATTCATGAGTCAACGACAATTTTTCGGTACCGACGGCATCCGCGGCACCGTCGGCCAGTTTCCCATCACACCGGATTTCGTGCTGACCCTCGGGCACGCCGTGGGGCGTGTGTTGCGTCGTGCCCATACCGGCACCGGACGACCGACGGTCCTGATCGGCAAAGACACCCGCATCTCCGGCTACATGCTCGAATCCGCGCTGGAGGCCGGGTTCTCGTCGGCCGGCATCGATGTGCTGCTCAGCGGCCCCTTGCCGACACCGGGCGTGGCCTATCTGACGCGTGCGCTGCGGCTGGATCTGGGCGTGGTGATCAGTGCCTCCCACAATCCCTACGCAGACAACGGCATCAAGTTCTTCTCGGCGCAGGGGGAGAAGCTCCCCGATGCATGGGAATTGGAAGTCGAAGCGCTGCTGGGCCAGCCCGCACAGTGGGCTGACTCGGCCGCGCTGGGCAAGGCCCGCCGACTGGACGATGCGCAGGGGCGCTACATCGAGTTCTGCAAAGCCAGCTTCAGCACAGACCTGTCACTCAAGGGCTTGCGCATCGTCGTCGACGCCGCGCATGGTGCGGCCTACCAGGTGGCGCCCAATGTGCTGCATGAGTTGGGGGCCGAGGTGGTGGCCATCGGCTGCGCACCTGACGGCTACAACATCAACGCCGGTCATGGGGCCACAGCGCCCCGGGCCTTGATCGAGTCAGTGCGCAAGCATGGTGCTCACTATGGCGTCGCGCTCGATGGCGATGCCGACCGCGTCTTGCTGGTCGATGCCACCGGGCGCCTCTACAACGGTGATGAACTGCTGTACGTGATGGTCGCTGACCGGCTGCGACAGGGGCAGGCCGTGCCGGGTGTGGTGGGCACCTTGATGACCAACCTCGGTGTGGAGCAGGCCCTGGCTCGGCGGGGCGTGCCTCTGGTGCGTGCCAAGGTGGGTGACCGTTACGTGCTTGAAGAACTGGTGGCTCGGGGGTGGCTGTTGGGTGGCGAAGGATCTGGCCATTTGCTGGCGCTTGATCGGCACACCACGGGCGACGGCATGGTCAGCGCGTTGCAGGTCCTCCAGGCCACGATGCGTTCAGGACAGACGCTGGCCGAACTGCTGGCCGACGTGCAACTCTTTCCCCAGACGCTCATCAACGTCCGTTTGCAGCCGGGTCAGGACTGGCGCCAGAACGCGCGGCTTGCTGCCGAGCAGGCGTCCCTCACGCAGGAACTGGCCGACACCGGCCGGATCCTCATCCGTGCCTCAGGAACGGAACCTTTGTTGCGGGTGATGGTGGAAGCACGTGATGCGGCGGTCGCCCAGACCAGCGCCGAGCGCCTGGCCGCGGCGGCCCAGGCGGGCTGAAGTTCCTCTACTGGCTGATGCGGAACTCGATGCGTCGGTTGCGGGCCCGTCCTTCGGCGGTTTGATTGCTCGCAACCGGACGGGAAGCTCCGGCGCCGGAGATGCTGATCCGCTGGCCATCAATCCCCTGGGATTGCAGGTAGGCCCGGACCGCGTCGGCTCGGGCCACAGACAGCGCCAGGTTTGCGTCCGGCGCCCCGAGGGCATCGGTGTGACCGATGACCTCAATGCGTCGTGCACTCAGCCTGACGAGGGTGGGCAGCATGCCATCAAGCACCGCCCGGCCCGCCGGTGTGAGCACGGAACTTCCGGGTTCGAACTCCACGATCCGATTGGCGAGTGCCTGATCCAGCAGCGTCTGCTCGTTGGTTCCGACGCGCAAGGCGTTGCGCACCGTATAGGTGGGGTTCAATCGTGTCGCCACGGCACTCACCACTTGCTGGCGCTGGGCCTCGTTGGTCACCTCCCCTTGCAGATCAATCTGGGTGCCTCGGATCGCCAGTTGTCCACGGCTGACCTGCCGGAGCTCCGGTCCGAGGATGTTCTGGACGTGCTGGGTCCACTGCGGTGGGGCGATGACGCTGCCAACGGCGATCTGGTCGACCACCCGATGTGCGCCATAAAGGTCGTGCAGCCGCTGCAGCACGGCGGCGCGTGTGGCCTCGTCGGGAACGGTTCCGGAGACCAGGACTTGTTCGGGCGAAGGTTCGGTGCGTCCTCCTGCCAGGCTGGGGGAGGTGACGGCACCCCACAAGCACAGTGCTGCTGCCAGGCCGGATAAAGCGCAATGATGAGGCATGGTCCACATGTCGTATCTCAGACGAGAGCACTCAGACTCCCAGAAAAGTTTCACGAAAGGTCTGGCGCGCCTGACTGAGCGTGAGCTGCGGGTCCCGCAGATAGCTCGACAGCTTCTTGAGGCCATAGTCGGTATCCACCGAGCGTTCGACCCAGTCTGAGCGAGAGAACTCGATGTTGTCGTGGGAGCAGCTCTGTGGGTCGAACACGGTGCGCAGGCTACGGGGGCATGCGCCGTTGAAGCCCACGATCAGGATGGGCGTTCCCTGCGTGCGGGTGACGAAGATGCCGAGTTCAAGCGCGCTGCGCCTGACAAATCCAGCAATGAGGTCCAGCCAGAACGCAGCAATGAAAGGTCGATACAGGGGGTCCTTCACAAGGGGCAGCATCACCCCTCGCTCCAGCCGCGCAGCGCCATGCGTCAGTACGGGCTGCAACAACAGGCCCAGGGCCAGAAGGGTCTGGCGCAGCGAGGAGAGGGGTCTTCCGTCCCCCAGCAGCGCCTCCAGGGAAGCCAGGGACTGGGTCTGCAAAAACTCCTGGAAGTGCGGTGTGGGTACCGGGAGCGGTTGGTGGAGTTGCTGCTCCGCTTTGGCCAGAGCGTCGTGAATACCGTCAGCGTCCTCACAGGCATGGGCGAGTTGAGAGGCTTGTTCTAGACGTGTCCACAAGCCCGACAGGGTCAAGGGGCTGGTCCCCAGAAAGCTTGCTGGCTCAGGCACATCGAAGGATCCGGCCACGATGAAGGGGTAGCGCCGACCGGAAGCGTCATGGCTGGGCATCAGGTGCCCGGCCAGTCCGACGGTGCGGCGGGCACCCAGGAAGGCAAACTGAGCCGGGGGAGCTTCGTCGTACACCTGCTTCCACCGAGGATCACTGGCCATCAGCTCCATGGTGCGTGACATCCATCGATCCAGCGTCTGGACCAGCGGGGTACTGGCCGAACTGCTGCGCAGAAAGTCGCCTCGGGATGGCAGTTTGCCGAAATAGACGAACTGGATCGGTGCGCGCGAAGCGGTCATCGGGCCCCTCCGGACGTCACGCTGGTCCGGGCAAATCCGTTGCCTGCAATGGTGCGTGGTAGCGGAGCGCTGCCCAGGCCAGCCGAGCCGTTGCCTTGCCCTTTTGCGGTGGCACCGGGAGTGGCGATGATGCGCAGATGCACCGCAACGCTCTGGTTTCCGCGCGTCCATCGCAACTCGTGGGTCTGGTCATCGATGCGGCGGCGCTGGGCACTGTTGACCATGCGCTCCAGTCCGAAGCGGCCAGGTTCGTGCAAGAACTCCACGGTGGTGCCGTCAAAGCTCACGCCATGCAGACGCACCCCGAGAGTGTGCTGCGGACCGGGCCACACGAAGTGTGTCCAGGTTGCCGCTGCATTGCGGTAGCGCAGGGCCTGGCCATCGATCTCCAGGCTGTACTCGGTCAGGCCTGGAGCGGGCTGGGGCAGGATCTGGAAGAGGGTCTGTTCGGCAGAAGCCTCCGCGTGCTGTGTGGATCCCGAGCCTGCTGCAGCCCCCAGCGGACCGACCCAGTTGGCGAATCGAGCCGTGAATTCCGGATTGAGCCGGATGCCCATGTCGGCCCAGGTGCGCGGTGCCAGGGTATCGCCACGCCGGATCACCAATGGGCCCAGCGTCTTGTCTGCAAAACGGGCGACCGCCCCCTCCGGGCCGAAGATCTTGGCGAGGTCTGAGGCCGAAGCTTCCACACGAGCCTGCGGCTTGAAGGGATAACGGTCGGCCAGCGTGGCCTCGAAGGGCCCATGCACCTGGGCCTCCCAGATACGGTTGATTTCGTCCTCGGCCGAAGGGATGAGGATGTCGTAGGCCTGCATCAGTGGGCGGACAAGGAGTGGGCGCAGGCCGTCCCTGGCACTGTCTCCCAGGCCATTGAGCATCTGCTCGTCCACAAGCTTGAGCAATTCCGACAACTCGGACTGTCCCTGGAGCGTCTGCTGCAGCAACTGCACGCTGGCCGGGCCGGCCTCGCCCTGGGTATGGATTTGGTTGAACCGGCTGCGAAGCCTGGCCAAGCCTTCCAGGTAGGTGCGCATCAGGCTTCCGCCATCGTCCCGGGCGACCATCAGGCGCGAGATGCCTGAGAATGCCTGACTGACCAGCAGACCCTGCGCGCGATCCGGCGGTGCAGACCCTTCCGCGCCGGTCTGGACATTCACCTGCGGCGGTGCGCGGCGAAGCACCACCTGTCGGAACCACTCCGCAAAGCCACGACGCATGGCGGCCGAACGTTCGGTCGTGATGGGCGGCTGGTCCCAGGCTGTTTCCTCGTGCACCACCGCCACGAGGCGCCCCAGCGGAGAACTGGCCGGGTCGCCCAATCGGTTCATACGCACGACGGCCTGCTCGAAGCTGCCAAAGGGCTGAACGTTCACGCCTTGGACGAAACGTTGCCATTGGGCGATGTATTCCGACTTGTAGGCCTCGGTCAAGGCCTTCTGGATCTGCTCCGGGCTGCCATCGAGTGTGAGATCGTTATGCACCGTGCTCTTGAGGACCCAGTCGTCCGTCTGCAGGGCCTGATGGGCCGCGTCACGGATGGCACCTTGCACGTACTCGCGCCAGGCCTGGCGAGTGAAAGCACCAGAGACGGCATGGCTGCCGGACAACAGATCCCGGTCGGCTTCTCCCAGTGCCCGAGCCACCGTCATGGGGGCGAATCGGGTGGAGGCGCGGGCCTTGATCTCGGCATACACGCGTTCACGCGCGGGCATCCCGCGTACCACGCCGCGCAGGGCGCCTCGCGTCTCGTCCACCAACGCAAGGTTGTTGGTCAGCTGGGGGAAGGCGGGATCCTGCGTCTGGGTCACTGTATGGGCGATCAGACGCTCTGCCACCTCCAGCATGCGCTCGCGGGCCATGCCGCCTCGGTTCACCTCCAGCCACCCCCGCCAGAATCGGGTGATCTGGTCACCCAGGTGACCGGGTTCGGCGCGCTGACGGTCCGCGAGCATGAGATAGGTCTTGAGCGCGTTGTAAGCATCCGTGACGCTGGTGGGTGAAGCCGCGGTGTACGCGGAGCTGGCGGCTGCCGGGGCAACGGCAGCGGTGGTCGCTGAAGGAGAGCCTTCCTGTAAGAGAGCAGCGTTCTCGCGCACTGCAGCCAAATAGGCCTCGATGCTCTCAGCCACGGGCTTGAGCATGACTTCACGCACGCCGTGGAAGTACTCCCGCCGCAGCAGTTCCTCAAGCTGAGAACCCTGCTGGAGGCCGAACGAGAGCGCCCACGGACGGTTGCGCTCGAGGGCCTGCACCTGGATGAGTCGGTCTTGCAAGATCAGGAGGGCCTCGAGGCGGGACGCAAGATCAGGAGACGCGGCCTGCAGGCGTGTCACCTGGTCCAGATCGCGCTGCAGGTTGGTCACCCACTGCCGGTTGTTTGCATACGACCAGGTCCACAAGGCGAGGCACAGTCCGAGCGTGGCCATGCCCGCAATGACGGTGACCTGGCGCCAGCGTTGCGTGGACTTCGATCGGTGCTGACGCACGAGGTCGCGATCGGCGAAGATGACACGCGAAAACAGTTCCTTGAGAAAGAAACCGGCATGCGAGTAGACGCTGGCGGTCGTGCCAGACTGTAGTGACAACCCGAAGCGGCGCGCCACACGCTCGCTGGCCCGGCTGGAAGACTCGCCTTCCTGCACGGCGCTGGTGAAGTAGAAGCCGCGGAAACTGGGGCGGTATTGGTAGGGGTTGTCCTCGAACAGGGTGGCGATGAACACCGACAGCGCAGGCTTGAGCCCGGCGAATTCCAGCGGGAAAGTGAGGACGCCGGGTGGAAGCTTCTCGCCCCGATGCAGCGACATGCGTGCCACGGAAGCTGCCTTGAGACCTTCGTAGAGTTCGTCGAAGTGCCGCTCAAAAAGGCCCAGGGTGTCTGCGCGCCCCTCGGCGTCGTAGGGCAGGGTGGCTCCCCACACGCGATCGCGTTCGCTGCGCTCGCGGTCCTCGAAGAACTCGACGAAACCGCTGATGAGATCGGCCTTGGTGAACATCACATAGACCGGCGCGATCACCTCCAGCTTCTCGGTCAGTTCCTGCATGCGGTGGCGCAACTGCTTGGCCAGATGGATGTTCTGCTCAGGCCGCTGGGAAGAGAGCTCAGCCACGCTGACTGCAATCACGATGCCGTTGATCGGCGCCTTGGGACGGTACTTTTTCAGCAGACCGAGAAAACCCAGCCATTCCCCGCGATCCTCTTCGTGGACGCTGTAGCGGCCCGCGGTATCGATCAGGATGCCTTCGGCCGTGAAGAACCAATCACAGTTCCGGGTCCCTCCGATGCCTTGGATGATGTTCCCAGCGTCGTCCGAGAACGGGAACCGCAACCCTGACCTCACGATGGCCGAGCTTTTGCCGGCAGCAGGGTTGCCGATCACCATGTACCAGGGAAGCTCGTAGAGTGCGGCTTTTCCGGAGGTTTGCCCGAGACGGGATCCCTTGATGGTCTGCAGCGCCTTGCGCATGCGCTCGCGGAGCACCAGCACATCTTCCCGATGCTTGCGGGCTTCTTCCAGTCGGGAGGACTGGGCGTTCTGTGCATCGAGTGCCTCTTCCAGCTCGCGTGAAGCGCGCCGTGAGCGCCACCGCCTCACGAGCCACGAAGCCAGCATGACGACTGCGATCATCAGAACGAGCGCGACGGCCCAAATCATCGGGAGGTCGAAGCTCAGGGCACCCACGGTGACGAAACCCATCAGCGCGAGCCAGCCCATGATCCGCAGGAAGACGGGGTGGGACAGGAAGTTCAGGAGGCTTTGCATGGTGGAACCGGGGAATGTCAGATCAGCCCTGGTCGAGGGTCTGCCCGGAAGGAGTCAGAAGGGCCACGGCTGGCCTGAGGCCAGACAGCAGCATCATCGTCGGAGCTTGAGAAGCTGCCTGGCTGGCCAGGGCCAATGCAACGAGGGACGTGGCAGCGCCCAGGTCGCCGCAGGCCACACCCATACGGCACAGACGCTGTGAAAGATCCAGTCCGGGCAGTCGCTCGACAAGGCAGTCCAGCACATCGCGTGCAGATGGACCTGTCAGACCGATGTCAGAGACTGCCCAGGTGACGCGCTTACAGGCTTCAGGGCCCTCAAGCGCCCGCTCGACGAGTTCCCGCAGCGAGGGCGAGCCTGTGGGGGCGGCTGCATCGCCAGAAGGCTGCGTGGGGGTGAAGATTTGCACCCGTGCGCACTGCCGTTCGGCCGTCGGCATCATCGACGGTGCACCCTCGGTGCTTCGACGCAAGGCCAGCGCTGCAGCACCTTCTCCGGGAGGCAGAGGGGGGGCTCCGCGCGAAGCATCCACTCCAGCCTCTGCATCCACACGAGAGTCGCAGGCCAGTGCGAGCACGAAACCTGTAGGCACATCGTTGCACCGTGACGTACTGGCGTGAACAAGCAGGCGCTGCAGTGTGGTTGCAGGCTCACTTGCACCAACCAGGTGAATGCGAGGGGCGGGGGTACTGGCTCCTTGCAACCCCGACAGCGCTGCTGCAAGCCAGGCCTGGGCCTGTGCCCGCTCCCGCTCAGACCAGTGCGTGGGAACCATCCAAAGCACGTCGAGGCCATCAGCCGCTGGCTTGCGAGCAAGCGTGTCCTGCAAACCCTCCAGCGCGATCAACTGCAGTGCCAGGGCGCGCTGGACACTCGGGCGTGGCAGAGGTGATTGCGGCTGCACCGCACTCAAGGCAGATGCCAGACCATCGAGTTCGAGATCCTGGCAGCGGGCGCTGAGGCGAGGCAGGCCGCGGTCATCGATCAGTTCGGGGTCTGGGGACGGCAGCGGGGGAGCATCGCAGAGAGTCTGCAGCACTGTCGCGGTGTCCCGACCTGCCACGGTGGCTACCGCGCATGCCAGGATGTTCAAGGGCGCTGGCGAGGCCGTTGGGTGGGGTGCTTCTTCTGTGGGGGCGTGGACGGATGCCGCGCTGCTGGGCGATGCGGCGGCAGGAGCCTTGATGTGGCGGTTGGACAAGGCGTGGAACGACCCCAGAGTGATGGCGCCAAAGCCGACCAGCAGGAGCCACGGCATCCAGGGGCGACCACCCGCGTCGTGGGCACCGTCGGGTGGCGACGTGACGATAGCGGCAACGATTGCCAGCACGAGGGCGAGCACGGCCAAGCCGAACCACATGGTCTTGCGCATGGGCTGAATTCCGGCAGGCTGCGATCAGCCGACAGTGCTGATGGATTGGGAGGCGATCAGTGTGGCCCCGCAAGCCGTAAGGTCTCCATGGCGTGCGGCAGGCTTGCCATCGATCAGCATCGTCGGATCACCGGTGGCGATCGTGGTGACACGACCATGGCCCTTGCGAGGGCAGGTGACTTTGTCGCCAACGCGCGCGATGCGTTGGCCGTGGGTATCGGTCGAGGCTGAAGCTTCCACGACGGTGCCGCCGTGGCTGGTCTTGTCGCCGAGCACGATGAATGGACGTGACATGTGCACTCCCTGCACGTTGATGTTCTGTTGTGACACGAAGTCTAGCGATGGTGACGTGTGTAACCTGTTACTGATGGTGTCGTCTGCCGATCGCAATGGATCGCAACTCCACGTGGCCGTAGTCGCGCATCTTCCAGCGACCGCCCCAGGTGAGCCCTGCGGATTCGGCCAACTCGCCATAGAGTCGGTAGCCCTCCATGGCCCATGGATCTTTTTCCGAGAGGACCAGCTTGCCGTCACGCAGAAAGGCGCTGTCGGCGGCCAGACCGTGCTGGTGATAGCTTTCGTGAGGACCCGCGTTGGTGACATGCACCCCCATCGATTGCAGCTGTGCCTGCCGCTGAGGACTTCGATATCCCTCGATCAGCACCATCTCGTAGCCGTACCGCTCCTGCATCAGGCGAAACACGAGCAGCAGACGTTGACGGAAATCCTCGTCCAGCAGCGACCAGTCACGACTGGCCTGCGCAAGACCAGGTCGCAGCGTTTCGACTTCCGTCGTCTCGAACACGGCTGGCGGTGGTGGCGCGGGTGGGCTGAGACGTTCTCCTTCCAGAAGCCAGGCCACGTGGTCGTTCACCGCGCGAGTCTGCACATGGGCGATCCCATGGTCGGCAACGCGTCGCTCGTCGTGTAACCACCACGCAAGTGCGGGGGGGAGACCGACCAGCAGCAACGCCATCAGCGTCTCTTGCCATCGGAACTGGTTCTCCGGAAGACGCGCCAGGCCAACCAGGTGCTGTCGGATCTCTGTGCCAATCGGTTGGCGTGGTTCGTTGCTTTGGCGGTGGCGACGGCGTGAGTTCCAGGCCCCGAGGCGTCGGCGGATCCATTCGCCTGAGACGGCGCGCAACTCCGGCAGGGCCCACCAAGACAAGGCCAGGCCGCCAAGGATCGCGAGGGTCAGGATCCAGGGCATCAGGGAATCTCCTTCGTTGTAACCGGTCATTGCGGTATCACACAAAGCCGTGAGGCCTTTCTAGAATCGAGGCCGCGCTGCGCTCGCATCTGTGCATGTGCTGCGCACCAGGGAGCACATATGGATAACAAGTTGCACACCCCTTCCGGACAAGGGCTCGTCCCCAGTCTGTTCGCATCGCCGTCCGGCCGGGCACCCTCGGATGTGAATGAGTTGGACGATGGTCCAGGCATCCTCGACGTGGTTGACCATCGCCAGCGAGCCCAGAGCAAGCCTCGCTCGCTCATCAGACTGTGGATGACGTTGGCAGGCGCCTTCGCCGTGGGCATCGTGGGCTGGGTGTGGTGGGTGGGGTCATCGCGGCCCGCGAGACCATCATCATGGCCAGCCACACCAGTGGCTGTCGATGTCAGCAACGTGTCGCAGCAGCAAGCGCGCATTGCCGCACCTTGGCCAGATCCCAAGGCCGTGGCGGCGCCGGATGCCGCCCGCATTGAATCGGTGGAACTGCAGGTCTCCAATGACCGGGCCATTGAAGATGCCGTGTCTGAAGCCGTCCACCCGCTCTCTGAGGTTCCGCCGCAAGCTTCACCCTCGCGGTCGAGCGAATCACGCAGGCCGTCGGCCGTGCCCGTCGTGCGTGAAACGAACCCAGCCAGCAAACGCATCGCAGGGCGTCGTGCGACCGACCCGGATGCAGAGGTGATCGAAGTGCTGATGACGCGTGCAGCGCCCGCAGGTCTGGGCTCGTATCGTTCCAGCACGGCGGGTGCGGGCGCACCGCCAGCCAGCCAGGATGTGGTGCTGATCCAGCCCACGCTTCCAACAGAGGAATTGCTGCGTCGCTGCAACTCGCTGGGCGGGCTGGAAGCACAGCTTTGCCAGGCCCGCATCTGCCAGGCGCGAGGTGCCCAGCACGCCGGCTGCGCTGTTGACGGACTGAACTCCGGGCGTCCGTGAAGGGCTGCAGCCTGCTGGGCTGGCCGCGTCGCAGACCTTTCGGTCATGGAAGCGTGATGACGAGGTGTGCCGCCTGTGGTGGCAGCTGAACGAGTTGCTGGTACTCGGCCAGCGTGCTGCGGGTTTGGTGAGAGAGCGTTGTTCTCAGGCCGGCAAAAGCGGCCAGTGCGAGCAGCAGGAATCCGCCTGCCAGCACCCACAGCGGTGTGACCGAGCGCAACACATGCCGGATGCGATCCGGAGGGGCCCAGTGAGGTGCAAGGCTGGACTTGCGACCTTTCAGGTGGGCAATCTCGTCACTCAGCCGTGCGGTCAGGTAGCCAAGCTTTTCAGGTCCTTCCAGGAGATACTTCCCTTGGAAACCGAGCAGCAGGCACATATGGAAGACTTCGAGTGCGGCCAGTCGGGCAGCACCTTGTTGGCGAAGCTGTTCCAGATGCACGAAGAAGTTTTCGCCGGCCAGCTGGTCACCGAAGAACTGGAGCTGGAGGGGTTGCCGCTCCCATTCGTCTCGGACCTTGAATGACGACGTGAGGACGGTTTCGTCCACCAAGGCGCAAAAGGCGTACTTTGCCAAGTAGACATCCTCCGCGCTGGCGTCCGCCTGCATCGAGTTGCGTTCGAACTCGGTGAGGAAGTCCCGGATGCTATTGCGCAGGGTCTGTGCGTCGGTGGGGCTGTGCTTGTTCTTGAGCAAGAAAAGCATGTAGAAGCCCTCGTAGAGCAAGTCCACGAGACGGCCTGATGGGTGATGAGGCCCTGCTTTCGCTGCAGCGGGCTGCAGAACCTCGGTATCGGCGAAGAGCGAAGGCGCTTGTGTGTGGGTCATGGGTTGACAGCGATCAGTTCGAGCTTCAAGTCTGGCCATCCTTGCGGCACATAGAAAGCCACCGCCTGAGACTTCAGCATCCGTTCGTACAGCGGTCCTCGGGCTTCGAGCGAGAAGTACTGCATGCCTGGGCGCACGGGGATGGCTGCAGGCACCTGCTGTGCGTGCAGCAAGCGCACCCCGGGCATGGCAGACAGCACGAGCTTGTCAACGTCGTCGGGCCCGCCGACCTTGATGCGCAGCGGCGCAGACTCGATCAACTCCGATGCGGGCAAAGCTGCCGAGATGCCAAGGAAAAGAGACGTTGAAGCCTGGATCTGTTCACTGTCGATGCGGCCGACGTGGAAAGACGGCTTGCTTTCATGCAATGCTATGGCGAAGTAGCGCGTGGAGATCACTGCCTCCAGCAGCTCGCGCACGATGTGGTCGACCTGGGTGAAGCAGGTTTCCGGGTGATTGTGGTCATAGGCAGGCAGGTCCGCCAAGGTGTAGGACTTCGAAAAGGTCGTCAGTGCTCCGGCCAGTTCGAGCAAGCCCTGGTAGAGACGTTCTGGATGGAGACCGGGGTGCCGCGCGAGGTGCGCCAGCGATGCGTAAGCCATGTTCACCGTGTGCAGCAGCCAAAACGAGGCAACGTCCCCGGAACGGAACTCAATGATGTGCTTTGATGGTTCTCGGTGCAGACCGATCAGGGCATCGGCCTTGGCCTGGAGCGCTTCCAGGAGCCTGCGCAGCATCGCCAAAAGGGAGGCCGACGACTCAATGCAGACCGAAGGAGGCATGAACTGGCGGTCCATCTCGAACCCTCCGGAGGCCTTGCGCCGAACGCGCAGCAAGGGCAGGCTCACCACATGATCACGCGCTGCATGCTCGGTCAGGAGATGCGCGGTCTTTTTGAGCAGCACCACTTCGGCGGCCACGGCGTCGGTGAACCAGTCCGCAGCTTCATCCTCGCGGCTTTGCTGGTAGCGCATGTCCATGCCGCTGTGTACGTCGGTCTCGTGGTGGTTGCGCCCCGTACGGCGCATGGGTGCCACTGCGACGTGGAAGACCGTGTCGGCATGCTGGGTCTCCAGCTGACTCAGGTTGACAGCGTCGGGAAGGATGTCGTCGCGCGGCGCGTCGTAGAGGTCACCGTCGGGCAGGATGGCCTGAAGTTCCAGAACGCGCAGCAGGCCCGTGCGCAACGCATCCTCGTCGATGCGCAGGTGGCGGATGCCCCATGCATAAGGGTGCACGGCCTGCATGGCTTGAGCCAGGCGCCACTCGTGGTAGGCATCCTGTCGTTGGAAGTGTTGAGGTCGCAGGAACAGGCCTTCGCCCCAGAGAATTTTTGAAGAATGAATCACAGGCGGTTCGAGAAAGTAAGGGGCCTTACCGAGCCGTGCACGTCGCGGCCGCTGGAACGGACTGAGCCAAGGATTGACTGAGTTCCCGGCCAGTGGCCACGCTCATCGTGCAAGCATGCAGGCCCAGAGAGATTCCAGTTCCAGCTACATCGCCGGCGGCGAAGACCGCGCGCCAACGCTGAGCATCAGGCGTGCGGAAGAGCGCCACCACCCCGAGAAAGGGTGCGTCCGCAGGCATGACCTCTCGCCACTCGCGCTGCTGACCTGGAAGCATCTGGATCTCGCGCGTTTCGATGAGCTCATCGCCCAACAGTTCGCGCTCGCGCGATGAAGAGGTGAAGGTTTCGTAGGGAGCGGAGAGAAAGGCCTCGGTTCCCCGGAGCTTGTAGATCCGGGTCACCAGGGACAGCGGCTGTCCGGAAGGATTCACGTTCAGCGAACTGCTCGCATGCATGCGGACCGTGACCGTGGTGGCACGGTTTGCGGCTGCAGGAGGATCGCTTGGCGCCAGCCCCACGAGACGCAGCGCGCGGGTGGCAAGACCTCCTGTGCCTTCAGTCATCTTGTCAGCGCTGGCGCAACCACCGATGGTCCCGAGAGCGATCACCCAGAAGAGGTGAACGAGCAACGTGAACATCGGTGGCGCGCGGCGCAACATGGCTTTTTTCCCTGAGACGATGCTTGTTGTGATGCAAAGCGGGCCGAGTCTAGGAAAGTTGTCGGGGAGAAGGCACTCACCCGTTCGGGGGGGATATGGTGACGCACTGTTTCAACAGGTAATTCTGTGTAACGCTGCCCCGGAAGGCCTAGCCGCAAACGGTGAAGCTGCGCTTTAATCCGCAGCCATTCGAGCGGGACGAAGGTGCAGCACGAAGACCGTCATCAGCGGCAGATGCGCAACCCGCCACAGGACCAACGACAGGTGAGGGGTCTTCTTGATGGACCAAAAAGCACTCAAGGCGGCGCTGCGTCACGTTTGCGCCACAGGCGCAGTGATGCTGCTGGCGGCGTGTTCCAGCACACCCATGGCGACCGACAAACATGCGCCAGTCGATTTGCCTCAGGCGCTTTCCCAGGCCCGCTCCGCCCAAGAAGCGGGTGATCTCAGCCAGGCATTCAGCCTGCTTGAACAGGCTGCCAGAGCCCACCCCGCGGCCAAGGAGCCCTGGGTGAGACAAGCCCAGATGCATCTCGAGGCCCGTCGGTACGGACAGGCCATCGTGGCGGCCCAGGAGGCGTTGCAGCGAGACCTCGCCGATACCACCGCGCACAGCATCATGGCCGTTGCCGGTCTGCGTTCCTCGGCCCTGGCGCTGAGCCACCTCAGAGAGCGCAATGCCGTGCAGGGAAGCACACGCGAGGAGGCCCAGTCTTTGGCGCAAACCATTCGCGAAGCGGTCGGTGAACCGCTGCTGGTGCCGCCCGCGGCGTCCATCCAGCCCGACACCCCGTCGCAGAGGACGGCGCCAGTCGCCGGCCGCCGCAAAGAGGCCGCGGCGGTTCCCGCATCCCGACCCTCGGTCCGGGTTCCCGACGAAGTTCCCCCCAGGCCGGCAGCCGCTGGCTCCCGCAATCCCTTCAGCGCCCTTCAGTAAGCGCTCATCCATCAGCAGGAACATTCATGGCCAAGAAAGACAGCGTTCAGAAGCGCCTTGAGAAGGTGCGCCCGCCTCGGGTCCAGTTGACCTATGACGTCGAGATCGGCGATGCCATCGAGCAGAAGGAGATTCCCTTCGTGGTGGGTGTCCTGGGCGACTTTGTGGGGAAGCCCTCCGACGATGCTCCACCGCCGCGGCTGAAGGACCGCAAGTTCGTCAATGTCGATCTGGACAACTTCGACGAGGTGATGGCGGGGATGGCGCCTCGGGCCTCCTATCGTGTTCGTAACGTGCTCAGCGAAGAGGGCGGAGAGTTTGCCGTCAATCTGGAGTTCAAGCAGATCGATGACTTCCGGCCTGAATCCGTGGTGGCGCAGGTAGAGCCGCTGCGCCGGCTGCTGGAGGCGCGGACCCGACTGGCTGATCTGCGCAACAAGCTGGCTGGCAACGAGAAACTCGAGGACTTGCTCGACGAGGTGCTTCGCAATACCGATCAACTGCACCGCCTGGGTCAGGAAGCCCAGACGACCAAGGAGTGAAGCCATGAGCGCACAAGTTCTTGCCCCGGCACCCCAGGCCCGTGCTGACGAAGGTTCTTTGCTGGATCGCATCGTCGAGCAAAGCCGTGTGGCCAAGTCTGCGACCGAGCATGAACGGGCCCGGGACATCATTTCCGAGCTCGTTCGCGAAGTGCTTCAAGGCACGGTTGTTCTCTCCGAGAATCTCTCGGCCACGCTCGATGCCCGTGTTGCACAGATCGATGCGCTCATCTCCGCGCAGCTCAGCGAAGTGATGCATGCGCCCGAGTTCCAGAAGCTCGAATCCACCTGGCGGGGGCTGCACTATCTGTGCAAGCACACGTCCACTGGGTCGATGATGAAGATCAAGGTCATGCACGCGACCAAGAAGGAGCTCGTGCGGGACTTCAACACGGCCATCGACTTCGACCAGAGCACGCTCTTCAAAAAGGTCTATGAGGAGGAATTTGGCACGTTCGGCGGCTCCCCCTTTGGCGCATTGATCGGCGACTACCAGATCGGCCGCCAGCCGGAGGACATGTACTTTGTCGAACAGATGTCCCACGTGGCCGCGGCGGCACACGCCCCGTTCGTGTCCGCAGCATCTCCGGAACTGTTCGGCCTGGAAGAGTTCACGGATCTGGGCAAACCTCGCGACCTGGCCAAGGTCTTCGACACGGTCGAGTATGCAAAGTGGAAGTCCTTCCGCGAGTCTGAGGATTCGCGCTATGTGGGACTGACCCTGCCGCGCTTCCTGGGCCGTTTGCCCTACAACCCGAAGGACGGTACCACGGTCGAGGGCTTCAACTTCGTCGAAGATGTGGATGGAAGCCACCATGACCGTTACCTGTGGGTGAACACCGCGTATGCCTTTGCGGCTCGTTTGACGGCGGCTTTCGAGAGTTATGGGTGGTGCGCGGCGATCCGCGGCGTCGAAGGCGGTGGTCTGGTGGAAGACCTTCCCACCCACACCTTCAAGACCGATGACGGTGAAATCGCCTTGAAGTGCCCTACCGAGATTTCCATCACGGACCGGCGAGAGAAGGAGCTCAGCGACCTGGGTTTCATTCCCCTGGTGCATTGCAAACACACCGACTATGCGGCCTTCTTCGGTGCGCAGTCCACCCAGAAGCCCCGCAAGTACGATCTCGATGCGGCCAATGCCAATGCCGTTCTTTCCGCGCAGTTGCAGTACATGTTCGCTGTGTGCCGCATTGCGCACTACATGAAGGCGATGATGCGCGACAAGATCGGCAGCTTCGCCTCGGCCTCCAATGTCGAGGACTACCTCAACCGATGGATCTCTCAGTACGTGACCTCGGATGATGCGGCGTCCCAGGAGACCAAGGCCCAGTTCCCCTTACGGGAGGCTTCAGTGCAGGTGTCGGAAGTTCCAGGCCGTCCCGGCGTGTACCGGGCGGTGTCATTCGTTCGTCCTCACTTCCAGCTGGACGAACTTTCCGTGTCCTTGCGCCTTGTGGCTGAATTGCCGCAAGGTGGCAAGGGCTGATTCACAACGCTCCATCCATATCAGCGGAGGACTATTTAATGGCAAAGGACATTTACGTCGAATTCAAGGGAAGCGACATCAAAGGCGACTCCCGCGACTCCAAACACAAGGACACCGTCGAGGTCTATACCTGGAGTCACGTGGTCCGTCAGCCGAAGTCAGCTACGGCATCCACCGCGGGAGGCCACACGGCCGAGCGTTGTGAGCACGGTGAAATGACCTTCACGAAGGACATCGATGGCGCCACCCCGAAGTTGCTGCAAGCCTGCTCGGCCGGCACCATCATTGGCGATGTCGTCGTGTACTTCTACCGTGCACATGGCGGCAAGAACAACGTGGGCAGCCCTTCGGGCACGCAGAGCCGTCACCAGTACCTCAAGGTGGAACTGAAGAACGTCATCGTTTCGTCGGTGGCTCCCACGGTCAATGGTGAGGGTGTGCCGTCCGAGACTTTCACGCTGAAGTATTCGGCTGTGCGCTGGACCTACGACGAACTGAACATCACCGGCGACAAGTCCGGCAAGGTGAACATCACCGGTGCGTGGGATCTGGCCAAGAACGTGCCCAACTTCAGCTGATCCAGAGGGCTCAACGAAGAGAGGCGGACTCGTCCGCCTTTCTTTTTGTCCCTCACGAGATGCCCCATCCAACGCCATGCAGCGCTATCGACCCTCGCTCCTGGATTGTCTGATCGACGAGGATCCTGGTGAGTCTTCCTCCCATGCCTTGCCTTGGCTGTCTTTGGAGCAGATGAAGGACCGTGTGGCTCGCGATCTTGAGGCCTTGCTCAACACGCGAAGCTGCTTGACCGCGGAGACCTTCGACGATTGGCCGCTGAGCGCCCGTTCTGTGCTGTCCTACGGGATGGTGGACTTCTCTGGGATGAGCCTGGCGAGTCCGGATGATCGGCGGCGCATCTGTCGATCGATCGAAGCCGCCATCTCAGCGCACGAACCCCGGCTGAGCGCCGTGGAGGTGTCCCTGGAGACAGGTGAGTTCGCGTCCCAGAAGATTCATTTTTCCATTCGTGCCTGGCTGGTGCTTGAACGCAGCCGAGAGCCTGTGAACTTCGATGCGGTGGTGAACCAGACGAACCAGCACTACCGGGTACGTCGATCCGCGCGCCACACACCCTGGGGAGATTGAGCATGCAAGACCTGTTGCCGCACTACGAGCGAGAGCTGGCCGTTCTACGCAATCAGTCCCGGGAGTTTGCCCAGCGCTACCCGAAGATCGCCTCGCGCCTTCAGTTGAATGGCGAGTCGTCCGAAGACCCGCATGTGGAGCGGCTCATCGAGTCCTTCGCGTTCCTGGCTGCACGAGTCCACAAACGGCTCGACGATGATTTCCCGCTGTTCACGGAATCGCTCCTGGAGGTTCTCTACCCACACTACATGAGACCCTTTCCGTCGTGCTCGATCGCGCAGTTTCATCTGGGTGCAGCCGCTGCGCAGATGAGCGAGCCGGTGCGAGTGCCGAGAGCGGAGCTGCTCAAGAGCCGTCCCCTGGGGGGTGTGACCTGCCAGTTCCGCACCGCCTACGATGTGGACCTGCTGCCTGTGCGCTTGGTGCAGGCCGAGTTCCGCATGGCGATGCGCACCCCCATGGGCACGCGTTGGCCTGCCGGGACGACCGCCGTGATCTCCCTGCACTTCGAGGCGTCGTCCCCGCAGTTCTCCCTGGCTTGGATGTTCGGCCGCCAGTTGCGGGTGTATCTGGACGGTGAACCGTCGATGGTCAGTGCCCTGAGAGAAGCCCTTTGCGCGCACTCACTGGGCGTGATGCTGGAGTACGGGGAAGGGCAGACCTGGTCCGGACCGCACCCTGAGCGGCCCTGTGTGGTGGGCTTCGAAGACGATCAGGCCTTGATCGAGCAGGACGCCCGCTCTCATCCAGCCTATCGGCTGTTGACCGAATACTTCGCGTTTCCCGACAAGTTCAACTTCGTGGATCTGCCCTGGCCGGGTCAACCGATGACAGGCTCGGCCACAGTGGGGGCCATGCTGCGCCGCGCGACCCTGCACGTGCCCGTGAGGGGCCTGCGAGCAGATTCCGACGCTGCGCGACTTCTTGAGGGTCTGCAGGCGAGCCACCTGCAGCTTGGCTGCACCCCGGTGGTGAACCTGTTCCCGACACCGGCGGATCCGATCCGCGTCACGCACACCCGCACCACTTATCCTGTCCTCGTCGATGCCCGCCGGGCTCATGCCTACGAGGTGTGTGCTGTCTCCCGGGTATGGAGCGTGCGCCAGACACCCCACGGAGAGCGGGCTGAGGAGTTCAGGCCTTTCTACTCCTTGCGCCATGATGATCTTGCCCGTGGAGAGGTGGCTGCCCGCTACTGGTACACGCAGCGCGATGCCGCTGTAGCTCAGCGCAGTCCAGGTTACGAAGTTGAGATCGGCTTGGTGGACCCCGAGTTCAACCCGGCCGAAGCACAGCAAGAGACCCTCTCGATCGAGGTGCTGGCCACCAACCGGGATCTGCCGGCGCAACTGGCCATCGGGCAGCCCGGAGGCGACCTTTCGGTCGAGGGGGGAAGCTTGGCCAAGGAGATCCGTCTGCTGCGCAAGCCGACCACCTCACAGCGCTTCGAGCGGGGGAACGGTGCGCTGTGGCGTCTCATCTCGCACTTGTCGCTCAATCACCTGTCGCTCAGTCGCGGCGGTCTTGATGCACTCAAGGAGATGCTCAGGCTCTATGACCTGCCGCGCAGCGCGATCAACCAGCGTCAGGTGGATGGGATGGTGGCTGTGGACTATCGTTCGGCCACGACCTGGTTGCCAGGACGCCCCTACGCCACCTTCGTGCGTGGCACGGAAGTTCGCCTGACGGTGGACGAATCCAGCTATGTGGGTGTGGGTCTGCACTTGTTCGCGCAGGTGATTGATCGGTTCGTCGGGTTGTATGCGCATCTCAACAGCTTCACGCAACTGAAGCTCGTCTGCGCCCGCACGGGCGAGGAACTGCTCTCATGCTCTCCACGCAGCGGCGCTCAATCTCTCCTGTGATCGATCGGCTGCTGGCTGATCCCCATCGCCACGAATTCTTCCAGGCGGTGCGACTGCTGGCGCGCTGGCTTGTCCAGCAGGAGGGCTTGGACGACGAAGACGTTCTCGTTCACCGCTTGCGCTTCCGATCTTCTCTTTCCCTGAGCTTTCCAGCCAGCGAGATCGAGGCCTTGCGGGTGGTCGACAGCCACACCTCGCAGGACCCTTCGGTCTCGGGGATTCCACGTCGCTTCGAGATCACGCCCGCCTTCATGGGGCTGCTGGGCGTGCATGGCAGCCTGCCGCTGCATTACACCGAGACACTGGTTCACCGTGAAGTGTTTGCACGAGATGCCGGTGCCCGTGCGTTCCTCGACCTCTTCAGCCACCGAGCCGTGGCGCTGTTCTATCTGGCATGGAAGAAGCACCGACTGCCCATCGGCTATGAAGCGGAGCAAGGCGAGCGCTTCCTGCCCTTGGTGCTATCGATCGCCGGATTGGGGCACCCAAACCTGCGCGATCGTTTGCTGGGCGAAGCAGGAGGGGGCGTGCATGATGAATCCATCGCTCATTTTGCCGCCGCCCAACAGCGGCGACAGATCTCCGGACCGCAATTGCGAGCCTGGGTGTCGGCCCACTTCGGTGTGCCGGTCGAACTGGAGTCCTTCGTGGGGCGCTGGGTTCGTCTGCCTGCAGGGGCACGCACCCGGTTGGGCGAACCGGGGGGCGTGCTGGGCCACAGCGCCGTGGTTGGCGAGCGCCTGTGGCAGCGGGATCTGAGGGTGCGTCTGCGTCTCGGTCCGCTCAGCCGCCAGCGATTCGACCACTTCCTGCCTGGTGCCCCCGGTGCGCGGGCGTTGCGGCAGTTGCTCACTCTGGCTTGCGGAGTTTCTCTGGAGTTCGAGGTCTGTCTTTGCCTGAGCCGCGAACACGTCCGGCCCACGCAGCTTCACTCCAGGGCCGACACGTCGGGGGCCCGCCTGGGGTGGACCTCCTTCCTCAGCACGCGACCCGCCGATCGCGATCGCGAAGACCTTGTGTACGACGCCATGGCCTTGGCCTGATCCGTCCATTTTTCTTCGACCATCATGTCAGCTTCCCTCAAGACACTGATCACCAAGCTCAATGACGTCACGCGCCAGGCGGCCGAGCGGGCTGCCAGCCTGTGCATGAGCCATGGACACCACGAGGTGGACATCGAGCATGTCCTCCTGGCCTTGCTCGATGAACCGCGCAGTGACCTGGTCCTTCTGTGCGACCGTTGTGAGGTGTCTCCCTCCAGACTGCGCCGTGATCTGCAGTCGGCACTGGCCCGGCTTCCCAGCGGCAACACCCGCACCCCGGTGTTTTCTCAGCGCCTGCCGCTCTGGCTGGAGCATGCGTGGCTCATCGCCTCTTTGGACAACCACGCAGCCCGCATTCGCAGTGCGCACCTGCTGTTGGCGCTGATCACCGACCCAGGCTTGAGCCAGATGGCGGCCCGTGCCTCAGCGGCGTTGCTCGAGTTCCCGGCGCACGAGCTCAAGCATCGGCTCGATAGCCTGACCGATGGTTCCGCTGAGGCCTCCACAGGGCTGGATCTCACGGCCGGTGCCTCGGTGCCGCCGCTTCAGATCGCTCCGGGGGATTCTTCTGCCTCCACACCCGCACTGGATCGCTACACAACCAACCTCACGCAGCGAGCACGTGATGGCGCGATCGACCCCGTGGTGGGGCGTGAGGCGGAGATCCGCCAGGTCATCGATATTCTCTTGCGTCGTCGCCAGAACAACCCCATCCTCACCGGTGAAGCAGGCGTCGGGAAGACCGCCGTGGTGGAGGGGCTGGCGCTGCGCATTGCCGCAGACGATGTGCCCGAGCCGCTGCGAGGCGTGGCTGTGCACGTCCTTGATCTGGGCCTGCTCCAGGCCGGGGCATCGGTGAAAGGTGAGTTCGAGAATCGACTTCAGCAGGTCATCGACGAGGTCAAGCGCAGCCTGCACCCCATCGTGCTCTTCATCGACGAAGCCCACACCATGATCGGCGCGGGCGGCCAGGCCGGTCAGAATGATGCGGCGAACCTGCTCAAGCCTGCGCTGGCCCGCGGAGAACTCCGTACCGTGGCAGCAACCACCTGGGGTGAGTACAAGAAGTACTTTGAGAAAGACGCGGCCTTGGCTCGCCGCTTCCAGGTGGTGAAAGTCGAGGAACCCTCCGAGCCTGTGGCGGCCGACATGCTGCGGGCCATGGTGCCGCTGATGGAGCGGCACTTCAAGGTGCGCATCTGCGATGAGGCGATCGTCGAAGCCGTCCGACTGTCTCACCGATACATCAATGGCCGCCAGTTGCCCGACAAGGCCGTGGGCGTGCTCGACACGGCGTGCGCGCGCGTCGCCTTGGGGCGCCGCGCCACTCCGGCTGTCATCGAAGAGGGCCGTCGCCGCCTGAGCGCTTTGGAGGCGGAGCGTCAGGCCCTGACCAAGGAGGCGGCCAGCGGCAGCGACCACCGCACACGTCTGGCCGAGCTCGACACCGAGGTACGTTCTGTTCAGTCCACGCTGGAGGCTGATCTGGTCCGTTGGGCGCGGGAGCAGGACTTGGCGGCGGAGATCGAGAGCCTGCGTGAACGCCTGGAGCAAGGCGGCGACGGCGATGAAGCGCCGGTGTCCGAAGGCGCTTCGGCGGCCTCCCCGTCGAAGGCGCGCAAGAAAGGGGAGCAAGCCCTGCGCCTGAGCCCCTGGCAGGCGGCGCTGCAGGCCAAACTGGCCGAACTCGCTGCGATCCAAGGCGAATCGCCGCTTGTCCCGGTGCAGGTGGACGCCCAGGCCGTGGCCCAGGTGGTGGCGGCCTGGACGGGTGTCCCTTTGGGCAAGATGGTCAAGGACGATATCCAGGCCGTGCTGCAGTTGCAGGAGACCCTGGAGTCCCGTGTCATCGGGCAGCCGCATGCCCTGGCCGCGGTGGCCCAATGCGTGCGCACCGCGCGTGCGCAGCTGGAGGACCCGAACAAACCTCAGGGCGTGTTCCTCTTCGTGGGCCCCAGCGGTGTGGGCAAGACGGAAACCGCCCTGGCTCTGGCCGAAGCCCTCTACGGCGGGGAACGCAGCCTGGTCACCATCAACATGAGCGAATACCAGGAAGCGCACAGCGTCTCGGGCCTGAAGGGCTCTCCGCCCGGCTATGTGGGCTACGGCGAAGGTGGCGTGCTCACCGAGGCCGTGCGCCGCAAGCCCTACAGCGTGGTGCTGCTCGATGAGGTCGAGAAGGCTCACCCCGATGTGCTGGAGCTTTTCTACCAGGTGTTCGACAAAGGCGTGATGGAAGATGCCGAAGGCCGTGAGATCGACTTCCGCAACACCCTGATCATCCTCACCTCCAACGTGGGATCGTCCACGCTGATGCAGGCCTGCCTGAACAAGACAGGCGACGATCTGCCCAGCCCCGAGGCCTTGGAGGAACTGCTTCGGCCGCAGCTTTACAAGGCCTTCAAGCCCGCCTTCCTGGGGCGGCTCAAGGTGGTGCCTTATCGGCCGCTGTCAGACGACGTCCTCGAGCGCGTCATCCGACTCAAGCTCGACCGCGTCGGCGAGCGCTTCCAGACGAACCACAACGCCAGCTTCGAATACGACGACGCGCTGGTCGAAGCGGTGCTGGCGCGTTGCACCGAGGTTGACACGGGCGCCCGCAAGGTCGATCACCTGCTCGGCAGCAGCCTCTTGCCCGATCTGGCCCGGACGGTGCTCGCGCGCATGGCTGAAGGCCAGCCCATCGGCCGCGTGAAAGTCGGTGTGGGCAAGGATGGTCAGTTCAAGTACCGCGTGAGCTGAGCGCCATGAAGTCCTGAGGGAGTGAAGCGATGACCCATCTGTCCGACCTGGCCCAGGTCGTGCGTGCCGCGCTGGCGGGTTTCAGCCAGCACGACCGGCTGCTGCGTCTGCACACCCCGCTGGGCCCGGAGGTGTTGCTGGCCGAGGAGGCCACTGTCACCGAGAGCATCGGCCCCTGCGAGGGCGTGTGCGGCTTGCGCATCGAACTTACGGCCTTGAGCGTGAGCGCCCACCTGGATCTGAACGAACTCATCGGCCAACCTGCACGTCTGGACCTGCTCACGGCCGCCAGCCGCACCGAGCTGCGACCCTTCCACGGCCACATCACCCGCGCCAGTTTGTTGGGCTCTGACGCCGGGTGGGCGCGTCATGCGCTCGTCATCGAACCCTGGGTGAGCCTGCTGGCCCACCGGGTGGACAGCCGCTGCTTCCAGGGCCTGAGCGTGCCGGCCATCGTGGATCAAGTCTTTGCCCGCTACCAGAACCAGGCCGCGCTGATGCCCGCCTGGCGCTGGGCACTGGCCGACACCCAGGCCTACCCGCAACGGTCCCTGTGCATCCAGTACCAAGAGAGCGACCTCGCCTTCGTGTCCCGCCTGCTGCGAGAAGAAGGCCTGTTCTGGTGGCTCGAACACGAAGCCGGCCAAGGCCAGACCCTGGGCCGCCACACCCTCGTGATCGCCGACCACAACGGCGCCCTGGCGCCTGCCCGGCCCGAGTGCGTGCGCTACACCCAAGCCGTGGCGAGCACAACCGAAGACAGCGTGCACCACTGGATCGAACAACGGCGCAGTCACGCCGCCCAGGTGAGCCTGGCCAGCTGGGACTACCGCAGCGTGGGCATGCGCCCCGTGCAGGTGGATGCTGCACCCCAGCTCAGCCAGAACGGCACATGCGCCGCCGACGCCACGGGCTGGTCCGATGTGCCCGGCCTGTATGCCTACGAGGACAGCACCCAGGGCCAACGCCTGGCCCAGCGCTGGATGGACGCCCTCGCTGCACGCAGCCACCTCGCGCAAGGGCGCGGCAGCGCGCGCCACCTGCATGCCGGCTGCCACTTCACTCTCAGCGGCCACCCGCGGCATCCGGGCGGCATCGACGCCCGCTATGCCGTGCTGCGCGTCGTACACCACGTCCGCAACAACCTGGGGGCCGACCCTCGGGCCCACATCGACCTCCCCACCGCCAGCGATGCCCGCGATCAAGACGACCGCCCCATCTATCGCCAGGAGCTCCTTGCCTTGCCCCTGAGCCATGCCGTGCGTGCCAGCGTGCTCGACGGCCTCGAAGGCCAAGCCCCGGTGCATCCCCGCCCCACGGTGGTGGGCGCCCAGACCGCACTGGTCGTGGGCTTGGAGGGCCCCGTTCACACCGACCGCGACCACCGCCTCAAGATCCAGTTTCACTGGCAACGCGGCGAACAGTCCAGCCACCGGCTCGGCAGCGACGACGACCGCAACGACGCCCCGGCCAGCGATGCCAGCGGCACCTGGGTGCGCGTGGCCGAATCCTGGGCGGGTGACAACTGGGGCACCCACAGCCTGCCGCGCCTGGGCCAGGAAGTCGTGGTGCAGTTCCTGGATGGCGACATCGATCGCCCCGTGGTCATCGGTGCGGTCTACAACGGCCGGGCCCGCGAAGATGGCCAAGGCAACGACGTGAATGGCGGCGCCGCACGCTCCACCGGCAACGCGCCTGCCTGGTTCCCCGGCAGTGCGGCGCCCGCCCAGCCCCAGGCCGACGCCGCGCCGATGGAAGGCCACCAGCACCCCGCCGTGCTGTCGGGCTACAAGAGCCAGGAACTCACCGCCAGCCAGGATGGCACGGGCGGGTGCAACCAGCTCGTCTTCGACGACACCCCGGGCCAGGGCCGCATCGAACTGAGCAGCACCACCGCCCACAGCCAGCTCCAGCTGGGTCACCTGCTGCACCAGAGCGACAACCAGCGCCTGCAGCCGCGCGGCCATGGTGCCGAGCTGCGCACCCAGGCCAGCGGCGCCGTGCGCGCAGGCGCCGGCCTCATGCTCAGCGCCCACGCCCGCCCTGGTGGCTCCACCCAGGCCAGCCACCAGCTCGACACCCGCGAAGCCCAGGCCCAGCTCGGCCGCGGCCAGCAACTCCAGCACAGCCTCGCACAAAGCGCCCGCGACCACCAGGCCCACACCGAAGCCCAGGCGCCAAGCGAACGGCTTGCCAACCACACGGGCTGGCAAGCGGCCCAGCAAAGCCTGGCCGCCACCGACACCGTGGGGGCCGGCGCGCCGGCCCTCAGCGACGGCGAGGACCGCCCGCCCAGCGCCATCGGCGGCGGACAGGGCCGTGTGAGCGCCTGGGGCCGCCCCGAGCTGCTGGCCTGTGCGCCGGGCGGGCTGGCCTTCACCACCCCGGCCCACCACCTGGTGAGTGCGGGGGCCAGCTTGAGCCTGGTGGCCGGGCAAGACCTTGAGCACATGGCCCAGCGCCACCACAGCGTGATGGCCGCCCAAGGCATCGTGGGGTACACCTACGGACGCGCCAGCAACCCTCGGCGGCCCATCCAGGACACAGGCATCCGGCTGCACGCGGCCAGCGGCAGCGTGACGAGCCGCAGCGCCAGCGGCGCCACGCGCATCGCCGCCCAGGGCCGGGTGGACGTCACCAGCACCCACGCCGGCATCCACATCCAGGCGCCCAGACACCTGCTCATGACCGCCGCCGGCTCGGGCCTGAAGATCGAGGGCTCCAACATCACCCTGACCACCCCGGGGCGGGCGCAGTTCAAAGCAACGGTGCGCAGCCTGGAAGGGGCGGGCAGCGCGAGTGCGTCTTTGCAGATGCCCCAGGTAGGGACGCTGGCACCATGCCCCAGCAAGATTCGGGACGCGGCAGTGCAAGGGGAAAGTGCGCTGTGAACCTGTCGGACGCGCCGGTGCTGGCCAGCCGTTTTGATCCGCGGACCACGGCGCAAGCCTTGACCGCGAGAAGGGCAGCCGAACTTCGGGGGCAATGGAGCTTGTCGCTCGCTGCGGTCTATGTGTTGATCGATCCTGTGCTGGGTGATCCCGTGATGACACAGCCCCTGCCGCAAGGTCTGAGTCTCGCGGACTTGAACGACCATCGCAGTCAAGTCTGGGGGCGCGCGAGCCATGCGCTCGCGCTGCCGCCGGGTGTCGTACTTGACTCCGCGCTCGCACCGTACCTGGTGGAACTCGACGCAGCGGAGGATCCCTGGCTGGACATCACAGTCGGCTGGGCTGTGCAAGAAGCCGTTGCAAGCTGGACCGATACACGCCATGAGGGCGTACCCCACCGCGTGGGCGGTTGGCTGCAAAGTGCGGCCCCAACCCCAGAACTGACGAGAATGCTGTCGGCTTGGCTGACCCTGAGCACCGAAGCGGCCACCACGGCACGCTACCTGCGTGTGGCTGACCGCCGGGTATGGAGCCTGATGGTCCATGTTCTCGGGGCAGGTCATGTGGCCGAGCGACTCACGCCCATCCAGCACTGGCACTGGCTGGATGCCCATGCGGCCTGGCAGGGCCTATGCGCAGCAGCCCACGCTGACGCACAGGAGCCTGCAGACCCGCAGCCGCTGGCCCGCTTCAGCAAAGCGCAATGGGCCGTGATGGCGCAAGGCCCCGCCATTCACGCGCACATCGCCCAGCACCAGGCACGCCGGGTGATGACGGCCGATGTCACCGTGGCGGCACAATCGGCGCCGGTCAGCGATGCGCAATGGCGCGCCGCTGTGGCGCACGCCGGCCTCAAGAACAAGACAGACCAGGAAGGAAGAGCACCATGAACGCCAGCGCGAAGGAATGCCGGTATTGCCACAAGAGCGGGCTGTCGCTGTTGCTGCTGCGCCCCAGCCCCATTGCACTGCACAGCGATCTGCAAGCGCCCGGATCGGCCCATGCGCGTCCCGACCCTGAGCTGGTCGCTCCTTTCACCCCCCAAGGCCTCACGCAAACCCGTCCCGTGCTGCGGCTGCTACGCGCCGGCTACGTTCATCTCTACATCCCCAAGACGAACCAATGGCGAACCTGGCGCGTCACCGAGCAGGCGCATCTTCTGGCCCAAGACCATCCCGCCTTCGGCGTGCCGTCGGCCGAGACCGTATGCACCCGCGCCGAACACAACGCCTCGGGCTTTCGGTTGCTGCCCATTGCGCAGGCGCACGAACTCATGGGCCAGTCCATCTGGCTGGCCTTCAGCGCCAACCTGTGGAGTGACGGGCTCAAGGCCCGCAACCGGGCCAATCCCCAGGCCATGGTGGAAGTGCGGCTTGGCACCACCGCGGCCCCCGCCTTCAAGCCCGATGCGCAAAACCTGCGGCGCCAGGTGTTGGAGTGCAACGTGCCGGCCTGGCATCTGCCCCGCATCGAAGCCAGGCTGCAACCCCTGTACCCCTTCAACAGCCTGGCCCGGCCGGAACAGATCGAGCACATGGCCCAGACCCTGCGGCAAGCGGCTGCCGCCCACCCCAAGACAGCAGGCCACGAACTCGCCGTGGTGCTGCCCGACCCACTGGGATACGCGGCCGAACTCAACGCCCTGCGTCTGGCGCGCCACGAACTGACCAAGCAGGCCCTGGCGCGCCCCGAGCACAGCCACCCGCTGGCCAGCTTGCACATGCTGGAGGGCTTGCGGCAGGCCGTGATCGACGAGCAAGAGGCCCACAGCTGGGAGGCTGTGAGCCCGGTGATGAACGGCGGGGCCTTCAAGGACCTCATGCGCGTGCGCCCCCACCCCCGCGGATGGCCGGAAGGCACGCGGTGGGAGCCCTTCACGGCCCGGGAAGACCTTGTGCAGCATGGCCCGGGCATGGGCCGGGTGGTGTTTCCCGACCACGCCCAGCGGGCCGAGCGATGGGCCCTCGAAGCCGCCCAGCGCAACTGGCAGCGTTACCGCAACTACCTGGACGAAGCCCACATCGGGCGCTGGAGGCAGCAGTTCGAGCAGACCATGCGAGCCGCCCACGGGGAACCGCAGGCCCGGCTGGAGACCGACTGGATGGCCGCCCTGCACAGCCCTGAGCTGGCCCGCTACCTCAACCTGCACTTCGACGACCAAGACCCCAACAGGGTTGGCACCGCGCAAGACCACAGCCCGGGCGAAGCCTTTGCGCGCGAAGTGGCCAGCGCCTGGACGCCCGCGCCCCTGAGCGAAGCCCAAGACCTCAACGAACGCTATCGCGCCCAGCTCGACAAGCGCCCCACTGACGCGGACGCCTATGTCTGGCACGCCCTGCTGGGCAACCAGGCGGCGCTCAAGGAGGGGGTGGCTCAGTATCTGCTGGACCAGCGCGCCGACAAGCTCCACGACCTGAGCGCGGGCCTGTTCACCGCGTTGGAAGAGGGGATGCCGGTGCACCCCTTCATGGCCCGGTACAGCTGGCTCACGCGACCGGGCTTTGTGGGGGCGTCGCTTGTGATCACCCAGTCCTGGACCTCGCTGCTGGGCCTGGCGGCGGCCACCATGCCGACGGCCTCCGCGCTGGCGGGGCAATCGTCCAGGCTGCAGCAGCGCCTCACAGGTGCGATGATGGTGAGCCGCACCATCGCGCTGGCGGGCCACAGCGCCGTCCAGCAGAGTGCGCTGCGCCGGCCGCTGCTCGTGGAGATCGAACTCAGCCTGCAAGAAGCCCGGGACCTCATGGCCCGGCGCCGCGCAGCCGGGGCCGATGCCCTGAGCAACACCCAACTCAAGCGCATGGCCGGCCCCAGCCGCGAGGCGCGCATCCGCCTGCAGCTGGCCACCGACACGGTGGAGGCGCGCGCAGCCGGAGTGGCGGCCGCCGACCTGGCCGCCAGTGGCGCGGGCAGTGTGGCCGGCGCAGCGGCGGCCCGCGCGGCAGCCGCCGCCGCACCGGCCGGAGCACTGCGCGTGAGCGAAGAGGTCTTCGCGCGCCTGGTGCACGCCCAAGCCCACTGGCAGCACAAGGCCGTGGCCCTGACCGACGAACTCGCCCGTGCCCTGCCCGGAGCCGCCCTCACGCTGGAAGGCCAGATCGGTTTGTTGGGGCTGTGGATCAATGGGGTGGGGGTGGTGAGCAACTTTGAGAAGTGGTCAACTTCCGGCAGTGCACTCGACTTCGTCAATACAGTGGATGCGCTTCTGGGGACCGTCGCCGGCGGCGCTCAGGTTGCCGAAGCGGCCTGGGGCGCCAGCCTCACCCACCGTCTGGGCGAGCAAGCCGCCAAGCGAGCGGTGTCTGTGGCCGTGCTGCAGGCTGTGGGCAGTGTGGCGGGGGCGGCGTCTGGGTTCTCGTTGACGGTGGGGCAGGGAATCAAGGCTGCTCGAAGCATTTCAGCAGGAAACGAGGCGAGCGCGGCAGCCTACTTCTCATCTACTGGGGCCGCACTGGGCTTCACCGCCTCCAGCGGCATCCTCGCCTGGGGCGCGGTGGCTGGGGTGATCAACCGGCGGCTGGGCACGCAAGGGGCGCTGTGGCGTGGGGCGGCGCGCGCGCGGCTGGCCAACATGGCCGTGCGCCGCGTGAGCACCCACCTGGGCCTGCGCGCAGCCACCGGCCTGGGCCTGGGCCTGACCGGCTGGGGCCTGATCCTGCTGGGCCTGACCCTGGTGGGCGAGGTCGTGGCCATCGTGCTCACGCCCAGTGCGCAGCAAGAATTCATCCGGCGCACGTACTTTGGGGTGGGGCCCACGAAGTTTGCAACCCTGGACGAGGAGATCCTGGCCCTGGAAGCACTGGGCCAGGGCGTCAACCCGGCCGACGCTGCACGGGAAGCCCGGCGTCCGCAATCCATCAGCGAACTGGGGCCGATGCCGTGAGCAAGAGTGTGGACACGGGCCTGGGCGAGCGCAGGGTGCTGGAGCCGCTGTACGAGCACGGCCAGCACGTGCTGCCCATCTACGCGGCGGGCGAGCGGGTGGCGGCCAGCAGCGCGAGTGTGGAAGAAGTCAAGAAGCGCGGCGGCGTGCGCCTGCGCCCGGCGCTGGGGCGCTACGACAAGCAGCAAAGAGCCGCGGCCCAACCGCAGGCCTACGGCTGGATCAAGGCCATCTACCCCGAAGCCATCGAGTTCACGGCGATGCGCCAGGAGCTCGAAGGCATGCCCATGATCCAGGCGGCCATTGGCCTTCTGGTGGGTGGGGGGGGGGCAGCCATTGGCGCATGGGCAATGACTTGGCCCTTCATCTACTCGATCGACGGCTTGGGCTATCAAGCGTTCTTCTTCATCGGTGGCTTGCTCATGGCCATCTTCTCCCTGCTCTTCCTTCTGTACATGGTCGGCACGCCGATACGCCTGCTGTGGGGCGGCCCGCGGGATCTGCCGGTGATCTTCGATCGCGCTCACCGCAAGGTGTACGTGATGCAGCGCGAAGTGGCCCCGGGCTTGTGGGGGCTGCTCAAGCCCTGGCCGGTGAAGGCGTGCGCGTACGACTGGGAGCTGGTGCAAGCCGAGCACCACACCGAAGTGGCGCCCAACCCGGGCACGGGTGCGCGGCGCATCCACCGGCTGGCCTTTACGGTGCGCAGGAGTGCTGAGGACCCCACCCTGATCGGGCACTTCCAGGTGGCGCTGGGCCTGGCGCTGACCGAGCCCATGGTGGCCCCGCTGTGGGAGCACATCCGCCGCTTCATGGAAGAGCGCGGGCCGCACCTGCCGCACCCCAGCGAGCCGCTGGACGAGCGCAGCGACGACCGGCCCAGCTGGTGGCAGGCGGCCGGGCGCACCGGCCCGTTTGGGCCGCGCTATGGCTGGTGGTGGAAGGAGCACCCGGGGATCACGTTGTTCTATCACTTGATTGGTATTCCGGGCCTCGCTCTCTTCATTGCTGGCTGGATCAGGATGAATGGCAACCCGATTGCCTTTATGGCTCTCCTCGCCCCCTACATCCCCTTGTCCATCAACTGGGGCCTGGCCACGGGCCTGTGGCTGGTGGCGCACACCTCGCGGGTGTACGAGTGGCCGCAGGCAGTGCGCCAGGCCATTGGAGAGCCGGTGCGAAAAGGGGCGGGGTGGTGAGTCTTGATATGGATCCCTCGGGCGAGATTGCCGCAGTCCGTGGGCGAGTGACATACGCGTTCGCGAGCAGATGGTGTTCGGTATGCAAATCTGCCAAGTAAGGAGTGCACACCATGTCCACCTTTAGCGCGTATGGCATGGGACCGAAAGGCTTCTCGACAAACAGGCGACTCAATGACTACGAACGCGAGCATCGCTTCGACATCAAGAAGCCTGCCAGCGACAAGGCTCTCTATGACCTTTCTCTCATCAAGTTCAATAGCACCTTCACCGAGTGCGTGGACAAGTGGTATTCGATGCGGGGATTCGTGGCAATGGCGGGGGCGGTGGTTTCCGCACTCATGATCTACCTGATCTGCGTCTCTTTGTATGAATTGCTCTTCAAGGGCTACCTGGAGAATCTCGCGTTGCTGCTACTGGGGGCTGTCATTCTCTGGTGGTCGGCGAAGTTTCTTGTCTCTGACGCATTCACCTACACCCACTATCCCATCCGATTCAACCGCAAGAACCGTCAGGTGTACGCCTTTCGGCGCAATGGAACCGTTTTCAAGGCCGGATGGGATGAGCTTTACTGGACCATCTACAACACCAAAGTGGGCCTTGGCGGAGGTGACCTGAACGTAATGGGTCACCTGATGGACAAAGACGGCATCACGGTGAAGGAATCCATTGGCCTGAGCCTAGTGGATGCAGGCGAAGCCGGGCGACAGAACCTTCGGCAGTTTTTCGAGTTCTTCCGCCTCTACATGGAAGAAGGCCCGGGTGCGGCACTCGAAGCACTCAAACCAACGCCGCTCATCATGCTGCCGGCCATTGACCGTCAACGCGAAAGTTGGTTCTTTGGTTGGGAGCGTTTGACTGGTGGCATGAAAGGGTTGCCGCTGCTGCAGCTTCTCTTTCAGCCATTTCTCTTGCCCATCAGCCTGTTCCGCTGGATCGTGATGCGCACCAGCAAGATCCCACAGTGGCCGCAGTGGGTGGAAGACGAGTGTCGCGTCGAACCCGACGACCCCTGGCGGCGTGAGCCGGGGTTTCGGGATGAAGAGGCGATTGCGGCCGTGAAGGCGACGGCTGGGGCGCAGAGCAACCGCTGAAGACAGGGTGACTTCAGGAGAGCAGGGCGAGGAGAGGGGTGACGAGCCTTAACCCCGGCACTGTTCGCGATGGTTAGGGCTGCTTCGTTCCCGACCTGACCCGGTTGGCCACGCTCCCATGCGGGGAGGCCCGTCAATGGTTATTGTAGGCCACGCGGGCGTTCGGGGTTTGTCGCTGGACATGGCGCACGTTTGCTGGGCATGATGGGGCATGCAAGAGTGGCTGGCGCTTGTTCCCGTGGTCTATCGAGAGATCAGCATCCATTTGCTGGGCGCGGTGATGGCGGGTGGCCTGATCGGGCTGGAGCGCAGTTATCACGGGCGTCCGGCGGGGTTTCGCACCCACACGCTGGTGTGCCTGGCGTCGAGCCTGCTGATGCTGATCACGGTCTATCACGCGCAATGGTTTGCCGGGCCTGGCGCCACGAGGGCGCAGATCGACCCGACGCGCATGGCGCAGGGGATCATGACGGGCATCGGTTTTCTGGGCGCCGGGGTGATCTTCAAGGAGGGCCTGTCGGTGCGCGGGCTGACGACCGCGGCGTCGATCTGGATCACGGCGGCGATCGGCATCCTGATCGGTGTGGGCTTCTTCTTTGCGGCCAGTCTGGCGACCGTGCTCACGCTGGGGGTGCTGGCTTTGTTCCGGCTGATCGAGGGGCGCTTGCCGACGCGGCAGCATGCCCATTTCTTCGTGCGCTTTGCTCGCGATGAGGTGATGCCGGAGGGGCGGTTGCGCGCGCTGCTGGATGAGCACGGCTTTTCGATTGCCAACCTGAACTACCGGCTCGAAGCCGAGGGCACGGCGTTCGAGTACCGGATGGTGGTGCGTACGCAGGAGGGGGATGGTCTGGGGCGTCTGGCCACCACGCTCACGGGAATGCCCTCGGTGCGCGAGTTCCGCATTTCGCCGGCGGGCGACTGAAGGTCTTCCGGCGGGCACCAGCCCGCCCCGTAGAATCGCCCCCCATGAGTTACCTCGTCCTGGCCCGCAAATACCGCCCGCGCACCTTCGAGCAGATGGTGGGCCAGGAGCACGTGGTGCAGGCCCTGTCGAATGCGCTGACGCAGCAGCGCCTGCACCATGCCTACCTGTTCACGGGCACGCGCGGCGTGGGCAAGACGACCGTGTCGCGCATCCTGGCGAAGTCGCTCAACTGCGTGGGGCCCGATGGGCAGGGGACGGTGACGGCCACACCGTGCGGCGTGTGCCAGGCCTGCACCGACATCGATGCCGGACGTTTCGTCGACTATGTGGAACTCGATGCCGCCTCCAACCGGGGCGTGGACGAGATTTCGCAGCTGCTGGACCAGGCGGTCTACAAGCCGGTGGTGGGGCGCTTCAAGGTCTACATGATCGACGAAGTGCACATGCTCTCGAACCATGCCTTCAACGCCATGTTGAAGACGCTGGAAGAGCCGCCGGAGTACCTGAAGTTCGTGCTGGCCACGACCGATCCTCAGAAGGTGCCGCCCACGGTGTTGTCGCGGTGTCTGCAGTTCAACCTGCGCCCGATGGCGCCCGAGACGGTGCTGGAGCACCTGCAGCACGTGCTGGCGGCCGAGCAGATCAGCGCGGAGCGGGGAGCTTTGCGCCTGCTGGCTCGCGCGGCGCGCGGGTCGATGCGTGACGCGCTGTCGCTGACGGACCAGGCCATTGCCTTCGGATCGGGCACGCTGTCCGAAGCTGGTGTGCGCCAGATGCTGGGCGCGGTCGATCGGGGCCATGTGGTCCGGCTGCTCGAAGCGCTGGCTGCTGGCGACGGGGTCACGTTGTTGGCCACGGTGGACGAGATGCGCGTGCGCGGCCTGGCCGCGGCCGGGGCCCTGGAGGAAATGGCCACGATCCTGCAGGAACTGGCGGTGCTGCAGGTGGTGCCTGAGGTGGCGCAGGCCGACGACCCGGACGCGGCCATGCTGCAGGCACTGGCACAGTCGTTGCCGCCCGAAGACACCCAGCTGCTCTACAGCATTGCGCTGCAGGGTCGCAATGAACTGGGCCTGGCACCCGATGAATATGGTGGGCTGACGATGGCGCTGCTGCGCATGCTGGCCTTTCGCCCGTTGACCCCGGGCAGTTCGCGGCCGCCCGCTGCGCCGCTGCAGCGCAGCCAGACCGCCACCACGCGGATGGCCCCGCGTGTGGTGGACAGGGCGGCGGCTCCCGCGGCCGTGGAATCTGCGACCGCAGCCGTGCCGCCGCGGCAAGCGGTGCGCCCGGCGGCTCCGGAGGCTGCCGCGGCAGGCGGCGATGTCCCACCCTGGGACGATGATGTGCCGCTTGCGCCGCACCCCACCGAGGAGCGTCAGCCCGCAGCGCCGCGCCGTGCCGAGCCTCAGCCAGCGGTCATTCCGTCCGTGCAGTCGACGCCGTTGGGAGACCGCTGGCAGGCACTGACCGCGCAGATGATCGAACGTGAGCTGGTGGCGGCTCTGGTGCGTGAGCTGGCTCTGCAATCGCAGTGCGTGGCTGTGGATGACACGGCCCAACCGCCACGCTGGCAATTGCGCGTGGAGCGCGAGACCCTGGCATCGGCCAATGCCCAGGCGAGGCTCGCCGCGGCGCTGGCGGAGGTGCTTGGCCACCCGGTGAGGCTGGAGGTGTTGGTGGGCGCCACCGACGACACGCCGGCGCGCCGAGATGCCGCGGCCAAGGCCCGGCGCCAGCAGGAGGCCGAAGCCGTCATACTCAACGACCCCTATGTCCAGGCCCTGATGAGCGAATTCAGCACGGCGCGCGTCGTGCCAGGCTCCATCAAGCCGCTCTGAAGATTCAAAGGAAAGGAAGCACGCCATGATGAAGGGACAGCTCGCAGGCCTGATGAAGCAGGCTCAGGCCATGCAGGACAACCTGCGCAAGGCCCAGGAGGAACTCGCTCAGATGGAAGTCGAAGGCCAGTCCGGCGCGGGGCTGGTGAAGGTGCTGATGACCTGCAAGCACGACGTGCGCCGGGTGACGGTGGACCCCAGCCTGCTGGCCGACGACAAGGACATGCTCGAGGACCTGGTGGCCGCGGCCTTCAACGACGCCGTGCGCCGCGCCGAGGAGGTGAGCCAGGAGAAGATGAGCAAGCTCACGGCCGGCATGCCCATGCCGCCGGGCATGAAGTTCCCCTTCTGAGGGGGCGGCCATGAGTCCCGGTGCGCTCGACGGCTTGGTCGAGGCCTTGCGTCGCCTGCCGGGGGTGGGGCCGAAATCGGCCATGCGCATGGCCTATCACCTGCTGCAGCACGACCGCGACGGTGCACGGCTGCTTGCCCAGACCCTCGAGACGGCCATGTCGGCCGTGCGCCACTGCCAGCGCTGCAACACCTTCACCGAGGACGAAATCTGCGCCACCTGCCGTGACCCGGAGCGGGACGCGGCCCTGCTGTGCGTGGTGGAAACGGCGGCTGACCAGGCCGCCATCGAGCGCACCGGGAGTTACCGGGGCCTCTATTTCGTGCTGCAGGGAAAGCTGAGCCCGCTGGATGGTATTGGCCCGCATGACATCGGCTTGTCACGCCTGTATGCGAGGGCGGGCGAAGAGGGCGTTCGGGAGGTGATCCTGGCGACGAACTTCACGGCAGAAGGCGAGGCCACCGCGCATGTGCTGAGCGAAACGCTCAAGTCCCGTGGCGTGGTGGTCACCCGGCTCGCCCGGGGCGTGCCTGCCGGCAGCGAACTCGAGTACGTCGATCTCGGCACGATTGCCCACGCGCTGGTGGATCGGCGCTGAGATGGCCGCCTGAGCCCCGCGGACTTTCCCTGACAGGACCCGTCCCTATGGGAGGAGGTGCCGTGCTTGCCTAAGGTGGAGGCATGGATGCGTTCAAGCCTGTCCCTCCGATCACTCGCCGGCGCTGGCTGCTGCGAGTGGGGGCGGCATCGGCCGGTCTGGCGGCACCTTTCATGGCGGTGGCCCGTGGGCGTGAGCGCGAGCGTGTCACGATCGGCCTGGGGCGTGAAGAGTCCCTCTACCACCTGCCTCTGACCGTCGCACGGCAGCTGGGCTACTTTGCCTCCGAAGGTCTGGAGGTGCGCCTGCTGGGCCTGGGCACGAATGCGGCGACGACCCAGGCCCTGGACAGCCGACGGGTGGATGTGGTGTCCGCCCCCTATCTTCAGGTGGTGATGCAGCGCCTTCGGGGCATGCCCTGGCAGGCCTTCGTGCTGACGGGGCGGGCCCCCATGGTGGCCATGGGGGTATCCACCCAGGAATTCCCCGTGTTCGAGCATGTCTCCCAGCTTCGGGGTCGCCGCATCGGGGTCGCGGGCCAGGCTTCGCTGAGTCGCCTGCTGGCCCAGGCGCTGCTGGCCAAGGCCGGCCTGAGTTCAGCGGAGGTCAGTTGGGTGGAGTTACCCTCGCCTGGGCCTGCCCTGGCTGCATTTCGCAGCGGCGGGGTGCAGGCCCTGAGCCATACGGACCCGGCCATGACTCAGCTGGAGCAGCGGGGCGAGCTGCGCCTGCTGGCCGACGCCCGCACGGTGCGAGGGGCTGCCGATGTGTTCGACGGTCCGCTGCCCTCGACCTGCCTCTTCGCCCCCCAGGGCTACGTCGAGGCGCGCACGGCGGTCTGTCAACGACTGACGAATGCCGTGGTGCGTGCCTTGCGTTGGCTGCAGACGGCTGAACTCTCCGACATCGTGGCCACCGTGCCGCCGTCGCACGCACTGGGCGACAGAGCCTTGTACCTGGCCACCTTTTTTCGGGTGCGCGGCGCCTACTCCACCGACGGATTGCTGGCGGATGAGGCCGTGCGCAACGTCTGGCGGGTGGTCCAGGGGTTGGAGGGCGTGGGGCCGAAGCCCGACATTGCAGCGCTCATGGCTGCCAGTTACACCAACGCCCTGGCCGCCAGAGTGCCTGCCCGGAACAGGCCTGCGGCCTGATCACTGACGGGCAACCTTCACCGGCGTCTTGCTGCCCTGTTTGACAGGGGCCTTGGCTGTCTGGCGTGTGGTCTGGCGCGTGCTGCCGGATTTCTGGGCCTGGGCTGTCTGCTTGGCCACCGGGCGAGGGGTCGCGCGCGTGTAGACCACCACTTGCTGGCCCCGAGCGAAACGGCCCGATGGGCTGACTCCGTTCCAGGCGGCCAGCTCTGCCGCCGGGACGCGGTAGCGCTTGGCAAGCCGCGCCACGGTGTCGCCCTGCGCAGCGCGAATCACCAGCCGCCGTCCCACCGGGCGGTTGGGTGCCAGTGCCAAGGTGGCGTTGTCGGCGATGTGCCCTGAAACATCCTGGGCGTGTTTGCGCTCGTTGCGTGGAATGAGCAGTGTCGAGCCGGCCTTCACCACCATGTTGGGGGGGATCTTGTTCACCGCACGCAGTTCTGCCTCGCTCATTCCCACCTGACGCGCCAGTTCAGCGGGCGGCTGGGTCTTGGGCACCACCCAGGCGGTCCAGCTGGCCAGCGGGCCCCGGTGCTGGCGCAGGTTGCGCATGAAGAGTTTGGCGTTGTCGTAGGGCAGCAGCAGCTGCGGCACGCCGGCGGCCAGGATGACGGGCTTGTTGAGCTGAGGATTCAGCGCCATGAACTCGGCACGGGTCAGCCCGGCGAGCTCGACGGCCACGTCCACATCCATGTCGCGCTGGATCTCGACCGTCAGGAAGTACGGGTGGTTCTCAATGCGGTTCAGGGCCAGGCCGAAGGCTTCCGGGCGGGCCACGATGTTCTTGATCGCCTGGAGCTTGGGGACGTAGTAGCGCGTCTCCGTGGGCATGCGCAGGCTTTCATAGTCGGTGGGCCGTCCGGCCTGGCGGTTGCGGGCGATGGCCCGCTGCACGCTGCCCTCGCCCCAGTTGTAGGCGGCCAGGGCCAGGTGCCAGTCTCCGAACATGCCGTGCAGCCGCGTGAGGTAGTCCAGTGCGGCGCGGGTGGAGGCCAGCACATCCCGGCGTTCGTCGCGGAACAGGTTCTGCTTGAGGTCGTAATGCCGCCCCGTGGAGGGGATGAACTGCCACATGCCCGAGGCACGTGCGCTGGACAGGGCCTGGGGATTGAAGGCGCTCTCGATGAATGGCAGCAAGGCCAGTTCGGTGGGCAGACCGCGCTGCTGCACCTCCTCCACGATATGGAAGAGGTAGCGGCTCGCGCGCTCGGTCATGCGCTGCACGTAGTCAGGGCGGGCGGCGTAGTACTGCTCGCGGTTGCGCACCAGGCCGTTGTCGAGGTCGGGCATGGCAAAGCCTTCCCGGATGCGTTCCCAGAGATCCTGCGAGGCCACCTCGTCGGGCACATCGCCGGTCTCGGCCGCTGCAGAGGCGCTGTCCGGCGGCGCCACGATCGTTGCCGCCCCGGTTGCGGCATCGGCAGGAGCTTGTGTGGTCATGGCCGCGGGGGCCGAGGCCTCGGGCTGCACGGGGCGCGGGGTGATCGCTGTCACCTCCGCCTGGGAGGCCGCAGCCGGAGTGGCAACAGCCTCGTCAGAGGCCGGCGTGACAGACGGTGCGGGGAGTCCGGCGCAGCCGCTCAAGGCGGAGACCACCGCCAAGCAACCCAGGACTCGCCTTGCAGACTTGGCAACATCGGTGAGGAACATCATCGGAATTCGTTCTTCCATTCGCGCAAGGCGGCAAAGACGGCAACGGCGTCGTGCGCCGACGGGTCCCGTTCACGGGCGGCAGCGGCCACGGCCGGCTCGCGGCAGCGTAGGAAAGGGTTGATGGCACGCTCCAGCCCAATGGTGCTGGGCAGGGTGGGGCGTCCGCGCTGTCGCAAGGTTTCGCAGTGGCGGGCATGTTCGGCCAGTGCGGCATTGCCGGGCTCCACGGCCAGCGCGAACCGCAGGTTGGAGAGCGTGTATTCGTGGGTGCAGCACACCCGTGTGGCCCCCGGCAGCGAGGCCAGGCGCGCCAGCGAGGCACTCATCTGCGCAGGGGTGCCCTCGAACAGACGCCCGCATCCTGCCGAGAACAGCGTGTCACCGCAGAACAGCAGCGGTGCGCCATCCACGTCGGGGCACCAGTAGGCCACGTGCCCGGCGGTGTGCCCGGGCACGTCCATCACCTCGAACTGCAGCCCGTTCCAGGCCACCGTCTGGCCGTCGCCCACAGGCGTGAAGGGGGCGGGGATGGCCTCTCGCGCCGGGCCGTGAACAGGTCCGTGGAGCACGCTGCGCAGGGCATCCACGCCGCCCACATGGTCGCCGTGGTGATGGGTCACTAGAATGCCGCTCAGCCTGAGACCGTGGGTCTGCAAGGCCTCGATCACCGGCGCCGCTTCGCCCGGATCGACCACCAGGGCTTCGCGGCCATCGTGGAGCATCCAGATGTAGTTGTCGGTGAAGGCGGGTAAGGCAAGCAGTTTCATGAGGCAAGACAGGCAAATTATAGGTTTGGATGAGTGGCTGCTCACCCCGGCAGGCCGGTATTTGTTGGCGTGGGAGAAGGCACAGGTCGATCGGATCGTGGGGGACCTGTTCGGGTTCCACGCGGTGCAACTCGGCTGGCCTTGCCTGGACACGCTGCGGCACAACCGCATGCCGCACCGCTGGGTGCTGCTCGACCGTCCTTTCGGTGCCTGCGTCGAGGAGGCTGCGGCGCAAGGCGCAGCGGGGGATGAAGCGGGTCACGGGGCCACGCCTCGTGCGGTGGTTGCTGACTTCCACGCCTTGCCCTTCGAGACCCAGAGCCTGGATCTCGTGGTGCTGCCGCACAGCCTGGAGCTGGCGGGCGATCCCCACCAGACCTTGCGCGAGGTCGAGCGGGTGCTCGTGCCGGAAGGCCGGATCATCATCCTGGGCTTCAATCCGGCCAGCCTGTGGGGCCTGCAGCAGCGGTGTGCGCGCATGGGCATGCGCATCGGTCTGGGGCGGCCCCCCTTGCCGGAGACCGGGGAGTTCATCGGCTACTGGCGATTGCGGGATTGGCTTCGCCTGCTGAGTTTCGAGATCGAGGGCGGGCGCTTCGGCTGCTACCGGCCCTTGCTGAGCAGCCAGGCCTGGCTGGACCGCTATCGCTGGATGGAGCCTGCCGGCGATCGCTGGTGGCCGGTGCTGGGGGCCGTGTACTTCCTGGTGGCGGTCAAGCGGGTGCGTGGCATGCGCCTGATCGGGCCGTCATGGAAACAGCGCCAGCGCGCCAAGGCAGCGCCGGCGGTCGTGGCGCGCCGCGACCCGCATTCCAGCGAGCCGCCAGGGCAGGCGTCCTGAGCCGGTCACTTCACGGAGATTCATGAGCACGACAATTCCCCGACCTCAGGTGGTCATCTACACCGACGGTGCCTGCAAGGGCAACCCCGGCCCCGGCGGCTGGGGCGCGTGGCTGGTGGCGGGCAGCCACGAGAAGGAGCTGTTCGGCGGCGAGCGTTCCACCACCAACAACCGCATGGAACTCACGGCCGTGATCGAAGCACTCGCCAGCCTGAAGCGCACCTGCGACGTGACGATCTACACCGACAGCGAGTATGTGCGCAAGGGCATCACGGAATGGCTGCCGGGCTGGAAAGCTCGCGGCTGGAAGACCGCCGACAAGAAGCCGGTGAAGAACGTCGAGCTGTGGCAGCGGCTGGAGGCACTGGCCTCGCTGCACCACGTGCGCTGGCGCTGGGTCAAGGGGCATGCCGGCGATCCGGGCAATGAGCGTGCCGATGCCCTGGCCAACCGGGGCGCCGCAAGCGTCGGGTGAACTGCGCCCGGTTTCAGGGCGAGTTGTGCGACATGCGTTCGGCTCCCCCTGAGGGGCTTGTGAAGAAGTGTGAACAGTGGGGGCCGCTTGCCCTTACATTCGTGAGCGATCCCCAAAACTAGCTGTTGCCCCATGAAGAAACTCCATGCAGTCGTGGCCGTGGTTGGAATCGCACTGGCCAGTGCCGGTGCGTACTGGTACCAGCACCAAGGCCCCGGGGCGGCATCCAGTGGTTCGGTGGGATCCTCCGGCGGGGCGTCGGCCCCGCGTGTGCCCGCCGCCGGTGGGGCTGGGGGGGGCGCGGGCGGGCCCGTGGCCGTGGAAGTCAGCCAGGCCCGGACGATGGTGATGGCCGATGAGGCTCAGGCGGTGGGCACGTTGCGGTCGCGGCAGGGGGTGATGGTGCGGCCGGAGGTTTCGGGGCGTGTGGCCTCGCTGGGCTTCCGGGACGGCCAGCCTGTGCGGCGAGGGCAGGTGCTGGTCCAGCTCGATGACAGCCTGCTGCGCGCCCAGGTCCAGCAGGCCCAGGCGCAGCTCAGCATTGCACAGGCCAACGATGCCCGCAACCGTGAATTGCTGGCCGAGAACTTCGTGAGCCAGGCGGCGGTGGACCAGGGCGCTGCCAACCTTCAGGTGGCGCAGGCCCAGCTGGCCCTGGCACAGGCCCAGCTGGCGCGCATGCGCATCGTGGCGCCGTTTGACGGAACGGCGGGCATCCGGTTGGTCAACGTGGGCGACTTCGTTCGCGAGGGGACTGATCTGGTGAGCCTCGAGGATCTGCGCACCATCTATGTCGATTTCCGCTTGCCTGAGCGGTACCTGCCGCAGCTTCGCACCGGCCAGGCTGCCCAGGTCAGCCTCGATGCGCTGCCAGGCCGGCGCTTCGAGGCCCGGGTCGAGGCGCTGGAGCCGCAGGTTGATGCGAATGGTCGCTCTGTCCTTGTGCGCGCGGCCATCGACAACCCGCAAGGCCTGCTGCGGCCCGGCATGTTTGCACGGGTGGAAGCCACGTTGGCCTCGCGCGCCGAGGCCGTGGTGGTGCCGGAAGAGGCGATCGTGCCGCAGGGGGGACGCCAGTACGTGATCACCGTGGTCGATGGCGCAGACGCGGCACCGGCGGGCGCCAAGGTGTCGCGCCGCGTGGAAGTGGTGCTGGGTCAGCGTCGCCAGGGACTGGTCGAGATTGTCCGCGGGGTGCCGGCCGGAGCGGTGGTGGTCACGGCCGGCCAGCAACGCATCCAGCGTGATGGAACGTCGCTGCGGGTGGTCGAAGTCGGTGGGGGCAAGGCGTCATGAAGATTTCTGAAGTGTCGGTGCGTCGCCCCGTCTTCGCGACGGTGCTCTCGCTGCTGATCCTCCTGGTGGGGCTGGTGTCCTTCGAGCGGCTGCAGGTGCGTGAATACCCTCGCATCGATGAGCCGGTGGTCACAGTGGCCACCCGGCTCGCGGGCGCCTCCTCGGAGGTGATCGAGTCACAGGTGACCAAACCCCTGGAAGACTCGATCGCCGGGATCGAGGGGGTGGACATCATCACCTCGATATCCCGCCAGGAGCAGAGCCAGATCTCGGTGCGCTTCAAGCTGGAGAAGAATCCGGACGACGCTGCCGCCGAGGTGCGTGACCGGGTGGCCCGTGTGCGGGGTCGTCTGCCCGATTCGGTCGATGAACCGGTGATCTCCAAGGTGGAGGCGGATGCCTCGCCGACCATCTGGCTCGCGTTCACGACCAACACCTTGTCGCCACTGGAAGTGACCGACATCATCTCTCGCATCGTCAAGCCCCGGCTGCAGACGGTGACGGGTGTGGCCGACGTGCTGGTGCGCGGCGAGCGCGAATATGCCATGCGGGTCTGGCTCGATCCGGACAAGCTGGCGGCCTACTCGGTCACGGTGCAGGATGTGGAAGACGCCTTGCGCCGTCAGAACCTCGAGGTCCCGGCCGGGCGCATCGAGGGGCAGCAGCGCGAGTTCAGCGTGACGGCGCAGACGGACCTCAGCACGCCGGAGCAGTTCGGACAGGTCGCGCTGCGCCAGGTGTCGGGCTACACCGTGCGGCTGCGCGACGTGGCACGCATCGAACTGGCGGCCGCCAGCGAGCGTTCCAGCGTGCGGCTGAACGGACAGCGTTCGGTCTCGCTCGGGGTGATCCGTCAGGCCACCGCCAACCCGCTGGAGGTGGCTGCCGGGGTGCGTGATTTCCTGCCGCGATTGCAGCAGGAACTGCCCGACGGCGTGACGGTGCAGGTGGCGAACGACAACTCGGTCTTCATCGACCGTTCGGTCAAGGCGGTCTACACAACCATTGCCGAGGCGGTGGTGCTGGTGGCCCTGGTGGTGTTCGTGTTCCTGCGCACGATGCGGGCCTCGATCATTCCCCTCATCACCATCCCGGTGTGCCTGATCGGTGCCTTTGCGCTGATGGCAGCGGTGGGGTTCACGATCAACACGCTGACCTTGCTGGCGCTGGTGCTGGCCATTGGTCTGGTGGTGGACGATGCCATCGTGGTGCTCGAGAACATCTACCGCCACATCGAGGAGGGCATGGAGCCCTTTGCGGCAGCCATCCGGGGTGCCAAGGAGGTGGGCTTCGCCGTGGTGGCGATGACACTCACACTGGCGGCCGTGTACGCGCCGCTGGCCTTCACCCCGGGGCGCACGGGCCGGCTCTTCGTCGAGTTTGCACTGACCCTGGCGGGCGCGGTGATCATCTCCGGCTTCGTGGCACTCACGCTGTCGCCGATGATGTGCTCCAAGCTGCTGCGCCACAACCCAAATCCCAGCCGTTTCGACCGCGGGATGGAGCGTGCGCTCGTGGCGCTGACGAACGGATATGAGCGGATGCTGGCATGGACGCTGCACCATCGATGGATCATCGTGCTCACGATGGTGGCCAGCGGCGCGGCGAGCTGGTGGCTTTTCACCAGCATGCGCAGCGAGCTGGCACCGATCGAAGACCGGGGGGTGGTGCTGATCAACGTCAACGCACCGGATGGATCCACCCTGGCCTACACCGAGAAGTACATGCTTGAGATCGAGCGCATCGGGCAGACGATCCCGGAGTTCGATCGCGTCTTCGTGGTGGCGGGCAACCCGACCGTGTCCCAAGGCATCTCCTTCATGCGAACGATCGACTGGGATGAGCGTCAGCGGAGCACCCAGCAGCTTGCGCGTGAACTCCAGCCGCGGCTGGCGAGCCTGCCGGGTGTGAGCGCCTTTCCCATCACGCCTCCTTCACTGGGTCAGGGCTTCCGTGAGCGCTCGGTCAACTATGTCATCCTGACCTCAGACAGCTACGAAAACCTCAACCGGGTGGCGCAGCAGTTCGTGGAGGAGATGACCCGCCATGGGGGCTTTATCCAACCCGACACAGACCTGCGACTGAACAAGCCGGAGATCTACATCGAGGTGGACCGCGAGCGTGCCGCCGATGCCGGCGTTTCGGTCGATCAGGTGGCCCGCACCGTCGAAACCATGCTCGGTGGACGCAACGTGACCCGCTTCAAACGCGACGCCGAGCAGTACGACGTGATCGTGCAGACGGATGCGGCCGGTCGTGCCCGCCCGAACGACATCGAGCGGCTGTTCGTCCGCGGGCGCGACAACCGCATGATTCCGCTGTCGTCCCTCGTGACCGTCCGTGAGGCGGTATCGCCACGCGAACTGAATCACTTCAACCAGCGTCGCTCGGTGAGCATCACTGCCAACCTGGCCCCGGGCTTTGCTCTCGGCGATGCCCTGCAGTTCATGGATGCGACGGCGGAGCGATTGCTGCCGGCGGGCTACGCCACCGAACTCAACGGCGTGTCGCGTGAGTTCCGCGCCTCCAGTGGGGCTCTGGGTCTGGTGTTCGTGCTGGCCCTGTTGTTCATCTTCCTCGTGCTGGCAGCGCAGTTCGAGAGCTTTGTGGATCCCTTCGTGATCCTGCTGTCGGTGCCCTTGTCGATGGTGGGCGCACTGGCAGCCCTGAAGCTCACGGGGGGAACGCTCAACGTCTATTCACAGATCGGGTTGATCACGCTGGTGGGGCTCATCACCAAGCACGGCATCCTGATCGTGGAGTTCGCGAATCAGCAGCGCCAGGAAGGCAAGGGTGTGATGGAGGCGGTGCTGCGTGCGGCAGCCCTGCGCCTTCGTCCCATCCTGATGACCACCGGGGCGATGGTGCTGGGTGCGGTGCCGCTGGCCATCGCCACCGGCGCAGGTGCCGAGAGCCGGCAGCAGATCGGCTGGGTGATCGTGGGAGGCATGACCCTGGGCACACTGCTGACGATCTTCGTGGTGCCCACCATGTACACCCTGTTCGCGCGCAAGAGCACGCCGGGGCCGATCACGCGGTCGGTGGAGGAGGCCGTTGGCGCCTAGATCAGGCCCTCGAAGGGGAGGACGTCCACCAGTTCCCCTTCGGCAACATCGCCCTGGTTGTGGTGCAGCACCACGAGGCCGTTGGCCTGCGACATCGAGCTCAGGATGCCTGAGCCCTGCGAGCCGGTGATGCCGACCTGCCATCGGCCATCGATCTGCCGCACGATGCCGCGCTGGTATTCGGTGCGACCGGGCTTCTTGCGCAAGGCCTGCTCGGCATGCGCCCGCAGCATGGGCAGAGGCTGCGGTGTGGCCCCCGCCATCGTCAGCAAGGCCTCTCGAACGAAGGCGTAGAACGTGATCATCACGGCCACCGGATTGCCGGGCAGACCAAACAGCACGGCTTGACGGCCATTGCTTTCGATGCGTCCGAAAGCCATCGGACGACCGGGACGCATGGCAATTCGCCAGAAGGCCACCTCACCCAGCCGAGCCATCATCTGCTTGGTGAAGTCGGCCTCACCCACGCTCACCCCGCCCGAGGTGATGATCGCGTCGGCGCTTTCGGCTGCTTGTCGGAAGGCCGCTTCGAGATCCTGCGGGTTGTCGCGGACCACGCCGAGGTCCAACAGATCGACGCCCAGGCGTTGCAGCATGCCGTGCAAGGTGTAGCGGTTGCTGTCATAGACACAACCGGCGTCCAGGGTTTCGCCGATGGAGCGCAGTTCGTCTCCCGTGGAGAAGAAGGCCACACGCAGCCGACGCAGCACGGGAACCTCGGCCTGCCCCAGAGACGCCAACAGGCCCAGATCGGCGGGGCGCAGGATCTTGCCGGCCGTCAAGGCCGGCTGTCCGCGCGCCAGGTCCTCGCCGCGCAGCCGTCGGTTGTCGCCGGGCTGCACGGCACCCGCCGGGATGGTGACGATCTCTGCGTCGGCCTGGCAGAACTCCTGGGGGACGACAGTGTCCAGCCCCTCCGGCATCACGGCACCGGTCATGATGCGCACGCATTGGCCGGCCGTCACCGGCCCCTGGAACTGCTGCCCGGCCAGTCCGGTGCCGGCGATGTGCAACCGGGTCGGGCGGTCGGGGGACAGTTCGCTGCCGCGCAGGGCATAGCCATCCATGGCGGAGTTGTCGTGCGACGGCACATCGATGGGGGAGATGATGTCGGCGGCCAGCACCCGGCCGAGCGCTGCGCGCAGTGCCAGCTTCTCGACGGCCGTGATTCGGGGGACGAAGCGCCGGATGAACTCCTGGGCCTTCTCGACAGGCAGGGCGTTCGGGTCGTAGCCGTTGACGCAGGAGGCAATCTGTTCGATCGAAGTCATTGCAGCAGCGGAACTCACAGCATCAGCACCATGTGGGCCTTGTCGAAATACTGCACCTTGCGACCGGTCTCGATCCGGATGGCATGAGGCAGCAGCCCATAGACCTTGAAGCCGACACGCTCGTAGAGCTTCACGGCCCGATCGTTGGATGCGGTCACGGTCAGTGTGAGCATCTCCAGCCCCTGGGCCTGGCGGGCAAGGTCGAGGCTTGAAGCCAGGAGCCGGCGCCCGATGCCCAGCCGGGTATGAGACTCCCGCACGTACATGCCGACGATGTTGGCGCGGTGGCGCAGCTTGCGCTTGAGCTCACGTTCGCAGGCCACGGATCCGGCCAGTTCACCATCCACCCAGGCTCCCATCAGGAACGTGCCCCCGAGCGGCTCGCTCAGTCCGAGCCGTCCCAGGTAGCTTTCGGGGCTGCGCAGGCGTTCGGTTTCCGCATCCGAGGTGAAGGACTCGGGGTGGCGCTGCAAGGCCTCGTCGCGCAGCAGCTTGTAGGCTGGCAGATCTTCCGGGCCGAGGCGTCGCACCTCGACGTGGGGCGACGCATCAGCCACGGCCACGTTCGAGCGCCACCAGCTCGTCCTGGGTGTTGACGTTGGCAAAGGCCGACTCGTCATCGAAATCCACCTCCACGGTGTGATGCTGGGCGGTCCAGCGGTCGATCTTGCGTCCCCCGCTGTCCGTGAAGCGCACGAGGCTCTCCAGCAGGGAGATCTTCATCAGCGTGAACACGGGCTGCACCTGGGCGCCAGTGCGGGCCATGGCGATGTCCGCGTCCTGGGCCTGAAGCGCGGTCGACAGGCGCGCCACCAGGTCGGTCGGGAAGTGTGGCGTGTCGCAGGGCACGGTCACGAGGTAGGGCGTCTCGCAGTGGTCCAGACCGGTCAGGAAGCCCGCCAGCGGGCCTGCAAAGTCGGGCAGGGCATCGGGCCACACGGGCACACCGAAGGCCTCGTAGGCGCCAAGATTGCGGTTGGCATTGATCATGACATGACCGACCTGCGGCGAGAGGCGCAGCAGTGCGTGCATCGCCAGCGGCAAGCCCTGGTAGTTCTGCAGGCCTTTGTCCACGCCGCCCATGCGGCTGCCACGTCCGCCGGCCAGGATGAGGCCGGTGATCTGATCAGGGTCCATTGCTTTCGTCTTGAGGGAAAGGGTCGCCGATGTAGTGCGGGCCCTTCATCACGGCCACCACCACGCAGCCCACGGCAGCCGTCACCACCATCGCAATCAGGAAGACCACGCTGCCTGCCACGATGAAGTCCACGATCTGGGAGGCGCGGGTGGCGTCATCATGCAGCCCGCTTTGCAGGGTGGTCTTGACCCAGGCCCCGATCAGCCAGGGAACCGCCACGCTGAGCCCCAGTGCCGCGAGAAGCCGCCGCTTCACGGAGGGGTTCAACAGCGGCATGCGGCGCATGGTCAGCCCCCGATGTAGTGCATTTCGACCTTGCGCTGACCGGATCCGGTATCCGCCTTCAGCGTGGAGCGCAGTTCCGAATAGCGGTCGGAGCGCTGCTGCCAGATCAGGCCGATGGCAGCGGCGATCTGTTCGTCGCTGTAGTTTCCTCGCAGCAGCGCTCGCAGATCGTGCCCCTCGGCAGCGAACAGGCACAGGAAGAGCTTGCCTTCGGTGGACAGGCGCGCACGATTGCAGTCGCGACAGAAGGCCTGCGTGACGCTGGAGATCACCCCGATCTCGCCGCCGCCGTCGCGGTAGCGCCAGCGCTCGGCTGTTTCGCCGGGGTAATTCGGGTCGATGGGCTCGAGCGGGAACGCCGCATGCAGACGTTCGATGACCTGGGCCGAAGGCAGAACCTCCTCCATGCGCCAGCCGTTGGTGGCCCCCACGTCCATGAACTCGATGAAGCGCAGCACGATGGAGGTGCCGCGAAAGTGCCGGGCCATGGGCACGATCTCGTGGTCGTTGGTGCCACGTTTGACGACCATGTTGACCTTGAGCGGCCCCAGGCCGACGCGTTCAGCCGCCTCCAGGCCAGCCAGCACGTCGGCTACCGGGAAGTCCACGTCGTTCATGCGCCGGAAGAGCGCATCATCGAGCGCGTCCAGGCTGACCGTCACGCGCTGCAGGCCGGCGTCCTTCAAGGCCCGGGCCTTGCGAGCCAGCACCGAGCCGTTGGTCGTGAGGGTCAGATCCAGCGGGTGTCCATCTGGCGTGCGAAGGGCTGCCAGCATTTCGATCAACGCCTCGATGTTCTTGCGCAGCAGGGGTTCCCCTCCCGTGAGCCGGATCTTCTGCACCCCGTGGGCCACGAACAGCCGGGCCACGCGCGTGATCTCTTCGAAGCTCAGCAGCGCCCCGTGCGGCAGGAACTGGTAGTGCTTGTCGAAGACTTCCTTGGGCATGCAGTAGCTGCACCGGAAGTTGCACCGGTCCGTGACCGAGATGCGCAGATCGCGCAACGGCCGTCCCAGGCCATCGCTCAACAGGCCCGAGGGGGGCTGCCATGCGTCCGGCACAGCGGGCACCGGGGCCCGGTAGCGGTGGTCGGCCAGAGGAATGACTTTGTCTGCCATGCCTGGATTGTGCCTCGTGCGGGCGGCGCCAGGTGCCTGGGAGCGGGGAAACCGGCCTGGGATCGCGGTCAGTCGGCCGCAGCAGCCAGGGTCTCGGCGCGGCGGGCCCCCGTGTAGCGCTTGCGCCAGTATGGCGACTCCATGCTTTCCACCCGCACCTGAGCCCCGGAGCGGGGTGCGTGGATGAAGCGGCCATCGCCTACATAGATGCCCACATGCGAGAAGGTGCGGCCCAGAGTGTTGAAGAACACGAGATCGCCGGGTTGCAGCGCCGTGCGTGCGATGCGGCGCAACTCCGGCGCCTGGGCCTGTTCGTCGGCCCGCCGGGGCAGGACGATGCCCAGGCTGACCTCATAGACGTGGCGCGTGAAGCCGCTGCAGTCAAAGCCCTGCTCCGCGGAGTTGCCTCCGCGGCGATAGCCCACGCCGAGGAAGTTCAGGGCCGTCACCACAGGCTCGGCCACGCCCTCGCGTTCGGCTGCCTCGGCATCTGCGGGCTCAAGACCGGAAGGCGCTTCTGCGGCTTGCGGAGAGGGGGTCTGAGGCGGTGGAGGGGCCAGACCTCGTTCCACCAGAAAGGCTGCCACGGCATCCTGGGAGGGCGGGGCCGGGCGTGGCGCCGGGGACGTTGCGCAGCCAGCAAGCACGCTCGCGCCCAGCAGCCAGAGGACGGGGCGGGACAGGGGCAGGACGGACATGGGCGAGAACATAGGCATGTCAGGCTTCTAAGTCAAGGAATATTGTCTGTTGACAAGCACTTATGAGGACAATTTCAAGAAGGTTCAGTGAGGTGTGTCGGGTTTCGAGGGCGAGGCCCCGGGCTCGTCCCGATGACCTGGATCAAGACCCGGCGCACGATGCGTGGCGAAGCTCGGCAATGTCAGCCGACCGTCAGCGCGCCTCACTCCAATGGCGGCTGCATCGGTGGGCACCGCCACCCGAGGATCCGAGGAGACACGATGGACTACAAGACCTTCTACCAGCGCTCGATCGACGACCCGCAGGGGTTCTGGGCTGAGCAGGCTCGTCTGATCGACTGGCAGCAGCCGCCGCAGACGATCTGCGACTACAGCCGGCCGCCCTTTGCGCGATGGTTCGTCGGGGGCACCACCAACCTGTGCCACAACGCCGTGGACAGGCACCTGGCCGAGCGGGCCGACCAGAACGCGCTCATCCATGTCTCCACCGAAACCGGCACCGAGCGGGCCTACAGCTTCCGGGAACTGCACACCGAGGTGCAGCGCATGGCCGCCGTGCTGCAGTCGCTCGGGGTGCGACAGGGTGACCGTGTGCTCATCTACATGCCCATGATCCCCGAAGCGGTGTTCGCGATGCTGGCCTGCACCCGGCTGGGGGCGATCCATTCGGTCGTCTTCGGCGGCTTTGCGAGTGTGAGCCTGGCCAGCCGGATCGACGATGCGCAGCCGTGTGTCGTGGTCAGCGCCGACGCTGGTTCGCGGTCTGGCAAAGTCGTGCCCTACAAGCCCTTGCTCGACGAGGCCATCCGTCTGGCCACGCACAAGCCCGAGCGGGTGCTCATGGTCAACCGAGGCCTGGCGCCCATGGACACCGTGGCCGGACGGGATGCGGACTACGCCAGCCTGCGCGAGCAGCACCTGGAGGCCCAGGTGCCTTGCATCTGGGTGAATGCCGACCACCCGAGCTACACGCTCTACACCAGCGGCACCACCGGCAAGCCCAAGGGAGTGCAGAGGGACACGGGCGGGTATGCCGTGGCCCTGGCGGCCAGCATGAAGCACATCTTCTGCGGCAACCCGGGGGAGACCTACTTCTCCACCAGCGACATCGGCTGGGTGGTGGGGCACAGCTACATCGTCTATGGCCCCCTGATCGCCGGCATGGCCACCATCCTGTACGAGGGGCTGCCCGTCCGACCGGATGCCGGCATCTGGTGGCAGCTGGTCGAGAAGTACAAGGTCACGGTGATGTTCAGTGCCCCGACCGCCGTGCGGGTGCTCAAGAAGCATGATGCGGCCTTCCTGAAGAAGTACGACCTGTCGAGCCTGCGCGCCCTGTTCCTGGCGGGCGAGCCGCTGGACGAACCTACTGCGCAGTGGATCGCCGACAGCCTGGGCAAGCCCATCATCGACAACTACTGGCAGACCGAGACCGGCTGGCCCATCCTCACCATCGCCAACGGCGTGGAGAAGAAGCCCAGCAAGTTTGGTTCACCGGGGGTGCCGATGTATGGCTACCGGGTGAAGCTCCTTCATGAAGGCACGGGCGAGGAGCTGACCGGCCCTCACCAGAAGGGCGTGCTGGCGATCGAGGGACCCTTGCCCCCCGGCTGCATGCAGACCGTGTGGCGCGACGACGAGCGCTTCGTCAAGACCTACTGGAGCGCCGTGCCCAACCGTCAGGTCTACAGCACCTTCGACTGGGCGATCCGTGACGAGGATGGCTACTACTTCATCCTCGGTCGAACGGACGACGTCATCAATGTGGCCGGACACCGCCTGGGAACGCGTGAGATCGAGGAGAGCATTTCCAGCCACCCCAAGGTCGCCGAAGTGGCGGTGGTGGGTGTGGCCGACAACCTCAAGGGCCAGGTGGCCATGGCCTTCGCCGTTCTCAAAGACCCCTCCGAGGCGGCCTCTGAGGCGCAGGCCCTCCAGCTCGAAGGTGAGATCATGAAGGTCGTGGACCAGCAACTGGGCGCGGTGGCCCGCCCGGCACGCGTGAGATTCGTCACAGCGCTACCCAAGACACGCTCGGGCAAACTCCTGCGTCGCGCCATCCAGGCCGTCTGCGAACACCGTGACCCGGGCGACCTGACGACCATCGAGGATCCGGCCGCTCTGCAGCAGATCCAGGCCATCGTCAGTGCGCCGACCGTCTGATGCAGCCACCGGCGCCGGGGTGTGAGATGTGACATGTCTCACATCCCGGCTCTCCCGCTTGTGGGGGATGCGAGACACTTTCGCTCAAGTCGCCGGACATTTGGTCGAAGTTCCGAGAGCCTGGATACATTGGCGGTCCAGCGCATTTTCGGATGAAAGACCTCCAGGCTCCACTTTTCGTTGACGTCCACCAGCTCCGGGTCGGCATGTATGTGCATCTCGACGTGAGCTGGATGGCGCACCCCTTCGCCACCGGGAGCTTTCGGATCGCGTCGGTGGACCAGATTGCAACGATCCAGAGCCTGGGGCTGACACGCGTCAGGTGGGACCCCGCGCGCAGTGATACCGGGGTGCTGGCGGCTGTGGCCTCCCCACAGGAAAGCACGCTGGTGCCGGTGGAACCCGAAGCCGATGTCGATGCCGAGCACACGGCCCGCGCGGCGCTGCAGCGGCGGCACCGGGCCATGCTGGCCGCCCAACGCGCCAGCATCGCAGGCTGCGAGCGCGAATTTCAAGCGGCCGCTCGCGAATTTCGGTCCATCACCGACGCCGCCCACAGCCAGCCTGACGTCGCCCGCGAGAAGTCCGAGACGCTGGTGCGCGACTTTCTGGGCAAGATCGATGGTGCCCACGACACCTGCATCCGGCTGCTCGGCGAAACAGCGGGAGACCGCACCTGCACTCACAGCCTGAACGTCACCGTCGTGTCCATGCTGCTGGGGCGCGCGATGGGACTGGGCGACGATGAGCTGCGTGACCTGGGCCTGGGAGCGCTGCTTCACGACATCGGCAAGATCGACCTGCCGGATCGCGTGCGCTGGCGCGATGAGCATTTTTCCGCCGCCGAACTGCAGTTCTACCAGGAGCACGTCGCCCACGGTGTGAGCCTGGCGCGCAAGATGAAGCTGAGCCCGCAGGCCACGCTGGTCATTGCCCAGCACCATGAGCAGGCCGATGGCAAAGGGTTTCCGCAGCGCCTGCCGGCCGAACGCATCAGCGCGGCGGCGCGCATCGTCGCGCTCGTGAATCGCTACGACACCCTGTGCAATCCGCTGAATCCGGCCAAGGGTTTGACCCCACACGAGTCTTTGTCGCTCATCTTCGCGCAGATGAAGAGTCGCTTCGACGCGGTCACCCTCAGCGCCTTCATCAAGATGATGGGCGTGTATCCGCCGGGCTCCGTGGTGGAACTCACCGACGGGCGCTTTGCGCTCGTGGTGTCGGTCAACTCTGCTCGGCCTCTCAAGCCGCGCGTGATCGTTCACGACCCCAGGGTGCCCGCCGAAGATGCGCTGATCGTCGATCTGGAGACCCAGCCGGAGCTCGGCGTGCGGCGCAGCCTCAAGCCGCTGCAGTTGCCTCGGGCAGCGCTGGACTACCTCTCGCCGCGCCAGCGCATCTGCTACTTCTTCGAGCGCGCGGTGGATGCCACCGATGCTGGCGAGGAGTCTCGCGAATGACTCCTTCGACGCTGGGCCCGGCGCTGCAGCACCTCATCGACGGGATGCTCGAAGCCGTCTGGATGGTGGACCCGGTCGAGCTGCGCGTCGTGGCGGCGAACCAGGCGGCGCATGGCCTGCTGGGGGTGAGCGAGGGCAGCCTGGTGGGGCGGCCGGCCATCGAGCTGGCCGCCACACCCGAGGACATGGTCTTCTGGGAGGACGTCGCTGCCGGACTGAGCGACAGGATCCTCTCCGACAGTCTGATCTGCCGGGCTGATGGCAGCATGGTCCAGGTCGAGCGTCGCGTGAGCCTGCTGCGCCTGGCGCCGGGTCACTCGGTCTTCCTGGTGTGCCTGCGCGACCGTACCGAGCAACGGCGGGCCGAAGACGAACTCGAACGCCTGGTGTCCGAGCTCCGTGCCACGCTGGAGTCGACAGCCGACGGCATCCTGGCCGTGGACCTGCATGGGGCCATCCGCGGCTACAACCAGCGCCTGGCCGACCTGTGGAAGTTCCCCCAGGCTCTGATGCTCCGGCGCGACGACCAAGCCGTCTTCGCCTGGCTGCGGGAATCCGTGCTCGACGTGACGGCTTACGACGAAAAGCTGGATGTCATCGCCAGATCCCCCTTGCTGGAAGCCACCGACATCATCGCCCTCAAGGGCGGGCGTGTGATCGAGCGCGTCACGCGCCCGCAGTACAGCCGTGGGCGGCCCATCGGTCGCGTCTATTCATTCCGGGACATCACCCAGCAGCTGCTCAACCAGTCCCAGCTGCAACTGGCGGCGAAGGTCTTCGAGGCCAGTCCGGACGCCGTCTTCGTCACCGACGCGGACCTCAAGATCCTCGCCGCCAACCCGGGCTGTGAGCGGCTGTGCGGCAGTCCGCGCCGTGCGCTGCTGGGGCGGCGCTGGGGGGAGCTGATCCACGATCCTGCCGAACCGGGGGCGGTGGATCGCGTGCAGGCCCTGGTCGATGAGCGAGGCAGCGCGGAGGCCGAGCTCTACTACCAGCGCAGCGAGGGGGGGAGTGGCCCCTGCCAGGTCTCGATGGTGCGCCTGCCGGACGAGACGGGAGGCACCCTCCACTACATCGCCTTCGTGAAGGACCTCACCGACAAGCTGGCCGCCAAGCGGCGCATCGAGGAGTTGGCCTACACCGATGCCCTGACCGGCCAACCGAACCGGCTCGTCTTTGCAGAGCGCGTGGATTTCGCCATCGCCATGGCACGCCGCGAGCACGGACAGTTCGCCGTGATGTTCATCGACCTGGATCGCTTCAAGCACATCAACGATTCGCTGGGCCACCTGTATGGCGATCGCGTGCTGGTGGATGTGGCCGAGCGTCTCAAGCGGTGTGTGCGTGAGGTCGACACGGTGGCGCGCTACGGCGGTGACGAGTTCGTGGTGCTGCTGCACCAGGCCGATGCCCGCGGGGCCGAAGCCACGGCACGTCGCATCCAGGAGGCGCTGAATCAGCCGGTGCAGCTCGAAGAACTGAGCTTCACGGTCACCGGCAGCATCGGCATTGCGATGTACCCGGCCGACGGGACCACCACCAATGACCTGATCAAGAACGCCGACGCAGCCATGTACCGCGTCAAGGAGCGAGGGCGTGCGGGCTTTCGCTTCTACCAGCCGCAGATGAACGTCGATTTGCTGGCGCGCATGAAGATCGACCATGCCATGCGTCAGGCACTGCCCGCTGGGCATTTCCGGTTGGCCTTCCAGCCGCAAGTGGACATCCGCAGCCAGGCCGTTGTGGCGGCTGAGGCCTTGCTGCGCTGGCGTGATCCCGATCTGGGCGATGTGTCCCCTGCCCAGTTCATCCCGGTGGCCGAGGAAAGCGGCTTCATCGTGCCCCTGGGAGACTGGGTCCTGAACCAGGCCGTGCGCCAGGCCGCCGCGTGGCAGCAGGACGGCTGTGCGCTGCAAGTCTCGGTCAATGTGTCGGCGCTGCAGTTCCAGCAAGCCAACTTCGTCGAGCGGGTCGCTGCAGCCTTGGACGCTGCCGGGCTGGCGCCCGAACTGCTGGAACTCGAACTCACCGAAACCATCCTGATCCAGGATGCGGACGAGGCGCTCGCCCGCCTGCTCCAGCTCAAGCGTCTGGGGGTGGGTCTGTCCATCGACGACTTTGGCACCGGGTACTCCAGCCTGGGCTACCTCAAGCGCTTTCCCATCGGCAAGCTCAAGATCGACCGTTCTTTCATCAGCGGCCTGCCCGCCGATGAGAGCGATGCGGGCATCGTGCGCGCCATCGTCAGCATGGCACGCGCCCTGCATCTCCAGGTGATCGCCGAAGGCGTGGAAACCGATCTGCAGCGCCAGTTTCTGGCCGCTGCCGGCTGCGACCACTATCAGGGCTATCTGTTTGCGCCAGCGGTCGATCCCGAGGAGGTGGCCGCCCTGCGCTGCGGTCAGGGGCCCGATCAGGTTCCGTGCCCGGCCGGGCGGTGACACATCGGCGGTGGGCGCTTCCCACATTGAAACGAGTTTGTGGGAAATGCTTATTGGCCATCAAACGCGATGAGTGTTAGAGTTCCACCCTGAGACTTTCGGTCCTTCCCGTCCCCTTTGCTGGTTTCTGAGTGAATCCACAGTGAAGGCGGGTCGCAATCCGCCAACCGGTCAAGCCGTGTCGCGGAAGGTTGATCAACCAGCCAACAGCCCTGGAAACCGGGGTGTGAGGTGAGCGAGATGATGCAGCAATACAGGTCCAACTCGTACCTGTTCGGGGGCAATGCTCCCTACGTCGAAGAGTTGTACGAGGCCTACCTCGACAACCCCGGTTCGGTGCCGGACAACTGGCGCGCCTATTTCGACGCCCTCCAGAACGTGCCTGCCGTCGATGGCAGCAACTCCCGTGACGTGGCCCACGCCCCGGTGATCGAATCCTTTGCGCAGCGCGCCAAGTCGAACGCCTTTACGGTCAAGGCCAGCAGTGCTGACCTGGCCGTCGCGCGCAAACAGGTGCATGTCCAGTCCCTGATTGCTGCCTATCGCTTCCTCGGATCCCGCTGGGCCGACCTCGATCCCCTCAAGCGTCAGGAGCGCCCGCGCATCCCCGAGTTGGAGCCGGCCTTCTACGACCTCACTGAAAGTGACATGGACATCACTTTCAGCGCCACCAACACCTATTTCACCAAAGCCGAGCAGATGACCCTGCGGGAAATCCTGCAGGCCCTGCGTGACACCTACTGCGGCACCATCGGCGCCGAGTTCATGCACATCACCGACCCCGCAGAGAAGCGGTGGTGGCAGGAACGCCTGGAAAGCACGCGCTCCAAGCCGATCTTCACGCCCGAGAAGAAGAAATCCATCCTGGAGCGGCTCACCGCGGCCGAAGGCCTGGAGCGCTTCTTGCACACCAAATATGTCGGCCAGAAGCGTTTTTCCCTCGAAGGCGGGGAAAGCTTCATCGCCTCGATGGACGAACTCATCAAGCGAGCCGGTGAGAAGGGTGTGCAGGAGATCGTCATCGGCATGGCTCACCGTGGCCGCCTCAACGTGCTGGTCAACACCCTGGGCAAGATGCCCAAGGATTTGTTCGCCGAGTTCGAGCACACGGCCAAGGAGGATCTGCCTGCTGGTGACGTGAAGTACCACCAGGGCTTTTCCAGTGACGTCTCCACCCCCGGCGGCCCGGTGCACCTGAGTCTGGCGTTCAACCCTTCGCATCTGGAGATCGTCAACCCGGTGGTCGAAGGCTCCGTCAAGGCCCGCATGGACCGTCGTGGCGACAAGGAAGGCGATCAGGTGCTGCCCGTGCTGGTGCATGGTGATGCCGCCTTCGCCGGCCAGGGCGTCGTGATGGAAACGCTGGCGCTGGCCCAGACGCGCGGCTACTACACCGGCGGTACCGTCCATATCGTCATCAACAACCAGATCGGCTTCACCACCAGCGACCCGCGAGACACCCGCTCGACGCTGTACTGCTCCGACGTCGTGAAGATGATCGAGGCGCCGGTGCTGCACGTGAACGGCGACGATCCAGAGGCCGTGGTGTTCTGCACCCAGCTCGCCCTGGACTACCGCCAGGAGTTCAACAAAGACGTGGTCGTTGACATCGTGTGCTTCCGCAAGCTGGGCCACAACGAGCAGGACACCCCCTCGCTCACCCAGCCGCTGATGTACAAGAAGATCGCCAAGCATCCGGGGACCCGCAAGCTCTACGCCGACAAGCTGGTGACTCAAGGCGTGCTGTCCGAGGACGGCCCCGACGAGATGGTCAAGGCCTATCGGGCCGCGATGGATGCCGGCAAGCACACCATCGATCCGGTGCTCACCAACTACAAGAGCAAGTACGCCGTCGACTGGACGCCCTTCCTCGGCAAGAAGTGGACGGATGCCGCCGACACCGCCTTGCCGCTGGCCGAGATCAAACGTCTGGCCGAGCGCATCACCACCATCCCGGAGAACTTCAAGGTCCATCCTTTGGTGGAGAAGGTCATTGCGGACCGCGCCGCCATGGGGCGGGGTGAGATCAACGTCGACTGGGGCATGGGCGAGCACCTCGCCTTCGCCTCCCTGGTGGCCAGCGGCTATCCAGTGCGCCTCTCGGGCGAGGACTGCGGGCGTGGCACCTTCACGCACCGCCACGCCGTGCTGCATGACCAGAACCGCGAGAAGTTCGACGAAGGCACCTACATTCCGCTGCAGAACGTGGCCGACAACCAGGCCCCGTTCGTCGTGATCGACTCCATCCTGTCGGAAGAAGCGGTGCTCGGTTTCGAGTACGGCTATGCCTCGGCCGACCCCAACACGCTGGTGATCTGGGAGGCCCAGTTCGGCGACTTCGCCAACGGTGCCCAGGTGGTGATCGACCAGTTCATCGCTTCTGGCGAAGTGAAGTGGGGCCGCGCCAACGGCCTGACGCTGATGTTGCCTCATGGCTACGAGGGCCAGGGCCCCGAGCACAGCTCGGCGCGCCTGGAGCGCTTCATGCAGCTGGCCGCCGACAACAACATGCAGATCTGCCAGCCCACGACGGCCAGCCAGATCTTCCATGTGCTGCGCCGCCAGATGGTGCGCATGTTCCGCAAGCCGCTCGTGCTGATGACGCCCAAGTCGCTCTTGCGCAACAAAGATGCCACCTCGCCGCTGTCCGAGTTCACCAAGGGTGAATTCCGCACCGTGATCGGTGAGCTCAACGCCGAGATCGATGCGGCCAAGGTCAAGCGAGTGATCGCCTGTTCGGGCAAGGTCTATTACGACCTCGTCAAGAAGCGCGAAGAGAAGAAGGCCGGCGACGTGGCGATCATCCGCGTCGAGCAGCTCTATCCCTTCCCGCACAAGGCTTTCGCGGCCGAGCTGAAGAAGTATCCGAACGCGACCGATGTCGTGTGGTGCCAGGATGAACCTCAGAACCAGGGGGCCTGGTTCTTCGTTCAGCATTTCATCCACGAGAACATGCTCGACGGCCAGAAGCTCGGCTATGCCGGGCGCCCGGCCTCGGCTTCGCCGGCGGTGGGTTACGCCCACCTCCACCAGGAGCAGCAGAAAGCCTTGCTCGACCAGGCCTTCGCCAAGCTCAAGGGTTTCGTGCTCACCAAATAAGTCCTGGATGCGCTGGCGGTGGGGCCCTGCGAGGGGCGCCGCTGGCGCGGCGACACGCATAGCGAAAGAACAATCATGGCAATCATCGAAGTCAAGGTTCCCCAACTGTCCGAATCGGTGGCCGAAGCCACCCTGCTGTCCTGGAAGAAGCGTCTCGGAGAAGCCGTCAGTGCGGACGAGATCCTCATCGAGATCGAGACCGACAAGGTCGTGCTCGAAGTGCCAGCCCCGGCGGCCGGCGTGATCGTGCAGCTCGTCAAGAACGACGGCGACACGGTGGTCAGCGACGAAGTCATCGCCAAGATCGACACCGAGGGTCAGGCCCAGGTCAGCCCCCTGGAGATCAAGGCCGCCCCGGCACCTGCCCCGGCCCCTGCGGCGGCTCCGGCCGTGTCCACGGGCGGCGCCAAGTCCGACGTGGCGATGCCCGCTGCAGCCAAGCTCATGGCTGACAACAACCTGAGCGCTGCTCAGGTCAGCGGCACGGGCAAGGACGGCCGCATCACCAAGGGGGATGTGCTGGGTGCCATCGAGGCTGGCGTGAAGCCCGCCGCGGTCCAGGCACCGGCAGCCCCGGCCGTGGCCAAGCCGCTGCCCCAGGTGAGCGCGCCCTCGGTCAACCTGGGTGACCGCCCGGAGCAGCGCGTCCCGATGAGCCGCCTGCGCGCTCGAGTGGCCGAGCGCCTGCTGCAGTCTCAGGCCACCAACGCCATCCTGACCACCTTCAACGAGGTGAACATGGCGCCGGTGATGGACATGCGCAAGCGCTTCCAGGAGAAGTTCGAGAAGGAGCACGGCGTCAAGATCGGCTTCATGAGCTTTTTCGTGAAGGCGGCCGTGCATGCGCTCAAGAAGTACCCCATCCTGAACGCTTCGGTGGACGGCAACGACATCGTCTATCACGGCTACTTCGACATTGGCATCGCGGTCGGCTCCCCGCGCGGCCTGGTGGTGCCCATCCTGCGCAACGCCGACCAGATGACCTTTGCCGAGATCGAGAAGAAGATTGCCGAGTTCGGTCAGAAGGCCAAGGACGGGAAGCTGGGGCTCGAAGAGCTCTCCGGCGGCACCTTCTCCATCTCCAACGGTGGCGTGTTCGGTTCCATGCTGTCCACGCCCATCATCAACCCCCCGCAGTCGGCCATCCTGGGCGTGCATGCCACGAAGGAACGTCCGGTGGTCGAGAACGGCCAGATCGTGATCCGCCCGATCAACTACCTGGCCATGAGCTACGACCACCGCATCATCGACGGCCGCGAGGCCGTGCTGGGCCTGGTGGCGATGAAGGAAGCGCTGGAAGATCCGGCACGCCTGCTGTTCGACATCTGAGGACCTGACGATGAGCCAACAATTCGACGTCATCGTCATCGGCGGTGGACCCGGCGGCTACATCGCCGCCATTCGCGCGGCCCAGCTGGGCTTCAAGGTGGCCTGCATCGACGAGTGGAAGAACGACAAGGGCGGCCCGGCTCCGGGCGGTACCTGCACCAACGTCGGCTGCATTCCGTCCAAGGCCTTGTTGCAGTCGTCCGAGCACTACGAGCACGCGGCACATCACTTTGCCGACCACGGCATCGGGCTGAGCAACCTCAGCATCGATGTGGCGAAGATGCTGAGTCGCAAGGACACCGTCGTGAAGCAGAACAACGACGGCATCCTCTACCTGTTCAAGAAGAACAAGGTCAGCTTCTTCCACGGGCGCGGCTCCTTCGTGAAGGCAGCCGAGGGGGGCTACGAGATCAAGGTCTCGGGCGCCAAGGAAGAAGTGCTCACCGGCAAGCACATCATCGTGGCCACCGGCTCCAATCCGCGGGCGCTGCCCGGCGTGGCCTTCGATGAGAAAACCATCCTCTCCAACGATGGTGCCCTGCGCATCCCGTCCGTGCCCAGGAAGCTGGGCGTGATCGGCTCGGGCGTGATCGGTCTGGAGATGGGCTCAGTGTGGCGCCGCCTGGGCGCTGAGGTCACGGTGCTGGAGGCCCTGCCCACCTTTCTGGGTGCCGTGGACGAGCAGATTGCCAAGGAAGCCAAGAAGGCCTTTGACAAGCAGGGCCTGAAGATCGAGCTGGGCGTGAAGATCGGCGAGGTCAAGACCGGCAAGAAGGGCGTCAGCATCGCCTACACCAACGCCAAGGGTGAAGCCCAGGCGCTGGAGGTGGACAAGCTCATCGTCTCGATCGGCCGGGTACCCAATACCCTCGGGCTCCACCCCGAAGCGGTGGGCCTGAAGCTGGACGAGCGCGGCGCCATCGTGGTGGATGACGACTGCAAGACCAATCTGCCCAATGTCTGGGCGGTGGGCGATGTGGTGCGTGGCCCCATGCTCGCCCACAAGGCTGAGGAAGAGGGCGTGGCCGTGGCCGAGCGCATCGCCGGCCAGCATGGGCATGTCAACTTCAACACCATCCCCTGGGTGATCTACACCAGCCCCGAGATCGCCTGGGTGGGTCAGACCGAGCAGCAGCTCAAGGCGGCCGGCCGGGCCTACAAGGCCGGCACCTTCCCCTTCATGGCCAACGGCCGGGCGCGGGCTCTGGGGGATACCACCGGGATGGTCAAGTTCCTGGCCGACGCCAAGACGGACGAGATCCTGGGCGTGCACATCGTCGGACCGTTTGCCTCGGAGCTGATCGCCGAGGCCGTGGTGGCGATGGAGTTCAAGGCCAGCGCCGAGGACATCGCCCGCATCTGCCATGCGCACCCCTCGCTGTCGGAAGCCACCAAGGAGGCGGCGCTCGCGGTGGACAAGCGCACCCTGAACTTCTGAGGTTGCAGCACAGGCACGGATCAGGGCGACTTCACCGTCGCCCTTTTTCTTGAACACGCAGGACCGGCATGACGAGCGTCACCCAGCTGTACGAAGACACGCTCAAGGAACGCGGCTACCGCAGCGACCCGGCGCAGCTGCGTGCCGTGGCCGCCTTGCAGCGCTGCCAGGACGAGTGGGCCGACTACAAGGCCCGGCGCTCCAATGCGCTCACCAAGCTGCTGCGCCGCCCACCGATCCCTCGCGGCGTGTACATGTATGGCGGGGTGGGTCGGGGCAAGAGCTTCCTGATGGATTGCTTCTTCCAGGCCGTGCCGCTCACGCGCAAGACCCGGCTGCACTTCCACGAGTTCATGCGCGAGGTGCACCGGGAACTGCAGGATCTCAAGGGCACGGTCAACCCGCTGGATGAGTTGGGCCGGCGCATTGCGCGGCGCTACCGGCTGATCTGCTTCGACGAATTCCACGTGGCCGACGTGACCGACGCGATGATCCTGCATCGGCTGCTGGAGGCTCTGTTCAAGCACCGTGTCAGCATCGTCACCACATCCAACTTCCACCCGGACGGGCTCTATCCCAACGGCCTGCACCGCGACCGCATCCTGCCGGCCATCGAACTGCTCAAGCAGCATCTGGAAGTCATCAACGTTGACAACGGCACCGACTACCGCCAGCGCACGCTCGAGCAGGTGAAGCTCTACCACTGCCCGCTGGGGGAGGAGGCCGATGCGCAAATGACGCAGGCCTTCGAGGAGCTGGCCGAAGCCCGTGACGAAAGCCCTCTCCTGCACATCGAGCGGCGCGAGATCCGCGCACGCCGGCGGGCCGGTGGTGTCGTGTGGTTCGACTTCCAGGATCTGTGCGGCGGCCCTCGCTCACAGAACGATTACCTGGAACTTGCCTCCCAGTTCCACACCGTGCTGCTGTCCAATGTGCCGCACATGCCGGTGCGCATGGCCTCGGAAGCCCGGCGCTTCACGTGGCTGGTGGATGTGCTCTACGACCGCCGCGTCAAGCTCATCATGTCGGCTGAGGTGCCGCCCGAGCAGCTCTACACCGAAGGACCGCTGGCACACGAATTCCCACGCACGGTGTCGCGCTTGCAGGAAATGCAGTCGAAGGAATTCCTGTCACTGGAACGGCGCGAGGTGGACACGCGCCTGACCTGAGCGCGGCCGAGCTCAGGTCAGCAGATCGACGCGAACGAGGGCGAGCGAGAGGTTGTCGCCCCCGCCCCGTGCCCGCTGGCGGGCCTTGCTCACCAGCATCTCGCTGGCCTCACGTGGCGGCAGGGTGTTGACGATGGCGCCCAGCTCGCGCGGCGTGAAGTAGTGCCACAGGCCGTCGCTGCAGGCCAGCAGCGAATCACCCACTTCCAGGCGATCGATGTGGTGCAGGGTCAGGGGAGGGTCCTGGAAGGTGCCCAGGCAGCCCGTCAACAGGTTGGACTGCGGGTGGGTGTTGGCTTCTTCCTCGGAGATCTGGCCCTCATCGACCAGGCGCTGCACATAGGAATGGTCCTTGGTGCGGCTGACAATCTCGGGCCCGCGGAAGTGATAGACGCGCGAATCCCCGGCATGGATCACATCGCACTCGCGATTGGGGCTCACCAGGAAGGCCGCCACCGTGCTGTGAGGTTCCTCTTCCGCGGTGATCGCGGTGAGCTTGATCATCAGGTGGGATTCAAGCACCAGTTGCTTGAGCACCTCCCGGGCATCCTCGGAGGTGGGGGCGTAGCGGTCGAACAGCTGTCTGGCCGTCAGGATGACCTGGTCGGAGGCCTTGCGGCCCCCGCTCTTGCCCCCCATGCCGTCGGCCACCACGGCCAGCACACAGCCCGGAATGCGCGAATGCACCAGGATGTCCACCTGGTCCTGCTGGTACATGCGGTCGCCCCGGTGGATGCCGGTGGCCGCGCTCAGGCGGTAACCCTTGGAAGAAGAGGTGCTCATGGCGATCGGGCGTGGATAGACCAAAACTATAATCCAGCCATTCCTCGTTGCGCCGAGAAATTTGAACGGTGGTCGGCCATGGATGAAAACCTGCACTCGCCCCAGCGTCGGCTGATCGAGTTGCGCATCGAACACGCCGACCTCGACAGCCTCATCGATGGCGCTGAATTCCAGACACCTCGGGACGAACTGGCCCTGCGGCGCCTCAAGAAGCGACGCCTGCTGCTGCGTGATCAGATCGCGCGTCTCGAAGCCGAACTCGAACCCCGCGAGCCGGCCTGAGGCCGAGGAGGTTCCGGGCCACAAGGTCTGGCCATGATGTCTGACGTGCCTGGCTTCGGTGAAGAGCTGTTGCAATCCACCCGTGAAGCCTTCGGTCCCGACGGAGCCCTCGCGCGCAGCGATCCGCGCTATCGCGAGCGCGTCATCCAGACCGAGCTGGCCGCGGCGGTGGCGCGGGCCGTGTCGCAGCGCGAGGTCCTGGTGGCCGAGGCCGGGACGGGGGTCGGCAAGACCTTTGCCTACCTGGTGCCGGCGCTGCTCGGCGGCGGCCGGGTGCTGGTGAGCACGGCGACGAAAAGCCTCCAGGATCAGCTCTTCCTGCGCGATTTGCCCCATGTGCGCGATGCCCTTGGCCTGCCGCTGCGCACGGCCCTGCTGAAGGGGCGCGGCAGCTACCTGTGCCTGCACCGCATGGAGCAGGCGCGGCATTCGGCCCTGCTGCCCGATCGCTGGTCGGTGCGCGCCCTGGCCCGCATCGAGCAGTGGGCCCAGGGCACGCGCAGCGGCGACCTGGCCGAACTGCCCGGCCTGGACGAGCGTTCACCCGTCATTCCCCTGGTCACGTCCACGCGCGACAACTGCCTCGGCACCGATTGCCCCAGCTACCGCAGCTGCCATGTCATGAACGCCCGGCGGGAGGCCCTGGCGGCCGATGTGGTGGTCGTGAACCACCACCTTTTCTTCGCGGACCTGGCCCTGCGCGAGACCGGCATGGTCGAACTGCTGCCCACCGTGGACGTGGTGGTCTTCGATGAGGCGCACCAGCTCGCCGAGGCGGGGGTGCAGTTTCTCGGTGCCACCCTGGGGACCGGGCAGATCCTCGACCTCGCGCGCGACCTCCTGGGGGCGGGGCTGCAGCATGCACGGGGCCTGCGAGACTGGCAGGCCCTCGCGGCCGGGATCGAGCGTGCTGCGCGCGAGCTGCGCCTGGCTGCGGCCGGCCCGCTGCGTGACAACCGGGGCCTGATCAAGCTGCGCTGGCAGGAGCGGGCCACGCGCGAGGCCTTCTCGGCGGCGCTGCAGGCGCTGGCCGATGCCGGACAGGGCGCTCACGAAGCGGTCCTGGCGGTGGCCGGCAGCGCACCTGACTTCACCCGCCTGGCCGAGCGCACAGAGCAGCTGGTGCAGCGCGCCCAGGACTTTGCCGAACCCGCCTTGCCCGGGCACGTGCGCTGGATCGACCTGGGCCCGCAGCAGGCCCGGCTGGTGGAGTCTCCGCTCGACATCCGCGACACCATGCGCGAGCAGATCGATGCCTCGGGCAAGGCCTGGATCTTCACGTCGGCCACGCTGGGCGACGATGACCGATTGAGCTGGTTCACCGAGCCGGCCGGTCTGGAGGATGCGCGTACCTTGCGCGTGGGCAGCCCGTTCGACTATGCAGCGCACGCCTGCGTCTATGTGCCCCGGCGGTTTCCGAAGCCCAACGAGCCGGCGCACCCCGGGGCCGTTGCTGAGCTCGCCGGTCGTCTGGCCGGGATCCTGGGCGGGCGCAGCTTCGTACTCACCACCACGCTCAAGGCCCTGGCCACCGTTGCCGACGGGCTGCGGGCCGCCTTCGACGAAGCTGGCCTGCCCATCAAGGTGCTCCAGCAGGGCGATGCGCCCAAGCGACAGTTGATGCAGGATTTCCTCGCCGAGCCCCGCGCGGTGCTCGTGGGGTCGCAAAGCTTCTGGGAGGGCATCGATGTGCCCGGCGAGGCGCTGCAGTGCGTGGTGATCGACAAGCTGCCTTTCCCCCCACCGCACGATCCCTTGATCGAGGCACGGGTGCGGCGCCTGGAAGCTGAGGGCCGCAACGCCTTCAACGACCTGTTCGTGGCCGAGGCGGCGGTGGCCCTGAAGCAGGGCGCGGGGCGGCTCATCCGCACGGAAAGCGACCGTGGCCTGCTGGTGGTGTGCGACCCTCGCATGGCCACGATGTCCTATGGTCGCAGACTGCGGGCCGCTCTGCCGCCGATGCGCTGGCTCGAGACCGAGGAAGAGGCCTCGGCCTGGCTGGCGGAACTGGCGGGATCCCCGGCAGTGGACTGAAGGGCTCAGCGCAGGTTCGCGCTGCCCGACTGGCTCAGGAAGGTGCTCTGGGGAAAGTTCAGCCGCAGCACGCGCAGGGCGTCGTCCCGCAACTCGGGCAGGCCCAGCCGGTCGTAGCTGCGCGCCATGAGATGCAGGGCTTCTTCGACCGCTGGCGATTGCTGATACTCCTGCACCGCGAGCTGCGCGCGATTGGCTGCTGCCAGGTAGGCGCCGCGGCGGAAGTAGTAGCGGGCCACGTGCACTTCATACTCGGCCAGCGAATTCACGATGAAGTTCATCCTCGCTCGCGCGTCAGGTGCGTAGACAGAATCCGGGTAGAGGTCCACGAGCTGACGGAACGACTGGTAAGCCTCCTTCGAGGCTTGCTGGTCCCGGTCGGACAGGCTCTGGCCGGAAAACCGCCCGAACAGACCGAGGTTGTCGTTGAAGTTGATGAGGCCCCGCAGATAGAGCGCATAGTCGGACGCCGCACTGGTCGGATAGAGCTTCATGTAGCGCTCGATGGTGGCCAGGGCCTGGGCACGCTCGCCGCTGCGGTAGTAGGTGTGGGCCAGCTCCAGCAGGGCCTGCTGGGCCAGGATCGTGCCGGCGGCCCGTCCTTCGAGGCGTTCGTAGAAGCGGATGGCCCGCTCGTAGTTGCCCGAGGCCGCATCCTCGCGGGCCTCTGAGTACACTCGCTCGACGCTCATGCCCGCCGTCTCGTCCTTGGGCGTGGAACTGCAGGCTGCCAGAACGGCCACGAGCGCGGCTGCGCCGAGACAGCGTGCCATCGGTGCGAAGTGAAGGTGCATCCCGTTTCCAGACAAGTTGATCCAGTCGATTCTATATGGCGCACCTTGCGCAAGACCCTGAGGCCGATGAGCTCCCGGACGCTGCCGAGCCGGATGAAGACGCCGCGGACGCCGAGGCCGAGCGCCGCGAGATGACCGTGGACGTGGCCGGGCACGGCCAGCGCCTGGACAAGTTGCTGGTGGCTCTGGCGCCGGAGTTTTCGCGCAGCCACCTGCAGCATCTTGTCGAGCAAGGTGCTGTTCGCGTGGACGGACAGCCCTCGACAGTGCCGTCTCGCAAGCTGCGCAGTGGCCAGCGCGTGGTGGTGGAGTTGCGGCCGACGCCGCAGAGCCAGGCCTTTCGGCCCGAAGCCCTGCCCATCGACGTGGTTTTCGAGGACGAGCACCTGATGGTGGTCCATAAGCCCGTGGGCTGCGTGGTGCACCCGGCCGCCGGGCACTGGTCCGGCACCTTGCTGAACGCCTTGTTGGCGCATCATGGGCGCGCCGCCGAACTGCCGCGTGCGGGCATCGTGCACCGCCTCGACAAGGACACCAGCGGCCTGATGGTGGTGGGCAAGACGCTCGAAGCCGTCACCGCGCTGACCCGTGCCATCGCTGCACGCAGCGTGCACCGGGAGTACCTGGCGCTGGTGCACGGCGAAGTCCTTCAGCCAGCGCTGCTGGCACAGATCGAAGCTCCGATTGCGCGCGATCCCCGGTCGCGCGTGCGCATGGCTGTGGTGCCCGGTGGCAAGCCGGCTCGCACCGATGTGGAGGTGGTCGCCACGCGGAACGGTTACACGGCAGTGCGCTGCATCCTGCACACCGGTCGCACCCATCAGATCCGGGTGCATCTGTCCTCCCGGGGGTACCCCCTCGTGGCGGACAGTCTCTATGGCGGGCGCGATGCCTTGGGCCTGCACCGTCAGGCCCTGCATGCCTGGCGGCTGCGGCTGCCACACCCCGTTGACGGGCGCCCCCTGCAGTTCGAGGTGCCTGCGCCGGCGGATTTTTCGCAGGCGTGGCAGACCGTGGTGTCCTGACCACGCTTGACGTGCCGTGGGCGCTACAATGCGTTCCAGACACAAGCACCGCCGCCCGCAGCCCCCCTGGCAATTCCAGGGCGAGTGCCGGGCGAGGAGGGCGGCCACGCACCCGACGTGGCGATCCCCGCGGCGATGACTAGGCCTGATCCCGTTCCCCGCGTTGCGGCTCGTCCGTCGCGCGTCGGCCGGGGCTCATGCCGATCGCCCGGTCCCGGATGAGGACGACACACGGCCAATGAACACACAGGATGCAAAGCGCGTCCTCGAGACCGCGCTGATCTGCGCGCACCAGCCCTTGCCGCTGCGTGACATGCGAGCGCTCTTCAACGACGAGTTGGGGGCTGACACGCTGCGCAGCCTGCTCGATGAGCTGGCACGCGACTGGGAGGGGCGCGGCGTGGAGCTCGTGGCGGTGTCCACCGGCTGGCGTTTCCAGAGCCGCCCCGAGATGCGCGACTATCTCGACCGGCTCAACCCGGAGAAGCCGCCGAAGTACTCCCGGGCCACGATGGAAACCCTGGCCATCATCGCCTACCGTCAGCCGGTCACGCGTGGCGACATCGAAGACATCCGCGGCGTGACGGTCAGCAGCCAGATCATCAAGCAGCTCGAAGACAGGGGCTGGATCGACGCCATCGGCTACCGCGAGGCGCCCGGGCGCCCGGCGCTGTACGCCACCACGAAGCAGTTCCTGGACGACCTGGGACTGGCCTCCCTGGATCAGCTGCCGGCCCTGGAGGGCGGGGCGGCGGCCGAGGCCGTGCAGGCCTTGGCGATGCCGCAGCAATCGTCGCTGCTCGACGAGATCGCGGATCTTCCCGAACCCGACGGGCCCGAGAACGCTTCCGAGGCTGACGCGGCCCAAGCCGCCGACACGGCGGCTGACACACAGGCGGATCCAGGTGCAGCTGAAACTCCCGAGCCTTCCGACGATCTCTTGCCTGCCCAGCCGGCGCAGCCGGCCGACAACCTGGTGAACTCCTCCAACGACGCTGAGACCCTCCCTCGCCATGAATCCTGACGTCAACGATACCCCGTCCCCCGACCCCGAGATGGGCGCGCCGCAGGGCGAACCGTCGAGTGAGGTGTCAGCGAAAGCCAAGCGGCGCAGTCCGCGCAAGCCCAAGCTGGAAGCCGTTGAAGTGGCACCGGCGGTCCCCGGAGAAGCCGTCGCGGACGAGGCCTCTCAGCCTGCGCCCGCAGCACGCAAGACGCCCCGCAGGCGCAAGCCCGCTGCGGGTGAGACGCCAGGCGTGCCGTCTCCCACTGTTGGTGCACATATGGCGGGGGAGGGCCTGGAGCGTCCCCCGGAAGCGTTGGAGCGCTCGGTTGCATCGACCGACCCGGCGGCGGCCGATGGGGGTGATGGGCCCCCAGGCGATGAAGCAGCGGGTGGCGTCGGTCGCCGCCGGCGCAATCGCCGTGGCCGCCGCGGTGAACGTGCCGAACGTGGCGAAGGCGCGGATGCTGGCACCGGCCCGCGTCCAGCGCAGCGCGGCGAGGGGGCTGCACGCAAGGGGGCCGACGCGGCACGCAGTCCCCATCCCGCGGCGCAGCGCGAGGTGGCCGAACGCTTCAACGCGGTGATCGAGGGGCAGTTCGATGCCGAGGTCGAACCCGCCGGTGAGGAAGAGATCGAGGCTGCGACCAAGCGCGTGCTGGCGCCTGAGCCTGATGCACCCAAACTGCACAAAGTTCTCGCGCAGGCGGGCATCGGCTCGCGCCGTGACATGGAGCAGCTCATCCTGGAAGGCCGCATCTCGGTGAACGGCGAGCCGGCCCACATCGGCCAGCGCATCTCTTTCGGCGACCAGGTGCGCGTCAATGGCAAGCCCATCCGCGTGCAGATCGCACCGCCAGCCCCGCGCGTGCTGGCCTATCACAAGCCGGCTGGCGAGGTCGTCTCGCATGACGACCCTCAGAACCGGCCGACGGTGTTCCGCCGCCTGCCCAAGCTCAAGCAGGGCAAATGGCAGTCGGTGGGGCGCCTGGACCTCAACACCGAAGGCCTGCTGCTGTTCACCAGCTCCGGCGAGCTCGCGAACCAGCTGATGCACCCGCGTTTCGGCGTCGAGCGAGAGTACGCGGTGCGGGTGCTGGGCACGCTGGAACCCGAAGCCCGGCAGAAGCTGCTCGAAGGCGTCAACATCGACGGTCAGCCTGCCTGCTTCAAATCCATCGAGGATGGTGGCGGTGAGGGCGTCAATCGCTGGTACCGGGTGGTGATCACCGAGGGGCGCAACCGCGAGGTGCGCAAGCTCTTTGACGCCGTAGGCCTCACGGTCAGCCGCCTGATCCGCATCCGCTACGGCAGCCTGGTGCTGCCTCGTGGTCTCAAGCGCGGGGTGTGGGTGGAACTTGGCGATCAGGATGTGCGCACCATCCGCCGCCTCACCGGCACCGATCAGCCCCGGGGCGGTGTCCAGGGGGGCGGCAAAGGCAAGCCGGGCAAGCGCCAGGGCAAAGCGGGGCCGGGGCAGGGAGCGGGGCGCAGTGCCTCAGGTGGGCGGGGGGCCCAGGGGCAGCGGTATGGCGGCCCCGATCCGCTGGAGCAGACCTATGACAAGCGCTTCGCCCAATCGACCAAAGCGAAGCAGGGGGCACCACGACAGCCCGATCCGATGCAGACCAGTGTGGGCTACATCGGTGCGGATGCCTTCTTCCGCCGCGGCAAAGGCGGCGGACGTGGGCCCGGTGGTGGTGGGGGCGGCGGCAAGCGGGGAGGCCGTGGCCGCTGAGCTCCAGCTCCTTGCAGTGTCTGGGGTCGGGGCACCACAGGCCCGGCCTCTTTCATCAACTCAAGGGCTACAATCCAATGTTTTGCCAAGTCCTTGATTCAGGAGAAATTTCATGGCGATCGAACGTACCCTGTCGATCATCAAACCCGATGCCGTGGCCAAGAATGTGATCGGCCAGATCTACAGCCGCTTTGAAGGCGCAGGTCTCAAGATCGTTGCGGCCAAGATGGTGCATCTGTCGCGTGGCGAGGCCGAGGCCTTCTACGCCGTCCACAAGGAGCGTCCTTTCTTCAAGGACCTGGTGGAGTTCATGATTTCCGGCCCCGTGATGATCCAGGTGCTCGAAGGGGAGGGCGCCATCGCCAAGAACCGCGAGCTGATGGGGGCCACCGACCCGAAGAAGGCCGACAAGGGCACCATCCGCGCTGACTTTGCCGAGAGCATCGACGCCAATGCCGTGCATGGCTCCGATGCGCCCGAAACCGCCGCCGTGGAAGTGGCCTTCTTCTTCCCCGGCATGAACGTCTACAGCCGCTGATCGCGGCTGCGGCGTTCGCATCCTCTTGCGAGGCATGCCCATGGCGGTCAACCTCCTCGACTTCGATCTGGACGGGTTGGCCGCCTACTGCGAAGGTCTGGGCGAGAAGCGCTTCCGCGCCGTCCAGCTCTTCCGCTGGATCCATCAGAAGGGTGCGTCGGACTTTGCCCAGATGAGCGATCTGGCCAAGTCTTTGCGAGACAAGCTCGCGGCTGCGGCCGAGGTGCGCCCACTGCCTGTGCTCACGGAGCAGGCCTCCGCTGACGGGACGATCAAGTGGTTGTTCGATGTGGGCGGTGGCGACGCCGTCGAAGCGGTCTTCATTCCTGAAGATGATCGCGGCACGCTGTGCGTGTCATCTCAGGCCGGCTGCGCCGTGGGCTGCCGGTTCTGCTCGACGGGGCACCAGGGTTTCAGCCGCAATCTCGCCACGGGCGAGATCCTGGCTCAGCTCTGGTTCGCCGAACACCATCTGCGTCGGCGCCTGGCACTCAAACCGGGCGAGCGCGCCATCACCAACGTCGTGATGATGGGTATGGGAGAGCCGCTGCAGAACTACAACGCGCTGGTGCCTGCTTTGAAGGTCATGCTCGATGACCATGGCTATGGCCTGTCGCGCAGGCGTGTGACTGTCTCCACATCGGGGGTGGTGCCCATGATGGATCGCCTGCGGCAGGACTGTCCGGTGGCTCTGGCGGTGTCGCTGCACGCCCCCAACGATGCCTTGCGCGATGAGCTGGTGCCTCTCAACCGCAAGTATCCGTTGCAGGAGTTGCTTGAGGCCTGCAACCGCTACCTGGAGTCCGCACCGCGCGACTTCATCACGTTCGAGTACTGCATGCTCGACGGTGTGAACGACACCGACGCACACGCCCGGCAGCTCATCGCCCTGGTGCAAGGGCATGTGCGCTGCAAGTTCAACCTGATCCCCTTCAATCCCTTCCCGGCATCCGGCCTGAAACGTTCTCCGCGCGAGCGGGTACAGGCCTTTGCCCAGATTCTGGCCGACGCCGGCCTGGTCACCACTGTGCGCAAGACGCGGGGTGACGACATCGACGCGGCCTGTGGGCAGCTGGCGGGCGAGGTGCAGGACCGCACCGATGTCCAACGCCGAATGACCCGACGGCAGCCCATTCGCATCCATGCTCGCCCCGCTCCAGGGGCGGCTTCGGCCAAGGAGACAAGTTCATGAGCGTGCGCAAGCGCCCGATCGGTTGGTGGTGGGTGGCCCTGCTGGGCCTGACGGTGCTGATGGGGGGCTGTGCCTCCACGTCGCCGACGACTGGCGGCGGCACCCAGGCGGGTCGTCAGGACGAGACCGAAGTGCAGCGGCGTGCGCGCATCCGCTTCGACCTGGCGGTGGCCTACTATGCCCAGGGGCAGCACGCCACCGCGCTGGCCGAGATCCGCCAGGCGCTGGCTCTTCAGCCCAACCTGCCGGGCGCGCACAACCTGGCTGGGCTCATCCATTCGGCGCTGGGGCAGGATCCGCAGGCGGAAGAGAGCTTCCGCATCGCGATGCAGCAGGACGGCGCCGACGCCAACGCGATCCACAACTACGGCTGGTTCCTGTGCCAGCGCCGCCGCTACGCGGAAGCCTTCACCCAGTTCAATCGGGCGATCGAGTTGCCGACCTACCGGGAGGTGCCGCGCACGCTGGTGGCCAAGGGGGTTTGCCAAGCCAATGCCGGTCTGCTGGCCGAGGCCGAGAAGACGCTCTCGCGCGCCTACCAGATGGACACGGGCAATCCAGTGGCGGCCATGAACCTGGCTCTCGTGCTCTACCGTCAGGGCGAGTATGAACGCGCACGCTTCTACGTGCGTCGCGTGAATGCGGTGCCGGAGCTCGTCAATGCAGAAACGCTGTGGCTGGCCGCTCGCATCGAGCACCGGCTGGGCAATCGCGGGGGGGTCAACGAGTTCGGGCGCGAACTGCTTCAGCGCTTCCCTCAATCCCGGGAGGCCGCCAATTTCGAGCGAGGGCGCTTCGATGACTGAGGAGCTGCACACGCCCGCGACCGGCACGGCCAGTGCCGGGCAGATGATCCGTGCCGCGCGCACGGCCCAGGGGGTGCATATCGCGGCACTGGCGGCGTCGATCAAAGTGTCTGTGCGCAAGCTGGAGGCCTTGGAAGCGGACCGCTTCGAGGAGCTGCCGGACGCGACGTTTGCGCGTGCCCTCGCACAGACCGTGTGCCGCTCGCTCAAGATCGACCCCGCGCCGGTGCTGGCCCTGCTCCCAGCCCCCGGGTCCGTCTCACAGCTCGAGCAGGTGTCGCGGGGGCTCAACCAACCATTCAGGGACCCGGCCGATGCCCGTAACGGGTTCGTGGGTCTGGGCTTCCTCCGGCGCCCGACCGTCTGGGGGCCACTGCTGCTGGTCGCCGGCGCCGTGGTGCTGTGGTCGGTGCCTTCGTCCACCTGGCAGTCGCTCCTTGGCCGGGATGCCGAGGTTGCGGCTCCGGGCGTGACCGTCGAGGTGGTTCCCCTCGATCCTTCGGCCAGTGCAAACGCACCGGCGTCCCCGGCCAGCGAGGTCGTTTCTGCTGGGCAGGCTCCCAGTACGGACGCACCGAATCCTGCGACGGAAGGGGCTTCGCAGGCGCCTGCATCTGCAGCCGCGAGCGCGCCGGTGGTGGTCCGCACCTCTGGTGAGAGTTGGGTCGAGATCCAGGATGCCCGTGGCCGGATGCTGGTGTCGCGACTGCTGGCGCCGGGCGAGGAACTGGAACTCGATGGTGCATTCCCGATGCGGGTGCGCATCGGGAATGCCGACGGCACCGAACTTCGTGTGCGCGGCGAAGTCTTTGACATGGCACCTTTCCGGCGTGAGAACGTGGCTCGATTCGACATCCGGTGAATGAAATGAGCATTGCGTCTGAGTCCCCAGGGAACGACTCCCCGATTGCTGCTGCCCGACCTGCGTCTCGACGCTCCAGGCAGGCTCGCGTGGTCTGGGGCTCGCGCGTGGTCACCGTGGGCGGCGATGCACCGGTGCGGGTGCAATCCATGACCAATACCGACACGGAGGACGTGATCGGCACGGCCATTCAGGTGAAGGAGTTGGCGCAGGCGGGCTCGGAGGTGGTACGCATCACAGTGAACACGCCTGAGGCGGCTCAGGCGGTGCCCGCCATCCGCGAGCAGCTCGACCGCATGGGGATCGACGTCCCGCTGGTGGGTGATTTTCATTACAACGGCCACAAGCTGCTCACCGAGTTTCCCGGCTGCGCCGAAAGCCTGTCCAAGTACCGCATCAACCCGGGCAACGTGGGCAAGGGGGACAAGCGCGATCGTCAGTTCGCCCAGATGATCGAGGTGGCACTCAAGCACGACCGCCCGGTGCGCATTGGTGTCAACTGGGGCAGCCTCGACCAGGAGCTGCTGGCCGAGCTGATGGACGAGAACGCCCGTCGAGTTCAACCCTGGGATGCCAAGCAGGTGATGTACCAGGCCCTGGTCACATCGGCCATCGGATCGGCGCGGCGTGCCGAAGCCCTGGGCATGGCGCCCGAGCAGATCATCCTGTCATGCAAGGTGAGCGGCGTGCAGGACCTGATCAGCGTCTATCGCGCACTGGCCGCACGTTGCGACTATCCGCTTCACCTGGGTCTGACCGAAGCCGGCATGGGCACCAAAGGCACGGTGGCGTCTGCGGCCGCTCTTTCCGTGCTGCTGCAAGAAGGCATCGGCGACACCATCCGCGTGTCGCTCACCCCTCAGCCGGGCGAGCCTCGCACCCAGGAGGTCGTGGTGGCCATGGAGATCCTGCAGGCGTTGGGGCTGCGCGTCTTCGTGCCAAGCGTCACGGCTTGCCCAGGCTGCGGGCGCACCACCAGCACGGTGTTCCAGGAACTCGCCAAGCAGATCGACGATTTCCTGCGCTCGCAGATGCCGGTGTGGAAGCACCGTTACCCTGGCGTCGAGGCGATGAAGGTGGCCGTGATGGGCTGCATCGTCAACGGCCCCGGCGAAAGCAAACATGCCGACATCGGCATCAGCCTGCCCGGCACTGGCGAAGCACCGGCAGCCCCGGTCTACATCGACGGCGAAAAGGCCTTGACGCTGAGAGGCGACAACATCGCTGCCGAGTTTCATCAGATCGTCGAAAACTACATTGAAAAGCGCTTCGGCCAGGCCCGTCATTCGGAGCCGGCCTGAAGAGCGATCCAGACATGGCTGAAAAGATCAGTGCCGTCAAAGGCATGAATGACATCCTGCCGGCCAGTGTGCCGCGCACGGACAAGCTACCCGACTCGGCCCTGTGGTCCGGGTTCGAATCCATCGTGCGCCGGCTGCTGTCACGCTATGGCTATCAGTACATCGTCACCCCCGTGGTCGAGCCGACCTCGCTGTTCGTGCGCGGGCTGGGGGAGGTGACCGACATCGTCGAGAAGGAGATGTACTCCTTCACCGATGCAATGAACGGCGACCGTCTGACGCTGCGTCCCGAGGCCACGGCCGGGATCGTGCGGGCGATGGTCGAGCACAACGCGCTCTACAACGGTCCGCTGCGACTGTGGACGCTCGGCCCGATGTTCCGGCACGAGCGACCCCAGAAGGGCCGCTACCGGCAGTTCCACCAGCTCGACGTGGAAGCCCTGGGCTTTGCCGGGCCGGACGTGGATGCCGAGCTCATCCTCATGGTGCGGGCACTGTGGCGGGAACTGGGGCTGGAAGAAGGCCGCCACGTGCGGCTGGAGCTCAACAGTCTCGGGCAGCCGCATGAGCGACATGCACATCGCGAAGCGCTGATCCGTTACTTCGAGGCGAACGCCGCGCAGCTCGACGCAGACGCCCAGCGACGTCTGCACACCAATCCCCTGCGCATCCTCGACACCAAGAACCCGGCCATGCAGGCACTCGTCGAAGGCGCACCTCAGCTCATGGACTTCCTGGGGGCCGAGTCGCGTGATCATTTCGACGCCGTGCGGTCGGTGCTGGATGCCGCGGGCCTGGCCTATCGCGTCAATCCGCGCCTGGTGCGCGGCATGGACTACTACAACCTCACGGTCTTCGAATGGGTGACCGATCAACTCGGCTCCCAGGGGACGGTCTGCGGCGGCGGCCGCTATGACGGGCTCATCGGGCAGATCGGTGGCAAGCCGGCGCCAGCCGTCGGCTTCGGCCTCGGAGTGGAGCGGTTGCTGCTGCTCATCCAGGAACTCCAGCTTCCAGTGGCCGACCCCGCGCCCGTGGCCTATGCCATCGTGCCATCCCCCGCACTATTGCCCCAGGCCATGGTCACGCTGGAGGCGCTGCGTGCCGCCGGCGTGAGCGTCGTGCAGCATGCCGGGGGCGGCAGCATGAAAAGCCAGTTCAAGAAAGCCGATGCCTCCGGCGCGCGTTTCGCATTGGTGTTCGGTGAGGAAGAGGTGGCTCAGGGCCAGGTGGCTCTCAAGGCCTTGCGTGACGCCCAGCGCCCTCAGGTGCTGCGGCCCCTGCAAGCCCCAGCCGAGTGGGCTGCCGAGCTGCTCGACGCATAATTCCCTGTTTGGCGGCCGCTTGGGCCGCCGTTGGACGAAACCTCCATGGCCACCCATCTCGATCTCGAAGAACAAGAGCAAGTCGAACGACTCAAGCACTTCTGGCGCCAGTATGGCAACCTCATCACCTGGACGCTCATCATCGTTCTGGGCGGATTTGCGGCCTGGAACGGCTGGAACTACTGGCAACGTGATCAAGGGCTGAAGGCCAGCGCCCTCTACGACGAACTGGAGCGCGCCGCCCAGGCGGGTGACGCGGCCAAGGTGCGGCAGGCATTTGACGATCTGCGCAGCCGCCACGCGCGCACGGCCTACGCGGGGCAGGGCGGGCTGGTGGCGGCTCACGCCCTGGTCGCAGCCGGACAGGCCGACGCCGCACGCGACGCCCTGCGCTGGGTCGCCGACAAGGCGACTGACCCTGACTACCGCGTGCTGGCCCGTCTGCGTCTGGCCGGCCTGTTGCTCGATGAGAAGGCCTACGACGAGGCCCTGGGCCTGGTCAGCAAGGATGTGCCGGCGCCCTATGAAGGACTCGCTGCCGATCGCCGCGGGGACATCCACCTCGCCCAGGGGCGCACCGAGCAGGCTCGCCAGGAATACCAGAAGGCCTATGCCGCCCTCGATCCCAGCCTGGACTACCGTCGCGTCGTGGAGGCCAAGCTGACGGCGCTGGGCGCGGCCCCGGCGGCGCAAGCCGAGGGAGTGCGCTGATGCTTCGAGGCGGCGAGCGCACCGGCCGATGCACTTGGCTCGGCGTGGCCCTGGGCGCAATGCTCTTGGCTGGCTGTTCCAGCAGCCCCAAGCCCCCGGAACCCACACCCTTGGTCCAACCGGCGCCGTCCGTGGTGCGGCCGCAGGTGGCCTGGACCCAGCCGGTCGGCGAGGTCCGAGCGGTGGTGCGTCCTGCGGTTGCGGCGGGGACGCTGGCTGTGGCGGCCGAGGATGGCGCGGTGACGCTGCTGGATGCCGAGACCGGCCGGGTGCAGTGGCGGGCGTCCGCCGGAGGGCCGCTGGCGGCTGGTGCGGGCCAGGATGGCCGACGCGTGGCCGTTGTCACAAGTGGGGGAGAGGTGGTGGTCCTCCAGGACGGGCAGGAACTCTGGCGCCGTCGTCTGAGCGCCCGTTCACTCACGCCCCCGCTGGTGGCGGGTGAGCGGGTTTTTGTATACGCCCAGGATCGCTCGGTGCACGCATTTGATGCAGATACCGGGTCTCGCCTGTGGGGGCAGCAACGCCCGGGCGATCCCCTGACGCTGTCTCAGCAAGGCGTGCTCCTGCCAGTCGGCGATACGCTGATCGTGGGGCAGGGGCCTCGGCTCGCCGCGCTGGACCCGCTGCGCGGCACGGTCCGGTGGGAAGTGCCCGTGGCAAACCCCCGCGGTACCAACGAGGTGGAGCGACTTGCCGATCTCGTCGGACCTGCCGGCCGTCAGGGCGATGCAGTGTGCGTGCGAGCCTTCCAGGCTGCCGTCGGTTGCGTGGACACACGTCGGGCCCGGCTGCTCTGGAGCAAGGCCTCCAACGGAGCGACAGGCATGGCGACTGACGATGGCCAGGCCTATGGAGTGGACAGCACCGGGCGGATCACCGCCTACCGACTGAGCGACGGGGACGTGCTCTGGACCGCTGACAGCCTGCGTTTCCGGGGGCTGACCACGCCTCTGGCCGCGGGCGACAGCATCGTCGTCGGGGACCAGGAGGGCTATGTCCATTTCCTGTCCCGACGCGACGGCGCCCTGGTCGGGCGCGTCGCGACCGATGGCAGCGGGATCTCGGGTGCGCCGCTGCAGGTCGGCGCGCACCTGGTGGTGCTGACCCGCGCCGGGCGACTGTATGCCTTCCGGCCCGAGTGAGGGCCGCTGCTCGAGGACATTTCCATGAAACCCGTGATCGCCCTGGTGGGGCGTCCCAACGTGGGCAAGTCCACGTTGTTCAACCGCATGACCAAGTCGCGCGACGCCATCGTGGCCGACTTCGCGGGGCTCACGCGTGATCGCCACTACGGGGACGGTAAGCTCGGCGGCCGCGACTACATCGTGATCGACACCGGAGGCTTCGAGCCCGATGCCTCCAGCGGGATCGTGCGCGAGATGGCCAAGCAGACCCGCCAGGCGGTGGCCGAGGCGGATGCCATCGTCTTTGTCGTGGACGTGCGCGCCGGGCTGTCGGCCCAGGATCATGACATCGCTCGCTACCTGCGCACCACCGGAAAGCCGGTGGTGCTGGCGGCCAACAAGGCCGAAGGCATGCAGGAAGGGCCACAAATCGCAGAGTTCTACGAACTGGGCCTGGGTGCCCCGGTGCCGGTGTCTGCAGCCCACGGGCAGGGTGTGCGCAGCCTGGTCGAGGCGGCCCTGGAACTGCTCCCACCGCTGCCAGACGACGAGGACGCGACCGAAGCTGACGCAAGAGTCATCCGTCTGGCGGTGGCGGGCCGCCCGAATGTGGGCAAATCGACCCTCATCAACACCTGGCTGGGCGAGGAACGCCTCGTGGCCTTCGACCTGCCGGGCACCACGCGCGACGCGATCCGAGTGCCGCTGGAGCACAACGGACAGGTCTTCGAGATCATTGACACGGCGGGCCTGCGGCGCAAGGGCAGAGTGTTTGAAGCGATCGAGAAGTTTTCGGTCGTCAAGACCCTGCAGGCCATTGCGCAAGCCCATGTCGTGGTCCTGCTGCTCGATGCCACGCAAGGGGTGAGTGACCAGGACGCCCACATTGCCGGCTACGTGCTCGACAGCGGGCGCGCGGTGGTGATGGCGGTCAACAAGTGGGACGCCGTGGACGACTACCAGCGGCAGATGCTCGAGCGGTCGATCGCCCAGCGCCTCGCGTTCCTGCGTTTCGCTCCGATCGTGCACATCTCGGCGCTCAGGCGCCAGGGGTTGGGGCCGCTGTGGAAGGCCATCGCCCAGGCCCATGAATCGGCGTTCAAGAAGATGACCACGCCGGTCCTGACCCGGTTGATCCACGAGGCGGTCGAGCACCAGGCGCCCAAGCGCTCAGGGATGTTCCGGCCCAAGCTGCGTTATGCGCACCAGGGAGGCATGAACCCGCCGGTGGTCGTGGTGCATGGGAATTCTCTGGAGCACGTCACTGACGCCTACAAGCGCTACCTGGAAGGCCGCATCCGCGACCATTTCAAGCTGGTCGGCACTCCGCTGAGGGTGGAGATGCGCTCGTCCCGCAACCCCTTCTCAGACAAGGATTCCTGACTACTCCTCGGAATGCGTGCAGCGGTGTGTTAACGTGCGGCTTCCAAAATATCCAACACGGAGAATATCGTGAGCAACAAAGGGCAACTCCTCCAAGACCCCTTTTTGAACCTGCTACGCAAAGAGCACGTGCCGGTGTCCATTTACCTGGTCAACGGCATCAAGCTGCAGGGCCATATTGAGTCGTTTGATCAATATGTCGTGCTGTTGCGCAACACCGTCACCCAGATGGTCTACAAGCATGCCATCTCGACGGTCGTTCCCGGCCGCGCCGTGAATTTCCACGCCAACGAACAGGCGGATTCCCACTGACATGTCCTGTCCCTCCGGCCTGGCCGGGGGGCTGGGCTCAGCCTGAGGTGACATCGACCTTGAATGCCCCGGCCGCGTACGTGCCCCAGCCGACCATCCTGGTGGGGGTGGACTTCGGGCCGGGTTCCTCTTTCGATCCCACGCTGGACGAGCTGGCTCTGCTGGCCGAGTCTGCCGGCGATGCCCCGGTGGCGCGTCTGACGGCGCGTCGCAAGGCTCCCGACGCGGCCTTGTTCGTCGGCGAGGGCAAGGCTGAAGAAATCAAGGCGCTGGTCACCCTGCACCAAGCCGCTGGCGTCCTCTTCGACCAGGCGCTGTCTCCCGCACAGCAGCGCAACCTCGAGCGTTTCCTGGGGGTGCCGGTGGCTGATCGCACCACGCTCATCCTGGAAATCTTTGCCCAGCGGGCTCGCAGCCACGAGGGCAAGCTCCAGGTGGAGCTGGCGCGTCTGCAATACCTGTCCACCCGTCTGGTGCGCCGCTGGAGCCACCTGGAGCGTCAGCGCGGCGGGGTGGGGCATCGAGGCGGGCCGGGCGAAACCCAGATCGAGCTGGACCGCCGCATGATCGGCCAGCGCATCAAGTCGGTGAAGGCCCAGCTGGAGCGGGTCAAGCGTCAACGCCAGACCCAGCGGCGCTCGCGCGAGCGCAGTGGCACCTTCAAGGTTTCCCTGGTGGGGTACACCAACGCGGGCAAGTCCACGCTGTTCAACGCGCTGGTCAAGGCCCGCACCTACGCGGCCGACCAGCTCTTCGCGACGCTGGACACCACCACCCGACAGCTCTACCTGGCCGATGCCGACCGCACGGTCAGTCTGTCCGATACTGTGGGCTTCATCCGTGATCTGCCTCACGGCCTGGTGGAGGCTTTCCATGCCACGCTGCAGGAGGCCGCCGATGCCGACTTGCTGTTGCATGTGGTGGATGCCTCCAGTGCGGGCTGGCGCGAGCAGATCGACGAAGTCCAGCGGGTGCTGGCTGACATCGGCGCTGCGGAACTTCCGCAGATCCTGGTCTTCAACAAGCTGGATGCCCTCGAGCCCAGCCAGCGCCCGCGCGATCGGGTGGACCAGTTCGAGCTGACGCCTCACCGCTCGGCCCCCAGAGTCTTTGTCAGTGCCGCCCAGGGGGAAGGTCTGGATGCCTTGCGGCGGCTCGTGGCCGATGCCTCCCTGGGACGGGCTGGTGAGACAGCGTCAGCATCGCAGGCACCTGTGTACGAATCCGATGTGGCGAATGCCGAAGCCCCGACTCCCATGAACACCACCGTCCTTGTCGCATGAGCATGAACATTCGCTTCTTTCCTCCTCCCGGTGCGCATCGTCCCGGCAGGCTGCGCTCCCTGGCCGAAACGGGCCGGGCGTTGGCGCGGGCTGTGTGGGCCACGCTCGTCTGGCCGGTGCGCGGTGTGTTCAACCTGAATGACCCTCGCTGGGGGCGCAGTCTGGACCCCCAGGGCAACGAGCCGACGCGCAACCAAGGCTCCGGGGGCGGGGGTCGCAATGACGGCCCCCCCGACCTCGATGAGCTCTGGCGGGACTTCAATCGCAAGCTCAGCGGCCTGTTCGGCGGCCGCCCAGGCGGTCCTCAACGTCCCAATGGTTCGGGCAACAACGGCTCAGGCGGCGGCTTCCAGCCGCCCGACATGAAGGGCGCGGGCATCGGCGCGGGTCTGATCGCCGGCGTGGCTGCACTCATCTGGCTGGGCAGCGGCGTGTTCATCGTCCAGGAAGGCCAGCAGGCCGTGGTCATGACTTTCGGTCGCTACAGCCACACGGCGGAAGCGGGTTTCAAATGGCGGCTGCCTTATCCCTTCCAGTCGCATGAGACGGTGCCTGTCACTCAACTGCGTTCGGTGGACGTGGGCAGCATGTCCGTGGTGCAGGCCACGGGTTTGCGTGATTCGTCCATGCTGACGCAGGACGAGAACATCGTGGACATCCGCTTCACGGTTCAGTACCGGCTGAAGGATGTGAAAGACTACCTGTTCGAGAACCGGCGACCTGATGATGCCGTGATCCAGGCAGCAGAGTCCGCCGTGCGCGAGGTCGTGGGGCGCAGCGCCATGGATGCCGTCCTCTACGAGCAGCGTGACGCGATCGCGGCTGAGTTGGTGAAGTCGGTGCAGGCTCAGCTTGACCGCCTGCGCGCCGGCATCGTGATCTCCAACGTCAATATTCAGAGCGTGCAGGCCCCCGAGCAGGTGCAAGCGGCGTTCGACGATGCCCTCAAGGCCAGCGCTGATCGTGAGCGCCTGAAGAATGAGGGTCAGGCCTATGCCAACGACGTGATTCCGCGCGCCCAGGGTACGGCGGCACGCCTGCGCGAGGAAGCCGAAGCCTATCGCGCACGTGTCGTCGCTCAGGCCGAAGGTGACGCGGATCGCTTCCGCAGCGTGCTGGCCGAGTACCAGCGTGCGCCTGCCGTGACGCGTGATCGCCTTTACATCGAGACCATGCAGCAGATCTACAGCAATGTGAGCAAGGTCATGGTGGACACGCGCAACAACAGCTTGCTGTATCTGCCTCTGGATAAGCTTATCCAGGGGGGTGCGGCCGCGTCACCCGCCCAGGCCGCCCCGTCCGCCGAGACGCCTCAGCAACCCCTGCCGATGTCCAGCGACAACCGCCTGCGCGACCCTCAGCGCAGCCGGGAGCGCGACGCCCGCTGACCGCCGAGCCGAGACCCACGAGGACCCCATGAATCGCATTGGAATGATCGTCTCGACCCTGCTGCTGGCCATCGTCGTGGCCGGGTCGATGCTTTTTGTCGTCGACCAGCGTCAGTTCGCCGCGGTGTACGCCCTGGGTGAGATCAAGGAAGTCATCAGCGAGCCGGGCTTGAAGTTCAAGCTCCCGCCGCCCTTCCAGAACGTCGTTTTCCTGGACAAGCGCATCCAGTCGTTGGACAGCCCCGAGACACGCCCCATCTTCACCGCAGAAAAGCAGAGCCTGGTGATCGACTGGCTGGTGAAATGGCGCATCACCGACCCGCGCCAGTTCATCCGCAACAACAATGGCGCCGATGTGCGTAACGCCGAAGTGCGGCTGGCGCCGATCGTGCAGGCGGCCTTCAACGAGGAAGTCACTCGCCGCACCGTGCGTGCGGTGGTGTCGACCGATCGTGAGCGCGTGATGCAGGCGGTGCAGGCTCGTCTGGCAGAAGATGCGAAAAGCTTCGGCATCGAAATCGTGGATGTGCGCATCAAGCGCGTGGACTTCTCTGCCAGCATCACCGATGCGGTCTATCGCCGCATGGAGTCGGAGCGCCGCCGTGTGGCCAATGAGCGCCGATCGACCGGTGCCGCCGAGGGAGAGAGCATTCGCGCCGATGCGGACCGGCAGCGCGAGGTCATCGTTGCAGAGGCCTACCGGGAAGCCCAGAAGGTCAAGGGCCAGGGCGATGCCCAGGCTTCGGCGATCTACGCAGCTGCCTTCGGGCGCGATCCCCAGTTTGCGCAGTTCTACCGCAGCCTGGAGGCCTATCGCCAGAGCTTCCGCAGCAAGTCTGACGTGATGGTGATCGATCCCAACGGGGACTTTTTCCGCTCGATGCAGAACAGCGGCACCGGCACGTCCCCGAGCCGCCGCTGATGCTCATGGGGGAGGTGATCCTTGCTGCGCTGGCCTTGGTGCTGGTTTTCGAGGGCCTTCTCCCTTTCCTGAGCCCCCGGGTCTGGCGCCGCGTTTTCGAGCAGGCACTCCTCCTGCGTGACGGCCAGTTGCGCTTTGTCGGATTGCTCAGCATGCTGGCCGGCCTGTTGCTCCTGCTGTTTGCCGTCTAGGCCCGCACGCACCGCCGCTGTGCCGTCGTGGCAGGGCGCGCCACGCCGGTACAATCACGTTTTTAATCCCCCTCCTGCTTTCCCATGTCTTCTGCTTGGCTCCTGCCCGAGCACATCGCCGACGTCTTGCCTTCCGAGGCGCGGCGTATCGAGGAACTCCGGCGCGTGCTGCTCGACGCGGCCCGTTGCTGCGGCTACGAGCTGGTGATGCCGCCCATGCTGGAGCATCTCGAATCCCTGCTCACTGGCGCGGGAGGGGAACTCGACCTGCGCACCTTCAAGCTGGTCGATCAGCTCAGTGGCCGCACGCTGGGTGTGCGTGCCGATGCCACGCCCCAGGTCGCTCGCATTGACGCACATCTGCTGAACCGCGAGGGCGTGACCCGGCTGTGCTACTGCGCCCCCGTGCTGCACACCCGCCCAGCCGGCCTGAGGGCGACCCGCGAACCCCTGCAGTTCGGCGCCGAGATCTATGGGCATGCCGGGCTGGAAGCCGATCTGGAAGTGCAGGAGCTGGCGCTCACCGCGCTGCAACGGGTCGGCGTGCAGGGGCTTGCGCTGGATCTGGCCGACGCCCGCATCGTCCGCGCCCTGCTGGCGGGTGTCCCCGTCGAGGCGGCCACCCTGGGCGAGGTCTATCGGTGCCTCGCGGCCAAGGACACGGCAACGTTGCAGCAGCTCACGGCGGGCTTCCCAGCCGAGGCACGCGCGGGCTTGCTGACCCTCACCGAACTGTACGGGGGGCTCGAGATCCTGGCCGAGGCGCGTCGCCGTCTGCCCGCGAGAGCCGCCATCGGTGCGGCGCTTGATGACCTCACCTGGCTGACCGATCACCTCGCCCGGGACTTCCCGGAGGTGGCGATCGGGCTGGACCTGGCCGACCTCAGCGGCTACGCCTACTACAGTGGGGCGCGCTTTGCCGTCTATGCCGCAGGCAGCCCGGATTCGCTGGTCCGAGGCGGCCGGTATGACGAGGTGGGAGCGGTGTTCGGCCGCAATCGCCCGGCGGTGGGCTTCAGCACCGACCTCAAGGAGGTGGTGGGCCTGGCCCGCGTGGCAGGCACCCGTGCGGCCGTGCGAGCGCCTTGGGGTGAGCAGCCGGCGCTGCGAGAGGCCGTGCGAGGCCTGCGCGAGCAGGGCGAGATCGTCGTGTGTGTGCTGCCTGGGCACGAACACGAGGTGCAGGAATTCGAATGCGATCGCGAGCTGGTGGCCGAAGGCGACCGCTGGGTGGTCCGGCCGCTCTGAGCGGCCGGTGCCTGCCATCCGACATTTTTTCGATTGGGACCGTTAGACATGACTCAGCACACCAGTGGCCGCAACGTGGTTGTGGTCGGCACGCAGTGGGGCGACGAAGGCAAAGGCAAGGTCGTTGACTGGCTGACCGACCATGCCAGCGCCGTCGTGCGCTTCCAGGGGGGCCACAATGCCGGCCACACCCTCGTCATCAAGGGCAAGAAGACTGCCCTGCAGCTCATTCCCTCGGGCATCATGCGTGAGGGCGTGGCCTGCTACATCGGCAATGGGGTGGTGGTCGATCCCACGCACCTGCTGACCGAGATCGAGCGCCTGGAGGCTGCCGGCCTGGAGGTGCGCTCGCGCCTGTTCATCAGCGAGTCCTGTCCCCTCATCCTGCCGTTTCACGTGGAGGTCGATCGAGCCCGCGAGGCGCTGCGCGAATCGAGCGGCGCCGGCAAGATCGGCACCACCGGCAAGGGCATCGGCCCGGCCTACGAGGACAAGGTGGCCCGCCGCGCGTTGCGGGTGCAGGACCTCAAGCACCCCGAGCGGTTCGCCGCCAAGCTGCGCGAGCTGCTGTCCCTGCACAACTTCGTGCTGGAGGGCTATCTGAAGTCCGAGGCGCTCGCGTTCGAGCCCATCTTCGAGCACGCCATGAAGGTGGCCGAGCAACTCAAGCCCATGATGGCCGACGTGGGGGTGCGGGTCCATCAGACGAACGTGCAGGGCGGACATGTGCTCTTTGAGGGTGCCCAGGGCACGCTGCTGGACATCGATCACGGCACCTATCCCTATGTGACGTCGAGCAACTGCGTGGCCGGCAATGCCGCCGCGGGCTCGGGCGTGGGCCCGGACAAACTGCACTACATCCTGGGCATCACCAAGGCCTACACCACCCGGGTGGGCTCGGGCCCGTTCCCCACCGAGTTGCCGATCGACGAGCCGGGCACCGTGGGGCACCACCTGTCCACCGTCGGCCAGGAACGCGGCACCGTGACCGGCCGCGCTCGCCGCTGTGGCTGGCTCGACGCGGCGGCCCTGAAGCGCTCGGTCCTGATCAACGGTCTCTCGGGGCTGTGCATCACCAAGCTCGACGTGCTCGACGGCCTGGATGAAATCAAGATCTGTGTCGGCTACGAACTGGGTGGCCAGCGGATCGACATCCTGCCGCTGGATGCCGACGACATCGTGAACTGCAAGCCGATCTATGAAACCTTGCCGGGCTGGAAGGGGACGACGGCGGGCATCACGCAATGGGATCAGCTGCCGGTCAACGCACGCGCCTACCTCGAGCGCATGCAGGATTGCATCGGTGCGCCCATCGACATGGTGTCCACCGGGCCGGACCGCGACCACACCATCCTGCTGCGCCATCCGTACAAGGCCTGAGCCCCTCAGGCCTCATCACCCTGCAAGATATTTTTCCCGCTTTCCTGCAATGACGAGCAAGCGCAAGGAGCCTGCATGCTGACCGACGACGGCAAACACCTCTACGTGTCCTGGGATGAATACCACATGCTCATCGAGCGTCTGGCGCTGAAGGTGCACAACTCGGGCTGGCAGTTCGACCAGATCCTGTGCCTGGCCCGTGGCGGCATGCGCCCGGGCGATGTGCTCTCGCGGGTGTTCGACAAACCCCTGGCCATCATGTCCACGAGTTCCTACCGGGCCGAGGCCGGCACCATCCAGGGGCGCCTGGACATGGCCAAGTACATCACCATGCCCAAGGGCGAGCTGGCTGGGCGGGTGTTGCTGGTCGATGATCTGGCCGACTCCGGCGTCACGCTCAAGGCCGTGGTCGAGCGCCTGCGGGGCATGCCGGCCATTGCCGACCTGCGCTCGGCCGTGATCTGGGTGAAGGGGGTGTCCAGCTATGTGCCGGACTATCATGTGGAAATGCTGCCCACCAGCCCCTGGATCCATCAGCCCTTCGAGGAATACGACAACTTGCGTCCCGAGGGGTTGGCGAAGAAGTACGCGGTTTGATCGCTCTCGATAAAACCGCCGCCACTTCCTGCCTCACGCCGGGCCGGTCACGGGAATGCCGTGGCTGGCCCTTCTTCTTGGGCGATGCGAAGTTGCACGCCCCAACGAAAAAGCCCCGCATCAAGGATGCGAGGCTTTCGTATTTGGTGCCCAGGAGAGGACTCGAACCTCCACGGAGTTACCCGCTAGTACCTGAAACTAGTGCGTCTACCAATTCCGCCACCTGGGCTTTGGTTCTTTACTCACACTATCTGGCTAAGCAAGATAGCGTTTGTCAGAACAGACGGAGATTCTATCATCAATAATTCGAACACTGCAAGCCCCTCTGTCGCTGCCTCGCTGATGAGCGAGGCCGAGGGCACCGTCATCGGACATCGCGACGGTCACGGCTTTGTGCGTCGCGACGACGGCCAGGCCGACATCTATCTGTCACCCCAGGAAATGCGCGCCGTCCTGCACCGGGACCGCATTCGCGTGCGCGTGGTACGGCTGGATCGCAAGGGGCGTCCCGAGGGGCGGGTGCTGGAGATCATCGAGCGAAAGAAGTCGCCCATCATCGGACGGTTGCTGCACGAGGGTGGTGTGTGGCTGGTTGCACCCGAGGACAAGCGCTACGGCCAGGACATCCTCATCCCGAAGAACGCCACGGCCAAGGCTCAGGCCGGACAGGTGGTGGCAGTCGAACTGACCGAACCACCTTCCATGTATTCCCAACCGGTGGGGCGCGTCACGGAAGTGCTCGGTGAGATCGACGATCCCGGCATGGAGATCGAGATCGCAGTGCGCAAGTACGAGGTGCCGCACCAGTTTTCGCCCGAAACGCTGGCGCAGGCGGCCAAGCTGCCTGACAAGATTCGCGCGGTCGATCGCAAGCACCGCATCGACCTGACGGATGTGCCGCTGGTCACCATCGACGGCGAGGACGCGCGGGATTTTGATGATGCCGTGTACTGCGAACCCGCACGTGTCGGGCGCGGCAAGGGGTGGCGCCTCGTGGTGGCCATCGCTGACGTCAGCCACTATGTGAAGCCGGGCGAGGCGCTCGACGCGGATGCTTACGAGCGGGCCACGTCGGTCTATTTTCCGCGTCGCGTGATTCCCATGCTGCCCGAGAAGCTCTCCAACGGCCTGTGCTCGCTCAACCCGGAGGAGGACCGTCTGGCGATGGTGTGCGACATGCTGATCACTGCCAAGGGTGAGATCCATGCGTACCAGTTCTTTCCCGCAGTGATCTGCTCGCATGCGCGCTTCACCTACACCGAGGTCGCGGCCATCCTGGCCAACACGCGCGGACCTGAAGCGGTTCGCCGCAAGGCGCTGGTGCCGCATCTGCTCAATCTGCATGAGGTCTATCGCGCGCTGCTGCGCGAGCGCGCCGAGCGCGGAGCGGTGGACTTCGAGACCGTCGAAACCCAGATCGTCTGCGACGACAATGGTCGCATCGAAAAGATCGTGCCGCGGGTGCGCACCGAGGCACACCGCCTGATCGAGGAGGCCATGCTGGCGGCCAACGTCTGCTCGGCGGACTTCATCGCACGGGCCAACCACGCGGCCCTGTTCCGGGTGCACGAAGGTCCTACGCCGGAAAAGCGCACGATCCTGCAGAACTACCTGCGTGCGCTGGGGCTGGGGATGACCATTGGCGACGACCCGCACCCGCGTGAGTTCCAGGCCATTGCCCAGGCCACGAAAGATCGGCCGGACGCGGCGCAGATCCATTCGATGTTGCTGCGATCCATGCAGCAAGCCGTCTACACCCCGGTGAACAGCGGCCACTTCGGTCTGGCCTACGAGGCCTACACCCATTTCACCAGCCCCATCCGGCGCTATCCCGACTTGCTCGTGCACAGAGTGATCAAGGCCCTGTTGCTGGGGCAGCGCTACAGGCTGAGTGGATTGCTGGAGGAGCCGGCATCGTCCCGACGCGGTGCCGCGCGCAAGATCCCGGCGGTTGAGATGGCGCAGTGGGAGGCCGCAGGGATTCACTGCAGCAGCTGCGAGCGCCGGGCCGATGAGGCCTCCCGTGATGTCGAAGCGTGGCTCAAGTGCCGCTTCATGCGCGACCACCTGGGCGAGGAGTATGCCGGTACCGTCAGTGCCGTCACCAGCTTCGGGCTGTTCGTCCAGCTCGACGCCCTGTATGTGGAGGGGCTCGTCCACATCACCGAGCTGGGGGGCGAGTACTACCGTTTCGACGAGGTGCGACAGGAACTGCGGGGGGAGCGCACCGGGACACGCTACGCGGTGGGCGCACGAGTGCGGGTGCAGGTCATCCGCGTGGACCTTGATGGTCGCAAGATCGACTTCCGCATGGTGCGCGAGGCCGGCGAGGAGCGCCCGGCGGTGCGGGGCGGCAGCAAGCAGGCCCGCCTGGCCCAGGTGGAGGAGGCGGACCGGGATGTCAAGGCCCGGATCCGCGCGACCAAGGGTGGCAAGGCGCCCACTTCTGCCAAGCGTGGCGCCAAGGGGGCAGCCAAGAGCGTGTCAGCCAAGACGGCCAAGCCCCGCACGCGCCGCAAGTAGCGGGTCGGGGCAGGCGCTCAGTGAACGCCAGAGCTCATCGTCTTGATGAGCCGGCTGGCCGTCAGTGGCCCACGACGCCCCGAGGCGTGCCAGTGGTCAGCGGCCGCACCGTGGTGGTGGACACCCGCGCGCGTGGCCTGCCAGGCCGTGACGCCCTGGGTCCAGACGCCCGCGATCCAGCCTGCCAGCACGTCGCCGGTGCCGGCGGTGGCCAGCGCGGCGTTGCCGGTTGCGTTGATCCAGATCGGCAGTCCAGGCGATACCACCACCGTGCCCGAGCCCTTGAGCGCCACGGTGCTCCCCAGCCGCTCGGCCAAGGCTCTTGCGGCTGCGAGCCGGTCGGCCTGTACCTCGGTGCTGCTGCATCCCAGCAGGCGCGCAGCCTCGAGGGGGTGGGGGGTGAGCACGGTGGGCTGGCCGCGCTTCGCACGGCGTGTCAGCTGGGTCTGCAAGCCGGAATCACCGGCGATGGCGTTCAGTGCGTCGGCATCGAGCAGCAAGCGAGGGGCCCGGCCCAGCCAGAGCGGCAAGGCTGATGCGATCTCGCGGCCGCCGCCGCAACCACACACCACCGTGAGCGCGTCGGTGGGCAACTGGCTGGCCGCGTGTGACCGGCGCCCCATCAATTCCGGATGGGCAGGGTCGAGCAACGGAGCCCGGTCGTCCAGGGGCTGCACATAGACTCGCCCTGCGCCCGCCGCAAGGGCGGCGCGGGCGGCGAGCCAGGCGGCGCCGGTCATGCCGGGCGCCCCACCCACCACCAGCACGTCGCCGAAGCTGCCCTTGTGCTGGGCATGACGTCGGGGCAGCGCAGCCATCGTTTCAGGCGCCAGCCCGAGGGAGGCCTCGGGCAGGGTGTCCGGCGAGACGTCCAGGTCGTCAAACCATACCTGCCCGGCCAAGTCTCGCCCCTGGCCGGTGAACAGCCCAGGCTTGAGGGTCAGCAGGCACAGCGTGTGGTCGGCTCTCACGGCCAGCGTGGGTGCGTCGGCGAGGCAACGTCCCGTGTCTCCGTCCAGACCGGTGGGCAGGTCCACTGCCAGAACGGGGCCCGGGTGTTGCCGCAGACGCTTCACGGCTTCGGCGATCAGACCATCGGGCGAACGTCGATGGCCCAGGCCGAGGAGGGCGTCGATCGCCAGGCTGCCGGCCGGCAGTGCTTCAGGCACGGCCCCAAGCTCGATCGGCACGCCGGCCGCCTGCGCCTGGCTGAGGGCCCAGGCGGCGTCAGGGGGCAGCCGTGCAGGGTCGCCCAGCAGATGGACCTGAACGCTGCGGCCTGCCGACTGAAGGTGAACGGCGGCGAGCAGGCCGTCGCCCCCGTTGTTGCCCGGACCCGCCAGGATCGAGACATCGCGCAGGTGAGGTGCCACGGCCAGTGCCAGCCTTGCCACGGCGAGTCCGGCGCGTGCCATGAGGGTATGTGGGGGCAGTTCAGCCTGCGCGGCCTGCTCGATGCGGCGGCTGTACTCGGTCCCGAACAGCGGCCACGGGGCGTGTGGAGAATCGGCCCGAACGGGCAAGGGAGCGTGGCGGGGTGCCCTCATGCGAGCGCGGCCTCGACCGCCCCTGCCAGGGTGAGAAGGTCATCATCGCGTTCTGCCCCCGCCCACAACATCAGGCCCACCGGCCAATCGCCCGGGCGGTGGCAGGGCAGGGTGATGGCGCAGCCATCCAGGAGGTTGACCACCGAGGGGTTGCGCAGAAGAAGGGCGTTGGTCCGGAAGAACACATCGTCGTCATCAGCCAGCCCGATGATCGGAGGTGCCACACAGGGCACGGTCGGCGACAGCAGGGCATCGAAGCCTGCGGTTCTCGCCTCGACTCGCTGGATCCAGTCGGCGCGGGCCTGCTGCAGAGTGAGGTAGTCTGAAGCCGGTACGTCCTGTCCCTTGCGGATGCGCTGCGCCACCCGGGGGTCGTACTCTGCTTCGCGCGTGGCCAGCAGGTCACGATGCCAGGTCCAGCTTTCCACGGCAGCAAAACTGCAGCGCGCCTGCAGCGAGACCAGTTCCGCCAGTTCGGGCAGATCGATCTCGTCGATGCGCGCACCGGCCTGGCGCAGGCGATCCAGGGCTGCTTCGAAGCTGCGAGCGACGGCGGGTTCGAGGCCGTCCAGCATCAGGGTTCGGGGGACTGCCAGCCGCCAGAGAGGCCACGGCCGTTCGCGCCGGGCAACCGTCCTGTCAGCCAGCACCTCGTGCATGCGCACGGCGTCGCGAACCGACCGGGTGATGGCGCAGGCGGTGTCCAGGGTGGGGGACAAGGGGATGCAGCCCTGCAACGGGACACGGCGGGCCGTGCATTTGAAGCCCACGAGGCCTTGCAAGGCGGCAGGAATCCGGATCGACCCCCCAGTGTCGGAGCCCAGGGCCGCCCAGGCGGCGCCGGTCGCCACAGAGACGGCGGCTCCCGAACTGGACCCGCCGGGGATCCGGGGGGTGGTTGCGTCCAGCGCGAGGGTGACCGGATTGGCCGGCATGGGGCTGTGGGGATTCCAGCCCACCCCGGAAAAGGCGAACTCGGTCATGTGGGTATGGCCCACGAGCGCCGCCCCGGCTCGCCGCAGGCGCGCGACGGCCGCGGCGTCGGTGGTGGCCGCAGGGCGTCCTTGCAGAACGCGAGACCCTGCGGTGGTGGGCTGACCGGCCACATCGAACAGGTCCTTGACACTGATCGCCATGCCGGCCAACGAGGGCAGCGGTGCGCCGGCCTCGCGTGCCCGGTCTGCGGCGAAGGCTGCAGACCGGGCCTGGGCGTCGAAATGCCTCACGAAAGCTCGGGCCGCCTCACCGTGAGCACGCGCCAGCGCATCTTCGATCAGGTCCGAGGCGGTGCACCGGCCCATGCTGAGGAGGCGGTGCGCGTCGGTCAGGTCCGAGGGGCTGCTCATGCTATAATCTTTCGGTTTACCTTTTCACGCATCTCAGCCTGCGTGCTCAGGCTGCGTGGGGGTAAGCAAATCGCGAATCCGGCCATCGAACGGTCATCGATAGATGCAAAAAGGTGTCGTCGGCCTCAGCTGTGCGCAGAGGCGGCGATTGGCGCCGGATTCTAGACCCAACCTTTGGAGTGATCCCATGTCCGTCACCATGCGTGAAATGCTGGAAGCCGGTGTCCATTTCGGGCATCAGACCCGCTTCTGGAACCCCAAGATGGCCCCCTACATCTTCGGCCATCGCAACAAGATTCACATCGTCAACCTCGAGAAGACGCTCCCGATGTTCGAGGAGGCGATGAAGTTCGTTCGCCAGCTCAGCAGCCGCCGTGGAACCATTCTCATGGTTGGCACGAAGCGTCAGGCCCGCGAGATCGTCGCTCAGGAAGCCCAACGCGCTGGCATGCCCTTCGTCGATCAGCGCTGGCTGGGCGGCATGCTGACCAACTTCAAGACCGTCAAGGCGTCGCTGAAGAAGCTCAAGGACATGCAGGCGCAGGTCGAGGCTGGTCTGGACCAGCTCAGCAAGAAGGAAGCGCTCCTGTTCCAGCGCGAACTGGCCAAGCTGGAAAAGGACATCGGCGGCATCCAGGACATGAACGCCCTGCCGGATGCCTTGTTCGTGATCGACGTGGGCTACCACAAGATCGCCGTGGCTGAAGCCAAGAAACTCGGTATCCCCGTGATCGGTGTGGTGGATACCAACCACTCGCCCTCCGAGATCGACTACGTGATCCCGGGCAACGATGACTCCGCGAAGGCGGTGGCCCTGTATGCCCGCGCCGTTGCCGACGCCGTGCTGGAAGGTCGTGCCAACGCAGTCAACGACGTCGTGCAGGCCGTCTCGGCCACCGGCGAAGATGAATTCGTGGAAGTCAACGAAGCGGCCTGACAACGCGCCCACGGACACCACGAGGGGCTGTTCAGCCCCTTTTTTTCAACACGAATCGCATGGAACCCTGGCCGCTGCCCGTGAAGAGGTGCGGCCCGTGACACAGGAGAGCAAAAATGCCCGCAATCACTGCAAGCATGGTGGCTGAACTGCGCGCCAAGACCGACGCGCCGATGATGGAATGCAAGAAGGCACTGACCGAGGCCGATGGTGACCTGGCCCGTGCCGAGGAGATCCTGCGCGTCAAGCTGGGCAACAAGGCAGGCAAGGCCGCATCGCGCGTGACCGCTGAAGGGGTGGTGGCGGCTTCCGTCAACGGCACGACGGGCGCCCTGGTGGAGGTGAACTGTGAGACGGACTTCGTCTCCAAGAATGACGCCTTCCTCGCTTTCTCGAAGGCTGTGGCTGATCTGGTTGCCCAGAACAATCCGTCCGATATCGAGACGCTGAACGGCTACGCGCTGTCGATGGAAGGCTTCGGCCCCACCGTGGAAGACGTGCGCAAGGGCCTGATCGGCAAGATCGGCGAGAACATGTCGATCCGCCGCTTCAAGCGCTACGCCGGCGGCAGCAAACTGGCCTACTACCTGCACGGCACCCGTATCGGTGTGGTCGTCGAGTTCGATGGTGACGATGTGGCGGCCAAGGACGTCGCGATGCACATCGCTGCCATGAAGCCCGCGGCCCTGTCCTCGGCAGACGTGCCGGCCGAACTGGTCGAGAAGGAGCGCAAGATCGCTGCCGAGAAGGCCGCCGAGAGCGGCAAGCCGGCCGACATCGTGGCCAAGATGGTCGAAGGCTCGGTGCAGAAGTACCTCAAGGAGGTGTCTTTGCTGGACCAGGTGTTCGTGAAGGCGGCCGACGGCAAGCAGACCGTGGGGCAGTATCTCAAGGGCGCCAGCACCACCATCAAGGGCTTCACCCTCTACGTGGTGGGCGAAGGCATCGAGAAGAAGCAGGACGACTTTGCAGCCGAAGTGGCTGCGCAGGTGGCTGCGGCCAAGGGCCAGTAAGGTTCTGGCACCGCTGAACCGATACACTTTTCACGCGCAGCCCAAGGACGACGGAGGATCTGCATGCCGACCTACAAACGCATCCTGCTCAAGCTCTCGGGCGAGGCCCTGATGGGTGACGATGCGTACGGCATCAACCGTGCCACGATCGTGCGCATGGTCCGTGAAATCCAGGAAGTCACGGCCCTGGGTTGCGAGGTGGCGGTCGTGATCGGCGGCGGCAACATCTTCCGCGGCGTGGCCGGCGGCTCGGTCGGCATGGACCGGGCCACCGCCGACTACATGGGCATGCTGGCCACCGTGATGAACGCGCTGGCGTTGGCCGATACCATGCGCCAGGAGGGGATGACGGCGCGGGTGATGTCGGCCATCGGCATCGAACAGATCGTCGAACCTTATGTCCGTCCGAAGGCCCTGCAGTACCTCGAAGAGGGCAAGCTGGTGATCTTCGCCGCGGGCACCGGCAATCCTTTCTTCACCACCGACACGGCAGCGGCGCTGCGGGGGGCCGAGATCGGTGCCCAGATCATGCTGAAAGCCACCAAGGTGGACGGGGTGTACACGGCCGATCCGAAGAAGGACCCCGAGGCAACGCGCTATGCCAGCATCAGCTTCGACGAAGCCATCGTGAAGAACCTGCAAGTCCTGGACGCCACGGCTTTTGCCCTGTGCCGCGACCAGAAACTGCCGATCAAGGTGTTCAGCATCTTCAAGCCCGGTGCGCTCAAGCGCGTGGTGCTCGGAGAGGATGAGGGCACCCTGGTCCATGTTTGAGGAGCATCGTTTCCATGAGCATCGCAGACATCAAGAAGACCGCTGAGCAGAAGATGGCCAAGTCCATCGAAGCGTTCAAGCATGAGTTGTCCAAGATCCGAACCGGCCGTGCGCATCCCGGACTGCTTGACCAGGTCCAGGTCGAGTACTACGGCTCCATGGTGCCCATCAGCCAGGTGGCCAACGTGACCCTGCTGGATGCCCGCACGATCAGTGTCCAGCCCTGGGAAAAAGGCATGGGCCCGAAGATCGAGAAAGCCATCCGCGAGTCCGACCTGGGGCTGAACCCGGCGGCTCAAGGCGACCTGCTGCGTGTGCCCATGCCTGCACTCACCGAGGAGCGCCGCAAGGAGTTGACGAAGGTGGTGCGCCATGCCGGCGAAGAGGCCAAGGTGGCCGTGCGCAATCTGCGTCGTGACGCCAATGAGCATGCCAAGAAGCTGCTCAAGGACAAGCAGATCACCGAGGACGACGAGCGACGTTCGCAGGACGAGATCCAGAAGCTCACCGATCGCACGGTGGCCGAGATCGACAAGCTGATCGCGGCGAAAGAAGCCGAGATCATGGCAGTCTGAGCGTTGGCTTGACGGCGCGTCCGCACTCGATCGGCTCGGAGTTGCAGTCTTGATGCCGCGCCACGTGGCCATCGTCATGGACGGCAATGGCCGCTGGGCCAGTCGTCGGCTCATGCCCCGGGGTGTTGGTCACAAGGCTGGTGTCGATGCCTTGGTTCGCACCGTGCAGGCCTGCCTCCAGCGCGGCATTCCCTACCTGACCGTCTTCGCCTTCTCCTCCGAGAACTGGAAGCGTCCCCAGGATGAAGTGAGCGGTCTGATGTCGCTGGTCCTGACGGCGATGTCGAACCATCTGAGCGAACTGGCCCGGCAGGGTGTGCGCATCCGCATGGTGGGTGACCGCAGCGCCGTCTCTGAGCAGGTGGGTCGTGCCTGGACGCAGGCCGAGGATGCGACCCGGCACAACGAGCGCATGATTCTGTCGGTGGCGTTCAATTACGGAGGACGCTGGGACATGGTGCAGGCCTGTCGACGGATCATGGCCAGTGGGGTGCGTCCTGAGGATGTCGATGAGGCCACCCTGGCACGGCATCTGGCTTTGTCGCATGCGCCGGACCCCGATCTGTTCATCCGCACCGGCGGAGAACTGAGGATCAGCAATTTCCTCCTCTGGCAGGCAGCTTACGCCGAGCTGTACTTCACCGATTGCCTCTGGCCCGATTTCGGGGAACTGGAGCTCGACCGTGCCCTGCAGGCCTATGCCGGGCGCGAGCGCCGCTTCGGGCAGGTGAGCGCCGATATCCGGGAAGCCTGACCATGCTCAGACAGCGCGTGATCACTGCGGTGGTGCTGCTCCTTCTGGCCTTGCCTTCGTTGCTGGCACGTGAGCCCGTGTGGTTTGCGCTGTTCAGCGGCGTTGTGGTGGCGGCTGGCGCCTGGGAATGGTCACGCCTGAATCAGGCGGGCGGTGCATCAGCTTACCTCAGCGCCATCCTGATGGCGGCCGGCTGCGCAGCCCTTTGGTGGCTGGCCGCACCACCCCAGACATTGAATCTGCTGTGGTGGCTGGCTTTGGCTGTTTGGGTCCTCGGAGGGGCTTGGGTACTGCGTGGTGGCGTGGCGGGTTGGGCCCGTGCCCCCCGGGGGGCGCGCTGGGCGCTCGGGCTGGCGTTGCTCTGGCTGGCATGGCTCGCACTGAACCAGGCCAAGGCGGTGGGCGTGAACCATCTGCTGTCGATCCTGTGTCTCGTCTGGGTGGCGGATATCGCCGCCTACTTCGGCGGGCGAGCCTTTGGTCGCCGCAAACTGGCCCCGGCCATCAGCCCGGGCAAGAGCTGGGAGGGGGTCTGGAGCGGGCTGGCCGGCGTGCTGCTGCTGGCCTTGATCTGGACGGCCGTGGATGGCCTGGGGTGGGTGGACAGTCCGAGCCTCTACTCCGTGCTGCAGGCGCGATGGGGCTGGCTGGGCTTGATCCTGGTCTGCATTTTCCTCGGGGCCATGAGCGTGGTGGGCGATCTTTTCGAGTCGCTCGTCAAGCGCGCGGCCGGTGCGAAGGACAGCAGCCGCCTGTTGCCCGGTCATGGGGGCGTGCTCGACCGTGTCGATGCATTGCTGCCGGTGTTTCCGATCGCAGTGGCGCTGGGAGGTCTCTGAGATGGTGCAGCGCGTGTGCATCCTCGGGTCGACCGGGTCCATCGGCACCAGCACCCTGGACGTGATGGCATTGCATCCGGATCGTTTTCAGGTCTGGGCCCTGACGGCCCACCGACGGGTCGATGAGATGCTGGCGCAATGTCTGCAATGGCGCCCGCGCTACGCCGTGATGACGGATGCGGCTGCGGGGTCCCGCCTGCGGCAGTTGTTGCGAGAGGCCGGAGCGCGTACCGAGGTGCTCGATGGCCCGGGAGCGCTGGAGCTCGTGGCGGCACATCCCGATGTGGATACGGTGATGGCAGCGATCGTCGGCGCGGCGGGTCTGGCTCCGTGCCTGGCCGCTGCACGGGCGGGCAAGAAGCTCCTGCTGGCCAACAAGGAGGCGCTGGTTGTCGGAGGAGCCCTCTTCCTGGATGCCGTGAAGGCGGGGGGTGCCAGGTTGCTGCCGATCGACAGCGAGCACTCCGCCATCTTTCAATGCCTGCCGGAGGATCCGCAGACCTGGGCCGATCGCATCGATCGCATCGTGCTCACCGCATCCGGGGGGCCGTTTCGTGACCGCGACCCGGCCAGTCTGGTCGAGGTGACGCCTGAGCAGGCCTGTGCCCACCCCAACTGGGTGATGGGCCGCAAGATCTCGGTGGATTCGGCCACGATGATGAACAAGGCGCTCGAAGTGATCGAGGCGCGCTGGCTGTTCGACCTGAGCCCCGAGCGCATCGAGGTGCTCATCCATCCCCAGAGCATCATCCACTCCATGGTGGTGTGCCGCGATCATTCCGTGCTGGCCCAGCTGGGCACGCCCGACATGAAGGTGCCCATTGCCTACGGCTTGGCCTACCCCGAGCGCATCGAGTCCGGTGCCAGCCGGCTGGACCTCACCCGCACCGCAGCGCTGAGCTTTCACGAACCTGACCCCCAGCGCTTCCCCGGGCTGGGACTGGCCTGGGAGGCGCTGGCGGCGCGCCACGGCACCACCGCCGTGCTGAATGCCGCCAACGAAGTGGCCGTGGCAGCCTTCCTGGACGGAACCATCCGCTTCGATCAGATTCACACGGTGAACCTGCGCACCCTTGAGGCCGTGCTGCCCGAGCCCGGCGTGCGGGATTCGCTGGAGGCCCTGCTCGCACTCGATGCCCAGGCCCGGCGGCAGGCGGAAGCGACCGTCTTGGAGCTGTCGGCATGATCACCACCGTTCTGGCCTTCCTGGTGACGCTGGGCGTCCTCATCGTCATTCACGAATGGGGGCACTACCGTGTGGCCCGCGCCTGTGGCGTCAAGGTCCTGCGCTTCTCGGTGGGGTTTGGGCGGGTGATCTGGCGACGCCAGCGCCACCCCGACGCCACCGAGTTCGTCGTTTGCGCCTTGCCCTTCGGCGGTTATGTGCGCATGCTGGACGAACGCGAGGGGGTGGTGCCAGCCGACCAGGTCCACCAAGCCTTCAACCGCCAGCCCCTGCGCTCCCGTGCAGCCATCGTGGCGGCTGGGCCCGCGGCCAACCTCCTCCTCGCGGTCGGGCTGTATGCCGCAGTGGCCTGGATCGGCATGGATGAACCCAAGGCGGTTCTGGGAGCCCCGGTGACGGCCAGTCTGGCCGACCGGGCCGGGGTGCGCGCCGGAGACTGGGTGCAGGCGGTTCGCACCGAGACAGGTGAGCCGCAGACAGTGCGCTCGTTCAGCGACCTTCGCTGGCACATCACGGAGGCGGCTGTCGCCGAGCAGGATCTGCATCTGGAAGTGACCGATGCGCAGGGGCGCCAACCGAGATGGATCCGCCTGCCTTTGTCTTCGCTGGGCGCGCGCGAGGTCGATGCCCAGCTCATGCAGAAGGTGGGCCTGGGGGCTCCCTACAGCGAGCCTGTGATCGGCGAGGTGCTGGCCGACGGACCGGCGGCCCGGGCCGGGCTGCGGGAGGGAGACCGTGTGCTGAGCGTTGATGGCCAGCCCGTGCCGGACGCTGCCCGACTGCGTGAGCGCATCCGTGCTGCCGTCAGCCCCTCGGGTGAGGCTGTGCCCATGTCGTGGCGCGTCGAAAGGGCAGGGCAGTCGTTTGACGTGCAGATCACCCCCACCGTGCGTCAGCAAGGGCAGCAGCGGGTCGGGCGCGTGGAAGCCTTCGTGGGGCGACCGGTTGAAATGGTGACGGTCCGTTACGGCGTGTTCGACGGTGTCGCCTATGCCGCACAGCGAACCTGGGACGTGTCCATCCTGAGCTTGCGCATGCTGGGCAAGATGCTCGTGGGCGACGCATCGCTCAAGAACCTGAGCGGCCCGCTGACCATTGCCGACTTCGCGGGCCAGTCCGTGCAACTGGGCCTGGCCTACTATCTGGGTTTTCTGGCTCTGGTGAGTGTCAGTCTGGGCGTGCTCAACCTGCTGCCACTGCCCGTCCTCGACGGAGGGCACCTGATGTATTATCTTTTCGAAGCAGTGACGGGGCGTCCAGTCTCCGAAGTGTGGCTGGAACGGCTGCAGCGCGGCGGCGTCGCCATCATGCTCATGTTGATGTCACTTGCCCTCTACAACGACGTCGCCCGTCTTCTGGGTCTCCACTGACCGCATGCTGCCCAACTCGACCACCGGCTTTACTTCCTTCCGAACCTTCCCTCGTCTTCGCGTGCTCGCCGCTGCGGCTCTGGCGGCCGTGCATGGCGTGGGCGCCTGGGCCGCCGAGCCCTTCGTGCTGCGTGACATCCGGGTCGAGGGCCTTCAGCGCACCGAGCCCGGCACCATCTTTGGCTCCCTGCCGTTCCGGATTGGCGACACCTACAACGATGACAAGGGCGCGGCCGCCCTGCGGGCGCTGTTCGCCACCGGCCTGTTCAAGGATGTCCGCATCGACGTCGAAGGCGACGTGGTGGTGGTGGTGATCGAGGAACGCCCCATCATCGCCAATGTCGAATTTGTCGGCACCAAGGAGTTCGACCAGGAAACCCTGGCCAAGGCCCTGCGGGATGTGGGTATCACCGATGGGCGCCCCTACGACCAGGCGCTCATCGACCGCGCCGAACAGGAACTCAAGCGCCAGTACCTGTCCAGAAGCCTGTACGGTGCGGAGGTGGTGACGACCATCACGCCGCTCGAGCGCAACCGGGTGAATGTGACCTTCACCGTGACTGAAGGGGGGCAGGCGCGCATCCGTGAGATCCGTATCACGGGCAATCAGGCCTTTTCGGAGCGCGAGCTGCGAGGGCTCTTCGACCTGAGCACCGGCGGGTGGCTTACCTGGTACACCAAGTCGGACCGCTACTCGCGTGCCAAGCTCAATGCCGATCTCGAGAAGCTCCGCTCCCACTACCTGAACCGCGGGTACCTCGAGTTTGCGGTGGAGTCGACCCAGGTGTCGATCTCACCGGACAAGCAAGACATCACCATCACGGTGAATGTTCGCGAAGGCCAGCCCTATGTGGTCACGGGCGTGAGCCTGGAAGGTGACTACCTGGGCAAGGAGGAAGACTTCAAGGCCCTGGTGCGAATCGAACCCGGCAAGCCCTACCGTGCAGAATCGGTGGCCGAGACGGTGCGCGCCTTCAACGAACGTTTCGGGGCCTTCGGCTATGCGTTCGCCCGCGTCGAGCCGCGCACCGATATCGATCGAGCCACGGGCCGCGTGGCCGTGGTGTTGGCAGCCAATCCCCAGCGGCGGGTCTATGTGCGCCGCATCAACATCAGCGGCAACGCGCGTACCCGAGACGAAGTCATCCGCCGCGAGTTCCGGCAGTTCGAATCGGCTTGGTACGACGGCGAGCGCATCCGGCTGTCGCGCGACCGGGTCGACCGTCTGGGCTTCTTCACCGAGGTGTCGATCGACTCCGAGGAGGTGCCGGGCACGCTCGACCAAGTGGATCTGAACCTGCGCGTGGTCGAGAAACCGACGGGCAACCTCATGCTCGGCGCAGGCTTCTCCAGCGCAGAGAAGCTGACCCTGACCGCGGCGATCCGCCAGGAGAACATCTTCGGCTCCGGCAATTACCTGGGCGTCGAGTTCAACACCGGCCGTTACAACCGCACCCTGGTCGTCAGCACGGTGGACCCGTACTTCACGATCGATGGTGTTTCGCGTTCCATCGATGTCTATTACCGCACGACCCAGCCGCTGTCGAGCCAGGGCAGCGACTACAAGCTCGTCACGCCCGGTGCTTCGATCCGCTTTGGCATCCCGGTGACGGAATACGATCGGGTCTTCCTCGGCATCGGTGTGGAGCGAACGGAAATCCGCGGCGAGCCCGGAGCCTTGCCCAACAGCTACTTCCGCTACCGTGAGCGCTTTGGTCCCACCAGCCTGAGCGTGCCCCTGACACTGGGGTGGACGCGCGATGACCGCGACAGTGCCCTCGTTCCCACCCGAGGACGCTATCAGCGAGTCAACGCTGAATGGAGCATTGCGGGCGACACGCGCTACCTCCGCTCCAACTACCAGTTCCAGCAGTACCTGCCTCTGTCGCGCGACTTCACGTTTGCCTTCAACACGGAACTGGGCTGGGGCAAAGGGCTGCAAGGCCGCCCGTTCCCTGTCTTCAAGAACTTCTACAGCGGCGGCCTGGGCACCGTGCGAGGCTTCGGGCAAGGATCGCTCGGGCCGGTGGACGCCACCGGCGCCTACGTGGGCGGGGCCAAGCGTCTGAACCTCAATGGCGAGTTGTATGTGCCATTTCCGGGTTCGGGCAACGACCGCACGCTGCGTTTGTTCGGCTTCCTCGATGCAGGCAATGTCTTCGGTGAGGAGGACCGCATCCGTTTTGACGACCTGCGCTTGTCCACCGGGATCGGCCTGAGCTGGGTCTCGCCGATCGGCCCCTTGAAGCTGGCCTATGGATCGCCGTTGCGCAAGCAACCCGGCGATAGAATCGAACGCATCCAATTCCAGATCGGGACCGCATTCTGATGAACAAACTTGCACTGACCGCACTGACATCCGTCTTCATGGTGCTTGGCGCAGCCTCCTCGGCGGGAGCGCAGGAGCTGAAGATCGGATATGTCAACAGCGACAAGGTGATGCGCGAGTCCGCGCCTGCCAAAGCGGCCACGGGGCGGCTCGAAGCTGAGTTCACGCGCCGTGACAAGGAGCTCAATGAGTTGGGCGCACGCTTGAAGGCGAGCTCCGAACGCCTGGAGAAGGATGCTCCGACCTTGTCGGAGTCGGAGCGCGCACGTCGCCAGCGTGAACTCGTCGAGCAGGACCGCGAGTTCCAGCGTCGTCGCCGTGAACTCCAGGAAGACTTCAACCAGCGGCGCAACGAGGAGCTGGCAGCCGTGATCGAGCGGGCCAACCGCGTGATCAAGCAGATCGCCGAGACTGAGAAATACGACCTCATCGTGCAGGAGGCCGTGCACTGGAGTCCCCGTGTGGACATCACCGACAAGGTGATCAAGGCCCTCAACGCCAACGGTGGCAAGTGAGCGATGTCCGACTGAGCCAGATCATCGAGGAGCTGGGGGGGGAACTCCTCGGCTCGGGTGAACTTCGTGTCAGTCGGATCGGCCCGCTTGAAGGAGCAGACGCCTCCACCCTGAGTTTCCTCGCGCATGCGCGCTATCAGTCGCAGTTGCAGTCCACGGGCGCTGGCTGCGTGATCGTGGCCCCGGCGTTTCGTGAGGCCGCCGCTGCGCGTGGTGCGGCCATCGTCACGCCCGACCCCTATCTCTATTTCGCGCGGCTGACCCAGTGGTGGGCGGCACGCACACGGCCTGCGCGTCCTGCGGGGCGGCATCCGACCGCAGTGGTCAGCGAGCTGGCCCGCATCGGCGACGGGGTCCGCATCGAAGCGCACGCGGTGGTCGAGGAGGGCGCCGTGCTTGGCGACGGCGTGACGGTGGGGGCGCATGGCTTCATCGGGGCGGGTGTGGTGGTCGGCGCGGGTACGCGCCTTGCGCCACGCGTGTCGCTCATGCCTGGCACCCGCCTGGGTGAGCGCTGCGTGCTGCACAGCGGCGTGGTGATCGGTGCCGACGGTTTCGGCTTTGCGCCGAACGAAGGTCGTTGGGAGAAGATCGAACAGCTCGGTGGGGTGTCGATTGGCAACGACGTGGAGATCGGTGCCAACAGCTGCGTCGATCGCGGCGCCCTGGATGACACCGTCATCGAGGACGGCGTCAAGCTCGACAACCTTGTTCAGATTGCTCACAACGTGCACATCGGAGCCCATACTGCGATGGCCGGCTGTGTGGGGGTGGCCGGCAGCGCACGCATCGGCCGGCACTGCACGGTGGGGGGCGGTGCGGGCATCCTGGGGCACCTGACGATTGCCGACCACGTGCACATCTCGTCCATGTCGCTGGTGACGCGCTCACTGCTGCAGCCCGGGCTTTACAGCGGCGTGTTTCCCATCGACGAGAATGCGGCCTGGGAAAAGAATGCGGCGACGCTGCGCCAGCTGCACAAGCTGCGCGAGCGCGTGCGCGCCCTCGAAAAGAAGACGACACCATGATGGACATCCACTCGATCCTCAAACAACTGCCTCACCGCTATCCCATCCTCCTGGTGGATCGCGTGCTGGAGGTGGAGGCCGGCAAGCGCATCCTGGCGCTCAAGAACGTCAGTGCCAACGAACCCTTCTTCCAGGGACACTTCCCCAATCGTCCGGTGATGCCGGGTGTGCTGATGCTGGAGGCGCTCGCCCAGGCTTCGGCCTTGCTCGCCTTCACCTCCGCTTCGGTCGAGCGCGACCCACGGGCCGTCTACTACTTCGTCGGCATCGATGGTGCCCGTTTCAAGCGGCCGGTGGAGCCGGGGGATCAGCTGCTGCTGGACGTGACGCTCGACCGCGCACGTGCGGGCATCTACAAGTTCAAGTGCCAGGCCCGCGTGGGTGAGGAGGTCGCGGTCGAAGCCGAAATCATGTGCACCCAGCGTCTGGTGGATGCCTGAACGGAGGCGGGGCCATGGCACAGATCCATCCCACCGCCCTGGTCGACCCCAAAGCCGAACTGGCGGCGGACGTCAGCGTCGGGCCGTATGCAGTGATCGGCCCGGACGTGTGCATCGGCGAGGGCTCGAGCATCGGCGCTCACTGCGTGATCGAGGGCCGCACGACGATTGGTCGCAACAACCGGATTTTTCAGTTCTGTTCGCTGGGGGCGGCTCCGCAGGACAAGAAGTACGCGGGTGAGCCCACACAACTGGTGATCGGTGACGGCAACACGATCCGCGAGTTCTGCACCTTCAACACCGGGACGGTCCAGGATGCCGGCGTGACCCGCATCGGCGATGACAACTGGATCATGGCCTATGTGCACGTGGCCCACGACTGCGTGCTGGGCAGCCACATCATCCTGGCCAACGCTGTGCAGCTGGCCGGGCACGTGCATCTGGGCGACTGGGTTTTCCTGGGCGGCCTGTCGGGCGTACATCAGTTCGTGCGCGTGGGGCCGCATGCCATGACAGGTTTCCAGACCCGCCTGTCCCAAGATCTGCCACCCTTCGTGACGGCGGCGGGCAACCCCGCCGAGGCCCAGGGCATCAACCAGGAAGGCCTGCGCCGCCGGGGCTACACGCCCGAGCGCATCGCCGTGGTGAAGCAGATGCACCGCACGCTGTACCGCAGGGGGCTCACGCTGGCCCAGGCCAAGGACGAACTCGCGGCGCTGCAGGGCACGGCGGCGGACGCACAGGCCGATGTGCGCCTCATGCTCGATTTCCTGGCCAACGCCGAGCGCGGCATCGTGCGCTGATCGTGGTGGCGCAGGCAAAGTCGGCGCCTCGTCTGGCCCTGGTGGCCGGAGAGGCGTCGGGGGATCTCTTGGCGGGCCTGCTGATGGGCGGTTTGCGCCAGCGCTGGCCCGATCTGACGGCCCAGGGCATCGGCGGCCCGCGCATGGCCGAGCAGGGCTTCGAGGCCTGGTGGCCGCATCACAAGCTGGCAGTGCGGGGCTATGCCGAGGTGCTTCGGCACTATCGCGACATCTCGGGCATCCGCAAGCAGCTCGCCCGGCGATTGCTGCAGGAACGCCCGGATGCCTTCATCGGCGTGGACGCCCCGGACTTCAACCTCGGGCTGGAGACCTGGCTGCGCGAGGCGGGCCTCAAGACCGTGCACTTCGTGTGCCCCTCGATCTGGGCGTGGCGCGCCAAGCGCGTGACCAAGATCGCGAAGGCTGCCGATCATGTGCTCTGCCTGTTCCCCTTCGAGCCGGAGTTGCTGGCCCGTCATGGCATTTCTGCGAGCTATGTGGGGCATCCCCTGGCCGACACGATCCCGTTGGAGGTGCCTCGAGCCTCTGCGCGGCAGGCCCTCGGCCTGTCGGCGACCGAGCCCGTGGTGGCGCTGCTGCCCGGCAGCCGCCGCAGCGAGATCCAGTACATCGCACCACACCTGCTGGCGGCAGCCGCGTTGTTGCATCGCTGCCGCCCGGAACTGCGTTTCGTTCTGCCGGTCGTGCCTGGACTTCGGGAGATGATCGATCCGCTGGTGGCAACCCATGCGGCCGATGTCCCTCTGAGCGTGCTCGACGGGCGCTCCCACGAGGCCCTGGCCGCCTGTGACCTGACCCTGATCGCCAGCGGCACGGCCACGCTGGAGGCCGCCCTGTTCAAGCGTCCCATGGTCATCACCTACCACATGCACTGGCTGAGCTGGCAGCTGATGAAGCGCATGGGCTATCAGCCCTGGGTCGGTTTGCCCAACATCCTGTGCCGCGACTTCGTCGTGCCCGAGCTGCTCCAGGACCAGGCCACGCCGCAGGCGCTGGCCGATGCGGCCCTGGCCTGGCTGGACGATCCGGCGCGCTGCGAGCGCCTGGAACAGCGCTTTCTCGAACTGCACCACCTCCTGCGCCGCAACACGGCACAGGCCGCTACCGATGCCATCGCGCAAGTCCTGGGCCGCTGAGCAGCTGCCGCTGCGCTGGGACGGTCCCGGCCTCACGGCAGGTGTGGACGAGGCAGGACGCGGCCCGCTGGCCGGGCCGGTGGTGGCCGCCGCAGTGATCCTGGACGACCAGGCACCCGTGGCGGGGCTGGCCGACTCCAAGCAGCTCACGGCTCTGAAGCGCGAACGTCTGTACGACGAGATCCGGGCCAAGGCGCTGTGCTGCTGCATCGCCGTGGCTTCTGCTGAGGAGATCGACCGCCTCAACATCCTGCAGGCCACCCTGCTGGCCATGCGGCGGGCCGTCGAGGGGCTTCGCCTGAAGCCGGCACGGGTGCTCGTCGATGGCAACCGGCTGCCGGTGCTCAAGGTGCCGGCCGAGGCCATCGTGAAAGGCGATGCCAAGATTGCAGCGATTTCGGCGGCGTCGATCCTGGCCAAGGTGCATCGCGACCGCTTGTGCGAGGCGCTGCACCTGGCGTATCCGCAGTACGGCTTTGCCACCCACAAGGGCTACCCCACGCCCGAGCATCTGGCGGCCCTGCGTCAGCACGGGCCGTGCCCGCACCACCGCCGCAGCTTCGCGCCGGTGCGCGAAGCCCTGGAGGCGCGCCCATGAAGGTCGAGTCGCTGAGTTCCCGCGACAACCCCTTGGTCGTCAAGGTGCGCAAGCTCCTGCGCGACCCGGGGGCCTATCGCAAGCTGGGTGCCGTGTGGCTGGAGGGCGACCACCTGGGGGCGGCCTGGCGCGCCCGGGGGGGGGCTGGCGGCGAAGCAGTCTTCACCGAGGCAGCCTGGGCGCGGCCCGAGCGGCGGGCCCTGGCCGAGGGGGCTGTGCGCGTGGCCGTGGTGCCCGACGGCCTGATGTCCGATCTCAGCTCGCTCGACTCACCGACGGACTGCGGGTTCCTGATCCCCTGGAGCGGGCCGGGGCAGATCCTGCCGGCGGTTGACACCGTGGTGCTGGACCGACTCCAGGACGCCGGCAATGTGGGGGCCATCCTGCGCAGCGCCGCGGCCCTCGGGGTGAAGCAGGTGGTGGCGCTGAAGGGGACGGCCGCGCTCTGGTCACCCAAGGTGCTGCGCGCAGGGATGGGGGCCCATTTCGCATTGCAGCTGGTGGAAGCCGCGGAGGAGGGGGCGCTGGTGGCCTTGGGTCTGCCGCTGCTGGGCACGAGCTCCCATGCCGCGGCCGAACTGCATCAGGCGGCGCTGCCGTCGCCCTGCGCCTGGGTGTTCGGGCACGAGGGGCAGGGCGCGTCGGCGGCCTTGCTGGATCGGTGCCAGCTGACCGTGCGCATCCCGCAGCCCGGTGGCGAAGAGTCGCTCAACGTGGCCTCGGCGGCCGCGATCTGCCTGTACGAGTCGCTGCGGCGGCGCCTGGCTCAGTAGATGAGCCGGTCCGGCCGGATGTCCCGCAGGATGGTGGTGGCGATCTCCTCGATCGACTTGTGCGTCGAAGAGAGCCAGGCGATGCCTTCGCGTCGCATCATGGCTTCGGCTTCGGCCACCTCGTAGCGGCAGTTCTCCAGACTGGCGTATTTGCTGTTCGGTCGGCGTTCGTTGCGGATCTCGCTGAGGCGATCCGGGGCAATGGTCAGCCCGAAGCATTTGCTCTTGTAGGGCGAGAGGCTGGACGGAAAGGTGCGGCGCTCGAAATCTTCGGGAATCAGGGGGTAGTTGGCGGCCTTGATCCCGTGCTGCATGGCCAGGTAGAGCGAAGTCGGCGTCTTGCCGCTGCGACTCACCCCGATCAGGATGACATCGGCTTCGGCCAGATTGCGGGCCGACTGGCCATCGTCGTGGGCGAGCGAGAAGTTGATCGCCTCGATGCGGTCGTGGTACTGCTGGCTGGCGGCCACGTCGGAGAACCGGCCGATGCGGTGGTTGGACTTCATGCCCAGCTCGGTTTCCAGAGGTTCGACGAAGGTCTGGAACATGTCCAGCACCATGCCCCGGCTGCCGCCTTTGACGATGGCGAGCACCTCCTCGTTGACCAGGGTCGTGAAGACGATGGGCCGCTTGCCCTCCACATCGGCGGTGTGGTTGATCTCGCGCACCACCTGGTGGGCCTTGTCCTCGGTGTCGATGAAGGGCCGGCGGACGTGGCGCGGTTGCAGCGCAAACTGCTTCAGGATGGAGTTGCCGAAGGTCTCGGCAGTGATGCCGGTGCCATCGGAGATGAAGAACACGGTGCGATTGGGCATGGACGTGCGGATCGGGGGGGAGGGACGGCGGTCAAAGCGCCGTAAAATCCCATCAATATCTCTCGCCCGCGCCTTCATGTCCACCCATCGCACGAACCAGAATCCACAAAGTGGTCGGGTGTGGCAGCTTTTGCCCTGTCCAGGCGCGCCGGCCGGGGAGCACCGGTTTCTCAACATCACGGAGCTTTCCCATGTCTGCAACCCACCTGGCGACCGCCCTGGTCGTTCCGTTTGAACAGCTGAGGATGACCGACGTCGAGTCGGTTGGCGGCAAGAACGCCTCCCTCGGCGAAATGATCAGTCAGTTGTCGGCCTCCGGTGTGCGGGTGCCCGGCGGCTTTGCCACCACGGCACATGCCTTCCGCGAGTTTCTGAAGCACGACGGTCTGGCCGATCGCATCAATGCGCGCCTGGCATCACTGGACACCGACGATGTGCGTGCCCTGGCCCAGGCCGGTGCCGAGATCCGCTCGTGGGTGGAAAACACACCCTTCCCGCCGGCCCTGGAAGCAGCCATCCGCGCCGAGTTCGAGAAGCTGACCGCGGGCCACCCCGGCGCCTCGTTCGCCGTGCGCTCGTCGGCCACGGCCGAAGACCTGCCCGACGCGTCCTTCGCCGGCCAGCAGGAAACCTTCCTCAACGTGGTCGGCATCGACGAGGTGCTGCACAAAATGAAGGAGGTCTTTGCCTCCCTCTACAACGACCGGGCCATCAGCTACCGTGTGCACAAGGGATTCGCCCACAGCGATGTGGCCTTGTCGGCCGGTGTGCAGCGCATGGTGCGTTCCGACATCGGTGCCGCCGGTGTGATGTTCACCATCGACACCGAATCGGGCTTCCCCGACGTGGTCTTCATCACCTCCAGCTACGGCCTGGGCGAAACCGTGGTCCAGGGGGCCGTCAACCCAGACGAGTTCTATGTGCACAAGCCGGCGCTGAAAAACGGCAAGTTCCCCATCATCCGCCGCACGCTGGGCTCGAAGCTGATCAAGATGGAGTTCTCCACGCCAGCGGAGAAGCAGGCCACCGGCAAGCTCGTGAAGACGGTGGACACCGTGCCCGAGCTTCGCAATCGCTACTCGCTCTCGGACGCCGAAGTCACCGAACTGGCTCGCTATGCCCTCGTCATCGAGCAGCATTACGGTCGCCCGATGGACATCGAATGGGGCAAGGACGGCCAGGATGGCCAGCTCTACATCCTGCAGGCCCGTCCCGAGACTGTGAAGAGTCAGGGTGAGGGCAAGGTCGAGCACCGTTACAAGCTCAAGGGCCACAGCACGGTGCTGGCCGAAGGTCGGGCGATCGGTCAGAAGATCGGCACCGGCCCGGTGCGCATCGTTCACTCCATCGCCGAGATGGACAAGGTGCAGGCGGGCGACGTGCTCGTCACCGACATGACCGATCCGAACTGGGAGCCGGTGATGAAGCGCGCCAGCGCCATCGTCACCAACCGTGGCGGCCGTACCTGCCATGCCGCCATCATCGCGCGCGAGCTGGGCATCCCGGCGGTGGTGGGCTGTGGCGATGCCACCGAGGTGCTCAAGGACGGCGCGCTGGTGACCGTGGCCTGCTCGGAGGGCGACACCGGCTACATCTACGACGGCCTGCTGGAAACCGAGGTCACCGAGATCGAACGTGGGGAGATGCCGTACTCACCGGTGAAGATCATGATGAACGTGGGCAACCCCCAGCTTGCCTTCGACTTCGCCCAGATGCCCAATGCCGGCGTGGGCCTGGCGCGGCTGGAGTTCATCATCAACAACAACATCGGCGTGCACCCCAAGGCCATCCTCGACTATCCGAATGTCGATCCTGACCTGAAGAAGGCGGTGGAGTCGGTCGCGCGGGGCCACGCCAGCCCGCGGGCGTTTTACGTGGACAAGCTGGCCGAGGGCATCGCCACCATCGCCGCGGCCTTCTGGCCCAAGCCGGTGATCGTGCGCTTGTCCGATTTCAAGTCCAACGAGTACCGCAAGCTCATCGGCGGCTCGCGCTACGAGCCCGAGGAAGAAAACCCGATGCTCGGCTTCCGTGGAGCCTCGCGCTACGTGAGCGAAGCCTTCGGAGAAGCCTTTGCCATGGAGTGCGAGGCCCTCAAGCGCGTGCGCAATGACATGGGCCTGACCAATGTCGAGATCATGGTGCCCTTCGTACGCACCCTGGCTCAGGCCGAGAAGGTCAATGCGATGCTGGCCGAACGTGGGCTCAAGCGCGGCCAGGACGGGCTGCGCCTGATCATGATGTGCGAGATTCCCAGCAACGCCATCCTCGCGGAGCAGTTCCTGGAGCACTTCGACGGCATGTCCATCGGCTCCAACGATCTGACACAGCTCACGCTGGGCCTGGACCGCGATTCGGGACTGGAACTGCTGGCGCATGACTTCGACGAACGCGATCCGGCCGTGAAGGCGCTCATCTCGCGCGCCATCGCAGCGTGCCGGGCGCACGGGAAGTACATCGGGATCTGCGGCCAGGGCCCCAGCGACCACCCGGACTTCGCCCAGTGGCTGGCACAGGAGGGGATCGTCTCGATTTCGCTGAACCCCGACACGGTGATCGACACCTGGAAGCTGCTGGCGGCTCGAAGCTGACACAGCGCCATCTTGCTGCGCCGCCGCAAAGCGTCGGTGCCGGCCCAGGCGGCCCCGAGGGGGCCGCTTTTTGCTGCGGTTTCGCCGGACGGCGCCAGGGTAAGCCCTCATCGGGCTTACGCTCAGGCTGACGCCATTGTCAGAAATGCGTAAGCCACCCGCCAAGAATGAGGGTCAGTGCATCCTGCCACCCCTCCATGCTGCTGTTCGTGACCATCGTTCAGACCGTGTCGGCCATCGCCCTGCTGTCATTGATCGGGCAGTGGCTGCTGGGGCTGCTGGCGGGGGCGGGCCGTGACAGCAATCTCTTCTACCAGCTCCTGGGCATCCTGACGAAGCCTTTCGTGCGTCTGACCCGTCTGATCACGCCCAGGGTGGTGATCGATCGGCATATCCCGCTGGCCACCTTCCTTCTGCTGGTGGCCGCCTATGTGGCGTCCACGCTGACGCGCATCGCCATCTGCATCGAGATCGGAGTCCACCTATGCCGATGACGGCTCCTGCACTGGCCCACACCAAGCGGTGGGCCTACCGGTGGTCACGCTGGCGGGCGATGGCCATGATCCTCTTCGGGCGCCATGGTGCTGCGATGGAGATATTCGCAGACCTCCTCGCGCGATACCCCAACGATCCCTACGCGCTGGCCAGCCGGGCACACCTGCAGGCGCAGCGCGGCCATCGCGAGGCGGCACTGGCCGACTACCGACAACTGCTGGAAGCGCATCCCGAGCACTCAGCGGCCTCCTGGTTCAACTACGGCTACATGCTGGAGGAGGGCGGTGAGCACGAGCAGGCCGAGGTGGCCTTCCGCCGTGCCGTCGCGCTCGACCCCAAGCTCGACCGGGCCTGGTACGGCCTGGGCCTGGTGCTCATCCGAGCCCATCGCTTCGACGAGGCCATCGAGGCCCTCAAGCGCAACACCGAATTGCAGCCCATGAGCCCGTACGGCTGGTATCAGCTCGCGCGGGTGCATGTGGATCGTCACGAGCCCGAAGAGGCGCGGCGGATCATCCGCCACCTCAAGGGCTTCGAGCCCAAGGTCGCCGCTCAGCTCGAGCGCGAAACCGGCTTGGCCGTGTGACGTCGGCGAAGCGAACCCGGAGGGCCGGGTGCGCTTCAGGGGGCAGCCCGTGCTGCAAGCCCGCCCTTGGAGACGGGTGGGGGGCTGTCGTTCTGCGCTTCGGGGGAGGGCCCCCGGGGGGTGAGCAATGAGGAGACCACTGCCATGCAGTTGACGCGCAAGCACGAGGAGTACTGGCGCAAGAACCTGAGGATGACCAGCATCTTGTTGGCCATCTGGTTCTTCGTCACGTTTGTCGTCGGGTACTTTGCCCGTGATCTGAACTTCAATTTCTTCGGTTGGCCATTCAGCTTCTGGGTCGGGGCACAAGGGGCCCTGATTGTCTACGTGGCCATCATCTGGTACTACGCCAAATACATGAACCGGCTGGACCAGGAACACGGTGTTGCGGAGGAGGACTGATCATGGCAGGCATGTTCGGAACTGACTCCGGTGCGACCGGTGCGGCTGCCAATGCCGCGTTCAAGAAGCAGCTCAACAAGGTGTACGGCTGGTACACCGGGGGCTTCTTCGTCTTCATCATTGTCCTGGCCCTGCTCGAGCAGATGGGCCTGCCGGCCAACTGGATCGGCCTGATCTTCCTGCTCGCCACCGTGGCGCTGTATGCCGGCATCGGCATCATGAGCCGCACCACGGACGCGGCCGAGTACTACGTGGCCGGCCGGCGCGTGCCCGCGATCTACAACGGCATGGCCACTGGCGCCGACTGGATGTCCGCGGCGTCCTTCATCGGGATGGCCGGTACGCTGTACCTCACGGGTTACGGCGGCCTGGCTTTCATCATGGGCTGGACGGGTGGCTACTGCCTGGTGGCGCTGTTCCTGGCGCCCTACCTGCGCAAGTTCGGCCAGTTCACGATTCCCGACTTCCTCGGCGCCCGCTACGGCGGGAACCTGGCCCGGCTGATCGGCATCCTGGCCGCCATCCTCTGCTCCTTCACCTATGTGGTGGCGCAGATCTATGGTGTCGGTCTGATCACCTCGCGCCTGTCGGGCCTGGCCTTCGAGATCGGGATCTTCGTGGGCCTGGGGGGCATCCTGGTGTGCTCCTTCCTGGGTGGCATGCGGGCAGTGACCTGGACCCAGGTGGCCCAGTACATCATTCTGATCATCGCCTACATGATTCCGGTCGTGTGGCTGTCGGTGAAGCAGACCGGTGTGCCCATCCCGCAGGTCATCTACGGCTCCCAGCTCGAGAAGGTGACGGCCAAGGAGAAGGAGCTGCGTGCTGATCCGAAGGAGCTCGAGGTCATCGAGATCTTCAAGCAGCGTGCCGCGGCCGCCGACGCGAAGCTCAAGGACGTGCCTGCGGCCATGGCAGCCGACAAGGCCGCGGCCGAGCAGAAACTGGCTGACCTGAAAGCCCAGAACGCCCCGCTGGCCGAGATCCAGGCTGCCGAGAAAGCCCTGGCGGCGCTGCCGGCGACCGAGGCCGATGCCCGCAAGGCCTATGCGGCGGCCAAGGCGGCCAATGCGGCACGTGCTGTGCCGCTGGCAGGCATGCCCAGCCACGCCCAGATCTATGCGGGCGACCCGAACGGGGATGAAGCGGCGAAGAAGGCTTTCGACACCTCGCGGCGCAACTTCCTGGCGCTGGTGTTCTGTCTGATGGTGGGCACGGCGGCGCTCCCGCACATCCTGATGCGCTACTACACCACGCCCTCGGTGAAAGAGGCGCGTGAATCGGTGTTCTGGTCGCTGTTCTTCATCTTCCTGCTGTATTTCACTGCTCCGGCTTTGGCCGTGCTGGTGAAGTACGAGGTGATGACCGTGCTGGTGGGTACGCCCTTCGACCGATTGCCGGAATGGATCGCAGCCTGGAACAGGGTGGACCCCTCACTGCTGACAGTGCAGGACGTGAACGGTGACGGGATCTTCCAGCTCGGTGAGATGCGCATCGGCGGGGACATCATCGTGCTGGCCACCCCGGCCATCGCGGGGCTGCCGTATGTGATCTCGGGCATGGTCGCGGCCGGTGGTCTGGCCGCAGCGCTGTCCACCGCTGACGGCCTGCTGCTGACGATTGCCAACGCGCTGTCGCATGACCTGTACTACAAGATGATCGATCCCAACGCGCCCACCTCGCGCCGGGTGATGATCTCCAAGATGCTGCTGCTGATCGTCGCGATCCTGGCGGCCATGGTGGCGGCCCAGAAGCCGGCGGACATCCTGTTCCTGGTGTCGGCAGCCTTCTCCTTCGCCGCGGCCGCGTTCTTCCCGGCTCTGGTGCTGGGGATCTTCTGGAAACGCGCATCCAGCATGGGGGCGGTTCTGGGCATGATTGCCGGTCTGGGCATCACCTTCTACTACATGGTGACCACCCAGCCCTGGCTGCGGAGCGTCTTCGGCGTCACCTCGCCCGTGGAGCTCTGGTGGGGCATCCAGCCCATCTCGGCCGGGCTGTTCGGCGTGCCGGTGGGCTTTGCCGTCATCATCCTGGTGAGCCTGGTCACCCCGGCTCCGAAGAAAGAAGTGCAGGAGCTCGTCGAGCATGTGCGCTATCCGAACCTGAAGTCGGCCTGATTCCGCAGGCTTGTTCCAGGAGCCGCCAAACGGCGGTTCCCGCCCAGGGCTCACCAGTCGGTGGGCCCTGCTTGCTTTTTAGGCTACAATTTTGGGCTTTCCATCCTTGCCGTACCCGTTGGCAGGACTGCGAGTGCAGGCCTGTCTTGACGCCCGGGACGGCTACCCCACCCATTTCGATGGGAATCCACAAGGAGTGTCAATGCGTCACTATGAAATCGTCCTGTTGATCCATCCGGATCAAAGCGAGCAGGTCAACGCCATGCTCGAGCGCTACAAGGGCATGGTCACCGCTGCTGGTGGCAAGGTGCACCGTGTCGAAGACTGGGGCCGCCGTCAGCTGGCCTACATGATCCAGAAGCTCGCCAAGGCGCACTACCTGTGCCTGAACATCGAGTGCAGCAAGGAAACCCTGGCTGAGCTGGAGACGGGCTTCCGCTTCAACGACGCCGTGCTGCGTCACCTCACGGTGCAGAAGAGCAAGGCCGAGACCGCTCCGTCCATCATGATGAAGGCGGTCGAGAAGGAAGAAGCTCGCAAGTCGCACCAGGAAGCTGCTGCTGCCTGAGTGACGGCCTGCCACCCGCTGCCGGCGGCGTTCCATGAACCAGGTGGTTCTGGATGCTCAGCTGACCGAGCGAGGTGCCATGCGCTACACCCCGGCCGGACTTCCTGCCCTCGACCTGCTGCTTTCGCACGAGTCGCTGGTCACGGAGGCCGGTATGCCCCGCAAGGTCCGTATGGACCTGAAGGCGGTGGTGATCGGGGCCCTGGCAGAGCGGTTGAACCGCATCGAGTTGGGCAGTGTCCACCGATTCAGCGGGTTCCTCGCCTCCCAGCGCAATGGCCGCGGTGTGGTGCTGCACGTCACCGAGCTGCCGTAGTGCTTTGTTCGTATTCGGATAGATCAATTTTGAGAGGTCAACATGCCCCCGCCTCGTGGTAAGTTTTCGAAGGATCGTAAAGGCAAGCGCAACCAGCAATCGCTGCTGTTCAAGCGCAAGCGCTTCTGCCGCTTCACTGTCGCTGGTGTGGAAGAGATCGACTACAAAGATGTCGATACCCTGCGCGACTTCATTGGCGAAAACGGGAAGATCACGCCGGCCCGCCTGACGGGTACCCGCGCCATCTATCAGCGTCAGCTGACGACCGCCATCAAGCGCGCCCGTTTCCTGGCCCTGCTGCCCTACACCGACCAGCACAAGGTCTGAGGAGAGTCGAGCCATGCAAATCATCCTGCTTGAAAAAGTCGCCAACCTGGGCAACCTGGGCGATGTGGTGAAGGTGAAGGACGGCTATGCCCGCAATTTCCTGATCCCCACCGGCGCGGCCCGCCGTGCCACCGAAGCGGCGGTCAAGGAATTTGAAGCCAAGCGCGCCGAACTGGAAAAGGCTGCTGCCGCCAAGCTGGCTGCCGCCCAGGCCCTGGGCGAGAAGATCAATGGCAAGACGGTCCAGATCAGCCAGAAGGCTGGTGTGGATGGACGCCTGTTCGGTTCTGTCACCAACGCTGATGTGGCCGAAGGTCTGACCAAGATGGGCTTCGAGGTCCACAAGTCGCAGGTGCGCATGCCCAACGGCCCGCTCAAGACCGTTGGCGAGCACGCTGTGAGCGTGGGGCTGCACACGGACGTCACGGTGGACGTGACCGTTGCCGTGGTCGGCGAAGCTGCCTGATCCCGAGGATTTCTCCTCGACAAAAGGCCGGTGCCTGAGCACCGGCCTTTTTCGTTTCTTTCACAGCTTGCCCCCTGAAAGACACAGGCTGTCCTCCAGATATCCACAGACTTGTGCCCTTGTCTGTGGCGGGTGCTGGCCTTAATCTCTAACGCTTATGTCCGCCATCGTTTCCGGCTCCGCCTTTCCCGAGACCCCCCGTCGCCCGCAGGAGGACGAGGTCGCGCGCCTGCGCATCCCGCCCCATTCCATCGAGGCGGAACAAAGCGTGCTCGGCGGCCTGTTGATCGACAACGGCGCCTGGGATCGCGCCGGCGACCTGCTCACCGACAGTGACTTCTATCGCTACGAGCACCGGCTGATCTACGCGGCCATCGGGCAGCTGATCAATGCCAGCAAGCCGGCCGACGTGATCACCGTGTTCGAACAGTTGCAAAGTCTGGGCAAGGCCGAAGAATGTGGCGGGCTCACATACTTGAACGCGCTGGCCCAGAGCGTGCCCAGTGCGGCCAACCTGCGACGCTATGCCGAGATCGTTCGAGAGCGGGCGGTGCTGCGTAAACTGGTTTCGGCCAGCGACGAGATCGCCACGGCGGCTTTCAACCCTCAGGGCCGCCCGGTATCGCAGATCCTTGACGAGGCTGAAGGACGCATCTTTCAGATCGGTGAGGAGGGCAACCGCGGCAAGCAGGGCTTCCATTCCATGGATTCTCTGGTGGTGCAACTGCTCGACCGCGTCCAGGAACTGGCTGAGAACGGTGCCGAAGACGTGACCGGTGTGCGCACCGGCTTCTACGACCTCGATCGGATGACCTCGGGCTTGCAGCCGGGCGACCTGATCGTCCTGGCCGCCCGCCCCTCGATGGGCAAAACCGCCTTTGCACTGAACATCGGCGAGCACGTGGCCGTCACGGAAGGCTTGCCGGTCGTGGTGTTTTCAATGGAAATGGGCGCGGCCCAGCTCGCTCTGCGGGTGGTGGGCTCGCTGGGCCGTATCGACCAGAGCCACCTGCGCACCGGCAACCTGCGCGATGACGAATGGTCTCGACTGTCCGAGGCGGTGGAAAAGCTGCGCAACGCCAGCATCTTCATTGACGAAACTCCCGGCCTGACCCCGGGCGAACTGCGTGCGCGTGCGCGTCGCCAGGCCCGACAATGTGGCCAGCTGGGCCTCATCATCATCGACTATCTGCAGCTGATGAGCGGCAGTGGCGGTGGCAGCGAGGAGAACCGCGCCACGGTGCTGGGCGAGATCTCGCGCGGCCTCAAGGCCCTGGCCAAGGAGTTGCGTTGCCCGGTGATCGCCTTGTCTCAGCTGAACCGGAGTGTGGAAACCCGCACGGACAAGCGTCCTATGATGAGCGACCTGCGTGAGTCGGGCGCGATCGAGCAGGATGCCGACGTCATCATGTTCATCTACCGCGACGAGTACTACACCAAGGACGCCTGCAAGGAGCCGGGTGTGGCGGAGATCATCATCGGCAAGCAGCGCAACGGTCCCGTCGGGACCGTCAAGCTGACCTTCCTGAAGCCGCTGACCAAGTTCGAGAACCTGGCGCCCGGCGCGCTCGGTGGGGACGACTACTGACCGGTCGTCGGCGAGCCAGCAGCCTAGAGAACCTCACTGGCGAAGTCGGCCAGGCGTGAGCGTTCCCCGCGCGCCAGGGTCACGTGGCCACTGTGCGGCCAGCCTTTGAAGCGGTCCACCGCATAGGTGAGTCCCGAACTGCCCTCGGTGAGATAGGGCGTGTCGATCTGCGCGAGGTTGCCCAGGCAGACGATCTTCGTGCCGGGGCCGGCGCGGGTGATCAGCGTCTTCATCTGCTTGGGGGTGAGGTTCTGGGCCTCATCGATGATCACGAACTTGTTCAGGAAGGTGCGCCCGCGCATGAAGTTCATGCTCTTGATCTTCACCTTCGAGCGCACCAGTTCGTTCGTGGCGGCACGGCCCCAGTCCCCGGCGCCCGAATCGGTGCGCGCCAGCACTTCGAGGTTGTCGTCCAGTGCACCCATCCAGGGTGACATCTTTTCTTCCTCGGTGCCGGGCAGGTAGCCAATGTCCTCACCCACGGGCACGGTCACGCGCGTGACGATGATCTCGGTGTAGCGACGCTCGTCGAGCACCTGGCTGAGGGCGGCGGCCAGTGTCATCAGCGTCTTGCCCGTGCCGGCGGTACCGGTGAGTGTGACGAAATCGCACTCCGGATCCATCAGCAGGTTGAGGGCAAAGTTCTGCTCGCGGTTACGTGCCGTGACACCCCACACCGCATTCTTCTGATGGGTGTACTCCTTGCAGGTGCGCAGTACGGCGGTCTTGCCGGTGATCTCGGTGACTTTGGCATACAGCGGTGACACGCCCGGGGCTTCGAGATAGACGAACTGGTTGACCAGCAGCGCCGGAATCAGCGGCCCGCTGATCCGGTAGAAGGTGGCACCGCCTTGCTGCCAGCTCTCCATCGTCTTGCCGTGGCGCTCCCAGAAGTCGGCCGGCAGCGGCAAGACGCCGGTGTAGAGCAGGTCGCCGTCGTCCAGCGTCTTGTCGTTGTAGTAGTCCTCGGCGGGCAGGCCCAGCGCTCGGGCCTTGATGCGCATGTTGATGTCTTTGGACACCAGCACCACGTCGCGCTCTGGGTGTTTCTGTCGCAGAGACTGCACCACACCGAGGATCTGGTTGTCGGCCTTGCCTTGTGGGAGGCCGACCGGTAGCTGGACATCCACCAGCTGGGTCTGGAAGAAGAGGTGGCCGCCGGCTTCGCGATGCCCCGTCTTGGCCAGGGCCACACCCTCTGGGAAGTTGGCGGGTGTCTGAGCGACCAGCGCGTCAAGCTCACGACTGACCTGTCGGGCGTTACGAGCCACTTCGGACATGCCACGCTTGTGACTGTCGAGTTCCTCCAGCGTGATCATCGGCAGGTAGATGTCGTGTTCTTCGAAGCGGTAGATCGACATCGGGTCGTGCATCAGCACGTTGGTATCGAGCACGAAGAGTTTGGGAGGGCCGTCGCTTCGGGGCCGGCGCGGTTTGGGCTGGGACTGGATGCGTGAGCTGCGGGCCACCGGCTGCGCCGGTGCACTCACGGGGCTGGGCGCGAGCGGAGCGGGGTCGTCACGCAGTTCGAGCAATGCTGCGGCGGCCGGTTCGGTCTTGTGGGATCGTGGGGTCTTGCGCGGAGCACTCTGCGCATCGATATCGGACGGGGTCAGCAGGGTGGCTTTTTTCGTGGGCGGCTTGGGCAGAGGCATCGTTGGAGGCAGTCTTCAGGCAGCAGAAACGAAAAAGCCGCACAGCAAGCTGGGCGGCTTCGCGGGGGCGCGGGGAGGACGACTCGGAGATCGGCGCGGCGGCATGGCCCCATTATGCATGGGCAAGAAGACGGCGCAACGGGTGGCGTGGCGCGCACACCGCGCGTCTCAGGCGGCCTTCTTCAGCGACTTGACCACCTTGAGCACCTCGTCCACGTGGCCGGCCACCTTGATGCCGCGCCATTCGTGACGAAGCACGCCGTCGCCGTCGATGACGAAGGTGCTGCGCTCGATGCCCTTGACCTTCTTGCCGTACATGATCTTGTTCTTGACCACGCCGAACATGTGGCAGAGCTTCTCCTCGGTGTCAGCGATCAGTTCGAAAGGCAATTCCAGGTTCTGCTTGAACTTGTCATGCGAGGCCATGTTGTCACGCGACACGCCGAACACCACCGCGCCGGATTTCACGAAATCCTTGTGCTTGTCACGGAACTGCATGGCTTCGGTGGTGCAACCCGGGGTATTGTCCTTGGGGTAGAAATACAGCACGACGATCTGGCCCGCATAGGCTTGGGGCGTGTACTTCACCCCGTTGGTGGCAAGCGCTTCAAAGTCCGGCAGGGGTTTATTGAGGGCTGGCGTCATGTAGGTGTTGAAGAGGGTTGCGCCCGTTCAGGCCTAGCCGGAGATTATAGCCGTACCGCGGTCGATACTCTGAGCCAATCGCTGCGCTTCGCGCGATTGGACGATGGCCTCAGGGCTGCGGAAGCATCAGCAGCGCCACGACGCTGCGCCCCTCACCAGCGAGGATGTTGAAGGTGCGGCAGGCCGCCGCAGTGTCCATGGTTTCCATGCCGATCCGGCGGCTCATCAACGGCCGCAGGAGGCTCGGCGACGCAAAGCGCAGGCGCGGGCCGGTGCCCAGCAGCACCACCTCCGGACTCATCGAAGCCACCAGTTCCAGATGTTCCTGCGTGAGGGCGCCGATCTCGCAGCAGTCCCACGGCTGCACCTCGCCGCGCCAGGGCACGATCAGGCTTCCTGCGAGTGACACGGCATTCACGCTGATCGCCGACGGCGTGACCGCGGTGATGATGTTCAGCGAGGCATCGTTACGATCGGGCTGGAGTTTCACGACAATCGGGTCACAGCAGAGGCAATGGGCGGGCGGGTGCGTGTCTTTTTCAGGGGCGCGCTGTGGTTAAATTATAGGTTTTGCACTGCAGCAAGCCTGCATCGCCCGCCATATTCCAGGGCCCGGGGAAGGGCCTGCTTCCGGGGAGTCTTGTCGTGAAACCCGTCTCCAAATCGGCCAAGCTGGCCAATGTCTGCTACGACATCCGTGGGCCGGTGCTTGAAAAGGCCCGGCAGATGGAGGAAGAGGGGCACAAGATCATCAAGCTGAACATCGGCAATCTGGCGGTGTTCGGCCTGGAGCCGCCGGACGAGATCGTGCAGGACATGATCCGCAATCTGCCTCACACGGCAGGTTACACCGACTCCAAGGGCCTCTTCGCACCGCGCAAGGCCGTGGTGCACTACACGCAGGAAAAGAACATCCGCGGCGTGACGGTCGATGATGTCTATCTCGGCAACGGTGCCTCCGAGCTGATCGCCATGAGCATGAATGCCTTGCTCAACGACGGCGACGAGGTGCTCATTCCGGCGCCCGACTACCCGCTCTACACCGCCGTGGTGGCCTTGTCTGGCGGCACACCGGTGCACTACCTGTGCGACGAGCAGTCGGACTGGATGCCTGACATTGCCGACATCAAGGCCAAGATCACGCCGCGCACCAAGGCCCTGGTGGTCATCAACCCGAACAACCCCACCGGTGCTCTGTACCCGGAGTCGGTGCTGCTGGAGCTGCTGGAGGTGGCCCGCCAGCACCAGCTCATCGTGTTCGCCGACGAGATCTACGACAAGACGCTCTTTGACGGCAGCACGCACACGAGCATCGCCTCGCTGGCTGACGACGTGCTGTGCGTGACCTTCAACGGCCTGTCGAAGAACTACCGCTCCTGCGGCTACCGCGCGGGCTGGATGGTGGTGTCGGGCGAGAAGAAGCATGCGCGCGACTACATCGAAGGCCTGAACATGCTGGCGTCGATGCGCCTGTGTGCGAACACGCCGGGCCAGCTGGCGATCCAGACGGCGCTGGGCGGCTACCAGAGCATCAAGGATCTGGTCGCCCCCGGCGGGCGGCTGTGCCGCCAGCGCGATCTGGCGCACAAGCTGCTCACCGAGATTCCTGGCGTCAGCTGCGTGAAGCCCAAGGCGGCGCTGTACATGTTCCCGCGACTGGATCCCAAGCTCTACCCCATCGCCGATGACCAGCAGTTCGCCTACGAGTTGCTGGCCGAGGAGAAGGTGCTGATCGTGCAGGGCACGGGCTTCAACTGGCCGCATCCCGATCACTTCCGTCTGGTCTTCCTGCCCAACTCGGACGACCTGGCCGAGGCCATCGGCCGCATCGCTCGTTTTCTCGATCACTACCGCAAGCGTCACTCTCAGGGATGAACCCCATGAACTCCATCCAGAATCCGCTGCGCCTGGGCCTGCTGGGCGCCGGCGTCGTTGCCTCAGGCGTTGTCAAGGTGCTCGAGCGCAACCAGGCGGAGATTCGCCGCCGCGCCGGGCGGGGCATCGAAGTCGCCCGCGTGGGCGCACGCAACCTGGCCAAGGCCCGGGCCGCGCTCGGCGACGGGCTGGCGATCACCGACGACCTCGATGCGGTCGTGACCGACCCGAAAGTCGACATCGTCGTCGAGCTGATCGGGGGGACGACACGGGCCCGTGAACTGGTGCTCAAGGCCATCGCCTCGGGCAAGCATGTGGTCACGGCCAACAAGGCCCTGCTGGCCGTGCACGGCACCGAGATCTTCGCGGCAGCGAGCGACAAAGGCGTGATGGTGGCCTTCGAGGCGGCGGTGGCCGGCGGCATTCCCATCATCAAGGCTCTGCGAGAAGGCCTCACGGCCAACCGCATCCAGTGGATCGCCGGCATCATCAACGGCACGACGAACTTCATCCTCAGCGAGATGCGTGCCAAAGGCCTGGACTTCGGCACGGTACTGAAGGAGGCCCAGCGCCTGGGTTACGCCGAGGCCGACCCGACCTTCGACATCGAAGGCGTGGATGCGGCCCACAAGGCCACGATCATGAGCGCCATCGCGTTTGGCATCCCGATGCAGTTCGACAAGGCCTACGTGGAAGGCATCACCAAGCTCCAGGCGGCCGACATCAACTACGCCGAGCAGCTGGGCTACCGCATCAAGCTGCTGGGGGTGACCAAGCGGCGCGACGATGTGGCCGGTGGCGGCATCGAGCTGCGCGTGCACCCGACCCTGGTGCCGGCCAAGCGGCTCATCGCCAACGTCGAAGGTGCGATGAACGCGGTGGTGGTGAACGGCGATGCCGTGGGCTCCACGCTCTACTACGGCAAGGGTGCTGGTTCCGAGCCCACGGCTTCGGCCGTGGTGGCCGACCTGGTGGACGTGACGCGCCTGCACACGGCCGACCCCGACCACCGCGTGCCGCACCTGGCCTTCCAGCCCGATGCGCTCGACAACGCGCCCGTGCTGTCCATCGAGGATGTGGTGACGTCCTTTTACCTGCGCCTGCGGGTGGCCGACCAGACGGGCGTGCTCGCGCGCATCACCGGCATCCTGGCCGAGCATGACATCTCCATCGATGCGGTGCTGCAGCGCGAGGCAGGCGACGACGAGACCCAGACCGACCTCATCATCCTCACGCACGAGACCCGCGAAGGCCGCATGAACGAAGCCCTGTCGAAAATGCAGGCCCTGCCCACCGTGCTGGCGCCCATCGTGCGCATCCGCAAGGAAGAACTGAACTGAGGCCATGAAGTACATCAGCACCCGCGGCGACCGCACCGAGCGCGGCTTCTCCGAGATCCTGCTCGAAGGCCTGGCCCCGGATGGCGGGTTGTACCTGCCGGTGGCCTATCCAAAGGTGGACGCCCCCACGCTGCAGCGCTGGCGTGGCCTGTCTTATGCCGATCTGGCCTTCGAGATCCTGTCGCTCTACATCGACGACATCCCGGCCGACGACCTGCGCACGCTGGTGTCACGCACGTACACGAAGGACGTGTTCGGCACCGAGGCCATCACACCGCTCAAGCCGCTGGGCGAGGGCTTCTACCTGGAGGCGTTGTCCAACGGGCCGACGTTGGCCTTCAAGGACATGGCGATGCAGCTGCTGGGCCAGCTCTTCGAGTACGAGCTGGGCCGCCGCGGCGAGGAACTCAACATCCTCGGGGCCACGTCGGGAGACACCGGCAGTGCGGCCGAGTACGCAATGCGCGGCAAGAAGGGTGTGCGGGTGTTCATGCTGTCGCCTCATGGCCGCATGAGCCCCTTCCAGCAGGCCCAGATGTTCAGCCTGCCCGATGCCAACATCCACAACCTGGCCATCGAAGGCGTTTTCGATGACTGCCAGGACATCGTCAAGGCGGTGTCGAACGACCTCGAGTTCAAGCGCCGCTACAAGATCGGCACGGTGAATTCCATCAACTGGGCGCGTCTGCTGGCCCAGGTGGTGTACTACTTCGCCGGCTACTTCCAGGCGACGCGCAGCAACGAAGAGAAGGTGAGCTTCTGCGTGCCGTCGGGCAACTTCGGCAACATCTGCGCCGGGCATGTGGCACGCCAGATGGGCCTGCCCATCCATCGTCTGGTGCTGGCCACCAACGAGAACGACGTGCTGGACGAGTTCTTCCGCACAGGCACCTACCGTGTGCGCAAGGGGGCCGAGACCCACGAGACCTCCAGCCCCTCGATGGACATCTCCAAGGCGTCCAACTTCGAACGCTTTGTCTTCGACCTGCTGGGCCGGGATGCCGCGCGTACGCGCCAGCTCTTCCGCGAGGAGGTGGAGCGGCGCGGCGCCTTCACCTTGTCGCCGGCCGAGTTCGCGAAGGTGGCTGACTACGGCTTCGTCTCGGGCAAGAGCACCCATGCCGACCGCCTCGCGACCATCCGCGACGTGTTCGGACGCTTCGGCGTGATGATCGACACGCACACCGCCGATGGCGTGAAGGTGGCGCGCGAACATCTGGACGAGGGGGTTCCGATGATCGTGCTGGAAACTGCCCTGCCGGCCAAGTTTGCCCAGACCATCCGCGAGGCCCTGGGCCGCGAGCCCGAGCGGCCGGCCGCCTTGATGGGCATCGAGAACCTCCCCAAGCGCTTCAAGGTCATGGGGGTGGACGCTGACGCGGTGAAGCGTTACATCGCCGAAAATTGCCACTGACACGTGCCCGCATCGAGGCACGCAGGACAAAGTGCATGAAGGTCGTGGGTTTCTGCGGGTATTCCGGGTCGGGCAAGACCACCCTGGTGGAGCAGGTGATCGGCGGCCTGAAGCTGGCAGGCCAGCGTGTGTCTGTGGTCAAGCATGCCCACCATGCCTTCGACATCGACCATCCGGGCAAGGACTCCTGGCGTCATCGGCAGGCGGGCGCCTTCGAGGTGGTGGTGGCCTCTGATCGCCGCCTGGCGAAGATCCGCGAGTTCGAGGCGCCTTGCGAACCCACCGTGCACCAGTTGATCGCGGAACTCTACGACTGTGACTGGGTGCTGGTCGAGGGGTTCAAGCATGCCGATCTGCTCAAGATCGAGGTGTGGCGCGCATCGCTCGGTCACCGGGCCCAGTATGTCGAGGACCCGTTCGTGACGGCGATCGCGACCGACAGCCCTGGCGAATTGCCCCATCCCACCTTGCGTCCGGTGCTGGATCTGAACGATGCCGCGAGCGTGGTGGAGCACCTGCTGCACAATCAGGACCGCTATGAGTACCGCTCCCCGTTCTCCGATGCTCAGCCTGGAGGAGGCGCTGGCGAGGCTGCTGGCAGCAGCTACGCCGATCTCCGGGACTGAGGACCTCCCGACGGCTCAGGCCCTGGGCCGCGTGCTGGCGCGCGACCTGATCTCGCCGCTGGATGTTCCACCGCTGGCCAACACGTCGATGGACGGCTATGCCGTGCGTGCCGCCGACGTGCCCGTGGCCGGCACGGTGCTGCCCGTGAGCCAGCGCATCGCCGCCGGGCAGGTCGGGGCCGTGCTGCAGCCGGGCACCGCCGTGCGCATCTTCACCGGGGCACCGCTGCCCGCAGGCGCCGATGCCGTGGTGATGCAGGAGCAGTGCGAGGCGGTGGAGGGCGGGGTGAGGATCCAGACCGTGCCGGTGCCCGGCCAATCGGTGCGTCAACGGGGCGAGGACCTGCGCGAGGGCGCCGTGGCGCTGGCCCGCGGCTGCCGCCTCACGCCCCAGGCGCTGGGTCTGGCAGCCACGGCGGGGGCTGCGAGCCTGGCCGTGGTGCGTCGTCCAAGGGTGGCCTTGATGTCCACGGGTGACGAGTTGGTGATGCCGGGAGAGCCGCTGCGCCCAGGGGCCATTTACAACGCCAACCGCGATACCTTGAAAGGCCTGCTGGCCCAGTTCGGCTGCGAGTGCACCGACCTGGGCATCGTGCCCGACCGGCTGGAGACCACACGGGCAGTGTTGCGCGAGGCCGCGCGCGGGCACGATCTCATCCTGAGTTCTGGTGGGGTCTCGGTGGGCGAGGAAGACCACATCCGGCCGGCGGTGAGCGCCGAGGGGCAGCTCGATCTCTGGCAGATCGCGATCAAGCCCGGCAAGCCGCTGGCTTTTGGCCACGTGCGACGGGACGGGGGTGGGGAGGCCGCCTTCATCGGACTGCCGGGCAATCCGGTGTCGAGCTTCATCACCTTCCTCCTGCTGGCTCGGCCCTTCCTGCTGGCCTTGCAGGGGGCTGACCCCGCTGCGCCGCAGGGTGTGTGGCTGGAGGCCGGGTTCGACTGGCCCAAGCCGGACCGCCGGCGCGAGTTCCTGCGGGTGCGCTACGGGGAGGACGGCCGGCTGGCCTTGTTCCCCAACCAGAGTTCCGGTGTGCTGACCTCGGCCGTGTGGGCCGATGGCGTGGCTGACGTGCCGCCCGGGCAAGCCATCGCCCGCGGGGATCGGGTGCGTTTCGTGTCGTTTGCCGAGTGGATGCAATGAAGGTCACCGTGAAGTACTTTGCCTCGATCCGCGAGGTTCTGGGTCCGCACGAGAGCATCGAGGTGCCCGAAGGCAGCACGGTGGGCAGCCTGCGCGCGCTGCTGCAGACCCGCTCCGGTGCCCACGCCGAAGTGCTGGGGCCAGGCCGTGCGCTGCGAGCGGCGCTCGACCAGACCCTGTGCGACGAGTCCGCCGCCTTGCGCGAGGGCGCCGAGGTGGCCTTCTTCCCACCCGTGACCGGGGGCTGAGCATGGCCGAGCTGCGTGTGCGCATCCAGACCGAGGACTTCGACCTCGGCGCCGAGGTGGCGGCCCTGCGCGCCGGCGATGCGGGCGTGGGAGCGGTGGCGGTGTTCGTCGGTACCGTGCGCGACCGCAATGACGGCCAGGGCGTGAGCCGCATGGAACTGGAACATTACCCGGGCATGACCGAACGCTCCATCGAGGCCATGATCGACGAGGCGCACCGTCGCTTCGACATCCGTGCCGCGCGCGTGATCCATCGGGTGGGCCCGTTGTTGCCGCAGGACCAGATCGTCTATGTGGGCGTGAGTTCGGCCCACCGCAGTGAGGCCTTCCAGGCTTGCGAGTTCCTGATGGACTACCTCAAAACCCAGGCGCCGTTCTGGAAAAAGGAAACCACGCCGGACGGGGCGCGGTGGGTGGATGCTCGTGTGAGCGACGATGAGGCCCTGAAGCGCTGGGGCATCGTGGCCTGCAATGCGGAGCCCACTCGATGAGCGTCGCGTTGAGCGCGACCGGTGCCTTGGCCGTGGGGGCAGGGGCTGCCGTCGGCGGGGTGGCGCGGTGGCTGCTGAGCGTCTGGCTCAACCCCGCCTGGGGAGGTTTTCCGCTGGGCACCTTGCTGGCCAATGCCCTGGGCGGGCTGCTGATCGGGGTTGCGATGGCCTGGTTTGCCCGCAGTCCGGACGAGGTGCTGCGCCTGCTGCTGGTCACCGGCTTCCTGGGGGGCTTCACCACGTTCTCGGCATTTTCGCTGGAGTCGCTGCACCTGCTCCAGAAGGACCAATGGGGCATGATGCTCCTGCATACCCTGGCGCATGTGCTGGGGGCCCTGGCCTGCTGTGCGCTGGGTTGGCGGCTGATGCGCAGCTGGCTCGGTTGAGCGCTCGCGCTTGATCCCGGTCAAACCGGTTCGGGGCTGCGGTCTTTTCGGGCCGGCGGGGCTTGGGCACACTTGAAACGGGCCCGTTGCCCCCCAATTCGACGTCAATTGGAGGTATTTCATGCGACTCGACAAGCTCACGACCAAATTCCAGGAGGCGCTGGGTGACGCCCAGAGCCTGGCGCTGGCCCACGACAACCAATACATCGAGCCGGCGCACATCCTGCTGGCCATGCTGCAGCAGGATGAGGGGCCCAAGGCCCTGCTGGCGCGCGCCGGGGTGAACACCGCCGGCCTGCACAAGGCCGTGGAGGCGGCCATCAAGCGCCTGCCCCAGGTGCAGGGCGCCGAACAGGTCCAGGCCGGGCGCGACACCATCAGCCTGCTGCAGGCAGCCGAGAAGGAAGCCCTCAAGCGGGGCGACCAGTACGTCGCCAGTGAGATGTTCCTGCTGGCCCTGACCGACAGCAAGGCCGAGATCGGCCAGCTCGCCCGCGAGTTCGGCCTGACGCGCAAGTCGCTGGAGGCGGCCGTGGAGGCCGTGCGAGGTGGGCAGCCGGTGGACAACGCCGAGGCCGAGGGCCAGCGCGAAGCACTCAAGAAGTACACGCTGGACCTCACCGAGCGCGCCCGCCAGGGCAAGCTCGACCCGGTGATCGGCCGGGACGACGAGATCCGCCGCGCCATCCAGGTGCTGCAGCGACGCTCGAAGAACAACCCGGTGCTCATCGGCGAGCCGGGCGTGGGCAAGACGGCCATCGTGGAGGGTCTGGCACAGCGCATCGTCGCCGGTGAGGTGCCCGAGACGCTGAAGAACAAGCGCGTGCTGGTGCTGGACATGGCCGGCCTGCTGGCCGGGGCCAAGTACCGCGGTGAGTTCGAGGAGCGGCTGAAGTCGGTGCTCAAGGAAGTGGCCCATGACGAGGGGCGCATCATCCTCTTCATCGACGAGATCCATACCATGGTGGGCGCCGGCAAGGCCGAGGGCGCCATCGACGCGGGCAACATGCTCAAGCCGGCGCTGGCGCGCGGCGAACTGCACTGCATCGGCGCCACCACGCTGGACGAGTACCGCAAGTACATCGAGAAGGACGCCGCCCTGGAGCGCCGCTTCCAGAAGATCCTGGTGGATGAACCCACCGTGGAAGCCACGATCGCCATCCTGCGGGGTCTGCAGGAGAAGTACGAGGTCCACCACGGCGTGGAGATCACCGACCCGGCCATCGTGGCCGCGGCCGAGCTGAGCCACCGCTACATCACCGACCGCTTCCTGCCCGACAAGGCCATCGACCTGATCGACGAGGCAGCCGCCAAGATCAAGATCGAGATCGACTCCAAGCCCGAGGCCATGGACAAGCTCGACCGCCGGCTCATCCAGCTGAAGATCGAGCGCGAGGCCGTGCGCAAGGAAAAGGACGAAGCCTCCATCAAGCGCCTGGGCTTGCTGGAAGAAGAGATCGCCAAGCTCGAGCGGGAATACGCCGACCTGGAGGAGATCTGGAAGGCCGAGAAGGCCACCGCCCAGGGCTCGGCCCAGGTGAAGGAAGAGATCGACAAGATCAAGTTCCAGATCGAGGAGTTCACCCGCAAGGGCGACTTCAACAAGGTGGCCGAGCTGCAGTACGGCAAGCTGCCCGAGCTGGAAAAGCGCCTGAAGGATGCCCAGGCCAAGGAGTCGGGCAAGGCCAAGGACGCCAAGGAGGGCGGCAAGCCCCAGCTGCTGCGCACCCTGGTGGGTGCGGAAGAGATTGCCGAGGTGGTGGCGCGCGCTACCGGCATCCCGGTAAGCAAGCTCATGCAGGGCGAGCGTGAAAAGCTCCTGCAGATGGAAGCCAAGCTGCACGAGCGCGTGGTGGGCCAGGACGAGGCCATCGTGGCCGTGGCCGATGCCATCCGCCGCTCGCGCGCGGGCTTGTCCGACCCGAACCGGCCGCTGGGCAGCTTCCTCTTCCTGGGCCCCACGGGCGTGGGCAAGACCGAGCTGTGCAAGGCGCTGGCGGGCTTCCTCTTCGACAGTGAAGAGCACATGGTGCGCATCGACATGAGCGAGTTCATGGAGAAGCACTCCGTGAGTCGCCTGATCGGCGCGCCGCCGGGCTACGTGGGCTATGACGAAGGCGGCTATCTCACCGAGGCCGTGCGGCGCAAGCCCTACAGCGTGCTGCTGCTCGACGAGGTGGAGAAGGCTCACCCGGACGTGTTCAACGTGCTGCTGCAGGTGCTGGACGATGGCCGCCTGACCGATGGCCAGGGTCGCACGGTGGACTTCAAGAACACCGTGATCGTGATGACCAGCAACCTGGGCTCGCACCAGATCATGCAGATGGCCGGGCAGGACCGCGAGCTGATCCGCGATGCGGTATGGGCCGAGGTGAAGCAGCACTTCCGCCCCGAGTTCCTCAACCGCATCGACGAGACGGTGGTGTTCCATGCGCTGGACCAGAAGCACATCGAGTCCATTGCGAGGATCCAGCTCAAGCACCTGGAGCAGCGGCTGGAAAAGATGGACATGAAGCTCGACGTGTCGCCCGAGGCGTTGGCCGAACTGGCCAAGGTCGGCTTCGATCCGGTGTTCGGGGCCCGGCCGCTGAAGCGGGCCATCCAGCACCGCATCGAGAACCCGGTGGCCAAGCTCATCCTTCAGGGCCGTTTCGGCCCGAAGGATGTGATCCCGGTGACGGTGGAGAATGGCGAATTCGCCTTCGGCCGCACCGTGCATTGAGGTATCCAGTGGCGGGGCCCCGAGGGGGAACCCCGCTGCTCACCGGAGACTCACAACTTGATGGACTTCCTGCGCACCCTGCTGGCTTCGGCCGCCTCGCTGCTGCTGCGGCTGCTTGTCGTGGTATTCAGCCTCGTCTTTCTGGCCAGCCTGGCGGTGGCCGGGCTGGTGGCCGCCCTGGTGCTCAGCGTATGGGCCTTGCTGCGTGGCCGTCGGCCGACGGTGGCCGATTTCGGCCTGTTCCGGCGCTACCGCTGGACCGACATCCACACCCGGACCCGCGCGTGGACGGCCGGCCGTGGCACGGCGCGCGCCCCGGGCGAGGTGATCGACGTGGAAGTGCGCGAATTGCCGCCCCGTCAGGGCAACACGCAGCCCCGCGGTTGAGCTCGGTGCGGGCTCAGCGCCCGCCTTGCTGTTGCTTGAGCCAGGCGTCGAGCCTCTGGAGCTGGAAGCGCACGAGCGACTGGTTCGTCTTGTGTCGGTCGAGCAGGCAATGCAGCGCCACATCGGGCAGCCCCGGCAAGGGGCGCACCACCTGGTGATGGCGGTCCGACGAAATCAGGATCTCGTGGGCCGGGTCGCCGAGGTTCAGAGCCAGGCGGGCCATCTGCTGGGCCTTGAGAATGGCCGCACCTTGCCGCGCCAGATCGATCGGCGAGGGGCCGCGCCCGGCGTGTCCCAGCGGCGCCGCCAGGTTGGCATCGAAGACGCAGCACGACAGCAGGCCGGTCATCTGGGCCACCATGCTCACATAGGTTTCCATGTAAGCCTGGGCTGGCACCGTGGTGGCGGAGGCTGAAGGCGCAGGCGCGGGCGGCTGCGCCACCGGGGTGGCGGCCGTGTGGGCCCAGGGCGGAGCCTGCGGCACCGTGGTGCCGCCCTCAGGGTCGAGCCTCAGGTTCAGCGAGGGCAGCTGCATCGGGGCCTGGGTTTGCGCGCCCGAACTGGCGAGCCGGCCGCGCATGGCGTTCCTCTGCCAGAACCCGAGGATGTAGGACCAGGCATCGGCGGGGCGCGAGGGCTGGGGGGCCGCACGCACCAGCATGCCGTGGCGCTGCACCACCTGCGCCGACTGTGCCGCCGCAGCCTGGGCCGCCGCCGGGCCGAGCGGCATGATGAGCAGGCTGGGGCAGACCCAGGCCGGCACATGCACCCACTGCATCATCTGGCGCAGGGCGTTGCCCGAACCCTGGGCGGGCATTTCTGCCAGCAGTACCACACTGACCTGGGCATGCTCCATCAGCACCCGGCTGACGGCCTGCTGACCGGCTGGCGTGCTTTGCACGTCGGTCGAATAGAGATGCACGCTCTGCCCTTCAGGCGAGGTGTAGGTGGCGTATTCGATGCTGGCCAGCAGCGTGCCGTAGCCCTGCTGGCGGATGATGAGCTTCTGCACCGCGCTGCCACCGTGCACGGCGAGCTGGCGCAGCAATTGCCGCGAGACATTGCCACCGATGTCGTGCAGGGCGACGTGCAGGCTTTGCAGGTGGTCGAACTGCAGCCGCAGGGCCTCGGCAGCATCGCAGGTGACAAAGAGCTCGCGCGTGTTGGGGCCGGTCAGGCGCCCGATCTCCCGCGTGCCTGCCACGCGTGGATCGTCGCTGTCGCGCGCCATGATCTGCGTGGCCATCGTGTCAGGCATGGTGGCCGCCCATTCGACGGGGCCGCTGCCGGCTTCGCCGGAATGGGGGTTGGTTTTGTCATCCATGCGCTGTACGTAAGACATGGCGCCTCGTTTCAGGAGGTTCGGTGGTTGTGAGTGCAGTGTAACTACGCGTTTCACCCGCGTGGCACACCCGTTCGGGGGAGGGGGGTGCGGGCCTGCGACCTACTTCACGGTTGACCGTGCCGTGCTGTCCTGGGACAGGCGCTCGATAGAATGACGCGCAGCTGATCGGAGACACATGAACGCGACACGCAACGACCCGGTGGTGATCGTGGGAGCCGGCCTGGCCGGCCTGACGGTGGCCCTGCACCTGGCGGCGACCCGGCCCGTGGTGGTACTGGCCAAGCGCAGCCTGGGCGAGGCAGCCACGGCCTGGGCCCAGGGGGGCATCGTGGGGGTGCTGGGCAGCGACGACAGCATCGACAGCCATGTGCGCGACACCCAGGACGCGGGCGCCGGCCTGGTGGACGAGGGCACGGCCCGCTTCATTGCCGAACACAGTGCTGCGGCCATCGAATGGCTGGTGGCTCAGGGGGTGCCATTCTCGCCCGATCCTCAAGGCCCGCTGGGCCTGCATCTCACCCGCGAGGGGGGGCATGCCGTGCGGCGCATCGCCCATGCGGCCGATGCCACCGGCAAGGCCATCCACGACGCCCTGCTGGCCCAGGTGCGCCAGCATCCCAACATCGAGCTGCGCGAACGCTGGATGGCCGTGGACCTGGTGACTTCGCGCCACCTGAAACGCGACGAGCCGCCGCGCTGCTACGGCGTGTATGCCCTCGACATCGACCGCGGCCACGTGGAAACCCTGCCGGCAGCGGCCGTGGTGCTGGCCACCGGCGGTGTCGGCAAGGTGTATCGCTACACCAGCAACCCCGACACCGCCACGGGCGATGGCATCGCGATGGCGTGGCGGGCGGGGTGCCGGGTGGGCAACATGGAGTTCATCCAGTTCCACCCCACCTGCCTGTACCACCCGCAGGAACGCAGCTTTCTGATCACCGAGGCCCTGCGCGGCGAGGGAGCCCACCTGAAGCTGCCCGATGGCACGCGCTTCATGCCGGCGCACGATGCACGTGCGGAGCTCGCACCACGCGACATCGTGGCCCGCGCCATCGACTTCGAGATGAAGAAGCACGGCCTGGACCATGTCTGGCTGGACGCCACGCACCTGGGCGCAGCCTTCCTGAAGGAGCACTTTCCCACCATCCACGCGCGTTGCCTGGCACTGGGCATCGACATCACCCGCCAGCCCATCCCGGTGGTGCCGGCGGCCCACTACACCTGCGGCGGGGTGGTGACCGACCTGCAGGGCCGCACCGACCTGCCGGGGCTTTACGCCGTGGGCGAATCGACCTACACCGGCCTGCACGGCGCCAACCGCCTGGCGAGCAATTCGCTGCTGGAGTGTGTGGTGCTGGGCCGCACGACGGCGCAGGACATCGAAACTCATGCTCGCCTGGAAGAGGCGATGCTGCCGCCCTGGGACGAAAGCCAGGTGGAGGATGCCGACGAGCAGGTGGTGATCTCGCACAACTGGGACGAGCTGCGCCTGCTGATGTGGAACTACGTGGGTATCGTGCGCACCACGCGGCGGCTGGAGCGCGCGCTGCACCGCATCCACCTGCTGCGCAGCGAGATCGACGACTACTACTCCAACTTCCGCGTCACCCGCGACCTGCTGGAACTGCGCAACCTGGTGGAATGCGCCGAACTGATCGTGCGATCGGCGCTGGTGCGCCATGAAAGCCGGGGCCTGCACTACAGCCGCGACTTCCCCCGCACCTTGCCGGTGAGCTTCCCGACCATCCTCACGCGGCCGGCCGGGCGGCGCTTGTCGGCCACACATCAAGGGTGTGGCCTCTAGGGGAGGCTGCTCAGCCCCGGGCGCGCATGGCGTTGCGGGCCTGCACGAACTCGAAGGCGTGGGTGACGGCCTCGGCCAGGGCGCGCTCGTTCTCGGCGCGCTCCTTTTCCGTCAGGTAGAAGACCAGGTCCACCTCGTGGCGGATGTAGCGCGACGGGAGCCTGTTCAGTGCCACGCAGGCCACGTCGGCCAGCATGTCACCTCGCACCTGCGGATAACGCGGGGCCATCTGCATGACCGCCTCGAACACCGGGCGCTCGAAGTAGTTGTGGATGTTGGTGAAATCGGCGTCTCTCATGCGAGTCTCCGGAGTCGCAGGCACCAGTATGTCCAGCGAAGCCGGCGGGTCAAGCCTTGAATTGGCAGGGCTTGACGGTTCATTTGCAGCGACCCCGCGCGCCATTCAGTAAGCCCCTGGGCGCAAGCGCAAGGTACCGCTCACCTTGTCTCCCACAGGGCCACGGCCTGCGCATCGCTCAGAGTGGCCTTCGGCCGCCAGCGCTGCGGCCAGGGTGAAACGGCAGGGGCGCAGTTTCTCTGCGCCTTCAGTGGGCTTGTCGGCGGACTCGTGGGCTTCGATGTCTATGTCAGCGGTTGTTGAAGGGCATGTGATGACGCCGCAGCAGGAGCGGGTGGCACATGCATCGATCCACGTTGGGCGACGCGACTTGCCTCGGGATCCGCCGCACGTGCGTACTGAACGGCGTTGTCACCCCCTTGATACAGCCGACGTGGATCCGTGGCCCAGGTTCTGTCCATCGCAAACCCAGCCAATGAGTCCGTGACGTGGTCGTCGAACAGGGCCACCACGTCGGGGTCGGTCAAGGGCTCCATCTCCCAGGCTTCTCGCAAGATGCGAGCAAACGGGCGCAGGGTCTTCGGATCCTCGGCGAGCACGCGAGCGCTGTCTTCCAGGAATTGTTGGTCGTATCGCTCCAGCGAAGCGATCAACTCCTCCGCGCGGCTGGGCATCGTGCCCAGAGTGGCTTCCTGATGCGTCAGTGCCCAGCTGGCATGGTCTGCGCGCTCGGAAGCCTGTTCAAAGGCTGCGCGGTGCGTCGCACTGGCGCGGCGGCGGTTGTACATGCTTCGCGCCGCGGCTTCCGCGTCCTTCGCGGCTTCATACTCTCGCCGCAGCCGATCGACCTCCGCCTGCTTTGCTTCGCGTTCGCGAGCCAGCGCCGCGTCATAGTCGTTCAGTCGGCGAGTGTCGAGGTCAGCCTCACCCTGGCGCCGGGCCCGCAACTTGCGCCCGATGTGCACGATACGCCAACGGAAGTAGAGCTTCATATGGGCCAGGATGGTCTCACCAATGGGGCGGCCCTGCGCACCGACCACCTGCAGGTAGCGGTTGAACCGTCGGGACAGCAGCTGCCGGGCTTCGCGGTCTGCGTGGTCAGTAGGAACAAAGTCTTCTCTGATATCCCTTGGTAAGCCTGCAATGCGCCGCAAGGGCACGCCCGCCTTCACCGCTTCGTCGTACATCGCCCGCAACGGCACCAGGCTCATCATGGCAAAGCGGTTGAGGTTGCGTCCGCCCTCGCCCGGTCGATAGCCACCGCCCACGTCGGAATGCACACCGGGATAGAACACCTCATGGCAATTGGCGGGGTAGCGACCGTCTTCCAGGACCGAATCCAGCGGAAACGAGTTGCGGATCTCGTGCGCCGCGCAGTAGTGCACGCAGCGCTCCACCATCGATGGAATCCTCAAATCGCTGGCCCAGGCGCTGTGCCCATCGGCCTGGGATGCCATCAGCACCGGGATTGCACCCACCAGCGGCATCAGTGCAGCAGCCTCTCCGGCATACCTACGCGCCGCAGCGGGCACCCCCACCGAGGCCACCGTGTCGAACAAGCCCATGAAGTACAGGCGGAACGGATAACCACCGCCAGTCCACACCCAGCCCGCACCCGAGCGCCTGCAGCGCCGGGCCACGCGGCGCGCAAAGGCCCGCGCCTGCGCCGCGCCGCGGGAAAAACCAAACAGCGCCAGATGGATGCCGCGAATCTTGTTCACCGGGTTCTGGGCGCGGGCGGCGGCTTCACGCACTTCTTGTTCCAGACGTCGCATCGCCCATTCCAGGCGCGCTTCCCCGCCTTGGGCAACCGCCATCGCCAACTTGCCTCCTCGGTCGCCGATTTCGCGGAAGGGGGTTCCAATGCCGGGGACGTAGATGCGCACTTTCCCCATGGGCGTGTCTTCAACGGCTGCCCGGTGAAGCCGCGATACGTTGCTGTGCTCGAATGTCGGTGCGTCGATCTTCTCGTTGTTGCCTGTGCCATCGAAGAAGATGCTGACCCACAGCTCTTGCTGGCAGTCGGCTACCGCGCTGTGAGGTTGATCGGTTCGCTGTGCAAAGCGCGCAGCAAGCGTTTCGACAGGCGATCTGGTTGCCATGCTGTCCGGCGTGGTTGGTGTCGTAGGCGCCCGCACGGGAATGGCCAAACACTCACTCATTTTTCGCTCCCTGCTGAACCGACGGCCTCGGCGGTGGCGAGCGCACCGATGTGATGCGCAACTGCACGGTGCCATCCGGCATGAAGTGAACCTCCAGGTTGTGGGGGTCGTCAGGAACTGGCCCATTCAAGGTTGCTCGATAGCTGGCCGGTTCCCGATGCCGTGTCAACTGCTGGTTCTCATCTTCCTCAGATCCCCAAACCCACTCCACCTCCATCTCGATCGGAAGTGGTCGGCTGGGGCGGTAGCCGATGCAGCAGACGACGCTCCCGCCGCCCTCCATGGGGAACACATTGCTGCCACCTTGCCCACCCACACTGAAGCTGTCGATGTAGCGCTCCGTGTGGTTGTAGCCGACGATGCCCAGCATCACAGGTTCGTTCTTGCTGCAGCCCACGAGCGCGAAGGCTGCAAGCAAGCAGGCCATCCCTGACCGGGTCGGTTTCATGCGGACTCCTTATGTGTCATGGCGAGGTAGGCCTCCACCAGCGAGTGCTTGTCTTCTGCCTTGGCCACGCATGGCCTCCAAGCGGGGTCTCCCCACCAGTCAGCGCCGTGCTGGATGGCCAGCGCAAGCGCGAGTGCGTGATCGCGGGCCGCAAAGAGGCCTCGCTCGCAACAGCGCTTGATCTGCGCGCAGGCCCAGGCATGTCGCTGTGCATCGGGCAAGCTGTCGAGCAAGGCCGCATCCTGTTCGCGCAGCAAGCCAAGCACCGCGTCGGGAGCGGTCGTCTCGACCAAGGCGTCGAGTTGCTCACCAGTACAGACCAGCGGACGCTCGGCCAAGGGGTCGTCCTCAGGGCAGTGCAGCGCCAACGCGAGATGTCCACCTCGGCGATTCGGCAGGAGCATCTGCGTCCCGAAGGCCAGGACATCGTGGCGCAAGTCACCAGACCAGGCCTCACTCAAAGCCAGTATCACACGAGGGTCCCACCACCGCAGGAGGTAGGCGGTTCCCTCTGACTCCAACTCCAGGCGACGCACCAGGCGCTGCGCGACACCTCCGGCATCCAACGGCGAGGCGATGAGCGAGACCGTGCATGACTCTGCACTCTGGGAGGCGTATGCATTCATCATCTGCGCCTCGACAAAGCCTTGGTCCATCGCGACCAGCACGGGTGCGGTGGGCCACGCTTGAGGTTGCAGCCTGAGCCGTGAGAACAGGTTGGTCACGCAGCGGTCAGACTCTCGTAGCCTCGCCAAGTCGGGGCCTGGTGCGCTGCGGTCGATCAGCGCGTAGAGACGATCCTTGTGGGTCTTCCTCGCCGCAACCCAGGCATGCGCGTCCACAGCATCGTCGCTGCTTTGTGATTCGAGCTCAGCCATGACACTCACCGCTTCACGACTGGCGCACCTTGCGCGCGAGCCTTGAGCAAGCACTCCACGCACACCTGTTTCGGCATCAGCGGCAAGGGTTGCTCCACCCTCTGCGCCCCCACCATCCTCCTGCTCCCCGCCTGCACCCGGATCGTGCCGGGGCACTCCACGGTGAGGCCTGAGGCCTGCAGGGTGATGC
>NZ_PSNX01000019.1 GCF_002930615.1 Caldimonas caldifontis | reverse complement strand
GCAGCGAATTGCTCGGGCGTGATTTCCATGCCCCCAAGTGTCCAATGCCCCGACCATCATCGCAATTAGTGTGAACACGCCCTAATCCAGCGCACCGCCACCCACCACCCGATCCACACGCTCGTGCAGCGCCGTCCGCAAGGCGATCAGAACGCCTTCGCGCATGGTCTCCAGCGCCATGCTCGCCGTCGGTGGCGCGAGGCGCGCGGCCTGCCCGGGCAGCAGGGGCACATGCATGAAGCCGCCGCGTGCGCCGGGATGCCGTGTGGCCAGGGCATGCATCAGGCCGTAGAACACGTGGTTGCACACGAAGGTGCCGGCGGTCTGTGAGACCGAGGCGGGCAGGCCCGCGGCGCGCAGGTCGGCGACGATGGCCTTGATGGGCAGGGTGCTGAAGTAGGCGGCCGGGCCGCCGGGCACCACGGGTGTGTCGATGGGCTGGCGGCCGGCGTTGTCGGGGATGCGGGCGTCGTTGAGGTTGATCGCGACACGCTCCACCGTGAGGTCCGCGCGGCTGCCGGCCTGGCCCAGCGCCAGAACCAGGCCGGGGCGGTGCGCATCGAGGGCCTGGTTGAGCACGGCCAGGGCATCATCGAAGACACAGGGCAGCACGAGACCGGTGATCTCGGCCTCGCCCACGCGCTGGCCGTGCAGTGCTTCGGCCAGAGCCTGCGAGGGGTTCAGGCGTTCGCCGCCGAAGGGCTCGAAGCCGGTGAGCAGGATGCGCGAGGTCATGCGCGCATTGTGGCGCCTCAGAGTCGGCGTGTGGTCTCGCGCACCACGAGTTCCATCGGCGGCAGCGTGATGGGCTCGACGGGGTGGCCCATCAGGCCGAGCAGGGTGCGCGCTGCATACAGGCCCACTTCGTAGATGGGCTGGCGCACGGTGGTCAGCGGCGGGGTGAGGTAAGCTGAGGCGGGCAGGTCGTCGAAACCCACGACCGAGACATCGTCCGGCACCCGCACCCCGCGGCGGTACAGGGCCATGCGTGCACCGTAGGCGCTCTGGTCGTTGGCGGCGAACACGGCCGTGAAGGACTCACCACTGTCGATCAGCCGGCTCATGGCCATCAGGCCGCCGCTTTCCATGAAGTCGCCTTGCACGACCAGGGCCGCATCGGCCGCCAGGCCGGCTTCCTGCAAGGCTCGGCGGTAGCCGGCCAGACGTTGCTGGGCGTCGTCATGGTCCTGCGGGCCGGTGATGTGGGCGATGCGGCGGTGGCCCAGGTTGATGAGGTGGCGGGTGGCGAGGTAGCCGCCCATTTCCTGGTCGAGCTGGCAGCTGCGCAGCTGGGGGCCGTCTACCTGGCGGCCGGTGGCCACCACGGGCTGATGCAGCGCGAAGGCCCGCACCTGTTCGTCGGACAGGTGGCCGGTGAGGATGATCAGGCCGTCGATGCGCCGCGCCATCAGCAGTTCGACGCGCTCGGCTTCTTCCTTCGCGTTCCAGTGCCCGCTCACGATGATGGGCGCGTAGCCGCTGCCGCTCAGGCCTTCTTCGATGCCCTTCATCGCCCGGCCGTAGAAGGGGCTCTCGACGTCCTGCGTGACGATGCCCACCGTCATCGTGGTGCCGGTCTTGAGGCTGCGGGCGAAGAGGTTGGGGCGGAAGTTGAGCTTCGCGATGGCCGCTTCGACGGCCGCGCGCTTGTCGGCCGCCACGCGGGCCGTGCCATTGAGGATGCGCGAGACGGTGCTGGGCGAGACGCCGGCCGCGCGGGCCACGTCGAGCACGGTCACGGCGGCGGGGGTGTCGAGGTCTGGGCTCACGGGCAGGGTGGTGAGGGATGGGTTGCGGTGGAGGTTCATGATAACGTTTTCAGGCCATTTTGGCAGGCCACTGCGCCAGAGGCTGTCTGGCGCCAATTCTGAAAACGGAGACACATCGTCATGAAACCCTTCCTGTACCGCGCTGCCGCACTGGCGGCCCTGGGGTGGGCCCTGGCCGCGCCGCCGGCCTGGGGCTGCTCCTTCGATCAGGCGCCCCAGGCGCGCGCCGAGAGCTGCAACCGCCTGCTGGCGCGCAGCATCAACTTCGGCAACATGCTCGAGCACGCCCGGGAGGGCCTGGCCGGGCCGATGCTGCGCGACGAGTTCATCACGCTCAGCGCCCAGGCGGGGTTCACGGCCATCCGGCTGCCCATCCGCTGGGATGCGCGTGCCTTCCTGAAGCCACCCTACACGATCTCGACCGAGTTCTTCGAGCGGGTCGATGGGGTGATCCGCCTCGCACAGGCCCAGGGGCTGGCGGTGATCCTGGACATGCACCACTACGCCGGGATGATGCTGGAGCCCCAGACCGAGCGCGAGCGCTTCCTGGCCCTGTGGCGCCAGGTGGCCGAGCACTACCGCGACGCACCGGCCACGGTGATGTTCGAACTGCTCAACGAGCCCCACCGGGAACTGACCCGCGCACGCTGGAACGAGGCCCTGGCGGCCGTGCTGCCGGTGGTGCGTGAGAGCAACCCCCACCGCACGCTGATCATCGGCGGCGGAGACTGGAACGCCGCCGACGCCCTGGCGGACCTGCGACTGCCGCGCGATGACCGCAACATCATCGCCACCTTCCACTACTACGAACCCATGGCCGTGACCCATCAGGGCGCCGAATGGGTGAGCGGGGCGGGCGACTGGGTGGGCACCACCTGGCGGGGCACGGCGGCCGAAAGAGCGAAGCTGCGCGCCGACTTCGACCGCGTGCAAGCCTGGGCGAGGGCCGAGCGCCGCCCGATCTTCCTGGGTGAATTCGGGGTCTATTCGCGTGCCGACGAAGCCACCCGCATCGCCTGGACCACGGCCGTTCGCCGCGAGGCCGAAGCGCGCGGATTCTCGTGGGCCTACTGGGAACTGGCCTCCAGTTTCGGCGTGCTGGAGCCGCTCACGCTCACCTGGCGCCGGCCCCTGCTGGAGGCCTTGCTGCCGAGCGCGCCGGTGTCGCCAGCCCCTCCTGGGACTTACCCTGGTTATCGCGATGAAACCGTGACACAGCGTTGACAACGTTTTCAGGCCTTGCTGAAATGCGGCCGTTCTGAAAACGCTTTCAGAAACCTGATGGATCGCGCACCGTGTGTGTCTCCCCCGCGATCCTTGAGGAAAGGCGCTTCAAGCCTTGCTGCATGGCAGCAAACCGACAAATGGTGGTGGCTCGGAGTGGCCTGTGTATAGGGTTTGTTAATGAAAACGATGCCATCCTGGCATCATCAAGCTCCGAAAGGGCGAGGAGACAAGACGATGAAGAAGATGTGGGCACCGCTGGTGGCAGCGGCCATGGGATGGGGTGTGGCGTGCGCGCAAACCGTGACGCTGAACGTGGCCTCCTTCCCGGACCTGGACCGGGGCATCAAGCTCGCCATCCCGCTGTACAAGAAGCTCAATCCCAACGTCGAAATCAAGCTGACCAGCCTGGCCTACGCCGACCACCACACGGCGATGACCACGGCTTTGGCCACCGGCGCCGGGCTGCCGGATGTGATGGCCATCGACATGGGCTTCATCGGCAAGTTCGCCGAGAGTGGCGGCATGGAGGACCTGAGCAAGGCGCCCTACAACGCTGGGCAGTTCCGCGACCAGGTGGCGCGCTTCACCTACCCGCTGGCCATGAGCGGCCAGGGCGTGATGGTGGGCATGCCGGTGGACATCGGTCCCGGCGCGCTCTTCTATCGCAAGGACTTGCTCGACCAGGCTGGCCTGAGCGAGGCAGATCTCACCCGGAGCTGGGAGTCCTACATCGAGTCGGGCAAGAAGCTCAAGGCGGCCACGGGCGCCTGGCTGCTGGCCAGTGCGGTGGACATCAAGGACATCTACATCCGCTCCAACCTCAAGGACGGTGAGGGCATCTACTTCAACAAGCAGGGTCAGCCGACCATCAACAATGCGCGCTTCCGCAAGGCCTTCGAGCTGGCCAAGGCGGCGCGCACGGCCGGCATCGACGGCAAGATCAGCGCGTGGTCCAACGAATGGAGCGAGGGCTTCAAGCGCGATCGCATCGCCTCGCAGATGATGGGGGCCTGGCTCGCCGGGCACCTCAACAACTGGCTCGCACCCGAGTCGAAGGGGAAATGGCGTTCGGCGCAGTTGCCGGGAGGGGCCTATGCCTCCTGGGGCGGCTCCTTCTATGGCATCCCGAAGAAAGCGCAGAACAAGCAGGCAGCCTGGGATTTCATCAAGTTCCTCACCACCAACAAGGAGATGCAGATCGAGGCCTTCCGCGGCATCGATGCCTTCCCCTCGCTGCTGGCGGCCCAGAACGACCCCTTCATCGAGCAACCGATCGAATACCTCGGTGGGCAGAAGGCCCGTGTGCTGTGGAAGGAAGCGGCCAGCCGCATCCCCGCGATGAGCGTGGACAAGTTCGACCCGGTGGCCGCCGAGGTGGTGAACGCCGAGCTGGAAAAGGTGCTGGAGCAGAACAAGGACATCGGCCAGGCCCTGGCCGACGCCCAGGCCCAGGTGCAGCGACGCGTGCGCCGCTGAGCAACCCCTTCCCGGCTCATACGACTTGGCTTCCGACCCCATGAACCCGAACACCCTGGCGGGCACCGCGCCGGTGACCGAGCGTGCGCCTGCCGCGACCCCACGGCCCGCCTGGTGGCGCCGCCCCTGGCTGTCGCGCCGCAGCGCACCATATCTCTTCATCAGCCCCTTCTTCATCCTGTTCGCGGTGTTCGGGCTCTTTCCGCTGCTGTTCTCGTTCTACCTGTCCTTCCACCGCTGGGATCCGGCGGCCGGCCTGGAGGCCATGCGCTGGGTGGGGCTGGAGAACTACGTCTACAGCCTGCGTGACGATGACTGGTTCCACAAGTCGCTCTACAACACGCTGTGGCTGGCCGTGGTGTCAGGCCTGCCGCAGCACCTGGTGGCGCTGCCGCTGGCCTTCTTCTTCCACCGCGCCCTGAAGCGTTCGCGCAACTTCGTGGTGGGCCTGTACTTCCTGCCCTTCATCACGTCCACCGTGGCGGTGTCGCTCGTGTTCTCGTCGCTGTTCTCGCGCGACTTCGGCGTGGTCAATGCGGTGCTCACCCCCCTCCACGACTTGCCGCTGATCGGCTGGCTCTTCCCGGAGCAGAACATCGACTGGGGCCAGCCCGGCTACACGAAGTGGATGATCGCCTTCGTGGTGTGGTGGCGCTACGTGGGCTGGAACGCGGTGCTGTACCTGTCGGCCATGCAGACCATCCCACGCGATCTCTATGAAGCGGCCGAGATGGACGGCGCCAAGGGCTGGCAGCAGTTCCGCTACATCACGCTGCCGCTGCTGCGCCCGATGATCTTCTTTGCGGTGACGCTCACCATCATCGGCAACCTGCAGCTCTTCGAGGAGCCCTTCATCCTGACAGGGGGCACCGGCGGCATCGACCAGGCCGGCAAGACCGCGGCCATGCACATGTACGCCACCGCTTTCGTGGACGGCGACTTCGGCACCGCCTCGGCCGTGGCCTGGCTGCTTTTCCTGATGATTGCCGCCGCCACCTGGGCGAACCATCGCCTGCTCGGCGGTCGGCGCGACTGAGGGCTTTGCCAATGACCACTTCCTCGCGCACCCTCACGCCGCAGACGCTGCTGGCCTACCTCGTCGTCGCCATCGGCGCGGCGATGATGCTCGGGCCCTTCTACTTCATGCTCGTGTTCGCCACCCACAGCAACCGGGAGATCCTCTCGATGCCACCACCGTTGTGGTTCGGCGATGCGCTGGCAGACAACCTGCGCCAGCTGCTCACCAGCCTGCCGCACTTCTGGAAGAACGTGGGCTGGAGCGTCTACATCGCGATGGCGTCCACGTTGCTGAACCTCTTCTTCTGCTCGCTGGCCGGCTACGCGTTCGCGATGTACCGTTTCCCGGGACGCGAATGGCTCTTCGGCGCGGTGATGGCCACCATGCTGCTGCCGGCCTTCGTGGGCATGATCCCCACCGCGCTCATCATGAGCTGGCTGGGATGGATGGACCAGCCGCGCGCGCTCTACATCCCGGGCGCGGTCGGGGCGCTGGGCATCTTCCTGATGCGCCAGTACATCGAGTCGGCCATCCCGCGCGAGCTGATCGATGCCGCCCGCATCGACGGCTGCGGCGAGTTCGCCATCTACTGGCGCATCGTGCTGCCGCTCATCGGGCCGGCCCTGGGCACGCTGGGCCTGATCACCTTCATCAGCTCGTGGAACAACTTCATCGGGCCGCTGATCGTGATCCGCGACATGGAGATGTACACCATCCCGTTGGCGCTGCGCTCGCTGCAAGGCACCGGCCAGATCCCCTGGGGCGCCATCTCGGCGGGCTCCGCGATCGCCGTGCTGCCTCTGCTCGCACTCTTCATGGTGGCCTCGCGCCGGCTCATCGAAGGCCTCACCGCTGGCGCCGTGAAATCCTGACCCTTCCGACCCACTAGGACTTTGTTCGTGACTGCACTTTCCTTCCCCCCCGGCTTCCTGTGGGGTGCTGCCACCAGCGCCTACCAGATCGAAGGCGCTGCCAACGAGGACGGGCGTGGCCCCTCGATCTGGGACCACTTCTCGCACCAGAGCGGCACCACCTTCCAGGGCCACACCGGCGACGTGGCCTGCGACCACTACCACCGCTATGAAAGCGACGTGGACCTGATGGCCACGCTGGGCCTGCAGGCCTATCGCTTCTCGATCTCGTGGCCGCGCGTGCAGCCGCTGGGTCAGGGCGCGTGGAACGACAAGGGTCTGGGCTTCTACGACCGCCTGGTGGACAAGCTCCTGTCCAGGGGCATCCAACCCCACGTGACGCTGTACCACTGGGACCTGCCGCAGGCCCTGCAGGAGCGTGGCGGCTGGGTGGTGCGCGACACGGCGCAGCGCTTTGCCGACTACGCCGACGTGATGGGCCGCCGCCTGGGCGACCGCGTGGCGGCGATCGCCACGCACAACGAGCCCTGGTGTGCGGCCACCCTCGGGCATGAGGTCGGCAAGTTCGCCCCGGGCTGGCGCGACCCGCAGGCGACCGTGCAGGTGGCGCACCACCTGCTGCTGTCGCATGGCCTGGCGCTGCAGGCCATGCGCGCCTCCGGCGTGCGTGCGCCGCTGGGCATCGTGCTCAACCAGTCCTCGGTCACACCGGCCACCGACAGCGCCGCCGACCGGGCCGAGGCGGAACGCCAGCTCGCCAGCTTCGTGCGCTGGTACATGGACCCGATCTTCCTGAAGCGCTATCCCGCGATCGATGGCCTGGCCTTCCATCCGGCCACTCGTGAAAACGATTTCTCGATCATCGCCCAACCGCTCGACTTCCTCGGCATCAACTACTACACGCGCATCTGGGCCTCGGCCGCCCAGCCCCCGGTGCCTGCGCCCAAGCTGCAGGGCGAGACCGACATGGGCTGGGAGATCTACCCGGAAGGCCTGACGGAGCTGCTCACCTGGCTGCACCGCAACTACCGCCTGCCGCCGATCTACATCACCGAAAACGGCATGGCCAACGCCGACCGGCTGGTGGACGGGGCCGTGGCCGACGCGCCGCGCATCGACTACCTGCGCGCCCATCTGCAGGCCCTGGCCCGTGCGATGGAAGCGGGCGTGGACGTGCGGGGCTACTTCTACTGGAGCCTGCTCGACAACTACGAGTGGGACTCGGGCTACGACAAGCGCTTCGGCCTGGTGCACGTGGACTACGACACCCAGGTGCGCACGCCCAAGGCCAGCGCGCACTGGTACCGCGACTTCATCGCCTCGCAGCGGAGGACCTGAGATGGCAGCCCTGACCCTGCGCGGCGTGCGCAAGAGCTATGGCCGGGGGATGGAGGTGATCCGCGGCATCGACCTGGACATTCCCGATGGCGAGTTCACGGTCTTCGTCGGTCCCTCGGGCTGCGGCAAGTCCACCCTGCTGCGCATGATCGCCGGCCTGGAAGACATCAACGACGGCGAGATCGTCCTGGGCGGCGAGCGCCTCAACCAGGTGCCTCCCTCGCAGCGCGGGGTGGCCATGGTCTTCCAGAGCTATGCCCTGTATCCCCACATGACCGTGGCCGAGAACATGGGCTTTGCGCTGAAGATGGCCGGCCGGCCCAGGGCCGAGATCGATGCCGCAGTGGGCCGCGCGGCCGAGATCCTGCAGATCGGGCCGCTGCTGTCGCGCAAGCCGCGCGAGCTGTCGGGCGGCCAGCGCCAGCGTGTGGCCATCGGCCGCGCCATCGTGCGCAAGCCCAAGGTCTTCCTCTTCGACGAGCCGCTGTCCAACCTGGACGCCGCCCTGCGCGTGCAGATGCGCATCGAGCTGTCGCGGCTGCATCGCGAGATCGGCAACACCATGGTCTATGTCACGCACGACCAGGTCGAGGCCATGACCCTGGGCGACCGCATCGCCGTCTTCAACGGCGGGCGCGTCGAGCAGGTGGGCGCACCCCTCACGCTCTACCAGCGCCCGGCCAACCGCTTCGTGGCCGGCTTCCTGGGCTCGCCGCGCATGAACTTCGTCGAGGGGCTGGCCGCCGACACCGGCACCGGGCTGCACCTGCAGGTGCATGGGGCCGGTGCGGTACCGCTGCCCACCGGGGTGGCGGCACCGGGCGAGGCCCTCACCCTGGGAGTGCGCCCCGAGCACCTGGCCCTGTGCCGAGAAGGCGAGGGCTGGGCGGCCCGCATCGACCTGGTGGAGCACCTGGGCGATGCGCTGATCGTGCACGCGAGCCTGCGCGGGCAGGGCCACGAGCCGCTGGCCCTGCGGCTGGCACCGAGCCACACCGAGCTGGCCGTGGGCCAGGCCGTGGGCCTGCGGCCCGACCCCCAGCACCTCCTGCTGTTCGACACCCAGGGCCGCGCCCTGCAGTGACCCCTTTCCCAACCGCCGGACTCGCCGGCCCTGTTCCTTCCCACCACAAGAGACGAGGAGATTCCTGACCATGAAAACCAAGATCCTGATCGCCGCCCTGGCCTGGGCCGGCCTGGCCAGCGCTGCCCATGCGGCGTCCATTGATTTCTCGGGCTACATGCGCGCGGGCACCGGCATCAACGCGCGCGGCGGCACGCAGGTGTGCTTCGGGCTGGCGGGCGCCGACACGAAATGGCGCCTGGGCAACGAGTGCGACTATGTGATCGAGCCCAACCTCAGCGCCAAGCTGGCCAGCTTCGAAGGCTCCGACTGGCATGTGCACTTCATGCCCAGCGTCTACCGTGCCTGGGGCCAGACCGAAGCCGGCACCGATGAACTCACCGCGCGCTTCGGCCAGGTCTATGCCTATGGCACCAACATCGCCGGCCTGGCCAATGGCAAGGTCTGGGCGGGTCGCCGTTTCTACAACCGCCTGCAGACCGGCATCAACGACCAGTTCCTGGAAATCAACGACGGCGACGGCGCCGGCATCGAGGACATGGACGTGGGCATCGGCAAGCTGAGCATCGGCTTCATGATGAACGGCCGCGGCCCCGCCAACGACAACCGCTATGCGCTGCCCATCCGCCTGACCGGCCTGCAGACCACGCCCAGCGGGGACCTCTCGATCTACGTCACGCCCTCGGGCCAGTTGAAGAGCCGCGACCAGACCACCGGTGTCGATCCCGCCGACCAGGACAACGGCCTGGCCGTGGGCCTGTACCAGCGCCTCAACGGGGTCATGGGCGGCAACTGGCTGTTCGGCTTCCGGCACGACAAGCAGGGAGAGTTGAAGAACACGCGCGGCATCGTCCAGTTCGGCGGCAAGATCACCGCGGGCACCAACCTGGACGTGGTGGGCGAATACCGCGTGCGCAAGGACGCTGCCGATGCCGGCAACAAGTGGTTTGCGCTGGGCGCACGCACTGACACGCACATCTCCGGGCCGTTCCGGGTGCTGCTGGAGGTGGGCCATGACCAGGTGAAGCCCGACGATGGCAGTGGCACGCGCCACATGACCAAGTTCACGCTGGCCGGTGCGGTGTCGGCCGGCAACGAGGCCTGGTCGCGCCCGACCATCCGCCTGTTCGTGACCCACGCGATCTGGAACGAGGCCGCACGCAACACGCTGACGGATCGTCTCCAACAGGTGTATGGTGACAAGAAGGCCGGCACCTCGATCGGCATCCAGGCCGAGACCTGGTGGTAAAAAGCAAAGGGTGACGCGTCTCGCGTCACCCCGGTTTTTTGGCAGGCCCCCGTGTGGGTGTGTTGCAGCGGTTGGGGAATCGCTTCGATCCGTCTCCTCCCGGTGGGCCTGCCTCCTTCATCGTCACCCCCGGGGCGGCCCCCAGCCCCCGCCGCCCGGGGTCTCGATCACGAAGACGTCACCGATACCCATCTCGGTGCTGCCGATGTGGGCCAGCACCTCGACGCTGCCGTCTGCACGCTCCACGCGGTTGACGCCCAGGGCGCCCGGCTCGCCGCCGGCCAGCCCGAAGGCCGGCACGGTGCGGCCGTTCGAGAGGATGGAGGCGGTCATGGGCTCCAGGAAGCGGATGCGGCGCACCCCGCCGTCGCCACCCCGCCAGCGGCCTGCGCCGCCCGAGCCGCGGCGGATCTCGTAGCTGTCCAGGCGCACGGGGTAGCGGAACTCCAGCACTTCGGGGTCGGTCAGGCGTGAGTTGGTCATGTGGGTCTGCACCACGCTCGTACCGTCGAAGCCGCCCACCACCTGGCCTTGCGCATCGGTGAGGACACCCGCGCCCGAGCCGCCCGAGATGGTCTCGTAGTACTGGTAGCGGTCGTTGCCGAAGGTGAAGTTGTTCATCGTGCACTGACTGGCCGCGAGCACGCCCAGGGCGCCGTAGAGGGCGTTGGTGATGCAGGTGGACGTTTCCACGTTGCCCGCCACCACCGAGGCCGGCGGGTGGGGGTTGAGCATCGAGCCTTCCGGCACGATCACCTCCAGCGGCTTGAGGCAGCCGGCGTTGAGCGGGATGTCGTCGTCCACCAGCGTGCGGAAGACGTAGAGCACCGCCGCCATGCACACCGCCTTGGGCGCGTTGAAGTTGTTGTGCAGCTGGGCCGAGGTGCCGGTGAAGTCGATCACCGCGCTGCGCTGAGCCTGATCCACGCGGATGGCCACCTGGATGCGCGCGCCGTTGTCCAGCGGCAGCGTGAACTGCCCGTCCTTCAGCGCGGTGATGACACGGCGCACCGACTCCTCGGCGTTGTCCTGCACGTGCCCCATGTAGGCCTGCACCACCTCCAGGCCGAACTGCTCGACCATCTTGCGCAGCTCCTGCACGCCCTTCTCGTTGGCGGCGATCTGCGCCTTCAGGTCGGCCAGGTTCTGCTGCGGGTTGCGCGAGGGGTATTCGCCACTGGCCAGCAAGGCGAGGATCTCCTTCTCGCGCAGCACACCCCCCTCGACGAGCTTGACGTTGTCGATCTGCACGCCCTCTTCCTCGATGCGCGTGGAGAAGGGGGGCATGGAGCCGGGGGTGGTGCCGCCGATGTCGGCATGGTGGCCGCGCGAGCCCACGTAGAACAGCACGCGTGCGCCGGCGTCGTCGAAGACGGGCGTCACCACCGTCACGTCGGGCAGGTGGGTGCCGCCGTGGTAGGGGTCGTTGAGCACATAGACGTCGCCCGGGCGCATGCCGGGGTTGCGCGCGATGACGGTCTTGATCGACTCGCTCATCGAGCCCAGATGCACCGGCATGTGGGGCGCATTGGCAATGAGGTTGCCTTCGGCGTCGAAGAGGGCGCAGGAGAAGTCCAGCCGCTCCTTGATGTTCACCGAGTAGGCGGTGTTCTGCAGCTGCAGGCCCATCTGCTCGGCGATGTTCATGAAGAGGTTGTTGAAGACCTCCAGCATCACCGGGTCGACCGAGGTGCCGATGGCCTTGCGCTGGGTGCGCGCCTCGACACGGTCGAGCACCAGGTGGTCGAACTCGGTCACCCGTGCCTGCCAGCCAGGCTCGACCACGGTGGTGGCGTTGCGTTCGGCGATGATGGCCGGGCCGGCGATCACATGGCCAGGTTGCGTGTGCTCGCGCACCACCAGCGAGGCCGGCCACCAACGGCCGCCGCTGAACAGCTCGACCTGGGCGGCCACCGGGGCGGGGGCTTCGGTGGCCACCTCGTGGCGGGGCTCGGCGGGCGCTTCGCCGGCCCCCACGGCTTCCACCGACACTGCCTCCACCACGAGGCCGCGGCCCTGCATCAGGAAGGCGAAGCGCTGGCGATAGGCGGCCTCGAAGGCTTCCTGCGTCTGCGCCACCGTGCCCAGCGGCACCGACAGGGCGGTGTCGGTGCCTTCGTAGCGCACCCGGGCGCGACGCTCGGTGTACACGTGGCGGGTGTTCACGCCCTGGGCCAGGAGGTCCTCGCGCGCCTCGCACTCCAGGGCCTCGACCTGGGCCGCCAGGGCTGTCAGTTCCGCCTCGTTCAGCGGCCGCTCGACCGCTGCCTCGCGCATCACGCGCTGATCGGCCAGGCCCATGCCGTAGGCCGAGAGCACACCGGCCAGCGGATGCACGAAGACGCGCGTCATGCCCAGCGCATCGGCCACCAGGCAGGCATGCTGGCCGCCCGCGCCGCCGAAGCACTGCAGGGTGTAGCGGGTCACGTCATAGCCGCGTGCCACCGAGATCTTCTTGATCGCGTTGGCCATGCTGCCCACGGCGATGTCGATGAAGCCCTCGGCCACCGCCTCGGGCGAACGCTTCACGCCGGTGGCTGCCTCGATGTCCGCCGCCAGGGCGGTGAACTTCTCGACCACCACCTGGCGGTCGAGCGCCTGGTCGGCGTTGGGGCCGAACACCTTGGGGAAGTGCGCCGGCTGGATCTTGCCCAGCATCACGTTGGCATCGGTCACGGTGAGCGGGCCGCCGCGGCGGTAGCAGGCCGGTCCGGGGTTGGCGCCGGCGCTGTGCGGCCCGGCACGGAAGCGTGAGCCGTCGAAGGCCAGGATGGAGCCGCCGCCGGCGGCCACGGTGTGGATGCTCATCATCGGTGCGCGCATGCGCACGCCGGCCACCTGGGTCTCGAAGGCGCGCTCGAACTCGCCGGCGTAGTGCGACACGTCGGTGGAGGTGCCGCCCATGTCGAAGCCGATGACCCGGACGTTCCCGCGGTCGAACCCCGCCAGCTCGGCCGTGCGCACCATGCCGACGATGCCGCCGGCCGGGCCCGAGAGGATGGCGTCCTTGCCCTGGAAGCGGTCGGCCTGGGTGAGACCGCCGCTGGACTGCATGAAGTACAGCGGCACGCCCGGCATCTCGCCCGCCACCTGTTCCACGTAGCGGCGCAGGATGGGCGAGAGGTAGGCATCGACCACGGTGGTGTCGCCGCGCGAGACGAACTTCATCAGCGGGCTCACCTCGTGAGAGACCGACACCTGGGTGAAGCCGATATGGCGCGCCAGGTCGGCGGCCTCGCGTTCGTGGGCCGTGTGGCGGTAGCCATGCATGAAGACGATGGCGCAGGCACGGATGCCGTCGGCATAGGCGGCTTCCAGGGCCGCGCGCAGGGCGCCGGCATCGAGCGGCTGCACCACCTCGCCGTCGGCGCCGATGCGCTCGTCGGCCTCGATCACCTGCTCGTAGAGCAGCTCGGGCAGCACGATGTGGCGATCGAAGAGTCGCGGGCGGTTCTGGTAGGCGATGCGCAGCGCATCGCGGAAGCCTCGTGTGGTGACCAGCAGGGTGCGGTCGCCCTTGCGTTCCAGCAGCGCGTTGGTGGCCACGGTGGTGCCCATCTTCACGCACTCGACCTGGGCCGGCGTGATGAGCTCGCCGGGCCCCAGGCCCAGCAGCCTGCGGATGCCGGCCACCGCGGCGTCGCGGTACTGCTCGGGGTTCTCGGACAGAAGCTTGGCCGTGGTGATCGAGCCGTCCGGGCGCCGCGCGACGATGTCGGTGAAGGTGCCGCCCCGGTCGATCCAGAACTGCCAGCGGGAGGGGGTGGTGCTCATCGGGGTCTCCATCGGTTCAGAGCGAGGCGGCCGCTCGCGCCGCCTGGTCGTACACGCCCGAGAGCACGCGCAGCAGCCGGGCCAGCTCGCCGATCTCGTGATTGAGCGTCTCGTTCGCGTTCAGCGCGCTCACCAGGCAGGCTTCGCGGATCTCCCGGTAGCGCTCGACGTGGCGGCGCCCCGCGTCGGTGGTGGCGTAGGTCACGTCCTTGCCGTTGCGGCTGGACTCGACCACGCCCAGGTTCTGCAACTTCTTCAGCGAGTAGTTGATGAGATGCGTGTCCTCGACATTCATGATGAAGCAGATGTCCGACAGGCGCTTGCCCCGGGCGCGATGGTTGACGTGATGGAGCACCAGCACATCCAGCGGTGTGAGTTCACGCAGGCCCGCGGCCGCCATGCAGTGCACGATCCAGCGCGAAAAGGCATTGTTCGAGACGATGAGGCCAAACTCGAACTCGCTCAGCTCGCTGCTGCGCGGCGACACCAGGTGAGCCGAGGACACGATGGGCCGGCGCGTCTCGGTTGGCGCGCCGGCGGCCGAGGGGGTGGAAGTCTTGCGGCGGGACATGGTTCTCCTCCTGGGTGCAGGCTCGATGCACCGAAACCGATCATGGCAGGCCACCCTGGGGCGAGGTCTGCCCAGTTAATGTACGCTCTTCTACGACGTTTTATCGACAAAATGTCGACATGACGGGAAAACACTGATCCCGGATCGGCGGCAACTCACTACATTGGGGATCGCGCCCTGGCCCCGATCTTGCGAGGCCAGCCTCACCCGCGGCGCTGCCTGCCGCACCGGAATGTCTGGAGGTTTCCATGTTCAAGTCCTCTCTCGTCGCCGCCGCGTTGGTGAGCTTTGCCGCCACGGCCTTCGCACAGACCAAGTGGGACCTGCCCACTGCCTACCCTGCCTCGAACTTCCACACCGTGAACATCACGCAGTTCGCCAAGGACGTGGGCGACGCCACCGGAGGCAAACTGGCCATCACGGTGCACCCGGGCGCCTCGCTCTTCAAGGCGCCCGAGATCAAGCGCGCCGTGCAGGGCAACCAGGCGCAGGCCGGCGAGATCCTGCTGGTGAACTTCCAGAACGAATGGCAGCCCTTCGGCCTGGACGGCATCCCCTTCCTGGCCGACAGCTATGACGCAGCCCGCAAGCTCTATGCGGCGCAGAAGCCGGCGCTGCAGAAGAAGCTCGGCGAGCAGGGCATGATGCTGCTCTACGCCGTGGCCTGGCCGCCCCAGGGCATCTACAGCAAGACACCGCTGAATTCGGCCGCCGACCTCAAGGGCAGCAAGTGGCGCGCCTACAGCCCGGCCACCTCGCGCATCGCCGAACTGGTGGGCGCGCAAGCTGTCACGGTGCAGGCGGCCGAGTTGTCTCAGGCCTTGGCCACCGGTGTGGTCGAGTCGATGATGACTTCGGGCGCCACTGGCGTGGACAGCAAGCTTTTCGAGCACCTGAAGTTCTATTACGACACCCAGGCCTGGCTGCCCAAGAACGCGGTGATCGTGAACAAGCGGGCCTTCGACGCGCTGGACAAGGCCACGCAGGACGCCGTGCTGAAGGCCGCCGCTGCCGCCGAGGAGCGAGGCTGGGCTGCGAGCCAGCGCGTCAACACCGACACGCTGGCGACGCTTCGAACCAACGGCATGACGGTGCAGCCGCCCTCGGCCGCGCTGAAGAGCGACATGCAAAAGGTCGGCGAGGTGCTGCTGAAGGAATGGCTGGAAAAAGCCGGCCCTGAAGGCCAGGCGATCGTCGATGCCTACAAGAAGATGTGATGCGCCGTCTCCTGGATGCACTCTATGACGGCGCGGCGGTGCTCGCCGCGCTGTGCATGATCGGCACGCTGCTCATGGTGCTGGGCAGCGTGATCGATCGTTTCCATCGTCTGCCACTTCGGGGCATGGATGCCTATGCCGGCTACTTCATGGCGGCCGCGGCCTTCCTGTCGCTGGCGCACACGCTCAAGCGTGGGGAGCACATCCGCGTGACGCTGGTGCTCAATGCGCTCGGCGCCCGGGGGCGGCGCGCGCTCGAGCTGTGGAGCCTGTCGGTGGCGGTGGGCCTGTCGGGGCTCTTCGCGTTCTACAGCGCCCGGCTGGCCTGGCAGTCGCGCAGCTTCCACGACATCTCCACCGGCATCGACGCGACACCGCTTTGGATCCCGCAACTGGCCATGGCCGTGGGCACCCTGTTGCTCTTCGTGGCGTTCGTGGATGAATGGTGGCTGGCACTGCGCGGCCGTGTGGCTGATGTGCGCGAGGTGGGCGCCTGATGGACGACCTGCTCATCACCACCCTGCTCGTGCTCAGCCTCTTTGCCCTGCTGGGCAGCGGCGTGTGGATCGGCCTCACCCTCACCGGGGTGGCCTGGATCGGCATGCAGCTCTTCAGCGCGCGGCCTGCGGGCGATGCGATGGCGCTCACCATCTGGGGCTCGGCGTCGAGCTGGACGCTCACGACCTTGCCGCTGTTCGTCTGGATGGGCGAGATCCTCTTTCGCACCAAGCTGTCGGAGGACATGTTCAAGGGCCTGGCGCCTTGGATGAACCGCCTGCCGGGCCGCTTGCTGCACACCAACATCCTGGGCTGCACCCTCTTTGCGGCGGTGTCGGGCTCGTCGGCGGCCACCTGTGCCACGGTCGGCAAGATGGCGTTGCCTGAACTGAAGCGGCGTGGATACCCCGACGGCATCGTGGTGGGTTCGCTGGCCGGTGCAGGCACCCTGGGCCTCTTGATCCCGCCCTCGCTGATCATGATCGTCTATGGCGTCACGGCGGATGTGTCGATTGCGCGACTGTTTGCCGCCGGGGTGTTTCCGGGATTGCTGGTGGCCGGCCTGCTCATGGCCTATGTGATGCTCTGGGCCGCCTTCCATCGCGACCAGGTGCCCGCCGCCGATCCGGGGATGTCCTTCCTCGACAAGCTCAAGGCGTCACGCAGCCTCATCCCGGTCGTGCTGCTCATCCTCGCCGTGCTGGGCTCCATCTACACCGGCGTGGCCACGGCCACCGAGGCCGCGGCGCTGGGCGTGGTGGGGGCGCTGCTGCTCTCAGCCGCCCAGGGGTCGCTGAACTGGCGCACCTTCCGCGACTCGCTCATGGGCGCCACGCGCCTGTACTGCATGATCGCGCTCATCCTTGCGGGAGCGGCCTTCCTCACGCTGTCGATGGGCTATATCGGCCTGCCGCGCCACCTGGCCGAATGGATCGGCTCGCTGGGCCTGTCGCCGCTGGCCCTGCTGGTGGCGCTGATGGTGTTCTACATCCTGCTGGGCTGTTTCCTCGACGGCATCTCGATGATCGTGCTCACCATGGGTGTGGTGCTGCCCATCGTGCAGGGCGCCGGCATCGACCTGATCTGGTTCGGCATCTTCCTCGTCATCGTCGTGGAGATGGCGCAGATCACGCCGCCGGTGGGCTTCAACCTCTTCGTGCTCCAGGGCATGACGGGGCGAGAGCTGCCCTGGATCGCGCGCCAGGCGGCCCCGATGTTCGTGCTGATGATGGGGGCGCTGGGCTTGATCTACGTCTTCCCCGAGATCGCCACCTGGTTGCCGCAGCAGGTGATGCGGCGCTGAGGTTCAAAGGCCGAGCAGGACCCTCACGCGCAACTGTTCGTGTGCGTCGAAGTGGCTGGTGATCCAGCCCTCGACGGCCTCCTGCCGCTGAGGCTCGGACAAGTGCGGGGCCTGCTGCAGGGCCCGCACCTGCTCGCGGGCCTGGGCCAGCCGGGCCTGCCAGCGGGCCTCGGCCTCGTCTTCGGCGCGCAGCCGCTCGGCGGCCTCGGCCCCGTACCGGGCCACACGACGCTGGTGCAGCTCGTCGGCACTGAGCTGCGGGTCGGGGTGCAGCCAGGTGGGCTCGGCGGCGCGCCCCGATGAGCCGGCCGGCCCGGCCCGTTCCGCCTGTCGCCGCAGGGCGTCCTCTTCCTCGCGATAGAAGGCCTCGGCCCAGGCCGGGCCGAGGATCTCGCGCCGCGCCCGCTGGCGCTCGGCCAGGGCCTGCGTCCAGGTCTGCGGGTCATCGAGCCGCGCCTCTGTCGTGTAGCGCTGCTCCTGCAGCGTGATGTAGCGCGCCCACACGGCCATGATCTCGGCGCTGGCCGTCGGCCCCACGTCGCGCAGCGTGCGGTCGAGCAGCCAGCTGCTCAGCTCGTCGAGGTTGACCTCGCCCAGCGTGGTCAGCAACTGGTCGAAGCGACGGCGCAAGGCCAGGCTGGGCTGGAGCCGCCCCTGGCCGTCCACGCCCCAGTCGCCATCGAGGGAGGCATCGCGAAGCGAGCCCTCCACGAACAGTGCGTGATCGACGTCGGCCACCGAGCGTGCCAGGGCCGGGCCCAGGCTGCGCAGCGGCGACGGCGCCGCACCCATCAGGCTGAAGCCTTCGGCTCGGCCCAGCGCCGCAGCGGGCGGGGCCTCGGCCGTGGGCTCGTCCTGGGCATAGCCCCAGGCGATCACGGCGGCCACCGCCGCAGCACCCAGGATCAGCGCGAGGGAGCGGGTCGCCATCGCAGCGTCAGAGCCCGGCCTGCTTCAGCCGGTTGGCCTGGGTGCGGTAGAAGGCCACGGGGTCGGGGGTGAAGAGGCCGCGCAGGCCAAAGGCCTGGTTGACTTCGTCGAGATGGTTCCAGGGATAGTTGTCCCGCAGGACGGTGCCCCAGCGCGACGAGCAGCGTCCCACCAGACCGTCGTTGTCCTGGCCCCAGAAGGCCAGCGAACTCAGCCCCAGGAAGCCATCGAGCGGATCGAGCACATTGGTGAGCACCGAAGTGCCGCTGGCCGAGTAATAGCGCACGCCGTTCACGCTGGCCGGCCCCGTGCCGCAGTGGCTGGTGGGCCGTCCTTGCGGGAAGCGCTGGTTGAAGGCGGCGCTGCCCTGCGTGGTGAGCGAGATCATCGCGGCCTCGGAGTTCTGCGGCAGGCCGGGCGAGCCCGACAGCACGCTGATCACGTTGGCGAAGCCATTCACCAGCGCCGTCAGCGTGGCGGTCGTGCCGGTGACGCCGGTGCCCGCGCGGATCACGTCGGCCACGGGGCTGCCCAGGTGGGGTGTTCCCACCGTGGTCACCGAGGCAACCAGGTCCGGCGCCACCGCGGCCACGTAGCGGATGGTGTGGCCGCCATGGCTGTGGCCGATCAGGTTGAACTTCTGGTGGCCGTGGGCGGCCTTGAGGCGGCGCAGTTCGGCCAGCAGCTGTTCGCCACGCACCTCGCTGGCATTGGCGGCCGACTGTTGCGACACATAGACCCGTGCGCCGCCTGAGCGCAGGGCCGAGGGAATGCCATACCAGTAGTCGATCGGCCCCACGGCGTCGAAGCCGAAGAGGCCGTGCACCAGCACGATGGGGTGGCGGGTCTGTGTGTAGGTGTCGGCCTGGGCCGACAGGGGCAGGGCGGCAGCGGTGGCCAGGCAGGCGAGCGCCAGCGCGCCTCGGACGAAGCGTCGTTTCACGGGGTGTCTCCTCGGTGAGGGATGATCCACGCTCTACTGCAGCGGCCCGGGCCGCAAGGCCCGCCGTGGGCGTGGTGGCCGAATTAAAGAACGACCGTTCGTTTCTGCACACCCGTGTTTTCCCAAGGGCGGGTTTCACCGGAGGCGTGAGGGGTTGGACGCCCCGTGTCGTGCGACACGGGGAAGCGCACCGTGATGCGGGTGCCGCGGGCGTCGGCGGGTGTGGCGCGCACATCCTCGATGCTCACCTCGGCCCCATGCTGCTGCGCGATCTCGCGCACGATGGCCAGGCCCAGGCCGCTGCCGTCCACCTCGGTGCCCAGGGCGCGGTAGAAGGGCTGGAAGACCAGCTCGCGCTCGTGGCTGGGAATGCCCGGACCGGAGTCTTCCACCTGCAGCACCACCACCTGACCGAAGGGATCGTGCAGCACGCGCACCGTGACGGTGCCGCCCTCGGGCGTGTAGAGCAGGGCGTTGTCCACGAGATTGCGCACCAGCTCCTTCACCAGCAGCGGGTTGCCGCGCAGCAGGGGGCGCCCGGCGGGCCCCAGGCCGCGCTGCGGGCCTTCGTAGCCCAGGTCGATGCGTTTGTCGAGCGCTCGTGGCACGAAGTCGCGTACCACCTCGGTGGCGATCTCGCCCAGCGGCACGTCGTGGCGTCGCGGGGCCTGCCCCTGGTTCTCGGCCCGCGCCAGCGCCAGCAGCTGGTTCACCATGTGGGCGGCACGCTGGCTGGATCGCGCGATCTGTCGCAACGAGCGCTTGAGCTCCTGCGGGTCGCGCTGCCCGGCGTCGATCTCGCGCTGGGCGAGTTCGGCCTGCATGCGCAAGCCGGCCAGCGGTGTCTTGAGCTGGTGGGCCGCATCGGCCAGGAAGTGCTTCTGTGTCTTGATCGACTGGTCCAGGCGTGCGAGCAGGTCATTGATCGAACGCACCAGCGGCGCCACTTCCTCGGGCGCCTCGTGCTCGTCGATGGGGCTCAAGTCATCGCTCTGGCGGCGCCGGATGCGCTGCTGCAGCTCCGACAGCGGGGCAATGCCGCGCGACAGCGCGAGCCACACCAGCACCACGGCCAGCGGCAGGATGACGAACTGCGGCAGGATCACGCCCTTGATGATCTCGGTGGCCAGATGCGAGCGCTTGTTCAGCGTCTCGGCCACCTGCACCAGGGCAAGCTGGCCTTCATCGGCGCCTTGGACTTCCACCCACACATAGGCCACGCGGATGGGCTGGTTGTCGATCTCGTCGGCACGCATCTTCACCGTGCCCGGTTGGCGCACCTCGTCGGCCACGGGCACCGGCAGGCTGCGGTCGCCGCTGACGAACTCGCCGCGCACGCCCAGCACCTGGAAGTAGATGTCGTCGGCGTTGTCGGCCTTGAGGAACTCCGAGATCGTGGGCGGCAGCTGGAACACCACCTCGTTGTGCGAGATGGCCACCTGCTGCGCGAGGTTGCGCGCGGTCTCGGTGAGTGCGCGGTCGAAGGGCCGGTTGGCGATGTTCTCGGCCACCACCCAGGTCAGGCCCACGCTCATCGGCCACAGCAGCAGCAGCGGTGCGAGCATCCAGTCGAGGATCTCGCCGAAGAGCGAACGCTGCTCGCGGGCCAAGGTGGGTGTGCCTGTGTCTTACTGGGGAATCTTCTCGAGGCAGTAGCCCAGGCCTCGCACCGTGGCGATGCGGATGGGCCCCTGTTCGATCTTCTTGCGCAGCCGGTGGATGTAGACCTCGATGGCGTTGTTGCTCACCTCGTCGCCCCACTCGCACAGGCGCTCGACCAGCTGGTCCTTGCTCACGAGCCGTCCGGTGCGCTGCAGCAGCACCTCCAGCAGGCTCAGCTCGCGCGCCGACAGCTCGATCATCTGCTCGTTGATGTAGGCCACGCGCCCGGTCTGGTCGAAGGTGAGCGGGCCGTGCTTGATCAGCGTGGAGGCCGCGCCCAGTCCGCGGCGCGTGAGCGCGCGCACGCGCGCCTCCAGCTCCTGCAGCGAGAAGGGTTTGGCCATGTAGTCGTCGGCGCCCAGGTCCAGGCCCTTCACGCGTTCCTCGACGCTGTCGGCCGCGGTGAGGATGAGCACCGGCGTGGACGTGCCGCGGGCACGCAGGCGGCGCAGCACTTCCAGGCCATGCAGCTTGGGCAGGCCGAGGTCGAGGATGATGAGGTCGAACTCGTGCGAAGCCAGCGCCGCGTCGGCCTCGGTGCCCGAGCCGACCTGGTCGACCGCATAGCCCGCGCCGCGCAGCGAGCGCAGCAGGCCGTCGGCCAGCACTTGATCGTCTTCTGCGATCAGGATGCGCATGGCTGTCTCCTGTGTGAGTGGCCGATTTTAGGGGACGGCGCCGGCTCAGACCGACCAGGCGCCGGCGTAGGCCTCCAGGCCCAGCGCCACCACGGTGGCGACATCGTCGCCCACCTCGGCGCGGAATTCCGCCTCGGCCTGCGTCACCGCGCGCTCGAAGGCCGCCAGCCAGGCCAGGCCGGTGGACGTGAAGCGCACGAGGCGCGCTCGGGCATCGCGCGGGTCGGGTTCACGCACCACCAGGCCCCAGGCCTCGCACTGGTCCACGAGGTCGCCCATGGCCTGCTTGCTCATGCCGGCCTTCGCCGCCAGATCGGTCAGACGCGAGCCGTCCAGGGCGAGGTGGCGGGTGATGTGGATGTGCGCGGCCGTGACCTGCTGGCGCGCCGCCAGATGGGCCAGCGCCAGGGGCACGTCCACGTCGCGTGCCATCAGCTCGAGCACGCGGGCATCGAAGCGCCGCAGGGCATGGCCCAGCAACCGTCCCAGGTGGGTCTGGCGCCAGGCGTCCGGCGATGGGGCTGTGTGCATCCCCAGATAGTAAGGCAAACTGATCAAAAAATGGGTTTACGAACAAGTACGTGGCCCGCAGAATACTGTTCATGCATCCAGCCTGTGCTTAACGACAGGCGGCAAACGACACCAACCCATTGATCCTCAAGGAGATTTCCGTGGACGCACCCGTCAAGGCCCTGAACACCGAAAAAGCCAAGGCCCTGCAGGCCGCGCTGGCCCAGATCGAAAAGCAGTTCGGCAAGGGCTCGATCATGCGCCTGGGCGAGGGCGAGGCCATCGAGGACATCCAGGTGGTGTCCACCGGCTCCCTGGGCCTGGACATCGCGCTGGGCGTGGGCGGCCTGCCGCGCGGCCGCGTGATTGAAATCTATGGTCCTGAATCCTCGGGCAAGACCACGCTCACGCTGCAGGTGGTGGCCGAGATGCAGAAGCAAGGCGGCGTGTGTGCCTTCATCGACGCCGAACACGCGCTGGACGTGCAGTACGCGCAGAAGCTGGGTGTGAACCTTCAGGACCTGCTCATCAGCCAGCCCGACACGGGCGAGCAGGCGCTCGAGATCGTGGACGCGCTGGTGCGCTCGGGCTCGGTCGATCTCGTCATCGTCGACTCGGTGGCCGCGCTCACCCCCAAGGCCGAGATCGAGGGCGAGATGGGCGATGCCCTGCCCGGCCTGCAGGCCCGTCTGATGAGCCAGGCGCTGCGCAAGCTCACCGCCACGATCAAGAAGACCAACTGCATGGTCATCTTCATCAACCAGATCCGCATGAAGATCGGCGTGATGTTCGGTTCGCCCGAAACCACCACCGGCGGCAATGCGCTGAAGTTCTATTCGTCCGTGCGCCTGGACATCCGCCGCATCGGCTCGATCAAGAAGGGCGAGGAGGTCATCGGCAACGAGACCAAGGTGAAGGTGGTGAAGAACAAGGTCTCGCCCCCCTTCAAGACGGCCGAGTTCGACATCCTCTACGGTGAGGGCATCTCGCGCGAGGGCGAGATCATCGACATGGGGGTGAACGCGCGCATCCTCGAGAAGTCCGGTGCCTGGTACGCCTACAACGGCGAGAAGATCGGCCAGGGCAAGGACAACGCCCGTGAGTTCCTGCGCGAGAACCCCGATCTCGCCTTCGAGATCGAGAACAAGGTGCGCGAAGCCCTGGGCGTTCCCCTGCTGGCAGGGGCGGTCAAGGCCGAGGCCGACAAGCCCGAAAAGGCCGCTGCCAAGGGCAAGGCCAAGGCCGCCAGGGACGCCGAAGTCCCCGTGGAGGAATGATCCGGCGTGGGCTTTGCCAAGCTCTCCCTCAAGGGTCGGGCGCTGAAGTACCTGGCCCAGCGTGAACATTCGCGCGTGGAACTGGCGCGCAAGCTGGCGCCGCATGCCGATGACGCAAACGACATCGACACCGTGCTCGACGCCCTGGAGGCCGCGGGCTGGCTGAGCGAGGCGCGCTTCGTCGAATCGGTGCTGCACCGCAAGGCGGCCCGCCTGGGCACGGCGCGCATCCGCCAGGAACTGCAGGGCCACGGTCTGGCGCCGGAGGCGGTGGCCGGGGCCGTCGAGCAATTGCGAGGCAGCGAACTCGAACGCGCCCGTGCCATCTGGACGCGCCGTTTCGGCGGCGACGCCCCCACCGATGCCACCGAGCGGGCGCGCCAGATGCGCTTCCTGGCTGCGCGCGGCTTTGCCACCGAGGTCATCCGCCGCGTGGTGCGCGGCGGCGAGGACGACTGAGGCCGCTCCGCCCCGGTCAGCGCCCCATCTCTTCCCGGCGCCGCTGCAGCCACTCCGCCTCGATCTCGCGCAGGCGCACGTCGATCACCGAGGCCTCGATGAAGTCGGCCGATCCCGCCTGGGGGTTGCCCAGGCGCTGGGCGGCGCGCAGGCGGTCGATGGCACCTTGCAGGTCGCCCAGCAGGTAGCGGGCCTCGGCCTGCGCGCGCACGGCGCGCAGCGGCTGGTCCAGGCGTTCCCAGGCCTGGCCCAGCCCTTCCCAGGCACGGTGGTCGCGCGGGTGCAGCGTGGCCCAGGTCTGCAGTTCTTCCGCGGCGCGTCGCCAGGCGCCTGTCTCCCCGCCCGGCTGGGCCAGGTCCACCTGGGCGCCCAGCAACTCGCTCAGGCGCGACCCATCGCGACGGTAGGTGCCCAACGCGGCCTGCGCGCGCGCCGCATCCCCTTCCGCGAGCGCCAGGTCGGCGGTCACGAAGGCCAGCGCTCGCGTGGCCCGGGCATCGCCCTGCACCAGGGGCTGGGCGCGGCTCAGGGCCGCACGCATGCGCGCCCACTCGCGCAGGGAGGCGGCCGCATGGGCTTCGGTGCTGGCCTGCAGCAGCGCGGCGGCCCGGCCGGGCGAACGGTTGTCGCCGTTCGCGGCGCTCAGCCAGTTGCGGGCCGCGTCGGGACGCGCGTCCATCAGCACGCGGGCACGGCCTTGCATCAGGGCATGCTCCAGGGTCGGGGCCGGAGCGGTGCGCCCGCTGTCCAGCCCCGTGCGGGCGCGCGCCTCGCCAATGCGTTCACTGGTGAGCGGGTGGCTGCGCAGGTAGGGGAAGGCGTTGTTGTCATTCAGGCGGGAGACCTGCTGCAGCCGCTCGAACATGCTGGGCATGCCCAGCACCGAAAACCCCGCTCCTTCGAGCAGGCCCAGGCCGATGCGGTCGGCCTCGCGTTCCATGTCGCGCGAGAAATTGAGCTGACCCTGCAAGGCGGCGGCCTGGCCGCCGGTGATCAGTGCGCTCGCCGCATCGGGGCTGCGGCTTGCCGCCATCACGCCAAGGAGGATCGAGGCCAGGGCCAGCATCGACTGCTGGCGCTGCTGGTTCAGGCTGCGCGCGATGTGGCGTTGCGTGACGTGGGCCAGTTCGTGGGCCAGCACCGAGGCGAGCTCGTCACCCGTGGAGGTCATGCCGATCAGGCCCAGGTGCACGCCGACGTAGCCGCCCGGCAGGGCGAAGGCGTTGACCGAGCGGTCGCGCACGAGGAAGGCCTCCCAGGCGAAGCGGTCGGACAGTTCGGCCGAGAGATCGCCGCGCGCACGTGCCGCCGACAGCAGCGGCCGCCACAGCGAGAGCAGGTAGTCCTGCAGCACCAGGTCGTCGAGGTAGGCCGGGTCGCGCCGGATCACCTGCATGATGCGTTCGCCGAGTTGCCGTTCGGCCGCCGGGCTGAAGTCGGCCGAGACGGTGTCGCCCAGCGCCGGCAGGCTGGGGGGGGCCGGCGGTGTGGACTGCGCCGCGGCCGGCCCCAGGGCGCCCAGGGCGAGCGACAGGGACAAGGCGAGGCAGCTCAGGCGCCGCGTGCGGGAAGAGGCTGGGTGCATGGAAGGAACGTTACCAGGGCGCCAGGCCCTGTGCATGGAGGCAGCCGGTTGGATGCCGGGGCCCGGGGCGAGTTCAGCACCTTTACAGCCCTGAAACAAGCTGCGCGGGCCTCGCTATCATGCACCGATCATGAGCACGACTTCCTCGACCCCGCCGGCCGGTGGCCTCACGCATTTCGACGCCCAGGGCCAGGCCCACATGGTGGACGTGGCGGCCAAGGCCGAGACCCACCGCGTGGCCGTGGCCGAAGGCCACATCGACATGCTGCCGGCCACCTTGCAGGCCATCGTGGCCGGCACGGCCAAGAAGGGCGACGTGCTGGGCATCGCCCGCATCGCCGCCATCCAGGGCGCCAAACGCACCGCCGATCTCATCCCCCTGTGCCACCCGCTGCCCATCACCCGCGTGGCGGTGGACTTCGAGGTGGACGCCGCCGCTTCGCGCGTGCGCTGCCGCGCCCAGGTGGAAACGCTGGGCCGCACGGGGGTGGAGATGGAGGCCCTCACGGCCGTGCAGGTGGGCCTGCTCACCATCTACGACATGTGCAAGGCCGTGGACCGCGGCATGACCATGGGCGGCGTGCGCGTGCTGGAGAAGCACGGGGGCAAGTCGGGGTCTTACGTCGCGGAGTGAACCCGGGCGTGGGTCTCAGCGTGCAGCAGGCACATCGAGCCCGAACAGCCGCGCGCCGTTCTCGTAGGCGATGCGCCGCGCCACCTCGGGCGGCAGGCCGCCCAGCCACACGCGGGCGGCTTGCATGAGGTTTTCGTAGTAGAGCCAGCGCTGGTTGACCCAGGTGTCCGAGCCCACGAGGAAGCGGTCGGGGTAGCGCAGCAGCAGGGCGCGCCAGGCGGGGCTGAGCTGGCCGTCGTCGCCGGTGAGACCGGGGCGGTAGGACAGCTCGCCCATCAGCGTGGGGTGACGTTCGAAGAGGGCCTGCACGCGTTCCACCGGCACCCCCCCGATGCCGGTGTGGGCCCAGATGAGCCGGGTGCGTGGGGCATGGGCCATCAGCAACTCGATGGCCACGTCGTCCACATGGGCCAGCACGGCCAGGTCCTTGTCCTGCGCCAGCTGCATCAGCCGGCGCGCGGTGGGGCCGTTGGCGTTGGCGCTGTCGTAGAGGTGGAACTCGCCCAGGCCACGGTAGGGGCCGGCGGGGGTGCCGCGCGCGAGTTCGGTTTCCACCATCGTGACGATGCTGGGGTCGGCGAACCAGCCGGTGTAGTCGGCGCGGTTGCGGTACAGGCGGATGAAGGGCACCACGCGCACGCCGGCCGCCGCGGTCTCGCCCGTGGCCGAGGCCAGCGTGCGGGTGCCGTCGTTGGGGCGGCTGTTGGCGATGATGGCGGCCACGCCGCTGCGCTGCATGCGCCCCAGCACGTCGGGCAGCGGGTGAGGCTCCTGCGCGTCGTCGTTGTAGTGCAGGTGGGCGTCGAAGAGCGGGCCGGCGTAGGGCGTCTGCGCCTGGGCGGGCGCCAGCGCGCCCAGGCACAAGACCAGCAGCCACGACCTCAGGCCCACGGCCGCGGGCTCAGGTCGGCTTGGCCAGCCCCAGCTTCTCGACCAGGGCCTTCTCCTTGGCGAAGGTCTCCTCGGCGAAGCGGGTGTACTGGGCCGAGTTCATGTAGAGCAGTTCCTGGTCGTACTTGGCCAGCACCTCGACGTGGTTGGGCATTTCCATCGCTTGCTTGAAGGCGTCGTGGACGGCCTTGATGAGGCCTGGGTCCATGCCCTTGGGGCCGCCGATGCCGTAGGGCGAGGCCTGCACGATGCCCAGGCCCAGCTCCATCAGCGTGGGCGTGTTGGGGAAGCGGGCCAGGCGCTTGGCGCCCCAGGTGTTGAGCAGGCGCAGCTTGCCGGCCTCGACGTGCGGGGCAAAGCCGGTGGAGTCGGCGCCGGCCATCAGCTGGCCGCCCAGCAGGTCCTGCATCAGCGGAGCACTGCCGCGGTAGGGGATGTGGTTGAGCTGGATGCCCAGCTTCTGCGCGATCTCCTCCATCGTCAGATGCGGGCTGGTCAGCGCCCCGGTGGAGCCGTAGCTCAGCTTGCCGGGGTTGGCCTTCGCGTAGGCCACGAAGTCCTTCCACTCCTTGAAGGGCGAGTCGGCCGGCACCACCACACCGAAGGCATAGCCGGTGACACACAGGATGTAGGAGATGTCCTTGACCGGGTCCCAGTTGATCTTGGTGGTGTAGGGCAGGCGGAAGACGCCCAGCGGGATCTGCGCGAGCGTGTAGCCATCGGGCTTCGCGGTCTGCAGGGCCTGGGCGGGCAGGGTGCCACCGGCGCCGGAGCGGTTTTCGATCACCACCGGCTGGCCCAGGATCTTGGAGGCGTTTTCGGCCAGCACGCGCATCGTGATGTCGGTGGGGCCGCCGGCCGGGAAGGCGATCATCAGGTTGATCGGGCGGCTGGGGAAGGCCTGGGCGCGGGCCCAGGGCGTCACGCCCAGGGCCACGGCGGAGCCGCCCAGAGCGTGCAGAACTTGTCGACGTTTCATGGAGTCACCTCGAGTGCGAGAGCTGTCGAGGATGGCACCCGCCGTGCAAGGCGGACACCCGGATTTGTCCTGAAAAACTGTCGCCCAGGGCTCAATCTGCAGGCTCCAGTTCCGTCCTGCAGATCAACTGCGGGTGGACATCACGCTTTGCACCTCCCGAGCCACCTGGAGAAAGGCCGCTTCATCCAGGGGAGCCAGTGCCGCCGTAGCCTGCACTGCGGAATCGACCATCTCGGGGGCCTTGATCATGTAGTTGGCCACGGTCGAGAGGGCGCACAGCGGCCGCGCCTCGGGCTTGTCGGGCCAGGTGCCGCCACTGTGCACGGCCACGTGGTAGCGCACGCAGGTGATGGCCGCCGGGTCCAGCATCCAGGTCTCGCACATCGCGGCGCCCAGGGCGTCGTGGCTCACGCCGAAGGCCTGCATCTCCTGCAGGGCCAGCAGGTCGTCCGAGGCCGCGGCCTGCAGCATGGGGCCATAACGCTGCGGCGCATGCCGCAGCATCACTGCCTTGCCGCATTCCTCGAAGAGGCCGGCCGAATGCGCCACGAAAGCGGGCAGGCCGAGCTGGCGCGCCATCAGGCCCATCAGCAGGCCGCGCCGGTTGGCGCGGAACCACATCGCGTCCAGCTCGGGGGTGGACGGAAAGACCGAGCGCAGCGCCATCTCGTAGGCGATGGCCGCCACCTGGCTGCTGCCCAGGTACTGCAGCGCCTGCTGCACGGTGCGCACCTGCTGGCGCAGGCCGTAGATGGGCGCGTTCAGGGCCTTGAGCACGCCGGCCGCCAGGGCCATGTCGCCTTCGATCAGGCTGCCCATGGCCTTGAAGTCCACGGCCTCCTCGGCCAGCATGAGCGAGAGCTGTACCAGCACATCCGGACGGGCCGGCAGGTCGATGTGCAGGGATCGCAGGGCAGGATCGACGGGCATGGGTCAGCGTTTGCGCAGCTGCAGAGACACCTGGACGTCGGCCGTGCCGCGGTTGATCCAGGCCCAGCAATAGACCTGGGCGCGGGGGCTCTCCAGCGCATCGCGGGCCTCGCGCACGCCCGTCTGTGCCGATCCGCGCACCACTTGCTTGGTCTGCGGGTCGCGGATGCTGAAGTCCACCGGGCCCTGCGCGACGAAGGCCCAGATCACCCGATCCTTGGCCGCCAGGCGGGCGCAGCTTTCGTGCTCGGCCTTGGGCGCCACGGTGGCCACGACACTGGCACCCCCTTGCGCATCCCAGGCCACCTCGGAGGCGGCCGCACCGAAGGACAGGAAGGCCAGGGCGCACGCCCCCAGCCAGGAAAAGGACTTGATCGACATGGGCTACCCCGCGGCCGTCGGGCCGCACTGCTTTGGACTGTAGCGCAGCGCAGGCGGGCGCAGCAGCCCCGGCACGCCGAGGGTGACCGTGACATATCCCACGACCGCACGGGGTTGGCTGCCCGTTTCATGGCGTGGCACGGCGCTTTCGGCAGAATCGTCCGCTCTGCTTGTTCCTTCCCTCCCCCGACCCCATGCAGCCCGACACCGGAAACCACCTCACCATCTCCAAGGACGAAGCCTTCACGTGGCTGGGGCGCATCACCCGCCAGCTGCACGAGGCCATGATGGCCCTGGGTGCCGGCCAGGAACTGCGCCAGGTGGCCGAGGAGATCCCGGACGCGCGCGAGCGCCTGGCCTATGTGGGGAAGATGACCGAGAACGCGGCCAACAAGGTGCTCAACCTGGTGGATGAGGCCAAGCCCCAGTGCAGCGAGGTGGCCACGCAGGGCCGTGAACTCGCCGAGAGCCTGCGCCGCCTGGCCGAGGCGCCTGACCTGTCGCCCGAGCGGGCGCGCGCCATGATGAAGCTGTGCGCCGGCTATGCCGACCGCGCCGCCGGCTTTGCCGACGGACAGAACGAGATCCTCAGCCAGATCATGCTGTCGCAGGACTTCCAGGATCTGTCCGGGCAGGTCATCAAGAAGGTCATCGACATCATCAGCCGTACCGAGCAGCAGCTGCTGGAACTGCTGGTGGCCAGCGCACCGGAGCAGTTGCAGGGCGCAGCGCCCGCCGCATCGGCGGACCGGGGCGCCCCCCCGAGCGTGCCCACCAGCCAGGATCTCGCCGGACCCCAGGTGCCCGACAAGGCCCTCAAGCAGGGCGAGGTCGACGACCTGCTGGCGTCGCTGGGCTTCTGATCAGGGCGCGTCCGGCGCGGCCACGTCGCGGCGCTGGAACATGCCCCAACCCTCCATGCGCAGCACCACCGCGTCCTCGCCCGAGGGACGCCGGGCGATGGCCTCCCACTGCGTGCGCACCAGCCCCACATGGGGCTTGCTGTTCATGGGCCGCGCCTCCAGGGTTTCCATGCGCACGCGCAGCACGTCGCCAGGGTAGAGCGGCTTGAGCCACTGCAGCTTCTCGAGCCCCGGCGAGCCCAGGCTGGCGGCGTCCAGCAGGTACTCGTCGCACATCATGCGCATCACCATCGCGCAGGTGTGCCAGCCGCTGGCGGCCAAGCCGCGAAAGAGCGGATGGGCCGCTGCCACGGCGTCGTCGAGATGGAAGGGCTGGGGATCGAATTCGCGAGCGAAGCGGATCACCTCTTCGCGGTCGACGCGCTTCGCGCCGAACTCGCGCACCGTGCCGGGCGCGAAGTCTTCCCAATACCAACGGGGGGTGTGCGCTGGCGCGCTCATGGTTGGATACTCACATTCATGCCGTGCTCCTGAGCCAGTGCACCGAGAATAAACGCTGTGGATCGCACCACACGGCCTCGGGCACGAAGCCCGATTCGGCGGCCAGGGCACGGAAGCCCTCGACGGTGTACTTGTAGGAGTACTCGGTGTGCAGGCTGTCGCCGGCCGCGAAGTCGAAGCGACGCCCGGCCAGGTGCACGTGCTGCGCGCGTCGCGCCACGAGGTGCATCTCGATGCGCTGGTGCACCGGCTGGTAGAAGGCGTAGTGGTCGAAGGCGGTCAGGTCGAAGTCGGTGCCGAGCTCGCGGTTGGCGCGGGCCAGCATGTTGAGGTTGAAGGCCGCCGTCACGCCCTGCGCATCGTTGTAGGCCGCGTGCAGCACGGCCGGGTCCTTCACCAGGTCGATGCCGATGAGCAGGCCGCCGCCGCGCAGCAGGGCCGAGGCCCGGCGCAGGAAGCCGCGTGCCTCGACGGGCGTGAAGTTGCCCAGCGACGAGCCGGGGAAGAAGCCCACGCGGGGCGCGGTGCCGGGGCCGTTCAGCGGCAGCGGGGGCGGCAGCTCGAAGGAGCGGGTGAAGTCGGCCGCCAGCGGCTGCACCTGCAGGCCGGGGTGATCGGCCTGCAGGGCCTGGGCCGCGCCCATCAGGTGTTCGGCCGAGATGTCGATGGGGATGAAGCGGCGCGGCGCGTGCAGCGCGCGCAGCAGACGGCGGATCTTGACGTTGGAGCCCGCACCGAACTCCACCAGGTCGGCCCCGGCGCCGATGCACTCGGCCATCTCAGGGCCGAAGGTGTCCAGCAGCGCCAGCTCGGTGCGGGTGGGGTAGTACTCGGGCAGCTCGCAGATGCGGTCGAACAGCGCCGAGCCGGCGGTGTCGTAGAAGTACTTCGGCGAGATGCTGCGAGGCCGGCGGGTGAGGGCGGCCAGCAGGTCGTGGGCGAAGTCGCTGGAGCTTGTCATCTCGGCAAGACACGCAGGGACTCCACCATCGGAAGCTGCTTCCAAACGGGACCTCCTCAAGATGAGGGTGAGCGTAGCACCGGTGCGCTTGTGAAACAAACCTGGACGACCAGCCTGCGCATCGCGCTGACATGACGGTGTCAGCAAGACAGCGCGCCGCTTTTTGCCTAGCATCGCGGCTTTGCGGCCGAGAGGGCCGCCCTCACGACAACGGGAGTCCCCGATGAGCCTGCTGGTCCTTGGTCTGATCCTTTTCCTGGGCGTCCACTCGGTGTCCATCGTGGCCCGCCCCTGGCGAGACGCCACGATGGCACGCCTGGGCGAAGGCCCGTGGAAAGGCCTGTATTCGCTGGTCTCGCTGGTGGGCTTCGTGCTCATCATCTATGGCTACGGCCTGGCCCGGCAGTCGCCGGTGGTGCTCTACACGCCCCCGATGGCCCTGCGCCATGTGGCGATGCTGCTGATGCTGCCGGTCTTCGTGCTGCTGCTGGCGGCCTACCTGCCCGGGCGCATCCAGCGCGCGGCCAAGCACCCCATGCTGCTGGCCACCAAGTTCTGGGCCCTGGCCCACCTGCTGGCCAACGGCATGCTGGCCGATGTGCTGCTCTTCGGCGGTTTCCTGGCCTGGGCCGTGGCCGACCGCATCGCGGTCAAGCGCCGTCCCGCCAAGGCCTACGCGCAAGGCTCCACGGTGAACGACGTACTGGCCGTGCTGGGCGGCTTGGTCATCTACGGGGTGTTCGTGCTCTGGGCCCACGCCTGGTTGTTCGGCGTGAACCCGATGGGGCGGTGAACGGCGACTGGGGCGGCGCCAGGCAACCCCAACCGCCATGCCGGATCAGTGACGGCGGCCGGCGTCGAACCAGTCATCGCTCACGCGGCGTTCCCACTGCGCCAGCTGCTTCTCGGCCTCGTCCTTGGCCACGCCGTAACGTTCCTGGATCTTGCCGGCCAGCTGGTCGCGGCGGCCGGCCACCACGTCCACGTCGTCATCGGTCAGCTTGCCCCACTGCTCGCGGACCTTGCCCTTGAGTTGCTTCCAGTTGCCTTCGATGCGATCCCAGTTCATGTGAAGCTCCTTTCGTCGGGTTGAAGAAGAGGGTGTGTTCATCGTCGGCGATTGCGGGGCCCGGGGCAGTCGGACCGGGCAAGCCGCGCCTGTCGGAGAAGTCCGACGCTGCCGTTACAGTGGGCACAAACTCCCGACGCATGCGGCACCGATGAGCGCACTCGACGATCACTTCCGGCTGGTGCAGGGCCTGCAAGCCATGCTCGCCGGGGCCATGCCGCCGGAGGCCGTGTCCGTGGTGCAGACCCACATCTCGACGCTGCTGCTCACGCCCGACACCGTCTACAAGCTGCGCAAGCCCCTGCGCCTGCCCTTTCTCGACTTCACCTCGCCGCAGCGGCGCCGGCAGGACTGCGAGAACGAGTTGCGTCTGAACCAGCGCACCGCGCCTGAGCTCTACCGCCGCGTGTGGCCGGTGACCGGCACCGCGGAGCATCCGCGCCTCGGGGGTGAGGGCCCGCCCCTCGACTGGGCGCTGGAGATGCGGCGCTTCCCCGAGGGCGCGCTGCTGGCCGACCACGCCCGTGCCGGCACGCTCGATGCCCCGAAGATCGATGCCCTGGCCCAGGCCATCGCAGGGTTCCACGAGCGACTGCACCCGTCGCCCCCGGCCTTCGGATCGGCCGACCGTGTATGGCACTGGATCGAGGACAGTCTGGCCAGCCTGCGCCACGAGCCCACGCTGCCGGCGCCCTGCCGCCGCCGGGCGGGCACGCTGGGCGAGGCCTTGCGGGCGGCCTTCGAGCGAGCCCGGGCGCCCATCGAAGCCCGCCGCGCCAGCGGCCGCGTGCGCGAAGGCCATGGCGACCTGCACCTGGGCAACATCGTGTGGCTCGAGGGGGCGCCCGTGCTCTTCGACGCGCTGGAGTTCAACGACGAGCTGCGCCACATCGACGTGGTGAACGACCTGGCCTTTGCGGTGATGGACCTGCACGCCCACGGCCTCGCGCCGATGGCCTGGCGGCTGGCCAGCGCCTGGGCCGACCTCACCGGCGACCACGCCGGCCTGACCCTGCTGCCGCTCTTCATCGCCTACCGCGCGCTAGTGCGTGCCAAGGTGGCCTGGATGCAGGGGGCGCCGGACCGCTGCAAACGCTACCTGGCGCTGGCCGGCGACCTGCTGCATCCTCCCGCGGCGTGCCTTGTGCTGACCATGGGGCTGAGTGGCTCGGGCAAGACCACGGTGTCGCAGCACCTGCTGGAACTGCTCGGCGCCGTGCGCCTGCGCTCGGACGTGGAGCGCAAGCGCCTGCACGGCCTGGCGGCCACCGACCGGCAGGGGGCCGCCCAGGGGCTCTACACGCCGCAGGCCACGGCGCGCACCTTCAGCCATCTGCGTGAGCAATCCCGCGGGCTGCTCGAGGCTGGCCTTGCAGTGATCGTCGATGCCGCCTTCCTGCGTCGCGCCGAGCGCGAGGCCTTCGCCGCGCTGGCGGATGAACGGGGGGTGCCCTTTCACATCGTCGAGTGCACGGCGCCCGAGGCGGTGCTGCGCGAGCGCATCGGGCGGCGTGAGCGCGCCAACACCGATGCCTCGGACGCCACGGCCACGGTGCTCGACCTCCAACTGCGTGTGCGCGAGCCCCTGGGGCCCGAGGAAAAGCCCCGGGTGCACCGCCTCGACACCGATGCGTCGCTGGAGGAGGTGCGCTCGCGCTGCGCCGTGTTGGCCGCTCAGCTTGCCAGATGCTCATTAATAAGTACATTTTAGCCGTTTGTGCTGAATAATGACATGCCAAAGTCCTCCCAGCACCATGACTTCCTGCCGCCCGAGGCCCGTGTGGCCCTGGAGCGTCTGGGCGCCCACCTGGCCCTGGCCCGCAAGCGTCGGCGCGAGCCGCTGCGTGCCTGGGCGGCACGGCTGGGCGTGTCGGTCAGCACCGTCACCCGCCTGGAAAAGGGCGACCCCGGGGTGGGCATGGGCGTCTATGCCGCCGCCCTGTGGTTGATGGGCCGCGTCCAGGCCCTGCCCGAGCTGGCCGACCCGGCGCTCGACCAGGGCGCCTTGCTGATCAGCATCCGCGAGGCCGAAAGCCGTTCGCGGCCGCGCAAGGGAAGGGCTGCATGACGGTGCCTTACACGCCCCGGGACGAACTCTTCCTGTGGTGGCTGGCCGATCCGACCCAGCCGCGCTGGGTGGGCCGCCCGCGCCTGGTGCGGCAACCCGTACCGGATCGCGGCCAACGGCGCCCAGGTGTTCCGCCGCATGGTCTTCAACATCCTCATCGACAACACCGACGACCACGAGAAGAACCACGCCCTGCTGGCCGAGGGTCGCCACTACGCGCTGGCACCCGCCTATGACGTGCTGCCCACCGGCCAGGCCCTGGGCTACCAGCAGTTCCGCGTGGGCGCGCAGGGGCTGGACGCCAGCATGGACAACGCCCTGTCCGAGCAGATCGACCGGCCCTATCTGCGGGCCGAGCGGCAGTCGCTGAGCTGAGGCGGGCGGCCTCAAGCAGGGGCGGTCTCCAGCCGATAAGCGAGCCGATAAGCGATCACGCCCTCAAGGCCCGGACCTCAACATGCCTCCTGTTCCCACCCCTGTTGCCGCCGCGCTGCCCGCGCGTGAGGACGATCGCCTGCGCGCCCTGCACGCCTTGCTCATCCTCGACACGCCGCCGGAGGCGCGCTTCGATCGCATCGTGGCCTTTGCGGCGCAGGAGTTCGACGTGCCGATCGCCCTGATCTCGCTCATCGATCACGACCGGCAATGGTTCAAGGCGCGGTTGGGCCTGGACGTGTGCGAAACCGGGCGGGATGTGTCCTTCTGCGCCCACGCCATCCTGCAGGATGCACCCATGGTCATCGACGATGCCCTGGCCGATCCGCGCTTTGCGGCCAATCCGCTGGTGCTGGGGGAGCCGCGCATCCGCTTCTATGCGGGGGCGGCGCTCGAGACCCCGCAGGGCCATCGCCTGGGCACCCTGTGCCTCATCGACCACCAGCCCCGGCAGCTTGATGCCACCGGCCTGGCCATCCTGCGCGCCCTGCGCGACCTGGCCCAGGCCGAACTGCTCGGCCCTCCTGCGGAGGCGGCATGAACACCGCCACCGAGGTGACGGCGGCGCCACGGCGACGCCTGCTGCTGATCGAACCCTCGGCCCTGTTCCGTCGCACCGTGGTGCTGGTGGCGCGGGAGCTCGACTTGGCCGACATCGACGAAGCCAGCAGTCACGAGGTGGCCCGTGAGGCCCTGGCACGGCAGCCCTACGACGGCCTCCTGCTGGATCTCGGTGACGGCCTGGAGGGGATGCAGGTGCTGCAGCAGCTGCGCCACGGGCACACACGCAGCCCCGGCGGCACACCTGTGGCCGTCATGGCGGCCACCTGCGATGCGGCGACGGGGGCCTTGCTGCGCGAGCAGGGCGTGCAGCGCATCCTGCTCAAGCCCTTCAAGGTGCGCACCTTGCTGGAAGTGGTCGCCACGCTGTCGGTGGCCACGCCCTGAGCGCTCAGGCGCCGGGCTGCGTCATGCCGGCCAGTTCAGCGTGCCGGGATGCGCGCAGGCCTCGAACAGCGGTTTGCTGAAGTGATAGCCCTGGAGCAGGTGCACGCCCAGGTCCATCAGGCAGTGACATTCGTCGGCGGTTAGGGCGTGTTCACACTAATTGCGATGATGGTCGGGGCATTGGACACTTGGGGGCATGGAAATCACGCCCGAGCAATTCGCTGCC
>NZ_PSNX01000018.1 GCF_002930615.1 Caldimonas caldifontis | reverse complement strand
GACGAGGTGCCGGTGTAGCCGGGCGACACCGCAATGGCGCCGTAGGTGCCGGTGGCCGTGGGGTAGTAGAGCCGCCCGCCGCCGAAACCGCTGACGAGGCTGGATACCGAGGTGCTGCGGATGGCGAAGGGGCCGTTGCGTTCCAGGGCTGCCGCCGTGGGGTCGGGCCCCTTCTGGAACTGGGCGTGGGCGGTGCCGGCCGCGCACAGGAGCGCCGCGGCGGCGCAGGCGGCCAGCGCGAAGGCCTGGATCTTCGATGTTGTCATTTGAGTCTCCGAAAGGTTTGTGTGATGGAAGAACACGGGCCTTGCGGCAACGGGATCCGTCCTCCTTTGGCTCCCATTGATTTGCACGGCCGTGCAGTTTTATAATTGCATGGCCGTTCAGATTGATACGCCGGGTTTTCCCTCGATCAGGGAAGGTCCCGAGTGCCGCAGGTGTCAACCGGGCTTGGTGTTTTCCCTGGGCGGCCGCGCTGCTGGCTTGCTTGCGTGCGGCGCTTGCGGGAGGCACCATGCCCACAACTCTGGGACGAACCCATGCTGAATCGACGCACGCTGCCCTGGCTGCTGGCGGCCCTGGTGATCCTGGGTCTGGCGGTGAGCCTGAACCGGTGGCTGTCACCGGTGGATTCGCCTGCCGGATCGGCCATGCCTGGGCACAGCGTCGAGGCACGCCCCGGGCCCACGGCCCTGGCGCAAGCCGAGGGCGCCCCCGGCATGAAACAGCCCATCGACCTCATGGGCCTGACGGTGGATGCCGCCCGCCTGTTCGAGATCGGCTACGCAGGCGGCCTGTCCATCGACGGCCGCACCCGCGAGACCCTGGAGATCCTGCTGTCCAACCTGCCGCAGGAGCCCAGCGCCGAAGACCTCGAGCGTCTGGAGTGGACGCTGCGCGACGGCCTGCCGGCGGCCGATGCGCAGAAGGCCATTGCCCTCGTCCATGGCTACCGCGCTTACCTGAAGGACATGCGCAGCGAGTACCTGCGCCTGGGCATTCCCACCAACCGCGACGAGGCGCAGGCCTTCTTTGCGCAGATGGAGGCCGTGCAACGCCGCCACTTCGGCGCCGACACGGCCGAGGCCGTGTTCGGCGACGAACTGCGTCACGGCCGTCTCGTGATGGAGGCAAGTTTCGTGGCGCAGGATGACTCGCTCAGCCCGCCGGAGCGCCAGGAGCGGCTGCGGGCCCTGCGGGCCCAGCTGCCCCCCGAACTCCAGGACTCCATCCCCGAGGAGGCGGCTGCTGCGGCCAGCGCGCCCTGATCGGAGCGAGGGGCATGACCGCTGGGCCGTGCAGGCGGCCGCGACTGGGCTTACAGTCGGGCCGCCTGACTGGAGTTCCCCATGCCCCTGACCGTCGACTACTACTTCGCGCCGCAGTCTCCCTACGTCTATCTCGGCCACCTGCGTTTCTGGGACATCGCACGCCGCCATGGGGCGACGATCCGGGTGCGCCCGGTGGATCTGGGCGGCAAGGTGTTTCCCGTCTCGGGCGGCCTGCCGCTGAAGCAGCGGGCGCCTCAGCGCCAGGCCTACCGCCTGCTGGAGCTCAAGCGCTTCGGCGAGTACCTGAACATGCCCATCCACCCCGAGCCGGCCTATTTCCCCGTGGCGGGCGATGACGCGGCCAAGCTCATCGTGGCGGTGGACCAGAAGGACGGCACGGATGCGGCCATGCACCTCGTCACCGCGATCACGCGCGCCGTGTGGGCCGAGCAGCGCAACATCGCCGACGAGGCCGTGCTGGCCGAGCTGCTGCGCGAATGCGAACTGCCGGCCTCGCGCATCGAGGATGCCCACAGCCAGGCCGCCCACGAGCGCTACGAAGCCAACACCCAGGAAGCGATTGCTGCCGGGGTGTTCGGTGCGCCCAGCTACGTCATCGAGGGCGAGATCTTCTGGGGGCAGGACCGGCTCGATTTCGTCGACCGGCGCCTGGCCAAGGGCTGACCGGGGCGGCGGCCCTCGCCGTCAATCCACCTTCGCGCCGGAGGCCTTGACCACGGCGGCCCACTTCCTGATCTCGCTGTCGATCAGGCGGGCGAACTCGGCCGGCGTGTTGCCGCTGGGGATGGCTCCTTGCGACTGCAGCCTTTCCTTGATGGCCGGATTGGCCAGCGCCTTGGCGGTTTCCTGCTGCACACGGTTGATGATGTCGGCAGGAGTGCCGGCGGGGGCCAGCAGCCCGAACCATGAACTCGCTTCATAGCCCTTCACGGGGCCGGCCTCGGCGATGGTGGGCACGTCGGGCAGGGCGTCGGAGCGCGAGGCGCTCGTGACGGCCAGGGCCTTGAGCTTGCCCGCGCGGATGTGCGGCATCGACGAGGGCAGGTTGTCGAACATCAGGTCCATCTGCCCCCCGAGCAGGTCGGTCACGGCCGGCGCCGAGCCCCGGTAGGGGAAGTGGACCATGAAGGTGCCGGTCATCGTCTTGAACAGCTCACCCGAGAGGTGGATGGAGGTGCCGTTGCCGCTGGAGGCCATGTTGAGCTTGCCGGGGTTGGCCCTGGCAAAGCGGATCAGGTCGGGAACGGAGTCGATTCGGTACTCGGCCGCCTTGGCCGGATTCATCACCAGCACATTGGGCACACCGGCCACCAGAGTGACCGGGGCGAAATCCTTCACCGGGTCGTAGGGCATCTTGCTGTAGAGCGACACGTTGATGCCGTGGGTGCCCACCGTGCCCATCAGGAAGGTGTAGCCGTCGGCGGGTGCGCGGGCCACCTCGGCCGCGCCCACATTGCCCCCCGCGCCAGGCTTGTTGTCGATGATGAACTGCTGCCCGAAGGCGCGGCTGAGCTCCGGCGCCAGCGCGCGCGCCAGGATGTCGGTGGTGCCGCCCGGCGCAAAGGGCACGACGATGCGCACGGGCTTGGTTGGCCACGCTGCCTGCGCCCAGGCGGCAGGGGCCAGCGCCAGGGTCAGTCCAGCCAGGACGAGGTGACGGCGAGTGAGACGGTTCATGGCAACTCCATAGGCGATAGGCAATGGCTTGAGTGTGCGCAGCGCCACCGCGGGAGGGGATCGGGGCTATCCCCGGGTTGGACTGCAGGGCAGAAGAACCCCGCGACGCGGTGGGCGCATGGACGCTGTGCACAATGGGGTGATGCCGCGCACGGAGCTTGCTGTGCATCCCCCTCTCAACCGTCTCATTCCGCCGGGCCGTTTCCTCATGACGCCCACCCTGTACCCGCTGGTGCAGGGGGCCCACCTCACGCCCCTGGCGCCCGATGCGCCGGCCTGCGTGGCCAAGCGGTCGGTGCTGGGGCACGACGCCGGCGAGGCGCTGCTCGTGCAACCGGGCTTCGAGGCGGCGCCGGCGCTGCACGCCCTGTGCGCCCAGGCCGCCCGGGAGCATCCGCAGGCCTGGTCGTGGGATGGGCAGGAAGCCCGGGCCGCCCGGCTCGGCTGGGCGGTGTCGGTGCAAGGGCGGCTGCGCGCCATGGAGGGCGCCGATGCGGCCACCGGCGAGGTGCTGGCGGCACTGCCCACCGAGTGGCGCCTGGCGGGGCTGCTGGCGCTGGCCTTCGAGGAAGACCTCGCTGTGCTCGACGGGACCAGTGGCTGTGTGCCCTGGATGGCGGTGTGCCTGCCGTCCTTCTGGGTGCCCCGCGAGAAGATCGGCCTGCACTTCACGGCCATCCACGCACCGGTGGCCGACAACACGCTGCTGATGCAGCAGGCGGCTCGCCGCATCGACCAGGTCACACAGGGCGCAGCGCATGAGCGTTTCGTGTGGACGCTCACGTCCCACGCCCTGCTGGACGCGCATCCGGTGAGGGCTGCGCGCCACCCCTGGCCCACGCATCTGTCGCCGCAGGCACTGATGCAGCGCACCTGGTTCCGTCATGAACGACAGACCTTCCTGCCCCTGCCCTCGTCACGGCAGGCCATGTTCACCATCCGCGTGCGGGTGCAGCCCCTGACCGAGGCCCTCCACACCTTGCCCGGCCTCGCCGAGCGCCTGCATCACGCCCTGGCCACCATGAGCGAGGCGGTGCTGGCGTATCGCGGGCTCACACCCGTGCGCGACATGCTGCTGGAGGGCCTGGCGTGGGCAGCGGGAATTCCTCACGATCCGGGCGAGAGCGTGGCGGGTGGGGGCCACAACCTAGGGTGAGCGCCTAGACAGGCTGCGCAAGGGCCCTCCTAGAATCCGGGGCGCTTTTCCCAGCCCTCCCCACGACCTTCGAGTGAGCCCTGTGCCGGAGCGTCCTGCGCTCGCCCCGTCTGCTGGCGCCTCACCGCGCTGGCCTGCTTCCGTCTATGCGGCTGCGGCTGCGGCCGGCGGGATCGCCGTGCTGGCCTTCGGGGGGCTCTTCCTGGGTGCCGGGACCTGGACCCGCTGGGCCGGGGCGGTCGGTGTGCTGGGAGTGGCCTCGATGCTCGTCACCCACGTGCGTGCGCTGCGGCATGCGCTGCGTGAGCACGAAGCGCGCGTGGATGAGCTGCGCGCATCGGAGGCCCTGCTCGCCGGGCTGTTCGAGGCCTGCCCCGACGTCATCACCGTCACCGACCCCGACACGGGGCGTTACGTGATGGCCAACCCCCGGTTCGAAGAGATCATCGGCTACCGGGTGGACGAAGTGGTGGGGCGCACGGTGCTGGAACTCGGCCTGCTGCCGGATCAGGCCGAACGCGAGCGGCTCCTGCGCGAGGTCCGGCGGGAGGGCCGCATCGTCAACTTCCCGATGCGCTACCGGGCCCGCGACGGGCGCTCCGTGTACACGGAGCTGTCGGGCACCTTCTTCACCGTGGGCGAACAGTCCTACCTGCTGGTGGTCTCGCACGACGTGACCGATCGCCAGCGCATCGAGGCCGAATACCGCGCCATCTTCGACAATGCTTCCGTGGGCATCGCGCTGGTGCGCCAGGGGCGGCTGCGCCAGGTCAACGAACGCTTCGAGCGCATGCTGGGGTGGGCGCCGGGCACCCTTGGCGGCCATCCGGTGCGTGACATCTGGCCCGATGATGGGGCCTTCCGATCTGCCCGTGAGGACGTGCGTGCGGCGATGGCCGAGACGCGCCCCCTGGATTTCGAATGGGAGATGCGCCGTCGCGACGGCAGCCCCTTCTGGGCGCGATCGCGAGCCACGGTGCTTGCCGCAGCGGCCGGTGTCAATGGTGAGGGCCCGGACACCATCTGGATCGTCGAGGACATCACCGAGGCGCGTCAGGCGGCCGCCGATCTGGCGGCGGCGAAGGACCAGGCCGAAGCGGCCAGCCACGCCAAGAGCGCCTTCCTGGCCAACATGAGCCACGAGATCCGCACGCCCCTTCACGGCGTGCTGGGCCTGGCCCAGCTGGCGGCTGTCCCCGACGTCGATCCGCGTCGCCGCGATGACTACCTCCAGCGGCTGGTGGAGAGCGCACGCGCCTTGTCGGCCGTCATCTCCGACGTGCTGGACCTGTCCAAGATCGAGGCGGGCCGGCTGACGCTCGAGGCCATCGAGTTCGACCCGCTGGAGGTGCTTCACTCCTTGCAGAACTCCTATGCCGAACTCGCGCGGGCCAAATCGCTGGGCTTCGATTTCGACGTGCCTGCAGGCCTGCCGCCGCTGGTGCGGGCGGATCCGGTACGGCTTCGCCAGATCCTCGGCAACTTCCTGAGCAACGCCCTGAAGTTCACCGACAGCGGGGGCATCGGGCTGCGCGTGCGGCCCGCAGGGCCTCAGCGCTGGCGCTTCGAGGTGAGCGACACCGGGCCCGGCATCGACGCGGCCTTGCAGGACAGCCTGTTCGAACCCTTCACCCAGGCGGACGACTCCACGACACGTCGTTACGGCGGCACCGGGCTGGGCCTGTCGATCTGTCGCCAGCTGGCCCGGCTGATGGGGGGCGAGGTGGGAGTGCGCAGCGAGGTCGGGCGGGGAAGCGTATTCTGGGCGGAACTGCCGATGCCCGAGATCCCGCCCCATACCGTGCCTCAAGCCTTGCCGGAGCCGGGCGAGGACGACCTGCGTGGCGCGCGGGTGCTGGTGGTGGAGGACAACCCGGTCAACATGATGATCGCCGTGAGCATGCTCGAGCGCTGGGGGGTCGAGGTGGTGCAGGCCCAGGATGGCCGCCAGGCGCTCGAAGCCGTGGCGCAGGCCGGTGGCCGCCTGGATGCAGTGCTCATGGACGTCCACATGCCCGACATGAGTGGCTACGAAGCCACCAGTCACATCCGCCGCCAGCCGGGCAACGCAAGGCTGCCCATCATCGCGCTCACCGCGGCCGCCATGGTGTCCGAGCAGCAGCGCGCCCGGGAGGCTGGCATGGATGATTTTCTGGCCAAGCCGATCGACCTGCGCAGCTTGCATGCCACGCTGCGCCGGTGGGTGCGCGTCGGCGCCTGACGGGGGTCAGCGGCGGCCGAACAGCTGCTGAAGCGCGGCGTCGATCACCAGCCCCAGCACGCTGTAGATCAGCGAACCGATGAGCGCGGCGGTGAAGCTGGGCACATTCAGCCCGGCCAGCATATAGCCCGCGAAGTAGAACATCAGCGCGTTGATCACGAAGAGGAAGAGCCCCAGCGTGACCAGCGTCACCGGCAGTGTCAGCACCACCAGGATGGGCCGCACCACCGCGTTGAGCAGACCCAGCACCAGCGCGGCGACCAGGGCCGCGCCAAAGCTGGCCACCTGCACGGCCGGGTAGAGATAGGCAACGAAAAGCAGGGCGGCGGCCAGGAGGCCCCAGCGAAGAAGGATCAGCAGCATGTGCCCAGCATAGCGCAGCCCCGGGCTCGCGCCCAGTGCCGACAGCGGGGCGCCTTCAGGCCTCGGCCAGCGCGATCAGGGTGCCCAGACCGAACACCATCAAGGCCGAGCGCCAGGCTGGACGGGCGGCCGGCTCGCGGGGTGCTTCCGTGGGCGCAGGGGCCTTCGGCCGGCGCGCATCGATCACCTGGTCGGCCTGCAGTTCGGCCACCACGTCCTCGATCGGCCCCTTGGCCAGCACGCATTCCGCCGTGAGTCCCTGGGCCTGCAGCCAGGGCTGCAATTCGTCGAAGAGCTTGCGCGCCCACTTGGTGCGCCAGTGTTCCCGCGCCCCGTGGGACACCCACTTCGAGACGCGGTGCGTCATGCGCGGCGCGCAGCCGATGAGCACCAGCTCGCCGGGAGCCACGCGCACCGGTGCGGGTTGGGCATCAAGCAAGGCCGTGAGGCGGGCGCGGGTGTGTGCAGCATCGTCGACCAGGATGACGGTCTTGTGCATGGAGGGCTCCTCGTTGGTCGGGCGGGCGCCAGGGCGCAGAGACGTAAGTGGAAGTCTGGCTTGCATTGAAGCCTATGGGAACAAAGCCCCGCGACTTGCTGGGTTTTGGGGCCAGCCGCGACAATCCCGACTGTCGAAGGGGGAGTAGCACACGGTTCCCCACCGTGGCGACGGCCCGTCAATACGGACGCTTCGAATGAAGCGCCCGGGCCCCGCAGGAAGCCAGCCCGCCAGGGCTGCGTCTTCACCCCGCAAGACCTTTCGGCGCAATCCAACCTTTCTTGGAGTGTTCATGAACACCATTGCGCCGGACTGGCTCTGGGTCTTTTTTGTCGTTTCCGTTCTCGTTGCGCTTTTCATCGACTTCGTGGTCCTGCGCAAGCAGGGCGCTCATGCGGTGTCGGTGAAGGAGGCGCTGAACTGGTCGCTCGTGTGGATCGCCCTGAGCTTTGCCTTCAACGGGCTGTTCTGGTGGGCGGTGGCACAGGATCACGGCACGGCCGTGGCCAATGTCAAGGCCACCGAGTTCCTGACCGGCTACCTCATCGAGAAGTCGCTCGCGGTCGACAACATCTTCGTCTTTCTGATGATCTTCACCTACTTCGCGGTGCCGCCGGCCTACCAGAAGCGGGTGCTCATGATCGGCATCATCGGGGCCATCGTGCTGCGCACGGTGATGATCCTGCTGGGCAGCTGGCTCGTGGCGCAGTTCCACTGGCTGCTCTATGTCTTCGGCGCCTTCCTGCTCGTCACCGGCATCAAGATGTGGTGGGCCTCGGGCCAGGAGCCCAACCTGGACGACAACCCCGCGCTCAAGCTGCTGCGTCGCCTGATGCCGGTGTCGAAGAACTTCGATGGCGAGAAGTTCTTCACGATGGAGAACGGCAAGCGCATCGCCACGCCGCTGCTGCTGGTGGTGGCCCTGGTGGGCGTGATCGACGTGATCTTCGCGGTGGATTCCATTCCCGCGATCTTCGCGATCACCACCGACCCCTTCATCGTGCTGACCTCGAACATCTTCGCCATCCTGGGTCTGCGCGCGATGTATTTCCTGCTCGCGGCCATGGCGGCCAAGTTCCACCTGCTGAGCTACGGCCTGGCGGTGATCCTGGTCTTCATCGGCAGCAAGATGCTGCTCATCGACGTGGTGAAGATCCCCGTGTTCGCCTCCCTCGGCGTGGTGGCGACCATCCTGGCGATCACGATGGTCCTGAGCGTGCGCACGGCGCCCAAGCTGCCCGATCGCAAGACATCCTGAGAGGCTCTGGGCAGGGTGCGCGCTTGCCGCACCCTTCTCCCGGCGGATCGCGCAAAACACAATAAGAATCATTATCATTACGAAAAGTTTCGTTCCGAACACGGTCCCGCCAGCCCTGGGGTCCGGCTGAGGCCGGCCTCGCTTCTCGCCAGCCAAGACATCGTTCGGTCAGTGTCTTGCACCACTCTGGAGAGAAGCCCTCATGGCACGCACCGTCCGCGCCCAGGCGCGCCCGCGCCCGTCCCGTTCCCCCTCGGCCGCTCCGGCGGCTCCCCGCGTCGGCCCCGCCGCCGCGCTCATGGCCAGCCTGGCCGTGGGCGGCGCCTGGGCCCAGACGCCGCCGGCTGACCCCCCGGCCGCCGCTCAAGCCACCGCCCTGCCGGAGGTGAAGGTGCAGGCCACGGCCGAGCACGACCCGAAGGACAGTCTGCGCGTGAACCGCAGTGGCATCGGCAAGGGTGACCAGGCCCTGCGCGACATCCCCCAGTCGGTCACGGTCATCACCGAGCGCCTGATGGACGACCGCAACCTCGACGACTTCCGCGAAGTGCTGCGCGCCACTGCCGGCGTGACCTTCCAGGCCGGCGAGACCGGCGAAGAGGACGTCCGTCTGCGCGGTTTTTCGCTGCTGCAGGCTGGCGACATCTACCTCGATGGCCGGCGCGACCCGGGCCTGCAGGAGCGCGACACCTTCAACCTCGAGCGTGTCGAGGTGCTCAAGGGCTCGGCCTCGATGCTCTTCGGTCGCGGCTCCACCGGCGGCGTGGTGAACCAGGTGAGCAAGCGGCCGTTCCTGATGAACCGCCACGAGGTCAATGTCAGCGCCGGCTCCGGTGAGGACTGGCGCGTGACCGGCGACTTCAACCTCCTGACGGGACCGGATGCGGCCTTGCGCATCAACACCCTGGTGCACCAGGCCGAGCACTGGGGGGCGGAGATTGACAAGAAGGGCATCGCGCCCACCTACAACTGGGGCATCGGCACGGCCAACGAATTCCAGGTGGGCTTCTACCACCTCGAGTACGACAACAAGCCGCTCTACAACCACCCCTGGTTCCTGATCGACGGCAAGATCAAGCCCTCGCTGCCGGCCAAGAACTACTACGGTCTGGCCAGCGACTACAACCAGGGCCGCTCGACCTACGGCAGCCTGATGCACATCCATCGCTTCGGTGGCGGCGCCGAACTCAAGACCTCGCTGCAGCATGGCCGCTTCGAGCGCGACCTGTGGGCCAGCGTGGTGCGCTTCGCCGGCGCGGCGTCGCAGCCGGGTGGCGTGGCCGTCACGCCGGACACCCTCGGGCCCGACACCGTGCTCACGCGCACCGGCAAGGGCCGCGTGGGAGTGAGCGACATCACCACGCTGCAAAGCGACTTCAGCAACAGCTTCCAGGCCCTGGGCGTTCGCCACAGCCTGATCGCGGGCGTGGAGTTCACCCAGGAAGACGCCCGGCGCAACAACAACGCGGCCGGCCCGGCCCGCCCGAACACCACCGTGGGCACCCCCAATGATGGGGCGAGCATCGGTGACACGCGCGACATCGCGATGAACGAGTTCGACGTGCGCAACATCAGCCTGTATGCCCAGGACACGGTCGAGCTGACGTCGGTGCTCAAACTGGTGGGCGGCCTGCGCTTCGACCGCTTCAAGGCCGATTTCCGGGACACGGCCGGCAACAGCTTCACGATGAAGGACATGCTCTGGAGCCCGCGGGTGGGTCTGCTCTTCCAGCCCAATGACTGGGCGTCCTTCCATGTGTCGTATGGCACCTCCTACAACACCTCGGCCGACACCTACCAGCACACCATCAACGCGGCGCTGACCAACCCGGCGAATGCGCGGGTGCTGAACACGCCGCCCGAGAAGAGTCGCAACATCGAAATCGGCGGCAAGTTCGATCTGCTCGACAACCGGCTGTGGGTGGGCACGGCACTGTTCTACTCAGAGAAGTACAACGAGCGCAACACCGACCCGGATTCGCCGCAGGACCTGCTGTCGGGCAAGCGCCACGCGCTGGGCCTGGACCTGGACGTGGCCGGGCGCATCACCGCCCAGTGGGACGCCTTCCTGTCCTACACCTGGATTCCGAGCGCCAGGATCGACCGCAGCAACGTCACCCCCAACCCCGCAGGGACCGGCGCGCAGGTGCAAGGCGATCGCCCGGGCCTCACGCCCAAGCACAGCGCCAGCCTGTGGACCACCTACCGGGTGCTGCCGTCGCTGCGCGTGGGTGCGGGCCTGAACCACCGCGGCGAGCAGAACCCCGAGGGGGCGCGTCATGTCACCGCGGCCAGCTTCACCACGCTGGACCTCATGGCCGAGTACGCCTTCAACGAGTCGTTGTCGCTCAAGGTGAACGTCAACAATGCCACCGACAAGCTCTACGCCGACTCGCTGTACCGCGGTTTCTACACGCCCGGGGCGCCCCGCACGGTGCAGGCCACGCTCAAGGCCGTGTTCTGAGGGAAGGGTCCCAGCCATGCTCGTGCATCTACGCCAGGTCCTCCATCCCGATGAACTCCGGCAGGCCCGCCAGTGGCTGGCCAGCGGCGAATGGATCGACGGCCGCGCCACGGCCGGCGCCCAGGCGGTGCAGGCCAAGCACAACCGCCAGCTGCGCCAGGACAGCGAGGCCTCGCGCCGGCTGCAGGCCCTGGTGCTGGCCGCCCTGGAGCGCCACGCGGTGTTCTTCTCGGCGGCCCTGCCCAAGAAGATCTTCAACCCTCTGTTCAACCGCTATGGAGGCGACGCCAACACCTATGGTGCCCATGTGGATGGGGCGGTGATGCACTCGCGCGCCACCGGCCAGCGGGTGCGCTCGGACGTGAGCTGCACCCTCTTCCTGTCCGATCCCGAGGATTACGACGGCGGCGAGCTGGTGATCGACGACACCTTCGGTCGCCAGCGCGTGAAGCTGCCCGCGGGCGATGCCGTGATCTACCCGGGCACCAGCGTGCATGCCGTGAGCCCGGTCACACGCGGCGAGCGCCTGGCCAGTTTCTTCTGGGTCGAGAGCATGGTGCGCAGCGACGAGCAGCGCCGCCTGCTCTTCGACATGGACCGGCACCTGGGCGCCTTGCGCGAGATGGCTGGCACCGACGCGGCGGTGGTGGGCCTGAGCGGCACCTACCACAACCTCCTGCGATTGTGGGCCGACACATGAGTGCCGCCGCCGTGAGTCCGGCCGACTACGAGGCGCTGGCGCAGGCGCGTCTCGACGCCAACGCCTGGGCCTATGTCAGTGGGGGTGCCGGCGACGAGCACACCGTGCGGGCGAACCGTGCGGCCTGGGACGCGCTGTGCCTGCAGCCCAGGGTGCTGTGCCGCACGGCCGGCGGTCACACCCGCCGCACGCTGCTGGGCCGCACGCTGGCGCATCCCATCCTGCTGGCGCCCGTGGCCCATCAACGCCTGGCCCATCCCGATGGCGAGCTGGCCACCGCCTACGCCGCCGCGGCGCTGGGGGCGGGCATGGTGCTCAGCCTGCAGTCGAACACGCCGGTGGAAGCGGTGGCGCAGGCGATGCACGGTGAAACCGAGGCCGGCCCGCTGTGGATGCAGCTCTATCCGCAGACCGACCGCGGTTTCTGGCGCGAGCTGGTGCAGCGCGCCGAGGCCGCGGGCTGCGAGGCGCTGGTGCTCACCGTGGATGCGCCGGTCAGCGGCGCGCGCGACCGCGAGCGGCGGGCCGGCTTCCGCCTGCCGCCGGGTGTCTCGGCGGTACACCTGGCCGGCCGGCCGTCTGCGGTGGCGTCACCGGCGGCTCCGGGGCGCAGTGCGCTCTTCGATGACCTGCTGCAGGCGGCACCCACCTGGGACGACGTCGACTGGCTGTGTGCCACGACCCGCCTGCCGGTGCTGCTCAAGGGCGTGATGCACCCCGCCGACGCACGCGAGGCGCTGGGCCATGGTGTGGCGGGCCTCATCGTCTCCAACCACGGGGGGCGCACGCTGGACACGGCCGCCCCCACGGCGCAGGTGCTGCCGGCCGTGCTGGCCGCGGTGGGAGGGCGCTTGCCGGTGCTGGTGGACGGCGGCATCCGCCGCGGCACCGACGTCTTCAAGGCGCTGGCGCTGGGGGCCAGCGCCGTGCTGGTCGGCCGGCCCCAGGTGTGGGCGCTGGCGGCCGGCGGGGCGCAGGGAGTGGCGCATCTGCTGCGCCTGCTGCGCGACGAACTCGAGATCGCGATGGCGCTGTGCGGCTGCGCCACGCTGGACGCGATCACGCCCGAGCTGCTGCTCGATCCGCTCCGCGCCTGACGTTCAGTGCGGCCGTGGCCGCAGCCCCGGCGTGGCCCAGCTCTCGGGCAGGCGATCGAGCACCTGGCGGGCGTCGAGCGAGCGGATGGGCACCGACAGGTCGCTGGGGATGCGCTCGTGCAGTTGCAGCGCCAGGTAGCGCAGCGCACTCACGCGCAGGAAGGAGGCGAAGTTGCCCACCTCCCCGCGCGCGGCCACCAGCTCGTCGTAGAGCTTCTCGATGAGCTGGGTCACCCCCAGGCCGTCGCGCTCGCCGATCTCGGCCAGCACCTCCCAGAAGAGGTTTTCCAGCCGGATGCTGGTGACCACGCCGTGCAGGCGCACCGAGCGGGTGCGCGAGTCGTAGGACTGCGGGTTGGCGCGAATGAAGATCTCGCACATCGGGGTCTCCTCGTCGCGCGAGCCGCGCGGACAGCTTCAACCATAGCCGCTGTGCCGCGGCCTTGCCAAGCTCAGGCCTCGATGCGTGTGCCCAGCACCTTCAGGAACTGCGCGAGCCAGGCCGGGTGGGCTGGCCAGGCGGGCGCGGTCACCAGGGTGCCGTCGGTCACGGCCTGGTCCACCGCGATCTCGGCATAGCTTGCACCCGCCAGTTCCACCTCGGCGGCGCAGGCCGGATAGGCCGACACTTTTCTGCCGCGGATCACGCCCGCGGCGGCCAGCAACTGCGCGCCATGGCAGATGGCGGCGATGGGCTTGCCGGCCTTCGCGAAGTGCTGGACGAGGGCGATCACCTCGCGGTTCATGCGCAGGTACTCGGGTGCGCGCCCGCCGGGCACCACCAGGGCGTCGTAGTCCTCGCCCTTGACCTGTGCGAAGTCGGCGTTGAGGCTGAAGCGGTGGCCGGGCTTTTCCGAGTAGGTCTGGTAGCCGTCGAAGTCGTGGATGGCGGTCATCACCCAGTCGCCGGCGCGCTTGTCCGGGCACACCGCATGCACGGTGTGGCCCACCATCGAGAGCGCCTGGAAGGGCACCATCGTTTCGTAGTCCTCGCCGAAATCGCCGACGAGCATGAGGATCTTCTTGGCCATGGCTGTCTCCTGTGTGATGGCTGGGGAAGGGGATTGGAAGGAGCGGCAGACCATTGTGGAAAGCGTCGAGGTGCGATGGGTAACAGCCCGTTGTTGCGCGCCTTGGGGGCTTCCAGAGGGGGAGTCCCCCCCTTTCAGTGATGCCCGGCCGCGACAAAACCGCATGAACACTGGCTCAAACGGTGGTTTTCCCTCTGAAAACTGCTTCTCAGTGGCATGCACACGCAGTACCATTCGCCTCGCAGGTGTTCGGCAGGAACGAGGGCTCATGCGGTTCTCGCCCCGACCCGGCACATCAACCACTCACGTGATGGAGAAATTCGACATGGCAACTGCGAAGAAGGCTCCCGCCAAAAAGGCGGCAGCAAAGAAGGCCCCGGCCAAGAAGGCCCCGGCCGCGAAGAAGGCGGCGCCTGCCAAGAAGGCGCCCGCGGCGAAGAAGGCAGCGCCGGCCAAGAAGGTCGCTGCCAAGAAGGCTGCGCCGGCCAAGAAGGCCCCCGCCAAGAAGGCGGCCAAGCCCAAGGTCAAGCGCACCCCGAACGCCGCGTTCATGAAGGCGATGACCCCCAGCGCCGCGCTGGCCGCCGTCATCGGTGACAAGGCCCTGCCCCGCACGGAAGTGACCAAGAAGGTGTGGGACTACATCAAGAAGAACAAGCTGCAGGACGCCGTCAACAAGCGCATGATCAACGCCGACGCCAAGCTGAAGGAGATCTTCAAGAAGGCCCAGGTGTCGATGTTCGAAATGACCAAGCTGATCAGCAGCCACCTCAAGTAAGCCGCTGCTGCGGCAGTCTGGGAAGCCCGGCATACGCCGGGCTTTTTCATTCCCCGTCCTACACTTTCTGCCCATGACCGCGCCCGACACCGACGCCCTCGAACGCTTCCTCGCCCGCGTGGCCACCGAGGTGGCGCAGGGTGCCGCCCACAAGCTGGTGCTGGCGCGCTACGAGGGTGAAGAGCCCGAACTGGAGCGCCTGATGGGCCGCCCCGTGGTGCTGCGCGGCCAGCCGCACTGGTCCTTCGTGTGGCGCTACCGCACCCGCGACATCACGAAGAACCTGCCAGCCGACGAGGTGGCGCCGGCGCTGCGCGAGTGGATTGCCCAGGGCTTTCGCAATGCCCATCTCTTCACGCCCACGCAGGAAGTGCAGCTCGCCTACAGCCGCAAGGGCAAGGCCAGCCTGCGCACCGGTCGACTCCATGGCGCGGTGGCCGAGGCCCTGCCGCCGGCCGGCCACAACCGCGAGAAAAAGCGCTGGGTCGATCCGCAACGCCCCTTCCTGGTCGAGCTGGGCGTGATGGACGCCGGCCACCACCTCGTGCCGGCGATGGCGCGCAAGTGGAAGCAGATCAACAAGTTCGTCGAGATCTTCTCGCACGCCTTCACCGATTCCCCGCTGGCCGGGCGCGACGGGGGCGAGCCGGTGCGCGTGCTCGACTTCGGCGCCGGCAAGGGCTACCTCACCTTCGCCGTGCACGACCACCTGCAGCAGCACCTGCAGCGCCGCGCCGACGTGGTGGGGGTGGAGCTGCGCGGCGACCTGGTGGCCCTGTGCAACGGCATCGTGCAGCGCCTGGGCCTGGACGGCCTTCGCTTCGACGAGGGTGACATCGCCCGGCGCGCGCCCCAGCCCATCGACGTGATGATCGCCCTGCACGCCTGCGACACCGCCACCGACCTGGCCATCCACCAGGGCGTGCGCGGCGGGGCGTCGATCATCCTGTGTTCGCCGTGCTGCCACAAGCAGATCCGCCCGCAGCTGCTGTCGCCGCACCCGCTGCGGCCCATCCTTCAGCACGGCGTGCACCTGGGCCAGGAGGCCGAGATGCTCACCGACGGCCTGCGTGCCCTGCTGCTGGAAGCCAGCGGCTACGACACCCAGGTCTTCGAGTTCATCTCGCTGGAGCACACCAACAAGAACAAGATGATCCTGGCGGTCAAGCGCACCAGCCCCAAGCCGGCCGGCGAGGTGCTCGAGCAGATCCGCGAGATCAAGCGCTTCTACGGCATCCGCGAGCAGGCGCTGGAAACGCTGCTGGCGGCCGACGGCACGATCCCCGCCACCTGCTGATGCCGCACGCTCGTCTTGTCTTCCGCCGCAACTTCATCCCCCGCAGCACGCGGGTGCTGTACCCCGGTGCCCATCGAGCCGAGGTGGTGGTGAATGGGCAGGTGGCGGCGAGCGCGAATTTCACGCTGGTGGCCTAAAACGCAAACGGCCCCGGGAAGTCGCCCACCGGCATCACGTGGCTGACGAGGTCGGTGCCGGTGGTCCACACGTGCAGGCCGAAGCCGGGGGGCTCGAAGGTGTAGCTGGCCGGATGGTCGCCCACGAGGTCCAACTCCACCTGGTGGGCCGGCGAAGGCACGGTGATCGCCACCGTGTGGGCGACACGGGCCTGGATGCAGCGGTGCAGATGGCCGCAGGCGATGCGCTCCACCTGGGGGTGGCGGCGGATGATGGCTTCGAAGTCTTCGCGGCCCTCCCGCAGGCCCAGGGCGTCCATGTGCTCGATGTGCGTGAGGAAGGGCGGATGGTGCAGGGCCACCAGGGTGGGCTGTCCGGGCGCCTGGGCGAGTGTGGCGTCGAGCCAGTCGAGACGGTGCCCGCACAGCGCGCCGTGGCCGGCACCGGGCACCACGGTGTCCAGCGTGACGAGGCGAAGGCCGCGCAGGTCCACCGTGTACTGGATGAACTCGCCACCCCCCATCTGCCCGAGGTAGGGGTGGTCGGCAAAGGCCGCGCGCAGGGCGCCGCGCTCGTCGTGGTTGCCCGGCATCAGGTAGACCGGGCCGGGCAGTGGGGCCAGCAGCGTGCGCAGGTGGTCGTATTCCTCGGGCGATCCGGCATCGACCAGGTCGCCACTGACCAGCACGGCCACGGGTGCGGGCTGCAGGCGTCCCACCGCCTCCACGGCACGCGCCAGTGCGGTGGCCGTGTCCACGCGGCCGTCCAGTAAACGGCCGGGCACGGTGATGTGGGTGTCAGAGAGATGGACGAGCACGTGTGGCAGAAGGGCAGGCATGGATCACCTCGGCGGAACGAGTCTGAGGACGCAGTACATCGCAAACGGATGCGCCTGCACAGAGTCACCTGGCAGGGTGTGAGGCTGACACACGGCTTTCACATGGCCTTTCTAGAGTTTCGAACGAACACACCCGAGCGTTCGAAACTTCCATGCTTCTGTCCGACCTGAGCGAGCGCGATCGCCATATTCTCGATCTGGTCCGAGAACAAGGCTTCGTCGGTATCGACGACCTCTCGCGCCGCTTCGACGTGACGCCGCAGACCATCCGGCGCGGCGTGAACGGTTTGTGTGAACGTGGCCTGCTGCGCCGTGTGCATGGCGGTGTGGAGGCACCCGCGGTGCAGGGCAACCTGCCTTACCAGCGCCGCCAGGTGCAGCATCTGGAGGCCAAGCGCCGCATTGCGGCGGCGGTGGCGGCCTTCATTCCGGACGGCAGCTCGGTGTCCATCGGCCTGGGCACCACGCCCGAGCAGGTGGCGCTGGCGCTGCGTGATCACCAGGATCTGAAGGTCATCACCAACAGCCTGAACGTGGCCAATGCGCTGGCCGGCTGTGCCGGCATCACGCTCACGCTGGCCGGTGGCACGCTGCGGCCGAGCGACCTCGACATCGTCGGCCCTGCGGCGGCGCAGTGCTTTGCGGCCTACAAGACCGACTATGCGGTGTTTGGCGTGGGCGGCATCGACAAGGACGGCAGCCTGCTCGAATTCGAGGTGGATGAAGTCACGGCCCGCATGGCGATGGCAGCTCACACCCGCGCCAGCCTGCTGGTGGCCGACGTGAGCAAGTTCGGCCGCAATGCGCTGGCGCGCGGGGGCCGGCTGGACGCGATCGACCACCTGTTCACCGACGCATCGCCGCCGGCGGACTACGCGGCGCTGTGGGCCGGTGGGGTGCCTGTGCTGCACGTGGTCGGGGGCGCCCAGTGAGCGCCATCGAATTGCGCGCCGTGCACAAGCACTGGGAGGCCACCCGGGCGGTGGACGGGGTCTCGCTGCGTGCCGAGGCCGGCCAGCTCGTGGCCCTGCTGGGGCCCTCGGGCTGCGGCAAGTCCACGACCTTGCGATTGATCGCCGGGCTGGAGCGGGCGGACGGCGGGCAGATCCTCATCGGCAATCGCGACGTCACCCAGCTGCCCAGCCCCCAACGGGGCATCGCCATGGTCTTCCAGAACTATGCGCTGTTCCCCCACCTCACGGTGGGTGAGAACATCGTCTTCGGCCTGAGCGTGCGCCGCCTGCCGAAGCCGGAACGTGCGCAACGCCTCGCCCAGGCGGCCGAACTGCTGGGCCTGCAGGCGCTGCTGGAGCGCAAGCCGGCGCAGCTTTCGGGCGGCCAGCGCCAGCGTGTGGCCCTGGCACGTGCCATCGTGGCGCAAGCCCCGGTGTGCCTGATGGATGAGCCGCTGTCCAACCTCGATGCCCAGTTGCGCCAGCACATGCGCGGGGAGATCCGCGCGCTGCAGCAACGCCTGGGCATGACCATGGTCTACGTCACGCACGACCAGACCGAGGCCATGACCATGGCTGATCACGTCGTGCTGATGCGTGCCGGGCGCATCGAGCAGCAGGGCCCGCCGGCCGAACTGTACGAACGACCGGCCACGGCCTTCGCCGCCGGCTTCATCGGCGCGCCAGCGATGAACCTCTTTCCCGTCGAGCTGGTGGATGCCACCCGCCGCGGCCTCACCCTGGGCGTGCGCCCCGAGCACCTGCGCCTGGGCCCGCCGGGCAGCGGTCTGGCCGCGCGCGTCGAGGCCGTCGAATACCTGGGTGCCGAGTCGATGGTGGTGTGCAGCGCCGACCGCGGACCGCACCGCCTGGTGATGCGCTGCAACGGCCGCTCGCCCGTGGCCGCCGGCCGGGCCGTGGGCCTGCACTGGGCGCCCGAGCACCAGCATGGTTTCGATGCCGTCAGCGGCCAGCGCGCCGATGACGGACCTGTCCCGCCCCTCCCCAACCCCTTGGAGTGCCCTGCATGAGAACCCTCCTCAAACCCCTGGTGCGGCTTGCTGCCGGCCTTGGCGCCGCCGCGGCCGTCACGGCGGCCTCGGCCGTCGAGCTGAGCTTCTACTACCCCGTGGCCGTGGGTGGCCCGGTCACCAAGATCATCGACGGCATGGCCGCTGCCTTCGAGAAGGACCATCCTGGCATCAAGATCAAGCCGGTGTACTCGGGCAGCTACCAGGACACCATCACCAAGGTGCTCACGGCCACCAAGGCCGGCGAAGCACCGCACGTGTCGGTGATCCTGTCCACCGACATGTACACCCTGATCGACGAAGATGCCATCGTGCCCTTCGACGAGATGGTCAAGACCGACGCCGACCGGGCCTGGATAGGCAGCTTTTACCCCGGCTTCATGAAGAACAGCCAGACCGGTGGCAAGACCTGGGGCATCCCCTTCCAGCGATCCACCATCGTGATGTACTGGAACAAGGACCTCTTTCGCGAGGCCGGGCTCGACCCGCAACGCCCCCCGCAAACCTGGGCCGAGCTTGTGGAGATGGGCAGGAAGCTCACCAAGCGCGATGCTGCCGGCAATGTCACGACCTGGGGCGTGCAGGTGCCGTCCTCGGGCTTTCCGTACTGGCTCTTCCAGGCCTTCACCACGCAGAACGGCGTGGAGCTGATGAACCCTGAAGGCACGCAGACGCGCTTTGATCACCCGGCCGTCATCGAGGCGCTGCAGTACTGGGCCGACCTCTCGCGCAAGCACCAGGTGCACCCGCCCGGCGTGGTGGAGTGGGGCACCACGCCGCGCGACTTCTTCGAGCGCAAGGCGGCCATCATCTGGACGACCACCGGCAACCTCACCAACATCCGCAACAACGCCAAGTTCGACTTCGGCGTGGCCATGCTGCCCCAGGGCAAGCAGCGTGGCACGCCCACCGGCGGTGGCAACTTCTACGTGGCCAAGCGCACCACGCCGGCCGAGCGCGAGGCGGCGATGAAGTTCGTGCGCTGGATGACCACGCCCGAGCGCGCGGCCGAGTGGGCGATTGCCACGGGCTACGTGGCCGTCTCGCCCGCAGCGTGGGAAACCCCGGCCATGAAGACCTACGTGGCCGAGTTCCCCGCGCCGCTGGTGGCCCGCGACCAGCTGCGCTACGCCGTGGCCGAGCTGTCCACGCATGAGAACCAGCGCGTCACCAAGGCGCTGAACGACGGCCTGCAGGCGGCGCTCACGGGTGCCAAGACGCCCGAGCAGGCCCTGCGCGACGCCCAGCGCGAAGCCGATCGCATCCTGCGGGCCTACCGCTGAAGCCACCAGGGGCCATGACCATGGGGGTCACCGAGCGACGCGCCGCCCTGTACGGCTGGCTGCTCCTGCTGCCGGCGGCGGTGCTGCTCGTGGCCTTCACCCACTACCCCGCCGTGGGCGCGGTGTGGCACAGCCTCTTTTCCACGCCGCGGCCCAACCGGCCCGCGCGCTTCGTGGGGCTGGAGCACTACCGCGCCTTGCTTGACGATCCGGTGTTCTGGGCAGCGCTGGTCAACAACGCCTGGTATGCGCTGGGCACCATCGTGCCCTCCATCGTGCTGGCCATGGTGATGGCGCTGTGGGTCAACCGCCACCTCGCCGGCCGCGGCTGGCTGCGCCTGGCCTACTTCACGCCCACCGTGCTGCCCATGATCGCGGTGGCCAACATCTGGCTCTTCTTCTACACGCCCGACTATGGCCTGCTCGATCAGGTCCGCAGCCTCTTCGGCGGGGCCGCCCACAACTGGCTGGGCTCGCGCGAGACCGTGCTGGGCGCGATGATGGTGGTGGCGGTGTGGAAGGAGGCGGGCTTCTTCATGATCTTCTACCTCGCCGCGCTGCAGCAGATCCCCACCGAGCTGCACGAGGCGGCCGAGCTTGAAGGCGCGAGCCGCTGGCAGGTCTTCTGGCGCATCACCTTTCCGCTGCTGATGCCCACCACGCTGTTCGTGCTGATCAACGCGGTGATCAACGCTTTCCGCCTCATCGACCACGTCGTGGTGATGACCCGCGGCGGGCCCGACAACGCCAGCACGCTGCTGCTGTACTACATCTACGAGACCGGCTTCAAGTTCTGGGATGCCGGCTATGCCGCGGCCCTCACCGTGGTGCTGCTGCTGATCCTGGCCCTCGTGGCCCTGGTGCAGTTCGGCTGGCTCGAACGCCGCACCCACTACCAATGAACACCTCGCGCCTGGACACCTGGCTGCACACCGCCGGCGCGTGGGCGCTGGGCCTGCTGTGGGTGCTGCCTCTGCTGTATGCCGTGTGGACGGCCATCCACCCCGGCGAGTACGCCACCCGTTTCGAGCTGGCTGCCCCCTGGACGCTCGAGAACTTCCGCGCCGCGTGGGCCGCCGCCCCCTTCCCGCGCTACTTTCTCAACACCTTCTTGCTCGTGAGCTTCATCCTGGCGGGCCAGCTCGTGCTGTGTACGCTGGCGGCCTACGCGTTTGCGCGCTTTGAGTTCCCGGGGCGCGATCTGGCCTTTGCGCTGGTGCTGGTGCAGCTCATGGTCATGCCCGACGTGGTCATCGTCGAGAACTACCGCAGCCTGCATGCCCTGGGCCTGGTGGACACGATCACTGCGATGGCCCTGCCTTATGTGGCCTCGGCCTTCGGCATCTTCCTGCTGCGCCAGGCCTTCAAGACCATCCCGCGCGAGCTGGAAGAAGCGGCCCGCATCGAAGGCTGCGGTGTGCTGGGCGTGCTGTGGCGTGTGTACGTGCCACTGGCGTGGCCGGTCTACCTGGCCTATGCCCTGGTGTCGGTGAGCTACCACTGGAACAACTTCCTGTGGCCGCTCATCGTGTCCAACAGCGTGGAAACGCGCCCGCTCACCGTGGGCCTGGCCGTGTTCGCCGGCACCGATCAGGGCATCGACTGGTCCATCATCAACGCCGCCACCCTCATTGCGAGTGCCCCGTTGCTGCTGGCTTTCCTCATCTTCCAGCGCCAGTTCGTGCAGAGCTTCCTGCGAGCAGGCATCCGCTAGTCAGGCCGGCGTCGCGGCTGGCGCGGGTGCGGGCAAGGCGTCCACCTCGGCGCGCAGGCGCGGCAGGCACTCGGGATACTCTCGGGCAATGAAGTTCACGAGCGCCTCGCGCATCTCGCAGCGCAGGTCCCAGGCATCACCCGACGAGGCGGCACTCACCAGCACGCGCAGCTGCATCGACTGCGGTCCCGCTTCGAACACCACCACGCCGCAGACCTTGCCGTCCCACTTGGGTGAAGCTTCACAGACCCGCCGGGCCTCCGCCCGCAGCGGCTCCAGTGGCAACCGATAGTCCACCCACAGGAAGACGGTGCCGAGGATGTCGGCACTGCGCCGCGTCCAGTTCTCGAAGGGGTTCTCGATGAACCAGCGCAGCGGGATGATGAGGCGGCGTTCGTCCCAGATACGCAACACCACGTAGGTACCCGAGATCTCCTCGACGCGACCCCATTCGCCATTGACGATCAGCACATCGTCGAGCCGGATGGGCTGGGCGAGGGCGATCTGCAGTCCGGCAATGAGGTTGCTGAACACCGACTGGGCGGCGATGCCCGCCACGATGCCGATGACACCGGCCGAGGCCAGCAGGCTGGTGCCCAGCTGGCGTGCGCCGGGGAACGTCATCAGCATGAAGGCCAGACCCACGACGGCCAGGATCGACATCGCCGTGCGGGCCAGCACCCGGGTCTGCGTCTGGATGCGACGCGCGTGGAGGTTGTCAGCCACATCCACGGGGTGCCGGGCGATCACGCCATCGGCGATGCCGCGCACCGCTGCGATCAGCAGCCAGGTGATGCAGGCGATCAACAGCAGGCCGCTGCTGTGCTGGACGGTGCCGAGCCCGGGCAGGCCGGCGGGTGAACCGTGCCACACCCCTTGCAGGCCGATCAGGGGCAGCACCCACTGGGCCGGGCGGTCGATGTGCCGCACGACGTGCTGCAGCATGATCGAGAAATGGGTGACGCGCCGCAGGATCGTGCGACCGATGCGATGCACCACCAGGGCGATGGTCACAGCCACCGTGGCGGCGAGAAGCGGGCTGAGCCAGGGAGCGAATTCGGGCCAGTTCATGGATAGGCAGTCCAGCAGATCGTCCAGGAGCCTTCGAGGCTAGCGATGCCGTGGGCCAGGCTCAAGCCGGCGCCACAAGACCTCACGCCGGGGTGCGATGACCTTGTATCGGCCGATCGTTTACTGCTGGGCTACTGTCTCTCAGGAGGCTGGATCGAGCATGTAGCGGTCCCACCAGCCGGCAGCGGGTTCGGTCTGCTGCACCACGTCCACCCACAGGCCGGAAGGGTCGGTGAAGCCGAAGCGGCGTTGTCCGAAGGCTTCGTCGGTGAGCGGGTAGCCGACGGGCAGCGCCCGTTGCGTGGCTTCGGCAAACGCCGCGTCCACGTCGTCGACCTGCATCTCGAAGCACAGGCCGCGGCCCGAGAAGGGTTCGGGCCCCGGCGGGGCCGACGGGTGGTCGGGCGTCATGAAGGCGATGCTGGCCGAGCCGTCGCCGCTGTGCAGCCAGACGAACCAGGTGCTGTCGAAGCCCACCTCGAAGCCGAGGTGGCGCACCCAGAAGTCGCGGCAGGCGTTCTTGTGGGGGGTGACGATGAGGGGGTAGCGGTCGCTGAAGCGCATGAGGATCTCCATAAACAGACAATCTGTCTGTTAAATGTAGTTTACGGACAGACTGTCTGTAAAGTACCATCGAGATCATGGCCACCAACGCAGAACGCACCGCGCAGACCCGCGCCCGCCTGATCGACACGGCGCGTGCGCTGTTTTCCGAGCACGGCTATGCCGCCACCGGCACCGAAGCGATCCTGGAAGGCGCCGGTGTGCGCCGTGGTGCCATGTACCACCACTTCGCCGACAAGGCCGCGCTGTTCGAGGCCGTGTGCCTGCAGTTGTGCGAAGAAGCGGTGCCCGCCATTGAGGCCGCCACCGAAAGGGTGGACGACCCGCTCGAAGCCCTGGTGCAGGGCTCGCTGGCGTGGCTGCGCTTCGTCACCCAGCCGGGCGTGCAGCGCATCTGGCTGCTGGATGCCCCCACCGTGCTGGGCTGGTCGCGCTGGGAAGCGCTCGATCGCCGCCTGGGCCAGCAGGCTCTGCGCGAAGGCATCGAGGCTGCGCTGGCCGAAGGGGTGCTGCGCTACGAGGGCTCGCCCGAGCTGCTGGCCACGATGCTCAACGGGGCGCTGAACGCGCTGGCGCTGCGGCTGGCCGCGCCGGGCACGAAGGTGCCGCGGCGGGTGTGGGAGCAGGCGGTGCGCAGCCTGTTCGAAGCGTTCAGCCCGCCGGCCTTGCCGGGATCGTGAGCCCGCGCTGCACGGCCGGGCGTGCCACGAAGGCCTGCAGCACGCGGTTGACATTGGCGAACTCGTTGAAGCCCACCAGCTCGCCAGCCCCGTAGAAGCCGATCAGGTTGTTCACCCAGGGGAAGGTGGCGATGTCGGCGATGGTGTAGTCGCTGCCCATGATCCACTCGCGCCCGTCGAGGCGCCGGTCCAGCACCGAGAGCAGGCGCTTCGATTCGGCCACGTAGCGGTCGCGCGGGCGCTTGTCTTCGTAGTCCTTGCCGGCGAACTTGTGGAAGAAGCCGAGCTGGCCGAACATCGGCCCGATGCCGCCCATCTGGAACATCACCCACTGCAGGGTTTCATACCGCGCGGCCGGGTCGGCCGGCAGGAGACGGCCCGTCTTCTCGGCCAGGTAAAACAGGATGGCCCCCGACTCGAACAAGGCCAGCGGCTCGCCCTTCGGCCCGTTCGGGTCGATGATGGCGGGGATCTTGTTGTTCGGGTTGAGCGACAGGAACTCGGGCGAGAGCTGGTCGTTGGTGTCGAAGCGCACCAGGTGCGGCTCATAGGGCAGGCCCAGCTCTTCCAGCGCGATGGACACCTTCACGCCGTTGGGCGTGGGCAGCGAATACAGCTGCAGGCGGTCGGGGTGCTGGGCAGGCCACTTCTTCGTGATGGGAAAGCGATCGAGTGCGGTCATGGGGTCCTCCATGTGATGTCCTCAGGTGGCGCCCATTGTTCGACGTCTGCGACACGCCGTTTGCCGGCGGCGTCGATCCCCCAGTCGATGTGGGGCGAAGCCACACGCGTCTGCACGGGAGGCCGATTGAGGCTAGCTCAGGGTGTACAGATGGCGGTCTTCGGTTCGGCGGCCGCCTGCTGGGCATGGACCTGCTGGATGCATTCGCCCAGCAGCTTCATCGCGCCGCGCAGCTGCGCCACCGAGGTGCTGGCAAAGCCCAGCAGCAGCCCGGGGTGGCGCGGCGGGTGCTGGTACTGGTTGTGGATGGCATGCAGGCCCAGGCCTTCGCTGCGGGCCAGGTCGATGAGCCGCTGCGTCTGCTCGAACGAGAACCGCGGCAGCCAGGCCACGCAATGCATGCCGGCACCGTTGTCGTGCAGCACGATGTCGTCGCCGCACCAGCGCGCCACGCCCTCGTGCAGGGCCTGGCGTCGCCGGCGCAACTCCAGGTTGCCGCGCCGCAGGTGGCGTTCGAAGGCACCGCTCTTCATGAAGTGGGCCAGCGCCACCTGTTCGATGCCGGGGCTGGCAATGTCGGCCAGCAGCTTGGCCTTGAGCAGGTCGTCGCGCAGGGCGCGCGGCGCCACGATATAGCCCATGCGGATCGAGGGCAGCAGCATCTTCGAGAAGGTGCCCACGTAGATCACGTGGCCGGCCGTGTCCATCGACGCCAGCGCGGGCTGCAGACGACCCTCCAGTCCGAACTCGCCGTCGTAGTCATCTTCCACCACCCAGAAGCCCCGTTGCACGGCGGCGGCCAGCAAGGCCACGCGCCGACGCATCGACATCTGCACGCCCGAGGGGTACTGGTGCGAGGGGGTCACGTAGGCCAGCTTGAGCGGCCCGCCGGGCAGGGCGTCCACCTGCAACCCCTCGTCGTCCACCGGCACGAAGCAGGGCTGGGCCCCCTGTGCAGTGAAGCAGTTGCGCGCCAGCTTGAAGGAAGGGTCTTCCATCACCACGCGGTCGCCTTCGTCCAGCAGCAGGCGGCCGATGAGCGCCACGGCCTGCTGCGTGCCGTTCACCACGATCACGTCGTCGGCGTCGCACACCAGCCCGCGGCGCTGGCTGAGGTAGGCGGCGATCTCCTGGCGCAAGGCCGGCAGGCCCTGGGTGGGTGGATAGCCGGCATCCGTGTGCTGCGCCGCGTGTGCCAGCGCCCGGCTCCAGGCGCTGTACATGGTCACGTCCACCATGGGGGTGCCGTACTGCAGGTTGAAGCGCAGGGCCTGGCCCGTGGGGCGGAACCAGGTGGTGTCGGTGTCGCGCAGCCGTCGCGCATAACGCGAGGGCGGCGGCAACAGGGTGGCAGCAGGCTTGGGCCGCAGCACCGTGCGCGCTGGTGTGGTGCCGCGCGCCACATAGGTGCCCGAGCCCACCTTCGACACCGCCAGGTGCTCGGCACACAGCAGCTCGTAGGCCAGCAGCACGGTGTTGCGTGCCACGCCGATCTGCTGGGCGAGCTCGCGCGTCGAGGGCAGCTTCGCCCCTTCGCGCAGGCGCCCCTGGGCAATGGCCTGGCGCAGGGCGCGGTGCAGTTGTCGGTACACCTCGCCCTGGCCGTCGAGTTCAAGAAACATGTCCATGCTCACCTCGCAGGCGTTCCCGCCTTGCCGGCCCCGCCGCGCGAGGCCCGACGCAACTCAGGCCGGCACGCCGTGCCGATGGTCGTCCGGCGATGCGGCCCTGCGCGCCGCATCGCAATAGTTGCACTGGCCCTGCGGGCACAGCAAGGCCTCGGCGTGGTGGCCCAGCAGGGCCGACGCCGCCTCGAAGACCTGGGCCGAGGGAGCCAGCACTGCCTCGGCATGCCCCAGCAGCCCCGTGGTCTGCCAGCCCCTGCGCCGCAGTTCGTCGCCCACCCGCTCGAAGCCGCGGCAGCAGTGGTCGATCTCGCGGTAGCGCAGCTCCACCAGTGCGCCGTCGAGCCGCACCACCGAACGCGCCTCGAAGCCATAGCCCACACCGGCCACGTTCTCGGCCACGTGGATGGTGGTGTTCGCGTCATGCCCCACACCGGCCAGCAGCACCTTGCCGCCGGCCACGATGGCGCGCCCCGGCGGGCTGTCCGGCCCGTGCGGCACCACCACCGAATGCGGCGCCAGCAACTGCCCGGCCAGTGGCCCCCGCGCCGCGAAGGCATGGGGGTTGTCGCTGCGCAGCACGCCCGGCAGGCGCCAGAAGGTGTCGGCCACCACGCCCATGTTGCGGCAAGGGGTGGCCGCCGGGTCGAACAAGTCGTCGTGATCGGCCAGGCTGGGCATCATCAGCGTGCCCATCGGGCCCACGGAGCGCAGCAGCGCGTCGATGAAACCCTGCGGCCCACCTTCCACCGGCCCCACCTCGGAAAACGCGGTGTGCACCACCAGCAGGTCGCCCGGGCGCACCCCCAGCGAGTGCAGCTGAGTGGCCAACTGATGGGACGAAACAGGGCTCTTCATGGCGGAAGGATGGGACTGTAGGGTGCGCCTGCCGCACGCAACAGTACCACTTCCCCCGGCATGCCGTGAGCCACTCCACCCCATGCCCATCATGGCAGCAGCCCGTCAGCAGCATCGTGCATCAACGCCCTCCTGGATCTCGCTCCGTGACATCACGACGAGCCAGGGCCAGGTCTTTCGACACGGCATTGATCGTGGCCTGCAAATCCTCCCGCACCGCAAACGGTCGGAAGGCGCTCACGTTGGATCGCCCGGGATTGCCCAGCGGCAGGCGGCCCAGCGTGTGGCCCAGCGGCACCAGGGCGAGGCGAAACATCTGGCCGGCCACCTCGGGCCAGTCGCGGGTGTGCCACGCCAGGGCCAGCATGCGGGCATGCGTCTTCAGGTGGGGCACGAAGCGGGTCTGGCCCACCACGTGTGCGGCTTCCAGGTAGCGCCAGCGCTCCTCGCTGGGCCATGCGCCGGGCGCGGCCGACAGGGCCAGCAGACGATCGAAGACGGCAGGGTTGAAAGAGGTGGACGACATGAGGCGGTTCTCCGTGGCAACCGCGCCATTGAAGAGCCTGGAGCCGCTACAAGGTCAAGTCTTGCTCGGCAGCGCCTGCGCCACCCAGCGGTCGCGCCCCTGGTGCTTGGCGTCATACAAGGCCTTGTCGGCACGCGCCAGCGTCTGCATCAGCGCTTCGGGCTGCGGCAGCAGCCGCCGCGCGGCGCAGCCTACCGACACCGTGAACGCCACCTCGCCGCCGCCGGGCAGGCGCACCGCCTGATGGCGGGCCGCCTCCACCAGGCGGGCCGCGAACACGCTGGCCTCGCCCAGCGAACAGTCGCGCAGCAGCACGCAGAACTCCTCGCCCCCGTAGCGGCCCACCAGGTCGGTGCTGCGCACCGTGTTGGCGATCAGCCGCGCCACGTGGGCCAGCACCACGTCGCCGGCCGCATGGCCGTGCGTGTCGTTCACCAGCTTGAAGTGGTCGAGGTCGATCATTGCCACCGCAAAATGCACCGGCGGGCGCGCCTGCTCCAGCGCGCGGCCCATGTCCATGAAGGCCATGCGCGTGAACAGGCCCGTGAGCCCGTCACGCCGCGCGCGGTCCAGCACCTCCTGCCGCTGGCGCTCGTGCACCATCGAAAAGAAGCCGATCGACGCCCCCACCACAAAAAGCGCGCCCATCAGCAGCACACCGATCTGCGGCCGCGACGGCGCGCCCGGCGACACCGCCTCGGCCTGCCCGAACAGGCTCAGCACCGCACGCATCAGGAAGCCCGCGGCCATGGCCGCCATCACCAGCCCCGCCACGAACACCGCGCCATTGCGGTGCTGCCGCGCATGGCTGAGCACCAGCACCGCTGTGGCCAGGAAGAGCAGCGCAATCGCGCTCGACAGCGTGACCACCGCCACCGCCGTGGAGGTGCCCAAGCCATATGACACCGCCACCCCGCTCACCCCAAAGCCATAGATGCCCCACAGCAGCCGGCGCGACACCTGGCGGCTCATCAGCCGCGCATGCGCCAGCAGCCCATACACCGGCACCAGCATCACCAGCAGGTTGGCCACCACGAAGCCCAGGAACCACGGCGCATGCCCGCGAAAGAAGAACAGCAGGAAGGCTCCGCCCGCAGCCAGCATCGCCTTGCCCCACTCGCGCAGGCCAAAGCGCAGATCGGGCAGCGTGCGCATCGAACTGAAGGCCATCGCCGCCATCAGCAAGGCCAGCACCGAAATCGAAAACAGCAGCGTGCCTGGGTCAAGAGGCGGGGCCGAGCGGAACGACAGCATTCAGGGCATCCGGTCGCGGGAGGATTTGTTCGCGAATGTAACGGCGAGATGCCGGTGCGGAGGCGGCTGCGAGGGTGCCGTTGGTGAAGAGGTGAACCAAGCGCGCAATGCGTCACGGCCGGGCGTGAATCATCGGAACCAGCACCGCGTCGCGCACGGCGGCTGTATCGACCGCCAACTGTGAAAACCCGCAATCCTTCTCCCCCAAAAGGGGGTGTCGGATAGCGTGACATCTTGTAAGCATTCGGGGGCATGTTCTGAAGCACAGAAAGAGCAGCAGAGGACCGTGGAGGCACACAAGAAAGTGAACCGGGTGCGGCGATGCCGACCATGCTGGGACGAATTTGCGCAGGATGGTTGAGACTGCCGAACAGCCGTGGGGCAAACTGTCCGAAACGGGAGAGCGTCATCCTCTCGTCGACCACTGCCTCGATGTGGCGGTCACCTTCCGGGCGCTGCTCGACGCCCCCGGGATCGCCCGGTCGCTCCCACGCCTCGACCCCATTCAGTGCGAGCGCCTGACCGTCCTCGCCTTCCTGCACGATTTCGGCAAGTGCAACCGGGGCTTTCAGGCCAAGGCCGACCCGGCCGCCAGGGACACGGCCGGGCATGTATTCGAGGGATTGGCGCTGCTGTGGGATCTCGGGGCGTTATGGCCGCCAGGCTGGGAGGCACTGCTCGGCGACATTGCCGGCTGGTTCAAGGATGAGGAGCAAGCGAAGCAGATGCTGATCGCCAGCCTCTCCCACCATGGCCGCCCGGTCTCGGAGAGCGATTATCAGCATTCAGGAATCGAACGAAAGGCCCGCCATTGGTGGACGGCGAGCGGTGGCTACGACCCGCTCGCGGCACTCGATGCCCAGGCGGCCACCGTGCGCGGGGCCTTTCCTCTGGCCTTCGGCGAGGCGGCACCCATCGACGCCACCCCGGCCCTGCAGCAGCGCTTCGCCGGGCTGGTGATGCTGGCCGACTGGATCGGCTCGGACACGCAGTTCTTTCCCTACCGGCAAAGCCCGGAAGAAGACCGGCTGGCGCTGGCGCGGGCGGCGGCGCAACGCGCCCTCGAACGCATCGGCCTCATGCCCCCGGCCAGGCGTGAGCCCAGGCCGTTCGAGACCACCTTTGCGTTCCGCCCCACGCCGCTGCAGGCCGCGCTGGCTGGGGAGATCACGCCCAGCGATGACGTTCGCCTGCTGCTGGCCGAGTCCGACACCGGCTCGGGCAAGACCGAGGCGGCGCTGGCCTGGTTCTTCCGGCTCTATGCCGAGGCCCGAGTGGACGGGCTCTACTTCGCCCTGCCGACCCGGGTGGCTGCCCGGGAGCTGTATGCCCGGGTGCTGCAGGCGATCGAGGCCGCCTTCGAGCCTGATGAGCGCCCCGGGCCGGTGCTGCTGGCCGCGCCGGGCTACGTGAAGGTGGATGGCGCATCGCCAGCCCTGGCCGCCCCAGAGGGCACGCTATGGGACGACAGCGCGCAGGACCGGCAGCGAGAACGCCTGTGGTCGGCCGAACGGCCCAAGCGCTTCCTCGCCGCGCCGGTCGCGGTCGGAACCATCGACCAGGCCCTGCTCTCAGCGCTGCAGGTCAAGCACAGCCTGTTGCGCTCGGTGTGCCTGGATCGGCACCTGCTGGTGGTCGACGAAGTGCACGCCTCTGACCCTTACATGCGCGAGGCCCTGAAAGCCCTGCTGAAAGGCCATCTGGCGCGGGGCGGATGGGCGCTCTTGCTCTCGGCCACCCTCGGCGAGTCGGCGGCCGCCGAGTTCTTCGGCCGCCCGCCCCAGCCGCTTGCCGATGCCATGCAGCGCCCCTATCCGCTGCTGTCCTCGCGCACCAAGGCCTGGCCCATGCCGGCGAGCCGCACGCGCAGCATCGAGGTGAGCGGCTCGCCCAGCCTCACCGACGATGCCGCCCTGCTGCCCGGCCTCACCTCGGCGCTCGAGGCCGGCGCTCGCGTGCTGGTGGTCTGCAACACCGTGGCCCGGGCCAACGCGCTGTTCCGGCTCGTGGAAGCCACGCTTGAACGCGACCATTCCGCGCTTCTCGCCGCGCTATTTCAACTCGACGGGGTGCGCTGCCCGCACCATGGCCGCTTCGCCCGTGCCGACCGCGAACGGCTGGACGCGGCGGTGACGGCACAGCTGGGCAAGGGCTCCGCGGACGGACCGCGACTGCTGATCGGCACCCAGACACTGGAGCAGAGCCTCGACATCGACGCCGACTGGCTCATCACCGATCTCGCGCCCATGGACGTGCTGATCCAGCGCTTCGGCCGCCTGCACCGGCACGACCGCGCCCATCGCCCTGCCGGGTTCTCTACGCCCCGCGCACTGGTGCGCATCCCCGAAGGTGGGCTGCAAGCCCATCTCGCACAGGATGGCACCCTGCGCGGCCCCGCCGGCCTCGGCTCGGTCTACGCCGATGGCCGCGTGCTGGCGCTGACCCTGCGCTCACTGCAGGACGCGCCGCAGGTCGAACTGCCCGAGCAAGCACGCAGCCGCATCGAGCGCACCACGCACCCCGATGCCTTCGCCACCCTGCCAGCCCTCTGGACGGCCCATGGCCAGATGATCGAGGGCAAAGCCCTCGGCGAGATCCGCCAGGCCCTGCGGTCGGTGCTCGACGACAAGCCCTTTGGCGAGCTGCATTACCCGGACAAAAACGAGCGCGTCCTCACCCGGTTGGGCCGCCCGACCTTCGAGCTTCCCCTGGCCACCCCGCTCCGCTCACCCTTCGGTGCGACGATCGACCGCGTGTCCCTCCCCGCGCACTGGCTCAAGGGCGATTCCCCGCCCGAGACACTGGAGGCCGAAGCCTCGCCCGAGGGCTTGCGCTTCCGCATCGGCGCCAGCGCTTTCCGCTACACCCGCCTTGGACTGGAGAAAGACGATGCATGACCTGCTCCACGACCCGCTGATCGGCGTGCGCACGCCGGCCGGATCGCAGCGTTTGAGCCTGCCCGGGCTGCTCGCGGCCCTGAGCGCGGGACAGGTGGACGGCTACACGGGCCTGCGCGCCCATCAGGCCGATCCCTGGCATGTGTTCCTGGTGCAGCTGGCTGCCAGCATCCAGGCGCGGCGCCCCACCGACGCCCTGCCCACCGATGCCACCTACTGGCGCGAGGGCCTGCTCGATCTGGCCGACCGCATCCCCGAGGCCTGGCAGCTGGTGGTGGAGGACGTAACCAAGCCCGCCTTCATGCAGCACCCGTGGAAAAGCTGGCAGGCCGAGGCAGGAGATTACGGCGTAAAAACCAGCCGCGGACAGACCGTGTTCGACCCCAAGGCCAGCTCGCCGGATGAGCTGGACGTGCTGGTCACTGCCAAGAACCACGACGTCAAGATGGCGCGTCTCGGCACGGATGCCATGGAGGCTTGGATATTTGCGCTGTTACTGCTGCAAACCACCAGCGGCGTTCTGGGAAGAGGTAACTACGGGATCGTACGAATGAACTCCGGCACTGGCAGCCGCAGCATTGCGGCCTGGGTGCGCGACCTTCATCCCTCGGCCCGATTCACCGACGAAACCCGGAAGCTCGCACAGCTTCGTGAGTCGGTCTGCCGCGAATCGCGCTATCCGCAACGTGGCATCGTGCTCACCTGGCTGACCCCTTGGAACCGCAAGCAGCATCACCTCACGCTGAGCCAGCTGGAGCCCTGGTTCATCGAAGCCGCCCGCCCGATCCGCCTGTGGCCGCACGCAGGTGCAGGCTTGATGGCGCTGGGAGCCACCAGCGAGGTTCGGCAGATCGGCCCCAAGACGGTCGAGAACGGCGACATCGGCGACCCCTGGACCGCCATCAACGCCGGCGACAAGAAGAAGGGGCGATCGGCCCTCACCCTGTCTGCCGATGGCTTCACGCCCCAGCGCCTGACCGACCTGCTGTTCGAGCAGGGCTTCGAGCTCTCACCGCTGCAACGGCCGCCATCGGGGGAGGGCGATGGCTGGTTCGTGGCGTCCTGCCTGGTGCGCGGACAGGGCAAGACGGAAGGCTTCCATCGCGCCCAGGTCCCGGTGCCCGAGAAAGCCCGCCGGGCCCTGCTGCAGAAAGCAAACCGGGAGACGCTGGGAAAGCTCGGGCAACAGCTGCTCGCTGATGCCAAGGACGTGCAACAGATCTTGGCCACGGCACTGATGCGCTTGTGCAAAGGAGGACTGGAAAAGGCTGACAAGAATGATTTCAAACAAATCGAGAAATGGATCAACGCAGCGCGCGCCGACTTTGCGAAGACCTGGGAGCAGCACTACTTCCCAACGCTCTGGCGTGGCGCCGACGAAGCCCACGAGGCCGTGCGCCGCGACTGGCAGCAGCGCCTCGTCGATGCCGGCCAGGCCTTGCTCGACGAGGCCGCCACCCGCCTGCCGCTGCCGTCCAGCCGGCGCTGGCGGGCCCTGACCCAGGCCGAAAGCGCCTGGCGCGGCATGCTGCACAAGGCCGGCCTGCCCCTGCCGGGCCGCGCCACCACCGAAACCCCCGAACCCGAGGAGCAACCGGCATGAGCGAACCTGCCCCCACATCCCCCAAGGCATCGAGCCTCGCCAGCACCGTGGGCCGGTTGGCGCACGCGATCGGTGCCGAGCACTACCCCAATGGCGACCGTGCCGCGCTGCGACGCTGGGCACCCGGGCAACCGCTGCCACTGGCCTTCTACCGCCTGTGGCTACGCCAGATGGACGGAGATCTTCCGGCCGAGGCCGCGACCCAGGCCTGGATGCTGCTGGCCTGGAGTCTTGCCACGCTGGGCGCGGAGGCCCATGACCCCAAACGCCCCTGGGGCCAGGCGCTGGCCGAAAGCGGCTTTGCCGAAGGCCGGCTGGAACGGCTGCTCTCCGCCCCCGCCGACGTGCGGCCGGACCTGTTCATGGCCGCCGTGCGCTTCCTTGCCGCCAAGGGCGAGCGCTTCGACCTCACCGAGGCCGCCCGATTCCTCATCACCTCGGATGCGGACAAGCGCGAAGCCGTGCATCGCCGCATCGCCCAGGCCTTCTACCGCCACCTGCCGAAAAACGACTGACCCACAGCAAGGAGTGCCGCATGTTCCTGCAAATCCACACCCTCACCGCCTACCCCGCTAGCCTGCTGAACCGCGATGACGCCGGGCTGGCCAAGCGCATCCCCTTCGGCAACGCCGTGCGGCTGCGCGTGTCATCGCAGTGCCTGAAGCGGCACTGGCGCGAGGACCTCGCCCTCCGGCTGCCCGAACTGCCTGACGGGCAACGCACCCGCTCCTTCTTCACCCGAACAGTGCTGCCGCGGACCATTGAAGCGGGTGTGCCGGAAGAACAAGCCGAGAAGCTTGTTGATGCGTTGATCGATGTGTTCATCGCATCGTCAAAAGACGAGAAGGAAGATGCAAAGAGGAAACGGGAAGAGGCCAAGAAGAAAGGTGTTGATATTTCTCAGCCGGTCCTTTTCGGCATGAGAGAGGCGGACTACTTCGTGCAACTGCTGCGCGAGGCCAGCCAGGCGGACGACCCGAAGAAGGCGCTGGAAGAACGCCTGAAATCCCGGGAGGAGAAGGACAACCTCAAGGCCATGAGCAAATCGGCCGCCGGCCTCACCGCCGCGCTCTTCGGCCGCATGGTCACCTCCGACCTGCTGGCGCGCGTGGATGCCCCGGTGCATGTAGCGCACGCCTTCAGCGTGCACGCCGCCAGCACCGAGATGGACTATTTCACGGTGGTGGACGACCTCAACCGCGAGGACGAAACCGGCGCGGCGCATGCCAACCAGACCGAACTCGGCGCCGGCCTGTACTACGGCTACGTGGCCGTGGACGTGCCGCTGCTGGTCTCCAATCTCACCGGCTGCGAGGCGAAGGACTGGCAGGGCCAGGACGGCAGCACCGCCCGGCGCGTGCTGGAGGCCCTGATCGACAGCATCCTGCGCCAGAGCCCCGGCGCGAAGAAGGGCAGCACCGCGCCCTACGCCTGGGCCGACGCGCTCTACCTCGAGGTGGGGCGCAGCCAGCCCCGCGCGCTGTCGAACGCCTTCCTCGACGCCTTGCGCCCGGAAGGGAAGAGCGACCTGCGCAACGCGGCGCTCAGCCGCCTGGCGGCTTATGTGAAGCAACTCGACGAGATGTACGGCGGCCCTAACGATGGCGAGACGCGCCAGCTCTCCACCACGCTGGAGCAGCCCGCGCATCTGCCGCCCAGGCAGCCGGTGCCGCAGGCGGTGGCAGCGGCACTGGATGCGATCTTCGGCTCCAAGGCATGAGGCCATGGGCATGGACGTACTGCTGCTGCGCCTCGATGCGCCCCTGATGAGCTTCGGCGCCGTGGTGGTGGACCAGAACCATCCGGTCTGGCGCTTCCCCGGCGTGGCCATGCTCACCGGCCTGCTCGGCAATGCCCTGGGCTGGGACCACCGCGACACCGACCGGCTGCAGTCCCTGCAGGACCGGCTGCGTTTCGCCGCCCGCTGGGATGCCGAACCGGAGTTGCTGACCGACTACCAGACCGTGGACCTGGGGCAGGATTTCATGATCGGCACCGGCTGGACCACGCGCGGACGCCGGGAAGACCGTGGCAAGGGGGCCGCGACCACCGGCACCCATATCCGCTACCGCGACCACTGGGCCAACGGTGTGGCCACCATCGCGCTGGCGCTGGACGGAGAAGGCGAGCCCGGCTTTGCGGCCCTGGAGCAGGCACTGCGATGCCCTGCCCGGCCGCTGTTCCTCGGCCGCAAGCCCTGCCTGCCCGCGGGCCCCTTGCTGCTGGGGCGCCGCAAGGCGGAGGGGGTGCGGGCCGCGCTCGCCGCCGAGCCGCTCGCCGACATCGGCCCGCGCCGGCGTCCCGGCCGCATCCCCGCCCTCTGGCCGCTGGATGAGGCACAGGGCGCCCAGGTCGAAGAGCGCTACGCCCCGCGTGACTGGCGCAACAACATCCACCGCGGCACCGAGCGCCATGCCGTGGGCTTCCTGGAGGTGACGGCATGAGCCCCCTGCATCTCGTGCGCATCCCCGTCCATGCCCCGCGCCTGCTGCGCTTCGCTGTTGATCACGGCATCGCCCAGGAAGACGAGACCCTGGGCTACACCCTGCACGCCTGGTTTGCCGCGCTGTTTGGGGGCCTGGCGCCGAAACCCTTTCGCCACCTCGTGCACCGCTGCGAGGTGCTGGCCTACGCGAACGCAGACGCTGCTACCTTGTTGGCGCAGGCCCAGGCATTTGCCTCACCGCAGGCCTGGGCAGCGCTCGACCCCGAGGGCGTCGCCAGCAAGCCCATGCCTGACCTTTGGCGGGCGGGCCAACGTCTTCGACTGGAAGTACTGACATGCCCGGTATCGCGCCAAGGTGACGTGGAAAAGGATCTCTATTTGCGAGCGCTCGACCGTCTTGGGAATGCAGCTCCACCGCGCGCCGAGGTGTACCGAACCTGGTTCACCGAACAATGGGCCGATGGGGTTCGCTTCGATCAGCTTGAACTGCTGGGCATGAATGCCCGCAGCCGCCTGCTGCGGCGTGCACGCAACGGGACGAACCGTCTACGCATTGTCGAGCGGCCGCAGGCGCTGTTCAGCGCCGATGCGGTGATCGTCGACGCTGATCGATTCTCCGGCCTGCTTGCGCGTGGTATCGGCCGTCACCGCGCGTTCGGCTTCGGGATGGTCTTGCTTTCCCCACCGCGATGAACGTTGGGCCTGGCCTCATGCATGGGCGGTTAGGTCTGGCCGCCTCGCGCATTCCACACACCGACCGGCACGGCCTGCTATGGCTCGAATACGGCAAGCTCTCGGTGGAGGATGGCACGCTGCGTTTCGTGGCAGCCAAAAGCGAAACGTTGGACGCGGGCGACTATGCCATCCCCTACCAAGCCGTCTCGATGATCCTACTGGGCCCCGGTACCAGCATCACGCAAGACGTGCTGCGCTTGTGCGCGCGCCACGGTACTTTGATCGCAGCCGTTGGCGAAGGTGGCGTGAAAAGCTACACCGCCCCTCCGTTGGGTCAAGGGCGCTCGGACGTCGCACGGGCGCATGCCGAGCGCTGGGCCGACCCCAAACGACGACTTGACACTGCCCGACGGCTCTATGCGTGGCGTTTCGGACGTGTACTGCCCCACCGAGACATCGAAACCCTGCGTGGCATCGAAGGTGCACGCATCAAGGAGAGCTACAAGCTCGTGGCCCAGCGGTTCGGCATCGAATGGCACGGACGCCGCTACGATCGGCAGAACCCGACGGCGGCTGATCTACCCAATCAGGCGCTCAACCATGCGGCTACCTTCGTGGAAGCAGCAGCTGACCTCGCAGTTGCCGCGGTTGGTGCTCTACCTCCACTGGGTTTCATCCACGAAGACTCCAGCAATGCCTTTACCCTGGACGTGTCCGACCTGTACCGTGTGGATCTGACACTTCCCTTGGCCTTTGGCGCTGTTCGTGCCTTCGGGGACGGCGAAACCGATAACCTCGAACGAGAAGTGAGACGACGTGCCGCGAAACTGTTCCGACAGGAAAAGCTCGTCCCTCGCATGATCGATCGCATCAAGGAGCTTTTCGATGTCGATGACCGTGGTGGTGACGCGTAATGTGTCTTCGCGGGTGCGAGGTTTCCTGGCGTCCGCAATGCTGGAACTTGTGCCGGGTGTCTACAGCGCGCCTCGCCTGTCTCCCGCTGTGCGCGGTCGGGTTTGGGGTGTGCTCGAAAACTGGTTTCCCAATGAGCGGGATGCATCGATCGTGATGCTTTGGCAGGAGCGGAATATCCCCGGCGGGCAAGCGGTTCGCACGCTGGGAAGTCCACCCATCGAGTTGTCGGACGTCGACGGTCTGATCCTGGCACGCCGACTGCTTCGAGGGAGCACGGCGTAAAAAGACGGACATTTCTTTAACAATCAACACGTTACACTGTACAGGCTCCCCCGCGTGAGCGGGGATCGACCCCATGGGACTTGATGTCTATCTCTACCAGTACAGGCTCCCCCGCGTGAGCGGGGATCGACCTGCCGGTGGAGTGGTTTGGCGCACGCGGCGATCGGCTCCCCCGCGTGAGCGGGGATCGACCTCCAGCAGTCCCCGACTTCATCGCAGCGGGAATGGCTCCCCCGCGTGAGCGGGGATCGACCCAAGGCCAGCGCCGACCTGGACCGCTTCGCGCAGGCTCCCCCGCGTGAGCGGGGATCGACCTCGCCTGTGAGCGGTAGCGGCCTCCCTGGTAGCGGCTCCCCCGCGTGAGCGGGGATCGACCTTGTGAAGATACAGGCCGGACATGATAAGTCGGGGCTCCCCCGCGTGAGCGGGGATCGACCGAATGGCTGAAGTCACCTCCCTTGTCCTGGCAGGGCTCCCCCGCGTGAGCGGGGATCGACCTGAAGGGCCAAGGCCAGATCACGGAAGCCGAGCGGCTCCCCCGCGTGAGCGGGGATCGACCCGTGGCATTGAGTCCCACCAGCGCCGCCCCATTGGCTCCCCCGCGTGAGCGGGGATCGACCCGTATTCCCGGATTTGGACAACTATCTGCGGGCGGCTCCCCCGCGTGAGCGGGGATCGACCTTCCACGATTGACCGCGCAGCCATCGAGGCATGGGCTCCCCCGCGTGAGCGGGGATCGACCCGACCACGGCGAGGCAGGCCTGATCCGGCGCGTGGCTCCCCCGCGTGAGCGGGGATCGACCCCGCGACCTGGCGCGCGGCCAGTGGACGGGCATGGCTCCCCCGCGTGAGCGGGGATCGACCCGAGCGCACCGAGAACCAAGGCGGCTTCGTCCAGGCTCCCCCGCGTGAGCGGGGATCGACCCTCGGAAGCCGAGCGCGTGACCAGCCGAAGCCGGGCTCCCCCGCGTGAGCGGGGATCGACCCCAACGCCTACCACCTCAGCCGCCGGCCCGGTTCGGCTCCCCCGCGTGAGCGGGGATCGACCGCTGCGCGAGGGCGAAGTGGCCGTGAAGGTCGTGGCTCCCCCGCGTGAGCGGGGATCGACCCCTTCAGTACTGTGTGCCAAGCGCAAACCAAATGGCTCCCCCGCGTGAGCGGGGATCGACCCCAGCCATGCACGAATGCCTCCTGGCTGGGGCGGGCTCCCCCGCGTGAGCGGGGATCGACCCGTTGAGGCCGCATCGTTCTTGGTCAATGACGAGGCTCCCCCGCGTGAGCGGGGATCGACCTGAAGGCCCTCGGCGCTCTCGCCCCCATCTACGGGCTCCCCCGCGTGAGCGGGGATCGACCGATATCGGTGTTTCGCTGCGCGAGTGGCTGGAGGGCTCCCCCGCGTGAGCGGGGATCGACCCGTCGATGGCCTCTGCGACTGCACGCGCATCTAGGCTCCCCCGCGTGAGCGGGGATCGACCTCAGCCGCCAGACCCTGCACTACAACTTGCAGAGGCTCCCCCGCGTGAGCGGGGATCGACCCCATGTGGTGGGCGTGAGCGATGGTGTGCTGTAGGCTCCCCCGCGTGAGCGGGGATCGACCCCGCTCGAAAGGATCACCAAATGAAACCGCAACGGCTCCCCCGCGTGAGCGGGGATCGACCTCCATGTCATCCCCTCAACCTCAAGCGCACGCCGGCTCCCCCGCGTGAGCGGGGATCGACCTTGGCCGGGCGCTGTCTTGTTCGACGGCCCAGAGGCTCCCCCGCGTGAGCGGGGATCGACCTTCGGTAGGCTTGACCGTGGGGTGGTGGTTTCCGGCTCCCCCGCGTGAGCGGGGATCGACCGTCGTCAGTCATGACACCTCCAGCGCGGCGACAGGCTCCCCCGCGTGAGCGGGGATCGACCTGGCCGCGCGGGTGGCTGCGCGGGTGGCCGCGTGGCTCCCCCGCGTGAGCGGGGATCGACCCGCGCAAAGCGCTGCGGCGGCCCTGACGCAGCTGGCTCCCCCGCGTGAGCGGGGATCGACCCGTACATGCAGCAGTAGCGAGCACATGGCGCAAGGCTCCCCCGCGTGAGCGGGGATCGACCTTGACTGGGCGCGCTCTGTCGGCGGACACCTACGGCTCCCCCGCGTGAGCGGGGATCGACCCTGATGACCGTGGATAACACGGACATCAATGTGGGCTCCCCCGCGTGAGCGGGGATCGACCCCGACTGGACGTCGTGAACAGCGTGACTGTGCAGGCTCCCCCGCGTGAGCGGGGATCGACCTCACGTCTTCGTGCGGCGTGCGAGGGCCTTCGTGGCTCCCCCGCGTGAGCGGGGATCGACCCGCTCACCGCCATCGCGCGCAGTCTGTAGGTGGGGCTCCCCCGCGTGAGCGGGGATCGACCCCATCATGGCTCTGACCAACATGAAGGTCTTCAGGCTCCCCCGCGTGAGCGGGGATCGACCCGACCTGCAGGTCAGCAAGGCCTCCGTGGGGCCGGCTCCCCCGCGTGAGCGGGGATCGACCCTGGCTGCGCGGCGGCTCCTCAAGCAACATCCGGGCTCCCCCGCGTGAGCGGGGATCGACCCCGCGTGACCACGACCCTGGTGGCGCTGATGGAGGCTCCCCCGCGTGAGCGGGGATCGACCGTTCTGGCCGCGCTGCCCTAGTCCGCGATGATCGGCTCCCCCGCGTGAGCGGGGATCGACCCGCTTCGTGCACGATGCGGAAGCCTCCCTCGACGGCTCCCCCGCGTGAGCGGGGATCGACCCGTTGGCCGATTGACTCGGCTCAAGCTGAGGCAGGCTCCCCCGCGTGAGCGGGGATCGACCCGAAGCTGCCCTACAACGGCGGCCCGCCGCGGCGGCTCCCCCGCGTGAGCGGGGATCGACCCCAGATCACCGCGGCGACGTGCAATTCGGGGGCGGCTCCCCCGCGTGAGCGGGGATCGACCCCCCTGAAATCTGACGGCTTGAAGGCCGGAAAGGGCTCCCCCGCGTGAGCGGGGATCGACCCGTTCACCAGCTCGGCCACGGCGTGAGGCTGGCGGCTCCCCCGCGTGAGCGGGGATCGACCCGCAGCCACCGACGCGGCCACCGACGCGGCCACGGCTCCCCCGCGTGAGCGGGGATCGACCGTACGTGCGAGAGGCCACCCGATGAGTCAAGCCGGCTCCCCCGCGTGAGCGGGGATCGACCCTGCCTGAGGTGGCGCGCTGGGGATGCGAGCTGGGCTCCCCCGCGTGAGCGGGGATCGACCGCTACCTAAGCGCAGATTCCGGCATTCTTTATCGGCTCCCCCGCGTGAGCGGGGATCGACCCCAGGCTTGTTCCGGCGCGACATCGACACCAGAGGCTCTCCCGCGTGAGCGGGGATCGACCGCTCCAGCACCATCTGGCGCGGATCAGTTTCTGGGCTCCCCCGCGTGAGCGGGGATCGACCTGTTGGCGTACCTCACCGCGACATAGGCCGGGAGGCTCCCCCGCGTGAGCGGGGATCGACCTGACACTCTCGGCCGCGTCGTCGGCCAGGCGGAGGCTCCCCCGCGTGAGCGGGGATCGACCCCCGCGCAGCAGCTTCTGGATCTCGCCCAGAGCGGCTCCCCCGCGTGAGCGGGGATCGACCGGCTACTACCAGAAGGTGCGCCGTTTCTGGCGCGGCTCCCCCGCGTGAGCGGGGATCGACCCTGATCTGCCGCTTGCCCAGCAGGATGTCCTCGGGCTCCCCCGCGTGAGCGGGGATCGACCCCTGCAGGCCTTCCTGCAAACCATCCGCTGGGCGGCTCCCCCGCGTGAGCGGGGATCGACCGTCAAGGCCAAGCCGGCCGGTACCGGATCGCTGGGCTCCCCCGCGTGAGCGGGGATCGACCCTGCACGCCGGGGAGCGCACTGAGGTGTTTCCCGGCTCCCCCGCGTGAGCGGGGATCGACCCTGCGCGAACACCAGAAAACCGCGGTGGTGATGGGCTCCCCCGCGTGAGCGGGGATCGACCTTGAGCTGGTCCCCGAGCTGGTCCCCGAGATGGGGCTCCCCCGCGTGAGCGGGGATCGACCTCTGGCGGCACTGCCGATGTCGGCATGGAAAGCGGCTCCCCCGCGTGAGCGGGGATCGACCCATGCGCCGCATCAAGTTCGGAAAGAAGTCGGGGGCTCCCCCGCGTGAGCGGGGATCGACCCTTGATCGACCAGCTCTACGAGGCCGAGGACGTGGCTCCCCCGCGTGAGCGGGGATCGACCTTCTTCATGCGCTGCGCACCCATCACGCACGGTGGCTCCCCCGCGTGAGCGGGGATCGACCCCAGACCGAGCGCCTGCTGATCCTCTCCCAGCTGGCTCCCCCGCGTGAGCGGGGATCGACCTTCGTGATGACCTTGCGTCCTTTGGCAAGCGCCGGCTCCCCCGCGTGAGCGGGGATCGGCGCGGCGGGTCCCGGCTTGCGCCATGCCATGAGGGGCTTTCCCGCGCGAGCAGGGAGCACTCCATGAGCGTGCGCCCATTCGACCACTCGACCCGCGGTCATTTGCGGCGGCGCTAAAGGGCGACATCCCAGCATGTTGTCGCAATGGAGATCCAACGTGGAGGGTGGGACCTCCACCGCAGGATGTGCTTGCCCTCGAATCCAGTGCGGCGGCTATTCGTGACCGCTCAATCGGCTCCAATAGGCTCGACCACCAGCCTTCACGCATTCAGAGCTACCCGCGCATCATTTCCAGATAGCGAAGTGGTTGCGGCACCCCCAACTGCTCCCAGGCGCAATCCAAGGAGATCTACCGCATCTTGTTTGCAGGAAAGAATGCTGCATCATCACAGACACTCAAAAACGCTACAAGCGCAAGAATGTCCGCAAGGATCAGGTGCGCTTGTGCGTCCCGTCGCACAAGGGCGCCTTCCCCGTGCCCTTGCAGCCGCAGAACCACACGGTGGTGTTCTCGGTGGCGGTGTACTTCACGGGGTTGAACTGGCCTTCGGCCTTGTGCGAGCCGTCGCAGAAGGGTTGCTTCTTGCTTTGGCCGCAGGCGCACCACCAGTAGTCCTTGCCGGCTTCCACGGTGACGGGGAAGGGGGTGTTGCTTGCACGAACGGGTGTGACCATGGTGCCCTCCTGTGGGTTGGGGCAGCGCCCATCTTGTCACGCCTGACGGGGCTTGGCGAGGGGGTCAGGGCATGCGGCAGCGCACCACCCAGCGGCCCTGCACCTTGAGGTAGGCCGCGCGTGGCCCGCCTTGCGGGGGCTGCTCTTCGTAGTTGTTGCGCAGGCCGCGTTCACGCCAGTCGGGAATGAGCCGGTAGGCCAGGCCGCCCGGGCCCAGCGGGGGCTCGGCCAGCGCGGTGATGCGGTTCACGGCCAGGCGGTCGTTGGTGCCCGGGTCGGTCACGGTCAAGGTCAGTGCGCGTCCAGGGGCAAGCGTCAGGCCCGCAGGCACGATGGCCAGGCTGTCCCACCAGCCGTCGGTGACGACCGCGCATTGCACCCACAGCACGCGGCCGGCGGCGATCTCGGCCGGGCCGATGCCCTGCGCTTCAAGGGCGGCTCGGGCGGCTCGCACGTCGGGCCGGCGTTCCAGGTCCTGCGGCGTGATCGCGCCGCGCGGCGCCACGGTCACCACGCTGCCAGGGGCGGGCAGCGAGCCGCAGCCGGCCAACGTGGCCAGAGCGAGCAGGCCGAGGGCGGATCGGATCGAGTGAAGCATGGCACAGGGTGGCGCGAGGAAGATGTGCAAGCCTAGCGCACTTGCAGTCGGCCGCTTTCGAGCGGGGTCAGCGTTCGGCAAAGGCCAGCCGCGCCCCCAGCGCCACGAAGGCAGCCGAGAAGCTGCGGCGCATCCACTGGATCACGCTGGGACTGTGGTGGTGGGCCATATGTCCACGATGGGTAAGGCCCCCGGCGGTGGATCTGCTGCGCGAGTCGGGTATTGGTCCTATCAGTCATGTCAGCGTCAGGCCGGCACTGGAGTGCTTGCCGCGGGCGTCAGCTGGGAGGCGCTTGAATAACCCCGGACGCTGCGCGGTCCTTTGGACGGCTCCCAGCATCCAGCGGCATGCTCGGGGCATGTCAACCACCGCACAAGGAATGCACATGCACCCGGGAAGGATGAACGGCCATTTCACGACGACGCTGACCCTGTCCGCGGTGCTCGCGGGCTGCACCGTGGCACCGGTGGCCATCCCGGCCATCGAGCAAAGCCCCGGCACCGCGGCCACGGCCTGGCTGGCCCGCGGCAACGAGCCCGGCTGGCGCCTGGAGATGGCCGGTGGCGGCCTGGTGTTCCAGACGGCCGACGGTGCCACGCAGGCCAGCGGCCGTGCGCGAGATCCCCAGGTGCAGGGCGACACCACCACCTACACCGCCTCGACCACCGCCGGGGCGCTCACGACCGTGATCATGAGCCGCCGATGCCAGGACAGCATGAGCGGCATGCCCTACCCGCAGACGGTGACGGTGGAGGTGCAGGGCCGGCGCTTCCAGGGCTGCGGCGGCGACCCGGCCGAGCTGCTGCGCGGCGACGAGTGGGTGGTGGAGGACATTGCCGGCAGCGGCATCGTCGATGGCTCGCGGGTGACGGTGCAGTTCGGCCCCGACGAGCGCGTGACGGGGCGAGCCTCCTGCAATCGGTTCATGGGCAGCTATGCGCTCAGTGGCGAGGGGCTGCAGCTCAAGGGCCTGGCCTCCACCCGCATGGCCTGCGCCGAGGCCCTGAACCGCCAGGAAACGCGCTTCCTGCAGATCCTCGGCCAGGTGGTGCGCCACGAGTTCACGACCGATGGCGCCCTGGTGCTGGTGGCCGCCGACGGCCAGCGGCTGCGGGCGCGGCGGGGGTGACATGGGCGTGACAGCCGGCCTCACGACCCTGGGCTATCCTCGGCGCCCATGAACCTGCTCGCCCAAGTCTTCGCGCATCTCGCCCCTGAAAAGACCGTCCGCTACATGCTCGACACCCTGCGCGAACGCGCGGGGCTGGAGCGCCGCTCGATCACGCTGCCCGGCGGCCTGCAGTACGTGTACCTGGAAGGCGGTCGGGGCGAGCCGCTGATGCTGCTGCATGGCTTCGGGGGCAACAAGGACAACTTCAACACCATCGCGCGCCACCTCACGCCGCACTACCGCGTGATCGTGCCCGACCACATCGGCTTCGGCGAATCGGCCAAGCCGATGGAGGCCGACTACAGCACCGACGCCCAGGCCGAGCGTCTGCTGGCCCTGGCCCAGGCCCTGGGGGCGCCAGCGCTGCATCTGGGCGGTAACTCGATGGGCGGGCACATCGCCCTGGCGTTTGCGGCGCGCTATCCGCAGGCGGTGAAGAGCCTGTGGCTGCTGGCGCCGGGCGGGGTGTGGAGCGCACCGCTGAGTGAACTCGCGCAAATGGTCAAAGCTGGTGGCGACAACCCGCTGCTGGTGCGCAGCGCCGAGGACTTCGCCCGCACGCTGGCCTTCACCGTGGCCAAGCTGCCCGAGGTGCCCATGCCCTACATCCAGGTGATGGCCAAGGAGCGCATGGCCAACCATGCGCTCGAGCAACGGGTGTACCAGCAGATCAAGGCCGACCCGGTGGAGGCCCGCGCCAGCACCGTGAAGGCGCCCAGCCTCATCGTCTGGGGCGAGGAAGACCGCGTGCTCCACCCCGGCGCCGGCCCCATCCTGCAGGGCCTGATGCCGCAGGCGGAACTGATCCGCATGCCCGGTGTCGGACACCTGCCGATGATCGAGCGGCCGCAGGAGTGCGCAGCCGACTACCTGCGCTTCCGCGGGCGCGACCCGGCCTGAGGCCGTCGCGCGCCCCTCACTCCTGCTCGTCGTCCGGCTTGAGGTGCCCGGCGCGCTCGCGCTTGGTGGCCAGATAGCGCGCGTTGTGCGCGGTGGGTGGCGCGTGCAGCGCGATGCGATCCACCACGTCGATGCCGCCGCGGCGCAGCGCCTCGATCTTGCGCGGGTTGTTGGTCAGCAGTTGGATGCGGGTGATGTCCAGCGCCTTGAGCATGGCCACGGCGGCCTGGAAGTCGCGCTCATCGGCGCGGAAGCCCAGGTAGTGGTCGGCGTCGATGGTGTCCAGGCCAATGTCTTGCAGCCGGTAGGCACGCAGCTTGCTGCCCAGGCCCGTGCCGCGGCCTTCCTGCGCCAGGTAGAGCAGCACGCCGCCGCGTTCGGCCAGGTGGGCGATGGCGCGCTGGAGCTGGTCGCCGCAGTCGCAGCGCAGGCTGCCCAGCAGGTCGCCGGTCAGGCAGGACGAATGCAGGCGCACCGGCACCGGCTGGCTCAGGTCGGGCTGGCCCACGAGGATGGCCACGTGCTCGGCGTCACCGTTGAGCTCGCGGAACAGCACCAGGGTGCAGTCGTCATGCGCGTCGATGGGCACATGGGCGTCGCTCACGCGGCGCAGGCTCAGATGGCCCTGCTCGCGCACCTGGGTCACCTCGGCCTCGCTCACCACCTCGAGTTGCGCAGCGTCCAGCGTGGCGTCGCTGACCTCCCCCAGCTCGGCCACCACCAGGGCGGGGATGAGGCGGGCGCGCTTGGCCAGCGTCAGCGCCGAGAGCATCACTGGCGTGGCCGGCTCGGGAGTGCCCAGGGCCGCCGCCTCGGGGCGCTTGGCGCGCCCGGCAGGGCCGAACTCCAGCGTGATGGCGCCCAGGGCCTGGAGGGTTTCCACATCGGCATCCGTCGGCAGGGGCAAGCTCACGCTGCCGGCGACCGTCAAGCCCAGGGCGGTGGCCCGCTCGGCCGTGAACAGCAGGCGCAGCGGCACCCCCAGACCCCGCAGCCAGGTCAGGCGCGAGGGGCTCAGGGTTTCGATGGTGGCGGCCAGCAGCACCGGGCCGGCGGCCGATCGCAGCGCCAGGGCGCGACCATGCTTGAGTTCGGTCTGGGCCCGGTCCACCCGGATGGCCGCGCGTTCGGAGGCCAGATCCTGGGCAGGCAGGGTCGGCGTAGGGGAAATCAGGGCATTCATCAGACTGCTAGCATAGCCGCGATGGCGGGGCACTTCCGGCGCGGGCCTTTTGAGACTGGCCCGGTGGGCACTGCCTTGCATGGGCGCAGGAGGCCCGCGATTGTCCGCTGACCCGTCCACCGATCCGAACGTCCTGCTGGGGCCTACCGCTGCGGCCGCCTGCGAAGCCCTGTGGCCGCTGCTGCTGCAGGCTGCGCACTGGCGCCGCCATCGCCGCGGCACGCCGCCCCGGCTGACCGCCGCGCACGACCCCCGGCTGGGCATGCACCAGCATGACGGGCTGTGGCAACTGCACGGCGCCTGGCCCACCGCGGCCCATGAGCTGGCCGGCCCGCTGCTGCCGCTGGTGGCCGATGTGCCGGCCGGCACCAGCCGCGTCGTGGGCCAGCTGGGCCAGAGCCTGGACGGTCAGGTGGCCACCGAAGCCGGCGACTCCGGGGCCCTCAACGGCCCCGAGGCCCTGACCCATCTGCACCGGCTGCGCGCCCTGTGCGACGCCGTGCTGGTGGGCACCGGCACGGCGGTGGCCGACAACCCCCGTCTTACCACCCGGCGCGTGAGCGGCCCCCACCCCACGCGGGTGGTGCTGGATGTGCGCCTGCGTGTGCCGGGCGAGGCGGGCGTGTTCACCGACGGCCAGGCGCCCACACTGCTGGTGTGCGATGCCCGTGACCGCGCCCGGGCCGCCGAGCGTGTGGGGGACGAGCAGGTGCTGGCCGTGGCGGACCTTGTCGATCCCGCGGGCGATGTGGTCTGGCCGGTGCTGCTGGCCGCCTTGCGCGAGCGCGGCCTGACCACGGTGCTGGTGGAGGGGGGTGGGGTGACCGTCTCGCGCTGCCTGGCCCAGGGCGTGCTCGACCGGCTGCACCTGATGGTGACCCCCGTGCTCATCGGCCAGGGCAAGCCGGGGGTGCAACTGCCGCCGGTGCAACGCATGGCCGAATGCCTGCGCCCGCGCGCCCGGGCCTACCGCCTGGGCGGTGACGTGCTCTGGGATCTCGATCTGCGCGACCACTGACGCGACCCCCTCACTCAGGGGATCCACCCCTGCCCTGACGGGCGCATCTGCGGCCACGGCGGCGCGTCTGTCACACCCTGTTTCCAAGAGCCCATGGGCAGGGCGGGGGGTGCTTGCTAGCATCGCCAGCCTTCA
>NZ_PSNX01000017.1 GCF_002930615.1 Caldimonas caldifontis | reverse complement strand
ACGACAGCCGCACACCCTGGGGCCAGATGTTCTGGTTCGACGGCGGCGCCGAGCAGATCGTGGTGAGCCCGGCCGATCTGAAGCGCGAGCACCTGGGCCCGCGCCAGTTCACCGGCTGGGGCTATGACGAGGGCGACATCCAGGTCAAGGCCCACAGCCGCCGGCACTTCCAGGCCGGCGAGGTGATGCCGGATTTCCCCTCCGACTGGGGACAGGTCATCTGGCAGTGGGATGAGCGGCAGGGGGCCTGAACACGGCCACGCGGCTTACTCCTGCCCGGCCACGCGCATTTGCGCCTGTTGACTCACCTCCCTGGAGGGCCGGGCCTTGGCCCCCGCAGGTTCAGCCTGCGGGGGCGTTTTTTTTGGGTGCTTTACGGATTCCAGGGGCTTGAAATCGCCCCGACTGCCCCCAAGATGCCGCCGTTGCCGGGGCGCGGCATACTTCGCGCCCACCTTCCTCTTTCCCAACGCCGTGACGCCGCCATGGACAAGCAAACCCTGTCATTCCAAGCCGAAGTCAAGCAACTGCTCCACCTCGTCACCCATTCGCTGTACTCGAACAAGGAAATCTTCCTGCGCGAGCTGATTTCGAATGCGTCGGACGCCTGCGACAAGCTGCGCTTTGAGGCGCTGCACCACAACGAGCTTTACGAAGACCAGCCCAACCTCGAAGTGCGCGTGAGCTTCGACAAGGACGCGCGCACTCTCACCATCAGCGACAACGGCATCGGCCTGTCGGCTGAGGAAGCCATCGCCAACCTCGGCACCATCGCCAAGAGCGGCACGCGCGAGTTCATGGACCGCCTCTCGGGCGACCAGCAGAAGGACGCCCAGCTCATCGGCCAGTTCGGCGTGGGCTTCTACAGCGGCTACATCGTGGCCGACCGCATCACCGTCGAATCCCGCCGCGCCGGGCTCAAGCCCGAAGAGGGGGTGCGCTGGAGCAGCGAGGGCACGGGCGACTTCGAGGTCGAGACGATCACCCGTGCGCAACGCGGCACCGACGTCATCCTCCACCTGCGCGAGAGCGAGACCGACTTCCTCAGCCGGTGGCGCCTGAAGTCCATCATCGGCAAGTACTCCGATCACATCTCCCTGCCCATCCTGATGCGCAAGGAGGAGTGGGACAAGGACAAGGGGACCTACGTCCTCAAGGACGAATGGGAAACGGTGAACCAGGCGGCGGCCCTGTGGACGCGCGCCAAGAGCGACATCACCGAAGAACAGTATCGCTCGTTCTACCAGCAGATCAGCCACGACACCGAGGCGCCGCTGGCCTATACCCACAACCGCGTCGAGGGCCGCAGCGAGTACACCCAGCTGCTGTACATCCCGGCCAAGGCCCCCTACGACCTGTGGAACCGTGACAAGCGCGGTGGTGTGAAGCTTTACGTCAAGCGCGTCTTCATCATGGACGATGCCGAGGCGCTGATGCCCGTGTACCTGCGCTTCGTCAAGGGCGTGATCGACAGTGCCGACCTGCCGCTCAACGTCTCGCGCGAACTGCTGCAGGAAAGCCGGGACGTGAAGGCCATCCGCGAGGGCTGCACCAAGCGCGTGCTGTCCATGCTGGAAGACCTGGCCGAGAACCAGCCCGACAAATACCTCGCCTTCTGGCGGGAGTTTGGGGCGGTGCTCAAGGAAGGCCTGGGCGAGGACCATGCCAACCGCGAGCGCCTGGCCAAGCTCATCCGCTTCGCCTCCACCCACGCCGACGAAGGTGTCTCCCTGGCCGACTATGTGTCGCGCATGAAGGAAGGCCAGGAGGCCATCTACTACATCACGGCCGACACCCTGGCCGCGGCGAAGAACAGCCCTCAGCTCGAGATCTTCCGCAAGAAAGGGCTGGAGGTGCTGCTGCTCACCGACCGCGTCGACGAGTGGATGCTCAACTACCTCTTCGAGTTCGACGGCAAGCCGCTGCACAGCGTGGCCAAGGGGGCGGTCGACCTCGGCTCGCTGCAGGACGAGGAGGAGAAGAAAAAGGCCGAAGCCGCTGCCGAAGCCTTCAAGCCCATCGTCGAGCGACTGAAGGAAACCCTCAAGGACAAGGCCAAGGATGTGCGCGTCACCACCCGGCTGGTGGACTCCCCCGCCTGCCTCGTGGCCGACGAAGGCGACATGAGCGGCCACCTCGCGCGCCTGCTCAAGCAGGCCGGCCAGAGCGCGCCCAAGGCCCTGTCCATTCTCGAGATCAATACCGACCACGCACTGGTCAAACGACTGGATGGCAGTGCCCACTTCGAGGATCTGGCCCACATCCTCTTCGACCAGGCCCTGCTGGCCGAAGGTGGGCAGCTCGAAGACCCGGCGGCCTACGTGAAGCGCGTGAACGCTTTGCTGGTCGGCTGATCCTTCACACCCCCAGCAGCGGCTCCGCCATGGCCTCCAGCTGCTCGCGCAGCTGGACCACCTGGCCGCCCCACCAGGCCGAGGATCCGAACCAGGGGAAGGCGGCCGGGAAGGCCGGGTCGTTCCAGCGCCGGGCCAGCCAGGCGCTGAAATGGATCTGGCGCAGCGTGCGCAGGGCCTCCACAAGGTGCAGCTCGCGCCGGTCGAAGGCCATGAAGTCCTCGTAGCCGGCCAGCACCTCGCTGAGCTGGTGGGTCATGGCACGGCGGTCGCCCGAAAGCAGCATCCACAGATCCTGCACCGCCGGACCCATGCGCGCATCGTCCAGGTCCACGAAGTGCGGCCCGGCCTCGGTCCACAGGATGTTGCCGACGTGGCAGTCGCCATGCAGGCGCAGCTGGCGAACCGCGCCCGCCATGTCGAAACAGCGTCGCACACCGTCCAGCGCGGCGCGGGCGGCAGCGGCCCATGCCGGGGCCACATCCGGTGGTACCACCTCGTGCTCGAGCAGCCAGGCCAGCGGCTCGTCGCCGAAGCTGGCGACATCGAGCGCGGGCCGATGGGCAAACGGCTGGAGTGCACCCACCGCATGGATGCGGCCGATGAAGCGGCCCAGCCACTCCAGCGTCAGCGGGTCGTCGAGTTCCGGTGAGCGCCCGCCACGCCGCGGACTCACCGAAAACCGATAGCCCTCGAAATGCCCCAGTGTCTGGCCGGCGGCCGCGCCCTTCAGCGCCAGGGGCGCCACCACGGGAATCTCCGCCTGGGCCAGGGCCAGCGCGTAGGCATGTTCCTCGAGTATCTGCGCGTCGCTCCAGCGCTGCGGCCGATAGAACTTCGCCACCACACTGCCGCCGTCCTCCAGATGGCAGAGGAAAACGCGGTTTTCATAGGAGTTGAGCTGCAGCAGCCGGCCGTCGCCGCGCAGGCCGGCATGGTCGAGGGCGTCGAGCACCAGGTCGGGGGTGAGCCGGTCGTAGGGATGGGTGGGGGAAGCGTCGGTCATGCCCCCATGCTAGCGGGCGCTGCAAGCCCCGGGCGGCCCGGGTTCAGCGGCCGGGGCTGATGGAGGGGGTCGGCTCATCCACCACCACCCCACCGATGTCACGGTGGTCGCGGGTGGGTTCTGCGGGGGGCAGGCTGGCGAAACCGCTCTCGATCATGCCGTCGAGTCGGCTGTCCGGCGCGAAGAAGGAGTCCTGGGCGAAGGTCGAATCCTGCCACAGCGCGCTGCGCTGCTCACGACGCTGGCGCACGGTACGCGCCAGCGTGCTGCGGGCATCGTCCAGCGGGGTCGGGGCACTGATCGCGCTGCGGGCAAGGGGCATGGGCTGGGGGCCATCGTGCAGCACCAGGCGCTGCACTTCCAGCAGCGAGGGCAGGTCATCCACCATGAAGCACAAATAGCGCACGCGGCAGGCGTTGAGCACCCCGGTCTTGATGGCCGTGCCACGGCGCGAACCGCCACGGGCCCCCTCGATGTCGATGGCGGCGATCACGCGACCGTTGAGGTTGCTGATGCCAAAGGTGACGTGCAGGTTGCCGATCAGCTTGTACCAGTACCCGGCGCGGTCGGTTTCGCTGGGCTGGGTGAAGCGCGTGAGCGGCAGCTTGACCAGAATGGCATGTTCCGGAAAGGCCTCGCGCAGTTGCCGGTACATGCGGCGCTCGTCCGAACTGAAGACAGGGCGCAGCGTGAGATGCCATTCGCGTGGCAGGGCCTCGGCACGGCTGCGCCGGGTCAGCCACAAGCTGATGGCAGCGCCCAGCAGCACCGACACCACGACGAGCACGATCAAGGTCAGGGATTGCATGGCCTTTGCGGGCGTGGGCCCGCCTGAGGGCGACAGGCGCCATGCCTGTGCACGCCCTGGGGCCACCACAATGGAAGCCATGCTAGCCAGCCCCCCGAGGCTCGGCTATCGCTCAGTCGAGGGGGCCGAGCGGCTCAGCTGCTGCTTGGGCGGTGAGGTGCGATGTTGGCCTTCACTTCAGACAATGCCTGCAGCCAAGCGTCGAAACGCCGGGCATTGAGCTTGAAGCGATAGTCCATTTCGGCCGCCTGTGTTTCCAGCAGCGCCTCGAAATGGGTGGCCAGCGTGTCCGGTGGCAGTTTGAGCCAGGCTTCCGATTCGCTGCCGTCGCGCACCACGGTGGCCCCTGCCTTGCGGGCGATCTTCAGCATGGCCGTGTTTTCGCTCAGGGCGTGGATGTACAGCGTCTCCACCTGACGGTTGCGCGCCTGCATGACCGCCCGATTGAAGAGCCGGGCCCCATAGCCGCGTCCACGGGCCGACTTGGACACCGACACCCCGAACTCCACCATCGCCGGCTGGCCCTTGACCTGCTGCGGGGCCTGGTAGGCCAGATGCGCGATGGCGATGAGCTCGAGCCGGCGATTGAAGATGCCAAACACCTCGTCGCGGTCGAAATCGAGCTTCTGGACATACTGCTCGATCTGGGCATCGCTGGCCGGGTAGCCGAAGCGCAGGTAGCGGTCGCTGGGATCCAGGGCCAGCAGGTGGGCGAGAATACGGGGGCGATGGCGCTTGGCCAGGGCCCGGATGGGAACCCAGTTCGCAAGCCAGGACGGCGCGGAGGGGGTGGCCGGCGCGGGAGACGCCTCAACGCCAGGCCGGTCGTGCCGGTCGAGTCCGTACTTCGGCCGGCTCAGGAAATCGCCGGGATAGCCCATGACATGCCTCTTTGACTAGGGTAAACCCTAGTATGCCTGCAAACCTCGACGTCACCAAGGGCGGGGCTCAGAAACCTGAACGCGTTGTGGATTTGTGTTGAACGAGGGTATACTTGCGAGTTTCCCCGAGTGCAACCCCGGGGAAATGCGCCTGTGCGTAGCCCCTGGCTGAGCGCGGGCCGCGATGCCCCTTGCTGCCTAAGAGGCTGCGCATGCATAAGCAGCACCGACCGTCGCGGGGGCATTGACAGAGGGTTGTATTTCCACTGATCGGAACTTTCATGAAAACCTTCAGCGCCAAGCCCGCTGACGTGAAGCACGATTGGTTTGTGATCGACGCCACCGACAAGGTGCTCGGACGAGTGGCCAGCGAAGTCGCTCTGCGCCTGCGTGGCAAGCACAAGCCCATCTACACGCCCCACGTCGACACGGGCGACTTCATCGTCGTCGTCAATGCCGACAAGATCCGCGTCACCGGCAACAAGGCCGAAGACAAGATCTACTACCGTCATTCCGGCTTCCCCGGCGGCATCTACGCCACGAAGTTCAAGGACATGCAGGCCAAGCACCCCGGCCGCGTCCTGGAGAAGGCGGTCAAGGGCATGCTGCCCAAGGGCCCGCTGGGCTACGCGATGATCAAGAAGCTGAAGGTGTATGGCGGAGCCGAGCATCCGCACACCGCCCAGCAGCCCAAGACGCTGGAAATCTAAGGAGCGGCGATGATCGGCAATTGGAATTACGGCACCGGCCGTCGCAAGTCGTCGGTGGCCCGCGTCTTCATCAAGAAGGGCACCGGCCAGATCCTGGTCAATGGCAAGCCCGTCGACCAGTACTTCGGTCGCCAGACCTCGATCATGATCGTCAAGCAGCCGCTGGTGCTCACGAGCAATGACGGCGCCTTCGACATCAAGGTCAATGTGCACGGCGGCGGTGAATCCGGCCAGGCCGGCGCGGTGCGTCACGGCATCACCCGCGCCCTGATCGACTACGATGCAGCCCTCAAGCCCTCGCTGAGCCAGGCTGGCTTCGTGACCCGCGACGCCCGCGAGGTCGAGCGCAAGAAGGTCGGTCTGCACGGCGCACGCCGTCGCAAGCAGTTCAGCAAGCGCTGAGACTCCCCCCACCCCCTACGGCCTGCGGCCGCCCCCTCAAGGGGGCGCCACTGGCAGACCGGCAAAGCCGGATCTGCGGCGGTCGCTGGCAAGGCGGTTGCAACAAAGGCTACCTTCGGGTGGCCTTTGTGCTTTCCGCTTCTACAATGACTGATTCTTTGCTGGAGAGTGGTACATGATCAAGGTCGGCATCGTCGGGGGAACGGGTTACACGGGCGTCGAGCTGCTGCGCCTGCTGTCGCAGCACCCGCAGGTGAAGATCACGGCCATCACCTCGCGCAAGGAAGCCGGGATGCCGGTGTCCGACATGTACCCCTCGCTGCGCGGCCGGGTGGACCTGGCCTTCACCACGCCCGACGAGGCCCGGCTGAATGAATGCGACGTGGTCTTTTTCGCCACGCCCCATGGTGTGGCCATGGCGCAGGCCCGCGAACTGCTGGCGGATGGCGTGAAGATCATCGACCTGGCCGCCGATTTCCGCCTGAAGGACACGGCCGAGTTCGAGCGCTGGTACGGCATGCCGCACAGCTGCCCGGACCTGCTGGCCGAGGCCGTGTATGGCCTGCCCGAACTGCACCGCGAGGCCATCCGCAAGGCGCGCATCGTGGGCAACCCCGGCTGCTACCCCACCAGTGTCCAGCTGGGCTTCGCGCCGCTGCTCAAAACGCCCGGCCTCGTGGACGCGGCCCACCTGATTGCCAACTGTGCCTCCGGCGTCTCGGGTGCCGGCCGCAAGGCCGAGGTGCATACCCTGCTGGCCGAGGCGTCCGACAACTTCAAGGCCTACGGCGTCAAGGGCCACCGTCACGGCCCCGAGATCAATCAGCAGCTGCGGGTGATCGCCGGGGTGGCACCGGGCTCGGCCGCGGTGCACTGCGTCTTCGTGCCCCACCTGATCCCGGCCATCCGCGGCATCCACTCCACGCTCTACGCCCGCCTCACGCCGTCAGGCCAGCAGGCCGACCTGCAGGCGCTCTTCGAGGCCCACTACCGTGACGAACCCTTCGTGGACGTGATGCCGGCCGGCTCCGCGCCCGAGACCCGCTCGGTGCGGGCGTCGAACTTCGTGCGCATTGCCGTGCACAAGCCGGCCCCCGACCTGGCCATGGTGCTGGTGGTGGAAGACAACCTCACCAAGGGCGCCTCGGGCCAGGCCGTACAGTGCATGAACCTGATGTGCGGCCTCGACGAAACCACGGGCCTGCTGCAGGTGCCGGTGCTGCCCTGAGCGCGGCCGGAGGTCCGCAGTGCGCTGGAAGCTGATCAAGCGTCGCCTGTCGGTCAGCGCCCCGCGCATGACCGTGCGCAGCCACCTGCCCTGGCCGCTGCGCTGGGCCGCCCTGGCGGTGATGCTGGGCTTCTCCGGGGCCATCGCGCTGTGGGCCTTCGAGTTCGGCAAGGACATCGCCGGGCTGGACCGGGTCGAGCGCGGCGAGCTGTCGCGTCTGCGCGCCGAAGTCCAGCAGCTCAGGCAAGAGCGCGACAAGGCTCAGTCGATCGCCAACACGGCCGAGAGCCTGCTGAAGATGGAGCGCGTGGCACAGGAGCGCCTGGCCGAGCAGATCAAGCAACTGGAAGCCGACAATCTGGCCCTGCAGGACGATCTGGGCTTCTTCGAGCGGCTCATGCCCACCACCGGCGAAGGGCCGCTGGCCCTGCGCGGCTTGCAGGCCGAGGTGGCGGCCCCGGGGCAGATGCGTTACCAATTGCTCATCATGCAGAACGGCCGGGCTCAGCCGGAATTCCGCGGACGCTATGAAATCCGGCTTGCAGGCAGCCTCGACGGCAAGGCCTGGAGCCAGGGGCGGGCCGATGGCGGGCGCAGCGTGGTTATCAAACATTACAAACGTGTGCAGGGTGTCATCGACTTTCCCCCCAGTGCCGTGGTACAACAACTCGATGTCCGCGTGATCGATGCCAACGGCACCGTGCGGGCGCAGCAGACGCTCAGGCTCTGAGAAGCTCTGGGCACCGGCCGCCACGTTGGAGAGCACCATGTTCGGAAAGAAGAAGCAGCCCCCCATTCGCACCCTCATCGGCGAGGGCACGCGCATCGAAGGGCGCATCGCCTTCACGGAAGGTTTGCGCATCGACGGCGAGGTGCATGGCGATGTGATCGCCCAGGGTGAGGCGGTCAGTGTGCTGGTGATCAGCGACAAGGCCCGCGTTTGCGGCAAGGTCAAGGCGGGCCACGTGATCATCAATGGCACTGTCGAAGGCCCGGTGGTGGCCGAGGAACTGCTTGAACTCCAACCCAAGGCCCGTATCGTCGGCAATGTGCGCTACGAGTCGCTGGAGATGCACCAGGGCGCCACGATCGACGGAGAATTGCACCCGCTGCGCAGCGAGGCGGCTCCCGACAGCGTCGCGGCCGCGTCCGAGGAAAGCCCCGGTGGCGGTGCGGCGTCTCTGAAGCTGGCCTCCAACAACGGCTGATCCGGCGGATAATGTCAGAAATCTGGGCCGAGGAGGCCCCACAGGAGTCCCTATGAGCGCCGTTCTTGAGTCCACCGCCACCGAAATGCCCGCACCGCTGATCTTCACCGACAGTGCGGCCGACAAGGTCAAGCAGCTGGTGGATGAAGAAGGCAATCCTGATCTGAAGCTGCGCGTGTTTGTGCAAGGCGGCGGCTGCTCGGGTTTCCAGTATGGCTTCACCTTCGATGAGGTGGTGAACGACGACGACACCCAGATGCAGAAGAACGGCGTCACCCTGCTCATCGACGCGATGAGCCTGCAGTACCTGGTGGGTGCCGAGATCGACTACAAGGAAGACCTGCAGGGCGCCCAGTTCGTGATCAAGAACCCGAACGCCACCACCACCTGCGGTTGCGGATCGAGCTTCTCGGTCTGACGCGGCTGGCTCCCGATGTCCTGCGGCGCGCCTTGTGGCGCGCCGTTTGCTTTTGGGGGGCTCAGGCGTGATGCAGGGCGCCCAGGACGCGAGCGCCGGCGGCGCCGGTGACGGCGGGGAGGTTGCCGGCCCGCTGCTGCACCCGCGCCCAGGCCAGCCAGGCGAACGCGGCCGCCTCCACCTGCAGCGGTGGCAGGCCGCGTTGCTCCGAACTCAGCACGTCCATGCCAGGCAGCCGGGCGCGCAGCCTCATCAGCAGGTCATCGTTGAAGGCCCCGCCGCCGCAGACGATCAGCTCCTGCGTGGCTGGCGCATGGCGCAGAAGGTGCTGGGCCGCACAGGCCGCCGTGAATTCGCACAGCGTACTCTGGACGTCCACCGGCGCCAGCTGCGCCAAGCCGTCCAGGCGGGCTTGCAGCCAGCCGGGGTGGAAGAGATCGCGCCCGGTGCTCTTGGGCGGGGGCAGGTCCAGCCAGGGCTCGGACAGGAGCGCGGCCAGCAGGTCCGGCAGCACCCGGCCCTGGGCCGACCAGCGTCCCTGGGCATCGTAGGCCTGGCCCAGGTGTCGTTGGGCCCAGTGGTCCAGCAGCACGTTGGCCGGGCCACAATCGAAGCCACGCACCGATCCCTCGGCAGGCAGAAGGCTGAGGTTGGCGATGCCCCCCAGGTTGAGCACGGCCACGTGGCGGTCCGGTCGCCCGAACCGGGCGTGGTGGAAGGCGGGCACCAGCGGGGCCCCCTGCCCCCCAGCGGCCACGTCGCGGCTGCGCAGGTCGGCCACCACATCCAGGCCGGTGAGTTCGGCCAGCAAGGCCGCGTTGAGCAGCTGGAGGGTGTAGCCCTGACCGTCGAACTCGCCGGGACGGTGGCGCACCGTCTGACCATGGGCACCGATGGCTCGCACGGGACCGGCATCGCCGGGAAGCGTGGACCTGAGAGCGTCCACCACGTCAGCATAGACCCGAGCGATCGCATTGCCTGCGAGCGCGGCCCGATGCAGCTCATTGTCGCCCGGCGTGTTCAGCGCCAGCAGTTCCCGACGCAGGGCGTCGTCGAAAGGGCGACCGGCATGGGCCAGCACGCGCGTGCCGCCGTCCTCGTCGAAGGCAGCGGCCACGCCGTCCACACCGTCCAGCGAGGTGCCGGACATCAGGCCGATGTAGAGCTCTCCCATGCGCCCCGCACCGGGCCCCGGCTCACTCGGCCTGGGCGAACTGGCGTTGAGAGGCCAGCGCGAGCTGGTTCTTGAAGGCCAGTGACTGAGCCTGGAACTGCACGCGCGAGGAGGGTGAGATCGAGAAGGCTTCGGAAGAGCGCGCCACGCGCAGCGGGTCGACGTGCTGGCCGTTCTCGCGGATCTCGAAATGCAGGTGCGGGCCAGTGGCCCAGCCGGTGGCCCCCACGGCCCCGATGTGCTGACCTTGCTCGACGCGCTGGCCCTGGCGCACGTTCATGCGGCTGAGGTGGGCATAGACGGTGACCCGGCCGCCCGTGTGGCGGATGAAGATCACGTTGCCGTAGCCGTTTTGCCAGCCCGCGAAATCCACCACGCCGTCGGCCACAGTACGCACCGGCGTGCCGGTGGGGGCGGCATAGTCCACCCCGAGGTGGCGGCGCCAGGTCTTCAGGATGGGGTGGAAGCGCATCGCGAAGCCCGAGGACACGCGCGAGAACTCCATCGGGGAGGACAGGAAGGCGCGACGCAGGCTCTCGCCCTTGCCGTCGAAATAGGCCGACTTGCGCAGCACCGGGTCATGGAACCAGTAGGCCTCGTGCACGCGTCCGGCATTGGTGAACTGGGCCGCCAGCACGCGCCCGGCTGCCTGGTTCCAGGTGATGGGCTCGCCGTCGGCTTCCAGGCTCTCGAAGACCACGGCGAAGAAGTCGCCGCGGCGCAGGTCGCGCCGGAAGTCGATCTCGTTGGAGAAGATCTCCGCCATCTGGATGGTGACGGTGTCCGGGATCTGGGAGACGGCCGTGGCGGCCCACAGCGAGCTTTCGATGGTGCCGCTGCGCAGGGCCACCTGGGAGTTCAGCTCGGCCTGCTCGACTTTGGCCTTCAGGCCCACCGCGTCGCGCTCCACCGTGAGACGGGTGAAGTGGGTGGAGAACTGTTCGGCCTTCTCGGCCGGGTAGCGGGCGATGAGGCGATGCAGTTCACCCGAGGGGCCGGTCTGGACCTGCACCATCTTGCCGGCACGCCCTTGCAGCAGCCGGCGGGCCACCGGGTCGTTGCGCAGGAAGCTGGCTGCTTCGGCATCGGTGACGTTCAGTCGGGTGAGCAGCGTGTCGACGGTGTCGGTGCTGCGCGTGAGGTCGTTGCGGGTCAGTTGCAGTTCGAACTCACCCAGGGCATCGATCTGGGTCTGCCAGTCGGGCGGCTCGACCTGCTCGGCGATCAGGCGCTTGGGCAGGTCGGCGGCATCCGGGGCGAGCGGCGCCACACCGAAGGCCGTGATGGCCGTGCCGAAGAGGACGGCCAGAACGGCCGCAGCGATGCCACGATGATGGCGGTGCGCCCACAGGGCGGCGCGGCGCGCGGGGCGCTCCCAAGACTCCAACGACTTCACGGATCTTCTGTACAGCTCTGGGACGACACGCCGAGCCGGTGGTGAACCGGCCGGGGCCCCGCCCGTACGTTGAACTTCACCCCTGGGTTCCCCGTGGCCGACGATGCCGGTCCACTAGAATCCAAGGCGCTTGCCAGGGGCTACTGATATGTGCGGCGCAGTATAACAACCGCCCCTTGCGCCAAACCTCTGAAATAACCCGTATGTCCACCTCTTCGGCTCAGTCTTCCGCGTCGGGCGGCCCGCAACTGTCAACAACTTCGCCGAAATATCCGGTGACTGACAATGTGCGCGCAGCCATGAACATTTCGTTACGTGGTTGCGAGGAATTGTTGCCGCAGGAAGACTGGCTGAACAAGCTGGCCAAATCCGAAGCAACTGGCGTGCCACTGCGCATCAAGCTGGGCCTGGACCCCACGGCGCCGGACATCCACATCGGTCACACGGTGGTGCTGAACAAGATGCGCCAGCTCCAGGATCTGGGTCACACGGTGATCTTCCTCATCGGCGACTTCACGTCGATGATCGGGGATCCGTCCGGGCGCAACTCCACCCGTCCTCCGCTGACGGCTGAGCAGATCAAGGCCAATGCTGAGACCTACTACCGTCAGGCGAGCCTGGTGCTGGACCCCGAGAAGACCGAGATCCGCTACAACTCGGAGTGGAGCGATGCGCTGGGGGCGCGCGGCATGATCACGCTGGCGGCCAAGTACACGGTGGCGCGCATGATGGAGCGCAATGACTTCCACGACCGCTTCAAGGCTGGCACGCCGATCTCGGTGCATGAGTTCCTCTACCCGCTGATGCAGGGCTACGATTCCGTGGCTCTCAGGAGCGATCTGGAGCTGGGCGGGACCGACCAGAAGTTCAATCTGCTGATGGGGCGGCACCTGCAGCAGGAGTACGGGCAGGAGCCGCAGTGCATCCTGACCATGCCGCTGCTGGAAGGGCTGGACGGCGTCGAGAAGATGTCCAAGTCCAAGGGCAACTACATCGGCATCACCGAGCCGGCCAACGAGATGTTCGGCAAGCTCATGTCCATCAGCGACACGCTGATGTGGAAATACTTCACCCTGCTGAGCTGGCGCAGTGAGGCGGAGATCGCCACCCTCCGGGCCGAGGTCGCGGCCGGGCGCAATCCGCGCGACGCCAAGGTGATGCTGGCCAAGGAGATCACCGCCCGTTTTCACAGCGCCGCCGCCGCCGATGCGGCCGAGCAGGATTTCGTCAACCGTTCCAAGGGCGGCATCCCGGACGACATCCCTGAGTTGAGCCTGGGGGGCGCGCCGCTGGCCATCGGCACGCTGCTCAAGCAAGCCGGCCTGGCGCCTTCCACGAGCGAGGCCCTGCGACTGATCGAGCAGGGGGGCGTGCGCATCGACGGCGCGGTGGTGTCGGACAAGGGCCTGAAGGTGAACGCGGGCTGCTTCGTCGTGCAGGTGGGCAAGCGCAAGTTCGCGCGGGTGACGCTGGCCTGAGCCCGAACCGGGCCCGTGCGATGAAGGTTGCCCACTACCTGCAGCTGTCCATCGCCGCGGCGGTGGCCACGATCGGCCTGAAGACGGCGGCCTGGTGGGTGACCGGCTCCGTGGGCCTGCTGTCGGACGCGATGGAGTCCTTCGTCAACTTGGCCGCCGCGGTGTTCGCCCTGGCCATGGTCACCGTGGCTCACGCGCCGGCCGATGAGGAGCACCCCTTCGGGCACGGCAAGGCGGAATATTTCTCCAGTGGGTTTGAGGGCCTGCTCATCCTGGGCGCGGCCGCGGCCATCATCTGGGCGGCAGTGCAGCGCCTGCTCGATCCCCAGCCTCTCGAAGCTCTGGGCTGGGGGGTGGCCTTGTCGATGGTGAGTTCCGTGATCAACGGGGGCGTGGCCTGGCTGCTGCTGCGAGCCGCACGCCAGCATGAGTCCATCGCCCTGGAGGCCGATGGCCGCCATCTGATGACCGATGTGTGGACCTCGATAGGCGTGGCCGTTGGTGTGCTGCTGGTGCCGGCGACCGGCTGGCTCTGGCTGGACCCGGTGCTGGCCATCGCGGTGGCACTGAACATCACCCGCGAGGCCTGGAGCCTGCTGCAGCGCTCGATCGATGGCCTGATGGACCGGGCGCTGGGCGAGGCCGATCACACCGCGATCGACGCGGTGCTCGCCGGCCTGGCGAGTGACGAAGTCCGCTTCGACCACCTGCGCACACGCCGGGCGGCGCGGTACAAGTTCTGCGAGTTCCATATGCACGTGCCGGGTCACTGGAGTCTCGCGCAGGCGGCGGCCCGGCGCGTCAGCATCGAGCGTGCACTGATGGAGGCTGTGCCGGGGCTGAAGGTGACGATCGAGTTGCTGCCCCAGTCGGTGGAGCCCGTGGGCCACGACGGGCTGACGCACGGAGCGCCCTGATGCTGGCCCTGGTTCAGCGGGTGCGCGAAGCACGGGTGGAAGTGTCGGGCGAGGTGGTTGGCCAGATCGGCCCCGGCCTGTTGGTGCTGGTGTGCGCGCAGCCCCAGGATGAACGCACCCAGGCGCAGCGCCTGGTGGACAAGCTCCTGAAGCTGCGCATCTTCAGCGACGAGGCGGGCAAGATGAACCGCAGCGTCGTGGACGTGGGCGGTGGCCTGCTGATCGTCTCCCAGTTCACGCTGGCGGCTGATACGTCGGGCGGGAATCGGCCCAGCTTCACCGGGGCGGCGCCCGCCGATCAGGGGCGACGGCTGTACGAGCAGGTGGTGGCGACCGCCCGGGCGCGGCATGCGCCGGTGGCCGCCGGGGTGTTCGGTGCCGACATGCAGGTGCACCTGGTCAATGACGGGCCGGTGACGATCCCGATCCACCTGCCTTGAACTTTGCCGCGTCGCAATGAAAACGGCCCGCGGATGCGGGCCGTCGAGGAGCGATGCAGACGCCGTGAGGATCAGTCGGCGTACTGACCGGCCGCCTTGATGACGGGGCCCCACTTGTTGATCTCGGACTCGACCCACTTCTTGTGCTCGGCCGGGTTCACGCGGTTGTCCGTGGTCACCACGGCGCCCAGGGCTTCCTGGCGCTTGATGAACTCGGGATCCTTCAGGGCTTCCTTCAGGGCCGCGTTCAGCTTGTCGAGCACGGGCTTGGGTGTGCCCTTGGGCGCGTACAGACCATGCCAGATCGACACGTCGAAGCCCTTGAGGCCCGATTCATCCAGCGTGGGCAGGTTGCGCAGCTCGGGCGTGTTCAGGCGCTTCGGGCTGGTGACCGCATAGGCCTTGACCTTGCCGCCGGCGATCTGGGGTGTGGTGTTGGTGGTCTGGTCGCACATCAGATCCACCTGGCCGCCGATCAGGTCGGTCATGGCCGGGCCCGTACCCTTGTACGGCACGGTGGTCATGTCGGCCTTGAGCTGGGACATGAACAGCAGGCCGCACAGGTGCGAGGCGGCGCCCAGGCCAGCGTTGGCCAGGTTGACCTTGCCTTTGTTGTCATTGATCCACTTGACCAGCTCGGCGTAGTTGTTGGGCGGCAGGTTGGGGCGGCCGATCAGGGTCATCGGCACCTCGTTGATCAGGCCAAGGTACTCGAAGTCTTCCAGCGGCTTGAACTTGAGGTTGCGGTACAGGGCCGGGGATGTGGCGATGCCGATGTGCCACAGCAGCAGGGTGTGACCGTCCGGCTTGGCCTGCGCCACATAGGTGCCGCCCAGCGTACCGCCTGCGCCGGCGCGGTTGTCCACGATGATGTTGCCGCCCAGATGCTTGCGCATGGCTTCAGCGAGGTCACGAGCCACTTTGTCGGTCGGGCCGCCGGCAGCGAAGGGCACCACGAAGGTGACGGGGGTGTTGCCGGGGAAGTCCTGGGCGGCAACACTGCCCATGGCGAACGCCGCGGTGGCGGCCAGCAAGAGGCGTTTCATGGCTTGATCTCCTAGGTTGGCGAAAAAAGCGGGAATCGTACAGCGACGCCATCCTAGGCCGGCAGCACGGCCGTGCCATGCCGGAAACTACGTAAGCCGGACTACGGGATTGCCCTGGAACAACCCTGCGCCGCGCGGGGTCAGTCGTAGCGACGGGCGTCTTCGATCACCTTGCCGTCGTTGGGCAGGCTGCCGGGGGCCACGAGCTCGACCTCGCCGCGCAGTTTGGTGATCTCCCGGATCGAGTCGGCCACGCGTTCGGCCAGACCCTGGGCCGGTTGTCCGCATTCGGCACTCAGGCGCATGCGGTCCTGGGCCATCTCGCCTTCCACCACCAGCCGCACCCGCCCCAGTTCCGGATGGCGTCGCGCGATCTCGGCGACCTGGCTCGGATGGACGAACATGCCGCGCACCTTGGTGGTCTGGTCGGCCCGGCCCATCCAGCCCCTGATGCGGGTGTTGGTGCGGCCGGTGGGGCAGCGCCCGGGCATCACGGCCGAGAGGTCGCCTGTGCCGAAGCGGATGAGTGGATAGTCGGGGTTGAGGGTGGTGACCACCACCTCACCGACCTCTCCTTCGGGCACGGGGTCGCCGGTGCCGGGGCGCACGATCTCGACGATCACGCTTTCATCGAGCACGAGGCCTTCGCGGGCCGGGGTTTCGTAGGCGATCAGGCCGAGGTCGGCCGTGGCGTAGCATTGGTAGCCTTCGATGCCGCGGCCGCGCAGGTGGTCGCGCAGTGACGGCGGGAAGGCTTCGCCCGAGACCAGCGCCTTGCGCAGGCTGGGCAGGCTCACCCCGGTCTCCTGCGCCTTGTCGAGGAGGATCTTCAGGAAGCTGGGCGTGCCGATGTAGCCCTGGGGGCGCAACTCGGCCATGGCCTGCAATTGCAGCTCGGTGTTGCCCACGCCGCCGGCGAACACGGTGCAGCCCACGGCGTGGGCGCCGGTTTCCATCATGGAGCCGGCCGGGGTGAGGTGGTAGCTGAAGCTGCAGTGGGCCAGGTCGCCAGGGCGAAAGCCCGCGGCGAAGAGGGCGCGGCCCATGCGCCAGTAGTCTGCGGCCTGTCCTTCGGGTTCGTAGATGGGGCCGGGAGACTGGAACACGCGACGGGCCCCGGCACGAGCCGCGGCACCTCGCCAGCCGATCGCGGAGAAGCCGCCGAACACGTCTTTGTCGCGCTGGGCCTTCTGCCGCTCCAGCAACTCGTGCTTGCGGACCACCGGCAGCCGGGCCAGTGCCGCCCGGCTCGTGATCGCCTGCGCCTCGATGCCTTCCAGGAGCTGCGCAAACGCCGGGGCGTGGGCCTGGGCGTGGGCGATCTGGCGGGGCAGGGCGGCCATCAGGGCCGATTCGCGCTCGGACGGGTCGCGGGTCTCCAGCGCGTCAAAGAACTCGGGCGTGGCGCTCATTCCTCACTCCATCGGGCCAGGCGGCGCTTCACGTCGTCGGTGAAGCTGCGCACCTCGGCGGCGTTCCTCAGTTGGCGCGTGTCCCACTCGGGGCTGCGCGCGGGTTGCTTGGCGACGCGCACCAGCAGGTGGTCACCCTGGGCCAACAGCTGGATCACGGCCTGGCCCTGCAGTTCGAAGCCCTCGCCGCGCTCGACCAGCGGCCTCATCTCGCGCAGGCTGCGCTTGAGTTGCACCAGCGCTGCGTCGGGCTTGAAGGGCGGCGGCGCAAAGAAGTCGTCGGCGCTCATGGGCTCAGGCCAGCCAGCGCTTGCGGCGCTTGTAGCTCTTCACGTCGCGGAAGCTCTTGCGATCGCCGCCGCCCATGCCGAGGTAGAACTCCTTGACGTCCTCGTTCTCGGCCAGGGCCTTGGCTTCGCCGTCCATCACGATACGGCCGTTCTCGAGGATGTAGCCATAGTCGGCATAGCGCAGCGCCATGTTGGTGTTCTGCTCGGCCAGCAGGAAGGTCGTGCCTTCCTTGGTATTGAGGTCCTTCACGATCTCGAACACCTCTTCGACGATCTGCGGCGCCAGGCCCATGGACGGCTCGTCGAGCAGCACCATCTTCGGGTTGGCCATCAGCGCACGACCGATCGCGCACATCTGCTGCTCGCCGCCCGAGGTGTAGGCGGCCTGCGAGGTACGGCGGGTCTTGAGCCGGGGGAAGTAGTTGTAGACCTTCTCCAGCGTGGCATTGATCGCCGCCTTGCCGTCCTTGCGGGTGTAGGCGCCGGTCATCAGGTTCTCCTCGATGGTGAGGTGGCCGAAGCAGTGCCGGCCTTCCATCACCTGGATCACGCCGCGTTCGACCATGTCGGCGGTGGAGAGCTTCTCGATGCGCTCGTCACGCAGTGTGATCGACCCCTTGGTGACTTCGCCGCGCTCGCCGGCGAGCAGGTTGCTCACGGCGCGCAGCGTGGTGGTCTTGCCGGCGCCGTTGCCACCCAGAAGGGCCACGATACGCCCTTCGGGCACCTGCAGCGAGACGCCCTTGAGCACGAGGATCACGTGGTTGTAGATGACCTCGATGCCGTTCACATTGAGTAGCGGTGTCGACATTGCACTGTCCTTGTCAAGCATGCACCGCGGAACCGGCTTGGCCGGTCCGCTGGCGGTGCCCCCTTGAGGGGGCACGCAAAGCGCGTAGGGGGTGGGTCAGCTCTGACAATCCGAAGGCGCGCGGCGCTGGATCTTCTTCTCGGCTGCGTACTTGTCCGCCGAGGCGCGGACCATGGGCCTGATGATCTGGTCATCGGCCTGCAGCCAGTCGGAGGCCCAGACGAACTTGCTGCCGTCCCAGGTGTGCACCCGGGCCCAGGCCGAGCCCATGTGGTCGGCACAGCTGGTGGAGATGGGCCGCAGCACGCCCTTGAAGCCCAGACTGTCCAGCTTGGCCTGCGTGAGGTTGAGGTTCTCATACCCCCAGCGGGCTTGCTCCCCGGTCACCGGCTTGCCCTTGCCGAACTTTTCCTGGGCGGCACGGGCGCCTTCGACTGCCAGCATTGCGCCCACCACGCCGCGCATGTAGAGCACGGTGCCGACTTCTTCGCGCGGGCCGGTGCCCTGGCCCTTGCCGTGCACCTTCTCGAGGATCTCCTTCACGACCGGCGCATCGAACTCGGCGCCGTGCTGCATCATCACGGCGTTGTAACCCTTGGCGGCGGCGCCCACGTCGCGCACATCGGGTTCGGCGCCCGACCACCAGGTGCCGAACATGCGCTCACGCGGATAGCCGGTGGCCACGGCTTCCTTGAGGGCCGTCGAGGTCATCACGCCCCAGGTCTGCATGATCACGAAGTCGGGGCGCTGCTGGCGGATCTGCAGCCAGGTGGCTTTCTGCTCCACGCCGGGTGCCGGCACCGGCAGGAGCTGGACCTCGAAGCCGTGCATCTTGGAGCGCTCCTGGACGATGGGCAGCAGCTCCTTGCCGAAGGGACTGTCGTGGTAGACCACGGCAATCTTCTTGCCCTTGAGCTTGTCCCAGCCGCCTTCTTTCTTGGCGATGTGCTGCAGCACCACGTCGCCAGCCACCCAGTAGTGGCCGATCAGCGGGAAGTTCCACTTGAAGACGCCGCCGTCGGCCGAGTCGCTGCGGCCGTAGCCGGAGGTGATCATCGGGATCTTGTCGTTGGGGATCTTCTCGGTGAGCGCGAAGGTGATGCCCGTGGACAGCGGCTGGAACACGGTGGCGCCGCCATGCCGGCCCTTCAGGCGTTCATAGCATTCCACGCCCCGGTCGGTGGCGTAGGCGGTTTCGCACTCTTCCACCAGCGTCATCACGCCGTTGATGCCTCCACGGGCGTTGACCAGCTTCATGTAGTCGGCGTAGCCGTTGGCGAAGGGCGTGGCGTTCGGCGCAACCGGGCCGGTGCGACCCGTCAGGCTGGGAAAGAACTGCACCTTGTCCTGCGCGAACGCCACCGAGGTGCCCAGGGAGCCCGCACCGGCCAGAGCCAGTGCGACAGCCAAGGTCAGGGAACGGGTCTTCATTGTCTGCCTCCAGAGATGGAACTGCTTCTAAGTGCACTCGTCAGTGCGCGGGTTTCCGAGCGGCCCGTCGGCCATCCGAATCAGGGAATCGGGGGTCAGTGAGGGAAGGGCCACAGGCGCAGCTTCTCCTTGCCAATGGACCACAGCCGGGCGAGGCCGTGGGGTTCAACGATCAGGAAGAACACGATCAGGCTGCCGAAGATCATCAGCTCGGTGTGCGCCACGGCGGCGGTGCTGATGCTCAGCCCCACCAGGCTGCCGAGGGCCGGCAGGGCCTGGTTCAGGAAGATGGGCAGCACCACGATGAAGGCAGCGCCGAAGAAGCTGCCCATGATGGAGCCCAGCCCACCGATGATCACCATGAAGAGCAACTGGAAGGAGCGGTCGATGCCGAAAGCCGCCGGTTCCCACGAACCCAGATGCACGAAGCCCCACAGCGCACCGGCCACGCCCACGATGAAGGAGCTGACGGCAAAGGCGGTGAGCTTGGCATAGATGGGACGGATGCCGATCACGCTGGCCGCCACGTCCATGTCCCGGATGGCCATCCATTCCCGCCCGATGGCGCTGCGCACCAGGTTCTTGGCCAGCAGGGCGAAGACCACCACGAACATGAGGCAGAAGAGGTACTTTTCCACCGGTGTGTCGATGCGCCAGCCGAAGGCCTGCAGCGAGCCCACCGACACCGAACCCGAAGGCGAGTGGTTGGTGAACCAGCTGATGCGCAGGAAGGCCCAGTCGGCGAAGAACTGGGCAGCCAGTGTGGCCACGGCCAGGTACAGGCCCTTGATGCGCAGGGAAGGAATGCCGAAGAGCACGCCCACGGCGGTGGCGCACACGCCACCCATGAGCAGCGAGGCGACGAGCGGCATGCCCTCGACCCGGACCTGGAAGTTGTAGGCGGCATAGGCGCCCACGGCCATGAAGGCGCCCGTACCCAGCGACACCTGCCCGCAGTAGCCCACGAGGATGTTCAGACCCAGCGCGGCGAGCGACAGGATCAGGAAGGGGATGAGGATGGCCCGGAACATGTATTCCGAGGCAAAGGCCGGCACGACGATGGCGGCCACGGCGATGAGCAGCGCGATCGCGAGGCGGTCCTGGCTGATCGGGAAGATCTGCTGGTCGGCCTGGTAGCTGGTCTTGAACTGGCCGTTTTCACGGTAGAGCATCTTGTTCTCCTTCTCGCTCAGACGCGATCGATGATCTTCTCGCCGAACAGACCTTGCGGCCGGAACAGCAGGAAGACGAGGGCCAGGACGTAGGCGAACCAGATCTCGATGCCGCCGCCCAGCATGGGGCCGAGGTAGATCTCCGAGAGTTTTTCACCCACGCCGATGATCAGGCCACCGATGATGGCGCCAGGCACCGAGGTGAGGCCTCCCAGGATCACGACCGGCAAGGCCTTGAGCGCCACGAGCGACAGCGAGAACTGCACGCCCAGCTTGCTGCCCCAGATGATCCCGGCCACCAGCGCCACGAAGCCGGCCACACTCCACACGATGACCCAGATGCGGCTCAGGGGGATGCCGATGGACTGGGCGGCCTGGTGGTCATCGGCCACGGCACGCAGCGCTCGCCCGGTGCCGGTCTTCTGGAAGAAGAGTGTGAGCACGACCACCAGCGCAGCAGCGATGCCGGCGGCGTAGAGGTCTTCCTTGCCGATCAGCACACCGCCCTCGAAGGTGCTCTCGAAGAGGAAGAGCGGGTCCTTGGGAAGCCCTACGTCGATCTTGTAGATCTCCGAGCCGAAGAGGGTCTGGCCCGCACCGTCGAGGAAGTAGGTGATGCCCAGGGTGGCCATCAGCAGCGTGATGCCTTCCTGGTTGACGAGCTTGCCCAGCACCAGTTTCTCGATCAGCCAGGCCACGATCACCATCAGGGCCATGGCCAGCAAGAACGCGCCGACGTTGGCCACCAGGCGGCTTTCGATCCCGGTCCATCCCGGGATCCACTCCGAGAAGCGCGCCATGGCCAGTGCGGCAAAGAGCACCATCGCGCCCTGCGCGAAGTTGAAGACGCCCGAAGCCTTGAAGATGAGCACGAAGCCCAGGGCGATGAGCGAATACAGCATGCCAGCCATCAGGCCGCCAAACAGGGTTTCCAGGAAAAAGCCCATCGTCGATCCTCAGTGACTGGTGCCCAGGTAGGCCTTGATGACCTCGGGATTGCTGCGCACCTCGTCGGGGGTGCCGTCGCCGATCTTCTTGCCGTAGTCGAGCACGACGACCCGGTCGGAGATGTCCATCACCACACCCATGTCGTGCTCGATCAGCACGATGGTGGTGCCGAACTCGTCGTTCACGTCGAGGATGAAGCGGCACATGTCCTGCTTCTCCTCCACGTTCATGCCGGCCATGGGCTCGTCGAGCAGCAGCACCTGGGGTTCCATCGCCAGCGCGCGGCCGAGGTCGACGCGCTTTTGCAGGCCATAGGGCAGGCGGCCCACCGGCGTCTTGCGATAGGCCTGGATCTCGAGGAAGTCGATGATGCGCTCGACGAACTCGCGGTGGGCGATCTCCTCGCGCTCGGCGGGGCCCCAGCGCAATGCCTGCCAGAAGAGGTTGCTCTTCATGCGCAGGTTGCGCCCGGTCATGATGTTGTCGAGCACACTCATGCCCTTGAACAGGGCCAGGTTCTGGAAGGTGCGCGCGACACCCATCTCGGCCACCTGGCGCGAGTTCATGTGCTTGAAGGTCTTGCCGCGGAAAGTGATCGAGCCTTGCTGCGGCTGGTAGACACCGTTGATGCAGTTGAGCATCGAGCTCTTGCCGGCGCCGTTGGGGCCGATGATGGCGCGGATCTCGTGCTCACGGACGTTGAAGCTGATGTCGGTGAGCGCCTTGACGCCGCCGAAGGCGAGCGAGATGTTCTGGACGTCCAGGATGATGTCGCCGATCTTGCGGCTGGACACGGGCGGTGCAGCATCGTTGGCTGCCTGGACATCGCCCGGGACGGGCAGGGGCGCACGCAGTGCGGTGGCGTTGGTCATCAGGCGGCCCTCTTCACGGTGGGGAAGGTCTGGGTGTCGGCGATGCGCAGGTCGGCCGAGACCACGCCGGTGCGGCCGTCCTCGAACTTGACCTGGGTCTCGATGTACTGCGAGGTCTTGCCGCCGTAGAGCGCATCGACGAGAACGCTGTACTTGTCGCCGATGTAGCCACGGCGCACCTTGCGCGTGCGGGTGAGCTCGCCGTCGTCGGCGTCGAGTTCCTTGTGCAGGATCAGGAAGCGGCTGATCTGGCTGCCCGCGAGCTTTTCGTCCTGGGCGAGGTCTGCGTTGACCTTTTCCACGCACTCGCGGATGAGCTCATAGACCTCGGCCTTCTGCGCCAGGTCGGTGTACCCGGCATAGGGCAGGTTGCGCTTCTCGGCCCAGTTGCCCACGGCTTCGAAGTCGATGTTGATGAAGGCGCAGACCTTGTCGCGCCGGTCTCCGAAGGCCACGGCTTCCTTGATGTGGGGGAAGAACTTGAGCTTGTTCTCGATGTACTTGGGCGCGAACATCGAGCCGTCGGCCATGCGGCCCACGTCCTTGGCCCGGTCGATGATCTTCAGGTGCCCGGTGGCGTCCAGGAAGCCGGCGTCGCCACTGCGATACCAGCCGTCAGCGGTCTTGACCTCGGCCGTGGCCTGGGGGTTCTTGTAGTACTCCTTGAGCAGGCCGGGCGAGCGGATCAGCAGTTCGCCGTTGTCGTCGAGCTTGATCTCCACGCCGTCGATGGGCACGCCCACCGTGTCGGGCTTCACCTCATGGTCAGGCTGAAGGCAGACGAACACGGCGGTCTCGGTGGAGCCATAGAGCTGCTTGAGGTTGATGCCGATGGAACGGTAGAAGGTGAAGAGATCCGGTCCGATGGCCTCGCCGGCCGTGTAGGCCACCCGGATGCGACTCATGCCCAGGTTGTTGCGCAGCGGACCGTAGATGAGGATGTTGCCCAGGGCATACTGCAGGCGATCGCCCAGCGAGATCGCCTTGCCGTCCATGCGGGCCGGGCCCACGCGGCGAGCCACGTCCATGAACCGGCGAAAGAGCCAGCGCTTGAAGCGGCCGGCATCTTCCATGCGGATCATCACACTGGTGAGCAGGCCTTCGAAGATGCGCGGCGGCGCGAAGTAGTAGGTCGGGCCGATTTCCTTGAGATCGATCATCACGGTGGAGGCCGATTCGGGGCAATTCACCACGTAACCGCACACCAGCCACTGGGCGTAGCTGAAGCAGTTCTGGCCGATCCAGGCCGGCGGCAGGTAGGCCAGCACTTCTTCGTCGGACGTGAGCTTGTCGAAGGTCGCGCCGGCCTGGGCACGGTCGATCAGCGCGTGGTGGGTGTGCACCACGCCCTTGGGGTTGCCGGTGGTGCCCGAGGTGAAGAACATCGCGGCCACATCCTCGGGCCCGGCCTTGTCCACCTCCGACTGAAAGAATCCTGGATGCGCGGCATCGAACCCGCGGCCGGCGTCGATCAGCTCGTCCAGAGAAGCCAGGCCGCGCTCGCGGTAGTTGCGCAGGCCGCGCGGGTCGTCGTACCAGATATGCGTGAGTTGTGGGCACTGCTCGCGCACTTCGAGCATCTTGTCCACCTGCTCCTGGTCCTCGACGACGGCGAACGCAATCTCTGCGTTGTTGATCGGGTACACAAACTCGGCCGCGACCGCGTCCTGGTACAGCGGCACGGGGATGGCCCCCAGCGACTGGGCGGCCAGCATCGTGGCGTACAGGCGCGGCCGGTTTTCACCCACCACCACCACATGCTGGCCGCGTTGCAGGCCGGCCTGAGAGAGGCCGCAGGCGAGGTGGCGAACCAGCGTGGCCAGGTCGGCCCAGCTCAGGGTCTGCCAGATGCCATATTCCTTCTCGCGCAGGGCGGGGGCACCGGGGCGGCGGGCCGCATGCTCGAGCAAGAGCTTCGGAAAGGTGGTCTGCACCGTGGTCTCCTGGTGGAGCCGGCAGACGTGTGCCGACTCATTGCATGCCAGGGATGCTAGGCGGGGGTTTGACGCCATGTTGTCGTTGTAACGACAATCCTAGGGTCGCCCCCCTGGGGAATAACCCGTGCCTGCCGCCGTGATCAACGACGCTCCGGAGAACCACCTGCCGCCGGCCGGCGCCCTGCTGCGCCGGGCCCGTGCGGCCAGCGAGGCCGAGCTGGCTGATGTGCCCTGGCTGGCCCATCTCGACGACCGCGACCGTCAGCTGGCAGCCTCGCGCATCCAGGTGGTGCAGACCGAGCCGGGCGATCTCGTGTGCCGCATCGGCAAGGCCCCCACCTACTGGTTCGGCGTGATCGACGGCCTGCTCAAGATGAGCAACGACTCGTCGGCTGGCACGCCCATCACCTTCGCCGGCTTGCCGCCGGGCGCCTGGTTCGGCGAAGGCACGCTGCTCAAGCGAGAACCCTACCGCTACAACGTGCAGGCCTTGCGCCGCAGCACGGTGGCGGGGCTGGACATCGAGACCTTCCATTGGCTGCTGGACAACAGCATTGCCTTCAACCGGTTCGTGATGCGCCAGCTCAACGAGCGCCTGGGCCAGTTCATCGCCGCGCGCGAGATCGACCGCATGAACGACCCGGATGCCCGGGTGGCACGCAGCCTGGCGGCGCTCTTCCATCCGGTGCTCTACCCCGGCGTGGGCCACCTGCTGCGCATCACGCAGCAGGAGCTGGGTGCGCTGGTGGGCCTGTCGCGCCAGCGGGTGAACGAGGCCCTGCATGTGCTGCAGGACCTTGGGCTCATCCGCATCGAATACGGTGGCCTGCGTGTGCTCGATCTGCAGGGCCTGCAGCGCCAGGTGGTCCGCGGGCTGCAGGAGTAAGCGCACTCAGCGCATCACGCCGATGTGCCGCAGGAAGAAATCGCGCACGGTCTTGCGGTGGAACTTGCGCCATTGCCAGGCCCCGGCCGCGATCAGCCCGATCGCTCCCAGCTCGAGCAGGTGGTTCAGGTTGACGCCTGCCAGACCCCAGCCGAGCAGGATGTCGATGTGGTGGAAGGTGGCGGCGCGGATCACGATGAAGGTCATCAGGACGGCCACACCCACCGCGCTCAGCCGATAGCCCCTCCAGCTCTGACGCAGCTGTTGCCACAACAGGACCGAGACCCCGGCGGCGGCACCCGCCAGCAGCAGGATGAAGGCGACCTGCACGACACGCCGGTTGTCGTACCAGCCTTGCGACAGCGCCAGATCGCGCCCGAACTGCGTGAACCAGGTCTGCAGGTCGAGCTGCTTGTTCAGCGCGAGCAGGGCCATCAAGGCCGCCAGTGCTGCCCAGTAGTGCCAGGCCAGCCGCGTGCGACGCGCTGCCTGCAGGTTCACCAGGGCCAGGCCGCCCGCCCCGAGGTAGGCCAGCACCGTGAGCCAGCCCATCACGGTGGGGTCGCCGATGCCGGGCGTCCAGCGGCCCGTGGCCGGGTCCACCACGGCCAGCGCCGGGCCGCTGACCAGAGCCAGCAGCCAGCACAGGGATCGCAGGGCAGGCAGAACCATGCCCGCATTCTGGCCGGACCGCCCACGCCGGCAACCCCGCAGCAGGGGGGTCACATGTTGCGTCGGTACTGCCCGCCCACCTCGAAGAGGGCATGGGTGATCTGGCCGAGCGAGCAGCAGCGCACGGCGTCCATCAGCACCTCGAAGACGTTGCGGTTGGCGATCACCGCCTGCTGCAGGCGCTGCAGCATGGCCGGCGCCTCGTGGGCATGACGGGCGTGGAAATCGGCCAGACGTGCGAGCTGCGACTGCTTTTCTGACTCGGTGGAGCGCGCCAGCTCCAGCGACTCGGGGATGGGGTCGCCATGCGGGTTGCGGAAGGTGTTCACGCCGATGATGGGCAGCTCGCCGGTGTGCTTGAGCATCTCGTAGTGCATGCTCTCTTCCTGGATCTTGCCGCGCTGGTAGCCGGTTTCCATCGCACCCAGCACACCGCCGCGCTCGGCGATCTTCTCGAACTCGGCCAGCACGGCCTCTTCCACCAGCTCGGTGAGTTCGTCGATGATGAAGGCGCCCTGGTTGGGGTTCTCGTTCTTCGCCAGGCCCCACTCGCGGTTGATGATGAGCTGGATGGCCATCGCACGGCGCACCGATTCCTCGGTGGGCGTGGTGATCGCCTCGTCGTAGGCGTTGGTGTGCAGGCTGTTGCAGTTGTCGTAGATGGCGATCAGCGCCTGCAGCGTGGTGCGGATGTCGTTGAAGGCGATCTCCTGCGCATGCAGGGATCGGCCGCTGGTCTGAATGTGGTACTTGAGCTTCTGGCTGCGCTCGTTGGCACCGTACTTCTCCTTCATCGCCACGGCCCAGATGCGCCGCGCCACGCGGCCGAGCACGGTGTACTCCGGGTCCATGCCGTTGCTGAAGAAGAAGCTGAGGTTGGGGGCGAAGTCGTCGATGTGCATGCCACGCGCCAGATAGGCTTCCACGAAGGTGAAGCCGTTGGACAGCGTGAAGGCCAGCTGGCTGATCGGATTGGCCCCGGCTTCGGCAATGTGATAGCCGCTGATCGACACCGAATAGAAGTTGCGCACCTTGTGGTGCACGAAGTACTCGGCGATGTCGCCCATCACCTTCAGGCTGAACTCGGTCGAGAAGATGCAGGTGTTCTGGCCCTGGTCTTCCTTCAGGATGTCGGCCTGCACGGTGCCGCGCACGTTCTCGAGCACCCATTCGCGGATCTTCTGGGCCTCGTCATCGGTGGGCTCGCGGCCGTTGTCGGCGCGGAACTTGTCGAGCTGCTGGTCGATGGCGGTGTTCATGAACATCGCCAGGATGGTGGGTGCCGGACCGTTGATGGTCATCGACACCGAGGTGCTCGGGTTGCACAGGTCGAAGCCGTCATACAGCACCTTCATGTCATCCAACGTGGCGATGGACACGCCCGAGTTGCCCACCTTGCCGTAAATGTCCGGGCGCGGGTCGGGGTCGGCGCCGTAGAGCGTCACCGAGTCGAAGGCGGTGGACAGGCGCTTGGCCGGCATGCCTTCGGACAGCAGCTTGAAGCGCCGGTTGGTGCGCGCCGGATCGCCTTCTCCGGCGAACATGCGCGTGGGGTCCTCGCCCTCACGTTTGAAGGCGAAGGTGCCGGCGGTGTAGGGGAAGCTGCCGGGCACGTTCTCCAGCATCAGCCACTTCAGGCGTTCGCCGTCGTCCTCGTAGGTGGGCAGGGCGACCTTGCGGATCTTGTTGCCGCTCAGGGTGGTGTGCACGAGGGTCGTGCGGATCTCTTTGTCGCGGATCTTCACGACATACTCGTCGCCCGCGTAGGCCTGCTGCATCTGCGGCCACTGGGCCAGCAGCTTCTTCGCCGTCGGTTCGAGCTGCGCTTCTCGACGCTCGGCCTGTTCGGTGAGTGCTTCGACGGCCTTGTTCTTCTCAGGGATGGCTTCCTTGAGCATGCGGGCCGAGGCGCGCAGTTGCTGGATCTCGCGGGCCAGGGCCGATTGCTTGCGTGCCCGCGCCTTGTAGCCGCGCACCGTGTCGGCGATCTCGGCCAGGTAGCGGGTGCGTGCGGGCGGCACGATGGGATTCTGGTGGGTGCTGTGGCGCGTGGTCACGGCCGGCAGGCGCCCGGCCTTCACGGGCAGGCCCAGCTCGGCCAGGCGGGGGCACAGCGCCTGGTACAGGGCGGTCACGCCATCGTCATTGAAGCGACTGGCCATGGTGCCGAACACGGGCATGTCCTCGGGGCGTTTTCCGAAGGCTTCCTTGTTGCGCTGCACCTGCTTGGCCACGTCGCGCAGGGCGTCGAGAGCGCCCTTGCGGTCGAACTTGTTGATCGCCACGAATTCGGCGAAATCGAGCATGTCGATCTTCTCGAGCTGGCTGGCCGCGCCGAATTCGGGTGTCATCACGTACATCGGCACATCCACGTGCGGCACGATGGCCGCATCGCCCTGGCCGATGCCCGAGGTCTCGACGATCACGAGGTCGAAGCCGGCCACCTTGCAGGCCGCGACCACGTCGGGCAGGGCCTGGCTGATCTCGCTGCCGGCCTCGCGCGTGGCCAGCGAGCGCATGTACACACGCGCGCCTTGCTGCCAGGGGGCGATCGCATTCATGCGGATGCGGTCGCCCAGCAGGGCGCCGCCGCTCTTGCGGCGTGAGGGGTCGATGCTGATGACGGCGATGCGCAGCGCGTCGTCCTGGTCGAGGCGGAAACGGCGGATGAGCTCGTCGGTCAGACTGGATTTGCCTGCCCCGCCCGTGCCGGTGATGCCCAGGACCGGAATGCGTGCCTGGGCGGCCTCGGCATGCAAGGCGTCGCGCAGGGCCGCAGGGGTGGCGCCTGCCTCGAGCGCCGTGATGAGTTGGGCCAATGCGCGCCAGGCGGTCTCGGTGCCGCCCTGCAGGGCGGCCAGGTCGCGCGGCGCGTGCACCGAGAGGTCCTGGTCGGCGCGCATCAGCATCTCGCCGATCATGCCCTGCAGGCCCATGCGCTGGCCGTCCTCGGGGCTGTAGATGCGCGCCACGCCGTAGTCCTGCAGTTCGCGGATCTCGGCCGGCACGATCACGCCGCCACCGCCGCCGAACACCTGGATGTGTCCCCCGCCGCGCTGGCGCAGCAGGTCCACCATGTACTTGAAGTATTCGACGTGCCCGCCTTGGTAGGAGCTGATCGCGATGCCATGGGCGTCCTCCTGCAAAGCGGCGGTCACCACCTCGTCCACCGAGCGGTTGTGACCCAGGTGGATCACCTCGGCGCCCATGCTCATCAGGATGCGCCGCATGATGTTGATCGAGGCGTCATGCCCGTCAAAGAGCGAGGCGGCGGTGACGAAACGCACCTTGTGGGTCGGACGGTACGCGGCCAGGGCCTGGTATTCGGCGGAAAGGTCGGTCATCTCGGTACTGCCTGTGGGTTCAGGGTTGGATTGACGTTTACGTCAACGTCAATCATGCCATCAAAGCTCCGCGAACCCGCCCGGTCGCGAGCAGACCTATGGTTAACCCTAGGACTCACTCGATGCGGATGCTCTTCGGGTCGAAGTCCGGCAGGGGGTAACGCAGGTCCAGGCTTTGCAGCACGTCGCGGATCAGGGTGGCCACCATGAGGTTGCGATGGGTCTTGGAATCGGCCGGAATCACGGTCCAGGGCGCCCAGGGGGTGGCGGTGGCGGCCAGCGCGGCCTGGTAGGCCTGCTGGTAGGCATCCCATCGGGCGCGGGCCTGGAGGTCGCGCGGGTCGAACTTCCAGTGCTTCTCCACGTCGTCCAGCCGGGCCTGCAGCCGCTCCTTCTGCTCGTCCTTCGAGATGTGCAGCATGCACTTCACGATCACCGTGCCGGTCTCGGTGAGCATCCGTTCGAAGTCGCAGAGATGGCGGTAGCGGCGCTGGGCTTCGTCGTTGTCGATCCAGCCCTCGACGACGGGCACGAGCACGTCTTCGTAGTGGCTGCGGTTGAAGATCACGATCTCGCCGGCGCGCGGCACGCGCTGATGCACGCGCCAGAGGTAGTCATAGGCCAGCTCGGTGCTGTTGGGGGCCTTGAAGGGCACCGTGTGCACGCCCAGCGGGCTCATGCGGCTGAAGACGCTGCGCACGGTGCCGTCCTTGCCGCTGGTGTCCATGCCTTGCAGCACCACCAGCAGCTTGTAGCGCCCGTCGGCGTAGAAGTGTTCCTGCAGCAGGTCGAGTTCCTGCGCAAGTTGCTCGACGCGCTCCTTGTCCCCGTTCTTGGCGCCGTTGCCGAAGGGCTTGTCGCTCGGCGGGAGCCGGTCCAGGTGGACCGGTGCCAGCTTGCCGCGACCATCGGCCTCTCGGAAATGCCAGCCGTCGAAGCGCGTGTCCTTCAAGGCGGGAAAACGGGGCGGGGCCATGGTGTCTCCTGTGTGTGCGCCCATCCGGCGCCTATCGCACCCATAATGCCACCCCATGAGTTTCCTGGCCATCGACATCGGCAACACGCGCCTGAAGTGGGCTGTCTACGACGCCATGCACCCGGGCGCACGCCTGCTGGCGCATGGCGCGGTGTTCATCGAGAACATCGACACCCTGGCCGAGGAGGAGTGGAAGGACCTCCTGCCGCCGCAGGCCATGATCGGCTGCTGCGTGGCCAGCGACGCGGTGCGCCGCCGGGTGGAGGAGCAGATCGAGGAGCTGTGGGACTTCGCGCCCGTGTGGGTCGTGGCCAGCAACCAGGAAGACGATGTCACCAATGGCTATGACCACCCCTCCCGCCTGGGGGCGGATCGATGGGTGGCCATGATCGGTGCGCGCTGGCATCTGCTGCAAAGAGGCGAGCCCCGTCCCGCCCTGGTGGTGATGGTGGGCACGGCCGTGACGGTCGATGCCCTGGATGCAAGCGGCCACTTTCTGGGGGGCTTCATTCTGCCCGGTCACGGCATCATGCTGCGGGCCCTGGAGGGGGGGACGGCTGGTTTGCGTGTGCCCACGGGCGAGGTCTGCGAGTTCCCCACCAACACGAGCGATGCGCTGACCTCGGGCGGGACCTTCGCGATTGCCGGTGCCATCGACCGCATGCACCGCAACATCGAGGCTCGCTGCGGCGAGCCGCCCAGTTGCTGGCTCACCGGTGGCGCCGGCTGGAAGATGGCGCCCCACCTGGACCCGTCGTTCGAGCTGGTGGAGACGCTGATCTTCGATGGCCTCCTGCACATCGCAGAGCGCCGCGCCGAGGCCAAACGCACTCGCTGAGCCGGGCTGCGGTCTCAGAGGATGTAGCGCGAGAGGTCTTCGTTCTTCGACAACTCGGCGAGCTTGCCGTCCACATAGGCCGCGTCGATCGTGACGGTCTGGCCTTCAAGCTTCGTCGCCTCGAAGGACACTTCGTCCAGCAGCTTCTCCAGCACCGTGGACAGGCGACGCGCGCCGATGTTCTCGGTGCGGTCGTTCACCTCGAAGGCGATCTGCGCGATGCGCCGGATGCCTTCGGGCGTGAAGCTCAGTGTCACGCCTTCGGTGGCCAGCAGGGCCTGGTACTGGCGGGTGAGGTTGGCGTGTGTCTGGGTCAGAATGGCCTCGAAGTCTTCCACCGACAGCGGCCCGAGTTCCACGCGGATCGGGAAGCGGCCCTGCAGTTCGGGGATGAGATCGCTGGGTTTGCTCAGGTGGAAGGCGCCCGAGGCGATGAAGAGGATGTGGTCGGTCTTGACCATGCCGTACTTGGTGTTGACGGTGGTGCCCTCCACCAGCGGCAGCAGGTCGCGCTGCACGCCCTGACGCGACACGTCGGCGCCACCCACGTCCGAGCGCGAGGCCACCTTGTCGATTTCGTCGATGAAGACGATGCCGTTCTGCTCGGCATTGGCCAGCGCGCGGGTCTTGATCTCGTCCTCGTTGAGCAGCTTGGCGGCCTCTTCGTCCACGAGCAGCTTCAGGGCTTCGGCGATCTTGAGCTTGCGCGTCTTGCGCTTGCCTGCGCCAAACTGCGAAAACATGCCGCGCAGCTGCTCGGTCATCTCCTCCATCCCGGGCGGGCCCATGATTTCGAGCGCGGGCTTGGGGTCGGCCACGTCGATCTCGATTTCCTTGTCGTCCATCAACCCCTCGCGCAGGCGCTTGCGCATGGTCTGCCGGGCGGTGTTGTCGGGGTTCGATGCGGGGGTCAGTCCGAAGTCGCTGCGCGGCGGCGGCACCAGCACGTCGAGCACCCGCTCCTCGGCGGCATCCTCGGCGCGCGAACGCAGCTTGCGCATCTCGGCCTCGCGGGTCTGCTTCACCGACATGTCCACCAGGTCACGGATGATGGAGTCCACGTCCTTGCCCACGTAGCCCACCTCGGTGAACTTGGTGGCCTCCACCTTGATGAAGGGAGCGTCGGCCAGGCGTGCGAGGCGGCGGGCGATCTCGGTCTTGCCCACGCCGGTGGGGCCGATCATCAGGATGTTCTTGGGTGTGATCTCGGGACGCAGCTTCTCGTCCACCTGCTGTCGGCGCCAGCGGTTGCGCAGGGCGATGGCCACCGAGCGCTTGGCCTGGTGCTGGCCGATGATGTGGCGGTCGAGTTCGGAGACGATCTCCTGGGGCGTCATGGCGCTCATGCCAGCACCTCGATGGTGTGGTGGTGGTTGGTGTAGATGCACAGGTCGCCGGCGATCTCGAGCGACTTCTTCACGATGTCGGGGGCGGCCAGCTCGGTGTGGTCCAGCAGGGCCCGTGCGGCCGCCTGGGCGTAGGCGCCACCCGAGCCGATGGCGATGATGCCGTGCTCAGGTTCCAGCACGTCGCCATTGCCGGTGATGATGAGCGAGGCGTCGCGGTCGGCCACGGCCAGCATGGCCTCCAGGCGGCGCAGCACGCGGTCGGTGCGCCAGTCCTTGGTGAGTTCGATGGCGGCGCGCACGAGGTGGCCCTGGTGCTTTTCCAGCTTGGCCTCGAAGCGCTCGAAGAGGGTGAAGGCGTCGGCCGTGGCGCCGGCAAAGCCGGCCAGGACCTGGTCGCGATAGAGCTTGCGCACCTTGCGGGCCGAGGCCTTGACAACGATGTGGCCGAGCGTGACCTGACCGTCGCCGCCGAGGGCGACCTGGTTGCCGCGGCGCACGCTCACGATGGTGGTGCCGTGAAAGGGTTCCATGACAGTCTCAACTGGGGGCGCGATGCCGGCATTCAAGCACGCGCAGCGCCCGGGATGAAAAAAGGCCCCACGCGGGGCCGGTGCGGGACCGGTGGCGCCGTTCAGATGTTGCGTACCTTCACGCGGGCGTGCTCGGTGATGCCCATCGCGCCAAAGAACAGCGCCACGAGGCGGTGGGTTTCATCGAACACGATCTGTCGGTTCTCGGCCCGGCGGTTGAGCACCCAGTTCAGCAGGTCGCCGGCGGCGATGAAGTCCACGCGGATCAGCCGGGTGCACGACACATTGACGATGGTGGCCTTGCCCAGGCGGGCGTCGAGTCCCTTGAGCGTTTCGGAAATGTCACCCACCAGCTGGCCTGACAGCTCCAGCGACGCCACTTCGACCATGGCGTCGTCGCCCAGCTGGGATTCGACGAAGCTCGTGGACACGTCGCTCACCACCGACAGCGGCGCGGACGAAGCCGACGGTGCGCCTCCGCCGCTGCCGAACTTCACGATGCAGCGTGCGGCCTCCCATGACGGCGGAGAGACCTCGTAGGTCACGCAATAGTCGATGGCCACCTCGTCGAACTGATCGGGTCGGTTGGCCAGGCGCAGCACGTCCAGGCGCAGCAGCCACAAGGCCGGATCGGCATCGCGCACCCCGGTGGGCGCGGCATCTGACAGGATCTGCAGCAGGCGTTCGCCAGCCAGCCAGCGCATCTCCAGGGGGTCGCGTGCCCAGTGACGGAAGAGTTCGCTCAGGTGGGAAGCGGCTTCGACATCCACGCTGCGCACCGGGCCCCAGTCGAGCACCCAGGGCAGGGGCATTTGCAGGCTCTGTGAGCGCAGTTGGGCCACGGCTTCCACATCCAGCACCTCGGGGCAGACCCAGCCGATCTGGCCGTCCAGGCGGGCCGCACCGGTCATGGGCGCTTCCTCTGCGGCTGCGTCGGCCACCATGCGGGGCAGCGAGAACCACTGGGGCGCCGACCAGCCGAACTGCTGGGCGTAGTCGAGCGCCAGACTTTCGAACTTGGGCTGCTGGCCGGTGGCGCGGTAGAGGTCGAACAGCACCATCCAGGTGTCGGCGTGCTGCGAGCGACTCGCGCCCATCTGCACCATGGCGCCAAGCGCCTGTTCACAGGCATCGAAGTCGGCGTTGGCGAAGGCGATCACCGCCTCGTCCAGCTCCGGGTCGTGCACGACCTCGGCCACCTCCACCGAGAAGCCTTCTCCCAGCGCTGCCGGCCGCCCTTGGGGCGGCGCTGGCGCAGGGGGGGCGGCTTTCTGGGCCGGCGCTTCAGCGGGATCGGTCACCACGGCCGGCGGGCCGGCCGGGAAATCCAGCCCACCAGGACCACTCGGGCCGGCCGGCGGTTCGGCGCCCAGCGAACGCGTGGACGGGCCCCCCAGTCCGGCAGGCTGGGTCGGGGCGTTGTAGAACGAGGGCGACCGGCGCGCGCCGATGGACTCGCCCACCATCTGCTGCTCGATCTCGTCGATCTTGGCCTTGACCTCCACCACGTCCGAGCGCACGAAGGCCCCGCGCAGGTCCACTTCGTCCAGATTGGAGCTGGCGTCGAGCAAGCCCACGTTGGCGTCGGTCAGGCCTTCGCGGCGGACCTTGCGCAGCATGTCGAACTCGCGCTTGCGGACGAAATCGTTGCGCCGCTTGCGCTCGATCATCGCCTTCAGCTCGGACTTGGCGTATTCGCTCTCGCGCGACTCCGGGGCGGAGTTGCTCAGGTCGGCCCAATCGGTGGTCGGGTTCGATACGAACCGGACGACCTTGCGCAGGAAACCGGGGGTGTTGTCTTTGGGTTCCGACATGACCTGAAGGAGACTGAGCTGTTCAGTCTCCGAACATCTTCTGCTTCAGCTCGCGCCGTTGCTGAGCTTCCAGAGACAGTGTAGCGGTCGGGCGGGCGATCAGGCGCCCCAGGCCGATGGGTTCGCCGGTTTCGTCACAGAAACCGTAATCGCCGGCGTCGATGCGGGCGAGGGCCTGGGCGATCTTCTTCAGCAGCTTGCGTTCGCGGTCGCGGGTGCGCAGCTCCAGGGCATGCTCTTCCTCGATGGTGGCGCGGTCGGCCGGATCGGGCACGATGGAGGTGTCTTCGCGCAGGTGCTCGGTGGTCTCGCCGGCATTGCTCAGCAGATCTTCCTTGAGCGCGAGGAGTTTGTGGCGGAAGAACTCGAGCTGCTTGTCGCTCATGTACTCCGACTCGGGCATGGCCAGCACCTCGGCATCGGTGAGATCCTTACCAGCCTTGGACTTCCAGGCGTTGGCAAGCTTGGGATCGGCCGCAGGAGCGCTGCGAGGTTGGTCGAGAACGGCAGGGGACTTGTTCATGGTCGCTGGAGGAGACGTGCGCGCCGCCAGGGCGTCGGCGAACGAGGCCTTGGCAGGGCTGGGTCGGGGGGCCGCCGCGGCTGGTGTCGGCGCCGGGGCGGGCGCTGGCACCGCAGGGCGGGCCTTGGAGCTGGTTTTCGCAGGGGCAGCAGGGGGGGCTACGGTGCGGGCGGGTGTCTTGGTGGCCGGGGCTTTCTTGGCTGCGGGCTTGGGGGCCGGGGCCGCCTTGGCGCGAGCCGGGGCGGCGGTCTTCTTCGCCGCCGTCTTGGCTGGGGTGGCTCGCTGTGCCGAAGTCTTGCTCACGTTCCGTCTCCTCGCAGTGGCAGTTATATACCTGCTCTTCTCGAATTCGGGGAAGAAGAGCCTTGGGACCGGGCCAGATGGGCCGTCCACCCCCAAGGGCGCCGCGGATTGTAGCGATCTCGCGTCATCGTGCGTGGGAGTTTTCCCGCCCCAGGGCTGGCTTCAGGCCAGACACTGTTCCAGGCCCTGGCGGAAGATGTCCTGGGGCAGGTCCAGGCCGATGAAGACCATCTTGCTTGTGCGATCTTCGCCCTCAGCCCATTTGGGGCCCAGGTCGCTGCCCATGAGCTGGTGCACGCCCTGGAAGATCACCTTGCGGTCGGTGCCCTGCATGTTCAGCACGCCCTTGTAGCGCAGCATGCGCGGGCCGTAGATCTGCACGATCGCGCCCAGGAAGTCTTCCAGCTTGGCCGGGTGGAAGGGGCGGTCCGAACGGAAGACGAAGGACTTCACGTCGTCGTCATGATGGTGGTGATGCGGGTGGTTGCAGTGCTCACCATGTTCATGATCATGGTCGTGGTGATGATGGTGGTCGTGATCGTCCTCCTTCAGGAAGTCGGGGTCGATCTCGAGCTTGGCATTCAGGTTGAAGCCGCGCAGGTCGAAGACCTCGGCGATGGGCACCTCGCCGAAGTGCACCCGGCGCTGCGGGGCACGCGGGTTCATGTGCTTGATGCGATGGGCCAATGCATCCACCGCGGCGGGCTCGACCAGATCGGTCTTGCTGATGAAGATCTGGTCGGCAAAGCCCACCTGACGACGCGCCTCCTGGCGGGTGTCGAGCTGCTGGTCGGCATGCTTGGCGTCCACCAGCGTCAGGATGGAGTCGAGCAGGAAGCTCTCGGCGATCTCGTCGTCCATGAAGAAGGTCTGGGCCACGGGGCCCGGGTCGGCCAGGCCAGTGGTCTCGATCACGACGCGGTCGAACTGCAGCTCCCCCTTGCGGCGCTTCGCGGCCAGGTCCGTGAGGGTAGAGCGCAGATCCTCGCGGATGGTGCAGCAGATGCAGCCGTTGCTCATCTGGATGATCTGCTCCTTCGTATCGGCCACCAGGATGTCGTTGTCGATGTTCTCCTCGCCGAACTCGTTCTCGATGACGGCGATCTTCTGGCCGTGGGCCTCGCTGAGCACGCGCTTGAGCAGCGTGGTCTTACCGCTGCCCAGGAAGCCGGTGAGGATGGTGGCGGGGATGAGGCTCATGATGGAATCCGTCGCAAAGGGGGCGTGCCGGGAAATGGGGTGGCCTGCCGGTATTTCAAGGCTTGGGCCGAGTGTATCGATCTTGTCAAGCAGGTTTGGGCCTGGGGTATCCTTGAGCGATCTGAACTCCTCGCGCAAGCGATGTCCGACCCTCACCCTCGACGCCCGGCCCGCCCTTTGGGCGACAAGCGCAATTTCTTCGAACGTCTGGTGGAGTTCCTCTCCCCAGGGCCCGATTCCAAGGACGAGCTGTTCGAAACCCTGGCGGATGCCGAAGACCGGGAACTGATCGAGCCGGAATCTCGGCTCATGCTCGAAGGCGTGCTGCGCATGGCCGACATGACGGCCGGCGACGTGATGGTGGCGGCCCCGCGCATGGACCTGCTGGACATCAATGCCGCCTACGAAGACCTGCTGCGCATCGTGATCGACACGGCGCACTCGCGCTTCCCGGTGTTTGAGGGCGAGCGCGAGAACATCATCGGCATCCTGCTCGCCAAGGACCTGCTCAAGCTGCAGCGCGCCCCCGGGCTCAAGCTGCGCACCCTGCTGCGCCCGGCGGTCTTCGTGCCCGAGTCCAAGCGGCTCAATGAACTGCTGCGCGACTTCCGGTCCAATCGAAACCATCTCGCCCTGGTGGTCGATGAGTTCGGCAAGACCGCCGGCCTCATCACCATCGAGGACGTGCTGGAGGAAATCGTCGGCGAGATCGAGGACGAGTTCGACGAAGAGGATGCCCACAACGGCATCTACACCCTGGCCGACGGCAGTCAGCGCGTCGCGGGCGATGCCGACATCGATACCGTCAACGAGGCCTTTGGCACCCTGCTGCCTGAGGATGAGTTCGACACCATCGGCGGCCTGGTGGCCCACGAACTCGGCCATGTGCCCCGGCGTGGCGAAGTGGTGGATATTGGCGGCCTGCGCTTTTCGGTGATGCTCACGCGCTCCGGTGCGGTACGCTGGTTCAAGGTGACGCGCAGCCCCGAGCCGCCCGCGGCCGTGTCCGAGGCCTGATGCCGGCTGCGCTGGACGCGCTCATGGCGCTGTTGGCGGGCTGGGCGCATGCCCAGGCCTTTGCGCCGCGTGAAGGCTGGGCGCTCCAGCTGATGGCCACGGCCGTGCTCGCCTGGCGGGTGATGCGTGCCCCCACGGCGTGGCGGGCGGCGGGACTGGGCTGGCTCTTCGGCTTTGCCTGGCTGGCGGGTTCGGTGTGGTGGCTCTTCATCAGCATGCACCGCTATGGCGGCATGCCGGCCTGGCTCTCGGCGCTGGCTGTTGCGGCACTGTCGGCGGCGCTGGCGCTCTACCTCGCCCTGGCCATGGCGGCCTTCGTGCGCCTGCGCAGCGGCCAGCCGGTGCTGGATGCGATGCTCTGGGCGGCCTGCTGGCTGCTCGCCGAGCTGGCCCGTGGGCTGCTGCTCACCGGCTTTCCCTGGGTGGCGGCGGGCTACGCCCACAGTGATGGGCCGCTGGCAACGCTGGCGCCGTGGGTGGGCGTCTATGGCATGGGCTTCGTGGCCGCCTGGCTGGCCGCCGCGGTGGTGGCGGGGGGCCTGTGGGGGCGGTCTTCGCCTCGCATGCTGGTGGCTGCCTGGGCGCCCCCCCTGGCGCTGGTGCTGGCCGCCGCGGCCGTGCCGTCGGACTTCACGCGGGCCACGGGCCGCTTCAACGTCACCTTGCTGCAGCCCAATGTCGCCCAGGACGAGAAATTCTCGGCCGAGCATCTGCCGGCCACGCTGGAGTGGTTGGAGCGCGAGCTGGTCTCGGCCCGCACCGACCTCGTGATCGCGCCCGAGACCGCCATCCCCCTGCTGCCCGCCCAGCAGCCCGAGGGCTACTGGGAGGCGCTGTCGTCACATTTTTCGCAAGGGTCGACAGCCGCCCTGATCGGCGTGCCCCTGGGCGACTTCACCGAGGGCTACACCAACTCGGTGGCCGGCCTGGCGCCCGGGCAGCCGATGTATCGCTACGACAAGATCCACCTGGTGCCCTTCGGTGAGTTCATTCCCTTCGGCTTCCGCTGGTTCGTGGACCTGATGAACATGCCGCTGGGCGACTTCACCCGCGGTCGCGAGACCCGACCTTTCGAGTTCGACGGGCAGCGCATCCGACCCACCATCTGCTACGAAGACCTGTTTGGCGAGGAACTGGCGGCCAACTTCGTGGGCGAGCGCCAGGCCACGGTGATCGCCAACGTCAGCAACATCGGCTGGTTCGGCCAGACCGAGGCGGTGGACCAGCATCTCCAGATCTCGCGGCTGCGGTCGCTGGAATTCCAGCGACCGCTGGTGCGCGCCACCAACACCGGGGCGACGGCAGTGATCGATCACCGCGGCCAGATCACCGCGGCGCTGGCGCCGCACACCCAGGGCGTGCTGGTGGGCGAGGTGGAGGGGCGCGAGGGGAGCACCCCCTATGCCCGCTGGGTGGCGGCCCTGGCCCTGTGGCCTTTGCTGGCACTGGCCCTGGGCATCATGGGTGCCGCGGCGTGGCGCCGCAGCCGCGGGGCGGGCGCCTAGAATCCAGAGTTTCGCCGCGGGCAGTGCCCTGATGGGCGCCGCTTCCCGACTGCTTCTTCACGATACACACCATGCTGACCTTCCAGCAAATCATCCTGCGCCTGCAGGACTACTGGGCCCGCCAGGGTTGCGCGCTGCTGCAGCCCTACGACATGGAAGTGGGTGCCGGCACCAGCCACACCGCCACCTTCCTGCGCGCCATCGGCCCGGAGCCCTGGAAAGCCGCCTATGTGCAGCCCAGCCGCCGCCCCAAGGACGGCCGCTACGGCGAAAACCCCAACCGCCTGCAGCACTACTACCAATACCAGGTGGTGCTGAAGCCGGCACCCGAGAACATCCTCGAGCTCTACCTGGGCTCGCTCGAAGCCCTGGGCTTCGACCTCAAGAAGAACGACATCCGCTTCGTCGAGGACGATTGGGAGAACCCCACGCTGGGCGCCTGGGGCCTGGGCTGGGAGGTCTGGCTCAACGGCATGGAGGTGACGCAGTTCACCTACTTCCAGCAGGTGGGCGGCATCGACTGCAAGCCCCTGACCGGCGAGATCACCTACGGCCTGGAGCGCCTGGCCATGTACCTGCAAGGCGTGGACAACGTCTACAACCTGACCTGGACCGACGGCCTGAGCTATGGCGACGTGTACCTGCAGAACGAGCAGGAGCAGTCGGCCTACAACTTCGAGCACAGCGATGTGGACTTCCTGCTCACGGCCTTTGGTGCACATGAGAAGCAGGCCCAGCACCTGATGGCCCAGCAGCTGGCGCTGCCGGCCTACGAGCAGGTGCTCAAGGCCGCCCATACCTTCAACCTGCTGGATGCGCGTGGGGCGATCAGCGTGACCGAACGCGCCGCCTATATCGGCCGCATCCGCAACCTGGCGCGTGCGGTGGCGCAGAGCTACCTCGACAGCCGCGCCCGCCTGGGCTTCCCGATGGCTCCGCGTGAATGGGCGAACGACGTGCTGGCCCAGCTCGAAAAGAAGGCCGCCTGATCATGACGATGAAGAAGAACCTGCTGGTCGAGCTCTTCGTGGAAGAGCTGCCCCCGAAGGCGCTGAAGAAACTGGGCGAGGCCTTCGCCACCGCACTGACGGACAGCCTGAAGGCCCAGGGCCTGGTGGATGCGGCCGTGGTGCCCACGCCCTTCGCCTCGCCGCGCCGGCTGGCGGTGCGGGTGGAGGCGGTGGCCGAGCGCGCGGCTGATCGCGCGGTGCAACAGAAACTGATGCCCGTGGCCGTGGGTCTCACGCCGGACGGCCAACCCACGCCCGCCCTGCTGAAGAAGCTGGGCGCGCTGGGCCTGGACGCCAGCGTGGTGGGCCAGCTCAAGCGGGTGAACGACGGGAAGGCCGAGGTGCTCTTCCATGACAGCCTGGCGCCGGGCGCAACGCTGGCCGAAGGCCTGCAGAAGGCCCTGGACGATGCGATCACCAAACTGCCCATCCCCAAGGTGATGACCTACCAGCTGGCCGACGGCTGGAGCAGCGTGCACTTCGTGCGCCCCGCCCACAGCCTCGTGGCCCTGTGGGGCAGCGACGTGGTGCCGGTGCGGGCCCTGGGCCTCATCGCGGGCCGTCAGACGCGCGGCCACCGCTTCGAGGCCACGCGCGACCCGATCGAGGTTCACGAGGCCGACAGCTACCCCGAGCAGCTGCGTCATGACGGCGCCGTGATCGCCAGCTTCGAGGCTCGCCGCGCCGAGATCGTGCGCCAGCTGGGCGAGGCCGCCGCGAAGGTCGGCGGGGGCGTGAAGCCGGTGGACGATGAGGCCCTGCTCGACGAGGTGACGGCGCTGGTCGAGCGCCCCAACGTGCTGGTGGGCCAGTTCGAGACCGAGTTCCTCGAGGTGCCGCAGGAATGCCTCATCCTCACGATGAAGGCCAACCAGAAGTACTTCCCGCTGCTGGACGCCCACGGCAAGCTGACCAACCGCTTCCTGGTGGTGAGCAACATCAGCCCCGAGGACCCGAGCGCCGTGATCGGTGGCAACGAGCGCGTGGTGCGCCCCCGCCTGGCCGATGCCAAGTTCTTCTTCGACCAGGACCGCAAGAAGACGCTGGAATCGCGCGTGCCCGGCCTGGACAAGGTCGTCTACCACGGCAAGCTGGGCAGCCAGGGCGAGCGCACCCAGCGGGTGCAGGCGATCGCGCGGGCCATCGTGCATCAGCTGGGCGAGCACCAGCCCGCCTCGGTGCAGTCGCATGACGAACTGCAGATGCTGGCCCACAAGGTCGACCAGGCCGCGCGCCTGGCCAAGACGGACCTGCTCACCGACATGGTGGGCGAGTTCCCCGAGCTGCAAGGCATCATGGGCGGCTATTACGCCCGCCACGAAGGCTTGCGCGATGGCGTGGCCATTGCCATCGAAGACCACTACAAGCCCCGCTTTGCCGGCGACGCCCTGCCGCGCAACCACACCGGCACCGTGCTGGCCCTGGCCGACAAGCTGGAGACGCTGGTGGGCCTGTTCGGCATCGGCCAGTTGCCCACGGGCGACAAGGATCCGTTCGCGCTGCGCCGGCACGCGCTCGGGGTGATCCGCCTGCTGGTGGAAAAGAACCTTCCGCTGGACCTGCCCGAGCTGATCTCGGCCGCCGTGCCGGTCTTTGGCGAACGCATCGCCGACCCGCGTTCCGCGCTGCTCGATTTCTTCTTCGATCGACTGGCCGTGTCCTTGCGTGAGCAGGGCTACAGCGCCCAGGAAGTGGAGGCCGTGCTGGCGCTGCGCCCCGAGCGTCTGGGCGAGGTGCCGAGGCGCCTGGCGGCGGTGCGCACCTTCGCCGGGCTCCCTGAGGCGCCGGCACTGGCAGCGGCCAACAAACGTGTGAGCAACATCCTGAAGAAGGTGGAGGGTGGGGTGGCCGCGCATGTGGAGGCTCCCATGCTGAAAGAACCGGCGGAGGCGGCACTCTACGAGGCGCTGCGGCGCGTGCAGCCATCCGCCGATGCTGCCTTCGAGCAGGGTGACTACACAGCCTCACTGCAAGCCCTGGCCGCCCTGAAGACGCCGGTCGATGCGTTCTTCGACGGGGTGATGGTCAATGTCGAGGATGCTGCGCTGCGTGCCAACCGGCTCGGGCTGCTGGCCACGCTGCATGCGGCGATGAACCGCGTGGCCGACCTGTCACGCCTGGCCGCCTGAGGAGACCGCCGTGCCCAACCCGCGCCCCGTGGAACGACAGCTCAAGCTCGTGGTGCTCGGTCGCGATGGGGTGTTGAATCGCTACCGTACCGAGCATGTGGCCCAGCCCGAGGAATGGGAGCCCTTGCCCGGCGCGCTGGACGCCGTGGCTCGCCTCAACCATGCTGGCTGGCATGTGGTGGTGGCGACCAACCAACCCGGACTGGGCACGGGGCTGCTGGACATGTCCGGCCTGAATGCGGTGCACCTGCGCATGAACGAACTGCTGGCGCGGCAAGGGGGCCGGGTGGACGCGGTGTTCATCTGCCCCCACACGCCCGAGGATGCCTGCGACTGCCGCAAGCCCGCACCCGGTCTGCTGCTCAAGATCAGTGAGCGCTTCAATGTGCCGCCGGCCGAAATGGTGGTCGCCGGCGATACCCTGCGCGACCTGCAGGCGGCCCAGGCGGCCGGCTGCCAACCTCATCTTTTGCGAACCGGTCGCTGCGAAGGCATGAGCGATGAGGACTTTGCCGCCCTGGCTGCGCAGGTGCCGGGCACGCAGGTACACGACAGTCTCGAATCCCTGGCGCAGTGGTTGATCCTGCACGACCGCGAGACACGGGGCGAGACCACCGGCACAAGTTCCGGCTTTGGAGGTTTGAGTTGATCAAGGTCTTGCGTTCCACCCTGTTCGTGCTGTGGATGATCGTCACGGTCATTCCCTGGGCGCTGGGGGTGCTGGTGATGTCCATCTTCGTGCGCGGCAACCCGCTGTACTGGGCCTGCGTGGGATGGTTGAACCTGGTGATGTGGGGCGCTCGTGTCATCTGTGGTGTGCGTGCGCGCGTGCAGGGCATGGAGAACCTGGGCGACCAGGCCGTGATCCTTGCGTCCAAGCATCAGTCCACCTGGGAGACCTTCGCCTTTCCGTGCCTGATGAGCCATCCGCTGTGCTACGTCTTCAAGCGCGAGCTCCTCTACATCCCTTTCTTCGGCTGGGCGATGGCCCGGCTCGACATGATCCACATCGACCGCAGCAAGCGGGCCGAGGCCTGGAACAAGGTGGCCGAGCAAGGGCGGCGGCTCATGGCGCAGGGTAACTGGGTGATCATGTTCCCCGAAGGCACCCGCACCCCCCGGGGTGACCAGGGGGTGTACAAGTCGGGCGCCACCCGCCTGGCCGTCACCACGGGCGTGCCAGTGGTGCCGATCGCCGTCACCTCGGCGCGTTGCTGGCCGCGCAAGTCCTTCGTGCTGACGCCGGGGGTGATCGACGTGTCCATCGGCAAACCCATCCCCTCGACGGGCCGCGAGCCCGACGAACTCATGCGTGAGGTCGAGGCCTGGATCGAGGCCGAGATGCGCCGGCTCGACCCCGAGGCCTACCCGCAGCAACCATCACCGGCCGCGAACGAAGCGCCGCAGCGGACCTGAGCCTATACTGCCGGCCCATGGCACGTCTGGCTCCCGGCCTCATCGACACCCGGCAGTTGTCGCTGTTCTTCGGCGCGGAGCCGCCGCCTCCGCAGGATCCCGTTGCGGTGATCGTCTCGACTCCCGCATCGGACCCCGCGGCGGCAGACGTGCCGCGCAGCCTTCCCCCGGTGGCCTTCGCCCATCCGCGGGCCACCCACGACCTGCATCTCGACGGCCACCGTGTGGCCTATGCCTTGCGCCGCGCCAAGCGTCGCTCCATCGGCTTTGTGGTGGGCCCCGAAGGCCTGACCGTGAGCGCACCGCGCTGGGTGGGCCTGGGCGAGATCGAGGCCGCGCTGCGCGAAAAAGCGCGTTGGATCCTGCGCAAGCTGGCCGAGCAGAACGAGCGCAACCACCGGCTGCAGCAGGCCCGGGTGGAATGGCGCGATGGCGCCAGCGTGCCCTTCCTGGGCGAGACCGTGATCGTGGTGCTCGACCCGCGCGCCACCGGCGCGGTGCTCGATACCGATGCCGAGGCCTTGCCCGGCGTGCCCCGCCTGGCCCTGCACGTGGGGCTTCCCCAGCACGCGGGCCCCGAGCAGATCCGCGACGCAGTGCAGAGCTGGCTGCAGCGCCAGGCCCGGCGCATCTTCGAAGAGCGTTGCCGGCATTTTGCCGACCGATTGGGCGTGCGTTACACGCGCCTGAGCCTCTCGTCGGCGCAGACGCGCTGGGGCAGCGCCTCGGCCGACGGCTCCATTCGCCTGAACTGGCGCCTCATCCACTTCGCTCTGCCCACCATCGACTACGTGGTGGCACACGAACTCGCGCACCTGCGCGAGATGAACCACAGCCCGCGCTTCTGGGACGTGGTGCGCTCGGTCCTGCCCGACTACGAGCACGCCCGCGGCACCCTCAAGGACACGGTGCTGCCGGTGCTGGACTGAGGTTCAGGGCCGTGAGGCCAGCATCACGCCCGTCACGGCCACGGCGCCGCCCACCAGCATGCTGGTCAGCAGCGGCTCGCCCAGCAACAGCACGCCGAAGCAGGCGCCGAACACCGGCACCAGGTTGTTGAAGACGACGGTGCGCGCCGGGCCCAGGCGCTGCACACCCTGCGAATACCAGACAAAGGCGAGCGCCGTGCCCAGCAGGCCGAGGTAGAGCGCCGAGACGATCACCTGCGGCGAGAACGCGGCCGCCTCGACCCGTGGCAGCTCGAACACGGCCACGATCATCAGCAGCGCCGTACCCCACAGCGAGGCGTAGGTGGTGGCGGCCAGGGCCGTCAGGCCCTTGAGCGCCACACGGCCGATGAGGGTGTAGGCCGCCCAGGCGCACACGCCGCCGAACATCAGCATCTCGCCCAGGCCGATGGACTGGCCCAGCGCGGCGGTCAGGTCGCCGCGCGTGATCACCACCCACACCCCGGCCAGGGCCAGGGCCACGCCCAGCCAGCGCTTGAGGCTGAGCCGTTCGTGCAGCAGCCAGGCGGCCCCGCAGATGGTCACCACCGGGTTGAGCGCGATGATCAGCGAGGTGCGGCTGGCCGGCAGCTGCGCCAGCGCGCCCAGGAAAAAGAGGTTGTAGGCAAAGATGCCGGTGGCGCCCAGGCCGAAGGTCACCAGCATCTGCCGGCGGTCCAGCCGCGGCAGGCCGCCTTCCAGCCAGCGGGCGGCCAGCAGCAGGGCCACGCAGGCCACCAGGTAGCGCAGCACCGACCCGAAGGCCGGCGGCAGGGCCAGCGCGATCACCCGCCCGGCGATGAAGGTGCCGCCCCAGATGGCCGGCACGGCCACGAGGCGGGCGTAGAGCGACCAGGGCGGCGACGAGGCGGCGAGGCTTGGGACTGACATGAGAGGATGGCAGGGAATGTGAGATGAGTCTATGCTTTTGCTATTTCATAGTGAAATGAGCAAATGCTCATGACATCGCCATGACCTTCACCCAGCTCGAAGTGTTCGCCACGCTGGCACAGGCCGGCAGTTTCTCGCGGGCTGCCAGCCTGCTGGGCATCACGCAGTCGGCCGTGAGCCATGCGCTGCGGGCGCTGGAGCGCGAGCTCGGCGTGGCGCTGTTCTCGCGCGAGCGCGCCGTGCCCGAACTCACGCCGGCCGGCGCCCGGCTGCTGGCGCGGGCGCACGAAATCCGCACGCTGCACGAAGCCCTGATCCAGGACGCCAAGGACGCCCGCGGCCTGCGCGAGGGGGTGCTGCGGGTGGGTTCGTTCGGCTCCACGTCCAGCCTGCGCATCCTGCCCGAGCTGCTGGCACGGTTTGCGAAGCAGCATCCGGGCATCGAGGTGTGCATCGACGAGGAGGACGACGACACGGTCGTGCGCTGGCTGATGGAGCGCCGGGTCGAGATCGGCTTCGTGGTGCTGCCCGATGCACGATTCGAGACCGTGCCCCTCGTCGAGGACGAGTTCATGGTGCTGCTGCCGGCGACGCACCCGCTGGCAGCGAAGACACACATCGTGGCAGCCGACCTGAACGACGAGCCCTTCGTGCTGACCGAGGCCGGTTGCGGCGAACTGATCCAGCGGCTGCTGGAAGCGGGCAAGTCCCGCCCGCGCATCCTGTACCGCTTCCCGCAGCTGCTGTCGATCCTGGGCTTCGTGGGGCGAGGTCTTGCGGTGTCGATCGCCGCCCGTCTGGCTCTGCCCGACGAATACCCCGGGGTGGTCTACCGCCCCTTGCGCCCCCGCGCCCCACGCCGCGTGGGCCTGGCCGTGCGCGACATGGCCAAGCTGTCGCCCGCCGCCCGCGCCTTTGTCGAGATGGCCAGGCGCGGAGGGGGTGGACCTGGTCAGCGTCGGAACTTGCCGTCCGGCCCGATGATGGACAGGTCGGCGTAATCGAGGCCGGTGTGGTCGGTGGGCGAGTAGTTGATTTCCATCCCGCCGATATCGAAGTTGCGGATGCTGTTCAAGGCGCTGATGATCTGGCCGCGCGAGGGATTGGGCCCGGCGCGGCGCAGGCCTTCCACCAGCACCTTCGCGGCCGCGAAGCCTTCCATCATCGCGGGCGACACTTCGGTGCCGCCCTTGGCGCGAATCAGGTCCACCGCTTCCTTCACGATGGGGGCCGAGAGCGAACGTTCGTAGGGGAAGACCTGGCTCACGATCACGCCGCGCGCGTGCTCCCCGAGCGACTTGATGAAGCCCGCCGAGGCGTTGTTCGAGAGGGTCACCACCTGGGCGCGCGAGCCGGCAGCCCGCAGCGCTTTGACGCCATCGACCACGGCGGAGCCGGAGCCGATGATCATCACGGCCTGGGCATCGGCCTTCACGATCTTGGGCACGATGGGGGCGAAATCGGGCTTGGCGCGATCGAACTTCTCCAGCACCACCGGCTGCTTGCCCACGCCATCGAAGCCCTTCTGGGCACCGGCCATGGAATCGGCGCCGAAGGAGTCGTCCACCTGCATCACGGCGATGCGCTCCAGGCCGATCAGGCTCAAGTGGCGGATGGCCCGTTCGGCCTCGCGCTGGTAGGTGGCCCGCACGTTGAAGATGTAGGGGTTGACCGGCTCGTGCAGCACCATGGCGCCCGTGGACGGCGCGACCATCGCGATGCGGTGCTCGGCCAGCAGCGGCATGATCGCCTGCGAGTGCGGTGTGCCACGGTTCAGGAAGAGCGCTGCCACCTTCTTCTCCACGATCAGCTCGCGGGCGTTCTCGGCGGCCAGCTTGGGGTCGAACTTGTCGTCCAGCGAGATCAGTTCGATCTTCTGGCCGTTCACCCCGCCGCGGGCATTCACCGCATCGATGTAGAGCAGGGCGCCGTCGGTGGTCTCCTTGACGCCGGCAGCCACGGGGCCGGAGAAACCGGCGGTCTGTCCGATCAGGATCTGGGCCTGGACGCCGAAGGCAGGAATGGCCACGGCCAGTGCCGCGGCCCAAGCTTTGAGTTGCATGGGTCTTCTCTCCTCGTGACGGGTGGGTGTTCTTGTGAAACGGGGTTCAGCGGCGGAACTTGCCGTCCGGCCCGATGATGGACAGGTCGGCGTAATCCAGGCCGGAGCGGTTGTTGGGGCCGTAGGTGATCTCCAGGCCGCCGATGTCGTACTTGCGCAGACTTTCCAGCGCCTGCACCAGGCGCGCGGGCGTGGGGTTGGGGCCCGCGCGGCGCAGGCCCTCCACCAGCACCTTGGCGCCGGCAAAGCCTTCCAGCATGGCCGGGGTCACCTCCGGGAGCCCCTTGGCGCGGGCCAGATCGGCGGCTTCCTTCACGATGGGGGCCGACAGCGAACGCTCATACGGGAAGACCTGCGTCACGATCACGCCGCGGGCGTGTTCGCCCAGCAGCTTGATGAAGCCGCCCGAGGCGTTGTTCGACAGGGTCACGACCTGCGCGCGCGAACCAGCCTCGCGGATGGCCTTGGTGCCGGCGGCCACGGTGCCGGCCGAGGCGATGAAGATCACGGCCTGGGGCTGGTGCTTGGCCACCACGGCGGCCAGGCCTGCCAGATCGGGCTTGGCCCTGTCGAGCTTTTCAAGGAACAGGGGCTGGAGCTTTTCCTTTTCCAGTCCGCGCAGAGCACCCAGCACCGAGTCAGCCCCGAAACTGTCGTCGGTCTGCAAGATGCCGATGCGGGTGATACCGATCGTGGCCAGGTGCTGGATCGCCTTCTCCGCCTCGCGCTGGTAGGTGGCGCGCACGTTGAAGATCAGCGGGTGAACCGGGTCGTGCAACACCATGGCGCCGGTGCTCGGGGCGATCAGCGGCACCTTGAATTCTTCGACCAGCGGAATGAGCGCCTGCGAATGCGGCGTACCGCGGTTCATGAAGAGGGCGATCACGCGGTCTTCGGTGAGGAGTTTGCGACCCACCTCGACGGTGACCTTGGGGTCGAACCTGTCGTCCACTGAGATCAGCTCGATCTTCTGGCCGTTCACGCCCCCGCGTGCGTTCACCGCATCGAAGTAGAGCTTGGCCCCGTCGGTGTTCTCCTTCACGCCGGGGGCCACCGGGCCCGTGAAGCCCGAGGGCTGCCCGATGCGGATCTGGGCCCAGGCGGATGACACGCACAGCGCGGCCATGAGGGCACCTCCCACCAGGCGGGCCAGGAAGGACTGCGACATACAACCGACTCCAGAGAACTGCTGACGAAGCGCGCAGTTTCACATGACCCCCCCTCTGCGCATTGTGGAAAACCACAGCGATTCCGTGCGTGTTACATACCGTTGCGTGCTTTGTGCGAACCGCGGGAGGAATGGGGGGAAGTCCCTTGTCAGCAGGCTTGTCGGAGGGCCTGCCTAGAATGCTCCGCCACCCTTGCCAGACCCCGACCGAAAGACTCCCCACATGACTTCCGGTGTCATCCGCATCCGCGGCGCCCGCCAGCACAACCTCAAGAACCTGGACCTGGATCTGCGCACCGGCGAGCTGACGGTGGTGACCGGCCCCTCGGGCTCGGGCAAGTCCAGCCTGGTCTTCGACACCCTCTACGCCGAAGGCCAGCGCCGCTACGTCGAGACCTTCAGCGCCTACGCCCGCCAGTTCCTCGACCGCATGGACCGCCCGGCGGTTGACCATGTGGAAGGCGTGCCCCCGGCCATCGCCATCGACCAGACCAACCCCGTGCGCACCTCGCGCTCGACGGTGGGCACGATGACCGAGCTGAACGACCACCTCAAGCTCCTTTTCGCCCGCGCTGCGCAGCTTTACGACCGTCAGACCGCCCGGCCCGTGCGCGAGGACAACCCCGAGACGATCCACGCCGACCTGAAGGCGCGCACGCAGGGCAGCGACCCGCGCCTGGTGGTGACCTTCCCGGTGGAGCTGCCGGCGAACACCACACCCGAAGAGATCGAGCAGTGGCTCTCGGCCAGCGGCTACACGCGCGTGCAGGCCGAGCGCGAGGTGGCCACGCCCAGCGGGCCGAGGAAGGTGCTCGACGTGGTGGCCGACCGCTTCCGCCTGGGCGGCGCCGAGAAATCCCGTGTGATCGAGGCCCTGGAAGTGGGGCTCAAGCGCGGTGGCGGGCGGGTCAATGTGTATGCGCTCAAGGACGAGGGCGAGCCCGACGTGTGGCGGTTCTCCTCGGGCCTGCACAGCCCCGACAGTGACCTGCGCTACAACGCACCCTCGCCGGCCATGTTCTCGTTCAACTCGGCCTATGGCGCCTGCGAGGCCTGCCGCGGTTTCGGGCGGGTGATCGGGGTGGACTGGGGCCTGGTCATTCCCGACCACCGCAAGACCCTGCGCTCGGGCGCCATCAAGCCCTTGCAGACGCCCGCCTGGAAGGAGATCCAGGACGACCTGCTCAAGTACGCCGGCGAGGCCGGCATCCCGCGCGACACCGCCTGGAGCCAGCTCAGCGAGGCCCAGCGCGCCTGGGTGCTGGACGGCTCGCCGCACTGGAACGGCAACTGGAACAAGCAGTGGTACGGCATCAAGCGCTTCTTCGAATACCTCGAGAGCAAGGCCTACAAGATGCACATCCGCGTGCTCTTGTCGAAGTACCGCAGCTACACCCCCTGCGACACCTGCGGCGGTGCGCGCCTGAAGCTCGAATCGCTGCTGTGGCGCCTGGGCGGCCAGGCCGAGGCCGACGAGGCCCTGGGCGGGCGCTACGCGCGCTTCCGCCCGGTGGGCGTGGCCTGGTCACAGGACCAGCTCGACGCCTTGCCCGGCCTGTGCCTGCACGACCTGATGCTGCTGCCCATCGACCGACTGCGTGTGTTCTTCGACCGCCTCGCGCCGCCAGCGGAAGCCAGGGCTGACAAGGACCCGCTGCACCTGCTGTACGACGAGATTCGCACGCGGCTGAAATACCTCTGCGACGTCGGCCTGGGCTACCTCACGCTCGACCGCCAGAGCCGCACGCTCAGCGGCGGCGAGGTGCAGCGCATCAACCTCACCACCGCGCTGGGCACCTCGCTCGTGAACACGCTCTTCGTGCTCGACGAACCCAGCATCGGCCTGCACCCGCGCGACATGAGCCGCATCAACGAGGCCATGCTGCGCCTGCGCGATGCCGGCAACACCCTGGTGGTGGTGGAGCACGACCCGGCCGTGATGCTGGCCGCCGACCGCGTGCTCGACATGGGCCCCGGCCCCGGCGAGCGCGGCGGGGCGGTCGTCTTCGACGGCACGCCCGAGGCCCTGCGCCAGGCCGACACGCTCACCGGCGCCTACCTGGGCGCGCGCAAGCGCATCGGCATCGGCATGCGCCGCCTCGTCACCGACGGCACGCCCCGCCTGGTGCTGGAAGGCGCGCGCGAGCACAACCTGCGCGGCGTGACTGTCGAGTTCCCCCTGCAGCGCCTGGTGTGCGTCACCGGCGTGAGCGGCTCGGGCAAGTCCACGCTGATGCAGGACGTGCTCTACCCCGCGCTGGCCCGCCACTTTGGCAAGGCCACCGAAACCCCCGGCGCGCACGACCGCCTGCTGGGCGCCGACTGGCTCACCGATGCGATGTTCGTGGACCAGTCGCCCATCGGCAAGACGGCCCGCTCCAACCCCGCCAGCTACGTGGGCGCTTTCGACGAGATCCGCGCGCTGTTTGCGCAGGCGCCGCTGGCCGCGCAGCGCGGCTACGGCGCCGGCATGTTCAGCTTCAACGCCGGCGACGGCCGCTGCCCCACCTGCGGCGGCTCGGGCTTCGAGCATGTCGAGATGCAGTTCCTGAGCGACGTCTACCTGCGCTGCCCCGACTGCGACGGCCGCCGCTACCGCACCGAGATCCTGGAAGTGCACCTCGACCGGCAAGCCGCCGACGGCAGCTGGCGCGCCCTGAGCGTGGCCGACGTGCTGGAGCTCACCGTGAGCGAAGCCGCCGAACTCTTCCGCAGCGACCGCGAGGTGCTGCGTGTGCTGCAGCCCCTGGTGGACGTGGGCCTGGAATACGTCAAGCTCGGCCAGCCCGTGCCCACGCTCTCGGGCGGCGAGGCGCAGCGCCTCAAGCTCGCCGGCTTCCTGGCCGAGGCGGCCAAGAACGCCACGCCCAGCAAGCAGGCGGTGGCGCGCAAGGGCACGCTCTTCCTCTTCGACGAGCCCACCACCGGGTTGCACTTCGACGACATCGCCAAGCTGATGCGCGCCTTCCGCAAGCTGCTGGACGCCGGCCATTCGCTCTTCGTGATCGAGCACAACCTCGACGTGATCCGCTCGGCCGACTGGATCGTCGACCTGGGCCCCGAAGGTGGCGAGGCCGGCGGCGAGGTCGTGTGCACCGGCACGCCCGACGACGTGAAGGCCCACGCCCAGTCGCACACCGGCCGCGCGCTGCGCGAGTACGAAGCCGCGCTGGGCCTGGGGGAGGCCCTGGCGGAAGAGGGCGCCCCGCTGCAGACCCTGGTGCGCGCGCGCCGCGCCGCCGCGCAGGCCGACGGCCTGGACGCCATCCGCATCGTCAACGCCCGCGAGCACAACCTCAAGGCCCTGAACGTCGACATCCCGCGCGGGAAGTTCAGCGTGGTCACCGGTGTGTCGGGCTCGGGCAAATCCACGCTCGCCTTCGACATCCTCTTCAACGAAGGCCAGCGCCGCTACCTCGAATCGCTCAACGCCTATGCGCGCTCCATCGTGCAGCCGGCGGGCCGGCCCGAGGTGGATGCCGTGTATGGCATCCCGCCCACCGTGGCCATCGAGCAGCGCCTGAGCCGTGGCGGGCGCAAGAGCACGGTGGCCACCACCACCGAGGTCTATCACTTCCTGCGCCTGCTGTACGTGAAGCTGGGCGTGCAGCACTGCGTGCACGACGGCGCCGAGGTGCGCCCGCAAACGCCCGAATCCATTGCCGCCCAGCTCCTGCGCGACCACAAGGGCCAGCACGTGGGCCTGCTGGCGCCGCTGGTGGTGAACCGCAAGGGCCTCTACACCGACCTGGCCAAATGGGCCAAGGCGCGCGGCCACACCCATCTGCGCGTGGACGGCGAATTCGTGCCCGTGGCCCCCTGGCCCAAGCTCGACCGATTCAAGGAACACACCATCGAACTGCCGGTGGGTGACCTCGTGATCCGCGCCGACAACGAAGCCGAGCTGCGCGAGCTGCTGGGCCGCACGCTCGAGCTGGGCAAGGGCGTGATGCACCTGCTGGCCCCGCTGGATGGCCTGAAGGGCGCGATGGCCACGGGCGCGCCCACGGGCCGCATCGGCCAGGTGAAGGTGTTCTCCACCAAGCGCGCCTGCCCGGTGTGCGGCACCAGCTACCCCGAGCTCGACCCGCGCATGTTCTCGTACAACTCCAAGCACGGCTGGTGCACCGACTGCGTGGGCACCGGCGTGCAGCTCACGCGCGAGCAGCGCCATGCGCTGGACGACACGCGGCGTGATGACGACAAGGGCCGCGAGCAGACCTTCGCCGAGCCCGAGGTGGAAGACGTGTCCGACCAGCCCTGCGGCACCTGCGGCGGCGCGCGCCTGAACCCGGTGTCGCTGGCCATCCGCTTCCGCGGCGAGTCGATCGCGCAGATTGCCGCCCGCCCCGTGGGCGAGGCGCGCCGCTGGGTCGAAGCCCTGGCGATGGAAGGCCGCGAGGCCGCCATCGCGCGCGACCTGGTGAGCGAAATCCGCAGCCGGCTCGAATTCCTGGAAGACGTGGGCCTGGGCTACCTCACCCTCGACCGCGCCGCGCCCACGCTGAGCGGCGGCGAGGCTCAGCGCATCCGCCTGGCCGCGCAGCTGGGCTCCAACCTGCAAGGCGTGTGCTACGTGCTCGACGAGCCCACCATCGGCCTGCACCCGCGCGACAACCACATCCTGCTCGACGCCCTGCACAAGCTGGGCGACCAGGGCAACACCCTGGTGGTGGTGGAACACGACGAAGACACCATCCGCCGCGCCGACCACATCATCGACATCGGCCCGGGCGCCGGCAAGCGCGGCGGCCGCCTCATCGCCCAGGGCACCGCCGGCGAACTGGCCGCGCATGCCGACTCCCTCACCGGCCGCTTCCTCTCGCGCCCGCTGGTGCACCCGCTGCAGCCGCGCCGCCCGGTGGAGCGCGGCGCACCCCGGCTGTCCTTGCGCGGCGCCTCGCTGCACAACCTGCGCGGCATCAATGTGGAGGTGCCGCTGCACCGCCTGGTGGCCGTCACGGGCGTGTCGGGCTCGGGCAAGTCCACGCTCGCGCGCGACGTGCTGCTGGCCAACGTGCAGGCCGTGGTGAACAGCCGCGGCAAGGGCCTGCCCGCCTGGAGCGGCTGCACCGGGCTGGAGGGCTGGGAACACGTGGACCGTGTGCTGGAAGTGGACCAGACGCCCATCGGCAAGACGCCGCGCTCCTGCCCGGCCACCTACGTGGGCTTCTGGGACGTGATCCGCAAGCTCTTTGCCGAAACCCTGGAAGCCAAGGCCCGCGGCTATGCGCCCGCGCGGTTCTCCTTCAACACCGGCGACGGCCGCTGCCATGCCTGCGAAGGGCAGGGCATGCGCACCATCGAGATGAGCTTCCTGCCCGATGTGAAGGTGCCCTGCGACGTGTGCCACGGCGCGCGCTTCAACCCCGAAACCCTGGCCGTCACCTGGCGCGGCAAAAGCATCGGTGACGTGCTGGCCATGGAGGTGGACGAGGCGGTGGACTTCTTCGCCTCCATGCCCAACATCGCCCACCCGCTGCAGCTGCTGAAGGACGTGGGCCTGGGCTACCTCACGCTGGGCCAGCCCTCACCCACCCTGAGTGGCGGGGAAGCCCAGCGCATCAAGCTCGTCACCGAACTGAGCAAGGTGCGCGACGACGTCACCCGCCGCGGCCAGAAGCCGCCGCACACCCTCTACGTGCTGGACGAACCCACCGTGGGCCTGCACATGGCCGACGTGGAAAAGCTCATCCGCGTGCTGCACCGCCTGGTGGACGGCGGCCACAGCGTGGTGGTGATCGAGCACGACCTCGACGTCATCGCCGAAGCCGACTGGATCCTCGACCTGGGCCCCGAAGGCGGCGTGGGCGGCGGCCAGGTGGTGGTGGCCGGCACGCCGGAAGCGGTGGTGGCGGCGGGCAGCCACACAGGGCGGGCGCTGGCGCCGGTGTTGGCGCGGGGTGGCAAGGGCTAGGGGCGCTGGCCGTACGTGCGGAGCATGCGAGGTTCAATCGCCGCAGATTCTGCGGTGATCGGCCCCCGCATGGCAGCATGGGGCTTGCGCGCCCCTCAACAGCAGGTGAAGCTGCTCCACCGCCTGCTCGACGGCTTCGACGGCAAGCTCACCAGCAGCAAGTACGCCGGCATCGCCACGTGCTCGCCCGACACCGCGCTGCGCGACATCAACGAACTGCTGGCGCGCGGCGTGCTGCGCAAGTCAGAGGGGGGACGGAGTACGAGTTATGAGTTGGGTGAGCCGCCGGCTTAGTAGGGAGCTTGGCCTGCTACCGGCAGCGCTGTGTTCCTCTCAGGAACAACCCTCCAGACGCGATGACCGCCTCCGCGCTCCGCCAAGCGCGAACATCGGAGCGGCGAGGCGCTTTGAAGTCGATGCCCATGTAGTGCGCCACTCCTCCACATTCTGGACATTTGTGGTGGTGATCTCGGTTCGACTTCGCAGCCTCAGCGTGTTGAGCAACCTGCTGCTCCGCGGGCATGAAGCGGTTGGTCGCCCCGACAAACTGGGGGCGCTTGAAGCATTTTCTGCACGCGAAGCACGCGTACTGGAGGGAAGTGCCGAGGGCTTTCAATGGGCGAGCCTCATGGATCAAGGCGCGCCGCACGCTCGCCCGGGCCACCCTCAGCGAGGTTCCCAAGAGTGGACGCTCCAACATCGGCCGCCTTGCGATACAGAAACACAGCGAGCACGGCAGCGGCGGCGTTCATGCTGAGAAGTGCGGCGGTGCGTGCCTCGCCTATGGGTACCAGCTTCAACAGCAGGGGAAATGCACCGATGCCCGAAAGAAAGAGTAGAGCCGGGGTGACAACCAAGAGTGGGAGTGTCAGCCATTGCCGGCGTAGCGCAGCGATCAGTGCAACTGCAGGCACGACGATGAACGCAATCGAGTACAGATCGCCGACCACCTGCCAAGGATGCAGGCACCACTCATCGATGGGGTCATCGCGGAGGCATTGGAGGCGGTGGTACGGAAACAGATAGCGCCCAGGCAGCAAGAGTGCTGACAGTAGCTCCACCGCAGCCAAAGCCTGCAGAAGGCGCCAAGCCGGATGCACATGCTGCTTCATGCTCATTCTCCCGTTATCAGGCTAGGAGTCGGTGTATTGAACCAACAGAACCTGCACAGGTCAGGCCGCGTGCATTGCTTATCGAGTTGCCTCAACCGCAATATGCGCCGCGAAAGTTGAGACGAATCGGCCGAGGCTTGTGAGCTCCGACAGTTCCGAATATTCACCAGTCTTCGCGGCGGTGCGAGGTGTGGCAAGCACTGCCGCGGAGCTGTAAAGATGCTCCTGGACTAGGGCGTGTTCACACTAATTGCGATGATGGTCGGGGCATTGGACACTTGGGGGCATGGAAATCACGCCCGAGCAATTCGCT
>NZ_PSNX01000016.1 GCF_002930615.1 Caldimonas caldifontis | reverse complement strand
TCGAAAAGCTCGACATCATGTTCCTCGGCTTCATCACCTTCGTTCTCGTCGCTGATGGACTGCGGATGTGTTAACAGGCCCTAGTCAGGTACAGGGTAAACGAGGGGCTGGCCTGTGCGGCGATCGCGCCAGACTACGCCCGCCCGCGAATGGTTCGCGGTGAATGACCCGGTGCATGACGCTCAACGACACGACCTCGCCCTCCGCCCCGCTGGCCCGCCCCTGGCTGGCCCAGTACGGTGACCACATCCCGCGCACCCTGCCGCCACCGGCGCATCGGCATCTGGCCGCGCTGATCGGCGCGGCCTGCCAGCGCTACCGCGACCAGGTGGCCTTCACCACCTGCATGCCCAACGGCATGCATGCCTCGCTCACCTTTGCGCAGGTCGAATCCTTGTCCGACCAGTTCGCGGTATATCTGCGCGAAGTGCTGGGCCTGCCCGCCGGCGCCCGTGTGGCGCTGCAGACGCCCAACTGCCTGGCCTACCCGGTGGTGGCCTTCGGCATCTTCAAGGCGGGCTGCGTGCTGGTGAACACCAACCCGCTGTACACGCCCAAGGAGATGGCCCATCAGTTCAAGGACTCGGGGGCCGAGGCGCTGGTCATCGTGGACATGTTCGCCGACAAGCTCGACGCCATCCTCGCCCAGACGAAGATCAAGCGCGTCATCGTGGCCGAGGTCTCGCAGTTCTTCTCGATGATCCCGCGCGGCGTGATCCGCCTGGTGCAGAAGTGGTGGAACCGCACGCTGCCGCCGATCACCGTCGATCACATCCGATTGCCCCAGGCCCTGGCCGAAGGGCGGGCCGCACTGCAGTCCAAGGGCCTGCGCGTGGCCGACTACACCCGCGACCAGGGCCCCGAGTCCCTGGCGGCGCTGCAGTACACCGGGGGCACCACCGGCGTGGCCAAGGGCGCGATGCTCACCCATGGCAATCTGCTGGCCAACCACGACCAGGCCTATGCCATGGGCCGTGCGCTCATCCACGAGGGTCAGGAGGTGGTGCTCACGGCCCTGCCGCTCTATCACATCTTTGCGTTCACGTTCAACCTGTTGTGCTTCTTCACGGCCGGCGCACGCAACGTGCTGTCGCCCAGCCCGCGACCCATCGGTAACCTGCAGCGCGCCTTCGACAACTACCCCATCACCTGGATGAGTGGCGTCAACACGCTCTACAACGCCCTGCTCAACGAGGAGTGGTTCACGGCCTTCCCACCCAAGCACCTGCGTGCCGCGGTGGCCGGGGGGGCGGCGCTGCAGCATGCGGTGGCGGAGCGCTGGCGTCGCGTCACCGGCACCGTCATCGCCGAAGGCTATGGCCTGACCGAGACCTCACCGGTGGTGGCCTTCAACCCGCTCACCGGCAAGCAGAAACCCGATGCCATCGGCATCCCGGTGCCCGCCACCGACGTGCGCCTGGTCGATGACCAGGGTCGTGACGTGCCGCCGGGCGCGCCGGGCGAACTGATCGTGCGTGGTCCGCAGGTCATGCAGGGCTACTGGCAGCGTCCCGAGGACACCGCCCAGGTGCTCAAGGACGGCTGGCTGTGCACGGGCGACGTGGCCGTGATGGACGAGGAAGGCTACTTCCGCATCGTCGATCGCAAGAAGGACATGATCCTGGTCAGCGGCTTCAACGTCTACCCCAACGAGGTGGAGGATGCGATCGCCCAGCTCGACGCCGTGCTGGAGGTGGCCGTGATCGGTGTGCCCGACGCCAAGACCGGCGAGGCGGTGCGCGCCTACATCGTGCCGCAGGCCGATGGCCTCACCGAGGAGCAGGTGAGGGCGCACTGCAAGGGCCTGCTCACCGACTACAAGCTGCCCAAGGCCGTGGAGTTCCGCACCGAGCTGCCCAAATCCCCCATTGGCAAGATCCTGCGCAAGGACCTGCGCGATGAATACCGTGCCCGCCAGAAGAGCTGAACCATGCTGACCGACTTCGAAACCCGCCTGCTGGGCCTCATGATGATGGTGATCATGCTCGGCATGGGGGCCTCGCTCACCTTCAAGGATTTCCGCATCGCCTTCCGCAAGCCCCAGGGCATCCTGATCGGCCTGCTGTGCCAGTACGCCATCATGCCCTTCCTGGGCTACCTGATGACCGTGGCCCTGGGCCTGCCGCCGGCACTGGCCATCGGCCTCATCCTGATGGGCTGCATGCCCGGCGGCACCACCTCCAACATCTTTGCCTACTTCAGCAAGGGGGTGCTGGCGCTGTCCATCATGATGACCATCTGCTCCACGCTGGTGGCCGTGGTCATGGTGCCGGTGCTGCTCCAGTTCTACTCGGGCCTCACCGGGTTGCCGTCTGAGTACACCGTGCCGGCGGGCAACGTGGCCCAGGTGCTGGTCGTCCTCATCGTCCCCACGCTGCTGGGCATCGCGATGCGCAAGTGGAACCCCAACGTGGGCGCCACCGTCGAGCTCGTCGGCGGCTTCCTGGGGGTGGTCGTGATCCTGTTCCTGGTGCTCACCTGGGTGCCACGCAACCACCAGCTGCTCTTCACCACGCCGGGTTCGGTCTATTTCGCCGCCATCGGCTTGGGGCTGATCGGCATGGCGCTGGGCTACGGCCTGTCGCGCCTGTTGCGCCAGGACGCCCGGCGCAGCCGCACCATCGCGCTGGAAACCGGCATCCAGAACGGCCCGCTGGCGGTGCTGATCGTGCTGCTGACCTTCCGCGACGAGCTGCAGCAGCAGGTCCTGTTGATCCCGGTGCTGTACTCGCTCTTCATCGTGCTCACTTCCAGCGCGGTCACGGTGTGGTTCCGGCGCATCACCACCCGGGAGGAGCTGGCTCGCGACCAGGCCAAGGTGCCCACGGCGGTCAAGCCGGTACCAGGGGCCAAGGCCGCCTGAGCCGAGGGCCGGGACTCCTCCACGGGCCTGCGCGCTCAGCGCCCGGCGGCCTGTGGCCGGATGGAACTTGACCGGCACCGGCCCCTCGAACGGACCATGCCCTCGACCGTCCGCTCCCCCGGCTGGCGCGCCAGGCTGTCCGGGATGCTCGGCGGCCTGGGCCTGCTTGCGGCCGCCTGGGCGGCACCCGCGGGCGCCAGCGACACCGTGCGCACCGATGAAGTGCGCGCCCAGCTTATTGCCCACGCCCCCGACGGGCTGGGCCCGGGCCGGCCGCTGTGGCTGGGGCTGAAGCTGGAGCACGCCCCGCACTGGCACACCTACTGGAAGAACCCGGGCGACTCCGGTCTGCCCACCACCCTGGCCTGGACCCTGCCGGCCGGCGTCCAGGCCGGCGAGATCGACTGGCCCACACCCGAGCGGCTGCCCTTCGGTCCGCTCATCAACTACGGCTACGAGAACACCGTGGTGCTGCCCGTGCCGGTCCAGGTGGATGCGGCGTGGTCGGCCTCGCGCCTGGACGTGGTCCTGCAGGCCGACTGGCTGGTGTGCAAGACCGAGTGCATCCCGCAGTCTGGCGACTTCCGCCTGAGCCTGCCGGCCGATGGCCGTCCGCTCCTCACCCATGCAAGTGACTTCGAGGCCGCCTGGGCGGCCCGTCCGGCGCAATGGGCCGGTGCCCGCGCGACGGCGCGCGTTGAGGGGGGCGCCCTGCGGGTTGACGTGGACGGCTTGCCGCCCGACGTGCAGGGGCGCCCGGCCGAGGTGTTCCCCGAAACCGCCGGGGTCCTGGAGCCGGCGGCGCCCTTCACCCAGGACTGGCGGGATGGCGGCTGGCGCTCGGCCCTGCCGCTGAATGCGCAGCGCAGCGCCAGCCCCGACGTGCTGCCCCTCGTCCTGCGCTTCGGCCCGGACCAGGCGCTGCGGGTCACCGCCAGCGTCGAAGGCGGCTGGCCCGCCGGGGCGGCGCCGCCCACCGTGTCGCCGGCGCTGCAGGCTGCCCTGGACGCCAACGCCCGCGACGCCGCGTCACGCGACGCCGCGTCACGCGGCCGCGCCCCCGCGATGGGCTGGGGCCTGGCCCTGCTGGCGGCGGCCGTGGGCGGGCTGCTGCTCAACCTCATGCCCTGCGTGTTTCCGGTCCTGTCCCTGAAGCTGCTGGGCGCTGTGCAGCACGCGCATTCGCCTCGTGAGCGGATGGCCGGCGGCCTGGCCTACACCGCCGGGGTGGTGCTGTCCTTCCTGGCCCTGGCGGGCCTGCTGCTGGCGCTGCGTTCGGCGGGCGAGCAACTCGGCTGGGGGTTCCAGCTCCAGTCCCCGGCCGTGGTGGCGGCCCTCGCGGTGCTCTTCACCCTCATCGGGTTGAACCTCGCCGGCGTGTTCGAGTTCGGCAGCCTGCTGCCCTCGGGCGTGGCGTCGGCGCGGGCCCGCCACCCCATGGCCGACAGCTTCCTGTCCGGCCTGCTGGCCGTGGCGGTGGCATCGCCTTGCACGGCGCCTTTCATGGGGGCCTCCCTCGGTCTGGCCGTCACCTGGCCACCGGCCCAGGCGCTGAGCGTGTTTGCCGCGCTGGGCCTGGGCATGGCCTTGCCCTACCTGCTGGTGACGGCCGTGCCGGCCCTCGCGAAGCGGCTGCCGCGCCCCGGGGCCTGGATGGCGCAGTTCCGCACGGCCATGGCCTTCCCGATGTTCGCCACGGTGGTCTGGCTTCTGTGGGTCCTCGGCCACCAGATCGGGATCGACGGGGCGGCGGTCTGGCTGGGGGTGCTGGTCGCCCTGGGCTTTGCCGCCTGGGCCTGGGCCAGCCCGGGCTTCAGCCGGCGTGCGCGCTGGGGCTGGGGCCTGCCGGGCCTTCTTGTGCTGGGCGGCATGCTGGCCTGGGCCGGCCCGGCCCTGCGCGAGTCGCCCGGGGTTGCCACCGCGCCGGCCACGAGGGCGGCCGATGACCCCTGGCAGCCCTGGAGCCCGCAGGCCGTGCAGACGGCGCTGGCCCAGGGCCAGCCGGTCTTCGTTGACTTCACCGCCACCTGGTGCGTCACCTGCCAGGTCAACAAGCGCACCACCTTGTCACGCGAGGAGGTGCTCGACGACTTCCAGCGCCGTGGCGTGGTGTTGCTGCGCGCCGACTGGACGCGCCGTGACCCGGCCATCACCGAGGCACTGGCCGCGCTCGGCCGCAACGGCATCCCTGTCTATGCCCTCTACCGGGCGGGCCAGCCCCCGCTCGTGATGTCCGAGATCCTCACCGCGCCCCAGGTCCGAGAGGCCCTGGCCGCGCTGGACGCACCGGCCTGAGGCCGTGTGCCCCCACCCGCCAGAAAGGAGTCCCCCATGACCTTGCGCCTGATGACTGCCATCCTGAGCCTGGGCCTGCTGACCGCGACCTCCGCGTGGGCCGCGCCCACCGTCGGCCAGCCCGCCCCCGCCTTCCGAGCCCTGGACACCCGGGGCCAGCCGGTCCAGCTGTCCGACTTCCGCGGCAAGCATGTCGTGCTGGAATGGGTGAACCCCGGCTGCCCCTTCGTGCGCAAGCACTACGGCGGCAACATGCAGGCCACCCAGCAGTCGGCCACCGATCGTGGCGTGGTCTGGCTCACCATCAGCTCCACCGAACCGGCCAGCGCCGACTACAAGAAGCCGGCCGACCTTGGCGCCTGGATGGCCTCGCAGAAAGCCCGCGCCACCGCCACGCTGATGGACGACGACGGCAAGGTGGGCCGGGCCTATGGCGCACGCACCACCCCGCACATGTACGTGATCGATCCCCAGGGCACCCTCGTCTATGCGGGCGCCATCGACAGCCGGCCGACGGCCCGGGTGTCCGACATCGAAGGGGCCACCAACTACGTCCGGCAGGCCCTCGACGAATTGCTGGCCGGCAAGCCGGTCTCCACCCCGGTCACCCAGGCCTATGGGTGTTCCATCAAGTACATGAACGCGGGCTGAGGCCGGCCGGCGCGGGCTGCGGGTAGACTGTTTCCGTGCGCTTCCGCCTGCCCCGATGACTTCGCCCGAGATCCAGCTCCTCACGCCGGACACGCCGGAGTGGTTCGATGCCACCCGGCTCATCTTCCGCGAGTACGCCGACGCGATCGGCATCGACCTCGGTTTCCAGGGCTTCGAGGAGGAGCTGGCCTCGCTGCCCGGCGAGTACGCCGAGCCCGGCGGCAAGCTGTTGCTGGCCCTGCTCGACGGCGAGCTGGCGGGCTGCGGCGCGTTCCGGCCCGCCCCCGAGGTCGACTACCCCAATGCCTGCGAAATGAAGCGCCTGTATGTGCGGCGCGCCTTCCGGCGCTTCGGGCTGGGCCGGGCCCTGGCCGAGGCGCTCATGGACGAGGCCCGTCGCGCCGGCTATTCGGTGATGCTGCTCGACACCCTGGACGACATGGAGGCCGCCCGCGGCCTGTACGCGACGCTGGGCTTCGAGGAGATCCCGCCCTACTATTACAACCCCATCCCCGGGGCCCACTACCTGAAGGTCGATCTCGACGAGAGCGTCACGAGGTACTGAGCCCAGGCTCTGCACGGAGGCGCCCATGAACCCCTTCCGCCACCTGCTCAAGGCCGCCGGCGCCCACCCGCCCGTGGGCACCTGGGTGGTGTCCTCGAACGCCCTGGCCGCCGAGGCCCTGGGCCATGCCGGCTTCGACTGGGCCGTGCTCGACCTCGAACACACCACCACCGACCTCGGCGACCTCGTCCACCTGCTGCAGGCTGTGGGCAACACCCGCATGGTGCCGGTGGTGCGCCTGCCCTGGAACGAACCGGTGATGGTCAAGCGTGTGCTCGACGCCGGCGCGCTGACGGTGATGTTTCCCTTCGTGCAGAACGCCGAGGAGGCCCGCCGGGCCGTGGCGGCCACCCGTTACCCGCCCGAGGGGGTGCGCGGTGTGATGGGCCTGAGCCGCGCCACCCGCTATGGCACGGCCACCCAGGCCCTGCGCCATGCCAACCAGTCGGTGGGCGTGATCGTGCAGATCGAGACCCGCGAGGCCCTCGACGAGCTCGAGGCCATTGCCACCGTGCCGGGGGTCGATGCCGTCTTCGTCGGCCCGGCAGACCTGTCCGCGAGCCTGGGCCATCTTGGCGAGCCCGCCCATCCGCAGGTGATGGAACTGCTGGCCCGGGCCGTGGACCGCTGCAAGGCCCTGGGCCGGCCGGTGGGCACCATGGGGGCCTCGGCCGAACTCGTGGCCCAGTACCGTGCCATGGGGTTCGACTTCGTTGGGGTGGGCAGCGACCTCGGCCTGATGATGCGCGGCGCCCAGGCGGCCCTGTCAGCCTTGCGCACCCAGGACACCACCATCGTCCACTCGGTGACGGCCGGCACACTCACACGCTGAACACCGCGGCGCGGTTACAGCGAGGTACGCGCTTAGGATCGGGCCTGATCCTGCCGCGCCCTGACATGACCACCCACGCCGACACCCTGCGCCCCGCCACGGACACCCCCGCCTTGCTGGGTGAATCTCCGCTGTGGCACCCCACCGAGCAGCGCCTCTACTATTGCGACATTCCCGGGCATCGCCTGCATCGTCTCGACCCGGCCACGGCACGGCTCGAGACCTGGGCGTTCGAGACCGATGTCTCCGCGTGTGCCCCGTCCCGGCGCGGCGGGCTGGTGCTCACGCTGCGCAGCGGCATCGTGCACTTCGATCCGGCCACGGGGGCACGCACCCCGCTGGCCGAGGCTCCCTACGACCCGGCCCTTGAACGTTTCAACGATGGCAAGTGCGACCCCGCAGGCCGCCTGTGGGTGGGCACGATCTATGAGCCGCGCGACCCGCCCCTGGCGGCGCTGTACTGCCTGGGCGAAACCGGCCGCCTGACCCGGCGCGCCGGGGGCATCACCGTCTCCAACGGCCTGGCCTGGAGCCCGCAGGGCGACACGATGTACTGGTCCGACACCAAGGCCCACACCATCTATGCCTTCGACTACGACGTGGCCCGCGGCGACCTGGGCGAGCGGCGTGTGTTTGCGCGCTTCGATCGCCGCGTCGAAGGGCAGCCCCTGGACCGCTATGGCGGCCGCCCCGACGGGGCCGCGATGGACGCAGAAGGCTGCTACTGGGTGGCCATGTTCGAGGGCGGGCGTGTGTTGCGGCTGTCACCGCGCGGCGAGGTGCTGCACGAGCTGCGCCTGCCGGTGCGTTGTCCCACGATGCCTTGTTTCGGCGGGTCGGACCTGCGCACCCTCTACATCACCACCGCGCGCGAAAAGCGGCCTGCCGACGAACTCGCCGCCCAGCCCTGGGCCGGCCAGGTGCTGCAGGTGAGGGTGGACGTGCCGGGCCTGCCGGCCGTGGCCTGCGCCCTCTGATCAGCCGTCAAGGCCCGCGCTAGCGGCAAGCGCCGCCATCGGCAAGCCCCTGTCGGACGCGCGCGACAAAGTCGCAGCAGCCAGGGGGATGGAAAGTACGTGGGGGTTTCCACGTATAATCCCGAGGCTTTGCCGCAACCAACTGTAACTTTCGTGCCCCACATGCCCGAACGGACCCCGAACGGCCATGCGCAGGCGCAGGAAGCGCAACCGGCGCCGCAGGCCCATGACCCCCAAGGTCATTGGCGCGACGACTGGAAACAGGAAGATGCGGATGAAGCCGAGCACTTCAAGCCCCTGACGCGAGAACAAGCGTCGGTCTTGCGTGCGAAGCACCCGCCGCTCTCGCCCTGGCGGGTGGTCATGGCCCAGGCCGTGGCGGGGCTGGTGGTGGCTGCGCTGGCGTGGCTTGTCACCGGCAAGGGCGAGACGGTCGTCTCGGCGCTGATCGGCGCGGCGGTCGTGGTGGTGCCGGGGGCCTTGCTGGCCCGCGGGATGACCGGCGCTCCTGGGGCGAACCCCGGCACCGTGGTGCTGAGGTTCATGGTCTGGGAGTTGGTGAAGATCGTCGTGGCCGTTGCCATGCTGGTGGCGGCTGCAAGACTCGTGCCCAACCTGAGCTGGCTGGCCGTGCTGGCGGCGATGGTGGTGTGCTTGAAAGTGAATGGGGCGGCCCTGCTGTGGCGGGGTCGGGTGAAACAGACACAAACCGTCGCCGCAGGCGACCGTTGACGAGAACGAACGATGGCAGCCGAAGGACAAGCGCTCACCGCCGGTGAATACATCACCCACCACCTGGTCCATCTGCAGAACAAGAAGCAGACCGAGATCATCGACTTCTCGGTCATCAACGTCGATTCCCTGTTCTGGTCCTCCCTGCTGGGCATCGTGACCGTGCTGTTCATGGCCTATGTCGCCCGGCGGGTCCATGCCGGCGTGCCCGGCCGCCTTCAGGGGCTGGTCGAGATGCTGGTCGAGATGGTCGACAACCAGGCCAAGGGCATCGTCCACAACGAAACGTCTCGCCGCGCCGTCTCCGCCGCTGCTCTGACCGCCTTCGTCTGGATCTTCCTGATGAACGCCATGGACCTGGTGCCGGTCGACTTCATCCCCCAGATCTGGCACGTGGCCGGTCCGGCCATGGGGTTCCCTGACTACATGCGTGTCGTGGCCACGGCCGACCTGTCCATCACCCTGGGCATGTCCACCTTCGTGCTGGCCATGTGCCTGTACTACGGTATCAAGGTCAAGGGCCTGGGCGGCTTCGTGAAGGACCTGTTCTCGGCGCCTTTCCATGCCCACGGCTTCGCGGCCGTGCTGCTGGCTCCCTTCAACTTCCTGCTCAACCTCATCGAGTATGCCGCCAAGACCATCTCGCATGGCATGCGACTGTTCGGGAACATGTACGCAGGTGAACTGGTCTTCATGCTGATCGCGCTGATGGGCGCGGGCGCAGCGCTGTCGCTGAGCGGCTCGCTGCTCTTCGTCGGCCATGTGATCGCCGGCACGATCTGGGCCCTGTTCCACATCCTGGTGATCACCTTGCAGGCTTTCATTTTCATGATGCTGACGCTGATCTACGTCGGCCAGGCCCACGAAAGCCACTGAGTTTCAAGCCGCCGGGGACGTGGGTCCGCCGGCCTTTTTTCGGTTTTTTCTTCCGTCCGTCAACAACCTTCCAATAGGAGCAATCATGGAAAACATTCTGGGTCTTGTCGCGCTGGCTTGCGGTCTGATCGTGGGCCTGGGCGCCATCGGCGCTTCCATCGGCATCGCGCTGATGGGTGGCAAGTTCCTCGAGTCGTCGGCCCGCCAGCCCGAGCTGATGAACGAACTGCAGACCAAGATGTTCATTCTGGCCGGCCTGATCGACGCGGCCTTCCTGATCGGTGTGGCCATCGCTCTGCTGTTCGCCTTCGCCAACCCGTTCGTGCTCGCCTGATCGGCTTCATTTCTCTCTTTGCGGATTCCGATCCGTCTTCGATTCCAGAGAAACGAAAGGCCTGATCCATGAACATCAACGCGACACTCGTTGCGCAGTTCGTGGTCTTTGGCATCCTGATGTGGTTCACGCTGAAATACGTGTGGCCGCCCATCACCAAAGCCCTCGACGAACGCGCGCAGAAAATCGCCGACGGTCTGGCTGCGGCCGACAAGGCCAAGGCCGAGCTCGCCAATGCGAACCAGCAGGTCCAGCAGCAGCTGGCCGCTTCGCGCGACGAAACTTCCAAGCTGCTGGCTGACGCCGAGCGTCGGGCCCAGGCCATCATCGACGAGGCCAAGAAGAAGGCCAGCGAGGAAGGCGAGAAGATCGTTGCCGCGGCTCGTGCTGAGGCTGACCAGCAAGTCGTCCAGGCCCGTGAGGCCCTGCGTGAGCAGGTCGCCACGCTGGCTGTGAAGGGGGCCGAACAGATCCTGCAACGCGAGGTGAACGCCTCGGTGCATGCCGATCTGCTCAACCGCCTGAAAACCGAGCTGTGACCATGGCCGAGCTTGCAACCATCGCACGTCCCTACGCCGAGGCCCTGTACCGGGTGGCCGGTGCCAACGCGGCTCAGCTCGCCGACCAGATCGACGCGCTGGCGGCCGTGGCGGCCGAACCCCAGGTGCGCCAGTTCGCCGCCAACCCCAAGGTGAGCGCCGAACAGGTCTTCGAGCTCTTCACCTCCGTGATCAAGTCGCCGCTGGGCAAGGAAGCCTCGAACTTCCTGCGCACTGCGATCGACAACGACCGCGTGGCCGCCATCCCCGAGATCGCGACGCAACTGCGCTCGCTGATCAATGCCGCGGCCGGCGCAGCCGAGGCGCGCATCGTCAGCGCCTACCCGCTGACCGATGACCAGCTGGCTCAGTTGCTGCCCGCGCTCGAAAAGCGCTTCGGCCGCAAGCTGAACGCCAAGGTGGAGGTCGAGCCTGCGCTGATCGGTGGCGTGCGCGTGGTGGTGGGCGACGAGGTGCTGGACACCTCGGTCAAGGCACGACTCGAACGCATGAAGGTGGCGCTGACGGCCTGAGGCCCACAACGCTTTAACGCAACGGTCTAACGCAACGGTTCTTTGCCCGGGATGGCCCGGGGCCAGAACCCGGTTCAGGCCCCGGGCCGACAACCAGACTGGGAGTACGCAATGCAACTGAATCCCGCAGAAATTTCCGAACTCATCAAGAGCCGCATCGAGGGTCTCGGCGCCTCTGCCGACATCCGCAACCAGGGCACCGTGGTATCGGTGACGGACGGCATCTGCCGTATCCATGGCCTGTCCGACGTGATGCAGGGCGAGATGCTTGAATTCCCGGGCAACACCTTCGGCCTGGCGCTCAACCTGGAGCGCGATTCCGTCGGCGCGGTGATTCTGGGTTCCTACGAGCACATTTCCGAAGGCGACACGGTCAAGTGCACCGGCCGCATCCTGGAAGTGCCCGTGGGCCCCGAACTCATCGGCCGCGTGGTCAACGCCCTCGGCCAGCCCATCGACGGCAAGGGCCCGATCAACGCCAAGATGACCGACGTGATCGAGAAGGTCGCGCCGGGCGTGATCGCGCGCCAGTCGGTGTCGCAGCCGCTGCAGACCGGCCTGAAGTCCATCGACTCCATGGTGCCTATCGGCCGTGGCCAGCGCGAGCTGATCATCGGTGACCGCCAGACCGGCAAGACCGCCGTGGCGATCGACACCATCATCAACCAGAAGGGTCAGGGCGTCACCTGCATCTACGTCGCCATCGGCCAGAAGGCTTCGTCGATCAAGAACGTGGTGCGTGCCCTCGAACAGCATGGTGCGATGGAGTACACCATCGTCGTGGCGGCATCGGCTTCCGAATCGGCGGCGATGCAGTACGTGTCGGCCTACTCGGGTTGCACGATGGGCGAATATTTCCGCGACCGCGGCCAGGACGCGCTGATCGTCTATGACGACCTGTCCAAGCAGGCCGTGGCGTATCGCCAGGTGTCGCTGCTGCTGCGCCGCCCGCCCGGCCGCGAAGCCTTCCCCGGCGACGTGTTCTACCTCCACAGCCGTCTGCTGGAGCGCGCTGCGCGCGTGAACGCCGAGTATGTCGAAGCCTTCACCAAGGGCGAAGTCAAAGGCAAGACCGGTTCGCTGACCGCGCTGCCCGTGATCGAAACCCAAGCCGGCGACGTGTCCGCCTTCGTGCCGACCAACGTGATCTCGATCACCGACGGCCAGATCTTCCTGGAAACCAACCTGTTCAACGCCGGCATCCGTCCCGCCATCAACGCGGGTATCTCGGTGTCTCGTGTGGGCGGTGCGGCCCAGACCAAGCTGATCAAGGGTCTGTCCGGCGGTATCCGTACCGACCTGGCGCAGTATCGTGAACTGGCGGCCTTTGCGCAGTTCGCCTCCGACCTGGACGAAGCCACCCGCAAGCAGCTCGACCGCGGTGCCCGTGTGACCGAGCTGCTCAAGCAGGCCCAGTACAGCCCGCTGCCCATCAGCCTGATGGCGGCCACGCTGTTCGCGGTGAACAAGGGCTACCTGGATGACGTGGACGTCAAGAAGGTCCTGGCCTTTGAAGCCGGCCTGCACCAGTACCTCAAGACCAGCCACGCGGCGCTGCTGAACAAGCTCGACACCGACAAGGCCATGGACAAGGACGCCGAGGCTGAACTGACCGCCGCGATCGCCGCGTTCAAGAAGTCCTTCGCCTGATCAACCCTGAGGAAGGAGTTCCGTCATGGCGGCAGGCAAGGAAATACGCGGCAAGATCAAATCGGTGGAGAACACCAAGAAGATCACCAAGGCCATGGAGATGGTCGCCGCCTCCAAGATGCGCAAGGCGCAGGACCGCATGCGTGCGGCCCGGCCTTACGCGGACAAGGTGCGCAACATCACGGCCAACCTGGCCCAGGCCAATCCGGAGTACAAGCCGGCGTTCCTGCAGAAGAACACCGGCACCGGCCAGGTCGGCGTCATCGTGGTGACGACCGACAAAGGTCTGTGCGGCGGCCTGAACACCAACATCCTGCGGGCCACCACGGCCAAACTGAAGGAACTGGAAGCCCAGGGCCTGAAGGCGCAGGCGGTGGCGATCGGCAACAAGGGCTTCGGCTTCCTCAACCGCATCGGTGCCAAGGTGGTCACGCACGTCACCCAACTGGGCGACAAGCCGCATCTCGACCGGCTCATCGGGCCGGTCAAGGTACTGCTCGACCAGTACGCTGAGGGCAAGCTCGATGCGGTCTACCTGTGCTACACCCGTTTCATCAACACGATGAAGCAGGAGCCGGTGATCGAGCAACTGCTGCCCCTGGCGGCCGACAAGCTGCAGGCCGACAAGGACGCGCACGCCTGGGACTACCTCTACGAGCCCGACGCGCCCACCGTCATCGATGAACTGCTCACGCGCTACATCGAGGCCATCGTCTATCAGGCCGTGGCCGAGAACATGGCGTCCGAGCAGTCCGCGCGCATGGTGGCCATGAAGGCGGCGACCGACAACGCGGGCAACCTGATCAACGAGCTCAAGCTCGAATACAACAAGACCCGTCAGGCAGCGATCACGAAGGAACTGTCCGAGATCGTCAGTGGCGCGGCGGCCGTGTAAGCGGCACCGCGACAGCCCGCATCAACGAATATTGATTGAAGGAACGAAAAATGGCTGAAGGCAAGATCGTTCAGTGCATCGGCGCCGTGGTGGACGTGGAGTTCCCCCGCAATGCGATGCCCAAGGTGTACGACGCCCTGAAGATGGAAGGCTCGACGCTGACGCTGGAAGTGCAGCAGCAGCTCGGCGACGGCGTGGTGCGCACCATCGCGCTCGGCTCCTCCGACGGCCTGCGCCGCGGCATGACCGTGAAGAACACCGGCCATCCCATCACCGTGCCCGTGGGCAAGGCCACGCTCGGCCGCATCATGGACGTGCTGGGGGCGCCCATCGACGAGCGCGGCCCTGTGAGCCAGGAGCTCACCGCCTCCATCCACCGCAAGGCCCCGGCCTATGACGAGCTGTCGCCCTCGCAGGAACTGCTCGAGACCGGCATCAAGGTGATCGACCTGATCTGCCCGTTCGCCAAGGGCGGCAAGGTGGGTCTGTTCGGTGGCGCCGGCGTGGGCAAGACCGTGAACATGATGGAGCTCATCAACAACATCGCCAAGGCGCACTCGGGTCTGTCCGTGTTCGCCGGCGTGGGTGAGCGTACCCGTGAAGGCAACGACTTCTATCACGAGATGATGGAGTCGGGCGTGGTGGTGGACGAGGACCTGTCCAAGTCCAAGGTGGCCATGGTCTACGGCCAGATGAACGAGCCCCCGGGCAACCGTCTGCGCGTGGCCCTGACCGGCCTGACCATAGCCGAGTCCTTCCGCGATGAAGGCCGCGACGTGCTGTTCTTCGTGGACAACATCTACCGCTACACGCTGGCCGGTACCGAAGTGTCCGCCCTGCTGGGCCGCATGCCGTCCGCCGTGGGCTACCAGCCGACGCTGGCCGAGGAAATGGGCAAGCTGCAAGAGCGCATCACCTCCACCAAGGTGGGCTCGATCACCTCCATCCAGGCCGTGTACGTGCCCGCGGATGACTTGACCGACCCGTCGCCTGCCACGACCTTCGCCCACCTGGACGCCACCGTCGTGCTCTCGCGTGACATCGCCGCGCTGGGCATCTACCCCGCCGTGGACCCGCTGGACTCCACCAGCCGCCAGGTCGATCCCAACGTCGTGGGCGAAGAGCACTACAACACGACCCGCGCCGTGCAGGCCGTGCTGCAGCGCTACAAGGAACTGCGCGACATCATCGCCATCCTGGGCATGGACGAACTGTCGCCGGAAGACAAGCTGGCCGTGGCCCGCGCCCGCAAGATCCAGCGCTTCCTGTCGCAGCCTTTCCACGTGGCCGAGATCTTCACCGGCGCGCCTGGCAAGTACGTCCCGCTGTCGGAAACCATCCGCGGCTTCAAGATGATCGTGAACGGCGAGTGTGACCACCTGCCCGAGCAGGCGTTCTACATGGTCGGCACCATCGACGAGGCGTTCGAGAAGGCCAAGAAGCTGCAGTGATCTGCCGCCCTTCCTTCTGACACGTTAAAGGACCCTGAGCATGGCCACCATTCAAGTGGATGTCGTTTCGGCCGAGGAGTCGATCTTCTCGGGCGCAGCGAAGTTCGTCGCCCTGCCGGGCGAGGCAGGTGAGCTGGGCATCCTGCCCAAGCACACGCCGCTGATCACGCGCATCAAGCCGGGCGCGGTGCGCATCGAGCGGGCCGACAACGGTGAGGAAGAGTTCGTGTTCGTGGCCGGCGGCATCCTCGAGGTGCAGCCCGACCACGTGACCGTGCTGGCCGACACCGCCATCCGCGGCAAGGACCTGGACGAAGCCAAGGCGGCCGAGGCCCAGAAGCTGGCCGAGGAGGCGATGAAGAACGCCAAGAGCGACATCGACTTCGCCAAGGCCCAGAGCGAGTTTGCGGCCATGGCCGCGCAGATTGCGGCGCTGCGCAAGTTCCGCAAGAAGTAAGCGGCTCCTCGCCAGCCACGACAACGCCCACATCGTGTGGGCGTTGTGCTTTGTGGGCCGCTTTGTGGTCCGATCAGCGCCGCAAGTCGACGACCGGGTCGGGCAGTTCGTTCACGCCGGCTTGGCCGGCAGCCACGGGGAAGTGGCGTTCGAGCAGGGCGCTGACCTCGTCGATGGCGCGGGCCAGGCCCTCTTCGAAGCGGCCCTGGGCAAAGGCTTCGGCCATGTGGGCGATGAGCGGCTGCCACTGGTCGGGGGCGATGTGGCGGGCCAGGCCCCGGTCAGCCACGATCTCGATGTCGTGCTCGACGAGCAGCACGTAGATGAGCACGCCGTTGTTGAGTTCGGTGTCCCACACGCCGAGCTTGCCGAAGAGGCTCAAGGCCCGTTCGCGGATGTGGCCGTCGCGCCAGAGGTAGCTCAGCGGCAGGCTGGCTTCGACACACACGCGGATCTCGCCGCTGTGGCGGCGCTCGCTGTCGGCCACGCGCTGCTGCAGGCGCTGCAGCGCGGCGGCGTCGAGCAGCCGGCGGGCATCGCGGTCGTCCCACCAGCGGTGTTTGAGGAAGCGCAGCAGGCTGACCATGCTCACCACCGCCCGGAGGCACCGCCTCCACCGAAGCTGCCGCCGCCCCCGGAGCCGAAACCGCCCCCGCCACCCCAGCCGCCGCCCCCGCGACCGCCACCCCAGATGACGGGGCCGCCCGAGCGGCCGCCCCGGCCGCCACCGATACCGCCGCCCGAGCCCATGGCCAGGGCGACCACCAGGGCCACGACGCCGATCAGCGCGCCCATCAGGATCGACGCCGTGACCAGCCAGCCCACGGCCCCGATGACGCCGCCCGTGGCGAGCGAGCCCAGGCGCCGCCCCATCATGCTGGACAGGATGCCGCCGACGATGGGGGTGCCCACCAGCACGAAGGCCAGCCACTCGCCCAGCCCGGGCGCGGCATCACCGCGCCGGCTGCCCTGCGCGGGGGCGGGCAGGCCCTCCCCGCGGATCAGGCCCATGAGGCGGTCCAGGCCGGCGTCGATGCCGCCGGCAAAGTCACCCTGGCGGAAAGCCGGGGTGATGAACTCGTCGATGATGCGGTAGGCGGCCAGGTCGGGGATGGCCCCCTCGAGCGCACGGGCCACCTCGATACGCACGCGGCGGTCATTCTTCGCCACCACGAGCAGGAGGCCATCGCCCACGTCCCGCCGGCCGATCTTCCAGGCGTCCGCCACACGGTAGGCATAGGCGGCAATGTCCTCCGGCTGGGTGCTGGCCACCATCAGCACCACGATCTGGCTGCCCTGGGCTTGCTCGAAAGCTGCCAGCTTGGCCTCCAGCGCCTGCTGCTGTTCGGGGCGCAGGGTGGCCGTCTGGTCGATCACGCGCGCGGTGAGCGCCGGCACGGGCTGCAGCTCCTGCGCCTGCGCGAGCGGCAGCAGGAGGCTGCCCAGCAGGCCCAGGCCCAGCGCTGCAGCGGCCCGCCACCGGGTGAGGGCGCCCATCATGCTCAGCGCGAGGCCCCGCCGCCGAAGTCCACCGTCGGCGGACGCGAGATCTCGGCCTCGTTGGTCACCGTGAAGCTGGGCTTGGGCTCATAGCGGAAGACCATGGCCGTGAGGTTGGTGGGGAAGCTGCGGGCAAGCACGTTGTACGCCTGCACGGCCTTGATGTAGCTGTTGCGGGCCACCGTGATGCGGTTCTCGGTGCCTTCGAGCTGGACGCGCAGGTCCTGGAAGCCCTGGTTGGCCTTCAGGGTGGGGTAGTTCTCGCTGATGGCCATCAGGCGCGACAGCGCGCTGCCCAGCTCGCCCTGCGCCTGCTGGAAGCGGTTGAAGGCCTCGGGGTTGTTCAGCGTCTCGGGCGTGACCTGCAGCGCGGTGGCGCGCGAGCGGGCTTCGATCACGCGGGTCAAGGTCTCCTGCTCGAAGTTGGCTTCACCCTTGACGGTGTTGACGATGTTGGGGATGAGGTCGGCGCGGCGCTGGTACTGGTTGAGCACCTCCGACCACGAGGCCTTGACCTGTTCGTCCAGGCGCTGGAAGTCGTTGTAACCGCAGCCAGTGAGCAGCAGCCCGGCGGCCACGGTGAGGCCAACCGTCAGTCGGCGGAAAAAGTGGATCATGGCAGTCTCCCTCAGGTGTTCGGTGCATGATCTTGCCACGCCTGCCCCAGTTGGGGCCGCCCCTCACTTTTACAATCCTGCGATGACCGCCCCACTGCACAACGACCAGTTCCTGCGTGCCCTGCTGCGCCAGCCCACCGATCACACTCCAGTGTGGCTGATGCGACAGGCCGGCCGCTACCTGCCCGAATACAAGGCCACGCGCGAGCGGGCCGGCAGTTTCATGGGCCTGGCCACCTCGCCCGACCTGGCCACCGAGGTCACGCTGCAGCCGCTGGAGCGCTACGACCTGGATGCAGCCATCCTGTTTTCGGACATCCTCACCGTGCCCGACGCCATGGGGCTGGGGCTGAGCTTCGCCCAGGGTGAAGGCCCGCGCTTTGCCACACCGGTGCGCGACGAGGCCGATGTGGCGAAGCTGGCCGTGCCCGACATGGCCCGCTTGCAGTATGTCTTCGACGCGGTGCGCTCCATCCGCAAGGCCCTCGATGGCCGGGTCCCGCTGATCGGCTTCTCAGGCAGCCCCTGGACCCTGGCCTGCTACATGGTCGAGGGCAGCGGCTCGGACGACTACCGTCTGGTCAAGAGCCTCATGTACCGCCGTCCGGACCTGATGCACCGCATCCTGTCGGTCAACGCAGATGCGGTGGCGGCCTACCTGAATGCCCAGATCGAGGCGGGGGCCCAGGCGGTCATGGTGTTCGATTCCTGGGGCGGTGTGCTGGCCGATGGCGCCTTCCAGACCTTCAGCCTCGCCTACACGCGCCGGGTGCTGGACCAGCTGATCCGTGAGCACGAGGGCCGCGTGGTACCGCGCATCGTCTTCACCAAGGGGGGCGGGCTGTGGCTGGACGAGATCGCCGCCCTGCCCACCGAAGCCGTCGGGCTCGACTGGACGGTGAACCTGGGTCGGGCTCGTGCCCAGGTGGGCCATCGCGTGGCCTTGCAGGGCAATCTCGATCCCAACGTGTTGTTTGCCGAGCCTGCGCAGGTGGAGGCTGAGGTGATCCGTACGCTCGACAGTTTCGGCACGCCCCGCAATCCCGATGGCAGCTGGGCCGGACATGTGTTCAACCTGGGTCATGGCATCAGCCAGTTCACGCCGCCCGAGCATGTGCAGGTGCTGGTGGACACGGTGCACCGACACTCGCGTGCACAACGGGTCAGCCGGTGACAGGCTTTGCGCACATCGCACGGAACAACCCGGGCTTACCCCCAAATCGGTCACTTGCAGCTTGACTTATCCCCAAATTGGAGCGAGCACCTGCGTCCTTCGACAAATGCTGCGGTGAAGCATCGGCAGGCGACAAGGCAGCGCTAAGTGCTTGATTCATATGGATACAGATCGCGTGCTCAGGACTGCATCAAACCAAGCTGGCCTTGACGGCACAAGCACTTAGCGAGCGTTTTCGCAGCTTGCCCACAAAGTTTTCCACAGGTTCTGTGGATGTCTGGGAAAAGCCTTTGTTCTCAAGTGCTTAGCCCCGTTTTCTCGACGAACTCACAAGACTGCACGCCAAGTTGATGTCTCAAGCCTGCACCCTGGCCGTGGTGGTCGATGCGCCGCAGCACAGCGCCTTGCGCGAAGCCTTGAGCTATCTGAGCGACACCGCCTGGCCGGCGGGGACGCTGGTGCAGGTGCCCTTGGGCCGGCGCATGGTGTGCGGCATCGTCTGGCCGGCCGCGGCGGGCGACCCGGAGCCCGGCGTCGAGTTGCGCCCGGTGGCGGCGGCGCTCGACACCCTGGCGCCGCTGCCACCCCACTGGTGCAACCTGGTGAGCTTTGCGGCCGGCTACTACCAGCGCAGCGTCGGCGAGGTGGCCCTGGGCGCCGTGCCGCCCGAACTGCGCCGGCTCGACAACAAGCAGCTGGCGTTGCGCCTCAAGCGGCTGGCGCGCCTGACGCCGCCGGGCGGGGCGGCCCCGGTCTGGCCCGACCCCACCCCCGAGCAGGCGGCCGCCCTGCGGGCCTGGCGCGAGGCCGGCACCCAGCCGGCGCTGCTCTTCGGCAGCACCGGCAGCGGCAAGACCGAGGTGTATCTGCGCGCCGTGGCCGACACCCTGGCGGCCGGGCGCCAGGCGCTGGTGCTGGTGCCCGAGATCAACCTCACGCCCCAGCTCGAGCAGCGCTTCGCCGAGCGCTTCCCCGACCGGCTCATCGTCTCGCTGCACAGCGGCCTCACGCCGGCCCAGCGGCTGCGCCACTGGTTGGCCGCCCACCTGGGCCAGGCCGACATCGTGCTGGGCACGCGCATGGCGGTGTTCACCCCGCTGCCGCGGCCGGGCCTGATCGTGGTGGACGAGGAACACGACCCGTCCTACAAGAGCCAGGAGGGCGCGCGCTATTCGGCGCGTGATCTGGCGGTCTACCGCGGGCGGCTGGAGCAGTGCCCGGTGCTGCTGGCCTCGGCCACCCCCTCGCTGGAGAGCTGGCACCAGGCCGAGCGCGGCCGTTACGTGCGCCTGTCCATGCCCACCCGCATCGGCGGTGGCGTGCTGCCCACGGTGAAATTCATCGACCTGAATCACGTGCCCCGTGCGGCGGCGCATCACGAGGCCTTGACGCCGCCGCTGCTGGCCGCCCTGGGGCAGCGCCTGGAGCGCGGCGAGCAGAGCCTGGTGCTGCTCAACCGCCGGGGTTATGCGCCGGTGCTGCACTGCCTGGAGTGCGGCTGGAAGAGCGGCTGCCCGCACTGCAGTGCCTGGCGGGTCTTCCACCGCTCGGACCGCAGCCTGCGTTGCCACCACTGCGGCTACACCGAGCGGGTGCCGCGCGCCTGCCCGGACTGCGGCAATGCCGACATCCGCCCCGTGGGCCGCGGCACCGAGCGGCTGGAGGAGCAGCTGGCCGAGGCCCTGCCCGGCGCGCGCGTGGCCCGCATCGACGCCGACACCACCCGCGCCAAGGGGGCGCTGGAGGCCGAGCTGGGGCGCATGCATGCCGGCGAGGTGGACATCCTCGTGGGCACCCAGATGGTGGCCAAGGGACACGACTTCCGGGGGGTGACGCTGGTGGCGGTGGTGAACCCGGATGCGGCGCTCTTCTCCAGCGATTTCCGCGCGGGCGAGCGCCTCTTTGCGCTGCTGATGCAGGCGGCCGGGCGGGCGGGGCGCGACGCGGCACAGGCGGCTCGGTCGGAGGTGCTGGTGCAGACCTGGCACCCGGCGCATCCGCTCTATCAGGCCCTGCGCACGCACGACTACGAAGCGTTTGCAGCCAGCCAGCTGGCCGAGCGGGCCATGGCCGGCCTGCCGCCGCATGCCCACCTGGCGCTGGTGCGTGCCGAGGGGCGCACCCAGGAGGGGGCGCAGGCCTGGCTGCAGGCGGCTGCGGACCTGGCGGGAGTGCCGCAGGGGGTGACGCTCTACCCCCCGGTGCCGATGAGCTTGCAGCGTGTGGCCAACATCGAGCGGGCCCAGATGCTGGTGGAAGCGGCGTCGAGGCCGGTGCTGCAGCGCTTCCTGGCCGACTGGGTGCCCGCACTGCACGGCCTGCGCGGCGACCACAAAGGCCTGGTGCGCTGGGCGGTCGATGTGGACCCGCTGGCGATCTGAAGGCATCGAAGGCCCGGTGGGCATGCGCTGATCGCACCGTGATGGCGGTGTTCGACCCCGGGCTTTACAAAACTTCCCACAAGGCCTCGCCAGGCTTCACGTGGGGCTGCCACACTCTCTGTCACTGAACCCGGGCCGCCGTCCGGGAGTCTTCCTGTCTGACCATGAGCATCGTCCTTCCGTCTTCTGCCCCTCGCCGCCGTCCGATCCGCTGGGTGATGGCCCTGGTGGTGCTGCTCGCCGTGTCGGCGGTGGCCTGGTGGGCGTGGCAGCGCTTCGGCCAGGCGCCCAACCCGCGCGAGACCTACCAGATCGTGAAGGTGCAGCGCGGGGACATCGAGGACCTCGTCACCGCCACCGGCACGCTGCAACCGCGCGACTACGTGGATGTGGGGGCGCAGGTGTCGGGCCAGCTGAACAAGATCCACGTGGAGGTGGGCAGCAACGTCAAGGAAGGGGACCTGCTGGCCGAGATCGACGCCACCGTCTATGCCGCCAACGTGGATGCGCGCCGCGCCTCGCTGCGCAACCAGCGCGCCACGATGGTCGAACGCGAGGCCCAGCTGCGTCTGGCGCAGATCCAGTACGAGCGCCAGAAGAACCTGATGGCCGCCGACGCGACCACGCAGGAATCGCTTCAGCAGGCCGAGACCGCGCTGGCGGCGGCGCAGGCGCAGATCCAGGCGCTGAAGGCCCAGATCGAACAGGCCGAGTCGACGCTGCGGGCCGACGAGGCCAACCTGCGTTTTGCCAAGATCTACGCGCCCATGGATGGCACGGTGGTGTCGATCACGGCGCGCCAGGGCCAGACGCTCAACACCAACCAGTCGGCGCCCATCCTGATGCGCATCGCCGACCTGTCCACGATGACGGTGCAGACCCAGGTGTCCGAAGCCGACGTGAGCAAGCTGCGCCTGGGCATGCCGGCCTACTTCACCATCCTGGGCGGGCAGGGACGGCGGTGGTCGGGCGAGCTGCGCAAGATCGAGCCCACACCCACGGTGACGAACAACGTGGTGCTCTACAACGCGCTCTTCGATGTGCCCAACCCCAACCAGACGCTGATGACGCAGATGACCGCCCAGGTCTTCTTCGTGGCGGCGTCGGCGCGGGATGCCGTGTGGGTGCCGGCCGCAGCGGTGACGGCAGCCCCGCGCCGCGCGCCGCGCGATGCACCCGAGCCGGCACCGGCGAGCGCGAACGGCGCCCCTGCGGGCGCGGCGGCCCCCGGCGTCGAGGGCCTGCCCAGCCGCGAGGCCCTGGCCGCCATGACGCCGGATGAACGCCGCGTGACCTTGGAGCGACTGACGCCCGACCAGCGCCAGGCGCTGCGCGAGCGCCGCGCGGCCGCGGGCGGCAACGGTGCGCCACGGCGCGCCACGGTGCGTGTGATCGACGCCGAAGGTCGCATCGAGGAACGCACCGTGGAGCTGGGCGTGAGCAACCGCGTGCAGGTGCAGGTGCTGTCCGGCCTGGCAGTGGGCGAGGAGGTGATCGCCGGCCAGCGTCAGGTGGCCGGCCGTGGGAATGAGCGGCCGTCGGGCGCGTCCTCCAACCCCCTGGGCCTGGGCGGAGCGCCGCGGCGATGAAGCGCGAAACCGAAGTCTCGCTGCACGCCACCGGCGATGGGCCCGAAGGGCCACCGCTGATCGCGCTGTCGGGCGTGACCCGTGTGTACAACGCCGGCGAGGCGGCCGTGCAGGTGCTGCATGGCGTGGACCTCACGATCCGTGAAGGCGAGTTCGTCGCCATCATGGGCGCCTCGGGTTCGGGCAAGTCCACCCTGATGAACATCCTCGGCTGCCTCGACCGGCCCACCGCCGGCAGCTACCGTTTCCGGGGCCAGGAGGTGGCATCGCTGGACAGTGACGAGCTGGCCCGCCTGCGCCGCGAGGAGTTCGGCTTCGTCTTCCAGAGCTATCACCTCATCGCGGGCGCCACCGCGCTGGAAAACGTGGAAGTGCCGGCGATGTACTCCGGCAGCCCGCCGGCCCAGCGGCATGCGCGCGCGCGCGAACTGCTCGGTGAGCTGGGGCTGGCCGACCGCCTGCACCACCGCCCCAACCAGCTGTCGGGCGGCCAGCAGCAGCGGGTGTCGATTGCGCGGGCCCTGATGAACGGCGGGCGCATCCTGCTGGCCGATGAACCCACCGGCGCGCTGGACAGCAAGACGGGCGAGGAGGTGATGCGCCTGCTCACCGAGCTGTGGCAGCGCGGGCACACGGTGATCCTCATCACCCACGAGAAGGAAGTGGCCGATCACGCCCAGCGCATCATCGAGATCAAGGATGGCCGCATCGTGGCCGACCGCGCCCAGGCCGCCTCTCCCGAAACACCCCGTGCGCGCCTGGCCGTGCCGGCACCGCCTGCACACGATGGGTCGGTCCTGGCCGAGATCGTCGAGGCTGCCAAGATGGCCTGGCGCTCACTGCGCAGCAATGTCTTCCGTGCGGTGCTCACCTTGCTGGGCATCGTGATCGGCGTGGGCTCGGTCATTGCGATGATGGCCATCGGCGACGGCGCCAAGCAGCAGGTGCTCGACCGCATCGGCGCGATGGGCTCCAACCTGCTTCTGGTGCGTCCCGGCGCCCCCAACCAGCGGGGCAGCTGGGGCATCACCACGCTCGTGAACGAGGACGTGAAGGCGATCAACGCCGAGGTTCCCAACGTGCTGGCGGCCATTCCCGAGCAGAACACCACGGTGACGGTGCGCTTCGGCAACCAGGACATGCAGACCTCGGCCAACGGCACCTCGCATCTGTTCCCGCTGGCGCGCCAGTGGCCCGTGGCCCAGGGCATCTTCTTCAGCGAGGCCGATGCGCTCGACTATGCGGCCGTGGCCGTGCTGGGCCAGACCGTGGCGCGCGCCCTCTTTCCCGATGGCCAAGACCCGCTGGGCCAGTACGTGCTGGTCAACAACCTCGTCTTCCAGGTGATCGGCGTCATGGCCGAACGCGGGGCCTCGCCCATGGGCTCCGACCAGGACGACGTGATATTCATCCCCTTCGAGACCAGCAGCCTGCGGGTGTCGGGCCAGCGCCACCTGCGCAACGTGACGGTGGCGGTGGAGGATGTGAGCCGCATCGACCAGACCCAGCAGGACGTGGAGCTGCTGCTGCTCGAACGCCATGGGGTGGTGGACTACCAGATCCGCAACATGGCCTCGATCATCGAGACCACCGAGCAGACGGCCAACACCATGACCATCCTGCTCGGCTCGATCGCGGCCATCTCCCTGCTGGTGGGCGGGATCGGCGTGATGAACATCATGCTCGTCTCGGTGACCGAACGCACGCGCGAGATCGGCATCCGCATGGCCACGGGGGCGCGCGAGCGCAACATCATGCAGCAGTTCCTGATCGAGGCCCTGGTGGTCACGTCGCTGGGCGGGGCCGTGGGCGTGGTGGCGGGCCTGAGTGTGGCGGCCGTGGTCGGGGCCTTCGGACCGGCCGTGCAGTACTCGGCCTCACCGGTCCTGCTGGCCTTTGGCTGTGCCTTTGCCACCGGGCTGGTCTTTGGTTTCCTGCCGGCGCGCAAGGCCGCGCGGCTCGATCCGGTGGTCGCGCTGTCCGCCCAATAACTGCCGCCCAACGACATGAGTGCTCCCTTGCTGTCCCTGCGCCACGCGGCCTGGCCGCTGATCCTGGGCCTCACGCTCACCGGCTGCGCCCTCCAGGGGCCGGCCACACGAGTGGAGGTCGCCATGCCTTCGGCCTGGACGACGTCTGTCACGCCGGCGCCCTCGCTCGAGGGCTCCTGGTGGCGCAGCTTCGGTGCGGCCCCGCTGCTCGACCTCATCGACGAAGCCCTGGCGGCCAACCCCGACCTGGCGCAGACGGCCGAGCGTGTCGTGCAGGCCGAACTGGGCCTGCGCAATGCCGGCGCCTCGCTCTTTCCCTCGGTGAGTGCCGGCGCCAGCACCTCGGCACGCCGCAGCGACGGCGGCGACGGGCCGTCGAGCCGCAGCGAATCGACCAGCGCCTCGCTGTCGGTGGGCTACGAGGTGGACCTGTGGGGCCGTCTGGCTGCGGGCCGCCGCAGTGCCCAGGCGGGCGTCGAGGCCAGCCGCTTCGACCTCGACAGCGCCCGCCTCAGCCTCGCAGCCGGTGTGGCCCAGGCCTGGTTCCAGACCCTGGCGCTGCGTGTGCGCCTGGACATCGCCCGCGAGAACCTGGCGCTGGCCGAACGACTGTTCAACATCGTGGAGGTGCGCTATCGCAACGGCGCTGCCTCGGCGCTGGACCTCAGCCGCCAGCGCACCACCGTGCTGAGCCAGCGCGCCGCCTTGCTGCCCCTGCAGGAGCAGCTGCGCCAGACCGAGGGGGCGCTGGCCTTGCTGCTGGGCCGTGCGCCTCAGGGCTATGCCGTTCCCGAGGCGGACTTCGCGGCCGTGGCCATTCCCGAGGTGGCCCCAGGCCTGCCCTCCGATCTGCTGGTGCGCCGCCCCGACCTCGCCGCCGCGCAAGCGCGCCTGGCCGCCGCCGATGCCAACGTGGAGGCGGCGCGGGCCGCGCTGCTGCCGTCCTTTGAGCTCTCCGGCTCGGCGGGCCTGGCCTCCGCGGCCTTGCTGTCCTTCAGCAACCCGGTCAGCACCGCCACCCTGGCCGCCTCGATCGCACAGACCCTCTTCGACGGCGGGCGCCGCCAGGTGCAGGTCGAACTCAACGAGTCCCAGCGTCGTCAGCTCGTCGAGGGCTACCGGGCGGCCGTGTTGTCGGCCCTGCAGGACGTGGAGGTGGCGCTGGCCCAGGCGGCCCGCTACCGCGAGCAGGAGCAGGCCCAGCAGACCATCCGCGAGGAAGCCCAGCGGGCGCTGCAGCTGGCCGAACGCCGCTACCGCGAAGGGGTGGACGATCTGGCGACCCTGCTGGACGCGCAACGCACGCTCTTTTCGGCGCAGGACAACCTCGCGCAGACGCGGCTGGCACGGCTGGGGGCGGCGCTGGATCTGTTCAAGGCGTTGGGTGGGGGGTGGTCGAAACCAGGGTGAAGCGAGCGCCGGGCTTCAAACCGTCGAGGGGGCGACCCAACGGTTGCGTCCTGAGGCCTTGGCTCGATAGAGCTGGGTATCGGCGCGCGCCACGAGAGCCTCGACGGACTCGCCCTCGGGCATCCCGACGGCCAACCCGACGCATGCGCTGATGTGCAGTTCCGCGTCGCCCACCACAAAGGCTGCGCCCGCGGCTTCCACGACCTTCGCTGCCACGGTTTCGGCATGGGATGGCTCGCGGATGCCGGACAAGACGATCGCGAACTCGTCGCCTCCCAATCGTGCCACCGCGTCCGTGGGACGCACGACGGCACGCAAGCGGGCCGCGAATTGGCGCAGGAGCTGGTCGCCCACCGGGTGGCCATGGCGGTCGTTGATCGGCTTGAAGTGATCGAGGTCGATGTAGAGCAGGGCGAGCCCAGGCCCCTCCCCGGCGCGGATGCGGCGCGCAAGATCGGCTTCGAATCCGGCTCGGTTGAGCAGACCGGTCAGTGCGTCAGTCTCGGCGAGCCCCTTGAGTCTGCCGGCTTCCTGGCGGTGCACTGTGATGTCCTGGGCGACGCCCACGAAGCCGTCGACCACACCATCGCCCAGCCGCAGCGGGATGTAGCTGATCGACAGATGCCTGATATCGTCGCGGCCGGGGTAGTCTTTTTCAAACTTCACGGACTCACCGGCCAGCACGCGTTGCAGCCAGGGCTGGCTGCGCTCGTACTCGGACTCGCCAAGCACTGCGCGCACGGTACGACCCACGATGTCCTGACTCGGCCTGCCCAGCCAACGCTCGAAAGCCTGGTTGACGTAGCGGTAGCGCTCATCCGTGCCGACCACGGCCACGATGGCCGGCAGATGCTCCGCGATCGAGCGCAGCGTGGCGGCCTGCCGCTGGGCTTCCTGGCGGGCGGCCGACTCTTCCGTGATGTCGCGCATCACACCGGAGAAATGGGCGATTCGGCCCTCCCTGTCGCGGTGGGCAATCACAAGATGGCTCACGCGCACCTCACGCCCTCCTGCAGCGAGAAAACTGGTTTCGCCGACCCAATGTCCCCTTTCCAGCACCGCGGGCAGGATCTCCTGGCGGAACTGGGCATTGGTTTCAGGGGTATTGAAGTCGCTGAACTCGTGCGTGTGCACGGGGTGGTCCGCAGCCAGGCCCAGCACCTGGCGGGCTTGCGGGTTCAGGTAGGTGATACGGCCCCGCGCATCGGTCTGGATCACGAAGTCGGTCGTGGCTTCGAAGATGGAGGCCAGCTCCTGCTTGCGGGTGCGCAGTTCCGCGAGGAGGGCTTCGAAATCGCGCGCCAGGTCGCCGCGCTCGTCCCGGCTTCGGGTGTCCAGCCGGACCTGGGCGTCTGGATTGCGGCGCAGGGCGTGGATGGCTCGGTGCAGCGTCGTCAGGGGGTGCAACATCCAGCGCATCACCGCCCACACCAGGGCTGCCGCAGCCAAGCCCAACAACGCCAGATCACGGACCAGTGTGCGTTGCCCTTCCCGCACAGGGGCTGCTGCCTCCCACGCCGGCAGGACGACCCGCAATTCCCAGTCAGCCCGCCCAATGGATTTGCGGGTGACCACATCGCGCGTGTCCGGCGGCACGGGGTCGGCCAGGGTCATCAGACGCTCCGGGTCGGGATGCACCACGTACACCGGGTCAGGACCCAGCGTGATGACCTCGAAGTGGCCGGTCCGCCCGACCGGCGAATGCGCCAGCAAGCCCAGCAGGTTGGCTCGCTGCAGGTGCAGCCCTCCCAGCAGCACGGCCCGCGTGTGGTTCTGGGCATCTCGCACGGGCGTGGCCATCAGCACGGCCGGCCCGACGCCCGTGCGTGCCATCAAGGGCCGGGAAACGACGCTGCGGCCCTCGCGCAAGACGCGCTGGAAGTATTCGCGGTCGGCCAGCTGGATGCGCTGCTGCGGGGCCAGGGGCGGGTCGTTGCTGAGCACCTCCCCATCCAGGGCCACGAGGGCCAGGCCGTCGAACAGCGGCCGTGCGGCTGACAGACGCGACAGGAAGTCCTGGCGGGCCGCGGGATCGGACAGCAGGCGCTCATCCACCAGCGAGGCGGAATGTTCCAGAACGGTCAGGTAGGTTTCGAGCTTGTCGCCCAGGTGAGCGGCCACCGATTCGGCCAGAGCGTCCTGCTGGGTTTCCAGCACGACACGGAAGTCCCGGCCCAGGCGCGCGTCCTGGACGTAACCCACCACCCCCAGCAAGGCCAGGATGGTCGCGGTCGCGATCAGCGTGACCTTGAGCTTGAGGGTGAGTTTCACAGGCGCGAGTCTGTACCGAAGCCAGCGCTTCGATTCAAACGAAATGCCCCCGGAAGGTCGGTCTTATGCCTTGTTCAAAGATCCAGCACCAGCCGGGCCGACTTCGCGCGGGAACAGCAGGGCGTGAACTGGTCGCCTGCAGCCTGTTCCTCGGGGGTGAGGTAGACGTCGCGGTGATCGATCTCGCCTTCGAGCACGCGCGTGAGGCAGGTGCCGCACACGCCCTGTTCGCACGAGACCATCACGTCCACGCCGCAGGCTGCGAGGGCCTTCACGACGCTCTGGTCGGCGGGCACCGGCACCACGCGGCCGGAGCTGGCCAGCACCACCTCGAAGGCGCGGTCGCCCGCGGTGGACACCGGCTCGGCGGAGAAGAATTCGTAGTGCAGCCGCGCTTCGGGCCAGCCGCGCGCGCGCGCCGCACCCAGCACGGCGTCCATGAAGCCCTTGGGGCCGCACACGTAGAGGTGGGTGTGATCGTCGGCTCCGGCCAGCACGGCGTCGAGCTGGAACTGCTGTTCGGGCGGACCATCGTCGTGGTGGAACTGCACCTGCGCGGCGAAAGCCGAGGCTTCGATGCGCGAGGCGAAGGCCGTGCGCGCGCGCGAACGGGTGCAGTAGTGCATGTGGAACACGCCCCCGGTGGCGGCCAGGCGCTCGGCCATGCACAGCAGAGGGGTGACGCCGATGCCCCCGGCCAGCAGCAGGTGGCGTTTGGCGTCATGCGCCAGCGCGAAGTGGTTGCGCGGCGGGCTGATGGTGAGCTCGTCGCCTTCGACCACCTGCTCGTGCATGGCGCGCGAGCCGCCACGGCTGGCCGGGTCCTTCAGCACGCCGATCAGGTAGCGATGCGTTTCGGCCGCGTCGTTGCACAGCGAGTACTGGCGCACCAGGCCGCCGCTCAGGTGCACGTCGATGTGCGAGCCGGCGGAAAACGCCGGCAGCGGGCGGCCGTCGGCCGACACCAGTTCGAAGCTGCAGATGCCTTCGGCCTCGACGGTCTTGCGCGCGACCTTGACGCGCAGCGACGCGGGAGCGGTGCTCATCGCGCGCTCACGCGGCCGCCGCCACCGACTCGCCGCGTTCCGCGGCGATCAGGCGATCGAGGATGCGGCGCGCCTGCACGCCACCGGCATCGGTGTTCAGGCCCAGCAGCTTGCGCCCGGGGTGGCGCGAGAGGTTGGCCTGCTGGCCTTCCAGCATGGCCAGGTCCTCCGAGAAGATCTTGCCCTGACCTTCGCGGATCTTGGCGGTGAGGGCCTCGTCCTGCGGCTGGAAGTTGCGGGCCATGCCCCAGAAGTACCAGATCGAGGTCTCGGTCTCGGGTGTGATGAAGTCCACCACGATGCTGGAGGCCTTGTCCTTCGGGTCAGCGTGGTAGCCGCCGCGGCCCGCCAGGGCCACGCCCACCTCGATCATCACGTGGCTGGGCGGGTTGAAGTGGCAGATCTGCCAGCGGTCCACCGGCTGGTCGTCGGGCAGGCCGTTGCCGCGCAGCGCCATCTGCCAGAAGGGCGGGGCCATGATGCCTTCCATGTGGCGGCTGGTGATGACGTGCTCGCCCTCCACCTTGGTGACGGGGGTGGCCTCGTCGATCTCCTTCTGACCGATGCTGTTGGCATGCACGTAGGTCTCGTGCGTGAGATCCATCAGGTTGTCGATCATGAGGCGGTAGTCGCAGCGGATGTGATACAGGCCGCCACCATAGGCCCAGTCGGGGTGGTTCGCCCAGTGCAGGTCGGGGATGAGGGCCGCGTCGGCCTGGGCCGCGTCGCCCGGCCACACCCAGATGAAGCCGTGACGCTCCACCGCCGGGTAGGCACGGATGGCCGGGAAGCCCCGCACGCGCTGGTTGGGCATGGCGATGGTCTTGCCATCGCAGCCCATCTCCAGGCCATGGTAGCCGCACACCAGCTTGCCCTCGCACACACGGCCCAGCGACAGCGGGGCGCCGCGATGCGGGCAGAAGTCTTCCAGCGCGGCCACGCCTTCGGTGGCGCGGTAGATCACCAACGCTTCACCCGCGATGGTGCGGCCCAGGGGCTTGTCGGCGATCTCGTCGGGGGTGCAGGCGACGTACCAGGTGTTTTTGAGGAACATGGGGCGACCTCGCAGTCTGGGAAGGGATGTCATTCAGTATGCTGAATGTGAGACAAGTTTACTGCGATCTGACGCCTCCTGCAGGCGCTGATGAACTAGGGTTGACCCGGGGTCGTTGGGTCGTCGAGGTGGACGAACTTGCGCAGCAGGCGCATGAACTCGGCCTGCTCGGCCGGGGCGAGCCGCCCCATGAGCCGTTGCTGCATCCGGTGCATCTTGGGCGTGAGCTCGGCCAGCAGCGCCTCGCCGGCCGGCGTGAGCAGCAGGCGGCGCTGGCGGCGCGGCAGCAGTTCGCGCACGATCCAGCCCTTGGCCTCCAGCCGGGCGGCGATGTCGGCGGTGGTGGAGGTGTCCAGCGCCACCATCTGGGCGGCGGTGACCTGGTCGATGCCCGGATGCTCGTGCAGCATGCGCAGCACTGCGTACTGCACCGGCGTCACGTCGCGCCCCAGGGCCTCGTGGAAATGGGCCACGGCGGTCTGGTGGGCCCGCCGGATCAGATGGCCAGGCTGGTCGTAGAGCTGGATGGACAGCGGGTCGGACGGGTGCTTGGGCATGTGTCAGGCGTTCGCAGGGTCCAGGCGGACAGGCCCCGTGGCTTGGGCGCGCACCAGCCGGCCCTTGCCGGCCTGCTTGCCGGCGTACATGGCGGCATCGGCCGCGCGCAGCAGGTTGCTGCCCTCGACACCATCCAGCGGGGCCAGGGCGTAGCCGATGGTCAGGCCCACGTGACAGTGCAGCCCGGGCAGGTCGAAGGGGGCCTGGAAGGAGGCCAGCAGATGTTCGCCGATGGTCAGCGCCTGCAGTTCGTTGCGCAGTCCGCTGGCCAGCACGACGAACTCGTCACCTCCCAGGCGACCCACCACATCGCTGGCGCGCATGCACTCCCGCAGGCGGCGGGCCACGGCGATGAGCAGCTGGTCGCCCATCTCGTGCCCGTGCTGGTCGTTGATGGGCTTGAAGCCGTCCAGGTCGATCAGGTACACCGCCATGAGCTGGTCGCCCCGGCAATGGGGCAGGCTGGCGCTGAGCGTGGCATCGATGCCGCGGCGGTTGCTCAGGCCGGTGAGCGGGTCGGTGTAGGCCAGCGAGCGCAGGGTGTCGCGTTCGCGCGCCATGTTCAGCGCCGCGCTGTGCTGGGCCTTCAGGCGCAGGCCCAGCACGCGCATGAAGAGCAGCATGTCCAGCGTGGCGCCGAACTGGAAGGAATGCTGGGTCCAGAAATTCACCGGCAACCGGCCGTTGATCACGAGGATCACGATGGCGGTCGCGACGAAGTACACCGTCCAGGCCAGCAGGAAGGTGAAGCCGATCGGGTCGCCCTGGCGGGCGCGCCGGACGGCGCCGCGCATGCCCATCAGTGCAGGCACCAGGCCCAGCACGCTGACCAGGCCGCTGATCACGCGGGTGTCGACCACGCCGAGCGCATAGAGCGCGGCCACGCAGGCTGTGAACCAGGCGCCGGCCTGCATGGCCCGCACGAAGCGCCGCGAGGTGTCGGGCCCGCTCAGAGCCTCCGCAATGAACAGGAAGGACCCCGTGGTGGCCAGCAGCGCGGCCAGCCCGCCGGCGCGCACTTCGAGCCACTGGCTGCCCGGCCACAGGTACTGCGCGCCCACGCCGAAGAAGTACACCGAGAACATCAGGCTCCCGAAGGTCATCAGCGTGTACTTCAGGAACAGCGTCTCGCGCGTGGCCGCCCACTGGGCCAGGCTGTAGATGATCAGGCACAGGCCCAGCCCCAACAGCAGGCCCTGGAGCATCTGCTCACTTTGTTCGCGCTCGCTGAAGGCCGCGGCGCGGTTGAGGGTGATCGGCAGGATGAGTGCGCCCGTGGTCTGCACCCGTACCAGCAGTTCCTGGCTGTCGCCGGCCACCAGCGGCACGATGGCCGCGTGCCCGCGGGTGCGCAAGGGGCGGTCGGACACGGCCAGCCGGTTGCCCAGTTGCCAGCGCTGCTGCACCTGCCCCTCGCGCAGCAGGTAGAGATCGACCGAGCGCAAGGGCGGGTGGTCGATGTCCAGCACCCAGGCGCCCGCGGCCTCGGGGCTGACGGACAGGGGCACCCGCAGCCACACGGCTTCGGGCCGCACGCCCAGGGTCGCGTGGGCTGACGGTGGGGGCTCGAAAGACTGGCGCAGCACCTCGTCCACACGCCGTTCGGTGCCGGCCTCTTCGAAGCTCACGCTCACGGCAGGCCAGACCGGCAGCACGCCCTGCCGGCCATCGATCGTCAGCGGGGCCGCCTGGGCGACCCCGAGCAAGGCGAGCCAGAGTCCCAGCACCCAGGGCAAGGCGGTCAGGTGGCGGGCAAAGGGCGCGGGCATGGAGGAGGCCGGTGGAAGACGCAGCCCATTATCCAAGGGGCATCCCGGTCTGTGCAGGGGCCGACGCCTCACACCGGGTCGGCCGCAGAAACCGGGGGCACCCAGGACCCGGCCGTCGTGAGCCTGTCCTCCAGGGCGCGCGCCCAGGCAGGAGCGTGTACGTCCTCACTCCAGTGATGCGCAGTTGTGTGGATTTGTAACAACAAGTGGTCGGGCAGCTTGAGCGGCCGGGTCTGATCCAACAGCAGGCCGGTGATGGTGTGATAGCCCAGGATGCGGCAGAAGAGCCGCGACAGTGAAAAGCCGGGCCACAGCCAGCGGGCGATGCCGTCGATCAGCCGGGTCAGGCCCAGGCCCGTCCAGAAGATCAGGCGCGAGGCCCAGGCGGTGCGGCCGTCCAGGCCCAGCAGCTTCGCCACGTCGCGGCCGCAGAGATGGCGTGTGAGCAGCGTGGGCACGTCGCGCAGCGCTCGCAGCGGCAGGGTGTCGGTCATCGCGCCCATCAGGGCACGGGCCAGCGCCGGGCGGGGGTCTTCGCTGTGCCGCGGCGCTTCCCCTCGGGCCTGCAGGGCCCGGAACTGCGCGCTGGCACGGTCCATGTCCGCGGGCATCAGGCCGGGTTCGATGCCCAGCAGCGCGCCCACCACGTTCCAGGTGTGCAGGTAGGCGGCTTCGTCGGCCGGCGGCAGGCCCAGGCGCAGCGTGCGCATGCCCCGCAGGAAGACGTAGTGGAAGGTCAGCAGGGTGTAGGCCAGCTCCTCCTGGTTGCAGGGCAGGCCGGCGCGGTCCACGTCCCAGCCGTGCCGCCACATCGCATGGTGCAGGGCGCGGGTGCCAGGGGCCGGAGCGTGATCGAGCCGGGGCCGGTGGCGCTCGGGCGAGGCCAGGGCGGCCTCGGGGCTGCCGCGCAGCACCAGATGCCGGATGCTGGCGTGGATGAGCCGCACCTTGAGGATCTGCGCCACACCACCGCCGGCCGGGTCGGTCAGGCCGCCTGCCATCATGGCCGGGAAGATCATCGCCGCGGTCATGCGGATGCGGAAGTCGGTGTGCTGTTCCAGCTGGCCCGCGGCATGCAGCACGGCGGCCAGGTCGGGGCGCACGTAGCACTCCGGCAGGCTGGCGCAGAACAGCAGCAGGCACGACAGCGGGCCCTGGCCCATGAAGAGGGCTTCGGCGCGCTCGATGCGGCGGGCATCGGCCCACTCGGGCAGCCGTGCCGCCTGGTCGAGGTACTCGCGCACCGCCCGTCCGGCATCGCGGGGCAGCTCCTGCGGGTCAGGCTGCCAGGTGGCAAGGTCACCGTTGCGCTGCCAGGCCTCGATCTGCCGGCTCAGCGTGTCCAGCCCTTCCCAGGGGCGGGCCTCGCTGCCCAGCGCCTTCAGCACGCGGGTGATGGTGTGGTCGGCCAGGGGGTCGGCCCGCCAGCGCGGGTCGTGGGTGGGTAGCGGCTGCGTCATGCGCGGCCCCCTGCCACCGGCTGCCACAGCCGCCAGCCGGCCACGGCGGCCAGCAGCGGGATGCCCATCGCGAACACGGCGATGCTGCGGATCTCGACGGGGTTGCCCAGGGCCACCTGGAAGACCAGGGCGCTGGCATACAGCAGCAGCGGCAGCGCCGCATGCCGGCGCGTGTAGGCCACCGACGGCGCCGGGACCCCGCTGCGCGCCAGCCAGCGGAAGCCGCCGATGATCACGCACGACACGAAGACCCAGCCGAAGAAGCCCTGCACGGTTTCACCGAACCAGGCCCCGTCGGTCTTCACCATGATCCAGGCCTTGAGCGTGAAGACGAGGTAGGGGTCGGCGCCCAGGTCGAAGGCCGTGAGGATGAGCGCGGCCAGAAAGGTCACGAGGGCCGCGTCGGTGAAGCTCTCGCGGCCATGGGCCGGCGTGCGCCAGACGATGAAGTTGCTCAGCACGTAGGCCGTGTAGCCCAGCGTGAACCACATCAGCGGAATGACCACGGGCACAGCGCCCAGGCGCGGGCCCAGCACCTCGGTGTAGTGGTAGGCGCCGAAGATCCAGCCCATCGTGGCGCCGAGCTGTTCGGCCACCCAGCCCACGACGAGGGCAAGCAGCACGAAGCGGCCGGCCAGGCGTGGCCCCAGGAGTTGCGTGGCGTTGGCCCAGGAAAAGCCGAACATCAGCACCGAACTGGCCACCAGGGCGAAGGTGGTGGGGCTGTGGGTGCGGGCGGCCTGGGCCACCAGGGCGCCGGCGAGCAGGAGGGCCCCGAGCAGGGGCAGGCGGGCGAGCAAGGCGTGCATGGCGGTCTCGTGGGACAGGTGTCGAGGAAGCATCGCGACCCCGACAACCGGCCGCGGCATGGACCGCGCGTATTGTCCATGTCGACTCGAGCCCGGCAAGCGGGGCTCGCCCGCATGCCGGCGCACGGCGCACAGACCTCGGAACAGGCTGGGGACCTTTCAGGCCACCCGTCGCGTGTCGGCAAGCTCGGCGGCCAGCATGTCGATCACTGCCGGGTGGCGTTCGGCCAGCCGGTTCACGCCGCAGATCACGGCCTGGATCGAGGCGGTGACGATGTTGGTGTCCTGCCCCACACCGAAGCGGGTGCCAGCGATGTCGGGATGGGCCAGTTCCACAAAGGCGATGGCGCGGGCGTCGGAGCCGGAGCCGATGGCGCGCTCCTCGTAGCTGTCAAGGCGCAGCGGCAGGCCCAGGGCGTGCACGGCCGCATCCAGCGGGCCGTTGCCCAGGCCTTCGCGGCGCACGCGGCGGCCGTTCACGTCGAGCTCGAGCTGCACGCGCACGCGCTCGCCGTCCTCCACACTGTGATGGGCGACGAGCTTCACCGGCGTGTCGCGCCGCAGGTATTCCTGCTGGAACAGATCCCACAGCTGTGCGGCGGTGAGCTCACCGCCTGTCGCGTCGGCCACCTGCTGCACCACGGCGCTGAACTCCACCTGGGCGCGGCGTGGCATCACCAGGCCGTGGGCGGTTTCCAGCAGGAAGGCGATGCCGCCCTTGCCCGACTGGCTGTTCACGCGCACCACCGAGTCGTAGCTGCGGCCCACGTCGGCCGGGTCGATGGGCAGGTAGGGCACTTCCCAGATCGCATCCGGCTGCTGCGCCGCGAAGCCTTTCTTGATGGCGTCCTGGTGCGAGCCCGAGAAGGCGGTGAAGACCAGGTCGCCCACGTAGGGGTGACGCGGGTGGATGGGCAGCTGGGTGCAGTCCTCCACGGTGCGGGCCACTTCGTTGATCTGCGAGAAGTCGAGCCCCGGGTGCACGCCCTGGCTGTAGAGGTTGAGCGCGAGCGTGACGAGGTCGACGTTGCCGGTGCGCTCGCCATTGCCGAAGAGGCAGCCCTCGACGCGGTCGGCGCCGGCCATCACCGCCAGTTCAGCGGCTGCCACGGCGGTGCCGCGGTCGTTGTGCGGGTGCACGCTCAGCACGAGGCTGTCGCGGCGCTTCAGGTGCCGGTGCATCCACTCGATCTGGTCGGCGTAGATGTTGGGCGTGCTCATCTCCACCGTGGCCGGCAGGTTGACGATGGCCTTGTGCTGCGGCGTGGGCTGCCACACGTCCATCACGGCATCGACCACATCCTTGGCCACCTCCAGCTCGGTGCCGCTGAACACCTCGGGGCTGTACTGGAAGGTCCATTGCGTCTCGGGCTGGCGCGCGGCGTACTGCTTCACGAGCGTGGCGTTGTGCACGGCCAGCTCGCGCACTTCGGCCGGGCTCATGTGGAAGACGATGCGGCGGAAGGCCGGCGCGGTGGCGTTGTACAGGTGCACGATGGCACGCGGCGCGCCGCGCAGCGACTCGAAGGTGCGTGCGATCAGGTCTTCGCGGGCCTGGGTCAGCACCTCGATGGTCACGTCCTCGGGGATGAGGTCTTCCTCGATGAGCTTGCGCACGAAGTCGAAGTCGGTCTGGGACGCCGAGGGGAAGCCCACCTCGATCTCCTTGAAGCCGATGCGCACCAGCAGTTGGAAGAGGCGCAGCTTGGTGGGGCCGTCCATGGGCTCGAACAGGGCCTGGTTGCCGTCGCGCAGGTCGGTGCTCATCCAGATGGGCGGCTTCGTGATGACCCGGTTCGGCCAGGTGCGGTCGGGCAGGTTCACCGGGGCGAAGGGGCGGTACTTGCGTTCAGGGTGCTGGAGCATGGTGGGCCTCGGATGGCAGAAAGATCGACGGAAAACAAAAAGGCCAGCTGGGAAGCTGGCCTTTGTGTGGGAGGAACCGGGATGTTCAGCGACGCGGGGTGTCCTTGATGCGGACTCGACGCGGCTTGAGGGACCGGGCACGACCCATACCAGCCAGCACGGTGGCGGCCAGTAGCGCTAGTAGCAGCAGGGAGGTCGTGGCGGTGAACATATGGCTTCAGTGTTGGCGATTCGGGGGCTCACTGTCAACGCAGGGCCACAAAGGCCCTGCGTTGCAGTGGGCAAAATCTCACGCCAGGTCGAAGCGGTCGAGGTTCATCACCTTGGTCCAGGCGGCCACGAAGTCGCGGACGAACTTCTCCTGGCCGTCAGCCTGGGCGTACACCTCGGCCAGCGCGCGCAGCACCGAGTTGGAGCCGAACACCAGGTCCGCCCGGGTGCCGGTCCACTTCACGGCGCCGGTCTTGCGGTCACGGCCCTCGAAGTTGTCACCGGCCGGCTTCCACTCCACCGCCATGTCGAGCAGGTTGACGAAGAAGTCGTTCGTGAGCTGGCCCGGCCGGGTGGTGAACACGCCGTGCTTGCTGCCGTCGTAGTTGGCGCCGAGCACGCGCAGGCCACCGACCAGGACGGTCATCTCCGGGGCGGTCAGCGTGAGCAACTGCGCCTTGTCCACCAGCAGGTGCTCGGCAGGGACGCCGGATTTGGCCATGCTGGCGTTCACGTAGTTGCGGAAGCCATCGGCAAGAGGTTCCAGGTGCTTGAAGGAGTCCGCGTCCGTCTGCTCGGCCGAGGCATCGACCCGGCCTGGAGCGAAGGGCACCTCGATGTTCATGCCGGCGGCCTTGGCGGCCATCTCGATGCCCACGCCGCCGGCCAGCACGATCACGTCGGCCAGCGACAGCTTGCCCGAGGCCTTCTGCAGGGCTTCCAGCTTGGGCAGCACCTTCACGGCGATCTGGTTGACCACCCAGTCGTTCTGCGGGGCCAGGCGGATGCGCGCCCCGTTGGCGCCGCCTCGCTTGTCGCCACCGCGGAAGGTGGAGGCCGAGGCCCAGGCCGTGGTCACCAGCTCCGACACCGAGATGCCGGAGGCCGCGATCTTCGCCTTCATGTCAGCGATGTCGGCCGCGGTGGGCTTGTGCACCGGCGCGGGCAGCGGGTCTTGCCAGATCAGGTCTTCCTTCGGGACCTCGGGGCCCAGGTAGCGGGCCTTCGGGCCCATGTCGCGGTGGGTGAGCTTGAACCAGGCGCGGGCATAGGCTTCGGCAAAGGCCTGCGGATCGTTCAGGAACCTGCGCGAGATCTTCTCGTAGGCCGGGTCGAAGCGCAGCGACAGGTCGGTCGTGAGCATGGTCGGCTTGCGCTTGGGCGAATCCGGCGTGGGGCCCGGGATGATGTCGTCCGCGCCCTTGGCCACCCACTGGATGGCACCGGCCGGCGACTTGGTCTTTTCCCATTCGTACTTGAACAGGATTTCGAAGAAGTCGTTGCTCCAGCGCGTGGGTGTGGTGGTCCAGGTCACTTCCAGACCGGAGGTGATGGCGTCCTTGCCCTTGCCGCTGCCGAACTTGTTGGCCCACCCGAAGCCCTGCGCCTCCAGCGGAGCGGCTTCCGGGTCGGGGCCCACGTTGTCGGCCGGGCCGGCGCCGTGGGTCTTGCCCAGGGTGTGCCCCCCGGCGATCAGCGCCACGGTTTCCTCATCGTTCATGGCCATGCGCGCGAAGGTCTCGCGGATGTCGTGCGCGGCGGCGACCGGATCGCCGCTGGCATTGGGACCTTCCGGGTTCACGTAGATCAGGCCCATCTGCACGGCCGCCAGCGGGTTCTCCAGGTCGCGCTTGCCGCTGTACCGCGTCTCGTCACCCAGCCAGGTGGTTTCCCTGCCCCAGTACACGTCGTTGTCCGGTTCCCAGACGTCCTCACGCCCCCCGGCGAAACCGAAGGTGCGGAAGCCGGCATGCTCCAGCGCCACGTTGCCGGCGAGGATCATGAGGTCGGCCCACGAGATTTTCTGGCCGTACTTCTGCTTGATGGGCCACAGCAGGCGGCGGGCCTTGTCGAGGTTGCCGTTGTCGGGCCAGGAATTCAGGGGCGCAAAGCGCTGCTGGCCACGCCCCGCGCCGCCGCGGCCGTCGCCTTGGCGGTAGGTGCCGGCGCTGTGCCAGGCCATGCGGATCATCAGGCCGGCGTAGCTGCCGAAGTCGGCAGGCCACCACTCCTGCGAATCGGTCATCAGCTTGTGCAGGTCGGCCTTGAGCGCCGCGTAGTCGAGCTTCTTGAACTCCTCGCGGTAGTTGAAGCCCTTGCCCAACGGGTTGGACTTCTCGGAATGCTGACTCAGGAGATCCAGGCGCAGCTGGTTGGGCCACCAGTGCTGGTTCGTCGTGCCGCTGCCGGCGGCGCCGTGGAAGGGGCATTTGCTTTCAGTCGTCATGCGTGCTCTCCTTGGGTGGGGGTGGGAGATGGGCGGCCCGGGCCAGTGCCAGCGGGCCGCGCGATACGTCCGTCAGACAGTCAGACAGCTTCCGCCAGGGCGGCCAGGACTTCAAGGATGGCGTCGAACATGGCGGTCTCCTCTCTGATGACTATCGGCCTTGTTGTGTCAATCAACGACAACAATTAAAAGGATAGGCGCCCGACGCGCTTAGGGGAAATCAATCTTCCTGATGTGACAAATAGCGTGAAGCTATTTTCAGGCGCCCGGCGTCACACCGAACAGCCGCACGGCCAGCGAAAAGCTGAGGAAGGCCAGGGCCGTGGACCACAGGATGATGCGGGCGATGCGTCCGTTGTCGGCGTGAAACCGCTCGGCCAGCAGGGAGACGTTGCTGGCCGAGGGCAGGGCGGCGGCCAGCACCAGGGCGGTGAGGGCAAAGCTGTCGAGCGGCAACCCCAGGCGCAAGGCCACCAGGCCGGCGGCCAGCACCAGCAGCGGGTGCACCACCAGCTTGATGAAGACGATGGGGGCGTAGTCGGACACCGGCGTGGGGCGGCTCAGGGCCTTCTGCGAGCGCCACAGCACGGCACCGATGGTGAACAGCGCCACGGGCGACGCCGCGTTGCCCAGCATGCCGATCATGCGGTCCACCGGGCCGGGCAGGCCAATCTGCATCAGTGACACCGCCGCGCCCGCAGCGATTGACCAGGGCAGCGGGTTGCTCAGCGCCCCGCGCAGGGCCTTGCCCAGGCTTTCGCGCCAGTGGCCGCCGCCACTCTGGGCCAGGGCCAGGCAGATCGAGCTGGTGACGAAAAGGTCGGCCAGGATGGTGACGATGACGGGGCCGGCCGCGCGCTCGCCCATCAGCGCCACGATGAGCGGCACGCCCATGAAGCCGGTGTTGGGGAAGGCCGCCACCAGGGCGCCGAAGGCCGAGTCCTTCAGGTTCACGCCGCTGGCCAGCGACTGGGCCACGGTGACGAAGACGATGAGCAGCGCGCAGGCGATGTACAGCCCCAGCCACACCGGGTTGACCAGCTCGGCAAAGGGGGTGCTCGCGCCAAAGCGGAACAGCATGCACGGCAGCGCAAAGAAGAGCACGAAGATGTTCAGCCCGGGAATCGCCGCCTCAGGCAGCACGCCCCGGCGCGCGGCGAGGTAGCCGCACAGCACCAGGGCGAAGAAGGGGAAGGTGACTTCGAAGATCGCTTGCATGCGGCGCGCAGTATCTCAAGCCGGCGCGGGGTCTGCCTGACGCCCGCCTGAAAAAGCCGGCCGGTATCATGGCGCCCCGTGTCGTCCGCCCCGCCGTCCCTCAACCCCGCCCAGCTCGAAGCCGTCCACTACTTGCAAGGGCCTTGCCTCGTGCTGGCCGGAGCAGGCTCGGGCAAGACGCGGGTGATCACCCACAAGATCGCGCGGCTGCTGCAGGCCGGCTACGCGCCGGGCCAGATCGCAGCCATCACCTTCACCAACAAGGCGGCCGAGGAGATGCGCGAGCGCGCCCGCGGCCTGGTGGGCGCCAAAGCAGCGCAGCACCTGGTGATCAGCACCTTCCACAGCCTGGGCGTGCGCATGCTGCGCACCGACGGCCCGCGCCTGGGGCTGAAGGAAAAGTTCTCCATCCTCGACAGCGACGACGTGCTGTCCATCCTGCGCGATGCCGGCGGCACCACCGACGCGGCCACGGCGCGGCGCTGGCAGTGGACCATCAGCCTGTGGAAGAACCAGGGGCTCGACGGCGACGGAGCGGCCCAGGTGGCCCAGGACGACGACGAACGTGTGGCCGCGCGCGTGATGAAGCTTTATGAAGAACGCCTCGTGGCCTACCAGGCGGTGGACTTCGACGACCTGATCAGCCTGCCGCTCAAGCTGCTGCAACGCGACGCCGAGGCCCGCGCCAAGTGGCAGGACACCCTGCGCTACGTGCTGGTGGACGAATACCAGGACACCAACACCGTGCAGTACGAACTGCTCAAGGCCCTGGTGGGCGAGCGCGGCATGTTCACCGCGGTGGGCGACGACGACCAGTCGATCTACGGCTGGCGCGGCGCCACCATCGAGAACCTCAAGCGCCTGCCGCAGGACTATCCGCAACTCAAGGTGATCCCGCTGGAGCAGAACTACCGCTCCACCGGCGCCATCCTGCGCGCGGCCAACCACGTGATCGCGGCCAACCCCAAGATTTTCGAGAAGAAGCTGTGGAGCGAGTTCGGCGAGGGCGAGCCGGTGCGCGTGCTGGAGTGCGACAACGAGGAGCACGAGGCCGAGCGTGCGGTGGCGCGCATCCAGGGACTGCGGGCGCAGGGCGGCGAGGTCCAGTGGAGCGACTTCGCCATCCTCTACCGCGCCAATCACCAGGCCCGTGTGCTGGAGCAGGCGCTGCGCCGCGCGAACATCCCCTACAAGGTGTCGGGCGGGCAGAGCTTCTTCGACCGCGCCGAGATCAAGGACCTGTGCGCCTGGCTGCGCCTGCTGGTGAACAACGACGACGACCCCGCCTTCCTGCGCGCGGTGACCACGCCCAAGCGCGGCATCGGCCACCAGACGCTGGCGCAGCTGGGCGAGTTCGCAGGCAAGTGGCGCGTGAGCCTGTTCGAGGCGCTGTTCGCCGATTCCCTGTCCAGCGCGGTGAGCGCGCGTGCCATCGGGGCGCTGCACGAGTTCGGCCGTTATGTGAACGACCTGGAGCACCGCTTCCGCCACACCGTGGGTGCCGAGGCGGCCAAGCCGGCGCTGATGGAGTGGCTCAAGGACATCGGCTACGAGCAGCACCTCTATGATGGAGAAGACAACGAGAAGCTGGCTGCCAGCCGCTGGCAGAACGTGCTCGACTTCATCGACTGGATCGCGCGGCGCTGTGGCGGTGAACTGCAGACCGAAGGTGGGACCACGACCGAGACCGAACGCCAGAGCGTGCTCGACGTGGCGCAGACCATCTCGGTCATCCTGAGCCTGGCCGAGCGCGGCGGCGACACCAACGTCGTGACGCTGTCCACGCTGCACGCCTCCAAGGGCCTGGAGTGGCCGCACGTGGTGCTGGCCGGCATCAACGAGGGCCTGCTGCCCTTCAAGAGCGAAGACGAGGACATGACGCCACAGCGCCTGGAAGAGGAGCGCCGGCTGATGTATGTGGGCATCACGCGTGCGCGCACCACGCTGGTGGTGAGCACCCTCAAGCGCCGCAAGAAGGGCCGTGAGTTCGTGACCGGCATTCCCAGCCGCTTCATCGGCGAAATGAAGCTGGACGAGAAGACCATGAAGGAAGACCCGCGCGAAAAGCTCAAGGCCCTGCGTGCGGAGTTTGCGAAGCGGGCGGCAGAGCGGGGCACCCAGCAGATCTGAGCCTGCTTGGGTTGTGGTTCGAGGAGGGGAAAGCGCTCAGCCGAAGAAGCAGCAGTAGTCGTCGCGATCGATGGCATCCAGCGCTTCGCTCAGATGCCGTGTCGTGGCCTGTGGCTCATAGCTGTGCCACTTCAAACTCGCGCGCATCCAGTACAGCTTCCAGTAGGACCCTGAACGCACATAGGTGATCCTGGCGAACGGACGCTCGTGCATCGTGCCGGGGTCGTGCCAGTCGGGGCGGATCTCGACGATCTCGATGCTCTGCTTGTCAATGCGATAGCCCACATCGAGCTCGTTCCGGATGCTGGGTGGCGGGCGCCGCCTGGCCAGGAAGGCGTCCAGATCGCGTTCCCAGCGCTTGAGTTCGAGTACTGAGAATGCCATGGCCTGATGTGGTTGTTGGAATGCGGGGTCAGCAAGCGCTGCGCTTCATATGTACAATATCCTGTACAAAGGAGTTCGCATGGATGCCATCACCTATTCTGCCGCTCGCGCCCACCTGGCCAGCACGATGGACCGGGTGTGCAACGACCACGAACCCGTGATCATCACCCGCAGCGGCCAGCAGTCGGTGGTGATGCTGTCGTTGGAGGACTACCAGTCGCTCGAAGAGACGGCCTATCTGTTGCGCAGCCCGGCCAATGCGCGGCGGCTGTTGAATGCGGTGATGGAGTTGTCATCCGGGGGTGGCCAGGAACGCGGGCTGGTCGAGTGAAGCTGGTCTTTGCCGAGGCCGCCTGGGAGGACTACCTCTACTGGCAGACGCAGGACCGTCGCATGCTGGAGCGCATCAACAAGCTCATCCGCGAAACCCAGCGCGAACCCTTCGGTGGCGTGGGCAAGCCCGAGCCCCTGAAACACGCCCTGGCTGGCTTCTGGTCGCGCCGCATCACGGAGGAGCACCGCATGGTCTACAAAGTGGAAGGTGATGCCTTGCTCGTGGCGCAGTTGCGGTATCACTACTGACGCGGGCTATCAACCGATTTCGCAGAGTGCCATCGGGCGACCCCCAGTGGCGAGGCTCGGTTCAGCACCGCAGAATCGCCCTCCATGAACCATCCTTCCCATTTCTGGGCCACCGCCTGGCGCTACACCCTGCCCTGGGTGCTGGTGGCCAGTGCCCTGCTGGCCATCTTCAGCGGGCCGAATGCGCTCGATGCCGAGATCCTGCGCTTCGTCTTCAAGCCGCTCACCACTGTCCTCATCATTGCCTATGCCTGGTCGCGCACCGGCGATGTGCCGCGGCGTCGCACCTGGGTGCTGGTGGGGCTGGTGTTCTCGCTGGCCGGTGACATCGCGCTCATGTGGCCGGGCGGTTTCGTGGCCGGGCTGGTGGCCTTTCTGCTGGCCCACCTGGCCTACCTGGTGGCCTTCACGTCCACCACGCGCCTGGCGTCTGTGTGGCAGCCCTGGATCTTCTATGCCGCGGTGAGCGCGGCGCTGCTGGCCCAGTTGTGGCCGGGCGTGCCCGGGGCGCTGCAGATCCCGGTGGTGGCCTATGTGGTCTGCCTGGCCGCCATGGCGGCGCAGGCGGCCACCTGGTGGCTGTGCGAAGGCACGGCCCCGCTGTCGCGCGAAGCCGGTTACGCGGCGCTGGGCGGTTTGCTCTTCATCAGCTCCGACACCCTGCTGGCGATCAACAAGTTCCTCGATCCGCTGCCGGAGGCGTCGCTGTGGGTGCTGTCCACCTACTGGGCGGCGCAGTGGTGCATCGCGACCTCGCTGAAGCGCAGGCCGACTTCAAGCTGACGCAGCAGCCCGCTGGGGCTTCAGCCTTCGGGGCGCTTGCCGCGCGTATCCTTGCGCGGTTCCGATGATGCCGCGCCACCCGGTGGCGGCCCTTGCCCATGTCGATGATTCTGTCCTCTGGCGGGCGCTTGCTCGCCAGCCTGGCTCTTGCGGCCTTGGTGTGGTCCCTGGGGTCGTCCGAGCCGGCCCTTCGCACCGGCCTGACCCTCTTCACCCTCATCGGCGCGCTGTGGATGACGCAGGCGCTGCATGTCACGGTCACCGCGCTGCTGGTGCCCTTGCTGGCCATCCTGATGGGGGTGCTGGCGCCGCGCGAGGCGCTGGCGCAGTTTGCCAACCCGATCATCTTCCTCTTCCTGGGCGGCTTTGCGCTGGCCGCCGCACTTGCCCGTCATGGGCTGGATCGCTGGCTCGCGGTGACGGTGCTGCGCTGGGCGGGCGGGCGCCGGGCGGTGGCGGTGCTGCTGCTCTTTGTGCTCACGGCCTTCCTGTCGATGTGGATCAGCAACACCGCCACCGCGGCGATGATGCTGCCGCTGGCGCTCGGGCTGCTCAGCGCTGACGAGGTCCAGGAGGAGGGCGCCGCAACACCCACCGCAGAGAAGATGTTCGTGCTGCTGGGCTTGGCCTACAGCGCCAGCATCGGCGGTATCGGCACCCTGGTGGGCAGCCCGCCCAATGCGATTGCGGCCGCGCAGGCCGACATCAGCTTCGCGCGCTGGATGTCCATCGGCCTGCCCATCGTGGGCCTGCTGCTGCCGCTGATGGGGCTCACGCTCTACCTGATGCTGCGCCCGCGCCTGGCGGGGCGCATCGAGGTGCCCAAGCTGGCGATGGCCTGGACCCGGGAGCGTCTCACGGTGGTGGCGATCTTTGCGCTCACGGTGCTGGGCTGGGTGGCCGGGGCTCCCCTGGCGCAAGCCCTGGGCATAACCGCCGACTTCGACACGGTGGTGGCGCTGGCCGCCATTGCCGCGCTGTGCATCACGGGCAGCCTGGGCTGGGACGACATCGAGGGCAAGGCCCACTGGGGCGTGCTGCTGCTGTTTGGCGGCGGTCTCACGCTGAGTGCGGTGATGGGGGGCACCGGGGCGAGCCGTTTCCTGGCCGAGCAACTGGTGCTGTGGGTGCAGGGGGCGTCGGTCTATCTGCTGATCTTCGGTGTGATCGCCTTTGTGGTCATGCTGACCGAGCTGGTGAGCAACACCGCCAGTGCCGCCCTGCTCGTGCCGCTGTTCCTGGGTGTGGGGGCCGAGCTGGGGCTGCCGCCGATCACGCTGTCGGCGGCCATCGCGGTGGCCGCCTCCTGCGCCTTCATGTTGCCTGTGGCCACGCCGCCCAATGCCATCGTCTTCGGCACGGGCCTGGTGCCCCAGAGCACGATGATGCGCTGCGGGCTGGCGCTCAACCTCGTGTGCATGGTGGTGGTCACCGCGGTGATCGAGACGCTGGCGATGCGTTGAGCTTCACGCAGCGTCTCAGCGCGGGCGGTGCCGCACCGCACGTTCGCTCAAGGCATTCGGGAAGTACAACGCGGTGAGGCTCTTGCTGTGCACCGGCGTGAAGCCGTCCGTGTGGCGGCCGTCACCGGCATAGCGGCGCCAGTCACGCACCCAGTGGATGTCGTCGCACACTTCCAGCAGGCCCATGGTCTCGCGGTCGCCGATCAACACGCCCTGCACGCGCAGGCCAAAGCGGTCGCGGGCGGCATCGAGCTGGGCGAGGGTGGCGGGCGTGACACCAAACTCGCCGTCGCTGGCGATCAGCAGGTCGGCCTGGGTGTAGCCGGCCTCGTGCACCGTCTCGATCGCTCGGGCCAGCGGCTGTTGCAGGTCGGTGCCGCCGTCGAAGGACTGGCCCATCACGGTGAGCAGCGCGTCGAGCCCCTGCGGAGTGAGTGACAGCTCGTGCTCCACGATCTCGCCTTCGCCGCCGAAGGCGATGAGCCGGCAGGCGCGCTGCGTCGCGTGCGCCGTGCGCAGCGCCTGCAGCACCACCGCCTTGGCGACGGCTTCCGGGGCGCCGCGCATCGACCCCGAGGTGTCGAGGCAGACGATGAAAGGGCCGCGGCCCTGAGGGGTGGGTGAGTGGGCCGCCGGGCGGGGTGCCGGGTGGGGGTTTGGCACCCACTCGATGAGTTCGGCCTCGTCTTCGAGCGTGAGCAACTGGCGTTCGACCAGACGCGCACGCCACAGGCGGCGCAGCACCGGGTGATGCATCTGCATGGCTTCGCTGGCCAAGAGGCGAGACAGATCGCCCGAGCGCCGCACGCCGCGCACCTCGCTGGGCGCGTCCATCAGGCGGGTCACGCGAGCCGCCAACGTGGCGGGCTGGGGGCCCGAGCCTCCGGTGGACGGTGTGGGCGAGACCGGCAAGGGTTCGCGGCGGCCCAGGCGGTCGATCAGCCCGGTAAGCGCGGGCAGCCGTTGCAGCAGCTCGGCGATGCGCCGGGCCTCCTGCCATTCGTGCGACTGCAGCCGGCCTCGCAAGGCGTCCCAGCGCAGCAGGGCGAGGTCGCCCAGGCCCCGCAGCAGCGCCACCACCTCGTCCCAGTCGCCTTTCTCGAGCGACCAGGCGGCGACGAACTCCTCCACGGCCTGTGCGATGGCGGCCTCGCGGTCCAGCCGGGGCTGCAGATCGATCAGGTGGTCGAGGTGCCAGAGCATCGTGCGCAGCACCTGGTCGGCCATGGCCGGCGCCTGACGGCACAGCGCGGGCAGACCCAGTTCACCGATGGCTGCGCGAAAGCGATGCACGGCAGCGGCGTCGCCGAAGTCGAGCGTGGCGTCGGGCAGTTCACCTTGCAGCAAGGCCTCACGCCAGGCCGGCAGTTGCGCCAGGCGCGATGCGGTGCCTCCGGCGGCGGTGACCAGCGCGGGCAGCCACAGGCCGCGGGGCAAGGTGTCGAGGTGGTGGTAGGGCGCGTCCACGCCGCGGCCTCGCTCAGGCTTCCAGGGCGATGGGGGCCGGGGGGGTGCCGGCCAGGGTCTCGTCCACCGGCAGCTGCGCAAAGCCGTCGCGCACGCACTGGGCGCGCGCACGCCACGCCGCCATCTGGGCACAGGCGTCTTCGTGACGCTGGAGCACCGTCTGCCGCAACGCCGGCGGCCACCACAGGCGGTCTTGCAGCAGGGCCTGCGCTTGCATGCGGGCACGTTCCAGGTGCTGGAGTTCGTCGTTGAGGCGCTGCAGCAGTTCGTCCACCTGGGCCACGCGCGCCGCGATGTGCACGGGGCTGTAGTGCTGGCGCAGGCGCTCTTCCAGCCGTTCGGCCACCAGTCGCGTGATGCCGCCTTCGCGTGCGCCGTCGTCATCGCCCCGGGCGATGGAGCGGGCCAGCACCAGCTTGCCGGCTTCGCCATCGTCCTGGCGCGTGCTGGTCTCGATGTCGAGCTGGCGTTCGAAGGCCTCGACGGCACGTTGCAGGCCCGGGCGCTGCGTGGTGGGGCAGGCCATCAGCGTGTCGATCACCCAGGTCTGCCACCCGCCCACCTGCTCGGGGCGCTCGGGCAGCACATAGGGCAGCAGCCAGAGGTCGGCCGCATCGACGGCCGTGCGGCCCTCGCTGGCGGCCTGCACGCGCAGCAGCCCGACCGTCTGTCGCCACCGTCGATCGGACACGTGCAGGCCCTGCTCGGCCGCAAAGCGTCGAGCCGTCTGCAGGGCCTGCAGCACGGGCTCGGGCAGGGCGACCGCGGTGGCAGCCTCGCGCAATGCGTCGAGCTCGTCGCGGCGCAAGGGCTTGGCGGCAATGAGGGTGCGTGTGGGCGGGGGGGCGGACAGCGTGAGCAAGGACTTGAACTGTGCATCGCTCACCGGGGCCACGGGCACCCGCACCAGGAAGCGGTCGTGGAAGGCGCGCAGGCCTTCCTCTTGCGGCACCTCGTTGGTGGCCCCCACCACACAGATCAGCGGCACGGGCAGGCGCTGCGCGCCGTTGTCGAACTCGCGTTCGTTGAGCAGGGTGAGCAGGGCGTTGAGGATGGCGGAGTTGGCCTTGAAGACTTCGTCGAGGAAGGCGACACCGGCAGTGGGCAGGTAGCCGTCGGTGAGGCGTTCGTAGCGGTCGTCCTCCAGCGCGGCCAGCGAGAGTGGACCGAAGAGCTCTTCGGGGACGGAGAAGCGTGTGAGCAGGCGCTCGAAATAGCGCGCATCGGCGAAGGCGTGGTGCAGCCGGCGCGCCAGTTCACTCTTGGCCGTGCCGGGCGGACCGATCAGCAGCACGTGCTCGCCGGCCAAGGCGGCCAGCAAGGCCAGGCGCACGGCGGCGCTGCGCTCGAGCAGGCCGACTTCGAGCCCGTCGATCCAGGGGCGCAGACGGGCCGGGGTGGGCGCGAGGGCACTCATCGGTCCGATTGTGGGCAAGGACCACAGGAGCGGTCAAACGCCTCCCGCGAAGTCCTTGCGCCTCGTCAGCCGGTGGTTCAGACGAAACCCAGTTGGCGCTGGCTGAAGTTGCGCAGGTTGGGCAGGATGGTGTCGAGCTGGGTGTCGCTCGCGCCGAACCAGCGCAGCAAGGTGGCCGCGTACTGGTCCACGCCGATCTTCGGAATCCATCGGCCGTGCAACTCCCACGACTGCACGCCCACGTCGTCGGGGCCCCCCAGGACCAGCTCGGGATAGCTGCCATAGGTGGTGCCGCCGGCCACCGCGCCCCCCATCACCAGGTGGTGGTTGCCCCAGGCGTGGTCGGTGCCGGCGCTGTTGTTGGGCTTGAAGGTGCGGCCGAAGTCGCTTTGCGTGAAGAGTGTGACGTTCTGGCCCAGCCCCAAGTTGAGCATGGCCTGGTGGAAGCAGGCCATGGCCTGGGCCAGGATGCCCAGCAGGCGGGCATGCTCGCCCACGGTGCTGCTGCTGCCGATCTGGTTGCCGTGGGTGTCGAAGCCGCCCAGCGAGGCAAAGAAGATCTGGCGTTCGCCCCGCACCGTGGCACGGCCTTCGATGAGCTTGGCCACCTGGTAGAGCTGCTGCCCGAGGCCCGAAGTGATGCTGCCGTTGCTGATGAGTGGCGCGAAGGCCAGGTTGATGGCGGCCGAGGCATTGGCGTCCGACGGCGTCGTCTTCACCAGCGCCCCCAGCCGGTCGGACATGGCGAAGGCATCGCGCTGCTGGCTCATGTAGGCGTTGAGCAAGGCATTGGGGTGGCTTCCTGCGTACAGGGCATCGATGGCCGTCTTGCGTGTGCCCACCGGCGCCCAGCCTGTGTTCTCCAGACCTTCCAGCCCGAAGGTGGCCCCGGGGCCGGGCAGCACCAGCGGGGCGGCCAGCGTGGACAGGCCGAAGCGGCCATTGCCCCCCACCGAGATCACCGGGTTGGCGGTGGCCAGCGTTTCCGCGGCGCGCCCACCCCAGCCGGTGCGCGCCATGGCGCTGGTACTGGCCGCCTCCCACAGCAGTTGCTGGTCGGAATGCGAGAACAGTGCGTCGGGGATGAGCGACGAATTGGCCGGCGCGTTGCGGTACTCGGTCTTGGTCATGGGGGCATACAGCGGGCCCACGTTGAACACCGGGGCCAGGTGGCCCTGGTTCCACACCGACTCCAGCGCCGTCATGGCCGGGTGCAGGCCGTAACCGCTGCTGCCCAGGCTCACCAGGCTGGTGCGCGGCAGCGCGAGCGAGCCGCGCACGTTGGCGTACTGGTTGTAGCGCGTGGTGTCGGTGGGCACGATGGTGTTCAGGCCATCGTTGCCGCCATAGAGGAAGACACAGACCAGCGCCTTGTAGCCGGCCTGCGCCTGCACGGGGGTGTGCAGTAGCGAGCCCAGGCCGCCCAGGCCCAGGGCGCCGGCCAGGGTGCCGCCGGTGAACTTCAGCCACTGGCGGCGCTGCATGGCCACGGCATCGAGAGGAGTGCGTGTTTTCATCGGGGACCTCAACGGATGACCTGGTACTGCGGCGAGGCGAAGACGAGGTAGGCCGCCTGGCGGACGCGGTTCAGGCGTGCGGTGTCGTTGCTGACCGGTGTGTAGGCCGAGACCGCGTTGATGACCTGGGTGCGCGGCCCCGACGGGAGCAGCTCGCCCAGGGCCAGCATGGACAGGCGATCGACCAGCGCGGCCGGATTGTCGGCATCGGCCAGGAAACGGCCCAGATCCACACGTGTGCCAACCGCGTTGGGCACGCTCGACACGGGGCCCGAGCCCCCCCAGAAGAGCAGGTAGTTCACGTAGTTGATGCGCTGCAAGGCGGCATTGGCGTTGTGGATGCCAAAGGCCGGGCCCACCAGCGCGGTACCGGCCACGGGGTAGTCGGGCGGATAGAAGTTGAACACCGAGGGTGGGCGGAACATGTGCTGGCGCAGCTGTTCACCCCACCACCAGCCCAGGGCTTCACCGTCCGTGCGCCCATCCAGCGCACGCAGCACGCCGGTGAAGAGCTGCACCGGCTCGCGCAGGCGGCCGAAGTCCACTCCCGGACTCGGGCTGCGGGCCTCGGGGTCGAGCAGGATGGCGGCCACCGTGGCGCGCATGTCACCGCGCTGGCCGCTGCCGAAGCTGTCGAAGCGGCCGGTGTTGAAGGCCGTGGCCACACGCTGCACATAAGCAGGCGAAGGATTGCTGGTGACGAGGTGCTGGATGAGCTGTTTGCCGATGAAGGGCCCGATGTTGGGGTGGTTCATCAGGCTGTCCAGCACGGCTTCCAGGGCCTGTGGCGCGGTGTGGCCGGACGGCAGGCTCACGCCGGACAGCAGGGTGCGCGCGCCGGTGTCGTGGTATCGCGCCACCGGCACCATGTCGCCATCGTAATAGCGGCAGTTGGCGCCCTGCGGCCAGCAGCCCCAGGGCGTGGCGCCGCCGGCGGGGTAGGTCCAGCCGGTGAGCGCATAGGCATAGGCGCGCACGGTGTCGTTGTTGTAGGTGGGCGTGCAGCTGCCCCCCTTGAGCGTGCCGTTCGCATTGAGTTCGCAGGTGCCGATGGAGAAGAGCTGCAGCAGCTCGCGCGCGAAGTTCTCGTTCGGGGCCGCCCGGTCGTTGTTGGCGTTGTTGAGGAAGTCACCCATCACCGGCGACAGGCTCACCTTGCGCAGCACCTCGCGGTAGTTGCCGAAGGACTGCTCCAGCAGCATGTTGTGATAGTTGCGGAAGCCATAGGTGCCGCTCACCTCCAGGTTGGACACCACGACGATCTGCTGCAACGCCAGGGCCACGCGCTGGCGCAGCTGGTCGGGGTTGTTCACCGCGTTGCGGTAGAAGTCCCAGACCAGCGGCGTGGTGGACGACCAGTCGCGCCAGCAGTTGGCGCCGCGCCCGTCGCAGAAGTCACCGCTGCCGGTGTACTGATGCACGGCCCCGGTGCCGCCACTGGTGTAGCGAGACATCGGCGCGGCCATCTGCTCACTGATCCACTTGGCCGGGCCCTGCGTGCGGATCGTGGCGATCAGGGCCTCGGTGGGCCCGAAGGTGGCCTGGTCGGCCAGACGCACGGCGTCGCGCTGGGTGGTAGGCGTGTCGGGCAGGCCGGTCGCGGGCGGCGGCGAGGCCGGCGGGGGCGAAGCCGGCGGTGCGGGTGAGGCCGGCGGCGTGGGGACTGGCCCTGGCGCCGGAGCCGGGCCCGGTGCAGGGGCCGGGCTGGGTGAGCCGGACGCCGGCGGCGCCGGGCTGGGACTGGGGCTGTCGCTACCGCCACCACAGGCGGCCAGGCCCACGACGGCGGCCGACAGGGCAGCACACAGCGCGAGACGATGTGCGCGAATGGGAAGGTTGCCCACTTTTCCTGTATCCACTTGCAAGCTCTCCTCCGTCGGGCGCGGCAGTGTCACCCGGGGATCGACAAGGTCTGTCAGAAAACGTCACGGCGCGACGGCGCTGCCAGGCGGCGGGCAGGCGTTTGCGCTTGTGCTGTCAGAGGTGCAAGTTCGGCGCCTGAAAGGCGCCTGTGTTACGCGTGCTCACACATTCGTGCCGAGCACCGCGCAGGGCGCATCCAGGGCGCCGCCGGCATGCACGCTTACCGCGCAGTACTTGAACTCCGGGATCTTGCCGACGGGATCGAGCGCAGGGTTGGTGAGCTTGTTGATGGCCGCCTCGGCATAGCAGAAGGGCACGAAAACGGCGCCCGGCGGCGTGCCATCGTCGGCGCGGGCGTAGAGCGCCACTTCGCCGCGGCGCGAGCGCAGCGTGACCACGCCGCCGGGCTGCACGCCCAGGCGCTCGAGGTCGAGCGGATGCAGCGAGGCCACCGGGTCGGGCTCGAGCTGGTCGAGCACCGCGCTGCGCCGCGTCATGCTGCCGGTGTGCCAATGTTCGAGCTGGCGGCCGGTGATGAGCACGAAGGGGTAGTCGGCGTCGGGTCGCTCGTGGGCCGGCACGATGTCGACCGGCACGAAGCGGCCACGGCCCGTGGGGGTGGGGAAGTGGTCGGTGAACACCACGGCTTCGCCAGGCGCGTCCTCGTCGGGACAGGGGTGCACGACGGCGCCTTCGCGCTGCAGGCGCGCCCAGCTCAGGCCCGCGAGGCTGGGCATGCACTGGCGCATCTCTTCGTACACCTCGCCGATGTCGGCGTAGTGCCATTGCAGCCCCAGACCCTGCGCCATCGCTTGGAGGATGAGCCAGTCCTGGCGCGCCTGGCCGGGGGGCTGCAGCGCCTGGCGGCCGAGTTGCACCAGGCGGTCGGTGTTGGTGAAGCTGCCGGTCTTTTCGGGGAAGGCCGAGGCCGGCAGCACCACATCGGCCAGGACCGCGGTTTCGGTGAGGAAGATGTCCTGCACCACGAGGTGCTCCAGCGAGGCGAGGGCCTCACGCGCGTGGTTGGCGTCAGGGTCACTCATGGCGGGGTTCTCGCCCAGGATGTACATGCCGCGCACCTCGCCGCGCAGGGCCGCGTCCATCACCTCCACCACGGTGAGGCCGGGCCGGTCGTCCAGCGGCACGCCCCAGAGCTGCTCGAACTTCGCGCGCGCCTGCGCATCGGTCACGCGCTGGTAGTCGGGGAACATCATCGGGATCAGCCCCGCATCCGACGCGCCCTGCACGTTGTTCTGGCCGCGCAAGGGGTGCAGCCCCGTGCCGGGCCGGCCGATCTGGCCGGTCATCAGGGCCAGCGCGATCAGGCAGCGGGCGTTGTCGGTGCCGTGCACGTGCTGGCTGATGCCCATGCCCCAGAGGATCATCGAGGCCCGGGCCGTGGCATAGGCGCGCGCCACCTCGCGGATGGTGCCGGCGTCGATGCCGCACACCGGCGCCATCGCTTCGGGGCTGTAGGCCGCGACGTTGGCTTTGAGATCCTCGTAGCCGACCGTGCGCGCCGCGATGAAGGCCGGGTCCACCAGGCCTTCGTGCACGATCACATGCATCATGGCGTTGAGCAGGGCCACGTCGGTGTCGGCGCGGAACTGCAGGGTGCGCCAGGCATGGCGGGACAGTTCCGTGCGCCGCGGGTCGGCCACCACGAGTGTCGTGCCCTGGCGCACCGCGTTCTTGATCCACGAGGCGGCCACCGGGTGGTTGACCGTGGGGTTGGCGCCGATCACCAGCACGAACTCGGCCAGCGCCACATCGCGCACGGGGTTCGACACCGCGCCCGAGCCGATGCCTTCAAGCAACGCCGCCACCGACGAGGCGTGGCACAGCCGCGTGCAATGGTCGACGTTGTGGCTGCGAAAACCGGTGCGCACCAGTTTCTGGAAGAGGTAGGCCTCTTCGTTGCTGCCCTTGGCCGAGCCGAAGCCGGCCAGCGCGCGTGGGCCCTGGGTGTCGCGGATGCGTCGCAGGCCGCTGCTGGCGAGCGTCAGGGCTTCGTCCCAGCTGGCTTCGCGGAAGACCTCCTGCCAGCGCGCCGGATCGAGCGTGGCGTGGGCCTGCTTGGGCGCATCCTCGCGCCGGACGAGGGGCACCGTCAGCCGGTGTGGATGATGCGCGTAGTCGAAGCCATAGCGCCCCTTCACGCACAGGCGCCCCTGGTTGGCCGGGCCGTCGCGGCCTTCGACGTGCAGGATGCGGTTGTCCTTGACGTGGTAGGTGAGCGCACACCCGACGCCGCAATAGGGGCAGACGGAATCCACCGTGCGATCGGCCTGCACCAGGGCCACGCCCTGGGCCGGGCTGAGCGCCCCGGTGGGGCAGGCCTGCACGCATTCGCCGCAGCCCACGCAGGTGGAGGCGCCCATGGCGTCGTCCATGTCGAAGACGATCCTCGCGTGTGCGCCGCGCCCGGCCAGGCCGATCACGTCGTTCACCTGCTCGTCGCGGCAGGCGCGCAGGCAGCGGGTGCACTGGATGCAGGCGTCCAGGTTCACGGCGATGGCGGGGTGTGAGGCATCGGGCGCCGGCTGCTCGCGCGAGGGGAAGCGCGGGCGGCCCACACCGAGCTTCATCGCCCAGTCGTCCACCTCGTTGTGGCGGGTGTAAGGTGTCTCGGGCAGATCGGACTGCAGCAGCTCGACCACCATCTTCTGAGCCGCCACCGCACGTTCACTGTCGCTGCGCACCACCATGCCGGGCGTGGGCGCGCGGCAGCACGAGGGCGCCAGCACCCGTTCGCCGTCCACCTCCACCATGCAGGCGCGGCAGTTGCCGGCGGGGCTGAGGCCGTCCTTGTGGCACAGGTGGGGGATCTCGATGCCATGGCGTTGCGCGACGGACCAGATGGTCTCACCGGAGCGGGCCCGCACGGGCTGGCCGTTGAGGGTGAAGTCGATGACGACCTCGGGCTGCATCACGGCGCTCATGCGAGCTCCTCGGGGAAGTACCGGATCACGCCATCGACCGGATTCGGCGCCGCCTGGCCCAGGCCGCAGATCGAGGCGTCGCGCATCACCTGCGACAACTCGGCCAGCAAGGCGGTGTCCCAGTGGGGTGCTTCGATGAGGGCCCGTGCTTTCGAGGTGCCCACGCGGCAGGGCGTGCACTGGCCACAGGATTCGGCCTCGAAGAAGCGCATCAGGTTGCGCGCCGCGTCCACCGCGCGGTCGTGTTGCGAGAGCACGATGATGGCGGCCGAGCCGATGAAGCAGCCGTGGGGCTGCAGGGTGTCGAAGTCGAGTGGCACATCGGCCAGCCGCGCGGGCAGGATGCCGCCCGAGGCGCCGCCGGGCAGGTAGGCGTAGAGCGTGTGGCCGTCGAGCATGCCGCCGCAGTGTTCGTCGATCAGTTCGCGCAGCGTGATGCCGGCGGGGGCGAGCTTGACGCCCGGCTGCTTCACGCGGCCCGACACGGAAAACGAACGCAAGCCCTGCCGGCCGTGGCGGCCGTGCGAAGTGAACCACTGCGGCCCGCGCTCCAGGATGTCGCGCACCCAGTAGAGCGTCTCGAAGTTGTGCTCCAGCGTCGGCCGGCCGAACAGGCCCACCTGGGCCACATAGGGCGGGCGCAGCCGCGGCAGGCCCCGCCTGCCTTCGATGGATTCGATCATGGCCGACTCTTCGCCGCAGATGTAGGCGCCCGCACCGCGGCGCAGCTCGATGTGCGGCAACGGCACCGGCGGGTTCGCCTGCAGGGCGGCGAGCTCGCGCGTCAGCATCGTGCGGCAGCCGTGGTATTCGTCGCGCAGGTAGAGGTAGATGGCCTCCACCCCCACGGCCCAGGCGGCGATCAGCACACCTTCCAGGAAGCGGTGCGGGTCACGTTCCAGATAGTGCCGGTCCTTGAAGGTGCCGGGCTCGCCTTCGTCGATGTTCACCGCCATCAGCCGCGGGGCGGGCTGCTCGCGCACGATGCGCCATTTGCGCCCGGCCGGAAAGCCGGCGCCCCCCAGGCCACGCAGGCCCGAGTCTTCCATGGCTTTCAGAACGTCTTCCACGGGCCGGGTGCCGTTCACGCAGGCCTGCAACAGCGCATAGCCACCCTGGGCGCGGTAGGTGTCCAGGCCGGGGGCTTGCGGGACCTCATCGTGGAGCAAGCCTTGCGCGACAGCCGCCTGCACCGCCTGTGCTGTGGCGTGGGCGATCTGCCGTTGGTGCACCACGGCCACCGGCGCTTCGTGGCAGCGGCCCACACAAGGCGCAGGCATCACACGCACGTCGGCGCCCAGCAGCGCGGGCAGCTTCGTCATCAACTCGCGCGCACCCGCCATCTCGCACGAGAGGCTGTCGCACACGCGCACCGTCAGCTTCGGCGGGGCGTCGAAGCCGCCATCAGCGTTCTCGCGCACCACGTCGAAGTGGTGATAGAAGCTCGCCACTTCGTAGACCTCGGCCTGCGACAGGCGCATCCACTGCGCCAGGGCGGCGAGGTGGTCGGTGCGCAGCTGGTGGAAGCGGTCCTGCAGGGCGTGCAGGGCTTCGATGAGCTGGTCGCGCCGTGGCAGCACCTGGTTCAGCGTGGCCTGCACCTCGCGCAGGGCGTCAGGACCCACCTGGCGCCCGCGCGGGGCCTGGCGCTTGCGCTCGCGGCTGGGGGCCCCCGCCGGCTGCAAGGGGATGACCTTGGCGTTCATGCCAGGGATCATAAGCCGCGGCTCGATGCCGCGGGGCAGGCTCTAAGATCGCCCCTGTCTTCTCGTGAAAGCACTCGCCACCATGATGCCTTTTCGCCGCGGCTTCACCCTCATCGAAGTGATGGTCGTGCTCGCCGTGATCGCCATCCTCGCGCTGATGGCCATGCCCTCCATGCAGGGCCGGCTCGTGCGCGAACAGATCGTGGAAGCCGCCCGCTTTGCCGACTTCGCCAAGGCGCCCGTCGCCCAGGCCTGGCGGACCACCGCCACCCTGCCGGCCGACAACGCCGCCGCCGGCCTGCCTGAGCCCCACCGCATCGTCAGCAACCACGTGGCCAGCCTCACGGTGGAAGACGGCGCCTTGCACATCGTCTTTGGTCACCAGGCCAATGGCGCGCTGCGAGGCAAGACGCTCAGCCTGCGCCCCGGCGTGGTGGAGGACTCCCCGGTGGTGCCGGTGGCCTGGGTGTGCGGCCACGCCGCGCCACCCGAGCCCATGGTGGCGCGTGGGGCCGACCGCACCGACATCGAGCGTCGCTTCCTGCCTCGGAACTGCCAGGGGCCTGCCACGCCCTGAGCGCCTGGAGGCGTCAGGCCCCGGGCAGCACCACCACCGCCGACAGGCCCGGCTCGGCGTTGCGCAGCGTGAGTGTGCCGCCGTGCGCCCGAGCGACCAGGCGGCACAGGTAGAGCCCCAGGCCCACGCCACCTGCCGTGCGCGTGCGGGCGCTGTCGGGGCGGTAGAAGGCCTCGGCCAGTTGCTGCAACTGCGCCTCGGGCACGCCGGGGCCGTGGTCGCGCACCTCGATCTCCACGCCGGCGGCCGTGCGCCGCAGGTGTAGTTCGGGCGGCCGGGCCGCATCGCCGCCATGGCGCAAGGCGTTGTCGAGCAGGTTGCGCAGCAGCAGGCGGATGCGGGCGGCATCCAACGGCAGCGCTGACAGATCACCCTGCACATGCACCGTCACCTGCGGGGCCCCCGCGTGCCGGGCGCCCAGCTCGCGCAGCACCTCGGCCACCAGCGCGCCGAGGTCGGTGGGCTCGCGCTGCAAGGCGGCATGGCGCGTGGCCAGGCGTTCGCTTTCCAGCAGGTCGGACACCAGCGTGGCCATCTCCTGCAGGTCGCGCAGCAGGGCCTCGCGCGGCGCACGCACCTCACCGTCTTCCGGCAGCAGTTCGGCGTTCAGCCGCGCGCGTGTGATCGGGCTGCGCAGCTCGTGGCTGATGGCCAGCAGCAGGGCGCGCTTGGCCTCGAGCATCTGGTGGATGTCGTGGCCCATGGTGTTGATGGTCAACGCGAGCTGGCCGAGTTCGTCGGGGCGGCGCGGGTGGCGTACGGGGATGGGCTCGCCGAAGTCGCCCGCGCCGAAGCGCCGCGCACCGGCGCTGATGTCGTTCAGCGGACGCAGGAGGCGGCGCACATACAGCCAGGCCAGCCCCGTGATCAGCAGCACGGCCGCCAGCGCATAGCCGATGAGCCGCGGTCGGCGCTCGAAGACGGCCTCGTCAATGCCAAAGGACAGCCGGTGGCCGTCGGCCGTCACACGTTCGAGCAAGGGGGGGCCGTCGTGGAGCCGGCGGCGGTCCCGACGGTCTTCCCAGTCGCGGTGGGTGGTGTCGTCGTGCGAGGCCCATTGCACGCGGGGGCCTTCGATGCGCACGGTGATCGGCAGCCGGCGCACCAGGGCTTCGGCCCGCTCGATCTGCGGGGTGGCGCCGCCCGCAGTCACTTCGCTGGCGAGGCGGTCCACATAGTCGGCCAGCATCGGCCGGGCCGCTTCGCGCCAGCCCACTGAAAACGCCCGCTGCGCACCGCTCACCAGCACGAAGGTCATGGCCGCGGCCAGCAGCAGGAAGACCAGCACCATGCGCAGCTGGATGGAGTGGCGCAGCCGCCGCCCGGCGCGCTGGTGCCAGCGTTCGGTGTTCATGAGGGGGTGCGCCGCAGCGCCAGCGTGTAGCCCGCGTTGCGCAAAGTCTTGATGCATTCCAGCGGCTCGAGCTTCTTGCGCAGGCGGCTCACCACGATGTCCACCGCGCGCGTGTAGATGAGGATGTCGTCACGGCTGAACACGCGCCCCGGCTCGCGCGCCAGCATCAGCAGCAGCTCGAACTCGCTGGCGGTGAGGTCCACCTCGGCGCCGTCGCGCACCACGCTGCGGCGCACCGGGTCGACGACCAGGCCGTCGAAACGCAGCAGACCGTCGTCCGGGACGGCGTGGCCTGCCGGACGCCGCCGCAGGATGGCCTGCACGCGCGCCACCAGCTCGCGCGGCTCGAAGGGCTTGGGCAGGTAGTCGTCGGCGCCCAGTTCCAGGCCCACCACGCGGTCGGTGAGTTCACCGCGGGCGGTGAGCATCAGGAGGGGGATGTCGCTGTCCTGGCGGATGGCGCGGCACAGCGCAAAGCCATCCATCTCGGGCAGCATCACGTCGAGCAGGGCGGCGTCGAAACCGCCGCCGCGCAGCAGGGCCAGGCCTTCGCTGGGGCGGGTGGCCTGCACCAGTTCCAGCTCGAAGCGCGCGAAGTACTGGGCCAGGGGCGCACCGAGCTGTTCATCGTCGTCGATCAGCAGGATGCGCGCCATGGCCGGCATTGTGGCTCAGCTCAGCCGCGGCCCCAGCCCCAGCGGCGCCCTTCGGCCAGGCGCTCGCGCACCTTCGCCTGCTGCTCGGGCGTGAGGCTGTCGTAGAAGTCGGCCATCGCCGCAATCACCCGCGGCGCCCCGGCCTGCACGGCCTGCGTCTTCTGGTCCACCAGCCGCTGGGCGCCGGCGCGGTCGAAGGTGGTGCCGGCAATCAGCCCCTGCATCTGCGAGCGCGGGTTGCTGCCCTCACCCCGCAGGGCCTTGCGCTGCGCGATCAGCTCATCGGCCAGCACGCCCAGCTTCTGCTTCTGTGCATCGTTCAGGTCGAGCTTGCTGCCGATGCGCTCGATGGCCTTGCCGCGCATCTCGGTCACGCGCTCGTCGCTCCACCCACCCTGCCGCTCATGGCCGCGGGTGCCACAGGCGGACAGCCCGCCCACGAGGGCGGCCGTGCCCAGCAAGCCGAAGAGGGTGCGTCGAATCCAGGTTTTCATGAGAGGCTCCTTTTGCACAAGGCGTTGAACATGCCGCCATGGTGCGCAAGGCAGCGTGCAGGAGCATCTCGGGGCGGTATCGGAAGTTTTCGGATTGTTTCGGGGCGGTGGACACTCAGAAGGCGCCTGCATCTTTGGCGATGTAGGCGGCGCGAAACTCCTCGACAGAGTGGACGAATGACGTGCGGTGAATCATCCGATGGCAATTTGAGCAGAGCACCGTGAAGTCCCTCTTCGGATCAAGCGTCAATCTCTGCCCTTTGAACTCCGAAAGTGGCGTGAGGTGATGAGCCTCGATGAAGGACTTCCCGATTACGCCATACCGCGCCTCGAAGTCGAATCCGCACGCCTTGCAAACATACCCGTGAGCTTGCTTTGCGCGAAGGGCAAGCTTTCGGTTTCTCTCTACCCGCTTGTGCTCTCGCAACCTGCGCAGGTCCTCATCACCCAACGTGCCCTCGTCTTCCTCTGCATCTGCCCTTTCAAAGAGCTGCGGCTCACGTGAGACCAGAGAGAAGTAGAGATCAACAAATCGCCTAAGGTCTGATTCAAGGACCTCGTCCTGAGGCAGTCCATCGCTGGGGTAGAGCAGGGAGCAAATGTTGCCTGCCTCGTAGTAAGCGCTGAGATTGGCGGGACCACTCGAGGCCAGGTCAATCTGGCCTGTGACCAGCCCGGCTGATTGGGAGCCGAGTCTTGCGAGAAAGTCGGCAGCACGGACCCGAAGTGCTGACTTGGCCTCAGCACCGTACTGCTTTCGAGTGCTCGTTACCCCCTGGTTTAGGGAGAGGTAAATTCCCTTGAAATCTTCTCTGACCAGGTAGACCACGTAGTAGCCGTCTTGCGCGCTATCCGTGACGAATCGATCATAGATGGCCGCCCAAGGCGCCCTTGCCCAGTTGCCTTGGCCTGGGCTGCCGTGCATCAGATACCGAGGGTTTGGTCCAATGACTTTCTGGAGCGCTTGGGGGATGTCGCGTCGAATGAACTCCGCCAGCGCATCTCCTGAGAACGGCCGCTCGACGGCCTTCGGATACTCCTCGACGAAGATGCTTAGCGCCGTTCGTAAGCTCATTCGAGTTACCTTCTCTCTTTCACTGGAATCTTCACCCCCCTCTCCACCGTCACCGCCGTCACGCTGTTCTGCGGCGAACCTTCGATCACGCGGTCGGAGTAGGTGAGGTAGACGAGGGTGTTGCGCTGCACGTCGACCATGCGCACCACATGCAAGCGCTTGAAGAGGAGGGACATGCGTTCGGTGAACACGTCCTCTTGCTGCGGCAGCGGTTCCTTGAAGTTGATGGGCCCCACCTGGCGGCATTCGATGGAGGCTTCGGAGCGGTCTTCGGCCAAGCCGAGCGCGCCCTTGATGCCGCCGGTGCGGGCTCGCGAGACGTAGCAGGTGACGCCCGGCACCTTGGGGTCGTCGTAGGCTTCGACGACGATCTTGTGGTCGGGGCCGAGCCATTGGAAGACGGTGTCGACTTCGCCGATCTTCTGCGCCTGGCTCGGGAGAGCGACAAGTGCCGTGCTCAGGACGACCAGGGTGCAGTGTATGGAATGCATCATGGGGTGATTCTCCGGTTGCTGTTCAGCCGCCCCTGCAAGGCCACCAATCCCACCAGGGCCACCAGTGCAAAGCCGGCGCCGGCCAGGAAGGTGGCGCTGGAGCCGAGCTGGTCCCACAGCAGCCCGGCGACGACGCTGGCGGCCAGCAGGGCCACGCCGGTGACGAGGTTGAAGAAGCCGAAGGCGGTGCCGCGCAGGTCGGCGGGCGCGGTGTCGGCCACCAGGGTGGCCAGCAGCCCCTGGGTGAAGGCCATGTGCAGGCCCCACAGCACCACGCCGACCCCCACGCCCCACAGGCCCGGCACGAAGGCCAGCGCGAGGTCGGCGGCCACCAGCACGACCAGCCCGGCCACCAGCAGCCGGATGCGGCCCACGCGGTCGGACAGAGCGCCAGCCGGGTAGGCCGCCACCGAGTACACCAGGTTCATCACCACCAGCACCGCCGGCACCCACATGAGGGCGAGGCCGGCCTCCTGGGCGCGCAGCACCAGGAAGGCTTCGCTGAAACGCGCGAGGGTGAAGACGGCGCCCACGGCCACGACCCACCAGTAGGCACCGCCGAGGCGAGCCAGTTCGCGGCGACTCAGCGGTGCGCGCACGGAGCGGTGGCCCGGTGGGTGCGCGGGTTCCTTCACGGCAAACACGATCAGGCCGAAGGCCAGGAAGGCCGGCACCACGGCGAACCAGAACACCGTCTGGAAGGCGTCCTGGGTCCACCACATCAGGCCGATGGCCAGCAGCGGGCCGAGGAAGGCGCCCAGGGTGTCGAGCGACTGCCGCAGCCCGAAGCTTGCGCCGCGCAGGTGGGGCGGTGCGATGTCGGCCACCAGCGCGTCGCGCGGGGCGCCGCGGATGCCCTTGCCCACGCGGTCGATAAAGCGCGCGGCCACCAGCCAGCCCACCGTGGGCGCCAGGGGGAAGACGGGTTTGGTGACGGCGGCCAGGCCGTAGCCGATGGCGGCGAGCTGCTTGCGGCGGCCGAGCCGGTCAGACAGGGCGCCCGAGAACACCTTGGTGATCGAGGCGGTGGCTTCAGCGATGCCTTCGATCACACCGACCACCAGGGCCGAGGTGCCCAGCACGGTGACAAGGTACACGGGCAGCAGCGCGTGGATCATCTCGGACGAGATGTCCATGAGCATCGAGACGAAACCCAGCACCCAGATGCCGCGTGGGATCTCGCGCAAGGCGGAGGGCGAGGCGGGCGGGGTCAAGGGGATGCCTCGCGAGGTGTCAGTAGGTGAGCTGGTAGCGCTGGTCACGCCAGCGCATCACGGCGGCGCGGGGCAGGATTTCTTCCACCACCAGGTCGCGGGCCACGGTGTCGCCTTCGCGGTAGGGCTGGCCGTTGACGATGGCGATGCGGTCGGCCGGGGTGGACGAGTAGATCAGGCCGCCGAGTGACTGCGGGGGCAGTTGGCTGCGCACGTGGTCGGGCAGATCCTGCAGGCGCGGGGCGGCGGCCGACGGGGCCGGGACGGGTGCGGCGGCGGGGCGGGGCGCGGGGGCGGGCACCACCGCCGCTGCGGGGGTGGGCGCAGGTGCCGGGGCGGGCCGCGCGGGCGCCGGGGCCGGGGCGCGGATCGGTGCCGGAGCGGGCACAGGAGGCGGGGGCGGCGGTGCGGGTGGGGGAGGCGGTGCCGGAGCTGGTGGTGGCGCGGGCGGCGGCGGTGGAGGCGTGGGTGCTTCGGCCTGCGCAGGTGGTGTCGCCTCCACCGGGGCCGGGGCGGGCGCAAGGACGGGCGCGGGCACGGGTGCCGCGGCTACGGGCAGGGGGGCGGGCGGCATCGGGGCCGGGGTGCTTCGGCCCATCCAGTAGGCCACGCCAGGCACGGCGATGCCCAGCACCAGGCCCACGGCCAGCCACAGGCCGGCGCGCGAGCGGGGGCGTTCGCCGTCGGGGTCGTCGACGACGATGTGCTGGCTATCCAGCCCGGGCACGGCGCCGCGCTCGCGCTGGGCGTCGGCGCGTCGCAGGGCATCGAGGATGTAGGACATGGGCGAGGCTCTTGTCGGTCAGGGCGGGGTGGAGGCGGCGGGCGCGGGGGCCGCGGGGGTGGGCAAGGCGGCTGCAGCGACCGGGGGGGCATCCTGCCGTGCCAGGGTCCAGGCGGCGTAGCCCAGGCCGGCCAGGCCCAGCCCAGCGGACAGGGCGGCCGCGGCGGGCAGCCACGGGCCGCGGCGGCCTGCGCGCAGCGCGTGCCACCAGCCGCGAGGGCGCTCGTCGAAGGGCTCCTCCTCGTCGAAGACTTCGTGGGCTGCACGTTCGACGATGGCGGCATCCACACGGGCCTGGGATGTGGCGAAGGCCCCCAGCAGCGCACGGTCGCACAGCAGGTTGATGCGCCTGGGCACGCCGCGCGAGAGCTGGTGGATGCGCTTGAGCGCACCGCGGTCGAAGGGCAGCGGGGTGGTGAGGCCCGCCACGCCCATGCGGTGGCGCACGTAGGCGGCGGTTTCCTTCATGTCGAGCGCGCGCAGGTGGTAGCGGGCGATCACGCGCTGGGCGAGCTGTTCGAGTTCAGGCCGGCGCAGCATGCGGCGCAGCTCGGGCTGGCCGATGAGGATGATCTGCAGCAGCTTGCGTTCGTGGGTTTCGAGGTTGGTGAGCAGGCGCAGCTGCTCCAGCACGTCGGGCGACAGGTTCTGGGCCTCGTCGATGATGAGCACGTTGTTGCGCCCGATCGAGTGCATGCGCAGCAGGAAGGCGTTCAGCGCATCGACATGGTCCTTGAGCGTGGCGGTGCCGGTGCCGAGGTGCTCGATGGGCACCTGGAATTCTTCGCAGATGGTGCGCAGCAGTTCTTCGACCGTGAGCTTGGGGTTGAAGATGTAGGCCACGTTGCAGCGCTTGGGGATGCGCTCCAGGAAGCAGCGGCACACGGTGGTCTTGCCCGCGCCGATCTCGCCGGTGAGCAGCACGAAGCCCCCGCCACCGCCCACCCCGTAGAGCAGGTGCGCCAGGGCCTCGCGGTGGCGCTCGCTCATGTAGAGGTAGCGCGGGTCGGGCGCGATCGAGAAGGGCGCGTGCGCCAGGCCGAAGAATTGCGCGTACATGGGGCGAAGGATAGCGGGGCTTGGTGCCGGACGGTCATTGGGGGGCGCTTAAGGCAGGCTTCATCTGCCGCGGATGCAATGCCATAATGCGTCTGCAGACCCGACCTCTTCTTCGCCCTGGGAAAACCTCCTCTCCCCGTTGGTCCCTCCCCCCCGAGTTGCTCATCCTCGGCCTGAGCCTGTGGTGGCTGGTCATGGAGCACGGCCGCTTCTTCGCCCTGGTGGCCGAGCATGCGGCGCCGGTGCCCACGACGCTGCAGCTGGCGCTGGGCGTGGGTGTGCTCGGGCTGAACATGCTGCTGCTGGCAGTGCTGGCCCCCGGGCGGGCCTTGCGCCCCGTGGCGGCGCTCCTGACCGTGGTGGCGGCGCTGTCGAGCTACTACGCCGACCGCTACGGCGTCTATCTCGACCCGTCGATGCTGCGCAATGTGCTGCACACACAGCCGGCCGAGGCCCGCGAGCTGCTGGGGTGGGCGCTGGCGGGTCACCTGTTGGTACATGCCGGCCCGCCGCTGCTGGTGCTGGCGCTGTGCCCTGTGCGGGCCCGCCCCTGGCGCCGCGCCCTGGCCTGGCGTGCGGGGCTGGTGGCGGGGTCGGCGGGGGTGCTGGTGCTGGCGGTGCTGATGAGCTTCCAGCCCCTGGCCTCGCTGATGCGCAACCACAAGGAGTTGCGCTATCTGCTGGTTCCGGCGGCGGCGGTCTGGTCCTCGGCCCGGGTTCTGGTGTTCGACGCTCAGGAGGCGGCCGGGCCGCGGCAGGCCATCGGCCTGGACGCCGCCAGCATCCGCCCCGCGGCGGCGCGACCCCAGCTCCTCGTGCTGGTGGTGGGCGAAACCGCGCGTGCGGCCAACTGGGGCCTGAACGGCTACCCGCGACAGACCACGCCCGGTCTGGCCGCGCGCGGTGTGATCAACTTCACCAACGTGACCAGTTGCGGCACGAACACCGAGGTGTCGGTCCCGTGCATGTTCGCACCGGTGGGGCGGCGTGATTACGATGAAGCCCGCATCCGGCGCAGCGAATCCTTGCTGCATGTGCTGGCGCGAGCCGGCGTGGACGTGCAGTGGATCGACAACCAGACCGGCTGCAAGGGCGTGTGCGAGGGTTTGCCCACCACCACGGTGGCCGAGCTGAACCCCCCCGGGATGTGCGAGGGTGGGCGCTGCCTCGACGAAGGGCTGCTGGCCGGGCTCGACGAGCGGCTGACAAGCCTGCACGGGCGGCAGGTGCTGGTGCTGCACATGCTGGGCAACCACGGGCCGTCCTACTTCCGCCGCTATCCCGAGGCCTTTGCCCAATTCCAACCCGAATGCCGGGAGGATGAGCTGCAACGCTGCTCGCGTGAGGCCATCGTCAATGCCTACGACAACGCGCTGCTCTACACGGACCATGTGCTCAGCCGCCTGATCGACACCCTGGCCGCGCATGCCGGGCGGGTGGACAGTGCGATGCTCTACGTGTCCGACCATGGCGAGTCGCTGGGCGAGTCCGGGCTGTACCTGCACGGTTTGCCGTATGCCATTGCGCCGGCCGAGCAGACCCGCGTGCCGATGGTGATGTGGTTCTCCCAGGGCTTCGCGCAGGTATCGGGTCTGGATACGGCCTGTCTGGCGGGACAGGCCGGCCAACCCGTGCAGCATGATCATCTGTTCCATACCGTGCTGGGGCTGACCGGGGTGGGAACGGCCTTGCATGACGCTGCATGGGACCTGACGGGCGGCTGCCGGCCGGAACCGCCGTCGGCGCCGGCGGCCGGGGAGGTCCGATGAGCGGGCGGCGGGCATGGGTCGCGCTGGTGGTGGCTGCGCTTTTCATCCTGGCGTGGGAGGCTGGTGGTGGGGATCTGTGGGTGGCCCGCGCGGTGGGCGCCGCCGACGGGTTCCCTGGGCGTGGTCAGTGGGTGTTTCGCGACCTCCTGCATGACGACGCGCGCTGGTTGTCCGGCTTTGCTCTCGCGGCCTGGGCGCTCTGGGCGGCTGGCAGGGGTGAGCGGGCCGTCGGCCCGAGCCGCAGCGAACGCTGGCGCGCCTGGGGCCTGGCGGTGACCTTGTTGTTGCTGGTGCCTGCCGTGAAGCGGCTGAGCCTGGCCAGCTGCCCCTGGGATCTGGCGCTCTTTGGCGGCACCGCCCAGTACCTGTCTCACTGGACGCTGTGGTGGCCGGGCAGTGGCGATGGCGGCCCGGGGCATTGTTTTCCCGCGGGGCATGCCACCTCGGCGTTCGCCTTCCTGCCAGGCGTGTGGCTGTGGTGGCGGCACGATCGGCGCAAGGCGGTGGCCTGGGGCGGTGCGGTGCTGGTGGCGGGCGTGCTCGTTTCCCTGGCACAGACGGTGCGCGGCGCCCATTTCGTGAGCCACAACCTGTGGACGGCCTGGCTGTGCTGGGCGGCCTGCGCAGGTCTGGCCCCTCGCCTGGTTGCTGCGGGGCCGCAGGTGCTGGGACATGACACACAATGGCGCCATGCCCGCGCAGTTCCTCAGACGATTGACCGGACGTGACCGAACTCGGCAGGCCAACCGGCAGCTCGGCCTGCTGCTTGCCTTCGTGGCGGGCGGCATCAATGCCGGGGGGTTCCTGGCGGTGCACCGCTACACCTCGCACATGACAGGGATCGTCTCGGCCATCGCCGACGACCTGGTGCTGGGGCAGATCACGCTGGTGCTGGGGGGGCTTGTGTCGGTGGGCGCCTTCATTGCAGGGGCGGCCCTCACCGCGGTGCTGATCAACTGGGCGCGACGTCGCCAGATGCACAGCGAGTACGCGCTCTCGCTCTTGCTCGAAGCGGTCTTGCTGCTGGTGTTCGGTTTGCTTGGCGCCAACCTCGCGCTGCACACGGGGCTGATGGTGCCGGCCACCGTGCTGCTGCTGTGTTTCGTGATGGGCCTGCAGAACGCCGTGGTCACGAAAATTTCGAAAGCCGAGATCCGCACCACGCACATGACAGGCATCATCACCGACCTGGGCATCGAACTGGGCCGGCTGATCTACTGGAACCGCTCCGAACAGGCCAACGCGCAGCATTTCGTGCGCGCCAACCGTGATCGGCTGAAGGTGCATGCGGCGGTGCTGGTGGCCTTCCTGGGCGGTGGGGTCGTCGGTGCGGCAGCCTTCAAGTCGCTGGGCTTCAGCGCGGCGGTGCCGTTTGCCGCGCTGCTGGTGGTGATGGCGTTGCTGCCCGTGCTGGATGATCTGCGCGGCCTGGGCGCTGCCGGCAAAGCGTCCTAGCCGGCGGCGGCCCGAAAGGGCATCACGTGCACCAGCTCCGGATCGAGCCGCACGCCCAGCACCGTGCCGGGCTCCAGGCCCACACGGCGCGGGCCGGCCACGCTGAGCTTGAGGCTCACGCCGGGCAGGTCGGCCAGTTCGCATACCACGAGGCTGATTTCGCCGAGGTGGCGCGCTTCGCGCACGGTGGCTCGCCAGGCGTCGGGGCCGGCGGCGTGGGGGTCGAGCAGGTGCAGGCCTTCGCTGCTGATCACCCAGTGCACGGCTTGGCCGGCCGTGATCTTGCCTTTGTCGCGCACGCGCAGGCGGGGGCCCTGGCCCCGCGCCGCACCGGGTGCCTGCCAGCGCAACCAGCCCCAGCCGGGGGCATCGGCCGGGCCCAGCCACTCGCCTTCGAAGCGGTTCTGCAGCCCCACCAGGTCGGCCACCCGGGCGTTGCGCGGGGCGCGGTGGATGGCGGCGGGGCTGCCTTGCTGGAGCACACGGCCGGCGTCCAGCACCACCAGCTGGTCGGCCAGCAACCGGGCTTCCTGCAGGTCGTGGGTGACCAGCACGATGGGGATGGACAGCTCGCGCCTCAGGTCGGCCAGCAGGGTGTACAAGCCCTGGCGGTTCATCTGATCGACGGCCGAGAAGGGCTCATCCAGCAGCAGCAGCCGCGGCTCGCGCGCCAGGGCGCGGGCAACGGCCACCCGCTGCTGCTGCCCGCCTGACAGGCCCGCCGGGCGACGGTGGTGGTGCTCGGCTTCAAGCCGCACGTGGGCCAGCCATTGCTGCGCCGCTGCGCGCCGCTGCGCGCGCGGCAGATGCAGCAGCGACAAGGCCACGTTGTCCACCGCGTCGAGGTGCGGCATGAGCGCGTAGTGCTGGAACACCAGACCCACGTGGCGAGCCTGGGCGGGGCGGAACACACCGGCGGTGGTGTCGCACCAGACCTCGTTGCCCACCTGCACGCGGCCGTGGGTCGGGCGCATCAGGCCGGCCAGCACGCGCAGCATCGAGGTTTTGCCGGCGCCCGAGGGGCCCACCAGCGCGGTCAACTCACCGGCGGCGCAGCCAAAGCGACCGTGCAAAGGCATCGGGTGCGACTGCGCGATGTCGACGAACAGGTCCTGGCTCACCGCTTCACCACCAGCCGCGCCGAGGCGAAGAAGGAGGCCGCCACCGCGCCCAGCGAGAACAGCAGCAGCACCAGGGCCATCTGGTCGGCGCTGTGCAGGTCGAAGGCCTGCACGCGGTCATAGATGGAGATGGCGATGGTCTTGGTTTCGCCGGGGATGCTGCCGCCCACCATCAGCACCACACCGAACTCGCCCAGGGTGTGCACGAAGGTCAGCACCATGGCCGAGAGCACGCCTGGCCAGGCCAGCGGCAGCTCGATGCGCCAGAAGGTCTGCCAGCCCGACAGGCCGCTCACCGCGGCCGCTTCGGCCAGGTTGCGCGGGATGGCCTCGAAGGCGCGCTGCACCGGCTGGACCATGAAGGGGATGTTGAACACCACCGAGGCGATCAGCAGGCCGGCGAAGTTGAAGGTCAGGCGCAGGTCGAAGTGCTCGGCCAGGAAGCGGCCCAGCGGCGAGGCCCCACCCAGAGAGACCAGCAGGTAGTAGCCCAGCACGGTGGGCGGCAGCACCAGCGGCAACACCACCACGGCTTCGATCCAGGCCTTGATGCCGATACGCGTGCGCGCCAGCCAGCGGCCCAGCCACAGCCCCAGCGGCAGCAGCACGGCCAGGGTCGCGGCGGCCAGTTCCAGCGAAAGAAGCAGGGCCTCCCAGTCCAAAGCCGGCTCACTCCCTGGGCATCTCGAAGCCGTAGCGCTTCATGATCGTCTGGGCACTCGGTTGGCTGAGGTAGTCATAGAAGGCGACGAGCGCGGGAGGGGCATCCTTCAGCAGCACCATGCGCTGCCGCAAGGGCTGATGCCATTCCTGCGGGATGAGCTCGAACTGGCCCAGCCGAGCCACCGACGGCGCCAGCGCGAGCGACAAGGCGATGATGCCACCTTGGGCCGAACCGGAGGTGGCGAACTGCGCAGTCTGGGAGATGTTCTCGCCGTACACCAGGCGCGGCTCGATGCTGGCCCACAGTCCGGCGTGCTGGAGCGCCTCCTTCGCGCGGGCGCCATAAGGGGCATGCTCGGGGTTGGCGATGGCAAAGCGTTTGACACGGCCGTCCTTGAGCGCGGCGGCGAGGTCCTGCAACTGCCCATCGGCCTTCAGGGGGGAGCCATGCGGCACCATGATACCGATGCGGCCCACGGCATACAGCCGTCCGCGATCACGCGTCTTGCCGGCATCGGCCAGCTTGTAGACGAAGTCCTCGTCGGCCGACATGAACATCTGGAAGGGAGCGCCCTGCAGGATCTGGGCGTAGAAGTTGCCCGAAGACCCGAACACCAGGCGCAGCCGGTGGCCGGTGTCGCGTTCGAACTGGGCAGCCACCTCTTCGACGGCAAACTTCAGGTCTGAGGCGGCCGCCAGGGTGGGCAGCGTCTGGGCCCAGGCGGCAGGGGCTGTCGCAAAAAGAGCCGCGAACAGAAAACGAGTCAATGCACGCCGCATCGGGATGCCTCCAGTGGATTCGATATATATGATCAACGATATCGATGAGAGAGTATAACGATATCCCCTTGAACCCGGTTCGCCATGACGTCCATCCGTCCCCACCAGCCGAACGCCAGCGCCCGATTCCGGGTGCAGGTCAAGCACGCCGTGGCCATTGGCCCGGGCAAGGCCGACGTGCTGCAAGCCATCGCCGAGACAGGGTCCCTCGCAGAAGCGGGGCGTCGGCTGGGCATGAGCTACCAACGCGCGTGGTCGCTGGTGCAGGCGATGAACCGCGACTTCGTGGAGCCCTTGGTGGCCACGCAACGCGGTGGTTCCGCCGGCGGCGGGGCGCAGCTCACCCCCATGGGGCACCAGGTGCTGGCGCTGTACCGTGGCATCGAGGCCGATGCCCACCGCGCCATGCTCAAGCGCTTGCCGGCCCTGATGGCGCTGATCCGGCAGGAAACGGGTGAGGCCTCATGAGTCGCCTGTCGCTGGAGCGGCATCAGGTCTGGATCTACCTTGCTGCCATCGGATGGGGGCTGGTGGTGGGCAGCGTGTGGCCCGCGCTGGGCCCGACCCTGGAGTCGCTGTTGTGGCCGGTGGTGGCACTGCTGCTGCTGGCCACCTTCTTGCAGATTCCCCTGCTGCACGTGCGTGACGCCCTGCGTGACGGGCGGTTCGCGTTGGCAACGCTGCTGGGTAACTTCGTCGCCGTTCCACTGCTGGCCTGGGCCCTGGTGGAGGCCTTCGATCTGGACGCGGCTACCCGCCTGGGGGTGCTGCTGGTGCTGCTCGTGCCTTGCACCGACTGGTTCATCACCTTCAGCCAGCTCGGCCGCGGTGACGTGCCCCGCGCGATCGCGGTGACACCGCTGAACCTGGTGCTGCAGCTGTTGCTGCTGCCTGTCTATCTGTGGGCGATGGCCGATGCCAGCAGCCTGGGGGCATGGGAAGCCGCGGCGCTGGCGCCGGCGGTGCTGATCGTGGTGGTGCCGCTGGCGCTGGCCGCCCTGGCCGAGCGATGGATGGAGAGCCACCCCCGCGCCGAGCGGGTGCGCGAGGCGATGGCCTGGTGGCCGGTGCCGCTGCTGGCGGTGGTGGTCTTCCTGATCGCCGCGGCCCAGGTGGGCGCCGTGCGGCAGGCCTGGCCGGCGCTGGGGGCCGTGCTGCCCCTGTTCGTGCTGTTCCTTGTGCTGGCGGCCGCGCTGGCCAAGGCCCTGGCCCATGCGCTGGGCCTGCCGCCCGAGCAGGGCCGCACCCTGGCCTTCAGCCTGGGCACGCGCAACTCCTTCGTGGTGTTGCCGCTGGCCCTGGCCCTGCCGGCGGGGTGGGAAGTCGTGGCCGTGGTCATCGTGGCGCAGTCGCTGGTGGAGCTGCTGGGGATGGTGGCCTACGTGTGGGCGGTGCCCAGGCGCCTCTTTCCGCGCTGAAGCAGCTGCTGCGCCGGACGCGCCCATGCAACGCCCCCGGCGGGGGCGTTGCGTGGAGGTCGGCGGTCCTTACTGCTTGACGGCTTCGACCTGGATCACCAGACGGACGTTGTCCTGGAAGCCTCGATCCAGGCCCCAGTTCATGCCCCACTGGCTGCGGGCGATGGTGGCTTCGAAGTCACCGCCGCAGACTTCACGCTTGAGCATGGGGTGCTCGGTGCAATTGAAGCGCTTGGCCTTAAGCACCACCGGGTGGGTCTTGCCCAGCAGCGTGAGCGTGCCCGCCACTTCGGTGACCTTGTCGCCGTCGAAGCCGAACTTGTCGCCCACGAATTTGGCGGTCGGAAACTCCTCGCTGTTGAAGAAGTCCTTGCTCTGCAGATGGCGGTTGAACTGGGCCACGCCGGTATTGATGGAGCCGGTCTCGATGGTCAGTTCCACCTTGCCTGCCTTGCCGGCGCGGTCGAGCTGCACGCTGCCTTCCTTCTTGTCGAAGCGGCCCCGGTTGGTGCTGATGCCCAGGTGGTCGATCTCGAAGGTCACGAAGGTGTGCGTCGGGTCGATGGCGTAGGTGGCCGACTGGGCCTGGGCGCCGAAGGACACGGCCAGCATCGCAGTGGCGAGGGAGGCGGCAATCAGGGACTTGTGCATGGGTTCTCCTGGTTGAGGGGTCGTGAAGGAAAGCGGGGAGGGTGTCACAGGGCGGGCACGCCGGTCAGCGCAAGCTTGAAGCGCACCTGCACATCGTTGGCCACCATCGAGGTGTCGGCCCATTCGCCGTCACCGATCTTGAAGGCCAGGCGCTGCAGCGTGAACTGGCCGGTGGCGGTGGTGGTGCCACCGGCCTGCGTGAGGGCCACGGGCACCACCACGTCGCGCGCGGTGCCCTTGATGCTGAGCTGGCCGGCCACCTCGAACTTGCCGCCGCCCAGGGCCTTCACGCTGCGCGAGGTGAAGGTGGCCTGGGGGAACTTCGGGGTGTTGAACCATTCCGGCTTGACGAGTTCGGCCTCCACTTCAGCCGAGCCGAGCGTGGCGCTGCCGAGCTCAACGGTGAAGCCGATCTTCGCGGCCTCGGGCTTCTTCGGGTCGAAGGTCACCTGGGCATCGAAGCGCTTGAAGCGGCCGTCCACCGGCACGCCGAGCTGTCGGCTGGTGAAGGCGATTTCGCTCTGGGCGGGCACGAGCTTTTGCTGCGCAAAGGCAGGGGCTGCCATCAGCAGGCCGGCGGCCAGCACCGAAGCGGTCAGTGTCTTGATCATCGGGGTCCTTTCCACAAGGAGTCAACGGCCGAACCACATGCGCCAGAGCAGGCCGTCTCGGTCCACAAACTGGTGCTTCAGCGCGCCCAGCACGTGCAGCACCACCAGCGCGGCCAAGGCGTAGGCCAGCCAACCGTGCCAGGGTTTCAGGGCCTCGGCCAGTTCGCGGTTCACGGGCACGAAGTCGGGCAGCGGGAGTACCCCGAACAGCACGATGGGAAAGCCCGCCGCCGAGCTGTAGGCCCAGCCCACCAGCGGCACGGCGAAAAAGAGCAGGTACAGGCCGGCGTGGGTGGCCTGGTGGGCCAGGCGTTGCCAGGCCGGCATGTGGCGCACGATGGCGCCGGGCAGTTCGGGCGGACGGTGGGTCAGGCGCCACAGCAGCCGCGCGGCCGACAGGGCGAGGACGAGGATGCCGGCCCACTTGTGCCAGTTGTAGAGCTTGAGCCGCGTCGGTGACATCGACAGGCTCGTCATGTAAAGCCCCAGCGCGAACATGCCGACGATGGCCAGCGCCAGCAGCCAGTGCAGTGCCACGGCGGTGGCGGTGTAGCGGTCGGAGGGACGTGGCATGGAGGTGCTCGTCATAGGGAGGGGCCGCGCCGGGGCGCCGACAGCACGCAGGCAGCACGGGGCCAGACAACAGGATTGAAGCATAGAGGCCGATACGGGCCGCAGGTTCATCCTTCTTCACGCCTTCGTTCGAAGGCTTTGAAACCGCTGGTGACCGCCCCACCGCCGTCACCGTCCCCAGCGACAATCTCGCCTCATGCGCAGCCCGAACCTCTTCAGACCTTGCACTGTCCTGGCCGGCCTGATGATCCTCGGTCCGACCCTGGCGTGCGCCGATACCCCGCAGACACCGGCGGATGCCCTGTCCAGGGAGCTTGCCGTGTGTGCCGCCCAGGAGGATGACCGTGAGCGCCTGACCTGCTATGACCGCCTGGCCGGACGCCCGAAGGGGGCTCCGGTGGCAGCTGCGGCGGAGGCCCCGGCCCGGGCGGCCGAGCCATCGGCCGCAGAGACGGCCCGCCCCGACACCGGCCTGTGGTCGCGCTACTGGGAGCTCGAGCGTGCCGACAAGCGCGGCACCTTCCGCTTCCAGACCTACCGCCCCAACTTCCTGCTGCCCCTGCACCACACCAGCCGGGTCAACCAGAGCCCACGCAGCCCGACGCGGGACAGCCCGGCCGACCTGCCCGAGTACAAGCACCTGGGGGCCAAGCTGCAGCTGTCGATCCGCACCAAGATCGCCCAGAGCCTGCTGCTGCCCGACGGCGATCTGTGGTTCGGCTTCACCCAGCAGTCGCTGTGGCAGGTGTGGAATCCGGGTGAATCCGCCCCCTTTCGCAGCACCGACTACGAGCCCGAGCTGATCTATGTGACGCCGGTGCCCGGGCCGCTGCGGGCCCTGCCCTGGGGCTGGCAATGGCGCATGGCCCAGCTCGGCCTGGCCCACCAGTCCAACGGCCAGGCCGAGCCGCTTTCTCGCTCGTGGAACCGCGTCTACCTGGGCGCCGGCTTCGAGCGCGGCGACGTGAGCCTGCTGGCGCGGGTGCTGCGCCGCCTGCCCGAATCAGCGTCCGACGACGACAACCCCGACCTCACCCGTTACCGCGGCCGGGGCGACCTGGCCCTGACCTGGGTGCCGGGCCGTGCCACGGCCTCGCTGCTGTACCGTACCACCTTCCGCGACTTCGATCGCGGGGCGCTGCAGTTCGACTGGACCTACCCGGTGGACCCTTCGAACCCACGCGGTCTGCGATGGTACGTCCAGGTCTTCCACGGCTACGGCGAGACCCTGCTCGACTACAACGTGCGCCAGACCAGCGTGGGCCTGGGGCTCACGCTGTTCGAGTTCTGACCTGACTCGGGGGATTTCCGATGCGCACCCCGCAAGGCGAGGGCATCATCGCCTCAGGGGGTGTGCATCGATGCGCTACGTCTATATCGCACTCATCGTGATGGCCACGGCGGCCGTGCTGCTGTTCAAGGTTCAGAACCTCGAGGTCGTGACCGTGAGCTTTCTCAACCTGAGCTTTTCGATGCCGGTGTCGTTGCTGGTGATGGCCATCTACGTGCTGGGCATGTTCACGGGCGGTGCCCTGTGGTCGTTGCTCAGAAGCTGGTTCGCCAAGGCGCGAACGCGAGCCTGAACAGCGTCAGGCCTCCACAGTCCCGCATTCGGGAGCCTGCCACAGCAGGCGGGCCGCTTCGCCCCAGGCCTCCTGCAAAGCGGCGGGGAGCAGGCGGCGGCGCAGCAGGAAGTCCAGCGTGACCAGGGCGGCGTCCGTGGTCATCTCCTCGGTCCCGAGGAGTGCCACCACCTCGTCGATGGGCAGGAGCCGGTGCTCGGCCACTTCGCCGTCCACATTGTGCGGGGACAGGCCCCGGGGCAGCTCCAGGTCGTAGACATAGACCTGTTCGTTCTGCACCCCTTCCGGCACGTCGCGCAGCAGGTGCACCACCCGTCCGGGGGTGGCCCGTCGGGCCGTGGCTTCGGGCAGGCCGGACTCTTCCCAGCATTCGCGCACCAGGGTGCGGAAGGGCGTCTGACCCAGCGGCACACCGCCGGCGACCAAGTTGTCGAGCTTGCCGGGGTCGGTGGGTTTGTCGTGGGACCGCCGGGCGATCCACAGGTGCGTGATGGCGCCACCCGGTGCGCGCACATAGCCGTTCAGGTGGGCGCCGAAGGTGAGCGTGCCCCACACGCGTGCGGCCGCCCGCTCGATGCGCGCCAGCGGCGGTTCGTCGGCACTGACCCCCACGCCGTACACCTCGTCGCGCCAGCCCGGCACCAGACCATGTGCCCTCAGCGTGGCGTTGGTCTGCGCCAAAGCCGCGGAGCGCTGCTCGACGCTGTAGAGCCGGTCGTCCATCTGCACCGCCTGCTCGCCCACCTTCAGCCAGGGCGCGCAGGTGGCGAGCACGGGCAGCAGCGAACGCGCCACGGAGCCGACCGGGTCGCGGTAGATGTAGAAGGGCAGGCGCTGGCCCGGCTGCAGCGCGCGTGCTGCCTCGATGGCAGGGCAATAGTCGGGAAAAGGCATCGCGCACCGAGTGTAGGCGCGGGCTTTGGGCTTGCGCACCCCCGGTGCCGGGGATGGTCACGCCGCTGTCACATGCGGGATGAAGGGGTGTCATCACCGTTGCGCAAACCACGGGTCTGATGGCGTCTGGTTTACTGCCTTCGCGAACCCACGATGGACCACTCCGACCGAAGCCTGATTGAACGCCTGGAGCAGCTCTACCGGACCCGCGGCCAGCGCCTGCATGTCGATGACGGGCCTGCCGGGCGTGTGACGGCGCTGGAACACGCCCTGCAATGCGCCCAGCTCGCGGAATGGGCGGATGCCGACGAAAGCCTCGTGGCGGCGGCTTTCTTGCATGACGTGGGCCACCTGCTGCACGAGGATCCCACCGCCGGCCAAGAGGACGAGCATCACGCCCTGCGGGCGCTGCAGTTCCTGCGTCCGGGTTTCGGCCCCGCCGTGACCGAGCCCATCCGTCTGCACGTGGCCGCCAAGCGCTACCTCTGCGCCCGGGATGGCGCCTACCTGCTGAGCCTGACGCCGGCCTCTCGCCACGCCCTGTTGCTGCAGGGCGGCGTGATGACGGATGACGAGGCGCACGCCTTCGAGAAACGGCCGCATGCCGTGGCGGCCATCCAGCTGCGGCGCTGGGACGACCTGGCCAGGACCCCGGGCCAGCGCACGCCCCCCCTGGGTCATTACCTCAGGCTGCTGGCGTTGCTGCTGGCGCGGGAGCCGTCCGGCACAAGGCCGGACTGGCATCTGCTGGATGCGGCGTGATTGAAGGGCGCTCAGGGCGCTTGGTGCGTCAGGCGCGCGCCGTTGCCTTGCTCCTGAAGGGCAACCACGGCAATGCCCGAGCCGTTGGGCACGATCACGAGGGTCCCTACCGTCCGGCTGGGAAAGGTGAACTCGGCCGATCGGAAGATCACCGCGAGGCTGTTTCGATTCGTGATGTAAACCCGCCTCGTGCCGGAGGCGAAGTTGGTGAACTCAGTCAGGTTGTTGTAGCCCGCCGCAACGATGTGGGTGTTTCCCGTGGCCGGGACGACGGATTGGACATAAACGTCGTAGCCGGTGGCGCTGGTTGCATTGAGGACACGCAACTTCACGCTGCCCCCGGGCGGGAGGGCGTTGTCCTCGTCCAGAAAGCGGAACTCCTCGTTGCCGCTGGCTCCCATCAAGGCAACCGCCGTCGTGAAGCTTTCCTTCGCAAAGTTGCGGCTGATCGTCACCTGGGCATTTTGGCCGGACGGCCCCACCCCGATGGGGCGCATACCGTCGCGAACCAGACCGTAGTTGGTGAACCCACCACCGGCTTGAACCGTGGGGCCGCGGCGGTTGTCCACCCAGAAATCAGCCGGTGAAAAGTCGACGGTGGCATTGACGAAACGAAGCTGAGGGTCGTCCATGCCGTCCTCGCCTCCGCCACAGCCAGCCAAGCCGAGGGTGCCGGTCGCTGTCACCGCAAGCAGGCCCGCGCGCAGCACCCCGCGCCGGGAAAATTTCCCTTCGTTCACGTTGGGTTCCTCCTGGAATATGAAGATGTGAATCATGCCAGTGTGCCGGGGGGGCGTGGCCCTGTCCTGAGGGGCAGAAGTGGCCGTTCGTCGGCTGGTGGCAACAAGGCGTGACAGTCCGGGCCGTGAGTCTGGCGCACCGGGGCCCGCGGTTGCCAGACTCGAGCGGGTAGAGTCACGGGGCCGATACCCCGTAAAGGAGAAACCGATGACCCGAGACACCAGCCGCTGGCGCTTTGAGACCAAGATGGTTCACGCGGGCTACACGCCCGAGCCGACCACCCATGCTGTGGCCGTCCCGCTGTACCAGACCGTCGCCTATTCCTTCGACAGCGCCCAGCATGGGGCCGACCTCTTCGACCTGAAGGTGGCGGGCAACATCTACACGCGCATCATGAATCCGACCCAGGCCGTGCTGGAGGAGCGCATCGCTGCCCTCGAAGGCGGCCTGGCCGCACTGGCGCTGGCCTCCGGGCAGGCCGCCATCACCTACGCCATCCAGACCATCGCCGAGGCGGGCGACAACATCGTCTCCAGCAATGCGCTCTACGGCGGCACCTACAACCTCTTTGCTCACACGCTGCCGCAGTACGGCATCGAAACGCGCTTTGCCGACTACCGCAACCCCGCCAGCTTCGAGCCGCTCATCGACGCGCGCACGAAGGCGGTCTATGTGGAGAGCCTGGGCAACCCGCAGGGCAACATCACCGACATCGCAGCGCTGGCGGAGGTGGCCCATCGTCATGGGGTGCCGCTCATCGTGGACAACACCGTGCCCAGCCCCTACCTGTGCCGCCCGATCGAGCATGGGGCCGACATCGTCGTGCACTCGCTGACCAAGTACCTCGGCGGACACGGCACGAGCATCGGCGGCGCCATCGTCGACAGCGGGCGCTTCCCCTGGGCCCAGCACCAGGCGCGCTTTCGGCGGCTGAACGAACCCGACGTGAGCTACCACGGCGTGGTCTATACCGAGGCGCTGGGCCCGGCGGCCTACATCGGCCGGGCGCGCGTGGTGCCGCTGCGCAACATGGGCGCGGCGATCTCGCCCTTCAACGCCTGGCAGATCCTGCAGGGCGTGGAGACGCTCGCCCTGCGCATGGACCGCATCTGCGACAACACCCTGGCCGTGGCGCGGCATCTGAAGCAGCACGCCAAGGTGGGCTGGGTGAACTACGCGGGGCTGGAAGACCATGCCGACCACGCGCTGGTGCAGCGCCAGATGGGCGGGCGCGCCTCGGGCCTGCTGACCTTCGGCGTGAAGGGGGGACGGGCCGGGGGCGAACGCTTCCTCGATGCGCTGCAACTCTTCACCCGACTGGTGAACATCGGCGACTGCAAGAGCCTGGCCACGCACCCGGCCAGCACCACCCACCGCCAGCTTTCGGCCGAGGAGCTGGCCCGCTCCGGTGTGGGCGAGGACACCGTGCGCCTGTGCGTGGGCATCGAGCACATCGATGACCTGATCGAGGACCTCGACCGCGCTCTGGCTGCGGTGTGAGGTGGGACCGGCGCCCTGCCCAGGGCGCCGGCATCGGGTGAGCCTTCTCAGGCGGCCTTGGAGACGGCCTCGCCGCCACGCCACTGGGCCATCAGCGCCTCCCACTTCGGCAGCGCCGCCTGCAGGTGGTGCTCCTTCACGTGGCCGTAGCCGCGGATCTGCTCCGGCAGGCGGGCGATCTCGATGGCCAGCGTCAGGTTGGCGGCGTTCAGCCCGGCCATCAGCTCCTCGATCGTGTCCTTGTAGCGGCCGATCAGGGCGCGTTCCATCCGGCGTTCCTCGGTGCGCCCGAAGGGGTCGAGCGCGGTGCCGCGCAGGCCCTTGAGCCGGGCCAGCAGCTTGAAGGCCGTGCGCATCCAGGGACCGTAGGCCTGCTTGACGAGTTCACCGCGGTCGTTGCGCTTGGCCAGCGCCGGTGGGGCGAGGTGGTGACGCAGCGTGTAGTTTCCTTCGAACTGCTGTTCGATCTTGGCCAGGAAGGCCGGGTCGGTGTGCAGGCGGGCCACCTCGTACTCGTCCTTGTAGGCCATGAGCTTGAAGAGGTAGCGGGCCACGGCTTCGGTGAGCTTGGTGCTGCCGAGCTTGGCTTCAGTCGCGCGCACGCGCTCGACGAAGGTCCGGTACTGGTTCGCGTAGGCGGCGTTCTGGTAGCCGGTGAGGAAGTCCACGCGCCGGGCCACGATCTCGTCGATCGTGGTGGCCGGCTTCTTCACGAACTGCACCACCTGGCCCTGCGGCTGGGCCAGGGCCGTCACCGAAGCCAGGTCGTGCGCGGCGCGGCGACCCCACTCGAAGGCGAGCTTGTTGTTCTCCACCTGCACGCCGTTGAGTTCGATGGCGCGCATCAGCGCGGCATGCCCCACCGGGATCCAGCCCTTCTGCCAGGCGTAGCCCAGCATCATCGGGTTGGTGTAGATCTCTGGTCGGCATCGAAGCGGCCCACCTGGGCGTCGCCCACCGCCTGGGCAATGGCGGTGTCGCAGGTGGCGGCCGGGAACTGCCAGTTCGGGTCATGCACGAAGGCGGCGGTGGGCGTGCCGTGCACGTTCAGGGCCACGCGGGTGCGGCCTTCCCGCATGGCGGAGAGCGTGGTCTTGGTGGCCGCCACGATGGGGTCGCAGCCCAGCACGAGATCGGCCTCGGCCGTGCCCACCTTGGTGGTGAGGATGGCCTCAGGGCGGTTGGCGATCTGGATATGGCTCCAGGTGCTGCCGCCCTTCTGGGCCAGGCCGGCGGCATCCTGTGTGACGACGGCCTTGCCTTCCAAGTGGGCCGCCATGCCCAGCAACTGGCCGATGGTGATCACGCCGGTGCCGCCCACGCCGGCCACGACGATGCCGTAGGCGGTGTCGGCCAGCGGCAGGGTCGGCTCGGGCAGGGCCGCCAGCACGTGGGGGTTGGGCCGGTCGGCGGCCGTCTTGGCCGACCTGAGTTGCCCGCCCTCCACGGTGACGAAGCTCGGGCAGAAGCCCTTCACGCAGGAGAAGTCCTTGTTGCAGGTGCTCTGGTTGATGCGGCGCTTGCGGCCGAATTCGGTTTCCACCGGCTCCACGCTCAGGCAGTTGCTCTGCTCGGAGCAGTCGCCGCAGCCCTCGCACACTAGCTCGTTGATCACCACCCGCCGGGCCGGGTCGGCCATCGTGCCGCGCTTGCGGCGGCGACGCTTTTCGGTCGCGCAGGTCTGGTCGTAGATGATGGCGGTGCAGCCGGCGATCTCGCGGAACTCGCGCTGGAGGCGGTCGAGCTCGTCGCGGTGGTGCACGGTGACGCCCGGCGAGAGCGCCACGCCGGCATACTTGGCCGGCTCGTCGGTCACGATCACGAGCTTGGCCACGCCCTCGGAGACCAGGCTTTGCATGATCTGCAGCACCGAGTGGCCTTCGGGCCGCTCACCCACGCGCTGGCCGCCGGTCATGGCCACGGCGTCGTTGTAGAGGATCTTGTAGGTGATGTTTACGCCCGCGGCGATGCTCTGGCGGATCGCCAGCAGCCCGCTGTGGAAGTAGGTGCCGTCACCCAGGTTGGCGAAGATGTGCCGCTCCTTGGTGAAGGGCGCCTGGCCCACCCAGGGCACGCCTTCACCACCCATCTGCGTGAAGGTCGAGGTGCTGCGGTCCATCCACACCGTCATGTAATGGCAGCCGATGCCGGCCACCGCGCGCGAGCCTTCGGGCACACGCGTGCTGGTGTTGTGGGGGCAGCCGCTGCAGAACCAGGGCGTGCGGTCGGTGGCGGCCACCAGGGTCTGTTCGCTGCGCTCCTTGGCTTCGATGAGCGCGATGCGCGCGCGCACCAAGGCCTGCTGGTCGGCGCTCAGCCGCTGCATCAGGCCGGTCTTGTCCAGGCGTTGCGCGATGGCTTTGGCGATCAGCGCGGGGTTGAGGTCGGCCTGGGCGCGCAGCAGCCAGTTCGAGGCCGGGTTGGGCATCGACCATTCGCCGCCGGAGTGGTCGCCCTCGGGTTCGTTGAACTTGCCCAGCACGTTGGGGCGCACATCCTCGCGCCAGTTGTAGAGCTCTTCCTTGAGCTGGTACTCGATGACCTGGCGTTTCTCCTCGATCACGAGGATCTCGTCCAGTCCGGTGGCGAACTCGCGCGTGATGCTGGCCTCCAGCGGCCACACCACCCCCACCTTGTGCAGGCGGATGCCGATGGCGCGGCAGAGTTCATCGCTCAGGCCCAGGTCGTGCAGGGCCTGGCGGGTGTCGTTGTAGGCCTTGCCCGAGGCGATCAGGCCCAGGCGAGCGTTGGGCGAATCGATGACCGTGTGGTTGAGCCGGTTGGCGCGCACGTAGGCCAGGGCGGCATACCACTTGTAGTTCATCAGCCGCGCTTCCTGCTCCAGCGGCGCGTCGGGCCAGCGGATGTGCAGGCCGCCGGGGGGCATGATGAAATCCTCGGGCAGCACGATGTTCACGCGGTCGGGGTCCACGCTCACGCTGGCGGAGGACTCCACGATCTCCTGGATGGTCTTCATGCCGGCCCACAGGCCCGAGAAGCGGCTCATCGCGAAGGCGTGCAGACCCAGGTCGAGGATTTCCTGCACGCTGGTGGGGAAGAACACCGGGAAGCCCACGGCCTTGAAGACGTGGTCGCTCTGGTGCGCGGCGGTCGAGCTCTTGGCGATGTGGTCGTCGCCGGCCAGCGCGATCACGCCGCCGTGTTTCGCGGTGCCGGCCATGTTGGCGTGCTTGAACACATCCAGCGAGCGGTCCACGCCCGGGCCCTTGCCATACCAGATGCCAAAGACGCCGTCGAACTTCTTCTGTTCGGGGTAGAGGTCGAGCTGCTGGGTGCCCCACACGGCGGTGGCGGCCAGCTCCTCGTTCACGCCGGGCTGGAAGACGATGTGATGCGCCGCCAGATGCTTCTTGGCAGCCCACAGGGCCTGGTCGTAGCCGCCCAACGGCGAGCCACGGTAGCCGCTGATGAAGCCGGCCGTGTTCAGCCCGGCCAGGGCATCGCGCTGGCGCTGCAGCATGGGCAGGCGCACCAGGGCCTGGACACCGCTCATGAAGGCGCGGCCGTGGTCGAGCGTGTACTTGTCGTCCAGGGTGACGGATTCGAGCGCTCGGCGCACGGCGTCGGGCAGGGGGGCGTTCATCGCGGGACTCCTTGTGGTGGTCCGGGGGTGGCCGTCCCGCAGGCGGGCTCGTGGCCCGCCCACAGGACCTGGGAATGCCTCTCAGTGTAAAAAGCCCGTGCTGACAAGTCTTTCCTTTCTTTGCCAGCCAAGCGGTCATTGGAGGAATAATTGACCCTTCGACGTACCTTTCGAGAAACAAGTGCCCTCAAAATCTGCAGAATCAGGGAAAACCCGAATCTCCTCGCCGGGGGCGGACGATGGGGCGCTGCGCCCTGAACCTCACGAAGGCCTGGATCGCTACGACGTGGCCATCCTGGCCGAGCTGCAGCAAGACGCGCGCCTGAGCAATGCCGAACTGGCCGCGCGCATCGGCCTGTCGCCCACGCCCTGCTGGCGGCGCGTGAAGTGGCTGGAGGAGCAGGGCTACATCAAGGGCTACCGGGCCGAGATCGACCGCCACAAGATCGGCCTGGGCGTGCTGGCCTTCGTGCGGGTGGATGCCGAGCGCAACAACGCCGGCGCGACGCAGGAGCTGGAAAACGCCATCCGCGCGCTGCCCGAGGTGATCAGCTGCCACTACATCTCGGGCACCGGTACCTTCGAGCTCACCGCCATGGCCACCGACCTGGAAGCCTACTCACGCTGGGCCATGGACACGCTGTTTCGCCTGCCCAACGTGAAGGATCTGCACACCAGCTTTTCACTGGGCGAGGTCAAGGCGAGCCGGGCGCTGCCGCTGAACCATCTGGGACGGCGGGAGCGCCGCTGAGCCGTGCGGCGGCCTCCAGCTGGCGGGCCAGCTCGCGTGTGTCGACGGGCTTGACGAGATAGGCGGCGCAGCCGGCAGCGAGCAGCTCGTCGCGGCGGTAGCGGTCGTGGAAGGCGGTGATGGCCACGATGGGGATGTTGCGGGTATCAGGCTGTGACTTGAGTTGCCGCACGAAGGCCAGGCCGTCCATGCCGGGCAGTTGCAGATCCAGCAGGATCACGTCCGGGTGCTTGTGCTGCACCGTGTGGGCGGCGGCCTCGGCCGAGGTGTTGGCCAGCACCATGTGGCCGTTGATCTCGAGCACCTCACCCATCAGGCGCAGGTCGATGCGGTCATCCTCGACCACCAGGATGCGCACCTTTGCATTCGTTTGCGCATCCATGCGCAGCACCTGCGCGACCTGGTGCGCCAGACGCCGCGTGTCGATGGGCTTGGTGATGTAGGCGGCGCAGCCGGCGTCCAGGGCCTTGCGGTCGTCGCCCTTCATGGCAAAGGCCGTCAGGGCCACCACCGGGATGTGCTGCCAGCGCGGGTCGGCCTTGATCAGCCGGCAAAAGCTCAGCCCGTCCATGCCGGGCAGGGCCAGGTCCAGCAGGATCAGGTCAGGCAGCGATCCCGCAAGCAGTTGCAAGGCTTCTTCGGCGTCGCCCGCGGTCACGACGGTGTAGCCGCCGAGCTCCAGGACATCGCGTGCCAGCTTGAGGTTCAGCGGGTTGTCGTCGATCAGCAAGAGGGTGGCGCTCATGACCGTGCGTCCGTCACCTGGGGGGCCATGGGAAGCCAGACGGTGAAGCGGCTGCCTTGGCCCGGCGCGCTTTCCACACCGATGCGTCCGCCCTGAAGCTCGACCAGCTTGCGAGTGAGCGCCAGCCCCAGGCCGGTGCCTTCGTAGCGCCGGGCGGACCCGGAATCAAGTTGCTGAAAGGCCTGGAACAGCCGGCCCATCTGCTCGGGCGCGATCCCGATGCCGGTGTCGCGCACGGCCACGCACAGCTGCGGCGGCGTGGCCGAGTCGTCCAGCATGGCTTCCACGCCGACCTCGCCGCCCTCCTCGGTGAACTTGACGGCGTTGGACAGGAGGTTGAACAGCACCTGCTTGAACTTCTGCCGGTCGAGCAACACGGCCGGCAGATCGTCGGCGATGTCGGTGGCCACGCGGATCGACTTCTTGTGCGCCTGGGCGTTCACGACGGTGCAGACCTCCGCGACAGCATCGGTCACGGCAAACACCTCGGGGAAGAGTTCCATCTTGCCGGCTTCGACCTTGGACAGGTCGAGCACGTCGTTGATGAGCCGCAGGAGGTGGCGGCCACAGCCGAGGATGTCGTGCACGTACTCGCGCTGCTTGGCATTGAGCGGGCCGGGCAGCTCGTCCACCAGCAGCTCCGAGAACCCGAGAATGCCGTTGAGCGGCGTGCGCAGCTCGTGCGACATGTTGGCCAGGAACTCGCTTTTGAGCCGGTTGGCTTCATGCAGCGACGCTTCGAAACGCTTGCGCTCGGTGGCATCGCGGATGGCTGCGGAAACCACCTGCCCATCCTCGGTTTCGATGGGGCTCAGACTGATCTCGACGGGAAACTCCGAGCCGTCCTTGCGCAGCCCGGACAGTTCGCGTCCGGCGCCCATGGCGCGCACCTTGGGGTTGGCCACGAAGCGGCTGCGATGCATGGGGTGCGCGTCTCGCAGCCGCTCGGGCACGAGCATCTCGATGGGCTGGCCGAGCATGTCCTTGCGGGCCCAGCCGAACAGCCGCTCAGTCTGAGAGTTGACCAGCACGATGCGCCCGCCCGCATCGACGATGACCATGGCATCGGGGGCCGATTCCAGCAGGTCGCGGAACATGCGGTCGGCCTTGCGCCGGGCCTCCTGGCGTTCGGTCACGTCGCGCACGGCGCTCAGCACCATCGGGCCCTCTTCGGTCTCCATGGGGCTTAGGCTGATCTCGACCGGGAACTCCTCACCGTTGCGGCGCTGGCCGTGCAACTCCAGTCCGGCGCCCATGGTGCGCGCGCGCGGCGCGTGGAAGAAGCCGCCCCGATGGGTGGCGTGGGCCCCGCGATAGCGCAGGGGCATCAGGTGCTCCACCGGCTGACCCAGCAGTTCGCGGTGCCGGTAGCCGAACACCCTCTCGGCCTGGGTGTTGGCGAAGACGATGCGCCCGCTGGCGTTGACGATCACGATGGCGTCGGGCACGAATTCCAGCAGGGTGCGGTAGCGGGCCTCCACCAGCTTGGCATCGCGCAGCACCTTGAGGTGCGTCACGTCCTTCATCCTGCACAGATAGCATTGAAGGCTGCCTGCGGCGTCAAAGATCGCCTTGGTGGAGACGCTCACATAGACATGAGATCCGTCGAGCCGCCGCCGCACGGATTCCTCGACGGCGAGACCTTCGCTGCGGGCCTGCGCGAGCGACTGGGCGATCGCATCGGCCTGGCCGGCCGGGGCGATCAGTGCGGCCAGCGGTTGGCCGATCGCCTGGGCCGAGGTGTGGCCGAAGATCTGCTCGGCAGCGGCCGTCCACTCGGTGACCCTCCCGTCGGGCAGCAAGACGACGATCGCGTCCGGGTTCTCGCGCGCCAGGAGGTCAGAGAGTGCGATCTGCATGGGAAAACCGCCATCAGGGCCCTGACGGCACCTTTTCCCAAACCTTGACGCATGTCAAACCCCCCAAAGGGGGTGTCCTGTGACAGATGACGGATTGCCGCTCAGCGAACGCTGTAGCCCCGCCCCTCCATGCAGGCCGACCAGGCGCGCACGTAGTTGTCGCGCAGCGTCGGGCTGTCGTTCATGGGTTGGCCGCTGCCCAGCAAGGTCGGGTCGAACTGGCTGAGCTGGACCGCCCATTCGTGACACTGGAACTGGTCGTCGGCCTGCTGTTGGGCGCTCTGGTTGCGCGCCGGATAGGCGATGGGATAGTCGAAGGCGGCACTGGCGGCCTCGGCGGGGGGCTCCACCACCTGGTAGCCGCCCGTGGCCACCGGCGCGTAATAGACGTCATGGGCGACGTAATAGACCGAGGGGCCCACGTACACCACGCGGTGGTAGTAGGGCAGGCTGGTCATGTACAAGCCCACGGGGGGACGCACCACCACGTAAGCATTGCCGCGCTGGCTGTACCAGGCCCCCTGGTAGAACCAGTAGGGCGAGCCCAGATAGACCGTGTGGTAGCTGGCCGGCGGCCGGTGGTACACGGTGTAGCCCGGGCGCGGCGGCGCCGAACGCGGGATCGGCTGCCAGCCCGGGCCGCTGGACTGGTAGGAGCGGCCCGGACCGGAGTGGCGGCGGTCATCATCACGATCACGATCGCGGTCGCGGCGCTGCTCCTGCCATCCGCTGCCCGATCCGTCCCGCAAGCTGGCCGGACGCTCACCGCGGCGGTCGGGGGGAGGGCGGTCGCCGGAGAGCCGCGACTCGCCGATGCGCGGCTGGCGCTGGCCCTCGCCGTAGCGCTCGCCCACCCGGGGCCCCTGGTTCTGGTCGGCCGCACGGGCCATCGGGTGGCGACGGTCCTGGGCCTCGCCGCGGCCGCTGTCGCGGCCCTGGGCGCGCCAGCCCTCTTGTGCCCAGGCGGGCGATGCGCCCAGGCCCGTCAGCAGCGCCAAGGCCGGCAGGGTACTCAGCACGGAGCGAAGGAAGGTGGGGGACATGATGGTCTCCTGATGGACCGGTTCAGCGCACCGCATAGCCGCGGCCGCTCATGCAGGCGGCCATGGCCCGGCGGAAGTCGCCGTGGACACGGGTGGAGCTTGTCTGGGCGGCCGCGGCCTGGGCGTTCGCCTGACGGGCGTTCTCGGCCCTTGCGTGGTCGGAGGCCGCGCCGATGATCGCCCCGAGGACCAGGCCCACGGCGGCCGCGTCACCGGCATGGCGGGGGGACGAGGCCGTCATCCCACCGATGATGGCGCCGGTGGCCGCGCCCAATGCGGTGTCGCGTCCGGGTTGGGGGTCGTAGTACACGGCGGGGGGCGGAGCGCCCACGTGGCGCAGGGGCGTCATGCCGGGGTCCGAGCGCGTCTGGTCCGAGGCCCAGCGATAGCACTCGTAGCGGTCACGTTGCTGGGTGCGTTCGTCCTGGCCTCGCATGGGGTAGAAGTACAGCGGCTGGTTCACCGCCACGGGCGCCGGGCGATGCACGGGCACGGCCTGCGGCGTGGCGCAGGCGGCCAGCACGAGGGCGAAGGGCAGCACCAGGAGCGTGCGTCCACCGACGGGAAGCCGGGGGGGGCGGCAGGCGGGGAATGAGGGCAGCTTCATGACCAGCATGGTGCAAGTGTCGTGCGTCCGGCGTGCATCCCGCACGTGAATGTTTGTAAAGCCTGTGGCCTGCGGGTTCCCACCTTCAACGCGCCGGGCGCTCGTTGGGTGGACGTGTGCGACCCGTGATGCACCATTCACGTGCGTTTCCATGCCCTGACGATGGTATGGCGATTGCAGAACTCCGGGTCCGAGCCCGTCCTGGAGACGCCGCCATGCGCCAGATCAGCGCCGAAGTCCTGCCGGCCCACCACACCTCGTCCTACGTGGCGTCGCGCCCCTGGCGTGAGCGGCTGGCTCTGCTGCTCGAATCCACCGGCGAGGGCATCTTCGGCGTGGACATGGCCGGCGCGTGCGTGTTCATCAACCAGGCCGGGGCCGCCCTGCTGGGCTACACCCCCGAGGAGGTGCTGCACCGCAACATGCATGAGCTGATTCACCACAGCCATGCCGACGGCCACCACTACCCGGCCGCCGAATGCCCCATCTTCAATGCCTTTCGCCACGGCGTGCCCTGCCGCATCGACAACGAGGTGCTGTGGCGGCGCGACGGCAGCGCCTTCCACGCCGAGTATTCCTCCTACCCCATCCTGGACGAGGGGCGCGTGCTGGGCGCCGTGGTCACCTTCGTGGACATCACCGAACGCAAGCGGGCCGAGGAGCTGCTGCGCCAGGCCAATGACGAACTGGAAGCCCGCGTGGCCGAGCGCACCCAGGCCTTGAGCAACGCCCTGGCCCAGCTGCGCCAGCTCTCCGCCTACCTCGACACCGTGCGCGAGGAAGAGCGCACACGCATCGCCCGCGAGATCCACGACGAGCTGGGCAGCCTGCTGGTGGCACTGAAGATGGACGTCACCTGGCTCGACCGCCGGCTGGACGACCGCCCCCAGCTCAAGTGCAAGTGCCATTCCATGAGCCGGCTCATCGACACCGCCGTGGACAACGTGGGCCGCATCATCACCGACCTGCGGCCCTCCATCCTCGATCATCAGGGCCTGTGGGCAGCACTGGAATGGCAGGCCCAGGAGTTCATCGACAGCAGCGAACTGCAGTGCGACTGGCGCCTGGAGGTGGACCCGGCGACGGCCGAGCCCCCACCACCACAGGCCATGGCCGTGTTCCGCATCTTCCAGGAGATGCTCAGCAATGTGGCGCGCCATGCCCAGGCCAGCGCGGTGCGCATCCGCATCGAGGCCGCACCGCTGCAGCTGTCGATCGCCATCCATGACAACGGCCGGGGCGCGGCGCCCAACGCCTTCGAAAGCCCCAAGGCCTACGGCGTGATGGGCATGCGCGAACGTGCCGGCCACTTTGGCGGCACGGTGCTGGTGGACAGCGCGCCGGGCCAGGGCACCTGTGTGCGCCTGGTGATGCCGCTCATCCCCGCGATGGCCGCACCGCAGCCACAGCCCCAGGAGGTGCTGCTGCCATGATCCATGTGCTGATCTGCGATGACCACTGGATCGTGCGCCAGGGCCTGAAGCAGACCCTGGCCGACGCACCCGACATGCAAGTCGCCGGCGAGGCCGCCAACGGCCCGGACTGCGTGCGCCTGGTGCGCGAGCAGCTCGAAGGGGGCGGTGGGGTGGACGTGGTGCTGCTGGACATCGCCATGCCCCAGCGCGACGGCCTGGACGTGCTGCGCCAGCTCAAGCAGGAATTCCCGCGCCTGCCGGTGCTCATGCTCAGCACCTACCCCGACAAGCAGTACGCCGTGCGCTCGCTCAAGCTGGGGGCGGCCGGCTACCTCAACAAGAACGCCGATGCCGATCACCTGCTCAGCGCCCTGCGCAAGGCGGCCTCGGGCGGGCTCTACGTCACGCCCGCGATGGCCGAGGCCCTGGCCACCTCGATCAGCCAGCCGGGTGAGGGTGCGGCGCATGACAGCCTCTCGCACCGCGAATACCAGGTCTTCCGCCTCATCGCCCAGGGCTACAGCGTGGGCCAAATCGCCGAACAGCTCGCGCTGTCACCCAACACCGTGAGCACCTACCGCGCCCGCATCCTGGAGAAGACCGGCGTCAAGAACGACGTCGAGCTGGCGCTGTATGCCGTGCGCCAGAACCTGCTGAGCGTGTGAGCGTCGGGGCCTGTAGTGCCAGCCCTACAGGACTTTGGTGAAACGCGCGATGTCGCGTTGCAGCGTGGCTGCCTAGCATGAACCCATCTGCTGAAGAAGGAACCATGATGGCCCAGCACTTCGATCCCTACGACGCCGACCGGCCCTTGCGCCTGCGCTGCAGCTGCGGGGCAGACCACGATGCGGCCGACCACGACCGAGAGAGCGCGATCGGCACCCTGCGCCAGCGCAGCGAGACAGCGGAGTTCGAGGCTTATTCCAACCAGTTCGTCGAGGCCTCGCTGGTGAAGGCGCTGTTCCCGCACGATGCCGTGCGCCGGCGCTTCCTGCGGGCGGTGGGTGCCAGCGCGGCGCGCGCCGCCATCGCCAGCGTGCTGCCGCTGGCCAGCCTGCAGGCCATGGCCCAGGACAAGGGCACGCTGGAGAAGAAGGACCTCAAGATCGGCTTCATCCCCATCACCTGCGCCACCCCGCTGATCATGGCTCACCCGCTGGGCTTCTACAGCAAGCAGGGGCTCAACGTGGAGGTGGTGAAGACGGCGGGCTGGGCACTGATCCGCGACAAGATGCTCAACCGCGAGTACGACGCCACCCACTTCCTCAGCCCCATGCCGCTGGCCATCTCGCTGGGCCTGGGCTCCACCGCCACCCCCATGAACGTGGCGACCATCCAGAACACCAACGGCCAGGCCATCACGCTGGCGACCCGGCACAAGGACAAGCGCGATGCGAAGGACTGGAAGGGCTTCCGGTTCGCCGTGCCCTTCGAGTACTCGATGCACAACTTCCTGCTGCGCTACTACGTGGCCGAAGCGGGGCTCGACCCCGACCGCGACATCCAGATCCGCGTGGTGCCGCCGCCCGAGATGGTGGCCAACCTGCGCGCAGGCAACATCGATGGCTTCCTGGGCCCCGACCCTTTCAACCAGCGCGCCGTGTTCGAGGAGGTGGGCTTCATCCACCTGCTCACCAAGGACCTGTGGGAGGGCCACCCCTGCTGCGCCTTCGGCACCAGCACCGCCTTCATCCAGCAAAACCCCAACACCTTCGCGGCGCTGTACCGCGCGGTGCTCACGGCCTCGGCCATGGCCCGCGAGGCGCGCAACCGCGAGCTCATCGCCAAGGTGATCTCACCGGCGGCCTACCTCAACCAGCCCGAGACCGTCGTGGCCCAGGTGCTCACCGGGCGGTTTGCCGACGGCCTGGGCAAGATCCAGAACGTGCCCGACCGCGCGGACTTCAACCCCATCCCGTGGCACTCGATGGCGGTGTGGATGCTCACGCAGATGAAGCGCTGGGGCTATCTCAAGGGTGAGGTCGACTACAAGGCCATTGCCGAGCGCGTCTTCCTCCTCACCGATGCGAAGAAGCGCATGGCCGAACTCGACCAGAAGGCCCCGGAGGGCGCCTACCCGAAGTTCAAGGTCATGGGACGGGAGTTCGACCCGATGAAGCCGGAAGCCTACCTCTCGGGCTTTGCGATCAAGCGGACATGACGCGATGACTGCCGCTTCCCCCCGCCTGAAGTCGGCCCTGCTGTCGCTGATGCTGCTGGGCCTGGTGCTGGCCATCTGGCACCTGGCCACGCTGCCCACCGCCAGCGGGCCGGCGGCCTCCATGACGCCCGAGGAGATCGAGTACGCGAAGATGCTGGGCAAGGACCCGGGGCAAGGCACGGCGGCCGGTTCCGGATTTCCCACGCTGGGCCAGATGGGACAGACCATCGCCGGGCATCTCGCCCAGCCCTTCTACGACAACGGCCCCAATGACAAGGGCATCGGCCTGCAGCTGGCCTACTCGCTGGGCCGTGTCGGGCTGGGCTATCTCATCGCCGCGGCGGTGGCCATCCCGCTGGGCTTCCTGATCGGCATGTCGCCTCTGGTGTACCGGGCGCTCGACCCCTTCATCCAGGTGCTCAAGCCCATCTCGCCGCTGGCCTGGATGCCGCTGGCGCTCTACACCATCAAGGACTCGTCCATCTCGGGCATCTTCGTGATCTTCATCTGCTCGATCTGGCCGATGCTGATCAACACCGCCTTCGGCGTGGCCAGCGTGCGGCGCGACTGGCTCAATGTGGCGCGCACGCTTGAGGTCTCACCAATGCGCAAGGCCTTCGAGGTGATCCTGCCGGCGGCGGCGCCCACCATCCTCACCGGCATGCGCATCAGCATGGGCATTGCCTGGCTGGTGATCGTGGCGGCAGAGATGCTGGTGGGCGGCACGGGCATCGGCTATTTCGTCTGGAACGAGTGGAACAACCTCTCGCTCACCAACGTGATCTTCGCCATCCTGGTGATCGGCGTGGTGGGCATGCTGCTGGACCTGATGTTCGCGCGGGCCCAGAAGGCGGTGACCTATGTCGACTGAAAACTCCGGCACGCCCTTCCTGCAGATCGAGGGGCTCACCAAGACCTATCCCGGTGCGCCCGAGCCGGTGTTCGAAGGCATCCACTTCGGCCTCGACCGCGGAGAGTTCGTCTGCATCATCGGCCACAGCGGCTGTGGCAAGACCACCATCCTCAACGTGCTGGCCGGCCTGGAGTCGGCCACGCAGGGCCATGTGTTCATGGACGGCCGCGAGGTGGCCGGTCCCAGCCTCGACCGCGGCGTGGTGTTCCAGGGCCACGCGCTCATGCCCTGGCTGTCGGTGCGCAAGAACATCGCCTTTGCCGTGCGCTCGCGCTGGCCGCGCTGGAGCGCCGCCGAGGTGGACGCCCACGTCGAGAAATACGTGGCCATGGTGGGGCTCACCGCGGCCATCGACAAGAAGCCGGCCCAGCTGTCGGGCGGGATGAAGCAGCGCGTAGGCATTGCGCGGGCCTTTGCCATCCAGCCCAAGATGCTGCTCCTCGATGAGCCCTTCGGCGCGCTGGATGCGCTCACGCGCGGCACCATCCAGGACGAGCTGCTGCGCATCTGCCGCGAGACGCACCAGACCGTCTTCATGATCACGCACGACGTGGACGAGGCCATCCTGCTGGCCGACCGCATTCTGCTGATGAGCAACGGCCCACGCGCCCGGGTGGCCGAGGCCGTGGTGAACACCCTGCCGCGCGACCGCACCCGCAGCGGCATGCACCACGATCCGCAGTACTACCGCATCCGCAACCACCTGGTGGACTTCCTCGTCGAGCGCTCGGCCGATCTGTCGCATGGCCGCGCCCCGGCCACACCCACCGTGGTGCGCCCGGGTCTGGACGGCGACGCCGAACCTCCGCCAGCGGCCGGCGCGCCACCGGCGCTGCGACGCATCGCCTGAACTGCTTTTCCACCCACCCTCGAAGCCCGCGTTGCGACGGGCTTGGGGATTGTCTTGCCCGCACCAAGCGAAGGAGCACCGCATGAACCGCAACGACGTCACCGAGATGATCATCGAAGCCAAGGTCCGCAAGGGCCTGAAGTGGGAGGCCGTGGCCGAACGCGTGGGCCAGAGCAAGGAATGGACGACGGCGGCCTGCCTGGGGCAGATGACGCTCACCGAACAACAGGCCGCCACCGTGGTCGAGATCTTCGGACTGCCCCCCGAAGCAGCCAGGTGGCTGCAGGTGGTGCCCTACAAGGGCTCCCTGCCCACCGCCGTGCCTACCGACCCGCTGATCTACCGCTTCTATGAACTGGTCAGCGTCTACGGCACGACCTTCAAGGAGCTCATCCATGAGGAGTTCGGCGACGGCATCATGAGCGCGATCGACTTCAGGATGGACCTGCAGCGCGAGGCCGACCCGAAGGGCGACCGGGTCAGCATCACGATGAGCGGCAAGTTCCTGCCGTACAAGACTTACTGAACCACCTCAGGGCCGGGGCCACAGCACCCACATCTTCAGCGGCTGCTTCATGCGCCCGGCCAGCTCCTCGGCGCCTTCGCCCCAACCCCAGAAGAAATCGCCGCGCACGGCGCCCACGATGGCGCCGCCGGTGTCCTGCGCCACCATCAGGCGCTGCAGCGGCCGAGGCTCGCCGCCGGGCTGCAGCGGGGGCTCGGTGCTGGCGATCCATACCGGTGTGCCATAGGGGATGGCGTTGCGGTCCACGGCGATCGAGCGTCCAGGCGTGAGCGGCACGCCCTGTGCCCCCACCGGGCCCACGCTCGGGTCGGGCAGCGGCTCCTCGCGGAAGAACACATAGCGCGGGTTCACATGCAGCATCTCGGTCACGCGTCGCGGGTTGGCGCGGGCCCATTGCTTGATGGCCGGCCACGAGGCCTGCTCCAGCGAAAAGGCGCCCTGGTCCACCAGCCAGCGACCCACCGAGCGATAGGGGTGGTCGTTGTGCGCGGCAAAGGCCACCCGGACCAGTCGCTGCTGGCCGTCGGGTTCGGTGAGTTTCAGTCGCCCCGAGCCCTGGATCTGCAGGATCAGGGCATCCAGCGGGTCGGCCACGTAGGCGATCTCCAGACCCCGCAGCGCCGACCTGGCCGCCGGCAGCGTCTCGAGCTGGGCACGCGTCCAGTAGGGACGGCGCTGGGCGAGGTCGGCCGGCGCGCGGTACAGCGGGACCCGGAAGCGGGCATCCGGTGCCCGGCGCGCCTCGATCAGCGGCTCGTAATAAGCGGTCAGCAGACCGTCCGTCGGCGCGCCGTCGAGCGTTTCCACACGATAGGGCTGCAGATGCTGCTTCAGCCAGGCCCGCACGGCGGCCTCGTGAGGCTCGCTCAGGGCCAGGGCGCGGGCGCAGGCCGCCTCCCAGCCGGCCGCCGGCCGGGCGCAGCTGCGCAGCAGGGCGGGCCAGGCCAGCACGGTCTGGTCCTGCGACCAGCCCGGCAGGGCCTCCCAGCCCACGGGAACCCAGCGCGACTTCGGCTGCTCGATCACCGTGACCGCCGACGGCGGGGGCTCGGTCGTGGGGGCTTGGGGCGGCGTGGTGCCGCAGGCCGCCAGCATCCCTAGAATCGCCGCGACGATCGCCAGCCGCCAGGGCGTCGCGGGGCGTACAGGCATCACCAGACAGGACAAGGACATGTGGTTGATTTTGCTGGAGGCGCTGGGCGCCCTGGTCTTGTTGATACTCATCGTGTGGTGGACGATGTTCTCCGGCCGCCGCAAGGGTGAGCGCACCGATGACGGCGAGCCGCCGCCCCGCTGACCTCGCTCAGACCGTCGCGGGGGGCGCGGGTTCACGGCCGGGCCACAGAAAACTCGCAGGACGCTGGCGCAGGCGCAGGCGCACGGCGGCGTAAATGCGGCCCCGGTCCTTCAGGCGGATGTTGCGCGAGCGCAGGGCGAGCCGGAAGGCCAGCACGAAGCTCACCGTGACGTTGAGCACGCCCGTCAGCATCACGCCCACGACGGCCAGCCAGAAGCCCGGCGTGGACAGCAGATCCCAGCCGAGAGCCCCCAGTGCCACCCCGAGCTGACCGCTGGCCAGGGTCACGTGGCGCACGTCGAAACCGATGCCAAAGAACCCGGCCACCGCCGGCACCAGGCCCAGCATCATGCCCAGCGAGATGTTGCCCGCCAGGCCCGACACATTGCCCTGCAGCCACACCGACCATCGTGCGGCCCGGTTGGCGCCCAGCCGCGCCACGATGCCCGGGTTCCAGCGCAGTGCGCTGCCCAGGCGATGCAGCACGAACCAGTTCTCGGCCCAGCCGGCGATCAGGCTGGAGGCGAACAGCAGCACGCCAGTGCAGGCCGCATAGACCGGCGTCCAGCCCAGGGCGCTGAGCGAATCGACCGCGTACTGCGCCTTGTCGGCGCCGATCAGCGGCGAGCCAAAGGCCAGGGCCCACAGCCACTGCACCGCCAGCGCACAGGGCAGCACCACGCTCACGTTGCCGAGGATGCCGGCCACCTGGGTGCGGATGAGGTGGCTCACCTCGTCCACGAAGTCCTCCACGGCCTCGTCGCTGGCCACGTCGCCCAGCTTGCGGGCCATGGCCGGCGCGGTCATCGCCGGCTGCTTGGTGGCCAGCGTGAAATGGGCGAGCTGGATCACCACGAAGCTGGCGGCGTAGTTCAGGCCGGCGGCGAAGCCGGCAAAGAAGCCAGAGAAGCCCAGCAGGCCGATGAGGAACTTGAGGAAGACCGTGATCGTCGTGACCGCGCCGCCACCGGCCGCCCGCCAGAACATCTGCAGGTACTCCCGCCGGTCGCGGGTGATGTAGTGCTCGCCGGTCTCGGCGTTGCGCTCGGCCATCTTGCGCGCCAGCAGCGAATAGTTGCGCGCCAGCAGGGCCCGCACGCTGCGCCTGCGCTGCGCGGTTTCGGCCAGTTGCACCACCAGGTCGCGCACGGCGCGGGCCGGGGCATCACTCAGCAGGCCATCGAGCAAGTGCCCGGCCCGGTCCAGGCGTGCCTGGAGCTGCTGCACGCCAAACACGATGTCCACCGAGATGCCGGTGTCCTCCAGCGCGTCGTACACCGTGTCGGCATCGCGCCGGCAGGCGTCGAGCAGGGTGCGGAAGTAGCGCAGGGCGGGGACGAGGGTTTCATCGCGGCGCTCGTCGGACTCGAGTTCCTGGCGCACTGCCTGGAAGGCTCGCAACAGCTGGTGAAACGACGCCAGGGCACGTGCCTCGCCGGTCATGCGGCTGCGGATGTCGGCCGAAAAGGCCAGCGCCCGCGCCTGCGTCAGGCAGAACACGGTGGCGTCCAGCAGCGAGGTGCGCCAGCTTTCGGCTGCGCGTGGATGGCGTCGGGCGGCCACGGCCTCGCGCATCAGGGCGGCCAGCCGTTCCAGCGTGTCGTCGTCGATGGCCTGCAGCCATTGCGCGTCCTCGGCATCCGAGAACGCGAGCTGGAAGAGCTCGGCCAGATCGTCGGTGTCCGGCGTGCCCGGCAGGACCTTGCGCTGGATGCGCTCCAGCACCTCGCCGAAGAAGGCCATCTGCGAGGCAAAGCCGAAGTCGGCCAGCAGCAGCGTGGCGTCCATGTCCACCAGGGTGCGGGCCAGCAGCTCGACCAGTTTCGCCCGGTACTCGGGCTCGCGGTCCAGCAGGTTGAGCAGATGCCGCAGCTTGAGCACCGGGCGTGGCGTGGCACGCGGCAGATCCGGCGCCGCCGGCTGGGTGGGGTCGTCACCGTCGGCCAGCTTCGGTGCCAGCCGCGCATGGCGCAACCATTCCACCAGGCGCACCAGCCAGAGGTTGCGCTCGGCGCGTTCGGCCTTGGGGTCCAGGGCCGCGAGCAGGGAGTTGAGATCCCACACCGCCACGGCCGGCCGGGGGGCGAACAGGCCCGGCATGCGCTCAGTGCAGGTTGTTGCGCTGGGCGGCCAGCGAAAACGCCGGGATGGGCGCCTCGAAGCGTTCGCCGTCCTCGGCCACACAGAAGTAGCTGCCACCCATGGTGCCGCGCGGTGTGGCCAGCCGCGTCCAGCTCGTGTATTCGAAGCCCTCGCCGGGCTTGAGCAGCGGCTGGTGGCCCACCACGCCCAGCCCCTTCACTTCCTCGACGCGCCCGTTGGCATCGGTGATGATCCAGTGCCGCGAAATCAGCTGCGCCGCCACCTGGCCCGTGTTGCGGATGGTGACGGTGTAGGCGAAGGCGAACACGCCCTCCTCCGGGGCAGACTGCTCCGGCAGGTAGCGCGGCTGCACGTCAACGCTGAATTCGTAGGCACTCATGGCCCGGGATGGTAGCAACCCTGGGCCCTCCCTGGTGTCGGCCGGACTTCTACAATCCGCCTGCCCTGGAGTGCCTCATGACCTATCGCATCGCCCCGTCCATCCTGTCCGCCGACTTCGCCCGCCTGGGCGAGGAAGTGCGCCACGTCATCGCCGCCGGTGCCGACTGGATCCACTTCGACGTGATGGACAACCACTACGTCCCCAACCTCACCTTCGGACCCATGGTCTGCCAGGCGCTCAAGCCGCATGCCAAGACGCCCGACGGCCGCCCCGTGCCCATCGACGTGCACCTGATGGTGCAGCCGGTCGATGCGCTGGCCCAGGCCTTTGCCAAGGCGGGTGCCGACCTCATCAGCTTCCATCCCGAAGCCAGTGCCCACGTCGATCGCACCCTGCAGCTCATCAAGGCCCAAGGCTGCCAGGCCGGCCTGGTCTTCAATCCGGCCACGCCCCTCGATGTGCTGGAGTGGGTGCTCGACAAGGTGGACCTCGTGCTCATCATGAGCGTCAACCCCGGCTTCGGCGGCCAGAGCTTCATCCCGTCGGCGCTGCGCAAGGTCGAGCAGGTGCGCAAGCTCATCGACGCCAGCGGCCGCGACATCCGCCTGGAAGTGGACGGCGGCATCAAGATCGACAACATCCGCCAGGTGGCCGATGCCGGCGCCGACACCTTCGTGGCCGGCAGCGCCATCTTTGGCCAGCCCGACTACAAGGCGGTGATCGACGCCATGCGCGCGCGGCTGTCGGCCTGATCCGGCGCGGCGCCGCCGGGCCGGAACATCCCCTCACCATAGGCCTCGGTCATGCGTCGCAGCGCCTCGTCGTTGCCGTTGCCACGCACGTTGTGACGGTACAGCCCCGAGCGCTGGCCGCCCAGCCACGCCACCAGATGGCGGCCTCGGCCGGTGGTGACCACATCCAAGCCCTGCAGGCGGGTCATCCAGTTCAGCCAGATGTCGTCACCATGCGGCGCCAGCGCGCGGTAGCGGTCCCCCTCAGCGGCACAGCGGGCCAGCGCTCCGGCGGGGTAAAGCACGCCGCCGACGCCCGTGAAGAACAGGTCAAGCCCACGGGCCGGCCCCTCCACACCCCAGCGCCACTCCTTGTAGGGACGCATCCGGCCCGCGTCGTCGTGAACGATCCGATGGGCTCGGTGGCAAACGACCGAGCCGGGTGCCTCAGAGGACACTGCAAGCATCTCCTCCAGCCATGTGGGCCAGTAGTGGATGTCGTCGTCGGCCGTCACCACGGTGGCATCCGGCCACTGAGCAAGGGTCGGCACGATCTTCATGTAGCTTCTGATCGGGTCTGGCCAGGTCCGGATGCTCAGGCCGTGGGGTTCGAGTGCACGGACCTTGTCCGGCACCTGCTCGGCAAACGCCTCGTCCACCCACAGCACCACACGGTCCGGCCGCACGGTCTGGCACAGCAGGCTCATCAGCGTCAGGTGCAGGAGCCCGAAGCGTCCAGGAAACGAGGTGAGACTGACCACCAGTTCACCCGGCAGGCCGTGAGGGCGGGGCGGTTGACGATCCTTCAGCCGCCAGCGCCAATGCACGTGCGCCGGGCCGATCAAGCGCCTGAGGCCATGCCCCACCGAGGCCAGTTTGTGGCGCCAGGGCTTGCGCAGCGAACGCTGCCAGCGAGCGACATGACGTCGCCACCCTCGATCTTCATCTGCCATGTTGTCGTGAATCTGGGCAAGAGACCTGGAGACCGGTCGCGACGCATCCCGCGCGGCTCGGGGATACTGTGTCGCCTATGAAGCGATCGACGATCTTTCCCTCGCCCCGCGCGGCCATCCTCGACCTCGACGGCACCCTGGTGGACACCCTGGGTGATTTCGTCGTGGTATTGAATCACACCCTCAACGACCTGGGTCTGCCCTCGGTTGACCGGGCCTTCGTCGAGCGGACGATCGGCAAGGGCTCCGAGCATCTGCTGCGCAGCACCTTGGCGCAGGTCGGTGCGCAGGCTGGTCTCTACGAGACGGCATGGACCCGCTATCAGGCCCGCTACCTGGACATCAACGGCAAGCATGCGCAGGTGTTTCCCGGCGTGCGTGAAGGCCTGGATCGCCTGCGCTCGCGTGGGCTGCGGCTGGCCTGCCTCACCAACAAGCCGACGGCCTTTGCCAGACCCCTGCTGGAGCGCAAGGGCCTGTGCGGCTACTTCGAGCAGGTCTTTGGCGGGGATGCCTTCGAGCGCAAGAAGCCCGACCCCTTGCCGCTGTGGCGCACCTGCGAGGCGCTCGAAAGCGAACCCTCGCGCACGCTGATGATCGGCGACTCAAGCAACGACGCCCAGGCCGCCCACGCTGCGGGCTGCCCGGTCGTGCTGGTCACCTACGGCTACAACCATGGCGAGGACGTCCGCGCCGTGCCGGCGCAGGCCCACATCGAGCGGCTCGATCAGATCGAGGACTGGCTGGCTTAGGTGCCGGTCTCGTTCCCCGGCGGCGGCACCTTGCCCAGCAGGGCCTCCTTCAGGTTGGCATCGGCTGGGTCCTTGCCCAGCCAGATCTTCATCAGCGCGCTGTAGAACTCCGGCTCCTTGATGGGCTCGGCGGCGGGCTTGCCGTTGATCAGGATGACCGTGCCCAGGCCGGGCACCCAGTCCACCTGGAAGGACTCGCCGCTGGCCAGCTTCTTCTTGGCGGCGAAGATCTCCCCCATCTTGATGGTGCCCGGGATGGCTTTGACGAAGTCCTCGCGCGTGGCGTTCTTCTCCATCCCGCGGGTGAAGAGCTTGCCCAGCTCGTTGGCGTCGATGTCGCGCAGCATCACGATGTTCAGGCGTTTCGGGCCCGGGGCACTCAGCACGGCCTCGGGCGTCTCGGCCTTCTGGGCCAGGTACAGCCCGGCCGCGTACACCCGGAACACGGCGCGAAAGCGCACGCCCGCCCCGTTGAGCTGCAGACGCTGTCCGGCCACACCGATCTCGCCATCGAACTTCGTGCCCAGCACATCGACCACCCGCTTCGGCGCGGCTGCGGCGGCGCCCGGTGCCGTGGATGCAGGAGCGGCCTGGGCGAGCGCCAGACTCGGGGCCGTGATCAGGGTCAGCGCCAGCAGCAGCGGGCCGGGTGAGGGAAGGGGGCGCTTGGGCATGGTCGTACAACTCTCCAGGACAGTGCCCGTCGCCGAAGCTGCGCGGGCACCTTATGGTGCCGAACCGCGGACTGAAACGCATCAGTAAAAACGCACGAACGTTCGTTGTTTTGTGGGGGTAGAGACCCTCGAGCCCCCCTGCTACACTCAACGCCATGTTTCTGTCGCGCAAACTAACCAGGGGTCAGAACGACCGGGGAGCTTGGCCCTGGCGTCGCCCGCATTCGCCGGTTTAGTTTGCCGTCCACCGTGTCGCGGCCGGGCCGTTGGGTCCTGACGTGCCCGCACGGGTTCGGCGCCCCAGGAATCCCGCAGGATTCCTTTCCCCATGACCCGCCGGGGTGGTGCCGTTCCTTAGGAGCGCCCGTCCAGGCCTGGAGGGCCCCGTGATCACCGAACTCGAATTCAAGAGCCTGTCCCAGCAAGGCTACAACCGCATTCCCCTCATCGCCGAAGCGTTTGCCGACCTCGAAACCCCGCTTTCGCTCTACCTGAAGCTGGCCTACGGCGCCGGTCAGGGCCGCCACAGCTTCCTGCTGGAGTCGGTCGTGGGTGGCGAGCGTTTTGGGCGCTACTCCTTCATCGGCCTGCCGGCGCGCACCCTGCTGCGCACCACGGGCTGGACCACCGAAGTGGTCACCGACGGCCAGGTCGTCGAAAGCCATGAGGGCAATCCGCTGGACTTCATTGCGCAGTACCAGGCGCGCTTCAAGGTGGCGCTGCGTCCGGGCCTGCCGCGTTTTTGCGGCGGGCTGGCCGGCTACTTCGGCTACGACACCGTGCGCTACGTCGAGCCCAAGCTGGCCAAGGTGCGCAAGGACGGTGGCATCGGCACCCCCGACATCCTGCTGCTGCAGACCGAGGAACTGGCCGTCATCGACAACCTCTCGGGGCGGCTCTACCTCATCGTCTATGCCGACCCGCGCGAGCCCGAGGCCTATTTCCGCGCCAAGCGCCGCCTGGCCGAGCTCACCGACAAGCTGAAGTACAGCGTCACCGCCCCGCCCGTGCGCCGTGGCGTCTCGCACGCGGTGGAACGTGAATTCGCCAAGGACGATTACCTGGCCGCGGTGCTCCGGGCGAAGGAATACATTGCCGCCGGCGACATGATGCAGGTGCAGATCGGCCAGCGCCTGAAGAAGCGCTACACGGAGTCACCGCTGTCGCTGTACCGTGCGCTGCGCTCGCTCAACCCCTCGCCCTACATGTACTTCTACGACATGGGCGACTTCCAGATCGTCGGCGCCTCGCCCGAGATCCTGGTGCGCCACGAGCATGCCCCCGAGGGTGAAAAGATCACCATCCGGCCGATCGCCGGCACCCGCCCGCGCGGCGCCACGCCCGAACAGGACAAGGCGCTGGAAGAGGAACTGCTGGCCGACCCCAAGGAGCGCGCCGAGCACCTCATGCTCATCGACCTGGCCCGCAACGACATCGGCCGCATCGCCCAGACGGGAAGCGTCCAGGTGACCGAGGCGTTCGTGGTGGAGCGCTACTCGCATGTGATGCACATCGTCAGCAACGTCGAAGGCCTGCTCAAGCCGGGCATGACGAACCTTGATGTGCTGCGCGCCAGCTTCCCGGCCGGCACCCTCACCGGCGCGCCCAAGATCCGCGCGATGGAAATCATCGACGAGCTCGAGCCCGTCAAGCGCGGCATCTACGGCGGCGCCTGCGGCTACCTCAGCTTCGCCGGCGACATGGACGTGGCCATCGCCATCCGCACCGGCATCGTCAAGGACAACACCCTGTACGTGCAGGCCGCGGCCGGCGTGGTGGCCGATTCGGTGCCCGAGATGGAATGGCGCGAGACCGAGGTCAAGGCGCGTGCACTCATCCGCGCGGCCGAGCTGGTCGAAGAAGGCTTCTGAGCGCGAAGGAGACTGTCATGCTGCTGATGATCGACAACTACGACTCCTTCACCTACAACCTCGTGCAGTACTTCGGCGAACTGGGCCAGGAGGTGCGCGTCTTCCGCAACGACGAGATCACGCTCGAAGGCATTGCGGGCCTCAAACCCGATCACCTCGTGCTCTCGCCCGGCCCGTGTTCACCGGCCGAGGCCGGCATCTGCGTCGAGGCCATCCGCCACTTCACCGGACAGCTGCCCATCCTGGGCGTGTGCCTGGGCCACCAGAGCATCGGCGCGGCCCTGGGCGGGCGCATCGTGCGCGCCAAAGTGCAGATGCACGGCAAGTCCAGCACCATCACCACCGACGGCAAGGGCGTGTACACCGGCCTGCCGCGCCAGTTCAGCGTGGTGCGCTACCACTCGCTGGCCATCGAGCGCGAGACCCTGCCGGCCGGGCTGGAGATCACCTCCACCACCGACGACGGCGAGATCATGGGCGTGCGCCACACCGCCCTGGCCGGCACGCGCACGCCGCTGGAGGGCGTGCAGTTCCATCCCGAGTCCATCCTCAGCGAACACGGCCACGCCATGCTGAAGAACTTCCTGAACCTGCATTGAGGAGGCCACGATGACCATGACCAACACCGAGGCCCTCACCCGGGTCATCGAACACCGCGAGATCTTCCACGACGAGATGCTGGCCCTGATGCGCCGCATCATGAGCGGCGAGATGTCGCCGGTGATGATTGCCGCCCTGGCCATCGGCCTGCGCGTGAAGAAGGAAACCATCGGCGAGATTGCCGCCGCTGCGCAGGTCATGCGCGAGTTCGCCACGCCCGTGCCCGTGGCCGACAAGGCGCACCTTGTCGATCTGTGCGGCACCGGCGGCGACGCAGCCCACACCTTCAACATTTCCACCGCCGCCATGATCGTGGCGGCAGCGGCGGGCGCGCGGGTGGCCAAGCATGGCGGCCGGGCCGTGTCGTCCAGCACCGGCAGCGCCGACGTGCTCGAAGCCCTGGGTGCCAACATCAATCTGGCGCCTGACCAGGTGGCGGCCTGCCTGGCCGAAACCGGCATCGGCTTCATGTTCGCGCCCAACCACCACGGCTCCATGAAGCATGCCGCGCCGGTGCGCAAGGAGCTGGGCGTGCGCACGCTCTTCAACATCCTGGGCCCGCTCACCAACCCGGCGGGGGCCCCCAACCAGCTCATGGGCGTCTTCCACCCCGACCTGGTGGGCATCCAGGTGCGCGTGCTGCAGCGCCTGGGCGCCGAGCACGTGATGATCGTCTATGGCATGAACGGCATGGACGAGATCTCGCTGTCCGGCGAGACCCTGGTCGGTGAACTCAAGGACGGCGAGGTGCGCGAGTACAGCATCCATCCGGCCGACTTCGGCCTGCCGGTCTACGATGCCCGTGTGCTGCGCGTGGCCAGCAAGGAGGAGTCGGTGCAGTGCATCCAGCGCGCGCTGGCCAACGAGGACGGGCCGGTGCGCGACATCGTGCTGCTCAACGCCGCGGGCGCCCTGTACTGCGCCAACGTGGCCCCGTCCATCGCTGAGGGCGTGCGCCTGGCCCGCGAAGCCGTGGCCTCGGGCAAGGCCCTGGCCAAGTTGAGCCAGTTCGTGGCCGTCACGCAGCAGCTGGGTGGGAAGGCCTGAGATGAGCGACATCCTGCACCGCATCGTCGAGGTCAAACGCGAAGAAGTGGTTGCGGCCCGCCGCGCGCGCGACCTGCCCAGCCTGCGGCGCGAGGCCGAGGCGCTGGGCGGCCAGCGTGACTTCGTCGGCGCCTTGCGCCAACGCATCGCAGCCGGCGGCGCCGGCGTGATCGCCGAGGTCAAGAAGGCCAGCCCCAGCAAGGGCGTGCTGCGCGAGCGCTTCGTGCCCTCCGAGATCGCCGCGAGCTACGCCCGTCACGGCGCGGCCTGCCTGTCGGTGCTCACCGACGAGCGCTTCTTCCAGGGCGCGCCGCAGTACTTGCGCGAGGCCCGGTCCGCCTGCGTGCTGCCGGTGCTGCGCAAGGACTTCATGATCGACGAGTACCAGGTCTTCGAGGCGCGATCGTGGGGAGCCGACTGCATCCTGCTGATCGCGGCCTGCCTGGACGACGCCCAGATGGCCGATCTCGAAGCGGTGGCGCTCGGGCTGGGCATGGCCGTGCTGGTGGAGGTGCACGACGGGGCCGAACTCGATCGGGCCCTGCGCCTGAAGACCCCGCTGGTGGGCATCAACAACCGCAACCTGCGCAGCTTCGAGGTGAGCCTCGACACCACGCTGACCCTGCTGCCCGCCGTGCCAGCCGATCGCCTGCTGGTCACCGAATCCGGGATCCTCGGGCGCGCGGATGTGCAGCGCATGCGCAACGCGGGGGTCCATGCCTTCCTGGTGGGCGAGGCCTTCATGCGCGCCGACGACCCTGGTGAGGCCCTGGCGGCCCTTTTCGCGTGAGCGCTCAGGCCCCGCTGTTTGCGGCTGCGCACACCGCGGACAACCGTCTGCGCGAGCCGCTCGGCGCCTGTTTCGATCGTGTGGGCGCGGGCTGGCGCCCCATCACAGACGCTTTCCGGGCCAGCCCGGCCGGTCGGTCCCTGATCGACTTCGTCGATGGGCGCATGCGCGACGGCGCCATCGTCTATCCCGCCCAGGTGTTCCGCGCGCTGCAGGTGGGCGATCCCGGCGCGGTGAAGGTGCTCATCCTGGGCCAGGACCCCTATCACGGCCCTGGGCAGGCGCAGGGGCTGGCCTTCTCCGTGCCTGAAGGGCAGCGCCTGCCTCCGAGCCTGCGCAACATCTATCAAGAAGTCTCGGCTGATACGGGGAATCCATCGCCGAGCAGCGGTGACCTGAGCCGGTGGGTGGCGCAGGGGGTGTTGCTGCTCAACACCGTGCTCACGGTGGAAGACGGTCAGCCCGCCAGCCATGCCGGCCGAGGGTGGGAAGGCCTCACCGACGCGCTGATCCGCGCCGTCTCCGAGGCCTCTTGCGGCACTGTCTTTCTGCTCTGGGGCGCCAGCGCCCAGGCCAAGTGCCCGCTGATCGACACCACGCGGCACGCCATCCTGGCCAGCAATCACCCCTCGCCGCTGTCGGCCCGCCGTCCACCTGCACCATTCCTGGGGTGCCGGCACTTCAGCCAGGCCAATGCCTGGCTGAGCAGCCGCGGCAGGGGCGAGATCCGCTGGTGAGCGCGCATCGCGCGTGGGGGCATTGGCAGCGACGAAAACTCAACATATAATCTGTGGTTCGCCGCGGAGGGGTGCCCGAGTGGCTAAAGGGGGCAGACTGTAAATCTGTTGGCTTACGCCTACGCTGGTTCGAATCCAGCCCCCTCCACCAGGCGAAACGATGTTGGGCGTTCGTGCGATCTTGCTGGCGCACGGGCGCGACGGGTGAGTTGGGAAGCGACTCCTTTGCGGGAGTAGTTCAATGGTAGAACCTTAGCCTTCCAAGCTAATGACGCGGGTTCGATTCCCGTCTCCCGCTCCAGCAAGACCCGTCGACACGGGTTTGGGTGTTCCTTCGGGGTGCGCCCAAACCCGTGTCGATGCCCATGTGGCTCAGTGGTAGAGCACTCCCTTGGTAAGGGAGAGGTCACGCGTTCGATCCGCGTCATGGGCACCACCTCCCTCTCATCGTCCAACCTCGGCATTGCACCGTCAGGAGATCGGAAAAATGGCAAAAGGCAAGTTTGAGCGGACCAAGCCGCACGTGAACGTGGGGACGATTGGTCACGTGGACCATGGCAAGACGACGCTG